>DASRAU010000026.1:0-91572 GCA_035638075.1 Verrucomicrobiia bacterium
CACACTTTTCGACTCTTCCAGGGCACCGACCGTACCTGCTCTCTTACTGAAGGCGTTGGTAGTAGGGCTCTTCACGGGATGCGTCCTAGACTGAGGTCGGTCGGGGTTGTGAACAACCTCTTGAGAAACCACACCTAGCCCGGGTTTCTCACGGCCCGGCCCGCGAGCGCCGTCAGCGCGATGTGCGCTGGCGATTGGTTTCGTAGAGGAGGATCGCGGCGGCGGCGTGGACGTTGAGCGAATCGGCGCCGGGGGACATGGGGATGCGCACGCGATCCTGGGCGGCCGCGACGAGGTCCTCGGGGAGACCGGATCCTTCGCGGCCGAGGAGGAGCGCGACGGGGGACTTCAGGTCGGTGCGGTCGGGGGTCGTCCCCTCGCTCGAGACAGCCGCGACGAGGCGGAGGCCGGCCTGCCGCAGGCGCGGCAGGACCTGGGCGGCGGTCGACTCCACGACCGGCAGGCGGAAGGTGGCGCCCATGGCGGCGCGCAGCGCGCGGCTCGACCACGGGTCGGCGCTTCCTTCGAGCACCGCGGCTCCCTCCGCGCCGAGCGAGCGCGCCGAGCGCAGGATCGATCCGAGGTTGCCGGGATCCTGGATGCCGTGCGCCAGGAGAAGCAGGGATCGGCGGGCCCCGACGAGATCGTCGAGCGTCGTTCCGGGACGGCGGACGACGAGGGCCACGCCCTGGTCCCCGGCCCCGGCCGCGATGCCGTCGAGGAGAGCCGGTGTCACGCGCACCACGCGAGCCCCGGTGCGGGCGAGGGCCCCGGCGAGGCGCGTTCCC
Source organism: Verrucomicrobiia bacterium (assembly GCA_035638075.1). Lineage (GTDB taxonomy): Bacteria > Acidobacteriota > Polarisedimenticolia > Gp22-AA2 > Gp22-AA2 > DASRAU01. The sequence continues at coordinate 789 of DASRAU010000026.1, forward strand.
TCGTCGTCCTTCTCGAGATCGGGGGAGAGAAGGGCGGTCTCGATCGGCACCGCCGCGGCGAGCGCCTCGAGCGCCAGGTGCCGTCCCCAGGCGATCCCCTTCTTTTCCCTGCGACGCGCCGCCGCATCGGCGTCGAGCCGCCGCGCCTCCTTCACGACCGGATGCTGCGGTGACCGCACCACCTCGGCCGCGCGCGGCGTGCGGGTCTTCATGCCGTGACCTCGCGAAGCGCTGCGCTAGAATGGCCGCGGCCGCCATGAGGTCGAAGACGACGAAGCTCGTTGCGATCGATCCGGAACGTCCCGAAGCGGACCGGCTGGCGTCGGCGGCCGCCGTGCTGCGGGCCGGCGGACTGGTGGCCTACCCCACGGAAACCTTCTACGCCCTCGGGGCCGACGCGCTCGACGCGGCGGCCGTGGAGAAGGTGTTCGCGGCGAAAGGACGCCCGGGCGTCATGCCGCTGCCGGTGATCATCGGCGACCTCGGTGACCTGGCCCGCGTCGCCGCGCAGGTGCCGGAGGGAGCGCAGGCGCTCGTCAAAGTCTTCTGGCCGGGTCCGCTCACGCTCCTCCTGCCCGCGCTGGATCTTCCCGAGCGCCTGCTCGGAGGGGGCAGGACCATCGGCGTGCGGCTCTCGCCGCATCCCGTCGCCCGCGGCCTGGCGCGCGCGCTCGGCGGTGCCGTCGTCGCCACCAGCGCCAACAGGAGCGGCCAGCCCGCTCCCGGCTCCGCCGAGGAAGCGGCCGATCAGCTCAAGGACGGCGTCGACCTGGTCCTGGACGGCGGGCGCACCCACGGCGGATCGCCTTCGACCATCGTGGATCTGAGCGTCGATCCGCCGCGCCTCGTCCGTGCCGGACCCATCTCCTCGAGCGCCGTCGAGGCCGCCCTGGGCCGGAGGCTCGGCTGACGCCGGAGCCCGCTCGGAGACCGCGGCGTCGCCCGTCACCACGCGTGCGCGCCACAGCGGGCGGAAATCGGCCCCCGCGTCGAGCGTAAAACCGCGCAGACGCGGTCCCGAGGCCGAGCGGACCTGCCGGTGCCAGAGCCAGGCGCACGGCAGGTCGGCATCGAGCCGCCGCTGCAGCCGTGCGTAGAGGGCGATCCGACCGGGACGATCGGCCCGCTCCGCGCCCTCCTCGATGAGCCGGTCCGCCTCCGGGTTCACGTAGCCGCCGCGGTTGAGTCCGTTCGGCGGACGGAAGGCGGAGTGAAAACGCAGGCGGTAGATGTCCGGGTCGCCGATGTCGGTCCAGTTCGAGGTCACGATCTCGAAGCGTCCCGAGCGCAGATCGTCATAGAAGGTCGGCCACTCGAAGGTGAAGACGTCGAGCGCGATACCGACCTGCGCGAGATCCTCCTGGAGGACGGAGGCGAGCTGCGCCGCCTGCTCGCTCTGCGGAGCCGAGTAGCGCAGGTGGAAACGCGGGGCGGGACCGGAGCCGTCGGGATCGGGGTGGCCGGCGGCGTCGAGCAGGCGCCGGGCTTCGCCGGGATCGTGCGGGCGGATCGGAATCGTGTCGTCATGGGCCCAGTGCCCCGGCGGCAGGAGCGTCGTCGCCAGCCGCGCCCGTCCCGACAGCAGGTGACGCACGATCGCGTCACGATCGACGGCCAGTGCGATGGCGAGCCGCACGCGCGCATCGTCGAGGGGCGGGTGCGCCAGGTTGAAGCCGAGATAGACGACGTTGCGGCCGTCGTGCGCCCCCACGTCGAAGCCCGCGGTCCGCTCCAGGCGGTCGAAGTGCTCGGGCGCGAGATCGTTCACGACGAGATCGCCGCTGCCGCGCAGCATCTCGAGCAGCCGGGCGCTCTCGGCCGGCAGGACGCGGATGCGCACGCTCGTCAGCGGGCTCGGCCCTTCGAAGTAACCATCGAAGCGGCCCAGCAGCAGGTCCTCGTCCTTGCGGTAGCGGATCAGGCGGAACGGCCCCGTCCCCACCGGCGTTCGCGCCGCCTCGGCGCCCGTCCCGGCGCGCAGGATCGGCACCGTCAGGTTCGAGAGCAGGGGAGCGAACGGCCGGCGCAGGTGGAAGACCACCGTCGCGGCATCGGGCGCCGTGACCGACTCCACCGCCTCGAAGTCGGCGCGGCGGAACGAAACCACCTCACCTGCGAGGATCGACTGGTAGGTGAAGACGACATCCGCGGAGGTCAAAAGCGCTCCGTCGTGGAAGCGCACCCCCTCCCGCAAATGGACGACGAGGGTGCGGTCGTCGGGGGCCTCGGAGGAAAGGGCGAGGTCGGGAGTCGTGCCGCCGTCGTCGGCGAGCCTGAAGAGCGCGTTGAAGATCAGGTCGTACACCCTCCGGCTCGCCTCGTCCGAGCCGAGGCGGGGATCGAGGCTCGCCGGTCCTCCATCCACGATCACCGTCACGCCGGTCGGATCGGCCGGCCGGCGCGCGCACGCGGCGACGATCCATCCGGCGGCGAAGACCGGTCCGAAGAGCACCAGAAGCCTCCGCACCGTCGCGCGCCGCGCCCCCGCCATCGCGCGCGCATCTTAAACGATGCCCGGGCGGCCGATGGCGCGTGACCTCGCGGCGGCGCTGGCGACCCGGGAGACGTTCCCCTATACTTCACGCCCGCATGAAGGACCCCTCGAGGATTCGGTTCCCAGCCCGCCTGCTCGTGATGCTCGTTCTCATGGCGGCCGTCCTTCCGGCCGCGGTGTCACAGGCCCAAGCCGCCGGGACGAAGGCGCCTTTCGAGCGGGTGATCATCCTCGGCTTCGACGGCGCGGACGCGCACCTCGTGAGCCAGTACATGGACGAAGGGCGGCTCCCGAACCTGTCGAAGCTGCGCGCGCAGGGCTTCTACGCGCCGCTCAAGAGCACCAACCCGCCGCAGACGCCGGTGTCGTGGTCGACGTTCGCCACCGGACTGAACCCCGGGCGCACCGAGATCTTCGATTTCCTCAAGCGCATCGAAGGGACCTACATCCCCGATTTCGCCATGGTGAAGGAGGGGAAGAAGCCGCTCCTGTTCGGCCCGCGCAATCCGCCGATTCTCGGGGCGGCCGCGGGGGTCGCCGTCGCGATCCTCGCCGCCATCGTCCTGGCGCTGCTGCGGCAGCGGGGGCTGCGTCTCGCCGGGCTGTCCCTGCTCCTCGGGGCGCTCGCCGGCGGCGGCATGGCGATGCTCGCGGCGCGCTGGCTGCCGGATGCGGTTCCCGATGCGACCAACGGCCGCAAGGGCACTCCTTTCTGGAGCGTGGCCGCCGAGGCCGGGATCCCGAGCAGGGTCATCCACGTCCCGGCGAACTTCCCGGCCGAGAGCCACGACCACCTCGACCTTCTCTCGGGGCTCGGAGTCCCGGACATGCTCGGGCGCGTCGGCTCGCCGTCCCTGTTCACGTCCGATGCCGCCTTCGCGATGGACAACAACCAGTTCAGCATCGAGATCGTGCGCCTGTCCGGGCGCCGGGGGCGCATCGAGACGGCCCTCGTCGGCCCGCCGAACAAGCCGTTCTGGAACTACCCCCGGGACGAGGCGACCGCCGGCCTGAAGGGGGACGAGAAGCGGGTGGCGCGCGAGAGCTTCGAGGCGGCGCTGGAAAAGCGCGGCATCCGGAAGCGTCTGGACGTTCCCTTCGTCCTCGAGGCTATGGACCAGGACCTGACCATCGATCTCGAGGGCCAGCGGCAGACGCTGAAGCCCGGGGCGTGGAGCGACTGGTTCGAGATCGGGATCCCGGTGAACCCGCTGGTCGATCGCGTCGCCGGTCTGCGCGGGCTCGCGCGCTTCAAGCTCCTGGCTCTCGACCCCGAAATCCGGCTCTACATGAGCCCCCTCATGTTCCACCCGCTGTGCCAGCCGATTCCGTTCGCGACCCCGGCGTCGCTCGCGCCCGACCTGCTCAAGGACGTCGGGTTGTTCAAGACGCTGGGCTGGCCGATCGACACGTGGTCGCTGCCGTCGGGCATCACGGACGAGAAGCACTTCCTCGAGGACCTCGACTTCACCGTTGGGACCGAGGTGAAGATGCTCGACGCCGCGCTCGCGAAATCCGACGCGCGCCTGTACGTCCAGGTCTTCGACTTCACCGATCGCGTCAGCCACCTGTTGTGGCGCCTGCACGATCCGGGACATCCGATCTATGACGCGGCCGCGGCGGCGCAGTATGCCGGCGAGATTCCGAAGTCCTACGAGCGGATGGACGCCATCGTCGGGCGCGCGATGGCGAAGCTCGACGGGAAGACGGCCCTCGTCGTGTGCTCCGACCACGGCTTCGCCTCGTTCCGGCGCGGCGTCAACTACAACACCTGGCTCTGGAAGAACGGCTTCATGGGCCTCAAGGGCGTGGGCACCGGCCAGGAGGCCGGCGGCAAGACGCTCGAGGACCTGTTCGACAAGGGGGCGCTCGGCGGGTTCTTCAAGAACGTGGACTGGCCGCGCACCAGGGCGTACGCCCTCGGTCTCGGCAACATCTACGTGAACCTCCTCGGCCGCGAGCCGAACGGCAGCGTCGCCCCGGGGCGCGAGTACGAGGAGGTGCGCGCGGCCATCGTGAAAGGGCTCGAGGCGCTCGTCGACGAGAAGACCGGCGAGAAGCCGGTCGTCAAGGTCTACACCCGCGAGGAGATGTATTCGGGTTTCGATCCCCGCATCGTCCCCGACCTGCGCGTCGCCAACACCGAGCACTACCGCGTCGGCTGGCAGAGCACCCTCGGCGAAGTGCCGAACGACGTCTTCGAGGACAACCGCAAGGCGTGGTCGGGGGATCACTGCTCGAACGATCCGTCGCTCGTGCCGGGCATCTTCTTTTCGAGCTTCCCCTTGAAGCAGGACGCGGCGCCGTTCATCGGCGATCTGTTCCCGACGACGCTGGCGCTGCTCGGCGTTCCACCGGTCGCCGGGATCGACGGACGGAGCCTCCTCCCCTGAGTCGGCTGACGCCGCGTTTGGCCCGCGTCGCGGTCCAGCTCGGCGCTTCTTTCGCGGTCTTCACCGCACTCGCAACGGGAAACCCGGGCGTCCACGCCGCCGATCCTCCCGAGGCGCCCGGCGCTCCAGCCGCCGAAGCGCCCGCGGATCCGGCCGAAGCGAAGCGCCTGAAGGATCTCCAGGACAAGATCGAGGCGCTGCGGTCCCGCCTGGTGGCGGCGGAAGCTCAGGCGGGAACGCTTCTCGACGACCTCGACGAGATGGGATTGCGGCAGGCGCTTCTGACGCGCGAATCCGAGATGCTGCGCCGCGAGACCGCCGCCGCGGGAGAGGCGGTGATCCGGGCGCGCCGCGATGCCGCCGCGGCGCAGGAGCGCGTCGGACGGGCCGAGCGCGACCTGCGCGAATGGATCGTCGAGATGTACAAGACCGGGACGCCGCCGAGCCTGGGCCTCTTGCTCCTCGCCGGCAGTCCCTCCGAGCTGGCGACGGCGGAGCGCAGCGCCGAAGCGCTCGCCGCGACCGAGAGCCGCCGGGTCGAGACGCTGCGGGTGGAGCGGGTCCGCCTCGATGCGGCCGTGGCCGAGCGGCAGAAACAGGAAGAGCGGCTGGTGTCGCTCCAGGGAGAGCTCGATCTCAAGCGCCAGGACCTGGTCGCCGCCCAGGCCTCGAAGGGGAAGCTTCTCCAGGACATCCGGACCCGCCAGGGGAGCGAGGAGCAGGCCCTCCAGGGCATGGTGCAGATGGAGCGGGATCTCACGGCGCTCCTCGGCCGGGTCGGGGACGAGACGAGCCCCTCCCGCGGCATGGAGAATTTCCGGGGGCTCCTGGGCTGGCCCGTGCAGGGACCGGTGGCCATCCCCTTCGGGAACGTCCGGCACCCCAAGTTCCACACCCAGGTGCCTCACCAGGGGCTGGAGATCGCCTGCGACCCGGGGACGGAGGTCCGGGCCCTTTTCGAAGGAAAGGTGGTTTTCTCGGACTGGCTCCGGGGATATGGAGAAATGATTGTCATCGACCACGGCGGCGAGTATCTTTCGGTCTACGGCCAGCTGGGGGAACGGCTGGCCGCCGCGGGCCAGGAGGTCCGGCGGGACGACGTGATCGCCCGGTCCGGACCCGAAGGCCCCTGGGGGATGACAGGTTTGTATCTGGAAATCCGCCGCCACGGGGAGCCGCTCGACCCCCTCCCGTGGCTCCGCCAGAGCGGGCGCCGGAGTTCCGTGACGGAGAAGAAAAAATGACGTTGTCCCTCGATCGCAAAGTGCTCGTGGTTGTCTCCGCCCTCGTGGTCGTCCTGACCCTGGCGGGAGGACTGGCCGGCAGGACCTCCGCCGTCGAAGGCACCTATGACTACCTCAAGGTCTTCAACGAGGTCCTGTACCTGTCGGTGAACAACTACGTCGAGCCGACGCAGATCGAGGCCCTGATGGACGGCGCCTATCGCGGCATGCTCGAGAGCCTCGATCCCGGCAACGAGTACCTCGATGCCCGCGAGTACGCGCGCGCCTCGAAGGGCGATGCCGCCGGCACCGCCGACGTCGGCTTGCGCGTTTCGAAGCGGCACGGCTACATCGTCATCGTGTCGGCGCTGCCGGGGAGCCCGGCTGCCGCGGCCGGGTTGAAGACCGGGGACGCCATCCTGACCATCGACACCCGGCCGACGCGGCTCATGGGCGTGTGGCAGGCGGAGCAGGCGCTGCGCGGCAAGCCGGGCACCAAGGTGACGCTCGGCCTGAGCCCCTCGGAAGGCGGTGATCGCAAGGAGCAGGCGCTCGAGCGCAAGGTCATCGTGCCCCCCGCTCCGGCCGGCAGGATCGCCGAGACCGGTGTCGGGACGGTCCGCATCCTCGGCCTGCGCGAGGGTGATGCGCGCCGGGTCGACCAGGCGATCGCGGGACTGCGCGAGCAGGGGATGAAGCGGCTCCTCCTCGATCTGCGCGGCTGCACCTCGACCTCCCTGGCGGAGGCGATCGGGGTCGCCAGTCTCTTCATGAAGGATGGGGTCGTGGTCACGGTCGCCGACCGGCATGACGGCGACAAGGCTTACCGCACCGATGGGCGCAAGCGCTCATGGAGCGGGCCGATGGTCGTCCTCGTGGACGAGGGAACCAGCCGCTCGTGCGAGGTGGTGACCGCGGCGCTGCGGGACGGGCTCGGAACGCCCGTCGTCGGCGAGCGCACCTGGGGCGGCGGGACGGTGTCGAGCCTGGTTCCGCTTCCGAACGGAGACGGCCTGTTCCTCGCCACCGGCCTGATGCAGTCGCCGGCCGGCAAGGAATGGAACGCCAAGGGGCTCGATCCGGATCTCGCCATCCCGTCGGACAACGAGGAAGGCAAGGACACGCAGAGGCAGAAGGCCATCGATTACCTGAAGGGCGTCACCCGCCAGGAGGCCGCCGCGGAGCTGCGCCTCGCTCCCGGGACTCCCGTCGCGGGGCTCCATCCCGGAGTCCAACCGAAGCCGCACGCGCGCTCGAACGATGGCCGGACCTACCTCGCGGAGGAGCACGGCCCCGCCCCGGTTCGCGACGCAGCCTGAGCCCGGCCGGCGCAGGCGCCTGATCCTCTTCGCAGCACCTGTGTGAGACCGTTTTCCGGGACTTTCTGAGCCCGGGACGCGCTGGACGCCCCCCCACCTCAAACCTATATTGAGGCCCCGGTCCGAGGCCGCGCCCTGTTCGCGCGGCTTTGCTCGCCGGGGGGGCGCGGCCGATCGTGAGCATCCCGAAAAACATCGGCCGTTACGAAATCGTCGAGGAGGTGGGGCGAGGCTCCATGGGCGTCGTCTATCGCGCCCGGGACCCCCGGCTCGGACGGATCGTCGCCCTCAAGTGCGTCGCCTTCTCCTTTCCGCTGGCCCCCGGTGAAGAGGAGGAGTTCCTCGGCCGCTTCTACCAGGAAGCGCAGATCGCCGGGCGCCTCGGCCACCCGAACATCGTCACCATCCACGACGTCGGCACGCGCGAGACGGAGGGCACCGCCTTCATCGCGATGGAGTACGTGACCGGCACCAACCTGCAGGAGCTTCTGGCGGGAGGCGGCCGGCTGCCGATACCTCAGGTTGCTGATGTGGCGCGGCAGGTGGCCGACGCCCTCGACTACGCCCACGGCTGCGGCGTGGTGCATCGCGACATCAAGCCCGGCAACATCGTCCTCACCACCGGCGGGCAGGTGAAGGTCCTGGATTTCGGCATCGCCCGGGCCCCGACGGGCGAAGGAACGAAGCCGGGCCGGCTCCTCGGCACGCCGAACTACATGGCCCCGGAGCAGGTCACGGGCGGGAAGATCGACGGCCGCGCCGATCAGTTCTCGCTGGCGGTGACGCTGTACCACCTGCTCACCGGTGAGCGCCCGTTCGTGGGGGAGAGCCTCACCGCCATCTCGTATCAGGTGGTCAACGTCACGCCGCCGCCCCCCTCGCGTCTCAATCCCGCCGTGCCGGCCGACGTGGACCGGATTCTCGGGCGCGGCCTCGCCAAGATCGCCGCCGAGCGCTATGCCGGCTGCAAGGACCTGGCCGAAGAGTTCACCGCCTCGCTCGCCACCTGGAAGGAAGCCGCCGACCGCGCCGCGCCGCGCACGCTCGTCAAGGGCACCGGCGCCACGCAGGGCCCCGTGTCCTCCGGAACCGGGGGCGGACGCGGGATCGCGGGCATCCTCGCGGGCGCGGGGCCGGGAGCGGTGGCGGGATGGACCTTGTTCCTCCTGGCCCTGGGGATCCTCGCGCTGTCGCCGTACCTCGTGAACGCCGTGACGCGCCGCGACAAGACGCAGGCGGTGGCGGCGTCCTCGCCGGATCGTCCGGCGGAGGGTTCCTTCGAGAGCGCCGCGGACCGTTCCGATGAGCGGACCGGCGATCGGCCGCAGGAACGGCCCGCGTCGAAGGCGATCGCCCCGCCATCGTGGCTTCGTCTCCCTCCGGCGCCCGCCCCGGCGCCGCCGCCCGCGTCGAAGCAGGCGCCCCGGCCGACCGGCACGCTGAGGCTGAGCTTCCAGCACAAGTTCGAGAGCGGCATCCTGACGGTGCGCGTCGACGGGACGGAAGCGCTGCGCGAGAGGCTGACGGGCCGAGGGGGGAAGACCTCCTGGATGAAATCGCTGCCGGTCGCCCCGGGCCGCCGGCGCATCGAGACGCGCGTCCAGGGAGACAGCGGCACCGACTTCGACGCCATCGAGGGAATCGATCTCGACATCCACGAGAACCGCACACAGGCCCTGGCCCTGTCGATCAACCCCCTGACGCGGCGTCTCAAGCTGCGTCCGGGAGAGGAGGCGCGATGAGGCACCGCATTCTCGCGGGAGCGATCGCGCTCGCCGCCGTCGCCGGGGCCGCGACACCGGCGCTCGCCGGGCATCGCGCCGGCGGTCCGCCCGAGCGGGCGCGCGGCTACGACGCGTATCTGCAGGCGCAGACGCTCCTCATGAGCGGGCGCCCCGACGAGGCGGCGCGCGTCCTCGACCAGGCCACGACGTCCGACGCGGACCCCGGGCTCCTGCTCGAAGCGGCGGAGCTGCATCGTCTGCTCGGCGAGCCCGAGGCGGCCCTGGGCTACGTCGAGCGCGCGCTCGCGGCGCGTCCCGGCTGGCCCGAGGCGCTGGCGCTGCGCGCCGGGATCAAGATGGACGCCGAGGACCCTGTCAGCGAAGGCACGCGTGCCGCCGCGCTCCAGGATCTGCGCGGTGCGCTGCGCGCCGATCCCTCCTCGACCGAGGGCGCGAAGCGCCTCGCCGAGCTGTGCGTGGGGACCGACTGCGCGGCCGAGGCGGCCCATGTCCTCGAGGCGCAGACCGGATCGGATCCGCTGCCGGCGGACCGGGCGCTTCTCCTGGCGCGGCTCGATCTCGACCTCGGCCGCGGGGACACGGCGGTCGCGCTCCTGAAGAACCTCATCGCTTCCGATCCCGGCAATCTCGACGCGGCGGATCTGCTCGCCACGCTCTACGAAGGCACGCGCCGCTACGAGGACGCCATCGCCGTGTACGCCGGCATTCTCGACATGGAGCGGCCCTCGGGGGCGATCCTCAAGCGGATCGCGCTCCTGCAGATGGAGCTCGACCGGACCGGCGACGCCGTCGAGACGCTGCTCGCGGCCGAAGAGGCGGATCCCTCCGATTTCCGCATCCGGCTGCTGCTCGCGCAGGTGCGCGACAACGCCGGCGACACCGAGGGCGCGCGGGCCGACTGCGAGCGCTTCCTCCTGGTCGAGCCGGAGAACCTCGACGGTCTCTTCGAGCGGGCGCGCCTCATGCGCCGTCAGGGTGAGTCGGCGGCCTCGCGCCGCGCCTTCGAAGACCTCATCGACCGCGCCTCGACCCGAGAGGTCACCGAGCCGCAGAAGACCACCATGCTCACGGTGGCCTGGGCCCAGGTCGGGGTCCTCGCCGCCTCGGCGCGCGACTGGGACGGCGCGGCGGAAGCGCTGGAGCATGCGGTTCGCCTGGCGCGCGACCCTCAGGACGACTTGCTGCGCCTGCTCGCCCGGGCCCACCTCGAGCGCGGCGACACCGACGCCGCCGATCGCGTCGCGCGCGCAGGGCTCGCGGCCCGCCCCGGAACCGACCAGTTCGAGATCCTCCTGGCCGAGTCGATGCTGGTGCGCGGCGACGTCCCGCAGGCGCTCAACGAATTCGAGGCGATCGTGGTGCGTCACGATCACGCCGTCGAGACGACGCTCGGGATCGCCGACACGCTGATGCGCCGCCACCATTACGCGGAGGCGGAGCCCTTCCTCGCCGAGGCGCTGCGGCGCCAGCCGGGGGACGACCGCCTGCTGTTCGCGCGGGGGGCCGTGGCCGAGCGGCTGGGCCGCTTCGAGGAGGCGGAGCGCTCCCTCGGCCGCGCCGTGGTCGCCAACCCCAACAACGCGATGGCGCTGAATTACCTCGGCTACATGCTGGCGCAGCGCGGGCGGCGCCTTCCCGATTCGGTGCTGTACGTGCAGCGGGCGGTGGCGCTCGATCCGGAGAACCCCGCCTATCTCGACAGCCTCGGCTTCGCCCTCCTCAAGCTCAACCGCTTCGCACCGGCGGAGGAGATGCTGCGCACCGCCCTGCGCTACGATTCCTTCGATCCGGCGATCCGGGATCATCTCGGCGACCTTCTGGTCGCCACCGGACGGGCGGCGGAGGCGATGCGGGAATGGGAGGCGGCGATCGCGAACGGTCACGAAGAGCCGGAGCGCATCCGCGCCAAGGTCTCGCGCGCCCGCCGGACCCTCGGCACCGGCCACTAAGACCAGGAGCCTGTCCGAGTCTCCTCGCTCTCGCAGCGTCCCTGCTGGCGCTGGCCCTCGCGGCCTGCGCGTCGGGCGGCGCCAGGCCCGCCACCCACCCTGAAGAGTCGGTCGATGGCCTGCGCATCCTTTATGAGGGGCGCAGCGAGTCGCCCGGGGAGTCGCACCGCTTCCGCCTCGCCGTCGCGCTCGCTTCGGACGATCGCATGCGCCTCGAGGTCCTGCCTCCCGTCGGCGGACCGCGCCTGGTCGTCATCGCCGACGGCAGGAGGCTCATCGCCCTCGACCCGGCCCACCGCCGCGCCGAGACCTGGGACCCCGAAGCGCAGGGAGTGAAGCGTCTCCTCGGCGCCGGGCTCGGGACCGAAGACATGCGTGTTCTTCTGGAAGGCCGATCTCCCTGCCCTGCGGTTCCGGAATGTCCTTTCGGAACCGGCCGCTTCCGTCCGGCGGACCCGGCCAACCCGAGTCCGTCGCGAGGAGGCGCCATCCTCGACTCCACGGGCCAGGCGCTCGTGATCGTCGAATACCCCGACGCCGCGGAAGAGGGAGGGCAGTGGGCCAGGAGCCTCCGCCTGCGCCGCCCCGGTGTCGACACCAGCCTTCTCCTGAAGCGCACATCCGGACCGGGTGCCTCCCGCCTGGACTCATCCCTGTTCTCGACGGAACGCCCCGCGAATTTCGAGCCGGGCATCGTGCTGGGGGAGAAGGGGCTCTCGACGGCGGTCGGGGAAGGGGAGATGGCGCCTTGAACGGGATCCGGGTGGAGGCCTGCGCCAAGATCAATCTCTTCCTCAAGGTCCTCGGAAAGCGCCCCGACGGCTTCCACGACATCCTGAGCCTGGCGCAGAGCGTCTCGCTCGCCGACGATCTCGCCATCACCCGGGTCCCGCGGGGGCTGTCGCTCTTGGTCGAGGGGGACGACGAGGTCCCCTCCGGACCGGACAACCTGGTCCTGAAGGCCGCCCGCCGCCTGCTCGGTCCGGACCCGTCCCCCGGCGCCGCCCTGAAGCTGATCAAAAGGATTCCGCCCGGGGCCGGCCTGGGCGGGGGGAGCAGCGACGCCGCGGCGACCCTCCTGGGGATCGACCGGCTCTTCGGCCTGGCCCTGCCATCCGCCGACCTGCACCGGCACGCCGAGGCGCTGGGGTCCGATGTCCCCTTTTTCCTGGCCGGGGGGACCGCCCTTCTCAAAGGTCGCGGGACGGAGGTCGAGGCGGTCCCGGATCTGCCCCCCTTCGAGGTGCTGATCCTCGATCCGCGACGCCCCCTGTCGACGGCGGCCGTCTACGCGCAGGTGCAAGAGCCGTTGACACTTGCGGTCAAACCCGCTAGCATTCCCGGCTTCGGGCGCATCCTGCAGGAACCGTTGTCCTCGGTGCGGCTCGGCAACGATCTCGAGGCGCACGCTGCGCGACTCTGTCCGGACATCGCGGCGATGCGGGCGTGGCTTCTCGGGAACGGAGCTCAGGCCGCGGCCATGAGCGGCAGCGGATCGGCCGTCTTCGGACTGTTCACGACGACGGACGAGGTGCGGGACGCCGCCCGGAAGGCGGCGCGGGAAGGATGGCGGGCTCTGCCGTGCCGTTCGCGGCAGCGCAGCGGGATCGAGGCGGGTCGTTTTTCCGCCCGGTAAGTCCAGGGGCGGACCACCGGAATTCATGGCGTTCGTCTCCATTGACAGAGCGGGCTGTTCGGAAGGGCGTCTCGGCGCGTGATTGGGGCGTCGTCAAGCGGTAAGACACTGGACTTTGGATCCAGCACCGGAGGTTCGAATCCTCCCGCCCCAGCCAGCGGCCGGGGCGGGCGGGGGACGAGGCGATGACAGCGGCGGGCGTGGACGGCGATCTCAAGATCTTCACGGGCAACGCGCATCCGGCGCTGGCCCGCGAGATCTGCGACCAGCTCGGCGTCGAGCTCGGCGCGGCCGCGGTGAAGCGCTTCGCCGATGGCGAGGCCTACTGCCACATCCAGGAGAACATCCGCGGCACCGACGTCTTCGTCATCCAGCCCACCTGCCCGCCGGTCGACTCGAACATCATGGAACTGCTCGTCATGCTCGACGCGTTCAAGCGGTCGTCCGCCGCGCGCGTCACCGCGGTGATTCCGTACTACGGCTACGCCCGGCAGGACCGCAAGGACAAGCCGCGCGTGCCGATCACCGCCAAGCTCGTCGCCGATCTGCTGACCGCCGCGGGCGCCAGCCGCATCCTGGCGATGGACCTGCACGCCCCGGCGATCCAGGGGTTCTTCGACATCCCGGTGGATCACCTGTTCGCGGCGCCGGTCCTGATCGAGCACGTGGCCCGCATGCAGCTCAAGAACCTCGTGGTGGTCGCGCCGGACGCCGGCGGCGTCGAGCGGGCGCGCGCCTATGCCAAGCGCCTCGACGCCTCGCTCGCCATCATCGACAAGCGGCGCGGCGAGAAGAACGAACCTCAAGTCATGCACGTCATCGGCGAGGTGGCGAAGAAGACCGCCCTCATCGTGGACGACATGGTGGACACCGCCGGGACGCTCGTCGGCACCGTGCAGGCGTTGACGAAAGAGGGGGCGACCTCGATCTACGGGTGCTTCACGCACGCCGTCCTGTCGGGGCCGGCGATCGAGCGCATCTCGAAGATGGAGATGGCGCAGACCGTCGTGACCAACAGCATTCCGCTCGATCCGGCGCGCTCGAAGGCCGGCCGGGTCACGGTGCTGTCGGTGGCCGGCCTGCTGAGCGAGGCGATTCGCAGGATTCACACGAACTCATCCGTCAGCTCGCTGTTCGTCTGACGGCGGCACGGGAACACACGGGTCGAGGACCCGCGGGAGGGAAGGACCGATGAAGGATGTGGTGGTGGACGTGGCGCGACGCGAGCTGATCGGGAAGAACGTCTCCCGTCGCCTGCGACGGTCCGGCTCGATTCCGGCGGTGCTCTACGGCGGCGGCAAGGACCCGGTCATCCTGCAGGTGGACCCGAACCGCATCGAGCAGATCCTGCGCTCCGATTCGGGGGCCAACACGATCTTCCAGCTCAACCTGGCCGGCACCGACCAGCGCCGCCATGTGATGATCCGCGAGTACCAGGTGGACCCGCTCGCAGGGAAGCTCCTGCACGCCGACTTCCTGCGCATCGCCATGGACGAGGCGATCGAAGTCGAGGTGCCGATCCGCCTCACCGGGGAGTCGGCCGGCGTGAAGCTCGACGGCGGCATCCTCGAGCCGGTCACCCGCACGGTGCGCGTCTCCTGCCTGCCGGGGGACATCCCCGAGTCGCTGGTCCTCGACGTGTCGGCGATGAAGATCAACGACCACCTGAGCGTCGCCGACCTGCCGAAGAGCGACAAGTTCACGCTCCTCAGCGACCCGGGACTGATCGTGGTGGTGTGCGCGCCGCCGAACAAGGAAGAAGTGGCGGCCCCGGCCGCGGGCGCGGAGGCGGCGGCGCCCGCTGCGTCGGAGCCGGAGGTCATCAAGAAGGGCAAGCAGCTGGCCGAAGGCGAGGAAGGCGCGGAGCCCGAGAAGGAGAAGAAGGGGGGCAAGCCGGAAGCGAAGAAGTAGCCGTCCGGGAACGCGCCCGTGCTCAGGCTCGTGGCCGGTCTCGGGAATCCGGGCCGGAAATACCAGGGGACGAGGCACAACGCCGGGTACCTCGTGGTCGAGGAGCTGCGGCGGCGGGCCGGGGATCCGGAGGAGTCGGAGCGAGCCGGCGCGATGCGCTGCGCGGTTCCGATGGGGGATCGGCAGGTCACGCTGGTCCGCCCCGTCGAGTTCATGAACCGCAGCGGCGGGCCCTTGAAGGCGGCCATGGCGAAGCTGGGAGCCGGGCCGGACGAGGTGCTGGTCGTCTCCGACGATTTCTGGCTGCCGTTCGGGACGCTGCGCTTGAGGCGATCGGGGAGCCACGGCGGGCATAACGGCCTGCGGTCGATCTTCGAGAGCCTCGGGACGAACGAAGTGCCGCGGTTGAGGGTGGGGATCGGACCGGCGCCCGAAGGGGAGGAGCAGGCCGACTTCGTCCTCGAGCCGTTCACCCGCGCGGAGCGCGGGGGGCTGGACGAGGTGATCGGGCGCGCCGCCGACTGCGTGGAGACGGTGGCGCGGGAAGGGTTTCAGGCGGCCATGAACCGTTACAATCGCGGCCCGTCGGCCGCAGCCGAGGAGTGAGGGAAAGGCACGATGCTACAATACGAAACGATTTTCATGACCGACCCGAATCTCACCGAGGAGGAGATCGACCAGATCGCGGCCCTGGTCGAGTCGATCGTCAACACCTCCGGGGGCAAGGTTCTCAAGACCGAGAAGTGGGGCAAGCGCCGTCTCGCCTACCCTGTGGATCACCGCGAGGAAGGCATCTACACCCTGATGCTCCTCGAGTGCCCGCCGGACCAGGTGAAGGAGATCGACCGGCGTTACCGCATGAACGACCGCATCCTCCGGCACCTGACGGTGCGCATGGAGGATGAATCGCAACTGGGGCCGTCGCCGATGATGCGGCCGCGCCCCGCCGAACGCGACGAGATCCCGCCCGACGCGGGCATCGCGCCCTAAGGGCAGGAGGAGCGCATGGGCCGGAGAGACGGCGGTTCGAGCCGCGAGGGCGGCAAGGGACGCAAGCCCTTCAAGCGGAAGTTCCTGTTCCGCAAGAAGAAGTTCTGCAAGTTCTGCGAAGAGAAGCTGCACTTCATCGATTACAAGGACGTGCGCCTGCTGCAGGGGTTCGTCCCGGAGCGCTCGAAGATCTTCCCGCGGCGCATCTCGGGCACCTGCTCCAAGCACCAGCGCAAGGTCATGACGGCGGTCAAGCGCGCGCGCCTGCTCGCCCTGCTGCCGTTCACGTCCGACTAGAACCGAAGAGAACCGGAGGAGCGTGATGCGAGTCGTCCTGCGTGAGGACATCGACAAGCTCGGGCGCCGCGGCGAGGTGCACGAGGTGGCCGCGGGCTATGCCCGCAATTTCCTGCTGCCGAAGGGGAAGGCGCTGGCCGCCACCGACGGCAACATGAAGCGCGTCGAGCAGGAGCGCCGCCGCTACGCCGTGCTCCAGGCGAAGGAGAAGGAGGACGCCGCCGCGGTCGGTCGCCGGATCGCCGGGGTCTCCTGCACCATCGTCCGCAAGGTCGGCGAGAACGATCAGCTCTACGGCTCGGTCACCGCGTCCGACATCGCGGAATATCTCGCCAAGGAGGGTGTGGAGATCGACAAGCGCCGCATCCTCCTCGAGGAGCCGATCAAGGCGCTCGGCATCTACACGGTGCCGGTGAAGCTGCACGCCGACGTCCAGGGGGAGGTCCGCGTCTGGGTGGTCAAGGAATAGCGTGGACGAACCGGTTCCCGCGTCCCATCCGGAGCCTGCCGAGCGCTCGGCCCCCATCGAGCCTTCGGAACCCGCCGAACGCCCGCGCCGCAACGCCCTGCTTCCCTGCGTCCTGGCCTGGGCCCTTCCGGGCCTCGGCCACCTGAGCCTCGGGCGCACCGCCCGGGCCGTCGCCTTCTTCGTCGTCGTGACGGCGACGTTCGGCCTGGGCCTCGCGTCCGGAGGCACCGCCTCGGTCGTCGATCCGCAGCAGCCGCTGTCGTACCTCGCGACCTTCGACAACCTGGCGCTCGGGCCGCTCGATCTCGTCGGCCGCAGCGTGTCGCTCGGCGGGCTCGTGTACCGGCTTCCCGAGGAAGAGTCGAACCCGCAGCGCCAGGCGGTGATGAACCGCATGCGCGACCGGGTCCGCCTGCCGACCTACGAGTACGGCAGCACGTTCCTCCTGACCGCGGGGCTGATGAACATCCTGCTCATCCTCGACGCCTTCGACATCGCCCGCGGACGCAAGGACTGACCCCGGTGATCCCGAGCCACGTCCTCAACATGGTGGTGTTCGCGGGCCTGGTGGCGGTCTTCTTCGCCTTCCTGACCCAGAACAAGGCCCGCGATCGCGCCCGCGTCATCGTCGTGCTGGGAGGAGCGATGGTCGTCCTGTCGCTCATCGTCGCGTACGTGATGTACCCCTTCCCGCTCGCCCGGTGAACGGGAGAGGTCCCTCTCCCGGCCTCGGCCGCCGGGTCGTCACTTGGGGACCGGCGATCCTGTACCTCGGGGTCATCTACTACGTCTCGTCCCAGCCCCAGGTCGGCTGGGCGACGCCTTATCCCGACAAGCTGCTGCACGTCTCCGAATACCTGGTGCTGTCGGTGCTCCTGGCGCGCGCGCTCAACAACGGCATCCGCCGGCCGGTGCCGATGGCGCGGCTCCTGCTGGCGTGGGGACTGTGCGCCGGTTATGCCGTCACCGATGAGATCCACCAGATCTTCGTACCCGGGCGCAGCCCGGATGTGCGCGACGCGCTCGGCGACGCCTGCGGCGCCGCGCTCGGCCTTCTGATGCTGCAGGCGGCACAGGCGGCGTGGCTGAAGCCGCGCACGAGGGAGGTCCAGTGATCCGCATCGCGGTGATCCCGGGGGACGGCATCGGAGTCGAGGTGACGCGCGAGGCGACGGAGACGCTGCGCGCCGCCGCCGGGAGCGCCCTCGCGTTCGAGGAGTTTCCCTACGGCGCCGACCACTTCCTGCGCACGGGCGAAACGCTCCCGCAGGCGGGATTCGACAGGCTCCGGACCTTCGACGCGATCCTGCTCGGCGCGGTCGGCGATCCCCGCGTCCCGGACAATCGGCATGCGGCCGACATCCTGCTGGGACTCCGGTTCCGCCTCGACCTCTACGTCAACCACCGCCCGGTGCGGCTGCTCGACGAGCGCCTCTGCCCGCTCAAGGGGCGCAAGGCCGAGGACGTGGACTTCGTCATCTTCCGCGAGAACACCGAAGGGCTCTACGCCGGCGTCGGCGGCTTCTTCAAGAAGGGGATGCCCGACGAGGTCGCGACCCAGGAGGACATCAACACCCGCAAGGGGGTGGAGCGCATCCTCCGGCACGCCCTGGAGTGGGCCCGGGCCCACGGGAAGCAGCGCGTCCTGATGTCCGACAAGAGCAACGCGCTGACCTACGGCCACGACCTGTGGCAGCGCGTCTGGCGCGAGCTGGCGGCGGAGTACAAGGACCTCGAGACCTCGCACATGTACGTGGACGCCCTGGCGATGCAGCTGGTCAAGGATCCGTCCAACTTCGAAGTCATCGTCGCCTGCAACATGTTCGGCGACATCCTCAGCGACCTCGGCGCGCAGATCCAGGGAGGACTGGGCCTCGCCGCCTCGGCCAACCTGCACCCCGGCCGCATCGGCCTGTTCGAGCCGGTGCACGGATCCGCCCCGAAGTTCGCCGGACAGAACATTGCCAACCCCATCGGGGCGATCCTCAGCGCGGCGATGCTGCTCGACACCGCCGGCCGCACCGACGAGGCCCGCGCCATCGAGAACGCCGTGGCGGGAGCGGTGCGCGACGGAAAGACGACGAAGGATCTCGGCGGGAAGCTCTCGACCACGCAGATGGGCGACGAGATTCGGCGGCGCCTCAAGTAGTCGGCTCAAAACCCTCGTCTCTCAGTCGGGCGGGCCACCGGCTTCGCCGGTGGGTCCTTTGGCCCTCCTTCCGAGAGGACCCCGCCGGCCTGCTTCACGTTCCCGCCGCGATTTCACGAGGTCCTTCCCGACTGCGCTCACGTCTGATCTCTTCGCGCTTCTGAGCGCTCGAGGCTTGCGCATGCTCGTGTCGGTTACCGGTGCGAGCCGCTTTCGGTCGGAGGGGGCGGGGGGGCCGGAGACGGGGGAACGATCGGCGGTTCGGGGATGGTGTCGGGTGGTGCCGTTCCGGGTGCGGCCGCACCAGGGGCGATCGTTCCGGGTGTGCCGGATGAGGGCGTCGTGGCTCCGGGCTTGTCGGGGCCGGGCTTCGAGGGTTCTTTTTCCGCGGGGGGAGCGTCGACGATGTTCAACGCGACGAGGTGGCCGGTCTCGCGGCCCCAGCCGAGCGTGACGCGATCGGCGGCCCAGGTTGGGGCGGTGGTGAACCATTCGCCGTGCTCGTTCAGCTCGTAGCGGCCCGCGACGGCCAGCCTCGGGAACTCCAGGCCGACGAGCGCCGCGGCGGTGTACGGGGCGACGAAGAGGCGGCCTTCGCCTTCCGCGGCATCCTGCGCGAGCCGGTGATCGAGATGGGCGCGTCCGGCGAGATGGCCATTGTGGGCGACGAGCAGGTAGATGTCCGTGTCGTAGCAGAGCGCATACAGGAACTCGCCGCGCGCCACGAGGCGGGCGCTGACGCGGGATCCGACGCGCTGCGACCACTTCTGTCGGCCGCTCGAAAGCTTCAGTGAGCGGATCGAGCGATCCCCCGCCCCGAGGTAAATCCGATCGCGCGTGACGAGGGGCGGGCTGGTGATCGCCTGCCCGATGTCGCGCCGCCAGTGGACCTTGAGCGTCGCCGGGTCGACCAGGCGGACCTGTCCCCCTTCGGCGGCGATCACGGCGGCGAGCGCGTGCTTCGGCCGAGCCTCTTCGGGGGGCATCGGGATCGACTCGAGCGCAAGGCGGCCCGTCACCCTCCCGTCCCGGGCGTCGATGGAGACGACCTCGGGGGTCCGGGTCGTCTGCAGCACGGATCCCCAGAGAAGCACGGCGGGACCCGCCGGCAATCCGCCGAGATCGGCGCTCCAGAGCGCCCGACCGTCGGAAGCGGCGAAGGCGCGAAGCTTGCCGCCGGACGTCGCCTGCAGGATCGCCTCACCCGCGACGGTGGGGCCGGTCGATGCCGCGTCCTCGAGATCGACGTGCCAGCGCTCGGTTCCCGACTTCGGATCGAGGACGACCAGGTGACCCGCGACGTCGGTTCCCGCGAGCAAGGCATCGGAGGCGGCGAGATCCCCCGCCAGGGGCGCGGTGAATCCGGCGAAGCTCCAGGCGGGCTCGAAGCGGATCGGCTTGTCGGGCTTCAGCGGCTTGGCGGCGATCTCGGGATCGATCGGCAGGCCGGTGAAGACCGACTTGGAGTCGCGCGCCGCGGCGGGCATCGCACCCATGACGAGAGCGAGGACGGCCGCCGCGGGGAGGATCCGATCGCGCAGGGACTTGGGCATCGCGGCCTTCATTATAGAGGCGCGCGCCGACCCGGGCCGCAGCACCAGCCTCCGCCCTGAGGGAACGGACCTGCGCTGTGCTATTCTCCGGCGCTCCCACGCCGTCCGAAAGGGAATCCAGGTCTTTCACGCCGTGATCGAAGCCGTCAAGGGAACGCGCGACATCCTGCCCGACGAGGCGGGACGCTGGCAGTTCGTCGAGACGCAGGCCCGCGAGGTCTTCGGCCTGTACGGCTTCCGCGAGATCCGCACGCCGATCTTCGAGTCCACCGAGCTGTTCGCGCGCGGCGTCGGCGAAGGGACGGACATCGTCGCCAAGGAGATGTACACCTTCCTCGATCGCAAGGGGCGATCCCTGACGCTGCGTCCCGAGAACACGGCTCCGGTGGCCCGCGCCTACCTCGAGCACGGCCTGCAGCGCGGCTCCGACCTGACGCGCCTCTACTACATCGGCCCGATGTTCCGCTACGAGCGGCCGCAGAAGGGTCGCATGCGCCAGTTCTCACAGATCGGGGTCGAGGCCCTCGGCAGCGAGCACCCCGCCGTGGACGCCGAGACGCTGCAGATGCTGGCGGTCTTCCTCGAGAGGCTGGGGCTCGGCGCGAGCGTGCTCCTGCTCAACTCCGTCGGCTGCGAGAACTGCCGGCCGGCGTACCGCGAGACGCTCCGCCGTGAGCTCGAGCCGTTCCGCGACCGCCTCGACGCCGACTGCCAGCGCCGCCTCGACACCAACCCGCTGCGCGTCTTCGACTGCAAGGTGCCCGCGGACCAGGCGCTCATCGCCGAGCACGCGAGCCCGATCCTCGAGCACCTGTGCGCCGACTGCCGCCGTCATCTCGACGGCGTGCGCGCGCACCTCGAGCGCCTCGGCGTGACGTACACCATGGAGCCGCGCCTGGTGCGCGGCCTGGACTACTACCGGCGCACGACCTTCGAAGTGACGCTTCCGACGCTCGGGGCGCAGAGCGCGCTCCTGGGAGGCGGCCGCTACGACGGCCTCGTGCAGGAGCTGGGCGGTCCGCCGGTCCCCGGGTTCGGGTTCGCGGTGGGAGAGGATCGGCTGGTGATGAGCCTGCCGGACAAGACTGCGGTCGACCCGACCCCGGACGCCGTCGCGGTGATCCTCGGGGAAGAAGGGGTCGGTCCGGCCCTGGCGGCGGCGCGCGCGCTGCGCGCCGCCGGGATGAGCGTCGTGGTCGAGCCCTTTCCGGATCGCAGCGCGAAGGCGCAGCTGCGGCGCGCCAACGACCTGAAGGCGAAGACCGCGCTCCTGCTCGGCGGGAGCGAAGCGGCCGGCGGCACGGTCACCGTCAAGCGGCTCGCGGACGGGCTGCAGAAGACCGTCGCGGCGAAGGATGTGGTCGCGACCTTGCGGGAGATGCTGCATGTCTGAGCCGACCGTCTGGCAGAGAACCCACTCGTGCGGAGCGCTTCGTCCCACCGACACCGGCGCGGCCGCGGTCCTGCTCGGCTGGGTGGACAGCATCCGCGATCACGGGGGCCTGCTCTTCGCCGACCTGCGCGATCGCTACGGCGTCACGCAGGCGGTCTTCCATCCCGAAGCGCAGCCCGAGGCCTTCGCCGCCGGCAAGGAGCTGAAGCCGGGCTACGTCGTGGCGGTCGCGGGGAAGGTGGTCACGCGCGAGGCGCAGAACGTCAACCACAATCTTCCGACGGGCGGCGTCGAGGTGCAGGCGTCCCGGGTCGAGGTGCTGAACACCTCCGAGCCGCTGCCGTTCCCGCTCGACGACGACACCCATGCCGCCGAGGAGGTGCGCCTGCGCTACCGCTTCCTCGACCTGCGGCGCCGCAAGTCGCAGCAGATCTTCGAGACGCGCCACCGCATCCTGATGGCGGTGCGCCGCTATCTCGACGCCCAGTCGTTCCTCGAGGTGGAGACGCCCATCCTCAACCGCAGCACGCCGGAGGGATCGCGCGAGTATCTCGTGCCGTCGCGCGTCAGCCCCGGCCAGTTCTATTCGCTGCCGCAATCGCCGCAGCTCTTCAAGCAGCTGCTGATGGTCTCCGGGTTCGACCGCTACTTCCAGATCGCCAAGTGCTTCCGCGACGAGGACTCGCGCGCCGACCGTCAGCCGGAGTTCACGCAGATCGACATCGAGGTGTCCTTCCCCGAGCGCAACTCCTTCTTCGCCCTCATCGAGGGGCTGATGGAGGAGATCTTCCGCGCCGCGGGCGTGCCGCTCCAGGGCCCCTACCCGCGCATGAGCTATCGCGAGGCGATGGAGCGCTTCGGCAGCGACAAGCCGGACACGCGCTTCGGCGTCGAGCTCCAGGACCTCACCGCGCACCTGAAGGACAGCTCCTTCCGCGTCTTCGCCGATGCCGTGAAGCAGGGGGGCGTCATCAAGGGGCTCGTGGTCCCGGGTGGCGCCGCGTGGGGCCGGCAGCGCATCGACAATCTCGTGGACTCCGCCAAGGGGATGGGATCGAAGGGACTCCTGTGGGTCCGGTCGCAGGGGGGGACGCTGCAGTCGCCTCTCCTCAAGCATCTGGGGGAGGAGGGCTGCCGCGGCATCCTGTCGGCTCTCGGCGCCGGTCCCGACGACCTGGTGCTCGTCGTCGCGGATCGCTTCAAGCCGGCCCTGACCGTCCTCGGCGCGCTGCGCCTGCAGATCGCCCGGGCCGAGAAATGGATCGATCCGGCGAAGCACCACATGCTCTGGGTGCACGAGTTCCCCCTCTTCGAGCATTCCGACGAGGAGGAGCGGCTGGTCGCCTGCCACCACCCCTTCACCTCGCCCATGGCGGAGGATGTGCCGCTGCTCGACACGCGGCCGCAGGACGCGCGCGCCCTCGCTTACGACCTGGTCCTCGACGGCAACGAGGTCGGTGGCGGCAGCGTCCGAATCCATCGTGAGCAGGTGCAGGAGCAGGTCTTCCGATGCCTGGGAATGGATCGCCAGGAATCGGAGGCGCGCTTCGGCTTCCTCCTGTCGGCGCTGCGCATGGGCGCCCCGCCGCACGGCGGCATCGCCCTCGGGGTCGATCGCCTGGTGGCGCTCCTGACGTCGTCGGCGTCGATCCGCGACGTCATCGCCTTCCCCAAGACGACGAGCGGCGTGGACCTCATGACCGGGGCGCCGGCGCAGGTCCCCGAGAAGCAGCTCAAGGAGCTCCACGTGCGCATCGAGCTGCCCCCGAAGTCCGCGACCCCCGCCTGATGGTTCTCAGGGAAAATCGGCAAACCGCCCTGCAAACCCCTGCGGCGGCTTCGCTTGCGTGCGCCCGGCCTGCCGGTTTCATTGACAACGGGGGAGGCGGATGCTACCTTTTCGTTGTTTTCGGAGGGGCCGGTTGCGACGCTTTTCCATCCCTGAAGACACTCTCTCCGCCGTCTTCGGTCATTTCGACGAGCATCTCAAGTCCATCGAAAAGGAGTTGGAGGTCCAGGTCGCGGCCCGCGGCGCCGAGATCAGTGTGTCGGGCGACGCGGAGAAGGAGGCCCTCGCCGCCAACCTGATGACCCAGCTCGCCGCCCTCGTCCAGGGTGGAACGCCTCTGAAGAAGGGGGACGTCGAGATCGCCATCCGGCTCCTGCGCGACAACAAATCCGCCCTCC
Organism: Verrucomicrobiia bacterium; assembly: GCA_035638075.1. Taxonomy (GTDB): domain Bacteria; phylum Acidobacteriota; class Polarisedimenticolia; order Gp22-AA2; family Gp22-AA2; genus DASRAU01. Next base: position 24,497 of record DASRAU010000026.1, read on the forward strand.
TGAAGGATTTCTTCGCGGCGGGGCGGCTCAAGACGACCAACGGCCGGTTCGTCTCCCCCAAGAGTCCCAACCAGAAAGCCCTGCTCGACGCCATCCACGATCACGACCTGGTCTTCGTCATCGGTCCCGCCGGGACCGGCAAGACCTTCCTCGCGGTCGCGTCGGCGGTCGCGCACCTGGCGGAGAAGAGGGTCGAGCGCATCATCCTGGCGCGGCCGGCGGTCGAGGCGGGAGAAAAGCTGGGCTTCCTTCCCGGCGACATGGCGCAGAAGGTGGATCCCTACTTCCGGCCGCTCTGGGACGCCCTGTACCAGCTGCTGGATCGGGACCGGGCCAACGGGCACGTCGAGCGCGGCACGATCGAAATCGCGCCGCTCGCATTCATGCGCGGCCGGACGCTGGCGAACTCCTTCGTCATCCTCGACGAGGCGCAGAACACCACGTCCGAGCAGATGAAGATGTTCCTCACCCGGCTCGGCCACAACTCCAAGGCGATCATCACGGGCGACGTGACCCAGGTCGATCTGCCGCCCGGACGCATCTCGGGGCTGGTGGAGGCGCGCCGCGTCGTCGCCGGCGTCGAGGGCGTGCGGTTCGTCGAGTTCGACGAGACCGACGTCGTGCGGCACCCGCTCGTGCAGGGAATCGTGCGCGCCTACGAGGCGTATCGCGAAGCGGGCGGAGAGGCCGGGATGGCCGCGGCCGCGGAGACGCCCGCCGCCGAGCCGGCCGCATTGCCCCGGCGGCGCCGCGCCGCGGGCGATCCCGCGTCCGGCTGATGCCCGCCGGAGCCGGCAGGCGCACTGGGGCGGCCCCGGTCGCGTCCCGACAGGTTCCGGTCGAGGTCGTGTCACGCACCGCCGGCGCCGATCGTCATGCCGTTTCGAGCCGGCGCCTCCTGCTCGGCCTGCGCCGCGCCACCCGGAAATCCGATTGCGGCGTCACCCTGCTCCTCACCGGCGACCGGGAAATCCGCACCCTCAACCGCCGCCACCTGGGACACGACCGGACGACCGATGTCCTGTCCTTTCCGGCGCTCGATTCCCTCGAACCGGGCGTTCTGCATCTCGGGGACATCGCCGTGTCGCTGCCGCAGGCGCGCCGCCAGGCGCGGCGCGCGGGCTGGCCGATCGGCTCCGAGCTGGCGCTCCTCGTGACCCATGGCTACCTGCACCTGCTCGGCCACGATCACGAGACCGATGACGGCACCATGCACCGGCTGGAAGCGCGCCTGCTCGAAAGGGTCGCGCGCGTGCGGCTCGACCGGCGCCGCCTGCCCTGGGGCACGGTGCCGGCGCGAGCCGCAGGCCGTGGATCCCGCGCCGCGGAGCACCGATGAACCCGGACGATCCCCTGACCGGCGATGACGACATGAAAGACGACCACGACCTGGTGGGTGACGACGACGTGGCGGGCGACGCCGGACGCCTCGTGACGAACGACTCCGACCCCGCGGCGGCGACCGCGCCGGCCGCGATGCAGGATGTCCCGGCCGGCTTCCGATCGGGCTTCGTCGCGCTCGTCGGACGGCCGAACGTCGGCAAGTCCACGCTTTTGAACCAGCTGACCGGCGAGCTGATCTCGATCGTCACCGACGTCCCGCAGACCACCCGGTTCCCGGTGCGCGGCGTGCGTCACCTGCCCGGCGTGCAGGTCGTCTTCATCGACACCCCGGGGATCCACAAGCCGCGCCACCGGCTGAACGAGGAGATGGTGCGGGCGGCGACGCAGGTCCTGCGCGAGGTCGACCTGGTGATCGTGATGGTGGACGCGTCGGACGGCTACGGCCCCGGCGACCGCTTCGTCTTCGATCGCGTCCGCGAGGCGGGGAGCAAGGCCCTGCTCGTCCTCAACAAGGTGGACGCGATGCGCAAGGAGGACCTCCTGCCGCTCATCGGCGAGGCGTCGCGCCTCGATCTCTTCCAGGAGATCGTGCCGGTCTCCGCCGAAACCGGCGACAACTGCGATCGCCTGATGGAGCTCATCACCGCCCGCCTGCCCGAGGCGCCGCCGCCGTTCCCGTCGGAGTTCGTGACCGACCTGTCGATGCGGCAGCGCCTGTCGGAGGCGATCCGGGCCGAGATCCTGCACCGCACCCGCCAGGAGGTCCCGCACGCCACCGCGGTGCAGATCGAACAGATCTCCGACGAGCCGGCGCTGACCCGGATCGAGGCGACCATCCTCGTCGAGCGCGACAGCCAGAAGGGCATCGTCATCGGCGAAGGCGGCCAGCGGATCAAGGAAATCGGCAGCGCGGCGCGCAAGCGCCTGGAGCAGCTCGCCGGCAAGCAGGTGCACCTCGCGCTCTGGGTCAAGGTCCGCCCGGACTGGCGCGACGACGCGCCCCTGCTCCGCCTCCTCGGCCTGACCCCCTAGCCTCACCCCCGGGCTCCCCGTCGGTTCACGGTAGAATCCCCGCTTCGGATTGCGGGGGAGGAACGCCTTGACGCGGGAGGACTCGGGTGCCGCTCCGGGAGAGCGAAGCGTTCGTCATCGACAGCCGCCCGCTCCAGGAGTCGGATCGGATCGTCACCTTCCTGACCCGGAGCGAGGGGAAGGTGCGCACCGTCGCCAAGGGAGCGCGCCGCAGCAGGAAGCGCTTCGGGGCGAACCTGATGCTCCTGTCGCGGGTGCGCCTCGCCTGGTTCGAGAAGGAGGGGCGCGACCTGTCGCGGCTGGAGTCGGCCGATCTCCTCGAGTCCTTCTACGACCTGCAGGCCGACCCGGAGCGCGGCGCGGTGCTCGCCTGCTGCGCCGAGGTGGCCGACGTCTTCGCGCGCGAGCAGCAGGAAGACGAGGCCTTCTTCCGCCTGCTCGGCGCGGTGCTGCAGGCGGTGCGGCACGGAGTCGACCTGGACCGGGCGCTGCGCTACTTCGAGGTCTGGACCCTCAGGCTGCACGGCGTCCTGCCGGATCTCCTCGCCTGCGGCCGCTGCGGCGCGTCGCTCCTGGAGCGCGGCGGGGCGCTCCTGCGGCGCGAGGGGATCGTGGTGTGCGGCAAGTGCGGGGAGCGCCGGGCCGGCGATCCGCGCCTGACGCGCGAGGCGGCGGCGCTCGCGGCCGAGTTCATGAAGCGGCCGCCGGCCGCGCTCGGGGAGATCGCCACGACGCGCGAAGCCCTCGATTCGCTGCGCGACGTCGCCGCGGCGCTGCTCTTCGACCTGACCGATCGGCGCTTCAAGAGCTACGAGATCCTGGCGCGGGTCCGCACGCCGTGACCTTGTTCGCGGCGCGGCACCCCGGCCCTGACGGGGGACATCCGTGGGACTGAATTTCCAGCAGCTCGTGCTGCGCCTCTCGGACTACTGGGCGCGGCAGGGCTGCGTCGTGCAGCAGCCTTACGACGTCGAGGCGGGGGCGGGGACGATGCACCCCGACACCTTTTTCCGGGTGCTCGGGCCCGAGCCGTGGCGCGCCGCCTACTGCGCGCCGTCGCGCCGTCCCGTGGACGGCCGCTACGGACAGAACCCATTCCGTCTCTACCGGCACTACCAGTTCCAGGTCATCCTCAAGCCCTCGCCGCCGGACGTGCAGGACCTCTACCTCGCGTCGCTGCAGGCCTTCGGGATCGATCCGCGCGACCACGACATCCGCTTCGAGGAGGACAACTGGGAGTCGCCGACCCTCGGTGCCGCCGGCGTCGGCTGGCAGGTGATGATGGACGGGATGGAGATCACCCAGTTCACCTACTTCCAGCAGGCCGGCGGCCAGGAGCTGGCGCCGATCGCCGCCGAGATCACCTACGGCTCGGAGCGCATCGGCATGTTCCTCAACGACGTCGCGAGCGTCTACGACCTGCAATGGAGCGACACGCTGTCGTACGGCGACGTCCGCCTTCAGGAAGAAATCGAGTTCTCGAAGCACAACTTCGAGGCGGCCGATGTCGCGCTGCTCAAGACGCTGTTCGGCGCGTACGAGAAAGAATCGTCGCGCCTCTTGCAGTCCGGGCTGGTGCTTCCCGCTTACGACTACGCGCTGCGCTGCTCGCACACCTTCAACCTGCTCGAGGCGCGCGGCGCCATCTCGGTCACGGAGCGGACGGGCTACATCCAGAAGGTGCGCCGTCTCGCGGTCGGCTGCGCGAAAGAATGGGTGAAGGGACGCGAGGCGCAGGGCTGGCCACTGCTCCGGCCCGCTGCGGAGAAGCAGGGATGAGCGACACGCGCCGCACGTTCCTCTTCGAAATCGGCACCGAGGAGATTCCGGCCCGCATGATCCCGGGCGCCCTCGAGGCGCTGGACCGGGGTCTCACCGACGCGCTCGCGGCGGCCGGGCTCCCGGCGACCGCGACGAAGCCTCTCGGATCGCCGCGACGCCTGGCGCTCGTCGTCGAGGGAATCCCGGAGCAGTCGCCGGACCAGTCGGTGGAGGTCACCGGTCCGCCCGCGAGCGTCGCCTTCGACGCGCTGGGACGCCCGACCAGGGCGGGCGAAGGGTTCGCGCGCGCCCAGGGCGTGAAGGTCGAAGACCTGCGCCGCACCACCACGCCCAGGGGCGAGTGCGTCGCCGTCCGCAAGACGATCGCCGGACGCCGCGCCGCCCAGGTGCTGGCGGAGGCGGCGCCCGCGGTGGCCGCGGCCATCCCGTTCCCGAAGACGATGCGCTGGGGAAGCGGGGAGCACCGGTTCGTGCGTCCGATCCACTGGGTCGTGGCGCTCCTCGACGACGCGGTCGTCCCTTTTGCCCTGTGCGGAGTGCGCTCCGATCGCGCCACGCGCGGCCATCGTCTCTGGGGTTCCGAGCCGGTGCCGATTCCCCGCGCCGGCGACTACGCGGCCGTGCTCGAGCGCCACGGGGTGGTCGTCGATCCGGCGGCCCGTCGCGGCCGCATCGCGTCCGGCCTGGCCGCGGCCGCGCAGGCCGCGAAGGCCCGCCTCGCGACGCCGCCCGGCAGCCGACCGCGCGGCGATGACGCCGATCCCGAGCTCCTCGACGAGGTGACCGACCTCGTGGAGTGGCCGGCGGTCCTGCAGGGCGAGTTCGACCCGGCTTTCCTCGCGCTGCCCCAGGAGATCCTCCTGACGAGCATGCGGCACCATCAGAAATACTTCGCGCTCGTGGACGCGGCGGGAAAGCTGGCGCCGCGCTTCCTCGCCGTCGCCAACGTCAAGGACGATCCCCATGGAGTGATTCGGCGCGGGCAGGAGTGGGTGCTGCGGGCGCGGCTCTCGGATGCGCGGTTCTTCTTCCAGGAGGACCGCAAGGCGCCGCTCGAGTCGTTCGGCAAAGCACTCGAGCGCGTCGCGTTCCACGAGCGCCTCGGGTCGTATGCCGCCAAGGCACGGCGCATCGCCGATCTCGCGGCGTCGCTGCGGCCCGCTTTCGAGGCGGCCGGCCAGCCGGTCGAAGCCGATGCGATCGAGCGCGCGGCGGCGCTGTCGAAGAACGATCTCTGCACCCAGATGGTGGGGGAGTTCCCCGAGCTGCAGGGAATCGTCGGCGGCCTCTACGCGCGCGCCGATGGCCTGCCCGAGCCGGTCGCCGAGGCCCTCTACGACCAGTACCTGCCGCGCTCGGCCGAGGACACGGCTCCCCGGGGCGTCTGCGGCGCGCTCCTGGCCCTCGCGGACCGGATCGACACGCAGGCCGGGATCTTCCTGCTCGGCCTGGTCCCGACCGGATCGCGCGATCCGTATGCGCTGCGGCGATCGGTGCAGGGCGCCTGCCGCATCCTGATCGAGCGCGGCGTCCGCGTCTCGCTCCCCGATCTCCTGAAGACCGCCATCGCCGCCTACGCGGGCATGGAAATCAAGGACGCCGTCGCCCCGGCCGAGGCCCTTTCGACGCTGCTCGAGTTCTGGCGCGGCCGGCAGGAGTTCCTGGCGGCGGAGGCCGGGTACGCTGTGGACGTCGTGCGGGCGGCGCTCGGAGCCGGCGACGGCGATCCGGCCGAGGCGCGGCGGCGCATGGAGGCGGTGCGCGCCTTCCGTCCGACTCCCGGCTTCGACGATCTGGCGGCAGCCCACAAGCGCCTGCGCAACATCCTCGCCGGACAGAAGGATGCGGCCGTCCCGTTCGACGCGGCGCGGCTGAAGGAGCCGGCGGAGCGGGGGCTGGCGGATCGCCTCGGGGCGGTGCGTCCGGCCGTCGAGGCCGCGGTCGCGCGCGGCGATCATGCGGCGGCGCTCGGGCAGATCGCGTCCCTCCGCGAGCCGGTCGATCGCTTCTTCGGCGAGGTGATGGTCCTGGCGGAGGACCCGGTCCTCCGGAAGAATCGTGTCGCGCTGCTGCGCGACCTGGCGGCGCTCTTTCTCACCGTGGCGGACTTCAGCGAGATCGCCGCGGCGCAACGGAGGGAAGGCTGATGGCGGGGAAGTCGGTCTACTTTTTCGGCGGCGGCCGGGCCGAAGGCCACGGCGGCATGAAGGAGCTGCTCGGCGGCAAGGGCGCGGGGCTGATGGAGATGACCCGCATCGGCCTGCCCGTGCCGGCCGGCTTCGTCATCACCACGGCCACCTGCGCCCGTTACATGAAGGAAGGGCGCTCCGCCCTGCACCGCATCGACCGTGAAGTCCGCACCCACCTCGCCCGCCTCGAGAAGGTCACCGGGAAGCGCTTCGCCGACCCGGACGATCCGCTGCTGGTGTCGGTGCGATCCGGCGCGGCGCGCTCGATGCCCGGCATGATGGAGACCATCCTCAACCTCGGCCTCAACGACCGCACCGTGCTCGGCCTCGCGAAGAAAACCGGCAACGAGCGCTTCGCCTGGGACGCCTACCGCCGTTTCCTCGGCATGTACGCCGGAGTCGTCCACGAGGTGCCGCGCGAGGAGATCGAAGCGCGCTTCCGCAAGGTCAAAGAGCGCTTCAAGGTGAAGCAGGACACCGAGGTCCCGGTCGAAGGGCTCAAGGATCTGTGCGGTCGGCTCGAGGAGCTGTTCCGCGAGCGCACCGGCAAGGACTTCCCGCAGGACCCGACGGCCCAGCTGTGGGGTGCGATCGAAGCGGTGTTCCGCTCGTGGAGCGCCGAGAAGGCGGTCACCTACCGGCGCGTCGAGCGCATCACCGGTCTCGCCGGCACCGCCGTCAACGTCGTGCAGATGGTCTTCGGCAACAAGGGAGAGACCTCCGGCACGGGCGTCTGCTTCACGCGCGACCCCAACAGCGGCGCGCCGACCTTCTACGGCGACGTGCTGATGAACGCCCAGGGAGAGGACGTCGTCGCCGGCATCCGCACCCCGATGACGCTCGACCGCCTTCAGGAGATCCAGCCGATCGTCTACCGACAGCTCCTGGAGGTACGGCGCAAACTCGAGCGGCACACCCGCGACATGCAGGACATCGAGTTCACCATCGAGGAGGGGACCCTCTACATCCTGCAGACCCGCTCCGGCAAGCGATCCCCGCGAGCCGCCTTTACCATCGCGGCCGATCTCGTGCGCGAGAAGCGGATCACGCGCGAGGAGGCGCTGCAGCGCATCGCTCCCGAGGACGTCGAGCGTCTCTTCTACCCCGTGGTCGATCCCAGGGTGCCGGCCGCCGAGCTGAAGGAGCGCAAGCTCACCGCCGGCATCGGCGCCGTGCCCGGAGCGGCCTCCGGCGCTCTCGCCTTCACCGCGGCCGAGGCGGAGGAGCGCGCCAGGGCCGGCGAAGCGGTGATCCTGGTGCGCCACGAGACCTCGCCCGAGGACGTCGGCGGCATGCACGCGGCGCAGGGAATCCTCACCGCGACGGGAGGCAAGACCTCGCACGCCGCGGTCGTGGCGCGCGGCTGGGGCAAGACCTGCATCGTCGGGTGCGACGGCATCGAGCCCGATCCGGCCAGCCGGACCCTCACGGTCGCGGGCAAGGTCCTCAAGGCCACCGACCGCGTCACGCTCGACGGCACCACCGGCACCGTCTACGCCGGCGAGATCGCGCTGGTGCAGCCGGATCTGCCCGAGGCCTACCACACCATCATGAAGTGGGCCGACGCCGCGCGGCGCCTGCGGGTGCGCGCCAACGTGGACACGCCCTACGACGCCGCCAAGGCCGTGCAGATGGGGGCCGAGGGGATCGGCCTGTGCCGCACCGAGCACATGTTCTTCGATACAGAGGACCGGCGCCTGGCCATCCAGGAGATGATCCTCGCCTCCGATCGTCCGGCGCGCGAGCGGGCGCTGGCCAAGCTCCTCCCGGTGCAGCGCAAGGATTTCGAGGGGATCTTCGCGGCGATGGCCGGCCGTCCCGTGACCATCCGCCTGCTCGATCCACCGTTGCATGAATTCGTGCCGCACGACGACGAGGGGCAGGCGCGCCTCGGCCGGGCGCTCGGCATCCCGGCGGACGCGGTCGCCCGGCGCGTCGATCAGCTGCGCGAGGCGAACCCGATGCTGGGGCACCGGGGCTGCCGGCTGGCTTTGACCTATCCCGAGATCCTCGAGATGCAGGTGCGCGCCATCGTCGAGGCGGCGATCGCCGCCCGCAGGAAAGGGACGAAGGTCCTGCCCGAGATCATGCACCCGCTCACCATCGACCCGCGCGAGATGGCCATCCTGGTCGAACGGACGCGCGCGGTGGCGGACGAGGTGATCCGCAAGGCGGGGACGCGGCTGCCGTACCTCGTCGGCACGATGATCGAGGTGCCGCGCGCGGCGCTCCTGGCCGGGCGCTTCGCCGGGACGGCGGAGTTCTTCTCCTTCGGCACCAACGACCTGACCCAGATGACCCTGGCCCTGTCGCGCGACGACGCGGGCCGCTTCCTGCCGCAGTACGTCGGCGAGGAGAACCTCGGGATCTTCCGTGACGATCCGTTCCAGACGCTCGACCAGGACGGCGTGGGCGAGCTGGTGCGCATCGCCATCGAGCGCGGCCGCGCGGCGCGGCCGGGGATGAAGATCGGCGTCTGCGGCGAGCACGGCGGCGAGGCGCGCTCGGTGAAGTTCTGCGACGCCGTCGGCATGGACTACGTGTCCTGCTCGCCGTACCGCCTGCCGATCGCCCGGCTCGCCGCGGCGCAGGCCACCCTCGCCGGCGGCCGCGGAAGAAAGAAGGCGGCGGCGAAGTCAGGACGCCGGACGGCAGCGACGAAGCGGCAGGCGCGCAAGGTCCGGCGGCCGGCGGCCCGGGAGGCGGATGCTCCTCGCCGTTCTGTCGCGTCGGCGTAGCCTCTACTCGACGCGGCGTCTCCTCGAGGCGGCCCAGAGCCGCGGGCACGAGACTCTCGTGCTCGACCCGCTGCAGTGCTCCCTCGTCGTGGGCGGGGCCCCGGTGGTCACCTACCGCGGCCTCGACGGGCGCCTGCCCGCCATCGACGTCGTCCTGCCGCGCATCGGCGCCTCGATCACCGAGCACGGCCTGGCGGTCGTCACGCAGTTCGACATGATGGGTGTGCCGATCGTCAACCGCGCCCAGCCCATCGCCCGCTCGCGCGACAAGCTGCGGGCGCTGCAGATCCTGGCGCGCGCCGGGGTCGCCATCCCGAAGACGGTGATGGCGCGGCATCCGTCGCAGGTGCAGCGCGCCCTGCAGATCGTCGGCGGTCCGCCGGCGATCCTCAAGCTGGTGCGCGGCACGCAGGGGATCGGCGTCATCCTGGCCGAGACCGAGCAGGCGGCGCAGCAGGTGGTCGAGACCCTCTGGAGCCTCGGGATGACCGTGCTGGTGCAGGAGTTCATCGAGGAGTCCGAGGGACGCGACGTGCGCGTCATCGTGGTCGGGGAACGCGCCGTCGCCGCCATGCGCCGGCAGGCGCGCCTCGGCGAGTTCCGCTCGAACGTGCACCGCGGCGCCGCCGCCACCGCGGTGGAGCGGGCGCCGGGGCTCGAGCGCGTGGCGCTCAAGGCGTGCCGCGCGCTGCGCCTCGACGTCGCCGGGGTGGACGTCCTCGAATCGCACTCCGGGCCCAAGGTGCTGGAGGTGAATTCCTCTCCGGGGCTCGAGGGGATCGAGCGGGCCACCGGCAAGGACGTCGCCTCGGCCATCGTCGAGCACGCGGTCGAAACGGCGCGGCGCGCGCGGCGCCGGCGCCAGGCCGCCTCGTGAGCCCCCGCCCGCTGTCGCTCGGCGGCCGGAGCTTCCCGCGCGGCGCCGCCGGGCAGATTTATCTCAAGGTGGGAGAGCACGCGACCGCGACACCGGTGAACGTCCCGGTGACGGTGGTGCGCGGGGCCCGGCAGGGCCCGACGCTCTTCCTGACCGCGGCGGTGCACGGCGATGAGCTGAACGGCGTCGAGGTGGTGCGCCAGGTGATGACCACCGTCGCTCCCGAAGGGCTGCGTGGCACGCTCATCTGCGTCCCGGTCGTGAATCGCATGGGCTTCCTGGCGCACTCCCGCTACCTGCCGGGACACCAGGATCTCAACCGGGTCTTTCCCGGAAGCCCGGACGGTCACGCCGCCGCGCGCCTGGCGCACGTGCTCTTCAACGAGATCGTCGGACGATCCGACTACGGCATCGATCTCCACACCGCGAGGCATGGGCGCACCAACCTGCCGCACGTGCGCGCCCGCATGGAGGATCCGAAGGCGCGCAGGCTGGCGCGCGCGTTCGGGCTCGAGGTGATCGTCGACTCGGCGGGACCGTCGCGGACGCTGCGGGCCGCCGCCACGCGCGCCGGCGTGCCGACCATCCTGTTCGAGGCGGGGGAGACCTTCCGCTTCCAGAGACACCTGGTGGCCCGCGGCGTGCGCGGGGTGCACAACGCCCTGGCGGCGCTCAAGATGATCGACGCGCCGCCGCGCCGGCCGCGCTTCCAGATCGTCGTGAAGGTGTCGGAGTGGGTGCGCGCTCCGCGCGGCGGCATCGCCGACGTGCAGGTGCGTCCCGGCGAGCTGGTGTACGCCGGCGACGCCGTCGCCTCGATCACCAATCCCTTCGGGCGCGAGGTGTCGCTGGTGCGCTCCCCCCTGACCGGCCTCGTCCTCGGCATGACGACGGTGCCGATGGTGCAGCCCGGCGACGCCCTCTGCCATGTCGCCAAACTGCACCGCACGCTCGCGACGGTGGAGCGCTTCGCGCTGTCCGACTCGCGCGGGCGCCGCACGCTCCTGGTGGAGGGCGTCTGATGGGCATCGTCCGCCTGCTGCCTCCGGAGGTCGCGAACCAGATCGCCGCCGGGGAAGTCATCGAGCGGCCGGCGTCGGTCGTGAAAGAGCTGGTGGAGAACGCCCTCGACGCCGGCGCCGCGCGCATCGCCATCCGCATCGAAGGCGGCGGGGCCGACCTCATCGAGGTGGCGGACGACGGCTGCGGCATGGAGGCGGAGGACGCCCGCCTCGCCCTCGAGCGCCATGCCACGAGCAAGGTGCGCGACGCCTCCGACCTGCAGGCGGTGCGCTCGTTCGGCTTCCGCGGCGAGGCGCTGCCGTCCATCGCCTCGGTCTCGCGCCTCACGCTCACCACGAGCGCCGGAGGAGACGAAGGCACCGAGGTGCGCATCGAGGCGGGCCGGCTCGCGGGCGACGGGCCCGCCGCACACCCGCGGGGCACCACCGTGCGCGTCGAGGGGCTCTTCCACAACGCTCCGGCGCGCCGGAAATTCCTGCGCTCTCCCGGGACCGAAGCGTCGCACGCCATCGATCACCTCATCCGGCTCGCGGCGGCCCATCCGGCGGTCGCGTTCCGGCTGACGAGCGGCGGCCGCGAGACGTTCCTGTGGCCCGCCGCGGCGGGGCTCCGGGAGCGGGCGGCGCAGATCCTCGGATCGTCGGAGGCGGCGGCGCTCCTCGAGGTCGATCGATCGGAGGGGCGGCCGCGCGTGCGGGGCCTCGTCTCGGCCCCGTCCCTGACGCGGGCTTCGACGCGCGATGCGCGGCTCTTCGTCAACGATCGTCCGGTGCGCGATCGCCGTCTGCTGCACGCGCTGACCGAGGGAGCGGCCACCGTCGTGCCGCGCGGGCGCTCGCCGGTCGCGTTCCTCTTTCTCGAGGTGCCGGTGGAGGAAGTGGACGTCAACGTCCACCCGGCGAAGAGCGAGGTCCGCTTCGCGCGTCCGGGAGCGATGCACGATCTGCTGCTGCGCGCCGTGCGCGAGGCGCTCACGACGAGCCGGCCATTCGCCGCGCTCGGAGCGCGGGGCCTCGACGGTGCCGTGACCGGGGAGGCCGGGGAGTTGCTCGAGCTCGGGACGGCCGCGCCTTCCGCCGGCATGCCCGGTGTCGCCGAGCGCGCCGCCGGTTTTTCGGTCCTGACGGCCACCGTCGGAGCCGGCGCGGCCCCGGGACAGGGACCGCTCCAGGGCGATGCGCCTGCCGCGCTTCCGCCAGGTGCGGTTCCGGCGGCGGCGATTCCGCTCGATCGCCTGACGCCGCTGGCGCAGTTCCGCGACACCTACATCCTCGCGTCCGCCCCGGACGGGCTCGTCATCGTCGACCAGCACGCGGCGCACGAGCGCGTCCTGTACGAGCGCCTCCTCGCCGATGCCGAGGCGCGGCGGCTCGAGCGGCAGCGTCTCCTCTTTCCGCTCCTCCTCGAGGTCTCGCCCGCGGAGCGCCAGGCGCTCGAAGAAGCGCGCGAGCTGTTCGAGGACCTCGGGTTCACGCTGGCCGGGTTCGGTCCCGGCACCCTGCGCGTCGAGGAGATCCCGGGGATGCTCAAGGCGACGGCGGCGGAAGGACTCCTGCGCGAGCTCCTGGGGGATCTCCTCGAGCGGACGCAGGGACGCGCGGCGGGGGATCTGCGACACCGGATCGCCGCCACCTCCGCCTGCCACGCGGCGGTGCGCGCCCACGAGGCGCTCCCGGGGCCGGCGCTCGATCGCCTCGTGCGGGACCTGCTCGAGGCGCGCTCCCCGATGACCTGCCCGCACGGACGTCCGACCATCCTCAGGCTGCCCATCGAGCGGCTCGAGCGCGAGTTCCGGCGCCGCTGAAACGGCCTGTTCGGGCGCTTTTTCGCGTCCGGAAGGAGTATCCCGACCCTTTCCTCCATTGTTCACACCGGTTTGTCACCGTATAATTCGGGTCTTCCGCCACCCGGGCGGCTCTTGCGCATGCGTTTCCAATTCGTGATTCGGCGGCTTCACCTTCCCTCCGGCCTGCGCCGGAGCCTCGTCTCGGCGTCCCTCGCCCTGGCCTCCCTCGTCCTCGCGCCGGACTTCGCGCGGGCGGACGTGGCGACGCTCAAGAGCGGCCGCACCATCGAGGTCGCGTCCTTCCGCCTGAACGGGGACCGGGTCGAGCTGTCGCTGCCGGGCGGCGGCCAGATCGCGCTGCCGGCGGGAGAAGTGCTCGAAATCCGCCGCCAGCCGCTGACGGCCGAGATCGCCCCGCCCGACGCGCCGCCGGCGCCGTCCCCCGCGAAGACGACGACCGAATCCGCGCCCGCGCAGGAGCCTGTGCCGGCGCCGCCCTCGTCCGGCACGGCCGCCGCCGTGGAAACACCGGCCCCTGCGGCGGCTCCCGAGGCGGCGATCGCCGCGGCCGAAGCCGAAGAGCTGCTCCCCAGGGGCCGGATCGACCGCCGCGCCCTCATGCAGATGGCGTCGAAGATCGCGCGCCGCCACGGCGTGGACGAGCCCCTGGTGCACGCCGTGATCGAAGTGGAATCGAAGTACAACCCGAAGGCGGTGTCGCGCGCCGGGGCCATGGGGCTCATGCAGCTCATGCCGAAGACGGCCGACCGGTTCTCCGTGGCCGACGCCTTCGACCCGGTGCAGAACGTCGATGCGGGCGTGCGTTACCTGAAGGAGCTGCTCGAGCGTTACAGCGGCCAGGTCCGGCTCGCGCTCGCCGCCTACAATGCGGGCGAGGAGGCGGTCGAGCGCCACGGCGGCATCCCGCCCTACCGCGAGACCATCGACTACGTGCGGCGCGTCCAGCGCGCCGCCGCCCGCTGAACGAAGACTTTCTCCCGCGTCCCGCCCGCCCGGCCGGATTCCAGAAGAGAAACTAGGGGACGCAGATCTCCGATCCCGCTCCGGGATCCTGGAGCTTCATGCGCGCGCGCTCGGCGTTGCGGAACCGCTTGACGCCGGCGGCGCGCTCCCAGTCGGAGTGCGCCTGCTTGCTGCGGCCGAGCGCCGCCTCGGCATCGCCGTGCAAAAGCGTCACGCCCCCTGCGAGCCACGCCGGGGCGTCGGCTCCCATGACCGCGGCCGCCTTGTCGAGCGCCTGCCGCGCCCCCATCGCGTCACCGGCGTCCAGCCGCCGGGATCCGAGGAGCATCCAGGCGGCGGCCGAGCCGGGCACGGCTTTCGTCGCGTCCTCCGCCTGCTCGCGCGTCGGTGCGACGGTTCCGTCGAACCCCGGGAAGGCCTCGCGCTTGAGCCGCAGCTCGTCGTCGAGACGCCGGCGGGCGCGTTCGAGGCTCGCGGTGTTCTCGACCGGCTCCGCGGCGGCCTTGCGGAAGGCTTCCTCGGCTTCCGCGAGACGCCAGCCCATCAGGCGGGCCTCCGCCGTGCCGAGCCAGAGCCACCGGCGCTGCCGCCCGCGCTCCGGCCCGTCCCCGCCGGCACGCTGCAGACCGTCCTGGAAGCTCGCCTCGGCATCGCGGTCCTCGCCGAGCTTCAGCTGGATCGAGGCGAGCGCCGCCCGCACCACCGGCGAGTCGGGTGACGCCTCGACGGCGCGCTCGAACTGTCCCACCGCCTCGCGGTAGCGCTGCTGATAGCGATCGGCGCACAGGATGCCGAAGAGAAGGCGCGCCTCGGTCTGGAACCGGCCGTTGCCGTCGGCGACGGTGCGGATCTGCTTCAGCCCCAGCGGGCTGTTTCCGCCGGGAATGAAGAGGAACGGCCGCAGGCCCTTCACGATGAGCGGCACCCGGTCGGCGTAGTAGTTGAGCGCCCCCATCGGGAACAGGGCGGTCTCGAGCGACGGGGAGATCGCCAGCGCCTTCTCCAGCGCCTTCTTTCCCTGGCGCGCCTCGCGACCCGCCCGGAAGTAGTTGCCGCGCAGCGCCTCCACCTGGGCGCGCAACACCTGCCCTCCTCCGAGCGCCGCCAGCGCCTCGGCGTCGTTCGGCGTCTTCGCGAGCCGCGCGCTCGCCACCTTCATGAGCTCGTCGTACGCGGAGTCGAAGACCGCATCGGCCTTCGCGTCTTCCCCCTCCTCGAAGGCGCGCTGCGACCAGCGGCTGAACAGGAGCATGTAGACCGGATTGGGAGAGGCCGGATCGGCGTCGGCGGCGCGGCGGAACTCGGCGATGGCGCCGTGGTAGTCGCCGGAGTGCAGCGCCTCGAACCCCGCGTCGAGCGGCGTGCGCGAGACCGTCCCGGTGCCCGGGGGCGCGACCGCGGAGCCGTGCGGCGCGCGCGACGCCGCGCCCGCGCCGAGAAGCGCGAGGGACAGCACCGCCGGAAGCACGAGGCGCGGCATGACGCTTCAATTTAGCATCGCGGCCGCGCCACGCCACATGGCCCCTCCGGGCACACGATCCCCGGTCGCCGGGCACCCGCATCGCCTCTGGCCTCCGCCGGTCCAATGACACTTCTCGTCATCGGCTCTGCCACTTTTGTCGTGAATCCCGACACGACCGCGCGATCCGCCGATCGTGATCGCGCAAACCCCGCACACGGCACGGCTTTGCGCCGAGGACCGGACAGTGTCCATGGAACGCTTCTTGCGGATCGAGCTGCGGATCTTCTGGACACGCCGCCGGGGCGGCACGAACGATGACGGGGGTGCCGATGACTCGCAAGGCTCACATCCTGGCGCTGCACAACGACCCGGCCTTCGGCCGCGGCCTCGAGGAGGCGCTCGCCTCCGCGGGGCACCGCGTGACCATGGTCGCCGACGAGGCGGCGGCGCTCGAGCGCGGCCGCGCCCGCGCCTGCGACGCGGCGCTCGTCGATCTCGACCGCCCGGGAGCGCGGCTCGGCTTCGTCGAGGAGCTCAAGGGGGCGTGTCCCGAGCTGCCGGTGGCCGTGCTCGGCGGCACGCTCGACGTGGACATGGTGATCGGCGCCATGCGCCGCGGCGTCTGGGAGGTGCTGCGCAAGCCGTGTCCGCCCGACGAGATCCTGCGCTTCGCCGAGCGCGCCGCGCGCACCAAGGAGCTCGGCTCCGAGCGCCGTCGCACCGCCGAAGACCTGAGCGCCGAGCGGGCCCGCAACGCCGAGCTGCGCCGATCGCTCCAGGGCGAGCACGCCTTCTCCGCCATTCTCGGCCGCAGCGCCAAGATGGCCCAGATCCTGGCGCTCCTGAAGGAGGTCTGCGCCACCGACTCGACCGTCCTCATCATGGGCGAGAGCGGCACCGGCAAGGGGCTCGTGGCGCGCATCCTCCACTACAACTCGCACCGCGCCGCAGGGGCGTTCGTCGAGGCGAACTGCGCCGTCTACTCCGAAGGCGTCCTGCACTCGGAGCTCTTCGGCCACGAGAAGGGCGCGTTCACCGGGGCCTTGAAGCAGAAGAAGGGCCGCTTCGAGCTGGCCGACGGCGGCACCGTGTTCCTCGACGAGATCGGCGACCTCACCCCGTCGACGCAGCTCATGCTGCTGCGCTTCCTGCAGGAGCGCCGTTTCGAGCGGGTCGGCGGCGAGGAGACGCTGCACGTGGATGCGCGCGTCATCGCGGCCACCCACAAGAACCTCAAGGAGGGGATGGAGCGCGGCTCGTTCCGGCACGATCTCTTCTACCGGCTGAACGTCATCCCGCTGCACATCCCGGCGCTGCGGGAGCGGCCCGAGGACGTGCCGATCCTCGGCGCGGAGTTCCTCGACCGCTTCTCGCGCAAGATCGGCAAGCCGATGCGCGGCTTCTCCGACGAGGCGCTGGAGGTTCTTGGCCGGCACGGCTGGCCCGGGAACGTGCGCGAGCTGGAGAACGTCATCGAGCGCACCATCGTGCTGGCCAAAGGGGATCGCATCGAGGCCTCGGACCTGCCCGCCACGCTCCGCGACGGCAGCGGCCCGGTGGTCGACTCCCGCCTCTCGCTGCTCGAGCACGAGCGGCTGTACATCCTCAAGACCCTGGCGGAGTGCAACTGGAACAAGAAGCTCGCCGCCTCGGTCCTCGGGATCAATCGCAGCAGCCTGTACAGCAAGCTCAAGAAGCACGTCATCGGCCGCGGCCCGGCGCTCAACTGATGCGCCGGCGGGGCCGAGGGCTCCCGGGCCGCAAGGCCTGAGAGTCAGCGAGCGCCATGCGGGAACTCGATCGGGGCGTCGTTTCCTACATCGCCGCCACCCTGCTGGGGGCCGGCCTGGTGCTGGCCTTCGTCCTCCCCGGGCACCCGCTCGTCATCACGACCACCACCGTCGCCCTCGCGGTCCTCGGGGCGCTGGTGGCGCCGCACGCCGTCCACCTCGGGCTGCGGGTCGAGATGTCGATCTCGCACCCGTTCATCCTCGCGACCCTCATCCTGATCGGCGAGCCCGAGGCGATCCTCGTCTCGATGATCTGCATCGGCAGCCTGTGCCTCCTGCGGCAGCCGCGGATGGCCTGGTACCGCACCCTCTTCAACATCTCCTCCTTCGTCATCACCACCTGGCTGACGGGCGAGACCTACCAGGCGTTCGGCGGGCGGCCGGGGGTGATCGCGGCGGGGGACGGGATCGTCGCGCTGATGCTCGCGACCCTCGTCTTCTACCTCGCCAACACCTACAGCATCTCGGGCGTCGTGGCGCTCGCCAACCGGCTCAACCTCCTCAAGGTCTGGCAGGACAACTTCCTGTGGTCGGCGCCGTCGTTCCTCGCCGGCGGCTCGGTGGCGCTCGGGATGGCGTACTTCCTCGACCGCTTCGGCATCGGATCGTTCCTCCTGTCGCTGCCGTTCTGCGTCCTCATCTACTACTCGTACAAGCTGTACCTCGAGAAGCTGGAGGAGCGCCGCCAGCACCTGAAGGACATCGAGCAGATGAACGCGGACCTCGAGCGCAAGGTGCGCGAGCGCACCTCCGAGCTCGAGGTCCTCAACCGGAAGATGCAGGACAGCAACCAGGAGCTGGCGCGCGCCAACTCGCTCAAGAGCGAGTTCCTGGCGAACATGTCGCACGAGCTGCGCACGCCCCTGAACGCCATCATCGGTTTCTCGGAGCTGCTGCTCGATCCGAACTTCGGGACGCTCAACGGCGACCAGCGCGGCTACACCGCGGACATCCACGCGAGCGGGCGCCACCTGCTCGGACTCATCAACGACATCCTCGATCTCTCGAAGATCGAGGCGGGGAAGATGCGCCTGGCCCGCGAGGTGTTCGAGATCGGCCCCGTCGCCGACGAGGCCCTGGCGCTCCTGAGGATCGAGGCGTCGCGCAAGGGGCTGACGCTCCAGGCGCACCTCGAGCACCCGGACGACCGGCTCGACGCCGACCGCAGCAAGGTGAAGCAGATCCTCTCCAACCTCCTGAGCAATGCCGTGAAGTTCACCCCCGCGGCCGGACGGGTGACGCTCACCGTGCGGCGGGCGGGGGAGGCCGCCCTGTTCATCGTCGAGGACACCGGGATCGGCATCCGCCCCGAGGACCAGGAACGGATCTTCGAGGCCTTCACCCAGGTGGACGGGTCGCTGGCGCGCCAGTACCAGGGAACGGGGCTCGGCCTGACGCTGGTGCGCCGGTTCGTCGAGCTGCACGGCGGACGCCTGCGCCTGGAGAGCGAGCCCGACCGCGGCAGCCGGTTCCTCGTCGAGATCCCGGGACTCATGCCCGCGGTCGTCGAGGAGACCCTGGTTCGCGAGGCCGCGGAAAACGCGGCCGGCAGCGGGCCGGTGACGCCGGCGGGCGATCTCGTTTTGGTGATCGAGGACCCGCCGTCGAGCCTCCGGGGCCTGCGGGCCGTGCTCCATGGCCGCGGGCACCGCGTGGTCGCGTGCCGCAACACCTCCGAGGCGCTCGATGCCTTGAAGTTCCTGCGCCCCCGTCTCATATTGACCGACGTCCGGCCGCCCGGCGCCGACGGGCTCGAGGCCGTGCGCACCCTGTGCGCGCGCCCCGAGACGCGCGGCGT
This sequence comes from Verrucomicrobiia bacterium, assembly GCA_035638075.1. GTDB lineage: Bacteria > Acidobacteriota > Polarisedimenticolia > Gp22-AA2 > Gp22-AA2 > DASRAU01. Next base: position 43,302 of record DASRAU010000026.1, read on the forward strand.
GCCGATCGTCGCACTCGCTTCGAGCGCCGGACCGGAAGAGCGCGCGCGGGCGCGGGAGGCGGGATGCGCGGACGTCCTGAACAGGCCGCTGGAGCCGGAAGCCGTGCTGGATCTCCTGGCGCGTCTCCTCGATCCGCAGGCCCGCCCGGTGAAGCAGACCGCGTGAGGGCGAACGCATGACCCCGGGACACGAGCCCACCATCCTGGTGGTGGACGACGACGAGCGCAACGTGCGGCTCGTCGAGTCGATGCTCAAGCCGAACGGCTACCGCATCCTGCACGCCTACGACGGGCAGGAGGCGCTGCGCCGGGTCGACAGCGACAGCCCCGACCTGATGGTGCTGGATGTCATGATGCCCGACCTCTCCGGCTTCGAGCTGTGCGGCATGCTGCGGGCCCGCCACGCCACGCGACTCCTGCCGATCCTGATGGTGACCGCTCTCCACGCGATGGAGGACAAGGTCAAGGGACTCGAGCTCGGGGCCGACGATTTCCTGACCAAGCCGATCAACCGCTCGGAGCTCCTGGCCAAGGTGAAGGCGCTCCTGCGGGTCAAGGGCCTCCAGGACGAAATCGAGGCGCGCAAGCTCGAGCTCGAGGGAAAGAACCGGGAGCTCCTGACCATCCAGCGCTTCAAGGAATCGATGTCGCAGATGGTCGTGCACGATCTCAAGAACCCGCTCGCCGGCATCATGGGGAACATCCAGCTCATGCAGATGCAGCGCGGGCAGATGCCGCCGGGCCGGCAGGAGGAGCTCCTCATCCGCAGCCTCGAGAGCGCCCGGCAGATGGCCCGGATGATCCAGAACATCCTGGAGGTCGCCAAGCTCGAGGAGCAGAAGATGCCGCTGCGCCGCGAGCCGGTGACGATCCAGGAGGTCGCGGCCGAGCAGGTCGCGGACCTCATGAGCCTGTCGGCGCGCGACGGCATCCGACTCGACTGCGACGTCCCCGCCGACCTGCCGCCCGTGGACGCCGACCGCGGGCTCCTGTCGCGCATCCTGGCGAACCTCCTGAGCAACGCCTTCAAGCACACCCCTTCGGGCGGGCGCGTGACCGTCTCGGCGCGCGAATCGGAAGGTTCGATCGCCGTCCGCGTCCAGGACACCGGCGAGGGAATCCCCGCCGACCTCCTGCCCTACATCTTCGAGAAGTTCGTCGCCGGCGAGTCGGAGGACCGGCGCCGGCAGTCGTACGACTCCGGCCTCGGGCTCACGTTCTGCCGACTCGCGGTCGAGTGCCACGGCGGGCGCATCGGCGTCGAGAGCCGGCCCGGCGAGGGCACGACCGTGACCTTCCACCTGCCGCGGCACCGGGCCCCGGCTGCCGTGCGGGCGGCCTGAGGCCATGAGCGCCCCCGCCCCGGTTCCCGCCACCGCCGAGCGGCACGGCTTCTGCGCGCCGCCGCAGCTGGCGGAGATCATCCGCGACCTCTACCTCGAAGAGCGGACCGGCATCCTCAGCATCGTGCGCAGCGGAGCCGAGAAGCGTCTCTATCTCGACCGCGGCATGATCCTCGTGGCGACGTCGTCCCTCGAGGACGAGCGGCTGCCCGCGTATCTCGCGGCGAAGGGGCTGCTGCGACCGATGGAGGCCGAAGCGCTGCGCGGTCTCGACGATCTGCAATCGGCCCATGCCGTGAAGACCCGGGGGCAGGTGACCGACGCCGATCTGCTCCGCGCCTTCCGCGACCTGGCGCAGCAGGTGATGATGACGGTGTTCCGCTGGGAGGAGCTGGAGTACCGCTTCGTCGAGCAGGCGATCCCCGCCTGGCCCGCGACCACCGACGTCATGGTGTCGTTCGAGCTGATCATCCGGGCGCTGCGCTCGATGGCCGGCTTCGAGCCGCTGCGGCAGTCGGTGCTGCGGCAGGAGCGGGCGGTGCGCCTCTCGGAGAACCTCTACCTGCCCTTCGACCAGCTCAGCCTGACGCCGATCGAGGGGTACCTCGTGTCGCGCATCGACGGCCGCACCCGCCCGCGCGACGTGCTGGCGCAGATGCCCCCCGCCGACGAGGAGACCGCGTCGCGCTTCCTCTTCGGCCTGCTCATCCTTGGATTGGCCGAGTTCTCGCCGCCGCTCGGACCGGGCATGCTCACCTGCGATCGCCTGCTGCGCGGCGACGAGGAGAAGCGGCGCCGCGAAGAGAATGAGATGCAGGAGGTTCGCGCCTTCTACCGCGTGGCCTGCGCCGGCGATCCTCTCGCGCTCCTGGGGCTCGGCCCGGGCGCGGCGCAGGACGATGTCCGCGCCGCCTACAACGCGAAGAAGGAGCGCTACGACCCGGGGCGCTTCATGCGCCGCGTCCAGGCCGACGCCAAGGAGGAGTTCCAGATCATCGAGGCGCGGCTGCTCGAGGCTTTCCTCGACCTGCGCTCGCGCCCCCTGAGCGGCGGCCAGCGTCACGACGGGACCCCGGACCAGAAGGCGGTCGACGTCCTCACCATGGCCAAGCGCAAGGAGATGACCAAGACCGAGAAGCAGTCCGAGTCCGACACGCGCCTGAAGCTGGCCGAGCAGTACTTCACCCGGGCGCGCGACTACTGGAAGATGGGCGACGTCTACAACTGCATCCGGTACTGCGAGTTCGCGCAGAGCCAGAACGACGCCGACGCCAACATCCAGTCACTCCTCGGCCAGGCCCTGGCGCGCAACCCCGATCACCGCTGGCAGCGCCGCGCCGAGACCGCGCTGGTCCGCGCCGTCGAGCTCGAGCCCTTCAACCCGAACCACTGCGTCGCCCTCGGAGACTTCTACAAAGGGCACCGCCTGGTCGCCAAGGCCCGCAAGCAGTACGAGAAGGCGCTCGAGATCCTCCCGTCGCACGCGGCGGCGAAGCAGGCCCTCAAGGAACTGCCCGCCGGCAAGTAGCGCCGGAACATCGCGGCGGTGTCGCTCGAGGTCTTCAATGTCCTGAACCGCGACGAGCTGTGGGTCCACACCTTCGAACCGTCGCGCGCCACCGGGGTCGACTCCAGCGGCGGGGTCGTGCTGGCCACCCCCGCCCAACTCGATGCCGAGCGCCCCTTTGGCCGCCGGTTCCAGGTCGGCTTCCAGCTCCAGTTCTAGCGGAAAGCCCTGAATTGACAGGGAAATATCGCGTGATATAATTCGCGCCCTTCCGGGGATATCCCGTCATGTACATCGAAACAAAGGAGATAGACCCCGATGGGCTGGTCGTGGATCGGGACCAGCCGTGGCACCTGCCCCCGCCTCGCCCCGGGGACGATCCGGTCAGCGTCGAACGCGTCCGGCTCGCCGGGGAAGTGCATGAAGAAGGGGATGGTTACGCCTTTTCGGGGGACATCGACACCGTCGCCACGCTCGGCTGCAGCCGCTGCCTCGAGTCGTATACGCTGCCGCTGCACCTGCACTTCGATCTTCTCTATACGCCGCGCCCGGAGCAGGCGACCGGAGGCGAGAGCCGGGTGGACGAGGAGGAATTCACCGCGGTGCACTTCGACGGAGGCCGGATCGATCTGGACGCGCTCCTCGCGGAGCAGATCTACCTCGGCCTGCCCCTGAAGCCGCTCTGCCGGGAGGATTGCCACGGGCTCTGCCCGAAATGCGGGACCAATCTCAATACTGGGTCGTGCGAATGCCCGACGGGGCCCGAGCCCGACCCGCGTCTGTCACCACTCAAGGCGCTCGTCGAGCGCTGATTCGAGGTCGAGGGCCATGCCGAATCCCAAACGACGCCACTCCCGCGCGCGCCGCGACAAGCGCCGCGCCCATGATGCGCTGGTCAAGCCGGTCGTGTCGCGCTGCTCCAACTGCGACGAGGCCTGCCTGCCGCACCGCGTCTGCCCGCGCTGCGGCCACTACAAGGGACGCGAAGTCATCGAGGTGACGGAGGTCTGACGACCTCCGCCACGCTCCCTCCCTCCCGGATGGGCGAAGCCACGGAACGACCCATCGCCATCGACGCCATGGGCGGGGACCATGCCCCGGCCCATCCGGTCGCGGGGGCGATCCTCGCCGCGCGCGAGCTGCACGTGCCGATCATCCTGGTCGGCCGGCGCCCCGAGGTCGAGGCCGAGCTGAAGCGGAACCATGCCTCCGGCCTGCCGATCACCGTCCGGCACGCGGACGAAGTGGTCGGCATGGAGGAGTCGCCGGTCAATGCCTTCCGGCGCAAGAAGGACTCCTCCATCCACGTCGGCGCGACGATGCTGAAGGAAGGGGAGGTGCAGGCCTTCCTGTCGGCCGGGAACACCGGCGCCGTCATGACGACGGTGAAGGTCCTGTGCGGCGTCATCGAAGGGGTCGAGCGGCCCGCGCTGTGCGCCGTGGTGCCGAATCTGCACGGGCCTTCCGTGTGGCTCGACGTCGGCGCCAACGTGGATTGCAAGCCGGACCAGCTGGCGCAGTTCGCGATGATGGGCCACCTCTACGCCCGCGAGGTGCTGGCGATCCCGAGCCCGCGCGTCGGGCTGATGAGCGTCGGCGAGGAGGCCGGGAAGGGGAACGACGTGACCCGCGAGGCCTACGCCATCCTCAAGGGAACGCCGCTGAACTTCATCGGCAACGTCGAGGGACGCGACATCTTCAGCGGCAAGGCGGACGTCATCGTCTGCGACGGCTTCATCGGCAACGTGTCGCTCAAGGCGGTCGAGAGCGCCGCCGAGGCGCTCCTGCACTTCATGAAGGACGAGATCAGCAAGTCCGCCATGGCCAGGGTCGGGTACCTGCTGGCGCGTCCCGCCTTCCGCGCCTTCCGGCGCAAGGTGGACTACGCCGAGTACGGCGGCGTGCCGCTCCTCGGCGTGCGCGGCACCGCCATCGTCTGCCACGGCGGCTCGTCGGCGCGCGCCATCAAGAACGCGGTGCGCGCGGCGCTCGAGTTCAACCGCCACAACGTCAACGATCGCATCCGCGACGAGATCGTCACGCTGACGCCGCGCGATCGCGCCGCCACGAGCCCCGCCGCGGCCGGAGACCCGGCGCCCGGCCGCGCCGCGGCCGCCCCGGGAGGAGGCCAGGCATGAGCGAGCGCCGCGCCGTCATCGTCGGCACCGGGTCGTCGCTCCCGGACCGGATCCTGACCAACGCCGAGCTCGAGAAGATGGTGGACACCTCGGACGAGTGGATCGCCACGCGCACCGGCATCCGCGAGCGCCGCGTCGCCGGCGAGACCGAGCCGATGTCCCTGTTCGCCACGCGCGCCGCCGAGGCGGCCCTGGCCGCGGCCGAAACGAAGGCCGCCGACCTCGACCTGGTGCTGTGCGCGACCGTCACGCCGGACATGCCGATCCCCTCGACGGCCTGCATCATCCAGGACAAGCTCGGGGCGAAGAAGGCGGCGGCGTTCGACATGGCGGCGGGCTGCAGCGGCTTCCTCTACGGCCTGACGGTGGCGGAGCGCTTCCTGGCGTCGCCGCAGTACGAGTCGATCCTGCTCATCGGCGCCGAAGTGCTGTCGAAATACGTGGACTGGAAGGACCGCACGACCTGTGTGCTGTTCGGAGACGGCGCGGGGGCGGTGGTCCTCAAGGCCGGGAAGGCGCCCTACGGCGTGCTGGCGACGACGCTGCGCGCCGACGGGGCGCTGGCCGACTTCATCCACGTCCCCGCCGGCGGGACGCGCGAGCCCGCGAGCGAGAAGACCATCGCCGAGCGGCGCCACTACATCCGCATGAAGGGGAACGAGACCTTCAAGATGGCGGTGCGCTCGATGGAGGAGGCGTCCCGCCAGGTGCTCGAGCGCGCGGGTCTTTCGACCTCCGACGTCGCGATGTTCATCCCGCACCAGGCCAACCTGCGCATCATCGACGCGGTCGGAACGCGGCTGGGCCTGCGTCCCGAGCAGGTGCTCATCAACATCGAGCGCGTCGGGAACACCTCCGCCGCCTCGATCCCGGTGGCGCTCGACGAGGCGGCGCGCGCCGGAAAACTGAAGCGCGGCGACGTCGTGCTGCTCGCCGCCTTCGGCACGGGACTCACCTGGGGTGCGGCGGTGCTGCGGTGGGGGGCGTGAGCGCACCTCGATCCCTCGCTCTTCTCTTTCCCGGCCAGGGCTCGCAGTCCGTCGGCATGGGAAAGGGGGCGCGCGATGCGTTTCCCGCCGCGCGCAGCGTGTTCGAGACCGCCGACCAGGCGCTCGGGTTCCCGCTGAGCACCGCCTGCTTCGAAGGGCCGGAAGAAGCCCTGCGGCTGACCGCGACGACCCAGCCGGCGATCCTGACGACCAGCATCGCGCTCCTGCAGGCGCTGCGCGCCCGCGTTCCCGACCTCGATGCCCGGGTGGTCTGCGCCGCCGGTCATTCGCTCGGCGAGTACTCGGCGCTGGTCGCCGCGGGTGCAATGCCCCTCGACGCCGCGGTGAAGGTCGTGCGCCGGCGCGGCGAATACATGCAGGAGGCGGTTCCGGTCGGGGAAGGCGCGATGGCCGCCGTCCTCGGCGCGCCGCTCGAGGCGGTGGAGACCATGTGCCGGGAGGCGGCCGAGGGGCAGGTGCTGTCGCCTGCCAACCTCAACGCCCCGGACCAGACGGTGGTCGCCGGTCACGCGGCCGCCGTGCGCCGGCTGCCGGCCATCGCGAAAACGCATGGTGCGCGCCGCGTCGTCGAGCTGCCGGTGAGCGCCCCCTTCCACTGCGCCCTGATGCGCCCGGCCCAGGAGCGTCTGGCGCGCGACCTGGCGACGCTGCCGGTGGCCGACGCCAGCTTTCCGGTGCTCCCGAATGTGACGGCCGAGCCGGAGCAGGGCGGCGAGCGTTTCCGCCGCTTCCTCGGCGAGCAGGTGACCGCGCCGGTGCGCTGGGTCGACACCGTCCGCCGCATCGCCGCGCTCGGAGCCACGACCGTGGTCGAGATCGGACCTGGGAAGGTCCTCACCGGTCTCGCGAAGCGGATCGCCCCCGACCTGAACCTGCTCAATATCGAAGACCCCGCGTCGATCGAGGCGGCCGTCGCGGCGCTCGGGGAGGTGAAGTGATGCCCGAGCTCGACGGACGCACGAGCTTCGTCACCGGCGCCTCGCGCGGCATCGGCCGGGCGATTGCCGTCGAGCTGGCTCGGCGCGGATCCCACGTGCTGCTGGCGGCCCGCGATGCGGCCGCTCTCGAAGCCACGGCGGCGCTCTGCCGCGAAGCCGGCGGAAAAGCGGATGCCGTCGCGCTCGATCTCGCGGACGCCGCCTCGGTGAAGTCCGGAATGGAGGCCGCGCTGAAGATCAGCGGCGGCCGTCTCGACCACCTGGTCAACAACGCCGGCGTCACCGGCGACGGCCTGCTGCTGCGGATGAAGCGGGGGGAGTGGGACCGCGTGCTCCTGACGAATCTCACCGGCGCCTTCGAGACGACGCGGCTCGCCCTGCCGTCGATGATCAAGGCGCGATCCGGGCGCATCGTCAACGTCACCTCGATCGTGGCGCTCATGGGCAACCCCGGGCAGGCCAACTACTGCGCCGCCAAGGCGGGGCTCATCGGCATGACCAAGTCGCTGGCGCGCGAGGTGGCCTCCCGGGCCATCACGGTCAACGCGGTCGCTCCCGGCCTCATCGACACCGACATGACGAAGAACCTGCCGGAGGCGGCGCGCACGAAGATGGCCGAGGCCATCCCGCTCGAGCGCCTGGGCACCGCCGAGGACGTGGCGCAGGCGGTGGCGTTTCTCGTCGGACCGGGCGCCGCCTACATCACCGGCACGGTCCTCAACGTCAGCGGCGGTCTTTACATGTAACGGCACGGGCCGGATAATCGGCAGGCTCCGGCGCCCGCGCCGGAGGCCCCGCGGTCCGACCCGGCCCGGTTCACGGTCTCCAAGGAGGGACGATGGCCCAAAGCATCGAGGACAAGGTCAAATCGATCATCGTCGAGCAGCTCGGAGTCGATCCCGAGGAAGTGACGATGGAGGCGGCGTTCGTGAACGACCTCGGCGCGGACTCGCTCGACACGGTCGAGCTGGTCATGGCGCTCGAGGAGGCGTTCAAGATCGAGATCAGCGACGAGGACGCCGAGAAGATCCACAGCGTCGGCGACGCGGTGAAGTACATCCAGGCTCACGCGTAGGCGGACACCGCACGCGCGCGAAGGAGAACGGATCGCAGCGATGGCGAGAAGGGTCGTGATCACCGGGATCGGCATGGTGTCGCCGCTCGGCCTGGGGGCGAAGGACAACTGGGACGCCCTGGTGCGCGGCGTCTCCGGCGTCGGCCCCATCACGCGCTTCGACACGTCCGCCTTCGCCTGCCGCATCGCCGGCGAGGTGAAGGGGTTCAACCCGGAGGACTGGGTCGGCAAGAAGGACGTCAAGAAGATGGACCTCTTCATCCATTACGCGCTGGCCGCCTCCGACATGGCGCTCAGGGACGCCGCCTTCACGGTGACACCGGAGGAAGCGGAGCGGGTCGGGGTCTACATCGGGTCCGGCATCGGCGGGCTGCCGTCGATCGAGCGGCAGCACTCGGTCATGCTCAGCGACGGGCCGCGCCGCATCTCGCCGTTCTTCATCATCGGGCTCATCGTCAACATGGCCTCCGGGCAGGTGTCGATCCGCTACGGGGCCAAGGGGCCGAACCAGGCGAACAGCACCGCCTGCGCCACCGGGACCCACGCCATCGGCGACGCCTACGAGATCATCCGGCGCGGCGACGCCGACGTGATGATCGCCGGCGGCGCCGAGGGGGTCATCACGCCGCTGTGCGTCGGCGGGTTCGCCGCCATGCGGGCGCTCTCGACCCGCAACGACGACCCGCAGACCGCGTCGCGTCCTTTCGACCGTGATCGCGACGGCTTCGTGATCGGCGAGGGGGCGGGCATCGTCCTCCTCGAGGAATACGGCCACGCCGTCAAGCGCAACGCCCAGGTCTATGCCGAAGTGACCGGCTACGGGATCTCCGGCGACGCCTACCACGTCTCGGCGCCGTCCGAGGACGGCGACGGGCCGATCCGGGTGATGCGCAACGCGCTGAAGTCGGCCGGGCTCGAGGCGGGGCAGATCGATTACGTCAATGCCCACGGCACGTCCACGCCCCAGGGGGACGTGGTCGAGACCAGGGCGATCAAGGCGGTGTTCGGGGAGCGGGCCGCGAAGATGGCGGTGTCGAGCACCAAGTCGATGACCGGGCACCTTCTCGGAGGGGCGGGAGGGCTCGAGACGGCGATCACGGCGCTGGCGGTGCACCACGACACGGCGCCGCCGACCATCAACTACAAGACGCCGGACCCCGACTGCGACCTCGACTACGTGGCGAACGAGGCGCGCCGCCTGACCATCCGGCACGCGCTGAACAACTCCTTCGGCTTCGGCGGCACCAACGCCGCCGTCATCCTCAGCAAGGTCGCCTGAGGTCGCGGCGCCCGGACGGCGCCGCTCCCGCCGCGGGAATCCGCCTCAGATCTCTTCGAAGATCGAGTCCTTCAGGCAGTTCAGCTTGGGCTCGTACGACTCCGGGTAGACGAACCAGGTCGCCGCGGCGACGCTCGAGATGAGCGCGTTGCCGTCCTGCGGCGTGAAGCAGTAGCCGACGACCTCGGTCCCGTCCTTCACCGTCAGCGTCGGCACCACCACGACCGCGTGGTTCAGGATGCGCCCGTAGTGGCCGTAGTCGCGCCCGAAGGAGAACACGCTGTTGGCCGACTGCTTGTAGGTCAGGGCGACGCGGTCGTCCGCCTTGAAGGTCTCGAGCAGCGCCTCGACCGTGGTCGGCTTGCGCACCCGGATGTTGAAGTGGACCGCGTGCATGTACTGGGTGTTCACCTTGAGGGCCGAGGAGAACAGGTTCAGGTCGTGGCCCAGTTGGTTGAACAGGTGCCAGGCGTCGCGCGCGTGGTGCGTCCCGAAGCGCTCCTCCTTGTGGCGGTTCACCTGGGGCGCGGGGACGAAGCCGGAGTCCTGGCTGATGTCGTTGCTGCGGCGCAGGCAGATGAAACGTCCCTCGACCAGGTTGTCCGGCCCGTGCTTGAGCCCGATGAGGTCGATGAGCACCGACAGGTTGTGCGTGTTGCACGAGAGCACCTGGATGAACTGGTCGGTGCCGTGCTTGAGCGTCCTGTCGGAGATGCCGCGGACGTACGGCTTGCCGAAGCCGAACTCGGACCCCTGCGCGATGAAGCCGAGGGTCGAGTGCGCGTACTTCTCGTAGAGATCCTTCTTGTTCTGCAGCCCGACGTCGGACGGCGTGCAGTCGATGACGACGCTTGCCTGCCGCAGCGCCTCGTGGTGCTCGTAGTGCGGCTCGATCCCGAGATCGCGGAAGCCGCGGCGGGACGACTCGTCGCAGGCGAGCCGCGCCCCGCGCTTGATCAGGTTGATGACCTTGGAGCGGTCGGTCAGGAGGGGAGTGCGCTTGTGGAAGGTCACCTCGTCGAACCCGAGCTGGTCCTTCTTCTCGGCGAACAGGCCGATGAGGGGCTCGCCGATCGTACCCGTGCCGACGATGTGCAGGACTTTCCTGGACGCCATGGTCGAATCTCCCATCCTTCCGATTGTCGGGGCCGAAGAATCGCCCGGAACGATACCATCCCGCCCCGGACCGGATCAACGCGAGAGCGCGACTTGCGGGAGAGCGGACGGCCACCTACACTGGACCCGTGAGCCAGGCCGACACGAGCCGCCCGCCTGCCGACGCCGATCGCGAGCTGATCGTCATCACCGGCATGTCCGGGTCGGGCAAGACGCTGGCCCTGCGGGCTTTCGAGGATCGCGGCTTCTACTGCGTCGACAACCTCCCGGTGACCCTCATCCCGGTGTTCGCCGAGCTGTCGGCGCAGGCCCGCCGGCCGCTGCGCCGCGCGGCCCTGGTCGTGGACGTGCGCGAGGGGGACCTCCTGCAGGATTTTCCGGAGATCTACGCGCGCGTGAAGTCGCTCCCGGGGGGCCGGACGCGCCTCATCTTCTTCGACGCCGACGACGACACGCTCATCCGCCGCTTCTCGGAGACGCGCCGGCCCCACCCGCTGGCCCCGCACGCCAGCCTCGAGGACGGGATTGCGCGCGAGCGGGAGATGCTGCGGCCGCTCCGAGAGCTGGCCGACCTGACGCTCGACAGCAGCAACTTCAACGTCCACCACCTGCGGCGCTATATCCAGGAGCACCTGGCCCCGGTCGAGGGCGGGGCGCCGATGGCGGTCACGCTCCTGTCCTTCGGCTACAAGCACGGCATTCCCATCGAGGCGGACCTCGTCTTCGACACGCGCTTCCTGCCGAACCCCTTCTTCGTGGAAGGGCTCCGGGGCCGGACCGGGCTCGACGCCGAGGTGGTGCGCTACCTCGACGGATCGGCCGAGTACGGCGACCTGCGCCGGCGGCTCGTCGATCTCCTGACCTTCCTCATCCCGCAGTACCTTCACGAGGGGAAGTCGTACCTGACCGTGGCCATCGGCTGCACCGGCGGGCGGCACCGGTCGGTGGCGCTGTCCGAGGCGGTCGCGTCGGACCTCGGCACGCACGGCCTGCGGGTCCGCACCTCCCACCGCGACCTGGAGCGCGAATGACCCAGCGAGTCGGAAGACGAGTGCGATGACGCCGAAACGCATCCCGAAACCGTGGGGGGAGGAGATCCTCTTCGCCCACACCGGCCGCTATGCCGGCAAAGTGCTCAAGATCCGCCGCGGCGAATCCCTGAGCCTGCAGTACCACGAGCGCAAGGACGAGGCGCTGTACCTGTTCTCCGGCCGCGTGTCCGTGACGCTCGGGGCGCCGGGCGATGCCGAAGGCACGAGTCCTGTGGAAGTCCGCCGCCTCGAGCCGGGGGACTCACTCCACCTGCCGGCCGGCACGCGCCATCGCCTCGAGGCGGCCGAGGACGCGATCCTGTTCGAGGTCTCGACCCCCGAGCTCGACGACGTGGTCCGGCTCGAGGATCGCTACGGCCGGGCGGGGACCTCCGAGCCGTGATGCCGCGAAGATCCCGCGAACCTTGACAGTGCGCGCAGCGTTCCGTAGCATGCGTCGAAGAGAGGGCCGATGGCGGAAGCAATTCCCCGCAAGCTGTTCTACAAGCTCCAGGAAGTCTGCGAGCTGACCGACACGCAGCCGTACGTGCTGCGTTTCTGGGAATCGGAGTTCACGCAGCTCGCCCCGACGAAGAGCCGCACCGGCCAGCGTCTCTACCGCAAGCGGGACATCGACCTCGTCCTCGAGATCAAGCGGCTCCTCAACGACGAAGGGCAGACCATCGCCGCGGCGCGGGAGAAGCTGGGGATGGGGGAGGGACCTGCGCCGCTGCTCGAGGAGCTGTTCGAGCCGCCGCCTCACGAGCCGCCGGTCGAGCCGGTGGCCGTCGCCCCGTCGCCCGCCGCTGCGGCACGCGGCACGGCGACACGTGGTGTTGCGCGCGGCAACCCGGTCGGAGGGGACACGATCCGGAAGGTCGCCGAAGTCTCCAACGCCCTGCGCGGCATCCTCGACCTGCTCGACGCCACGGACCGTCAGCTCAAATAATTCCGAGCGACTTCCCCGCCTTTTCGAAGATCCCGAGCGCCTCGTCCAGATCGGCTCTGGTGTGCGTCGCCATGACGATGGTGCGGACGCGCGATTTCTCCTCCGCCACCATCGGGAAGAAGATGCCCTGCGCGAACACGCCCGCGTCGAAGAGGGCGTCGCTGAACTTCGCCGCTTTCGCGCCCGACCCGATGATGACCGGGGTGATCGGCGTGACCGAGGTGCCGGTGTTGAAGCCGAGCCGCTTCAGGCCCGCCTTGAAGTGCCGGGTGTTCTCCCACAGGCGCTCGTGGAGCTGCGGCTCTGTCTCCATCACTTCGACGGCCGCCTGGCAGGCCGCGATGACGGCCGGCGGGTGTGACGACGAGAACAGGAACGGCCGTGCCTTGTGCACGTAGAACTCGATCAGGGCCTTCGCGGCGCAGACGTACCCGCCCATCACCCCGAACGCCTTCGACATCGTGCCGATCTGGATGTCCCAGCGATCCTTGACGCCGAAGTGATCGACGGTGCCGCGGCCGTTCGTCCCCATCACCCCGGTGGCGTGCGCGTCGTCCACCATCGGGATGGCGTCGAATTCTTCGCACAGCGTCGCGATGGCGCCGAGATCCGAAATGTCCCCGTCCATCGAGAAGACGCCGTCGGCCACGACCAGGATGCGGTTGGTTTTTCCCGCGCGCGCGGTTTTCAGCAGCTCGCGCAGGTGGTCGTAGTCCAGGTGGCGGTACACGCCGCGCCCCGCCTTGCTCAGGCGGCAGCCGTCGATGATGCTCGCGTGGTTCAGCTCGTCCGAGAGGATGAGGTCCCCCTCCTGCATCAGCGTGGAGACGACCCCGACGTTGGCGGTGTACCCGGACTGGAAGACGAGCGCCTCCTCGGTTTTCTTGAAGCGCGCCAGCGCCGCCTCGAGCGAGCGGTGCAGGGTCATGGTGCCGGCGATGGTGCGCACCGCCCCCGGTCCGGCGCCGAACTCGTCGAGCGCCTTCCGCGCCGCCGCCACCACGCGCGGGTGCGTGGTCAGGCCGAGGTAGTTGTTCGAGGACAGCTGGATGACGTCGCGCCCGTCGAGCTTCACTCGAGGCAGCGCCGGCGTGGACAGCACGCGCGGCAGCCGGAAGATCCCCTTCTCCTTGAGCGCGGCGATCTCCGCCGCGAGGAACTGTTCGAGCCGGCGGTTCATCGGTCTCCTCCCACGGTCATCACCACCTTGCCGCTGTCCCGGCCGATCATGCGCGCGAAGGCTTCCTCGTACCGGGCGAGCGGGTAGGTGTGGGTGATGACCGCCTGGATCTTGGCGCGCACGTCGGCGCGCGAAGTCAGCGCGCGGGTCTTCTCCCAGGTGCCGAAGAGCTTGCGGCCGATGATCCCCTTGAGGGTGACGCCGCCGAAGATGACGTCCTCGCTGTAGCGGGAGAAGGTGACGGAGCTCTCTTTGGGGATGCCGAACAGCACGAGCTTCCCGCCGCGGCGCACGGCGCGCAGCCCGGCATCGAGCGCGTCCGGCGCGCCGCTCATCTCCATCACGAGGTCGATCTCCCAGGGGGCGGCGGCGTCGCGCAGGAGGCCGAAGAGGCGCTCGCGTTCGCGGTCGCGCGCCGCCACGTCCCCCTTCGGGGCGGGCTCGGTGCGGATGACGACGTCGGCGCCGACCTTCTTCGCCAGCTCCAGCCGGTACGGCGAGGTGTCCACCGCGACGATGCGCGCCGCCCCCTCGGCGGCGGCCACGATGATCGAGAAGAGACCGATCGGCCCGGCGCCGAAGAGGACCACCGACCGGTCGCGCGGGTCGTACTCGGTCGCGGCGTGCACGGCGTTGCCGAACGGCTCCTCGACGCAGGCGACCTCGACGGGGACGACCGCCGGGTCGTTCTTCCAGGCGCAGCGGGCCGGGATGGCGATGAACTCGGCGAAGCCGCCGTCGCGGTGCACGCCGATGATGCGCTCGCGGGCGCAGACATGGAACTCGCCGTGCCGGCACTGGTAGCACTCGCCGCAGACGATGTGCGACTCGGCCGACACGAAGTCGCCCGGCCGGATCGGCTCGCGGTTCTCCGACCCGACGCCCTTCACTGCGCGGCCCACCTCGACCACCTCGCCGCAGAACTCGTGCCCCAGGATGAGCGGCCGCGCCAGGTTGTCGGTGGCGCCGGCGATCTTCGCCGCGATGGAGGGATCCCACTGGTAGATGTGGGCGTCGGTGCCGCACAGCGAGGCGGCGCGCACACGAAGCAGGACGTCTTCGGGGCCGCAGGCGGGGACGGGGACATCGGCCCATTCCAGGGCCCCCGGCCGGGCCGCGGTCTTGCGCACCGCCTTCATGCTCGCTCTCCCTGCATGGCGTGGTCGGGGCGGATTATAGAGGAGGTTTCACGGGATGACCGTCCTCCGCCTTCCGTCGAGCGTAGAATCCGCGCGACGGAGGTTTCGCCCATGCGACGGGTTCGCTTCCTGCTGCTGTGCCTCCTGGTCCTGCCGGCCGGGGCGGGTCCGGTTTTCGCAGCGCCCGGAGGAAACGTCAACTTCTTGTTCGGGGAGCGGGCGCTCAGCAATGACCTGTGGGGCGACACCGATCGTCCGCACGTGTTCGGGGTCATGGCGGACTATACGGCCCAGGGGTGGCCGGTGCGCCTCGAGGGGGGGATCTTCGTCTCGTCGGCGACGGGGGACTTCATCGAGCCGCTCCTCTCATCGCGGGCCGAGGTCGAGAACCGCGTCTCGGAGCTGTCGTTCGGGCTGAACCAGACCTGGGATCGGCGCGGACGGGTCCGGCCGAACCTCGGCGGCGGCCTGGCGTGGGTCGTGGCCGGATCCGACATCAACTCGGAGTTCCTCACGGACACCCACGACGACGCGCAGGCGCTCGGCGTCTACGCCCACGGGGGGATGTTCTGGAGGGTGGGGGCCACCTTCAACCTCGGTTTCGATGTGCGGCTGATGGGGACGACGAACTTCGATCTGTTCGGTGCATCGGGGAACGCCGCCTATGCCCAGGCCGGTCTCGTCTTCGGCTGGGGCTGGCCGCCCTACCCCTGATCAACCCAGACGAAACAAGGGCGGGAGGATCACCAGCTCAGCGACACCTGCGCGCCGGTCGCGCCGGTCTCCGGGTCGAACGTCGGACCGACCATCGGGTGGATTTTCCGCTCCGCCGCCGTGCCGTCGCGGCGCGCCAGGACCATGCGGCCGAAGCTGTTGCCGATGACGCTGCCGATCACGACGTCGCTCGTGAAGTGGCGGCCGAGCGCGACGCGGGAGAGGCCGACCATGCCCGCCGCGCCGTACGAGACCCACGACACCCAGCGGTGCTCCTTGCCGTAGATCCCCGAGAAGACGGTGGCCAGCGCGAACGCGCCGGAGGCATGCCCGGACGGAAACGAGGCGTTGGACTGGCCGGCCTGCGGCTGGTACTGGAAGAAGGTCCCTTCGCCGCCGGCGGAAGGCCGGGTGCGCGCCGTCACGCGCTTGATGAGGGTGGTCCAGAGGCCCGTGTCGAGCAGCGCCTCGGCGGAGAGACTCGAGGCTTCCGCCAGCGGCTCGTGTCCGCCGAACCGGCCGATGAGATAGCTGGCTCCGAGGAACAGCACCGCGGGCCCGGCGTTCCCCAGCTCCGTGAAGCCGATGGCGACCTTCGAGTGCTCGGCGTCCACCGACGAGAAGACATGGCGCTCGAACTCGAGGTCGGGGTTGTCCCAATCCGATCCCTGTGACGACGCGGCGAGAACGACGCCGACGACGAACGGCATCACGACGGCCGGACGGTGCACCTCCTGGCCGATCCAGTCGGTGAACAGAAATTTCTGGTCCGAGAAGATGCGCTTGAAGAGGTTCCGCCTCCAGTACGGCTTGTCGGCGGGCGTCGTACCCTCCGGGTCGGATGGGTCCAGCGCCGCATCCGGGGTGGTGTCCGCATCTGCGCCCGGGCCCGGCTCCGGGACGGCGGTCGCATCCGGAACCTGGGCCGCCTCCGGAGCAGGCCCGGCGGCGGCCGGGTCCGGCTCGACGGCCGGTGGGCTGTCCGGAGCCGTGGCCGGGGGATCCCCGGCCAGGACGATCGACGGCGGAACGGCGGCGAAAAGCCCGGAAAGCAGCAGGAAAAGGACGAAAACCCGGCGCACGTCTCAAGGCTAGGGTGCCCGCCGCGCCGTTTCCAGCCGGAACTGAGAAGGCGCTGAGGATCGAGACGAATGTTGACCGGGAAATCGGTGCCGTGCTAGAAAGCGCGCGGGATGCAGGCGACCCCAGCGCCGGGATCCCTATAATGACGGCACGTGATGGGTACTGGGAGTGACGTCGGGGCGTGGCGCAGCCTGGTAGCGCACTTGCTTGGGGTGCAAGGGGTCGCTGGTTCAAATCCAGTCGCCCCGACCAATTGATTCCAACCTGCGTGGGGACCTCCGGGCCGACGGGGGGCATCAGTCGGCCCGGTCGGGGCTCATGCCTGCGGCCGGCGACCGGGGCCGGGCGAGACGGGCAGAGATGAACCGGGTCCCCATCCTGATCACCAACGACGACGGCTTCAACGCCGAGGGACTGCGCGTCCTCGAAGAGGCGCTGCAGCCCCTGGGCGAGGTCTACGTCATCGCCCCCGATCGCGAGCAGAGCGGCCAGGGGCACGCCCTCACCCTGAACCATCCTCTGCGGATCGAGCGGCGGGGCCCGCGGCACTACGCCGTGCAGGGGACGCCGACCGACTGCATCTATCTCGGCGTCCACAGCGTCCTCGCCGACCGGCGACCGGCGCTGGTCGTCAGCGGCATCAACAAGGGGCCGAATCTCGGCGACGACGTCACCTACTCGGGGACGGTGTCGGCCGCGTTCGAGGCGACCCTGATCGCGGTGCCCGCCTTCGCCGTCTCCCAGCAGCTCGATCACGGCGAGGCCGACTTCACGGCCGCCGGGCGTTTCGCGCTGCAGCTCGCGCGGGAAGTGCTCGAGCGCGGCATGCCGGCGGACACGCTCCTCAACGTCAATGTGCCGCGCGGCACGCCCAAGGGCGTGCGGGTGACGAAGCAGGGGAAGCGCCTCTATCCCGGCGGCGTCATCGAACGGGCCGATCCGAAGGGAAGGACGTATTACTGGATCGGCGGCACGCCGGCCGAGTGGGAAGAAGACCCGGAAAGCGATTTCGCCGCCCTGGCGGAGGGGTTGATTTCCCTCACGCCGCTGCACCTGGACCTGACTCATCACCGCGTCCTCGACGAGGTGCGCCGCTGGAATCTCGAGGCCTGATCCGTCCCGACGACTTCGCGCGCCGGCGCGGCCGCATGGTCGATCGCCTGCGCGCGCAGGGGATCCCGGACGGCCCGATCCTCACCGCGTTCGGCGAGGTGCCGCGGCACCTGTTCGTGGACGAGGCGCTGAGCGCCCGCGCCTACGGGGACGAGGCGCTGCCCCTGGGCTGCGGGCAGACGCTGTCCCATCCGGCCATCGTCGCGCGCATGATCGGACGGCTGGGCATCGAAGCGGGGGACCGCGTGCTCGAGGTGGGGACCGGCTCCGGCTACGAGGCGGCGATCCTCCGGCGCCTGGGCTGCGAGGTGTTCACCGTCGAGCGGCTCGAGCCGCTCCTCGAGCGGGCGCGCGCCAACTGGGAGCGCGCCGGCATCGCGGGCGTGAACGCCCGGGCCGGCGACGGCAGCGCCGGCTGGCCTGAGGAGGCCCCCTTCGCGGGGATCGTCGTCAGCGCCGCGGCGCCGCGCGTGCCGCGCACCCTCCTCGATCAGCTCCCGGTCGGGCGGCGGCTGGTCGTCCCGGTCGGCAGCGCCTTCCAGCAGAAGGTGCGCACGCTCGTCCGCACCGAGGCCGGCGCCGAGGTGGAGGACGGAGAGGACTGCCGCTTCGTGCGCCTCATCGGCGCCCATGGGTTCGCCGAATGAGCGCGCCGCAGCCGCCGACCTGGGTCGACACCGAGCAGGGCCTCGCCGACGCGGCGGCGAAGCTGGCCCGGGCCGAGGCCCTGGCGGTGGACACCGAGGCCGACTCGTTCTACCACTACTTCCACAAGTGCTGCCTCATCCAGGTCTCGGACGGGCATGAGTCCTGGCTCATCGACTCGATCGCCCTCAAGGATCTGACGGCGCTCGCGCCGGTGCTCCACGGCGCGCCGTCGAGCAAAGTGCTGCACGCGGCCGAGCAGGACGTGCTCTACCTGCGCCGGGATTTCGGCCTCGAGGTGCGCCCGCTCTTCGACACGATGATCGCCGCGCAGATCCTCGGCAAGAAATCGGTCGGTCTGGCCGGGCTCCTGCAGGAGTACTTCGCCGTGACCCTCGACAAGGGGTGCCAGCGGGACGACTGGTCGCGCCGGCCGCTCACCGACCGGCAGCGCGCCTATGCGGCCGAGGACGTCATGCACCTCATCCGGCTGCAGCACGTGCTCGAAGGCGACCTGCGCGAGCGGGGCCGGCTGGAGTGGGCCCGCGAGGAGTTCGAGCACATCGCCCGCCGGTCGTGGCCGCCGCGTTCGTTCGACCCGGACGACTTCTGGGGCATCAAGGGGGCGCGCGATCTGGAGCCCACGGCCGCCGCCGCGCTCAAGGAGCTGACCGCGATGCGCGACGAGCGGGCCCGCAACGCCGACGTGCCGCCGTTCCGCATCGTCTCGGACGAAACGCTCCTGGCGCTGGCGCGCCGCCTGCCGAAGGCCGCGGCCGACCTCGACGGCCTGAAGGGATTCACGCCGCTCGTGCGGCGCCGCATCGGGCCGCTGGTGCTCGACGCGGTGGCGCGGGCGATGGCCGTCCCCGAGGGGGAGCGGCCGAAGCCGCCGAAAGGGCAGGGGCGGCGGCGCACCACCGCCTTCCGCGTGCGCGTGGAGCGCCTGCGCGCCTGGCGGCGCGAGCGCGCCGCGGAGCTCGGGCTCGATCCCGGGGTCCTCTTCCCGCAATCCACCCTCGACGCGCTCGCCGATCGCGGCATGGCCGCCCTCGACGGCGGGGATCCGATCCCGGGGCTGCGCCGCTGGCGGCGGGCCATCCTCGACCCGGACGCGGCGCGCCTGCTGGCGTAAGCATCCATGTCCCTCGCGCCGCTCGCCGCCCGCCTGCGGCAGCGCGCCGCCGAGATCGGCCTCGGCCCCCTCGGGTTCGCGCGCATCGGTCCGTCGGCTCACGCCGCGGCGCTTCACGACTGGCTGGCGCGCGGCCGCGGCGCCGGCATGACCTGGTGGATGGAGCGCACGGCGAAGGACAGCGTCGACCTGACCGTGCGCTTCCCGTGGGCCCGGACCGCCATCGTCGTGGCCCAGCCCTATCTGCCGTATGCCGGCGATCGCCATGAGCAGGAGGGGCTCGTCCCGCATGTCGCCCGCTACGCCCTCGGACCCGACTATCACGTGACGCTCCTCGAGCGTCTCGAAGCGCTCGAAGCGTTCCTGCGGCGTGAGGCGCCCGGGGTTGAGAGCCGCGCCTACGTGGACACCGGCGCGATTCTCGAGCGCGAGCTGGCCGCGCGTGCCGGGCTCGGCTGGTTCGGAAAGAGCACGAACCTGATCCGGGACGGAGGGCCTTCCTGGTTCCTGATCGGCGAGATCCTCACGAGCCTCGATCTCGAGCCGGGAACGCCGATCGAGGATCGTTGCGGCACCTGCACGGCCTGCATCGACGACTGCCCGACGGGGGCGATTCTCGAACCATACGTCGTGGACTCGAACCGCTGCATCTCCTACCTGACCATCGAGCTGAAGGGAAACCTCGGCCCGGGATCGGCAGGGGATCTCGGGGACTGGGTCTTCGGCTGCGACGTCTGCCAGGAGGTCTGCCCCTGGAACCACAAGGCGGAGCCCGTGGCCGACCCGGCCTTCCTTCCGGGGAGGGTGTTGCGCGAGACGACCCTCGCCGACCTGCTGCGGCTGGACGAAACGGCTTTCGAGACCCGCTTCGAAGGCACCCCTTTCGAGCGCCCGGGGCGGCGCGGCGTGCTGCGGAACGCCCTCGCCGTGGCGGCCAACATCTCCGACGAGGCCGCCCTCGGCGCCGCCGAGGGCCTGCTCAAAGACCCCGATCCCGTCCTCCGCGACGCGGCGGACGAGGCGCTTCGGAGGGCGCGCGGCCCGCGCAACCCCCGTCAATCCGAGGTTTGACGCAAAGGAAATGGGCGTGCTATAAGGGCGCCTCGCTCAAGCAAGGTCGGGGCGTAGCGCAGCCTGGTAGCGCACTTGGTTCGGGACCAAGGGGTCGGTGGTTCAAATCCACTCGCCCCGACCATGCCGGGACCCCATGACGGCGAAACGCCTGCTGATTCGAGGCATCGTTCAGGGGGTCGGCTTCCGTTATTTCGCCGAGCGGGCGGCCCGGCACCGCGGCCTGCGAGGCTGGGTGAGGAACCTGGTCGACGGCAGGGTCGAAGCGGTGGCCGCGGGCGAGGCGGAGGACCTCGCGACCTTCATCGCGGACCTGCGGCAGGGCCCGGCGGCCGGCCGCGTGGACGGGATCGAGGTCAGCGAGACGACGCTCGAGGAGACGGTGACGCGCTTTGAAATCCGACACTGACCGTTCCCCGCGCAGCCACGTGGATCTCCGCAGCCTGATCCGGGACGTGCCCGATTTCCCCAAGCCGGGCATCCTCTTCCGCGACATCACGCCCCTGCTCCAGGATTCCGAGGCCCTGCGCGAGGCGCTCGACAGGCTGGCGCTGCCCTTCCGCAAGAGCGGCATCACCAAGGTGGTGGGGATCGAATCGCGCGGCTACATCTTCGCGCCGGCGATCGCCATGAGCCTGGGCGCCGGCTTCGTGCCGGTGCGCAAGCCCGGGAAGCTCCCGTGGAAGACGGCCTCGGAGGAGTACGCGCTCGAGTACGGCAAGGACCGTCTCGAGATCCACGTCGACAGCCTGGCGCGCGGCGAGCGGGTGCTCATCGTGGACGACCTGCTGGCGACCGGCGGCACCGCCGCGGCGACCCGCAAGCTGGCGGAGCGGCTGGGGGCGGAAGTGGTGGGCGCCGGGTTCCTCGTGGAACTGACCTTCCTCGAGGGGCGGGCGCGTCTGCTGGGCATGGACGTCATGAGCCTCATCCAGTTCTGAGGCCGCGGCGCCGACGGGCCTGTAGCTCAGATGGATAGAGCGGCGGATTCCTAATCCGTAGGTCGGCAGTTCAATTCTGCCCAGGCCCACCACGCGGCGCGCCGGGAGCGGTTTTCGAAGTCGGGGAGAGCACGATGAAGAAGGAAGAACGGCACCAGATCAAGCGCAACGACCTGGCCTCCGCGATGGAGTCGGCGGCCGATTATGTCGGCGAGAACCGCCGCTCGGTGACGATGATGGCGGCGATCGGCGTCGCGGTCCTCGTCCTCGGCTTCGCCGGCCGGGCCTGGTGGGCCAACCGCCAGGGCGAGGGGGCGCGCCGCGTCGGCGACCTCATCACCGCCGCCAACGGCTCGATCGTCGCGACCGTCGAGGACCTGGGGAACAACCGGGCCGGCGTGCCGACCTTCACCTCCACCGAGGAGCGCTCGAAAAAGGTCGTCGATCTCGCCGACGCCATCCTCAAGAACGGCGGATCCTCGAACGCGGTCCTGACCGCGCAGCTCTACAAGGGATCGGCGCTCGCCGATCTCGGCAAAGCGGACGACGCGGCCACGGCGCTGGAGGCGGTGGTCAAGCAGGATCCGGAGGGGCTTCTCGGCGGCTCGGCCCGGCTGCGGCTGGCCCGCCTGCGCGAGGCGCAGGGACGCCCGGCCGACGCGCTGACGCTCTACCAGCAGATCGCGTCCGATGCGTCGGGATCGATGCCACCCGAGGAGGGGCTCCTGGGGGCGGCCCGCTGCCAGGAGGCGCTGGGGCAGAAGGATGCCGCGGCGGCCAGTTACAGGAGCCTGCTCGACAAGTACCCCGACTCGGAGTACGCCGCCGAGGCGCGCACGAAGACCGGCGCGTCCTCCTAACCAGATCCGAAGCGCGTTTTTCCCGCTAGAAAGGAATGTCGTCGTCGGGCGGAGCCTCGTCCATCACGACATCCGGCCCGGGAGAGCCGCCACCGCGCATCTCGCCGCCGCCTTCGCCCATCCCGCCGGCGCGGCCGAGCATCACCAGGCGCTGCGCCTTGATCTCGACCGTGGTCCGCTTGTTCCCCTCGCGGTCGTCCCACTGGCGCGTCTGGATCGAGCCCTCGATGTAGACCTGCTTCCCCTTGCTGAGGTGCTCCTTGGCGATCTCGGCCGTCTTGCCCCAGACGACGATGCGGTGCCACTCGGTGCGCTCCTGCCGCGCCCCCGACTTGTCGTTCCACACTTCGTTCGTGGCGAGCGTGAAGTTCGCGACCGCCGCGCCGCCCTGGGTGTAGCGCACCTCCGGGTCGCGACCGAGATTGCCGACGAGGATGACTTTGTTGACGCTGCCCATCTCTTGCCCCCTGTCTCCGATGGCTCTCGTGTGGCGCACAGCCTACCACTACCGCCGATTCCGCGCGCCCGCTCGACGGTGGGATCGGCGTTGAATCCATCCGGAGCGATGACTTAGACTCCGCGCGCTCTCGGAGGGACCCGCCGGTGCAGGAAGGCGATCACAAGCTGCTTCGCGCCGCCGGCTCGATGAGCATGATGACGATGCTCAGCCGGGTGGCGGGGTATTTCCGCGACCGGCTGCAGGCGGAGCTGCTCGGCGCCGCCGCGACCTACTCGGCCGACGCTTTCATCATCGCCTACCGCATCCCAAATCTCCTACGCCGGCTGGTCGCGGAGGGAGCGCTCACCTCCGCCTTCGTTCCCACCTTCACGCGCTACATGAAGCGCGGGGACGACGCGGCGATGTGGCGCTTCGCCGCCTCGGTCGGATCGATCCTCACGGCGGTGCTCGGAATCCTGGTGGTCGGCGGCGTCCTGATGTCGCCGCTCATCGTGCACGGCCTCGCGTGGGGCTACGGGGACACGCCGGGGAAGATCGAGCTGACCGTCGCGCTCAACCGGGTGATGTGGCCGTACATCTTCTTCATCTCGCTGTCGGCGCTCGCGGCGGCGATCCTGAATGCCTTCGGGTCGTTCGCGCTGCCCGCCTTCACGCCGGTCCTGCTGAACCTGTCGATCATCGGCTGCGGGCTGCTGTTCCGGCACTCGTTCCGCGACCCGGCCTTCGGGCTGGCGACGGGCGTCCTCGTCGGCGGCGTGCTGCAGCTCGTCATCCAGGTCCCGGCGCTCCTGCGTCACGGCTTCCGCTTCGAGTGGCCGCGCCCGCTCGATCGCGACGGCGTGCGCGAGGTCGGGCGCCTGATGCTGCCGCGCCTGTTCGGGGTCGGCATCACGCAGATCAACCTGGTGGTCGACTCGCTGTTCGCGACCTCGCTGCGCGAGGGAAGCGCTTCCTTCCTGTATTACGCCAACCGCGTGACCGAGCTGACCCTCGGCGTCTTCGGCATCAGCCTGTCGACCGTGATCCTGCCCACGCTGTCGAAGGCCGCGGTGGAAGGGGATCGCGAGGAAGTGCTGCGAACGCTCTCCACGGCGATGCGTCTTCTCCTTTTCGTCACGATCCCCGCGACCACGGGACTCATCCTCTTGCGGATGCCGATCATCCACGTGCTGTTCGAGAACGGAAAGTTCGGCGCCGACGACACCCGCTTCACCGCCGAGGCGCTCGCCTGCTACAGCCTGGGGCTGCTGCCGTACGCGGCGGTGAACGTGCTGGCGACGGCGTTCTACGCGCATCGCGACACCCGCACGCCGGTGAAGGTGGGGCTCGCAACGTTCAGCCTGCACCTCGGATTGAACTTCGCGCTGCGCGGTCCCCTGCAGCACAGCGGCATCGCGCTCTCGACGGCGCTCAGCGCTTTTGTCGATGCGGCGCTCCTGGGGTTCCTGCTGCGCCGCCGCTTCGGCGAGTTCATCGATCGTCCGGTGCGCGCCTGCCTGCTGCGGACGGTGCTCGCCGCCGGCACCATGGCCGGAACCCTTCTGCTGCTGCGACCGTACCTCGATCCGTTCGCGCACCAGGGATTCCCGGTGAAGCTGGCGTTCCTCATGGCGCTCATCTCTTCGGGGTGGACGGTGTACATCCTGACGGCGCTCGTGACCGGCAGCGGCGAGCTGAAGCTCGTCGCCTCGGCTTTCCTGCGCCGCCGGGGCCGCTCGTGAGGCGACGCGTGCGCCGGAGCGCGCGGTGATCGCCGTGGTCCAGCGCGTGTCGCGGGCCTCGGTGCGCGTGGCGGGGGAGACGGTCGGTGAAATCGGCGCGGGACTCCTGGTGCTCGTCGCCATCGAGCGCGACGACGACGAGAAGCACCTTGACTGGCTTTCGGCCAAGGTGGTAGAGATGCGCGTCTTCAACGACAGCGACGGTCGCATGAATCGTTCGGCTCTCGAGGTGGGGGCGGATCTCCTCATCGTGTCGCAATTCACGCTGGCAGGGGACCTGAGCCGGGGACGCAGGCCGGGGTTCGAGTACGCCGCGCCGCCGGACCAGGCGCGCGTGCTGTTCGACGCCTTCGTCGAGCGCCTGCGCAGGACACCGCTCAAGGTCGAGACCGGGCGGTTCCGCGAGCACATGGATGTCGAGCTCGTGAACGACGGCCCCGTCACCTTCGTCCTGCGCCATCCCGTCCCGTGAAGAACCGCGGCGTGATCGACGAGTACCTCCACCACCTGACAGCGGAGCGGGGGATGGCCGCGAACACGGTCATCGCCTATCGCCAGGACCTGCAGAAGTTCGAGCGCTTCCTCGAGCGCAAGGGACGCACGGCCCGGCAGGTGAAGCGCGGCGAGATCGACGAGTTCACGCGCACGCTCTCCTCGAACGGCCTGCAGTCCACCTCGGTGGCCCGGAATCTCAACGCCGTGCGCGGCTTCTACCGGTACCTTCTGGCGACGAAGGTCGTGACGAGCGATCCGACGGCGCAGGTGCGCCCGCCGCGCACCTCCAAGCGCCTGCCGCGCTTCCTGACGCTCGAGGAGATCGATCGACTCATCGCCGCCCCCGACACGGCCACGCCCCTCGGGCGGCGCGACAGCGCGATGCTCGAGCTGCTGTTCGCCACCGGCATCCGGGTCTCGGAGCTGATCTCGCTGCGGCTGCGCGATGCGAACTTCGACACGAAGATCCTGTGCTGCATCGGGAAGGGGAGCAAGGAGCGTCTCGTCCCGATCAACGGGGCCGCCCTCGACCGTCTGCGCCTGTACCTGACGACGACGCGGCCGTCGCTCCTGCGCGGGCAGAAGCACCAGGCGCTGTTCCTGAACAATCGCGGCGGCGCGATGACCCGCCAGGGACTCTGGAAGATCCTGAAGGACCACGGCGCCGCCGCCGGGCTGCGCGGACGGCTCAGCCCGCACGTCATCCGCCACACGTTCGCGACGCACCTGCTCGAGCGCGGCGCCGATCTGCGGTCGGTGCAGGTGATGCTCGGTCACAGTGATATTTCCACGACGCAGATCTACACGCACGTCAACAAGGATCGGTTGAAGCGCGTGTATCGGAAAACCCACCCGCGCGCCTGAAGTCACCTCCACCCGACAACGCGCGTCTCGCGCGCGGAACGTCGCAACACCTCTTCCGTTGACGCCCCCGAGAGCGCCTGCACCACGGCGTCGCGCGCGGGCGGAGATCGGACTGCGGTTGTGGGGCATTGCTTTTTCGTTGCTTGACGGTGGGTCGCTGTGTTCGAATGAACGACGATGGCGCTCGAGGAAGACGACTTCGAGAGGCCGCTCCGCGATCTCGAGAAGAAGATCGAGGAGCTGTCCGGCATCCCCGGCGGGGAGGATCGCTCGGAGGATCTCGGACGGCTGCAGCGGCGGCTCGAAACGATGCGGCAGGAGGTGTACGGCCGCCTCACGCCGTGGCAGCGCACCCTCGTCGCGCGCCACCCGCGCCGTCCCTACACGCTCGATTACATCCATCTGCTCTTCACCGAGTTCCGCGAGGTGCACGGCGATCGCAAGTACGCCGACGATCCCGCGATCGTCGCCGGCTTCGCGCTCTACAAGGGCATGCCGGTGATGGTGGTGGGGCACCAGAAGGGACGCGACACCAAGGAGAAGGTGCGCCGCAACTTCGGCATGCCGCGCCCCGAGGGCTACCGCAAGGCGATCCGGGTGATGGAGATGGCCGAGAAGTTCGACCGCCCCATCTTCACCTTCGTGGACACGCCGGGCGCCTACCCCGGGCGCGGCGCCGAGGAGCGCGGCCAGGCGGAGGCGATCGCCCACAGCCTGCGCGTCATGGCGCGGCTCAAGGTGCCGATCGTGGTGACGGTGACCGGCGAAGGCGGCAGCGGTGGCGCGCTGGCGATTGCCGTCGGCGATCGCATCCTGATGCTGGAGCACTCGGTCTACTCGGTGATCAGCCCCGAGGGATGCGCGGCGATCCTCTGGTCGGACCAGGGGAAGGCGCGCGACGCGGCGAAAGCCATGCGCGTGACCGCGCCCGATCTGCGCGAGCTGGAGATCATCGACGACATCGTCCCCGAGCCGCCGGGCGGCGCGCAGGCCGACCCCGGACGCCAGGCGCAGATCCTCGACGAGTACCTGAGCGGGGCGCTCGCCGAGCTCACCGCCCGGTCCGAGTCGGACCGGGTCGAGGCGCGCTACCAGAAGTTCCGCCGGATGGGGCGGTTCGGCCAGGCGAAGTTCTTCTGAGCGTTTTCTTCGCCTCCTCCCACAACGCCTCCATGCGATCGCGGTGCTCCGGCGCGGGCTCGAGGCCTTCGCGGCGCAGCCCTTCCTCCACGTAGCGGAAGCGATCCAGGAACTTCCGGTTCGCCTCCTGCAGGACCTGCTCCGGATCGAGGTCGGCCTGGCGGGCGACGTTGGCGAGCGTGAACAGCAGGTCGCCGATCTCCTCGGCCACCGCCTCCCGATTGCCGCGCGCCTGCGCTTCTTTGAGCTCCGCCAGCTCCTCCTCGACCTTGGACCAGAGAGAGGCGCCGTCCGGCCAGTCGAACCCGACGCGGGCCGCCTTCGCCGACAGCCGCAGCGCTTTGAGGAGCGCCGGCAGACCCGGCGGGACCGACGCGAACATCGAGCCGCCCCCGCGGCGGCGCCGCTCCTCGCTCTTGATCTCCTCCCACTGGCGCAGCACCTCGGCGGAGGTGTCGAGACGCTCCTCCCCGAACACGTGCGGATGGCGGCGGACCAGCTTGTCGGCCCCGGCGCGCATGACCTCTTCGAAGTCGAACGCCCCCTGCTCCTCGGCGATGCGGCTCTGGAAGACGATCTGCAGCAGGAGATCCCCGAGCTCCTCCTTGAGTCCGGGGAGGTCGTCCCGGTCGATGGCGTCGATGACCTCGTACGACTCTTCGACGAGGAACGTCCGGAGCGTGGCGAGGGTCTGCTCGCGATCCCAGGGGCAGCCGTCGGGTCCGCGCAGGCGCGCCAGGATCTCCCGCAGCCGGATGGCTTCCGACATTCTTTCCTCCCGCGCGCTGCACGCGATTCCGGACGCGTGCGCTTCTTGTCACGGCGTCGGCGCCGATGCTACCATCCGCCGCGCCGTCCGGGGATGATCGAGCCTTCGGCGCAGCCCATGAAAGTCATTCCATGAACGACCACGGCGAGCACCCGCGACGCAACGAACCCGTCCGCGTCATCGATCGCCGCACCTTCACGCCGGACGGGGAGCCGCGCCAGCCGGATCACCCGGCCGAGGAGGCGGCGGCGAACGTCGGAACCGCGCCGCCCGCTTCCGTCGCGATCCCCGCGACGCCCGCGGCGCCGGCCGAAGCGGCGCACCGCGCCCCGGCTGTGCCGACGGGTCCCGCGGCCGATCCGGTGGTCTCGGCCCACTTCCAGAATCTCGTCGTCAACCTCGCCCGCCAGGCGGCCGCCAACCTCGGGGCTTCGCGCCACCCGCTGAGCGGCCAGATCGAGGTCGATCTGGAGGGGGCGCAGCAGATGATCGATCTGCTGCAGGCGCTGCGCGCGAAAACCGTCGGGAACCTCACCGCGGACGAACAGGAGCTGCTCGAAGGCCTCATCGGGGACCTTCAGATGCAGTATGTCGCGGTCCGCTCCAAGGCCGGCGGGCGCCCCTGACGCAGACGGGGCGGAAGCGGGCGGACCGGTGACGCCACGCGCGGGGCTCCCGATCGCGCGACGCGCGGCCGCGCTCGCCGCGCTCACCGTCGCGCTGATCGTCCCGTCTTTCGCCCGGACCGATCCGAACCCCCCGGCCGAGCCGGAGGTGATCCGCATCGATCCGAATGCCGCCCCGACGACGCCGGCTTCTCCGGCGCCAGCCTCCGCGGCCGTCGCCGCGGGCCCGGGGGTGAACGCCCGCGAAGTCCTCATCAACCAGTTCTGGTTCAAGAACCAGACGCTCCGGCAGCGCGGCGCGACCCGCGAGTCCGCCGCTCTCGTCGATCAGGCGCTCGCCTTCATGGAGCGGGAGGGGCTGCGCGCCTCCCCGGAGATCGCCGCCGCCTTCCTCGCGGGAGCCCGCCGGGCCCGGCGCGACGGCGAGATGGAATCGGCGCTCGACCAGGTGCGGCTGTCGTTGCGCTTCGACCCGGGTCGCGCCGACGCCCGTTTCACGCTCGCCGGGCTCCTGCTCCGGCAGGGCGACCTCGCGGGGGGGCTGCGCGCCCTGCGCGACGGGGTGTTCGGCCTCTTCCAGGATCCCGAGCTCCTCTTCTATCTCTCCGGCGCGCTGGTCGTCGCGCTGTATCTCGGCATCGTCGGCGGGCTGGTGCTGGCGCTCGTCCTCATCGGGCTGAAGGCGCGCCCGGCCTTCGTCCACGATCTCCAGGAGCGCCTCACCGGCCGGATGTCCCCCGCGGCGGCGGGACTGCTCGGCGGCGCGATCCTCGCGCTGCCGCTGATTCTGCCCCTGCCGCTGGCCTGGGCTCCCGCCTTCTGGGGGGCGCTGCTGTTCGCGTGGATCGAGCGCTCCGAGCGCGTGGTGATCGCCTGCGCCCTCGCCGGCCTCGTCCTCGCCGGCGCCTTCGGCGCCGCGGTCGCATGGCACGCCGACACCACGACCGATCCCGGAGCGCGGGCGCTCCTGCAGGCGGCGCGCGCCGGCCCGGACCTGCGGCACGAGCCGGCGCTCCGGGCCTCCATGAAGGAGCACCCCGGCGATCCGATCTACCCGTTCCTCCTCGGGTCCGCCTACCGCGTCGGCGGCCGGCTCGACGAGGCGATGGCGATGTACAAGCGCGTCCTCGAGATCAATCCGAACGACGCCCGGGCCATGGTCAACCTGGGGAACCTGCACGCCCTGCGGCAGGAGTTCTCGACCGCGCAGGCGCTCTACAAGAAGGCCTCGGAGGCCGATCCGAAGCTGATGCTGGCCCTTTACGACAGCCACCTCGCCTTCCTCGAGACCTTCAACATGGAGGCTGCCGATGCGGCGCTGAACCAGGCCCGAAAGATCGACGCCGCGGAGGTCGATCGGCTGCTCGGAACCGGATCCGCCGCCGCCAATGCGGCGCGCCGCGCCCCGCAGGAAGCGCGCTGGCCGCAGCGTGAGATCGTCTCGCGCGCGCTGCGCCTGCGCCTCGCCGGGGGCGCCTCGAGCTTCTTGCGAGCCGGGGTGACCAACGCCACCGGCCTCGCGGCGGCGGCCGGGCTGCTCGCGGCGTTGCTCGTTCCCGGTCTGCTGCTGGCGCCGCGCGGCCCCCGCGCCCTGCGCTGCCAGCGCTGCGGGCGCGCCTACTGCCGCAAGTGCCAGATGACCACCAAGCACGCCGGCCACTGCGCGCAGTGCGTGCATCTGTTCCTGCTGCGCGACGGCGTGGCGCCGAGCGTGCGCGATCAGAAGCTGGCGGATGTGGTGCGCTATCGGCGTCGCGTCTTCCTCGAGACGCGGCTGGCCAGCCTCGTCCTGCCGGGCTGCGGCCAGGTGATGGGAGGGCGGGCGCTCCTCGGCGCGGCGCTTCTCGCCGGGTGGGGCGTCGTCTGGTCGGGACTCCTCCTGCGCGGGCGCTTCCTCGCGCCGCCGGGAGCGATCGAGGCGTCGGCTCTTGGCCCCGGGACACTCCTGCTCGCGGTGCTCGGGGTCACCGTGTGGCTCATGGCCAATCTTTCCCGCCAGGATGCGGCCGAGTAGGAGAAGAGCGTGGCGCTGCAGGGGACCCTCCAGGACTTCAGCCTCGCCGATATCTTCCAGCTCATCGGCATCCAGAAGAAGACCGGCGTGCTGACGCTGAAGAACGATCAGGAGACGGTGACCGTCGCCTTCGCGGACGGCAGCGTGGTCGGCGCGGACTCGACGGTGCGCCGCATCGAGGATCGGCTGGGCACGGTGCTCGTCAAGTCGGGCCGCCTCAGCGACGCCCAGCTGCAGGACGCGCTCCGTCAGCAGCGCAGCACCCACAAGCGCCTCGGGACGATCCTCGTGGAGGGTCAGTTCCTCGACGCCGACGGCCTCTCCCAGGCGCTGCAGGTGCAGATCAGCCAGCTGGTGTACCGGCTGTTCCGCTGGACCGCGGGTTCGTACCAGTTCAACCAGGAGGCGAAGATCGACGACGACCGCGACCTGGTCTCGCCGATGTCGGCCGAGAGCATCCTGATGGAAGGGGCCCGGATCCTCGACGAGTGGCCGATGGTGGAGAAGGGAATCCATTCCCTCAACGCCGTGTGGCGCCACGCCAACGTCGAGATCGCCAAGACCGGCCGCACCGCCGCGGCGGGGACCGACGACGAGGCGGCGGGAGCGGTCACGCTGAACGACACCGAGCGGCTGGTCTACGGGCTCGTCGACGGCAAGCGCCCGGTGCAGGAGATCGTCGATCGCTCCGCCCTGAGCGAGTTCGAGACCTGCCGCACGCTCTACGAGCTCATCAGCCGGCAGCTGCTCGAGGAGGGGCGCGTGGTTCCCGCGCCGGCGGCGAAGGCGCCGTCCTCCGCCGCCGCTCCGCAGGCGAAGCCGGCCCGCGTCCGGACCGGACAGGGCGCGCCGATCCTTCTTGGCTTCGCGTCGCTCCTGCTCGTGCTCGCAGCCGGCGGCGCCTTCCTCTATCGGCTGCTCCCGGAGATCCCCCGCTACGTCGCGGGGGAGGGGCTCGTGGTGACGCTCGAACCGTTCCTCGGACACGCCGACGAACAGCGTGTCCTGACCGCCCTGTCGCGCTCCCGCCTGCAGCGCGTGGACGGTGCGATCCACGTGTACTACCTGCTCAACCGGGGGTTCCCGGCAGACCTTTCGCTGCTCGTCAATGAAGGGTTCCTCGGGCTCCCGGCGCTGCGTGACACTGCCGGACAGCCCTTCGCCTACAAGGTGACCCAGGACGGGTTTTCTCTCGCCACGAACGAGGGTGTTACCCCCTAACTCCCTGAAAAGCAAGCCTGTCAGGCCTTTCGCTAACTTGACAATAAGACACTCAACTCCTATACTGTGCATCGACTGAGGCGGGCCCCGGAGCCGGAACAACAGCGGGTCGCCCTGGGAGGTCTTCACTCATGAGCAAGATCATCGGAATCGACCTCGGCACGACCAACTCGGTCGTCGCCGTGATGGAAGGCGGCAAGCCGGTCGTGATCCAGAACGCCGAAGGGTCCCGCACGACGCCGTCGGTGGTGGCGTTCACCGACAAGGGAGAGCAGCTGGTCGGGCAGGTCGCCAAGCGACAGGCGATCACCAACCCCGAGAACACCATCTTCTCGATCAAGAGGTTCATGGGACGCCGCATGGACGAGGTGAGCGAAGAGATGAAGATGGTGCCGTACCGCGTCGCGGGCGGTCCCGGCCAGGCGGTGAAGGTCCGCATCCGCGGCAAGGAGCACTCGCCCGAGCAGATCTCCGCGGCGATCCTCCAGAAGATGAAGCAGTCGGCCGAGGACTACCTCGGCGAGAAGGTGACACGCGCGGTCATCACCGTGCCCGCCTACTTCAACGACGCGCAGCGCCAGGCCACCAAGGACGCCGGGCGCATCGCCGGCTTCGAGGTCGAGCGCATCGTCAACGAGCCGACCGCGGCGGCGCTCGCTTACGGCCTCGACAAGGAGAAAGACGAGACCATCGCCGTGTACGACTTCGGAGGCGGCACCTTCGACATCTCCATCCTCGAGGTCGGGGACGGCGTCGTCGAGGTGAAGTCCACCAACGGCGACACGCACCTCGGCGGCGACAACATCGACCAGGTGATCATCGACTGGATCGTCGACGAGTTTAAGAAGGAAAACGGCATCGACCTCTCGAAGGACCGCATGGCCCTGCAGCGCCTGAAGGAGGCGGCGGAGAAGGCCAAGATGGAGCTGTCCACGGTCACCGAGACGGAGATCAACCTGCCGTTCATCACCGCCGACGCCACGGGGCCGAGGCACCTGACGCGCAAGCTGTCGCGCTCGCAGTTCGAGCGCCTGGCCGGCGATCTCTTCCAGCGCTCGATCCCGCCGGTGGAGCGCGCCCTCAAGGACGCCGGGCTCAAGCCCTCCGACGTGGACGAGGTGGTCCTCGTCGGCGGCAGCACGCGCATCCCGAAGATCCAGGAGCTGGTGAAGAGCTTCTTCGGCAAGGAGCCCCACAAGGGCGTCAACCCGGACGAGGTCGTGGCCATCGGCGCCGCGGTCCAGGCCGGTGTTCTCGCCGGCGAGGTCAAGGACCTGCTCCTCCTCGACGTGACGCCCCTGTCGCTCGGCATCGAGACGCTCGGCGGCGTGATGACCCGGCTCATCGAGCGCAACACCACCATCCCGACGCGCAAATCCGAGATGTTCTCGACCGCGGCGGACAGCCAGACGAGCGTCGAGGTGCACGTCCTGCAGGGGGAGCGCGAGATGGCGCGCGACAGCCGCACTCTCGGCCGCTTCCACCTGGTGGGCATCCCGCCGGCGCCGCGCGGCGTGCCGCAGATCGAGGTCACCTTCGACATCGACGCCAACGGCATCCTCAACGTGTCGGCGAAGGACATGGCGACGTCGAAGGAGCAGCGCATCACCATCAGCGGCACCGGCACCCTCGCCAAGGACGACATCGACCGGATGGTGAAGGAGGCCGGCGAGCACGCCGACGAGGACAAGCGGCGGCGCGAGGAGATC
Organism: Verrucomicrobiia bacterium; assembly: GCA_035638075.1. Taxonomy (GTDB): domain Bacteria; phylum Acidobacteriota; class Polarisedimenticolia; order Gp22-AA2; family Gp22-AA2; genus DASRAU01. Next base: position 76,588 of record DASRAU010000026.1, read on the forward strand.
GAATCGCGCAACACCGCCGACTCGCGCGTCTACCAGATCGAGAAGCTCCTCGAGGAGAACAAGGACAAGGTCGGCGAAGAAGACGAGCGTTCCATCCGCGCCGCCATCGAGGAGGTCCGCAAAGCAATGCAGGGCGGCTCGAAGGACGCCATCGACACCGCGCTGAAGGAGCTCGACCGTGCCAGCCACCGCCTCGCCGAGCACCTGTACAAGACCGGGGCGCCGGGCGGGACCGGCGGACCGGCCGGGGACGGCGGCGCACCGTCGGACGGCGGGGCGCCCGGCGACGACGCCTCGGGCGAGGCGAAGAAGCAGGGCGACGTCATCGACGCCGAGTACGTCGACGTCGACGAGGGGAAGCGTTGATCCGCCGCGGCGGCCGCGGCTCCCGGCCCACCCGTGCCGCCGCGGCTCCCGCGGCGGCCTGGGATCCCCTGCGCGAGCTGGCGGGGTTGAAGGACCGGCTCAACCGCGTGTTCGAGAGCACGCTCCGGCACGGCGGTGTCGCCGATGACGAAGCCGGCCTCGCCGGCTGGGCCCCCGCCGCCGATCTGCGCGAGGAGACCGGCGCGTACGTCCTGACCGCGGAAGTCCCCGGGGTGCCGCGCTCGCACCTCAAGCTGCGCGTCGAGCCGGGACGCCTCGTGCTCGAGGGGGAGAGGCCGCAGGCCCCCGAGATGCGCCGCGGCGAGCCGCTGCGTGTCGAGCGTTCGTACGGCCGCTTCCTCCGATCCTTCCGCCTGCCGGGCGGGGTGGACGAGCGGGGCGTCGAAGCCCGCCTGGAGCACGGGGTGCTGGAGGTCCGCCTGCCCAAGTCCGAGAAGGGCCGGGCGGCCGCCGTTCCCATCCGCGTGCGTTGAGGAACGGGGCATGAACCACTACCAGACGCTCGGCCTGGATCGCAAGGCGCGGCTCGCCGACGTCAAGCGGGCCTACAAGCGCCTGGCGCGGCGTCATCACCCGGACCTCAATCCCGGTGACAGGCGCTCGGAGGATCGCTTCAAGCGGATCAGCGAGGCCTACGAAGTCCTCAGCGATCCGCAGAGGCGGCGCGCTTACGATCGCGACATCGAGAACCCCGCGCCCGGAGGGTTCGCGCCGGCCTCCGACACGGCGGTGGCCGGCTTCGACGGCGAGGGACCGTTCGAAGTCGGCGATCCCGGCGCCTTCGCCTCGTTCTTCACCGAGTTCTTCCATCCTCGCCAGGAGGAGCCCCGGCCGCGGCACGCGCCGCGGCGCGGCGACGACGTCACCCGCACCATCGCCGTCGGCTTCTTCGACGCGCTCCGGGGCCTTTCGACCGAAATCGAAATCGACGCCGAGACGCCGTGCGGCCGGTGCCAGGGATCCGGGCGCGTGCCGGCGGTCGAGCGGCGTCCGTGCGCCGACTGCGCCGGCACCGGACGCATCAGCCGCCTGCCGGGGCCACTGCGCCTGACGGCCGCCTGTCCGCGCTGCGAAGGAGAAGGCGCGCTGGCGTGGGACGGCTGCGGCTCCTGCGCCGGAGCCGGCGTGCTGACGCGCCGCGAGCGCGTCGAAGTCGAGCTTCCGGCCGGCGTGGACGACGGATCGCGCGTGCGGATCGCGGGACAGGGACGCGCCGGCCGCAACGGCGGTCCGCCGGGCGATCTCTTTCTCGTCACGCGCGTTTCACCGCATCCTTTCTTCCGGCGGATCGGTGATAACATCCACTGCACCGTGCCGATCACGGTGTCCGAAGCGGCTCTCGGCGCGCGCCTCGAAGTTCCGACGATCGACGGGCGGGCCCGTATGCGCATCCCCCCGGGCACCGAGACGGGCCAGAGATTCCGGTTGCGCGGCAAGGGAGCCCCTTCCCTGCGCGGCACGGCGCGCGGCGATCACTACGTCGAGACCCGGATCGCGACGCCCCGCACCGGGGGCGATCGCGCGCGGCGGCTTCTCGAGGAGCTCGGGGGCCTCGAGAGCGGGGAGGATCTCCGCCGCGATCTGTGGAAGTGAGCGAGGCAGCATGCGCCGTCGCAAGGATTCGGCCTATTACATGATCTCGGTGGTCGCCCGTCAGTTCGAGGTCCACCCGCAGACCCTCCGCCTGTACGAGCGGGAGGGACTCCTGCGGCCGTCGCGCACCGAGGGGAACACCCGTCTTTATTCCGACCAGGACCTCGAGGTCCTGTCGTTCATCCTCAGCCTGACCCGCGACCTGGGCGTCAACCTGGCGGGGGTCGAAATCATCCTGAACATGCGGCGCAAGATGGAGGCGATGCAGATGGAAATGGATCGCTTCATGACCCTGCTGCGCGAGGAAGTGGCGCGGCGGCAGGGTCCGGCGGGTTCGACCAACCAGGCCCTGGTGCGCGTCGGCTCCAGGAACAACGCCACCGCCAAGGTGCGCAAAGGATGACCCTCGTCGACGAGGACAAGGTCGTCCGCAAGCCGGCCGCGGCGTCGTCCGAGACCCTGAAGAAATACCTCCAGGAGATCTCGCGACTGCCGCGCATCACCCCCGAGGAGGAGAAGGTCCTCGGGGATCGCATCCAGCGCAACCCGAACGACAAGCAGGCCCTCCGGAAGCTCGTCGAGGCCAACCTGCGCTTCGTCGTGTCGTTCGCCAAGCGCTACCGCAACTGCGGGCTGTCCTTCCTCGATCTCATCAACGAGGGGAACATCGGCCTCATCGAGGCGGCCAAGCGTTTCAACCCGGACAAGAACGTCAAGTTCATCACCTACGCCGTCTGGTGGGTGCGGCAGGCGATCATCCACGCCCTGTCGGACCAGAGCGGCGCCTTTCGCCTGCCGCAGAAGCAGGCGAACCTCCTGTACCGCATCGGCAAGACCGCGCAGCAGCTCGAGCTGGAGTTCAAGCGCAAGCCGACGGCGGAGGAGATCGCCCGGAAGCTGGACGTGCCGACCGCGGAGGTGATCAACCTCCTGCAGGTCGACGCGGAGAACGTCTCCCTGTCGACCGTGATCGACGAGGAGCACGAGTTCCACCTGTCGGACAAGCTGGAGCAGGACCAGATCCCGTCGGCGGACGCCGAGCTGATGAAGGCGTCGCTGAAGGACCACCTGTCCGCCTGCCTCGGCGAGCTGGAGACGAAGGAGCAGAAGGTGCTGCGCCTGCGGTTCGGGCTCGACGAGGGGGATCCGAAGACGCTCAAGGAGATCGGCGAGATGATGGGACTGTCGCGCGAGCGCATCCGCCAGATCGAAGCCCAGGCCCTGGAAAAGCTGCACCGCTCGCAGAAATGCCAGCAGCTCCAGGGCTATCTGAACTGACACCGGGAGTGCGATGAACGAGAGTCCGACGACCGCCGCCTGCGTCGCGTGCGGAGGGACGGGATTCCTCCTCGTGGAGCGGGACGGGCAGCCGCTGGCGCGCCTGTGCGCCTGCCGCCGCCGCGCGCCCGGACCGCGGTCGGCGGACGAGGTGCTCGAGCAGGCCCGCGTGCCGCGCCGCTTCCGCGCCTGCGATCTCGAGTCGTTCTTCGACCACGGCCCGCACGCCCTGGCGCTGGCCGGGGCGAAGACGCTGGCCGCGCGCTACGCGGACGCGTTTCCGCTCGAGGACCAGGGGCTCCTGCTCATGGGGCCGCCCGGGGTCGGCAAGACGCACCTGGCGGTGGCGGTGCTGCGCCGCATCCTGACCGAGAAGGGCGTGTCGGGCCTGTTCTGCGACGCGCAGGATCTCCTGAGGTCGCTGCAGGCGACCTTCGAGCGCGGCTCCGGCCCGAACGAGGAGGAGATCCTGAGGGAGGTGCTGGAGACGGATCTCCTGGTGCTCGACGATCTCGGCGGGCGGCTTTCGACCCCCTGGGTCGAGGAGACGCTCCTGCACGTCATCACGACGCGTTACAACGAGCGGCGGCCGGTTCTCATCACCACCAACTACCTCGACGACGCCGGGGATCCCGGCGGCGGTCGCGCGACGGCTCCGGGTCCTTCGGGGAGCACGCGGCGGGACGCCGAGCCGCGCGTGGCCACCCTCTCCGATCGCATCGGGGCGCGCATGCGGTCGCGGCTGTACGAGATGTGCCGGGTGGTGCTGATCAAGGCGGGAGATTTCCGGGAGCAGGTGAAGAACGAAGGACATTCCTGGCCGGGAGCCCGCGCCTTCCGGCCGCAGGGGGACGCATGACGACGCGCGACGCTGTGATCGTCGCCGGGGCCCGCACCCCGATGGCGACGTACAACACACACTTCAAGGATCTCCCCGAGACCGCCCTCGGCGCCCTCGCGGCGAAGGCCGCCTTCGAGCGGGCCAAGGTCGCGCCGCAGCGCATCGATCACGTCGTCGTCGGCAACGCCCTGCAGACGAGCGGCAACGCCATCTACGGCGCGCGCCACGTCGCCCTCAAGGCCGGCCTGCCCGAAACCGTGCCGGCGCTGACGGTCAACCGCCTGTGCGGTTCCGGGCTGCAGGCGGTCTCGTCGGCCGCCGACCTCCTGGCGCTCGGCGAGGCGGAGGTCGTTCTCGCCGGCGGCATGGAGAACATGACCCAGGCGCCGCACGTCCTGCGCGGCATGCGCTCGGGACTCAAGATGGGGAACGCCGTGGTCGAGGATCTCCTGGTCGCGTCGCTCCTCGACACCCACTGCGGCTTCAGCATGAGCCAGACGGCCGAGAACCTCGCCGAGGAGACCGGCGTGACGCGCGCCGAGGCCGACGCCTATGCCCTCCTCAGCCAGCAGCGCGCCGAGGCCGCCGTGAAAGCCGGCCGCCTGGCGGAGGAGATCGTCCCGGTGACGGTGCGCGACCGCGGTCGCGACGTCGTCGTCTCCGAGGACAACCACCGCCGCCCCGAGACGACCCTCGAAGGCCTGGCGAAGCTGCCCGCCGCCTTCGGCGGCCGCGGCTTCGTCACGGCGGGCAACGCCTCCGGCATCGTGGACGGCGCCGCCGCCGTGGTGGTGGCCTCGCCGAAGGCGGCGCGCGATCTCGGCGGGCGTCCGCTCGGGCGGATGATCGCCGCGGCGGTCGTCGGCGTGCCGCCGCGCATCATGGGGATCGGCCCCGTGCCGGCGATCCGCAAGGCGCTCGAGCGCGCCGGGCTCGGCCTCAAGGAGATCGACCTGTTCGAGATCAACGAAGCGTTCGCGGCGCAGTACCTGGCGTGCGAGAAGGGACTGGGGCTCGACCGCGATCGCGTCAACGTCAACGGAGGCGCCATCGCGCTCGGCCACCCGCTCGGCGCGACAGGCACCCGCCTGGTGCTCACGCTCCTTCTGGAGCTGCGGCGCCGCGGCGGGCGTTTCGGCGTCGCCAGCGCCTGCATCGGAGGGGGGCAGGGGATTGCCCTCGTCCTCGAGGCACAACCCGCCGGGGCCTGAGGCCCCGGAGCGCAGGATGGGAGGGGGACGATGGAGATTCGCAGGGTCGGAGTGGTCGGTTGCGGTCTGATGGGATCGGGCATCGCGCAGGTGAGCGCGCAGTCCGGGATCCCGACGGTGGTGCTCGAAGCGTCTCCGGCTCTCCTCGAGGCGGGACTGTCGCGCATGCGGAAGTTCCTCGACGGCGGCGTCGCCAAGGGCAAGGTCACCCCGGCCGACCGCGACGCGACCATCGGCCGCATCACCGGCGCGACCGACGCGGCCGCGGTGCGCGACTGCGATCTGGTCATCGAGGCGGTGACCGAGAACCTCTCGGTCAAGCGTGACGTCTTCGCCCTCGTCCAGGCGCACCTCAAGCCGGAGGGGATCCTGGCGAGCAACACGTCGTCGCTGTCGATCACCGAGATGGCGGCCGCGACGGCCCGCCCGGCGCGCTTCCTCGGGCTGCATTTCTTCAACCCGGTCCCTCTCATGAAGCTGGTCGAGGTGGTGCGCACGGTGCAGACCGAGCCCGACGTCGAGGAGGCGGGGGTGGCGTTCGTGCAGAAGCTCGGCAAGACGCCGATCCGCACCAGCGACCGGACCGGGTTCATCGTCAACCGGCTGCTGGTGCCGTACATCCTCGACGCCATCCGCGCCTTCGAGGAGGGGGTCGGATCCGTGCGCGACATCGACCAGGGGATGACGCTCGGGTGCGGCTACCCGATGGGGCCGCTGACCCTCAACGATCTCGTCGGCCTCGACACGACGCTGTCGATCGCCGAGATCATGTTCGACGAGTTCAAGGAAAAGCGCTTCGCGCCGCCGGCGCTGATGAAGCGGATGGTGACGGCGGGCTTCCTGGGACGCAAGAGCGGCCGCGGCTTCTACGACTACAGCGTCGAGCCGCCGCGACCCAATGACTTCCTGGCCGGGCGTCCCGCCGCCACCCGCCCGGGAGGGGGAGAGCGATGACCGACGCCGCCGACGACCGGGTTCTCTACGAGGTGCGCGATCGGGTCGCGCGCCTGACCATCAACCGCCCCGACAAGCTCAACGCGCTCGACCGCCGCACCGTCGAGGCGATCGACCGGGCCGTGCAGCGGGCGCGCGACGACCGCGAGGTCGGGGTCCTGATCCTCACCGGGGCGGGCGAAAAGGCGTTCGTCGCGGGAGCCGACATCGGCGAGCTGACGCAGCAGGATCCCGTGGCCGGCGCCGCCTACGCCCGGTTCGGGCAGGCGGTGCTCGATCGCCTCGAACGCTGCGGCAAGCCGAGCATCGCGCTCATCCGTGGCTATGCCCTCGGCGGCGGCCTCGAGCTGGCGATGGCCTGCACCCTGCGGGTGGCGTCCGAGACGGCGAAGGTGGGACAGCCCGAGGTGGCGCTGGCCATCGTCCCCGGCTACGGCGGCACCCAGCGCCTGGCCCGCCTCGTCGGCCGGGGCAAGGCGCTCGAGATGATCCTGACCGGCGATCCGATCGACGCGAAGGAGGCGCACCGCATCGGCCTCGTCAACCGCGTCGTCCCACCGGGTGAAGCGGAAGCGGCCGCCACGGCCCTGGCGGCGCGCCTCAACGAACGCGGACCGGTCGCTCTGCGTTATGCGATGCAGGCGATTCACGAGGGGATGGAGATGTCGCTCGCCGACGGCCTGTCGATGGAGGCGGCCCTGTTCGGGCTCTCCTGCGCCACGGCCGACATGCGCGAGGGGACGCGCGCCTTCCTCGAGAAGCGCAAGCCGCAGTTCAAGGGGGTTTGAGGAACACTTGACGCCGCCACCACCGCGGACGCGCCTGAAGCTCGGACCTCTCCGGGCGGTCACCACCCTGCGCGCCCTCATCCTGCTCACCCTCGCCGGGCTCATCCTCTGGACCGCCCTGTCGTGGGGCCGTCGCGGTGCGCCGCAGGCGGACATCACCATGAGTCCCGCCGAGCCCGCGCCCGAGGGCCCGGTCCTCGACCAGTCGGACAAGTTCAGCGCCAGCGGCACGCGCGAAGGACGCCCGGCCTTCGACCTCGCCGCCCAGACGGTCACCGGCTTCGAGGGCGACAAGAAGCGCCTCGAGTCGGTCAACCTGACGGTGCACGAGGTGGAGGGGGGCTCGGTCCAGGTGACGAGCCAGGAGGGGCAGTTCGATCCGGGGGCGCGCCGGGCGCAGCTCTCGAAGGACGTCGCCATCCGCACCCCCGACGGCCTGTCGCTCGAAACCGGCAACCTCTTCTATGACAGCGACCGCGACATGATCTACACGGGGGATCCGCTGCGCTTCGAGCTGGGGCAGGTCCGCGGCACCGGGCAGGGGATGAACTACCTGGTCGACGAGCGCCGCATCAAGATCGCCTCCAAGGTCGACCTGACCATCGCGGTGAACGACGGCGGTCCCCCGGCCCGCATCCGGGCCGGGAGCCTGGTCGCCAGCCTCGCCGACAACAGCGCGGTGTTCACCGAGAACGCCGTGCTCGAGCGCGGCGCCGATCGCCTCACCGGCAACTACCTGCGCCTCGTCCTCGACGAGAAGCGCGAGCAGGTGCGGGAGATCCGCTCCTTCGGGGACGTGGTCGTGACCCTGGGCCCCGACGCCGAGGGGAAGAGCAGCGAGATGCGCGCCGACAGCCTGGTCCTCGCCGTCGGACCGGACAACGCGCTCAAGACCGCAGAGGCCTCCGGCGGTTGCCGGGTCGTCTCCGGCCCCTACACCACCAACAGCCGCACGGCGTTCTTCGACCGGACCGCCGACCGACTGCAGCTGCGCGGCGACCCGGTCGTCCTGACCGACACCGACCGGGTCACGGCGCAGGAGATCGACCTGCGTCCCGCGAAACAGACGCTCGAGGCGCGCGGCGATGTGCGCAGCGTGTCGATGCGGCAATCGTCCAACGTCCCGGGCTTCGCGGCCGTGGGCGCGGTGTCGTTCCAGGCGGCGCGCCTGCTCGCCGAGCAGACGGAGAAAAGGGCCACCTATGACGGCGGAGCGCGCGCCTGGCAGGAAGGACAGAGCCTGCAGGCCGACACCATCATCGTGGACCAGGGGGCGCAGCAGATCCGGGCGGCCGGCAACGTCATGTCCCGCTTCACCGAAAAGCCTTCGCCGCGCGATCCGGCCGGCCGGCCGGTGGCGACCAGCGTCACCGCCCGCCGCCTGACGGTGGACGACGCCAGCGGGAAGGCCCGCTATGAAGAGGATGCGCGCCTGGTGCGTCCCGACGCCACCCTGACCGGCTCGACCATCACGCTCGAGACCCGCGCCACGGGAAAGCGCCGCGAGCTGCAGCGGGTGCTGGCCAATGGGTCGGTGTCGGCGCGCCACGCCGGCGCATTCGCCACCGCGTCCGCCGCGGAGTACCTTCCGGATCGGCAGACGCTCGAGCTGACCGACGAGAACGGGCTGGCCGAGGTGGTGGACAGCGCCACCGGACGCTCGATGAAGGGTCGCAGCCTGACCTATGACCTGGCCGGGGACCGTGTCCTGACGGAAGCGGCCGCCGGAGCCAGGACCTGGATCACCATGACGCCCCAGGGGGGAACGAAGCCCGTTGAGCCACCACCATCTCGCCATTGAGGGGCTCTCGAAGAGCTACCGCGGCCGCGCCGTCATCCGCGATATCTCGCTCGAGATCGGGCCGGGGGAGGTGGTCGGCCTCCTGGGGCCGAACGGGGCCGGCAAGACGACCACGTTCTACTGCGTGGTCGGTCTCGTGCGGCCCGACGCCGGCCGGGTGCTCCTCGGGGGGCACGACGTGTCGCGCCTGCCGATGTACCTGCGGGCGCGCAACGGCATCAGCTACCTGCCGCAGGAGCCCTCGATCTTCCGCCGGATGACGGTGGAGGAGAACATCGTCGCCATCCTCGAGACCCTCGACATGCGGCGCCAGGAGATCCGCCAGAGGACCGCCGAGGTGCTGGAGGAGCTGCGGATCGGCCACCTGGCCAAGAGCCGGGCCTACAACCTGTCGGGCGGGGAGCGGCGCCGGGCCGAGATCGCCCGCGCCCTGGCCATCTCCCCCTCCTTCATCCTCCTCGACGAACCTTTCTCGGGGATCGATCCGATTGCGGTTGCGGATATCCAGAAAATCATCTATCAATTGAAAGCCAAGGGAATCGGCCTCCTGATGACGGACCACAATGTCCAGGAGACCCTGCGGATCACCGACCGGGCGTGCATCATCGCCGAAGGACGGATCTTCCGGAAAGGGACTCCGGACGAGCTGGCGGCCGATCCGCGGGTGCGCGAGGTGTACCTCGGCGAGGGGTTCCGGCTCCTCGACCGGGCGGCCGCCTCCCCGCTCGACTGAGGACGGAACAGAGGAGTCATGGCGCTCGAACAGAAGCTTCACCTGCGACTCTCGCAGAAACTGATCATGACGCCGTCGCTGCAGCAGGCGATCAAGCTGCTGCAGATGACGAAGCTCGAGCTGCAGGAGGAGATCACCCAGGAGCTGACCGAGAACCCCATGCTCGAGGAGGCCCAGGAGCAGGCCCCCGAGCAGGCGGAAGGCGAGCGTGCCGAGGGGGAGGAGTCGACCCCGGAGACGCACGACGGCGAGGCCCCGGTCTCCGAGGCGGCGGCCCCCGACGCCGCCGTCGCCGAGGCGCCGGCCCCGGAGGCGGAGAAGGAGAAGGACTCCTTCGACGAGATCGACTACGAGTCCTATTTCCAGGACTACATGGATCTCTCCTACCGGCCGCAGGCGCCGAGCGAGGAATTCGAGCCGCGGCCGCTCGACGCCGTCCTCAGCAAGCCGCAGAGCCTCACCGACCACCTGCTCTGGCAGCTCGACATGAGCCCCCTGCCCGGGAGCCGCAAGGAGATCGCCCAGGCGATCATCGGCAACCTCGACGACGCGGGCATGCTGCAGGCTTCGCTCGAGGAGGTCGCCGCCATGGGGCCGTACCCGATCGAGGAGGTCGAGCTGGCCCTGCACCACGTGCAGGAGCTCGATCCGCCGGGCATCGCCGCCCGCGACGTGCGCGAGTGCCTGCTGCTCCAGATCGCCTTCCACGACATGGAGGGGACGCCGGCCGAGACCATCGTCCGCGACCATTTCGACCTGCTGCAGGGGCGCAAGTTCCGCGACCTGGCGCAGGCCATGAGCCTGACCCTCGACGAGACGATGGAGGCGGTCGAGAGCATCCGCCATCTCGATCCGAAGCCGGGGAAGAAGTACAACTCGCAGGCGGGGGCCTACGTCGTCCCCGACGTCTACGTCCTCAAGATCGACCGTGGCTACACCATCGTCCTGAACGAGGAAGGGTTGCCGCGGCTGCGCATCAGCCCCTTCTACCGGCGCCTGATCGACCGCAACAATCCCGAGGCGACCCCCGAGACGCGCGAGTATGCCCGCGAGAAGTTCCGCTCCGCCTTCCGCCTCATCAAGAGCCTCGAGGAGCGGCAGCGCACCATCTACAAGGTCGCCAAGAGCATCGTCAAGCACCAGGAGGGGTTCCTCGACTACGGCTTCGAGCACATGCGGCCCCTCATCCTGCGCGACGTCGCCGACGACATCGGCATGCACGAGTCGACCGTCAGCCGGGTGGTGAACCACAAGTACATGCACACGCCGCGCGGGCTCTTCGAGATGCGGTTCTTCTTCCATTCGGGGCTCGTGAGCGACAGCGGCGCCGACGTCTCGTCCCTGACGGTCAAGGAGAAGATCAAGAAGGCGGTGGCGGAGGAGGACGCCGGGCACCCGCTGTCCGACGCCGCCATCGTGCAGATCCTCGGGCGCGAGGGGCTGCGCATCGCCCGGCGCACCATCGCCAAGTACCGTGAGGAGCTGCGCATTCCGTCGTCGAACGAGCGACGGCAGGGATTCCGTTGAAGGCCCGCAAGCCCGGCCCCGTCGAACCTGGAGACAGCGCCATGACCATCGTGTTCACCGGCCGCAAGGCCCACCTGACGGCCGATCTGAAGGCCCTGGCGACCGGGAAGCTGCAGAAACTGCAGACGCTGCTCGGTGATATCCTTGACGCCCACGTCATCCTGAAGCACGAGAAACGGCGTCAGGTCGTGGAGATGGTGGTGAAGGCGCGCGGGCGGACGCTCGCGGCCGAGGCGGAGGGGACCGAGTTCGACGAGGCGGTCGGGCTGTGCAGCGACCGCCTGCTGACGCAGGCCCGGCGTCACGCCGATCGCCGCACCAGCCGCCGCAAGGGACGCGGCGCCTGGAAGACCGGCCGCCGCAGCGAGCCGATGGCGGCGCCCGAGGTGGACGGGGACGGCGATGGCGTCGCCCCGGGGCTGGTGCGGATGGGACGCGTGGCGCTCAGGTCGATGACGGTGCGCGAGGCGCTGCTGCGGGCGGGGGATCAGGACCAGCCGGTGCTCGTCTTCCGGGATCTCGCCTCGGAACGCCTGGCGGTGCTCTTCAAGAGACAGGACGGCCGTTACGGCCTCCTGGAAACGGAGGTCTAGGGTGCCGGTCGAGTTTTCGCTGAGCCGCGACCAGGAGATGCTGCGCGACTCGGTGCGGGAGTTCGCCCAGTCGGTCCTCAAGCCGAAGGCGGCCGAGATCGACCGCACCCGCGAGTTCCCCCGGGACAACTGGAAGCGCTGCGCCGAGATGGGCCTCACCGGCATGATGGTGCCGGAGGAGTGGGGCGGCGCCGGCATCGATGCCGTTTCGTACGTCCTGGCGATCGAGGAGGTGTCGCGCGCCTGCGCCTCGACGGGCGTGATCCTGTCGGTCAACAACTCCCTGGTCTGCGGCCCGCTTCTGGCGTTCGGCAACGACGACCAGAAGACCCGCTACCTCAGGCCGCACGCCCAGGGCGAGCGCATCGGCGCCTACTGCCTGACCGAGCCCAACTCCGGCTCGGATTCCGCCGCGCTGCGGACCCGCGCCGTGAAGAAGGGCGATCGCTACGTCCTCTCCGGCAACAAGGTGTTCGTCACCAACGGCGTCGCCGCCGACACCTTCCTCGTCTACGCCACCATCGACCCGGCCCTGAAGCACAAGGGGATCACCGCCTTCCTGGTCGAACGTGCCTTCAAGGGGGTGCGCACCGGCAAGGAGGAGCGCAAGCTCGGGATCACCGCTTCCGGCTCGGTCGAAATCGTCCTCGAGGACTGCGAGGTCCCGGCGGCGAACCGGCTCGGCGCCGAGGGGGAGGGCTTCAAGATCGCCATGGCGACGCTCGACGGAGGCCGCATCGGCATCGCCGCGCAGTCGCTCGGCATCGGGCAGGCGGCGCTCGACGAGGCGCTCGCCTACAGCCGCACCCGCGAGGCCTTCGGCAAGCCGATCGCCGAGCTGCAGGCGATCCAGTGGAAGCTCGCCGACATGGCGCTCGAGATCGAGGCCGCCCGGCTCCTGACCTGGCGCGCCGCCTGGGTGCGCCAGACGAAGGGTCGCTGCACGAGCGAGGCCTCGATGGCGAAGCTGTTCGCGTCCGAGGCGTGCAACCGCGCCGCGAAGGAGGCCCTGCAAATCCACGGCGGCTACGGCTACATCACCGAGTACACCGTCGAGCGGCTGTACCGCGACGCCCGCATCACCGAGATCTACGAGGGGACGTCCGAGATCCAGCGCCTGGTGATCGCCAAGACGCTCCTCAAGGACGGGGGCGCGTGAGCGCCGGCGGCAAGCGGCGTGACGGCACCACGGTGGCCCCCGGCCGCCGCGGCGAGTGGGAGGAGACCGTTCTCAAGCCCTCGCTCGCGAAAAAGCCGGAGCGGGACGTCGCCTTCACCACCGTCTCCGACCTGCCGATCGAGCGCCTCTACACGCCCGAGGACCTCGAGGGCTGGAACGCCGAGCGCGATCTCGGCCTTCCCGGCGAGCCGCCCTACACCCGTGGGCTGCACCCGACCATGTACCGCGGGCGCCTCTGGACGATGCGGCAGTTCGCGGGCTTCGGCAGCGCCGAGGACACCAACCGCCGCTTCCACTACCTGCTCGAGCACGGGCAGACGGGCCTCTCCACCGCCTTCGACCTGCCGACCCTCATGGGACGCGACTCCGACGACGCGCTCGCCGAGGGAGAGGTCGGGCGCGAGGGGGTGGCGATCGACACGCTCGAGGACATGGAGACCCTGTTCAAGGGCATTCCCCTGGGCGAAGTCTCCACCTCGATGACGATCAACGCCCCGGCCTTCGTCCTCCTGGCCATGTACCTGGCGGTCGCCGAAAAGCAGGGCGTGCCGCTCGAGCGCCTCGAGGGGACGATCCAGAACGACATCCTCAAGGAGTACATCGCGCAGAAGGAGTGGATCTACCCGCCGGCGCCGTCGATGCGGCTCATCGGCGACATGATCGCCTTCTGCACCGAGCGCGTCCCGAAGTGGAACACCATCTCCATCAGCGGCTACCACATTCGCGAGGCCGGCTCGACCGCCGTCCAGGAGCTGGCGTTCACGCTCGCCGACGGCCTGGCCTACGTCGAGGCGGGGCGGGCGCGCGGGCTCGACGTGGATCGCTTCGCGCCGCGGCTCTCGTTCTTCTTCAACTCGCACATCGACTTCTTCGAGGAGATCGCCAAGTACCGCGCGGCGCGCCGCATGTGGTGCCGCTTCATGCAGGAGCGCTTCGGCGCGAAGGACCCGCGCTCCTGGATGCTGCGCACCCACGCCCAGACCGCCGGGTGCTCGCTGACGGCGCAGCAGCCGGTGAACAACGTCGTGCGCGTGACCATCCAGGCCCTCGCCGCCGTCCTCGGCGGGACGCAGTCGCTGCACACCAACTCCCTCGACGAGACGCTGGCGCTGCCGAGCGAGGAATCGGTGCGCATCGCGCTCCGGACCCAGCAGATCGTCGCGGAGGAGAGCGGCGTGACCAACACCGTCGACCCGCTCGGCGGGTCGTATTTCGTCGAGGCGCTCACGTCGAAGATGGAGAAGGACGCGCTCGAGCTCATCGCGCGCATCGACGCGCTCGGGGGCATGGTGCCCGCCATCGAGCAGGGCTTCCCGCAGCGCGAGATCGCCGAGGCGGCGTACCGCTACCAGCGCCAGCTCGACACCGGCGAGAAGACCCTCGTCGGCGTCAACCGCTACACCGAGGGCAACGGCCCTCCGCCGCCCCTCCTCAGGATCGAGCAGGAGGTCGAGCAGGGGCAGAAGAGCCGCCTCGCCGCGGTGAAGTCACGCCGCGACCGGGGGAGGCACGCCCAGGCCATGGAGCGTCTCGTGACGGCCGCCCGCGGTCCCGAGCCCCTCATGCCGCTCGTCCTCGACGCCGTGCGCGCCTACGCCTCGGTGCAGGAGATCTGCGACGCGCTCAAGCCCGCATTCGGGACCTACCGCGAAGGCAAGGTGCCGCTGTGAGCACCGCACCGGCGGCGACCGCCACCGTGCGGCTGCTGGTGGGGAAGGTCGGCCTGGACGGGCACGACCGCGGCGCCAAGATCATCGCGCGCGCATTCCGCGACGCGGGCTTCGAAGTGATCTATACGGGCCTGCATCAAACCCCGGAGATGGTGGTGGAGACCGCCATCCAGGAAGACGTCGACGCCGTCTCGCTCTCGATTCTGTCGGGCGCGCACAACTACCTGTTCCCGAAGGTGATCGAGCTGCTGCGCGCGAAGGGCGCCGCGGACATCGCGGTCTTCGGAGGCGGGATCGTGCCCGACGAGGACATCAGCGCGCTCAAGGCGGCCGGCGTGCTCGAGATCTTCACCCCGGGAGCATCGACCGCCGACGTCGTGGAATGGGTCCAATCGAATATCAAGCCCCGCGCACTCTGACACGGCCCGC
>DASRAU010000027.1:0-171999 GCA_035638075.1 Verrucomicrobiia bacterium
GTGACGAAGGCGAAGCCGAGCGCGTTGGTGATGTCCGGCAGGCAGAAGCTGCCGCCGGCGAGGCACAGCTGCTCTTCGGGAATTCCTTTCGGCCGGTTCGCCTCGACATAGCCGTGGGCATAGATCACCACGTCGTTGTTCCAGGCCATCGACGTCGGCATGCACACGCGCACGATGCCGCCGCTCGCGGCTTCGGCGTCCGGCTCGCAGGTGGCCGCAGCGGCGGCCGGCGTGAAGCCCGCCAGCACGACGGCGCCGAGAGCCAGCGCAAGCCCGGGTCGGACGGATCGGAGCATGCGGATGAGACGGGCGGCCTGCAGCGGGAGTCGGTGCAGCGGGGCGAGGCGGTGCATCGGCGGCGATCCTCCGGTTCCGGTGTGCACCGTACGCTACCTTCGAATCCCCATCCTTGTAAAGGATTGCGCCGACCCGCACCGTCTGGTACAAGCCGCGCCATGACCGCCCCCGAGGCGCTGCGGATCGTCCTGCCCTTTTGCGGTCTCCCCTGCCCCGAAGCGACGCTGAGCTTCGAGGACGGGCGCGTCGCCGGGGTGCGGGGCGGCTGCGCCGTCTGCCGCGAGGCCGCGAGTGTGCTGCGCTTCGATGCGGATCCGCTGGTCGGCGGTCGCGGGGCCACGCTCGACGAAGCGCTCGCCCGCGCCGTCGAGCTGCTGCGCGCATCTCGCCGCCCGTTCGTCTACGGTCTCGCCGCCAGTCCCGTCGGGACGGCGCGGCTCGCGGCGCGGCTCGCATCGCGCCTCGACGCCGCGATCGACGTCGAAGGCGGAGTCACCCTCGCCCCCGAGATCGAAGCCGTCGCGGCGACCGGCCAGGTCACCACGACCCTCGGAGAGATTCGCGCTTCGGTGGATCTGCTCGTCCTGTGGCGCTGCGATCCGCGCACGCTTCATCCCGATCTCTTCGGCGCGCTGCCTTTGGGCGGCCCTCGGCGCATCATCGCGGTGCCGCCGTGCGCCCCCGTGACGGGCGATCTCGTGCTGTCGATTCCCGATGGCGGCGACGTCGCGGCGCTCCAGGCGCTTCGGGCGCTCCTGGACGGCCGGGCCGCCGTCCCGACGGACGTCCGGGAGGGGCTGGTGCCCGATGAGCTCCGGCGCGCGGCCGAGGCCATCCGCGGCGCGCGTCGCATCGCCATCCTGTGGGACCCGACCCTTCCGTCCGGGAGGGAGATCGCGCGCCAGGCGTCGACGGTCGAGGCCGCCGCGCTCGCGGCCGGGTTCGCGGCGCTGAGTCTCGACCGGCATTCGTCGGGCCTGCACATCGCCGTCAAGGCTCTCGCCCCCGGGCACGTGACCGGCGGCATGACGGGCCTGCTGTCGGCGACCGGGTTCCCGCGGGCGATCGGCTTCACCGGCGGCAAGCCGTCTTGCGATCCGCATCGTTTCGGCGCCGGCCCCCTTCTGCGCGGCGGCGCCGATCTGCTGCTCGCGGTCGAGCCGCTCCGGCCGAAGCCGGGGACGGGTGAGGTGCCCACCATCCTGATCGGCTCGCGTCTGCCCGAGGGATGGCCCGAGCCCGAGGTGCTGCTTCCGATCGTCCCCCCGGCGCTCGACGGCGGCCTGTGGCTTCGCAGCGACGGCGTGCCGATGGAGCGTCCGGAGCGCCGTGCGGCGGCGCTCGACCCGGTCCTCGGCGCGCGCCCGACCGAGACCCAGGTGTTGGACGCGCTCCTGGAGCGGATCGGATGACCCGGGCGCCGTCTTCATCGCCGGACCGCGGCGGAACGGTTCGCATCCGCAACGGGGCGGTGTGGGATCCCCGGCACGGGCGGCGCGGCGAGGTCGGCGAGGTCTGCATCGAGAACGGCCGCGTGATCGCGTCGCTTCCGCCATCGGCGCCGGTGTTCGACGCGAAGAACCTGCTCGTCGTGCCCGGGGGCGTGGACCTGCACAGTCACATCACGGGCGGCGGCGTGCGCGCGGCGCGGCTCCTGTGCCCCGAGGCGGCCGGCACTCCCTTTCTGCCGGCGCTCGACGACATCGGGCGCCTCTATACCCGGCTCGGGTACACGACCGTCTTCGACGCGGCCGTCGCTCCCGCCTTCGCCCCGCTGGCGCACGACGAGCTCGCGTCCTTGCCGGTCCTCGACGCCGGCTTCTTCCTCCTCATGGGGAACGACCCGGACACGCTCGAGGCGTGCCGCATCGCCGGGGCCTCCGGGCTCGAGAGCGTGGTCGCCGCGCTCCTGGACCGCGCGGGGGCGTACGCGCCGAAGCTCGTGAACCCGGGCGGCGTCGCGGCGTGGAAGCAGGACCGCGAGGAGCCGTCGATCGAGGAGGCGGGAGACATCCTGTCGCGCTTCGCGGCGGCCGCGGCGGCGCTCGGGCTGCCGCACCCGCTGCACGTCCACCTGCCGCGCCTCGGCCTCCCGGGCAACGCGACCGCGACGCTCGCGCTCCTCGATCGGTTCGACGGCCGCCGCGCCCACGTGACGCACACGCAGTTCCACGCGTACGGCGGCCTCACCTTCGCCGGTTTCCGCAGCCGCGCGCCGGAGATCGCCGCCGCGCTCAACCAGCGTCCTCATCTGACCGCCGACGTCGGGCAGGTGGTCTTCGGTCCGGCGATCACGCTCAGCGCCGACGGCCCGGCGCAGGAGCGGCTGCACCGCGCCACGCACAAGAAGTGGCTGCACGTGGACATCGAGGGCGACAGCGCCTGCGGCGTCGTGCCGCACCAGTTCGAGGCGGCGAATCTCGTGGCGTCGGTGCAGTGGGCGGCCGGGCTCGAGCTGATGCTCCTCGTGGACGATCCCTGGAGGATGGCGCTGACGACCGACCACCCGAACGGCGGACCCTTCGCCGCCTATCCCACCATCCTGCGCATGCTCGCCGAGCGCCCGTTCCGCGAAGAGCTCCTGCGCCGGGCGCACCCGCTGCTGCCGAAGCGATCGCACCTCTCGGGGATCGCGCGGGAGTACTCCTTCGAGGAGCTGCTCATCGTCACGCGATCGGGCCCGGCGCGGATCCTCGGTCTCGAGGCCAAGGGGCATCTGGGACCGGGCGCGGACGGCGATGTGGCGCTCCTGCGCCGCGCCGACGACATCGAGACGACCTTCACGCAGGCGGTCGCCGTCTTCAAGGACGGCCGGCTGGTGGCGCGCGAGGGCGAGATCCTCGATGCGCGTCCCGGGCGCCGCATCGGACTTCCACCGGGCGCGGCCGGGCGCGTGATCCCCGGGGGAAGCGCGCCATGCTGATCGACGGCACCTTCATCGAGGACACCTACGCCGAGGCGTTCGGACTGCGCGCCGCGCGCGTGCTGGTCACGTCCGACACGGCCGCGTGGGCGCAGACCGCGGCGCTGTCGATGACCGGGTTCGCGACGTCGATCATCGCCTGCGGCTGCGAGGCGGGCATGGAAGGCCCGGCCCCGGCGGCGACCCCCGACGCCCGCCCGGGCGTGAACGTGCTCCTCTTCGCGCGCACCGTCGCCGACCTGCAGGACCAGGTGGTGCGGCGCGTCGGACAGTGCGTCATGACCGCCGCCGGCGCCTCCTGCTATGACGCCCTCGGCCCCGCGGACGACTCGGTCCGTCTCGGCTCGCTGCTGCGCTTCTTCGGCGACGGCCAGCAGACCAGCAAGCGCATCGACCCGGCGCTGGCCGACGCGGGACGCGTGCGGCCGCGGCGGCTGTGGCGCATCCCGGTCATGGACGGCGAGTTCGTCGTGGACGACCGCTGCGGCGTCCGCAAGGGAGTCGCGGGCGGGAACTTCCTGATCCTCGGGCGCACGCCGGAGACGACACTCGCCGCCGCGGAGCGGGCGGTGGCCGCCATCCGCCTCCTGCCCGAGGTGATCCTGCCTTTCCCCGGTGGCGTCGTGCGCAGCGGCAGCAAGGTCGGCTCGAAATACCGCAAGCTGATCGCCTCGACGAATTCGCCGTACTGTCCGACCCTGCGGGGCGTCGTCGAGACGGCGCTGCCGCCGGACGTCGAATCGGTCCTCGAGATCGTCATCGACGGCCTGACCGTCGAGGCGGTCGGCGCGGCGGTCGCCACCGGCGCGCGCGCGGCGTGCGGCCCCGGCATCGTCCGCATCGGCGCCGGCAATTACGGCGGCCGCCTCGGCAAGTACCTCTTCCACCTGCGCCCGCTCCTCTCCGGCACGACCCCGCCCGGGCAGGCCGCAGCACCGCCGAAGCCGCGATGAGCCTGCGGCTGGCGCTGCGCGAGTGGCCCTTCCCGCCCGGGATGGAGGCGGAGGCGCCCGATCTCCTCCCCGAACGGCTCGCGGGGATGTCGCGCCGGGCGATCGAGGAGCTTCCGATCCGGATCGGCCGGCGCACCGAGCGCGTCGGCGATTTCTTCGATGTCGCCGGCGCTCTCGACGGCGCCGGCGGCGCCGCCATCATCCGAACATCGGCCGCGGGCGTGCTTGCGGCCTCGGACGCCGACGGCGAGGTCGTGCTTTCCGGGGATCTCACTCCCTTCGCGCGGCTCGGCGCCGGGATGACCGCCGGCCGGATGCGCATCGCGGGCCCGGCAGGGCCGTGCGCTGGCGCCGGCATGCGCGGCGGCCGCCTCGAAATCCACGCGGATGCCGGCGGGCGCGCCGGCGAAGGCATGACCGGCGGCGTTCTCGCCGTGCTCGGGTCGGCCGGCGACGATCTCGGGGGGCCCGCGCCGACGGCGACGCGCGGCGTCGACCGCGGCGTCATCCTCGTGGCCGGAAGCGCGGGTGCCCGTGCCGGTCGGCGCATGCGCCGCGGGGTCATCGCCATCGGCGGCGATGCCGGTCCGCTCCTCGGCACCGAGATGCTCGCCGGAACGGTCGTCGTGCTCGGCCGCGCCGGCGAGGGCGTTGGGACCTGGATGCGGCGCGGCACCATCGTCCTGGGCCAAGGGATCGCGCCCGCGGCGCCGGCGTTCGCCGCGTCGGGGTCGGGCCGCTTCTCCTTCTGGTCCCTGTACGATGGGGCGCTGCGCGCGGCCGGGGTTCCGCTTCCCGAGGCGTGGCGCGCGGGGAGGTTCCGGCGCTTCGTGGGGGATCGCAGCGGCGCCGGCCTCGGAGAGATCCTCGTTCCGTCGGGAGGAGCGGATGACGCAGCATGAGGCCCTGAGCCGCATCAGCCCGGAGGCGCTCCACATCGCCGACCGCATGGAGGCGGGGTCGTCCGCGCTCGGAGTGCAGCCGCACCGGCTCTCGAACGGCTGCCGTCTGCTCGACGCCGGTGTCGAAGCGCCGGGATCGCTCGCAGCCGCCCGCCACTATGCCGAGGCGTGTCTCGGCGGGCTCGGGCGGGTGCGGGTCGCGCCGCGCCCGCTCGGTCCGGCGGTGCTGTTCGAAGCGCGGGTCGAGGTGGACGCGCCTCTCGTCGCCTGTCTCGGCTCGCAGTACGCCGGCTGGAAGGTGCAGGCGGGGTCCTTCTTCGCCATGGGATCCGGGCCGGCGCGCGCCGTGCGCGGCGCCGAGCCGCTCTTCGATCGCTTTCCGCTGCGCATCGAGGCCGAAAAAACGGTGCTGCTGCTCGAGACGGACAAGCTCCCCGACGCCGCGGTGGCGCAGGCGGTGGCGGAGGGGTGCCGCATCCCGCCCTCGGCGCTGACGCTCATCGCCGCGCGCACCGGGAGCCTCGTCGGCTCGACCCAGGTCGCGGCCCGCTCGGTCGAGACGGCGCTGCACAAGCTGCTCGAGCTCGGCTTCGATCTGACGACCATCGTCGGCGGCGCCGGCACCTGCCCGATCGCGCCCGGGCATCCGGACACGCTGCGCGCCATCGGCCGCACCAACGACGCGGTGCTGTACGGCGCCGAGGTGGCGCTGTGGGTGCAGACCGACGACGCGCGCATCGAGGCGGTCCTCGACCGGCTGCCCTCGTCGGCCTCGAAGGAGCACGGCCGGCTGTTCCACGATCTCCTGCGCGAGCACGGAGATTTCTACGGCATCGACCCGCTCCTCTTCTCTCCGGCCCGCGTCACCTTGGTGAATGCCGCGACCGGCCGGGTGCACGCCGCCGGCGTCCTCGACGAGAAAACATTGATGAAGTCGTTCGGCCTCGGCGACGCCGGCTGACCCGCGGCATGCGCAAGGTCGGAATCCTCGCCGCCGCCGAAGGGTGGCACCTGCACGGGCTGCGCCGCGCCTTCGCGGCCCTCGGCGCCGAGACCGTGCGCTTCGATCCGACCCGCCTCGTCGGCCGCACCCACGACTCTGATGAATCCTGGAACGAGCTCGACGCTCTCCTGGTGCGCGTCATCCCGCCGGGCTCGCTCGATCAGGTCGTCTTCCGCGTCGATCTCCTGCACCGTCTCGCCGATCGCGGGCTGCCGGTCGTCAACACTCCGCGCTCGCTCGAGCGGACCATCGACAAGCACTGGACCTCGCGACTGCTCGACGACGCGGGGATTCCGACGCCCCGGACGATCGCGACCGAGCGCGCGGAAGACGCGCTCGCGGCGTTCCGCGTTCTCCGTGACGTCGTGGTGAAGCCGCTTCTCGGCTCGGGCGGGCGCGGCATCTTCCGCGTCTCGGACGAGGACCACGCCTGGCGGGCGTTCCGTGCCCTCGAGCAGCAGGGCTTCGTCATCTATGTCCAGGAGTTCGTCCCGCACGGCCGCCACGACCTGCGCCTGTTCGTCGCCGGCGGCGAGGTCGTCGCCGCGGCGCGACGCGAAGGAGACGGCTGGAAGACGAACCTCGCGACCGGCGCGCGCGCCCTGCCACACCGCCCGGGCGCCGACCAGGAGTCCCTGGCGGTGCGCGCCGCCGCCGTCGTCGGCGCCGACTACGCCGGGGTCGACCTGCTCGAAGCCGAAGACGGCCGGTTGCTCGTCATCGAGGTGAACGGCATCCCCGCCTGGGAGGGCCTCGGCAAGGCCACCGGGATCGACATCGCCGCCATCATCGCCTCGCGCGTCCGGGCGCGCGTCGCCGCCGGGCGGCCGGGCGGAGGAAAATGAGGTCGTCCAGGAGGCGGTTGTCGCCCGCCCTCGTCGCGGCGGCGGCGGAGACGGCGTGCCTGCTCGAAGCGCACGCGCCCAAGCCGGGGAACGTCAGCCCGGGACGCGCGCGCCCCGGGCTCACCTATCGCGACTTCGTCGTCAGCGCGGAGTTTCTCGGCCAGGCCTTCCGGCGCGGCGCCGGCCGGTGGCGCGTCGGGCGCCTGGTGCACGAGACCATCGCGGCGAGCCACGCCCAGGTGGGGACCAACACCCACCTCGGCATCGTGCTGCTCCTCGCCCCGCTCGCGAAGGCGGCGCTGCGCCGCACGCCCGGAAGTCTGCGTGCGCGCCTGCGGCAGGTGCTCGGCGAGCTCGACCGCGATGACGCGCGCCGCGCCTACGCGGCGATCCGGCTGGCGCGCCCCGGCGGTCTCGGACGCGCGCCGCGCGAGGACGTGCGCCGTCCGCCGACGGTGACCCTGCTCGAAGCGATGCGGCTGGCAGCGGAGCGCGATGCGGTCGCGCGCGAGTACGCCACCGGGTACGCTTCGACCTTCACGCTCGGCGCCCCGGCGATCGATCGCGCGCGCCGCGGCGGCGCCCGGCTCGAGCAGGCGATCGTGGTCGCCTACCTCGAGCTGCTGGCGGCGCGGCCCGACACGCTGGTGGAGCGGCGGCACGGACGAAGCGCGGCGCGGCGGGTCAGCCGCGAGGCGGCGAAGGTGCTCGAAGCGGGTGGGCCGCTGCGTCCGGAGGGACGCCGGCGGCTCGAGAGGCTCGACCGGAGGCTCCGCGCGGCGAAGCCGCCGATCAATCCTGGAGCGACCGCCGACGTCGTGGCCGCGAGCCTGTTCGTCTGGCTGCTGATGGGGGCGGAGTCGGGTGCGTCATCCGGGACGTCCTCTCGGACGTCCTCCCGGATGCCCGGTCGCGCCCGCTGACCCGGCGTCCGTTCCCGGCGCCACGGCCGTTCTCCTTCGCGGCGCGTGCTTCGGCGCCGGCGCGCACACCCGGGCGCAGCGCCCCTTCGTTGTGCGGCCGTGCCTTGATGAGGATGGCGCCGGGCGCCGCCGCGGCGAGGAGTCCCATCAGGCGCTTCTCCTCGCGGGCGTCGCCGGCGAAGGCGTAGACCGCCGGCCCCCACGACGACTGTCCGACGCCGCACGCCTTCTTTTCCTTGAGCAGCCGCACCAGCGGCGCCGCGGCGGGATGGTAGGCCCCGTCCTGCACCGCCGCGAAGCAGCCGCCCACGAGGTCCTGCAACTCCGTCAGGGCGCTCCCGAACGACGGGAGATCCCGGCTGACGAGCGCCGGCAGCAGGCGCGTCAGCACGGCGCGCGAGATGCGCTCGACCGTGACCGAAGCCGCCGGGCGCAGGCGCCGGAACGCCGCCTCCTCCATGTCGCCGCTCACCGTCTCGGCCGATTGCGGGATGGCGATGACGATGCGCCAGTCCTCCGGCACCTCGTGGCGCGCCAGGAGCGGCGGGACCTCGAATGCCATGCCGCCGCGCACGTGTCCGCCTTCGACGACGAGCCCGCCGGCCTGGAAGAGATGGAACCCCACGCCGGAGCGCTGCGCCCGCCCGGCCAGGGCGCACAGCCGCGCCACCGGCTGGTCGATGCCGCGCTGCCGCGCGATGCCGGTCGCGAGCGCCAGCGCCATCTGCGTCCCCGAGCCCAGGCCCACGTGCTCCGGGATCGCTTCCTCGACGATGATGCGCGTCTGCGGCTTCAGCTCGAGGGCTCGGTGCACACGAAGGGCCATCGACTCGATCCGCTCGCGCAGCGGCCCTTCGACCTCGAGCCCGCGCCCGCGCTCGAGGCGGATCATCAGGCGCGGCTTCGACAGCGCCATGCCCAGGCCGCCGAAGCGGCGCCCGGCGGCATCCTCCGACAGGTCGAGGAACCCGAAATGCAGCCGCGCGTGCGCCGTCACCCGGATGCTCATGCGATCTCCCGGCGCGCGGCGCCGCCCACGGCAGCGGCGATGCCGCCGCGATCGACGAAGGTGCGGACGAAGTCGAAGGCCTCGCGCTCGACGGGGCCGGCGGTCTTCTCCACCAGCGGCTGCAGCCGGTCCAGCTCGGCGCGGATGAACGCCGCATCGAGCAGGTGCAGCCGCGTGGCCAGGATGGTCGCTTCGATCACCGCGTGCTGCGCCCGGTTGTAGCCGAGGAAGTCGCGCGCGCGCCCGGCCGCCACGACCTCGGCGCGGAACAGCGCCCGCTCGGGCCCGAGCTCGCGCGCCGCGACGCGGAACTCGCGCCAGGAGCAGGCCGCCTCGAGGATCGGCGCCCGCACTCTCTCCGCCGGACGACTCTCTGGCACGAAAGGGCTCAGCGCCGACCGGGCGAAGAGCAGCACGTCGTCGGTGAAATTCACCACCCCTTCCCCCGTCGCCTCGAGGTTGGCGCAGGTCGCCGCCGTGCGGAACGGCTTCAGGAGGAATCCTTCCCCTTCCGGGATGATTCCCATGGGCGCGCAGTGCGCCTTTCCCGTCGCATCGACCGTCGTCACCAGGGTTTCGAGTATCACCGGCGGCGCTCCATCTCGATCTCGACGCAGTCGGTGCCCGGCAGGACGTACTTGCGCACCCGCACGACAGCGCCGCCGGCCTGCGGGAAGCGCTCGAGCAAGAGGTCGAGCGTGGCGCGCGCCGCCGCTTCCACCAGGTGCCAGGGACGACCCTCGACGAGATCGCGCACGCCGTCCGCCACCTGGCGGTAGTCGATGGTGCGGCTCAAATCGCCGCTGCGGCCGGCCGCCTCGAGGTCGGCGAACAGATCGACGTCCACCTCGAGCCGCTGCCGCTCGCGCCGCTCCTCCTCGGTGACGCCGATGTGCGCCAGGAGGCGGAGGGCCTTCACGGACAGGCGATCGCGGGCCCCTTCAGGCGCGCCGCGCATGCGGTTCCTCCTCTTCGGTCCACGACAGGTAGCCCCAGTCGAGGGGCTCTCCCTGGATGTATTTCTTGCCCAGCCGCCGGGCGATGTCCGCCTTCATGAGCTCGCGCCCCAGATAGAACGCGTGCGACGCGTCGTCCTCGACGCCGAGGCTCGGAAAGACCGACCGGACGTCGGTGGTGCGGACGAAACGCTCGCTGTTGTAGATGTAGATCGCTTCTCCGTCGGTGTCGATACGGAAATTCCGATCCGTCACCCGCGACTGCAACGCACGCAGCTCCTCTTCGCGCGGCCGGCGCACCCTGGGGTCGCGCGTCGTCACCAGCCGGCGATCGAAGCCCTTGGCGAGCCGCTGCCGCGTCATGGCATGGTGCATCAGGCGGCGGCCGCAGTCGAGCTCGCGCACGCTGCCGCGCGCCCACCCGGCGACTTCCGTCGTCAGGGCATACCGGACCCCGACCTCGCTCATGAAGCCGCAGAGCAGCGCGTGCACCCCGGTCGAATCGGCCTCGGTCAGCTCGCTCAGGTTCCCCACCCCCATCAGCAGGTCGGTGTCCGGGAGGGCTTTGCGCGCCTCGGCGAAACGCACGAGCGAGGCGGCGAACCCGAACGGAATCGGCTCGAGGATGGCGTCGGCCAGGACCTTCTTTGAGCCCTGCTCGCGCGCCGCCGCCACGTTGCGCACGAGCGACGAAATCCCCTGTCCGGGGTCCGGCAGGATGACCGGCACGGCGTGGAGGCGCCCCGCGAGGTGGAGATTGCGCCCGTCGAGGCTCAGGAGCAGCTCCGCCCCGCCGTCGTCCCCCGAGAGCGCCTCGCGCTCGTCGAAGGTGTCGATGCTGACCCGATGCCCCTCCGCGATGAGGCGCCGCACCAGCCCGCCGAGATCGGGGTGCGGCCGCTCGGGCGAGCAGCCGAGGTCGATGATGTCGGCGCCGTCCTGACGGTGCCGCTCCGCCAGCGCCAGGATGTCGCGCTCCTGAAGCGACGAGACGTCGTTGATCTCCGCCAGGATGGTCAGGTCGTGGGGGCCCTGCGGGTCGTACGCCTGCGCCTCCCCTCCGAGGAACTCCGGCAGGTCGCGCACGTCCTTCGGACCCTTGACCACCGGCACCCCGAAGTGCGCCGCCAACGCCGCGGTATCGGCCTGGCAGAGCCCGGGCAGGACGATGCGCGCCACCGGTTCGGGCTTGAGCGTGTTGCGGATGTAGTCGGTCGTCATCAGGGCCGCGACCTTGATCCGCAGCGCCGCGACTTTGTGGGAGGCACCCCCCATCGACGCGAGGGTCTCCTCGAGGGCCGGCCGGGCGAGCTGCCCGGTGACGAAGAGGACGCCGCTCAGAGCCACAGTCCGCCGTGCACCGTCAGGATCGCCCCGGACACGTACGCCGCCTTGTCCGAGACCAGGAAGGAAACCGCCTCGGCGACGTCCTCCGGCCGCCCGAAACGGCCGAGCGGGATGAGGGAGCGCCAGCGCTCGGCCTCGTCCTTGTCCCACGTCTCGTAGGCCTCGGTCTCGATGAAGCCGGGCGAGACGGCGTTGACCCGGATGCCGTGCGCTCCCTCGGTGCGCGCCAGGGTGCGGGTCATCATCATCAGGCCGGTCTTGGCGACGAAGTAGGCGGGCGCGTCGTGCGTCATGCCGGGCGAGACGTCGGCGTTCAACGCCCCGATGTTGACGATGACGCCGCGCCGCCGCTCGCGCATCGACGGCAGCGCTTCGCGGCTGCACCAGAAGGCGCTGCCGAGGTTTCCGTCCACGATGAAGCGCCAGTCGGAATCGCTGGTCTCGACGAACGACCGCTCGAGCCACGGGCCGGCGTTGTTGACCAGCACGTCGAGCGGCCCGACGGCGGACTGCGCCGCTCGCACGAGGCGCCGGCATTCGTCCGGCTCGCTGACGTCGGCGCGGACCGCGTGCGCCACACCGCCGGCCGCCTGGATTTCCTCGAGGGCGGCGCGCGCGCCGGTGTCGCTGGCGTGGTTGAGGACCACCACGAAGCCGTCCCTGGCCAGACGCAGGGCGATGGCGCGGCCGATGCCGCGCGTGCTCCCCGTCACCAGGGCCGTGCGCGCTTCAGCCATGGAGTCGCATTCCTCGAAAAGGTGGGACGTCCAAGACTATCACGCAGCTATTGGGCGACTGAGCGGAAGAGCGGGCGCACCTCGCGTTCTCTCTCCCGGAGCGCGGCCAGGCAGGCGTCGCGCCCCGGGGCCTCGACGATCAGGGTGCAGAGCGGTTGCCCCGCCTCGAAGCGCTCGCCGCGATGCGGGCGATCGCGCACGCCGAGCGGCTCGAGCACGCCGGGATCCGGCGCCTCGACGGCTCCCTCGGCGTAGAGAATGGACTTCCCCATCCAGTCCATTTTCGGATCCCTCGTCCTGCTCCGGTGGCGCAGCGAGAATGGCCCCGGGGGCAGCACCCAGCCATTGAGAGCCATGAGGTGCAGCTCGAAAAACGGCGCGCCGGCCAGCGTCTCGAGGATCTCCATCGACGCGGTGAAGCGCGGGTTCACCTCGAGAAAGGCCGGGCCATCCGCCGTCAGGATGTAGTCGAGCCCGTTGAGCCCGCGCAGGCCGAAGCGCGCCGTCACCACGGCGGCGGCGCGCTCGAGCGTGGCCAGTTCTGAGGGCGGGATCAGCGTCTGGATGGGCGCCGCGATGTTCCCCGCATAGCGGAAAGGATCACCGATGAGCTGCTCCGTCGCTCCGAGAAGCCGCGCCTCGCGACCGTTCGCAATGAAAGCGACCGACCCCGGCACCCCGTCGAGGCGCTCCTGGAGGTCCTCCCCCGGACCACGCGGCTCCCCGGGCGCAGCCGCACGCACGCCGCGGCCGCCGGCCGTGCGGCGGCGCTTGAAGAGCCAGCGCCTCCCATCGCGCGGCGCCGCGTCGTGCCCCGGCATCGCCGGATGCCGCAGGCCCGCGCCGTGCAGCGCCGCGAACAAGCTCTTCGTGTTCCGGACGGCCGCCACCGCCGCCGGTTCATTGCCCAGAAGCGTGGCGGAGCGTCCCAGGCGGCGCAGGAGCCCCGGCCGGTTCTCGAGGCCGCCGGTCCAGGCGAGACCGCCCCAGGTCGCTCCTTCAGACCCGAGCCGGATCAGGGCGCGGCCGAGCCCGGCGGTCGTCCGGGGCAGGCCGAGGTCCCGCGCGATCGCCACGGGCGTGACCCGCGCGTTCGAAGCGAGATCGTGATCTCCAAAGTAATCGACCGCCAGGATCCCGCCCGGGAAGCGGCTTCGGGCAAGGAGGCTTTCAAGCGCGGAGCGGGCCAGAGCGCGGACGCTGGCTCCGGCGAGGAGCAAACGCGGAGACGGCACCAGGCGGAGTCGATTGGGCCTCTGGACGGGCCGGGCCTGTCGGTCCCGGGTCACGCCCCGGCGAGGAGCTCGGCCGCCCGCGCTCCGGAGGCGGCGGCATCGATCAGAAGCGGTTTCTCGGAGGTGGCGAGGTCGCGCAGGAGCGACGCTTCGATCTTCGACTTCAACCCGCCGACGGCGAGCGCTCCGAGCCCGAAGATTCCGGGAGCCAGCTCGCGGTCGTCGTCCTTCGCTTCGAGCCCCTCGAAGCCCGAGGGCGGGACGGCGTTCACATCGGCCAGGATCTTCGGCCCGCGCAGGGCGGACACCCGCGCGGACGTCAGGAAGCGAACCCCGGCTGCGCCGGTGGCGAGCACGATGTCGGCCTCGGCCGCGAGGTTTTCCGTTTCCTTCCCGCCCGGCGTGGCCCGCGGCTCGGCCGCGCCGCCGAACAGCTCCTTCACCTCGCGCGCCGCCGCTTCCGCCCGCGCCGTCGTGCGCGACCCGAGGAGCACGCGGGCCCCCGCGGCGGCGGCGAGCCCGGCGGCCGCCCGGCCGACACCGCCCGTGCCTCCGAGCACCGCGACCGTCCGGCCGGAGAGCCCGCCGATCCCGCGGCGCTTGGAGATCGCGGCGACCTTCGCGAGCAGCGCCGCGGCGGTCGTGTAGCCGCCCTTCGGGTCGATCATCAGCTGGATGCGGAAGGGATCGAACAGGGCGGAGCGGGCGGCGCGGAAGGTCGCCTCGGCCTTCGACACGTCGGCGGTGGTGACGAACAACGCGGACGCGGGCGCCCCCTTCGGGCCGCGCGCGAACATCAGGTCCTGCGTCAGCCCCTTCGCATCCTCCGGCTCGACCCCGGGGTACAGGTGCACCGCGTCGAACCCGGCGTCATGCGCCAGGGCGACGTCGAACGGGCTGACGTGCCGTTCGGCCGCGACGATGAAGAGGAGGCGCCTGGATGGCAACGAACCCTCCGTCCCCTCCGGCGAAGCCGATGTGACGGTCCGAATCCCATGGCCTCGGAACCCGGCGGCTCCGCCGGAGGCGGCGGAATCAGTGAAGCGAGACGATCAGGCGAACGGGTGCTTCGCCTTGTCCTTGCGCTCGGTGACCGTCGCAACACTCGGCTCGCTGCGCATGGCGCGTGCGATCGATTCCTTCGTCGCCTTGTAGTTGTAGTCGAAGATCTTCTTGTTATCCTTCGCGTCCCAGTGGATGAAGACGCCGACGATGCAGACGAGGTTCTCGGCCTCGGCCTGCGGGATGACACCCTCCGCGACCGAGTCGGCCACCGCCTTGGCGACCGCCATCTGCGCCGGTCCGAACATCTGCACCGCCTGGGCCGCGCCCTTCATGGTGACCTTGTTCATCATGATCGTCGCCGGCTTCGGCATCAGGTTCGGCTCGAGCACGGCCAGAAGCGCGGTGTGCCCGGCGTTCTGGTTGACGAGAGCATTCGCGAACGCCGTGCCGACCGGTCCGTTCTTCGGGCCGATGAGCAGGTCGATGTGGGCCACTTCGTTCCCCTCGCCGACGAGGGACTCGCCGATCAGGATGTCCTTCATGACAGGCTCTCCTTTGCGAACCGGGTGCGTTGCATGAAACGCCGATCGATCTCTTCGGGAATCGTCGAAGGATCTAGCACGCTTTTTCGCGCCCGGTCAATGGACGCGCAGAGCGCCACCGCGGATCCGCGGGGTCGCTCCGCCGGCGCGCGGCGACACTCCGCGAATGTGCGCCGGGCGCCGCTCCTGCTCGCGAGCGTGGCCGACGCCGCCGAGGCGGTCGCGGCGCTTCAGGCCGGGGCCGCGGTCATCGACCTGAAGGACCCGGGGGCCGGACCGCTCGGCCCCTGCCGGCCCGCCGTTCTCCGTGCGGCGTTCCTGGCCTGTCGGAGCCTCGATCCCGGGCGCCCGATGAGCGTCGCCGCCGGCCCGGCCCTCTCCGCGGACGCGACGCGGATCGTCGCCGCGGCCGCCCGGTTCGGTTCCACCTTCGTCAAGGTCGGGCTCGAGGGGCTGGCGAGCCCGGACGAGTCCTTGAAGGCGCTGCGGCGCGTGGTGGCGGCGGCGAAAAGATCCCGGCCGGACGTGCGGGTGATCGCCGCGACGTACGCCGACGCCGCCGGCGTGGCGGCCCTCCCCGCCTCTCTCCTGCCGGAGGTCGCGGCCCGGGCCGGATGCGACGGCTGCCTCCTCGACACCGCGGTGAAGGATGGCCGCACGCTGCTCGACCATGCGCGTCCCTCCGGGCTCGCCCGGTTCGCCGCCGACTGCCGGCGCCGGCGATTGCTCTGCGCCCTCGCCGGCTCGCTGCGGGCCGATCAGCTCGGAGCGCTGGCGGCGGTGGGCGCCGATCTCATCGGCGCGCGCGGCGCGCTGTGCGAGGGGGGACGCGGCGGAAGGCTCGTCCCCGCGCGGGTGCGGGCGTTCGCCGCGGCGCTCGAGGCGGCGGGAAGCCGGCGCGACCGTCGATCACCTGCACCGGGAGGCGTTCGGGGAGGAGCACCGGGAAAAGCGGATCCACCACGCCGCGCCGGGCCAGGCGCCGCGCCGGCCTCGACCCGCTGAACGACGCGTCGAGGCCCGGAACGCTCTTGAGCAGGACGAGCCTCCGGGCCCCCGCGCGCCCGGCCACGTGGGCGGCGATCGCGTCGGAGGTGAGACGGAAGCTGCGCTCGAGCGAGGGCGCGCGCTCCACCATCGCCGCCGGCAGCAGGATCGCGAGCCGGCCGCGCCGCGCGTGCCGGCGTGCGGCGGCCAGGGTCTCCGCCGTGGCCGCGTCCGGGTGCAGCGAGGCGAGCAGCAGCCCGTACTGGTCGGTCGCACGGAGCGCCATCCGGTGCGCAGCGACCGCATCGAGACGCAGGCGGGCCCGTTCGCTCCGCACCAGGTCGGCAAAACCTCCTCCCCCGGGAACCACGAGCACCGATTCGCGTCTGGCCCTCGCCGCCAGGTCGGCGACGAGGCGCCGCAGCCGGACCCGCCCACGCCCCCGCGCCAGGCTCCCGCCGACCTTGACGACGAGATCGAACCGCGCTCGGCGCGTCATGCCTCGGCGGCGAGCAGGGCGAGCGCGGCGGCGGGAGCGGCGCGTCCCCAGTCCGCACCCAGGCCGGGGAGGACCTGCTCGATCGGCCGCGGCACGCACCCGGCCCGCCGGCACGCCTCCGCCGCGAGGAAGCGGCCGGCGCCGCAGACGACGGCGGGCAGTGACGCGGTTCGGCCGGGGGCGAGCCTGCGCGCGACGGCGCCGACCGCGTCGGCGATGCGTTCGACCTGGCGGTCGTGCAGGTATGCCGCCATGCGGCGGATCTCCTCGTCGCCGAGATCGCCCGGGTCGGCCCCCACGAGGCGGCCGAGCCGCGCGAGGCACGCGGCGCGATCCCGGCCGCGGCCGTCGGGCGTCGCGACGGTGTACTCCTCCAGGGTGATGCGCCCGAGGATCACGTGAACGTCCGCCATCTGCGTGAAGTGTTCCGGGATGGTCGCGACGAGGCCGCCGCCGATCGGCACGCTCGCCGCCAGGGCCGCGGGAGGGGTGCGCAGCGCGCCGGTGTAGACGAGCTCCTGCGCGGCCAGGCGCTCGCGGTCGCTCCGCCCGTCGGGACAGGGGCGCCCACGATCGAACGGGACGATGTCGGTGGTCGTGCTGCCGACGTCGAGGACGAGACCGGTGCTGAAAGCGCGCGCCGCGATCGCCGCCGGGGCGATGAAATTGGCCGAGGCGACCGCCAGCGGAGCGCGCCGCGCGGTTTCGGCGGTGACGAGCCGCCCCTCGACGTTCAGAAGCGTGAACCGATCCCCGACCGCGGAGGCGACGGCGTCGAGCAGAGCCCGGACGCCGGCGCTCCGATCGGGAAAGAGATCCGAAAGCTCGGCGGTCAGCGTGACCGCCAGCGGCCCGCCGCGCTCCAGGCGCGCGAGCCGTTCGGCGAGTCGATCCGGTTCGCGCCAGATTTCGAAAGGGTGGATGGCCCACTCGAGGCGCCGCTCTCCGTTCGCGCCGGCCACGAGCCGGGCGCTCTTGAGGTGCACGCCACCCAGATCCCATCCCGACGCGAGCACGGTTCCCGCGGCCGTGTCGCAGGTCCCGGTTGTCATGCGGGTCGCACCGCGCCGCCGGCGTCGAACCGCCAGCGGCCGTCACCCGGAAGCGACGCGGGAAGCGCCTCCCCCCGCGCGGCGGCGATCATCAGCCGCGCCAGGGCCGGGCCGAAGCGGCGGCGCAGGCCGAGATAGCTCGACGTCAGACGCGGGTTGATCTCGATGACCACCGGACCCTCCGCGCCGATCACCAGGTCGACGCCCACGAAGCCGCGGAGATCTCCCGACGCCCGCGCCAGCGCCGTGACCGCGTCGCGCGCCGCCGTGACCGCCGCCGATCCCGCGGCGGACTCCGCACCGGGCACCCCCGCGGCCTCGACTTCGGTTGCGGCGCCGGTCCACGGTACTTCACCGCCGGCATACGCGAGCCGGACGCGGCCGCGCAGCTCCTGCCGTCCGAGTCCGAGGGAAAGGAGGTCGCCCGGCCGGGAGCCATCTCCGCCGGCGCGCACCAGGAACGAAGCGCTCGCCGCGATCCCGGCGACGAATCGCTCCGTGACGATCCCGTCGCCGCGCGCGGCGCGCGCCGCGAGCCGCCGCGCGCGGGCCCGCTCGGCGGCGCGGCGGGCGATGATGACTCCCTCCGCGCCGCAGCCGCGGCGCGGCTTGAAGACCACCGCCGCTCCGGAGCGGGCGGCCGGTGGAACGGGCACGCCCGCCTCCTTCAACAGGCGCATGGTGGCCCGCTTGTCCGAAGCCAGGCGGACGGAGCGCGGCCCGGGGCCGAGAGGCAGGGTGTCGCACGCCGCGACGAGTGCCGCCAGCCGCTCGAGGGTCCCCTGCGACTCCGGAGCGATGACGAGCGCGGCGTCGCCGCGCCCGCAGGCGCCCGCCAGCACCGCCTCCGGCTCTCCCGCCGGCAACGTCAGCAGACGCACGCCCGGCAGCGCGGCGAAGTCGCGGCCGACCGCGAGACGCATGGCCCGGCCCGCCTCGCGAAGCGGCCGGGGAATGCGCCCAGGCGCTCCCGCGCGGCTGAAGTGCTCGTAGACGATGACGCGCACGGGTGCGCCGCGCTGGGTTCAGTCGGCGGCGCGCGGCAGCGCCAGGCAGAAGACGGGAGGACCGGCGGGATCGCCGAGCATCACGACCCGGCCGCCGGTCTCGGCCATGAGTCCCTCCACGTCGTCGATGCCGCCGGACGCCGGAAGGCCCGGCTCCGCGCCCCGATCGCCGTCGTTGCCGAGAAGCGCCTCGAAGTCGGAGGGAAGCTCCCGGCCGATCGACACGAGGACGTATGCTCCCGGCGCCAGCGTTCCGCAGGCCGGGCTCCCGGGCGCGAGCCGCACCTCCCGGGTCGCGATCGGCACCGGGCGGAACGGGGTCGCGGCGCGGCGCGCGAGACCCGAGATGGCGCGGCCGATCCGCTCTTCGTCCCCAAGCACCGTACCGATGGCCGGGTCGAGCAGGAGCGACCACGCCCCGGCCTCCTCCTCGCTCCGGCCGTGGAACAGGCGATCGAGCAGATGGTTGAGATCGATGGACGACGGGCGCAGGCTGCGATGCCCGGCCAGCGCGAGCAGCTGCCGGGCCAGGTCGGCCGCGCGCGGCGACCCGCCTCGCCCCTTCAGCTCGGCGGCGAGACCGCCGGCCAGCGCGGCGAGGGCGGCGCCGCGGCGGCGTTCGCGCGCGCGCTGCGAGGCCTCGATCTCGAGCGACCCCGCCAGCAGGCGGGCCACCCGCACCAGCGTCTCCTCCTGCCACGGCTCGAGACGCCGCGGCACGTGGTCATAGATGGCGAGCGTGCCGAGGGCGTTCCCATCGAAGCCGAGCAGCGGCGCGCCGGCGTAGAAGCGCGCGAACAGCGGGAACCCGAGCGCCGGATTCTGCGCCGCCTCGGGATCGCGCGTGGCGTCGGGAAGCGTGACGAACCGCCGGGCGGCGATCGTCCTGGCGCAGAAGCCGAACTCGCGCGGCGGACGCGAAGGATACGTGCCGACGCTCGCGCGAACCTCCATCCCATCCCGCTCGACGAAGCTCAGGAGCGCGATCGGGGCGGCGCAGGCGGATGCGGCGATCCGGACGGCATCGTCGAAGAGCGTCTCCGCGCCGAGTCCTTCCATGGGGGCGTAGCCTACCGTCCGGATCTTCCGGGCGTCAATCGGGATCGCGCCGTACCGTCGCCGCCGCTCCGGGATCGCGCCGTGCGGCTGGCGGCGCCCGGCGGTCGCGCCGCTTAAGGCTCTTCCAGCTCCCCGCCCGGGAGCCGTGGGATCACCTGGATCGAACGGAAGCGACGGAGCGTGACCTGCCCCGGAGCCATCCCCTTGCTCTTGCGCACGTGCTTGCGGAGCGTCACGTGGACCTCGACTTTCCCCGACTCGCGCGCGCCGCTGTACCAGGCGGCGATCTCGGCGGCCGTGCGCAGCGTTCCCTCCGGCAGGCTGTCGAGCCGGCGGGGGTTGCGGACGACCACGTGGGCGCCGGCGGCGCCCGCCGCGTGCAGCCAGAAATCCCAGGGAGAGGCGACCTTGAAGGTGAGGGTGTCGTTCTCGGGGCCGCTTTTGCCGACGAGGATGACGAAGCCGTCCCTGGTCGTGTGGCGGCGGACGCGCGCCGGCGGGGCGCTCGGGGCCGTAGCCCGGCGGCGCGGCGGCGGCGGGGCGTGCACGACTCCAAGGGCGGCTTCCTCGTCGCGCAGCGCGGCGAGATCGGCTTCCGTCGTCGCGGCGACGCTTTTCGCTTCGAGGGCGGCCCAGGCCTCCCAGCGCCGCGACACCGCCCCCAGCCGCGCGTCGATCGCCGCGAGGCCGCGCTTCGCCTTCTTGAAGCGGCCGAACAGGCGCTCGGCATTGGCCGGCAGTGACAGCGCGGGGTCGATCGGGATGTCGAGCGTCGCTCCCGTGTCGGACAGCGGGTCGGGGACGTGGACCCGGTCGCCTTCGACGCGCGCGGCGTTCAATCCCGCCAGCAGGGCCTCGCCGAGACGCCGGTCGTCGAGAGCCCTCTCCGCCTTGCCGCGATCCTCGAGCAGGCGCTTCTCGAGCGAGGCGAGGCGAGAGGCCTCCTTCCGGGCGCGGCTCTCGTGCCGGGCACGCGCCGCCTCGAACTCCCGGAAGCGCTCGAGGGGCTCGAACACGGCGGCGGCCGCTTCCGAGGGGCTTTCGAAGCGGAACAGCTGCACGCCCGCGTCCGCGCCCCCCGCCCCCCCGGCGCCTTCAAGATCCTCAGAGTCGAGCACCAGTTTCAGCTCGCCCGGAGCGATGGGAACCCCCTCGCGCCACTCCTCGAGCGGCCGGGTGGAGCGGACGACGAACGAGGCCGGCTGGACGATCGGCGGACCGGGAGGCCGCGGGGGAAGCGGGGGGAGCACGGCGCCCATGACGGGCCCGCCGGTCGACTCCGTCCGGGTGGATGCGAGGACGACGTCCCCCGGACCGAGGAGGTGGGCGGCCACCCCGCGGCCGAACAGGACCGCGACGAGGCTGCGCCGGACCTCCTCCCCGCGCTCATCGGTGCGCAGGAACTCGAGCCGCGCCACCCGCTCTCCTGGTGGCACCGCGATCGAGACGAGCCGCGCCCCGGCGATCTCCCGGTCGAGGATCGCCACGAAGGGATCGGGATGCTCCTCGCGCCTCCCCCCGGCGCGCAGCAACAAATGCATTCTTGGCAGCTCGGGACGCACCGACAGCAGAAGATCGTCGTGGCGCGGCGTGGCGAACCGCAGCAGGACGCGCCCCGGGCCGAGGGAGGCGACGTGATGGACCTCCTGCTCGACGAGGTCCCGCTCGATCTCCGCCCGCACCGCCAGCAGCAGCCGCGCGTCCACGTCACAGGCCCCCGGATTTCGGCGAAAAAAAAGCCCGGCGGCCGAAGCCGCCGGGCGGGACCTGCCCTGTTTTCGCGACGATTACTTGTCGCTCTTGGTCTTCGAAGCGGAGGCGACCGCCTTGTCGACCTTGATTTCGACGTCTTCGGTCTTCATCTTCTCGACTTCGGCGATCTCGCTGACGATGAGGTACCGGGCGCGATCGAGCATGCGACGCTCCCGGTACGACAGGTTCTTCTGCAGCGAAAGGTGCGTCAGGCTCTTGAAGACCAACGCCACCTCGGTGATGGAGCCGGTGCGCATCTTGTCGGAGTTCTCCTGGAAGCGCCCCTTCCAGTCGTCGAACACCTTGATCCGCGTGTCCTTGAGGACGTCGAACACCGATTCGATCTCCTTGCGGGAGACGATCGGCCTCAGACCGACATTGGCGGTGTTCCCACGCGGGACCATCACCGTGCTGTCGTTCCCCACGATGCGCAGGCGCAGGAACTCTTCCATGCGGTCCCCGATCTCGCGCTTTTCGATCTGTTCGATGACCCCCAGACCATGGTTGGGGTACACGACCTTGTCGCCGATCTTGAATTGCAAAGGGAGCCTCCCCCCGGTCCGGTGGTTACGCCGCTGATTGGGACGCCCCGGCCGGGCGCTGTGCGTCGGTGCATTTTATCAGGAACCTCTATGGAGATCAACGGGGATGGCCGTCAGGAGCGGGTTTGGCCGGACTCCATATGTCTTTTCCGTGACGTCGATTGGCCAGGAATTCGGCCCATTTGCGCTCTTTTTCGCGTCCTGGACGGCTAAGATGGGCCCAGGAAACAACCTGCCATGATTCGCGTCGGCGTCGCCGGCTGGGACTACCCGGATTGGGAAGGCATCGTCTACCCGAAGCCGGCTCCAAAAGGATTCGACCGGCTTCGGTTCATGGCCGGGCACTTCGACAGCCTCGAGCTCAATGTCACCTTCTACCGCCAGCCGGATGCCGCCGCGGCGGCTTCCTGGGCCCGGCGGGTCGCCGACCGGCCGGAGTTCCGGTTCACCGCCAAGCTCTTCCGCGACCTGACCCATGTCGGTCCCGACCAGGTCGGCAGCGAAGAGGCGGCTTTCCGGGCCGATCAGGAAGAGATGGCCGCCCTCTACCGGGCCGGGATCGCGCCGCTCCGCGAAGCGGGCGTGCTCGGAGCGGTGCTCCTGCAGTTTCCACAGCGGCTCCACGATCGACCGGAGAGCCGCCGGCACATCGAGCGCCTCGCCGGCCTGCTCGAAGGGCTGCCCCTGGTCGCGGAGCTGCGGCATCGCTCGTGGGGACACGACGAGGCGCTGCAGTTCCTGCACCAGGCCGGCGTCGGCTTCTGCAACATCGATCAGCCGGCGCTGCCGACGACGTTACGCCCCAGCGGTCACGTCACCTCGAAGGTCGCGT
This sequence comes from Verrucomicrobiia bacterium, assembly GCA_035638075.1. Lineage (GTDB taxonomy): Bacteria > Acidobacteriota > Polarisedimenticolia > Gp22-AA2 > Gp22-AA2 > DASRAU01. The sequence continues at coordinate 22,408 of DASRAU010000027.1, forward strand.
ACGTCCGGCTGCACGGCCGCAACACCGCCGCCTGGTTCAAGTCGGGCGAAAACGCGACCGGCCGCTACGACTATCTCTACACCGAGGAGGAGCTGCGGCCCTGGGTCGATCGGGCCCGGCGGATGGCGGACGGCGCGGAGGAGGTCTTCATCATCGCCAACAACCACTACCGCGGGAAGGCGCCGGCCAACGCCCTGATGGTCCGCTCGATGCTGGAGGAACGGAAGGTGGCGACGCCGCCGGACCTGCCGCGCACCTGGAAGACGCTGGCCCCGTTCGTGACGGCGCCACCGCCGCGCCGTCCGCCGCAAGGGCGACTCTTCGACTAGCGCATCTCGCGGCCCGGAGGAGGCCGCTCAGTCGTCGAGCGACTCGGTGATGACCTGTCTGCCCGAGGCGTCCACGGAGACCTCGCGCACCTCGTCGATCTTGCAGTTGCCGCAGAGCGGCAGCGCCTCGAACTCGTGCGCCAGGTACTTGCGGCGGATCTCCTTCGCGACCGGGCCGTTCCAGACCTGCTCGATGCTGCTGCCGACGATGTTCCCCAGCACCTGCTCGCGGCTGTAATCGACGCAGCACAGCACCAGGTCCCCGTTGAACATGATGTAGGCCTGCTTGAACAGGCGCGTGCAGGTGGAGAAGTACGACATGGCGTGCGAGTGGCTGAAGGTCTCGGCGTCCTTGATGTTGCCGCCGCGGTTCTCGAGCGTCGTGTACTTCGACGCGACCCCCTTCGACTGCCAGTAGGCGACCGCCTTCTTCGCGTCGATGACCTCGGTGTCCACCATGGTGATCCACAGCTGCGGGCGCTCGAGGCCGCGCCGCGCCTGCTCCTCGATGAAGTGGATGACGTTGGCGTGCGTGCGCTCGAACTCCATGTTGCCGCGCATCGTCTTCTCGTACGACTCCTTCTCGATCCCCTGGAAGGAGACGTAGACCTTGTGGATGCCGTCCCCCATCGCGAGGATCCTGTCCACGATCGGCGGCGTCAGGAAGTGCCCGTTGGTGGTGATGACCACCTTGCAGTCGGGGATGCGCTCGTTGATGTAGCGGACCTTGTCGAAGAGGTCCCGGTCCATCAGCGGCTCGTTCATCAGGTACGGGCTGATGCGGCGCACCTTGTGCTCCGCCGCCTCGTCGATGATCCGGCGGAACAGCTCGATCGGCATCTTTCCCTTCGGCTGCGTCGTGTAGGTCTCGCCGTAGGGACAGAAGATGCAGTCGGCATTGCAGCCGGTGAACGTCTGGATCTGGATCGTCCGCGGGAAGTCGGGGATCGGTCGCCGCGTGACGCGGTTCTTCAGCATGACCCAGGGGCTGTCGCCCGGCTGGTCCATGTAGTAGCGGTTGATCTTGAGCTGGCTCAAGCGGGCACTCCCAGCGATGCGTACACGGCCTCGGTCTTCTCCACCATGCGCTCGATCGAGAACTCCGCCGCCCGGCGGCGGCCCGCGTCCGACAGGCGCTCGCGCAGCGGCGGGTCGGCGGCGAGCCGGTCCAGGGCGCGCGCCATCGCCGCAGCGTCCCCTGGAGGTGTCAACAGACCGTGGCGGGCATCTTCGATGATCTCCTCCACCCCGTCAAGGCTGCTCGAGACGACCGGCACCCCCGCTGCCATCGCTTCCTTGAGGACCGCCGGCGAACCCTCGCCGGAGATCGAGGCGAGGGCGAACAGGTCGAGCGCGGCGTAGAGATCGGGCAGATCGTCGCGGAACCCGGCGAACAGCACCCGGCCGTCGAGCCCGAGCCGGGCGGCCAGCGCACGGAGCGCCTGCTCCTCGGCGCCGCGTCCCACGACGACGAAGCGGGCCCGCGGCGCCGCACGCCCGAAGAGAGCGGCTGCCTCGAGGAAGCGGTCGATTCCCTTGTGGGCCGCCAGGTGTCCGACCGTGCCGACGAGGAGCGCATCGTCCGGGAAGCCGCCGGCCTGCAGCAGCGCGGCGCGCACCGGCTGGCGGCGCCCGGCGGCGAAGCGGGGGGCGTCGATCCCCGAATGGACCACGGCGACGCGGGCCGGCTCGAGCCCCTGGCGCACGAGCGATCGACGGATCGCCTCGCTCACCGCGATCACCCGGTCGACCCCCCAGGAATACTTCACGCGTCCGAGCACCGGGGGGCGGATCGGAAAGGAGACGCGCCGGGCCACCACCCCGCGCGCCCGGCAGAGGAAGGGCCGGGCGAGGAGCAGGAGCGCCGCCGCGTGGGCGGTGTGGGCGTGCACGAGCGCGGCCGAAGTCGCCGCCACGAGGCCCGCCAGTCGTCGGCCCGCGGCGAGGTCCCATTCGCCGCGCGCCGCGAACGCGACGGTCTCGATCCCTTCCGCCGCGGCGCGCTTCAGGAGCTCGCTTCCGGGCGGGGACACGACGACGGCACGCCGTCCCCGCGACTTCTGGCCGCGCGCCAGGAACAACGCCTGCGCTTCGCCTCCGCGCCAGCCGGTCTCCGTGCCGAGGTGCAGGACCGCGTGTCGGGAAGGCGCGGCGGCGCCGGAGGACTCCGGCATGGCGGGGGCTACCGGACTCTCCGGGCGCGCTCCTCGTCCACCATGCGCCCGATCTGCTCGCGCAGGAGAGGACCGGCCTCCGAGGGCGAGGGTCCCGCGGCGGTGGCGGAGTCGGCCGGGTGCGCCGCGCCGGCCGTGTCCGCAGCCCGGGCCGACGAGGCGGCGGTGCGCTGCATCTCCCACAGCCGCGCGTGCTTCAGGTAGACGGTGAACGCTCCGAGCATCGACAGCACGACGCCGTGCGTTCCCTCGAGGAAGCCGAAGCGCAGGAGGTACATGCGGATGAACCGCCCCAGCGGACGGAGGAGAATCTGCACGCCGTCGGTGCGCTTCCCTTCCTGGAACATCTGCCGCGCCCCCCACTCGCTGTACAGGTCGAGCTTGCGCCAGTACTGCGACCAGGAGCGGAACGTGTGGTGCTCGAGCGGGTGCTCGAGCGTCGGCAGCGGCCCGGGCAGATCGATCTCGGCGTGCACCTGGCGGTCCTGGTAGCGCGCCACGTCGCGGCGGAACAGGCGAATGACCCGGTCGGTCCCCCAGCCGCAGTGCCGGATCCGCTTTCCGAGGAAATGGTTGGCCCGGCGGATCCAGTAACCGTCCGCCGACGGGCCGTGCGCCAGCAGGTCCTGGAGCTCCTGTTGCAGCTCCGGCGCGACCCGCTCGTCGGCGTCGACCAGGAGCACCCACTCGTGCCGCGCCTGCGGGATGGCCCAGTTCTTCTGCTGCGCGGAGTAGCCGTACTCGCGCTGGACGACGCGCGCCCCGCGGGCGCGGGCGATCTCGACGGTGCGGTCGGTGCTGAAGGAGTCCACGACGAGCACCTCGTCCGCGAATGCCACCGAGGCGAGGCAGTCCTCGATCGTCTCCTCCTCGTTGAACGTGGGGATGATGACGCTCAGCGGCCTCCCGGCGCTCACGGCGCCCCCTTGGTTTTGGGCGGCGGCTTCGGTTTCGGGGCGGGAGACTTCTTCGCCGGCTCCCCCTTGCCCAGGTCCCCGAAGATCTTCTCGCCTTCCTTCGCCCGCCGCTTCTCGTAATCGGCGATCGCCGCCTGCGCCCGGCGGACGTAGTCCTCGTTGTCCGGGGCGCTCTTGAGGCGATCGAACGTCTCCTGCGCCTCGTCGCGCTTGTTGATCGAGAGCTGGCACGTGCCGAGGTCGAAGAGCAGTCGGGGCGACTGGGCGGCCACCGGGTAGTGATCGAGAGCGTACTTGTAGCGGTCGATGGCCGCGAAGTACACCTTGCGCCGCTGGTAGAAGCGGCCCACCATCCGCTCCTTCTCCGCCAGCCGCGCGTTGCACAGATCGATCGTCTGGCGCGCCCCTTCGGCATAGGGGCTCTGCGCGAAGTTCGTCTCGACCTTCTTCAGCTCGTCGATCGCCTTGAGCGTCATCGTCTGGTCGCGGTCGGGGGAGAGGACCTGCCGGAACATCGACTGCCCGACCATGAACTGCGCGTAGGCGGCCTGATCGTGCTGCGGGAAATAGGTCAGGAAGTTCTTGTAGGCGTTGAGCGCCTCGCCGTAGTTCAGTGAGCCGCCGTCCTTGAAGAAGGCGTCGGCGATCCCGAGCTGCACCTTCGGGAGGAGCTCGCGATCCTCGGGCGCGACCCGCGGCAGGATCTCCTGGAGGATCGTGCGCGCCTGCGTGTACCGCTTCTTCGCCATCTTGGCCATCGCCTCGTCGTAGGCCTCCTGCGGCGGCAGCACGACTTTCTTCTTCTTGGCGGCGGCGGGCGGCGCGGCAACTCCGGCGACGAGCAGGATCGCGCCGCCGGCCAGGATCGTGCGCCAGAAGCTCCGGGGCATCACGGCGTCAATCCAGGAGCCGGCGCAGCGCCGGCGGCAGCCGGCGCGGCCGGCCCGAGGCGTCGATGGCCGCGTGCGTGGTCGTTCCGGTCGCCAGCAGCCGGCCGTCGGCGATGCGCTCCAGCCGGTAGCCGAAGGTGGCGCGGACGGGCGACGTCGCCTCGATGGTCGTCGTGACCCGCAGCTCTTCGTCGTAGCGGGCGGGCGCGTGGTACGAGCAGGTCGCCTCGATCACCGGGAGGTAGAGGCCGCCCTCCTCGACCTCAGCGTAGGGAATGCCCGCTTCGCGCATCAGCTCGGTGCGGCCGATCTCGAACCAGACGAAGTGATTGCGGTGGTGCGCCACCCCCATGCGATCGACTTCGGGGTAACGCACGCGCAGCGTCACGACGCCCGCGCGCGGCCGGGACTCCGTCACCGCCCGCCCGGCCCCCGCGCGCAGAGTCCGGCGAGGGCGGCCGCGCGGGCGCGCGGATCCTTCCCGTCGAACACCGCCGAGCCGGCCACGAACAGCGTCGCGCCGGCATCCAGGAGCGCCGGCAGGTTGTCCGCGGCCACGCCGCCGTCCACTTCGATGCGCGTCTTGAGGCCGCGCGTCGCCAGCCGCCCGCGCAACTGCTCGCACTTCGGCACGACCGACGGCAGGAATTCCTGCCCGCCGAAGCCGGGGTTGACCGACATCAAAAGGACGTGGTCGAGGTCGGGCAGGATGTCATCGAGGGTGGCGAGCGGTGTGGCCGGGTTGAGGGCCACTCCGGCGAGCGCACCCAGGTCCCGGATGAGGTGCACCGTCCGGTGGAGGTGCGGGACGGCTTCCTGGTGCACCGAGATCATGTCGGCGCCGGCCTCGATGAAGCGCTCGATGTAGCGATCCGGCTCCTCGATCATCAGGTGCACGTCGAGCGGCAGCGCCGAGGTCTTGCGAATCGACGCGACGACCGGCGGCCCGATGGTCAGGTTGGGAACGAAGTGCCCGTCCATGACGTCGAGGTGCAGGAGGCCCGCCCCGCCTGCGGTCACGGCGGCGATCTCGTCCGCGAGATGCGCGAAATCGGCCGACAGGATCGACGGCGCCAGGGCCGGCCCCGGCGGCAGCGGCACGCTCGCGCGCCGGCCCTTCATTCGCCCGTCCCCGCGAGCGTCAGCGACACGAGGTCTCCGGCACGCACCGGGAAGCCGGCTTCGGGACGCTGGGCCACGACCGTTCCCGGGGCGCCGGGCGCGTCGGGCTGGTGTCGCGCCGGACCGGGCCGGAGCCCGGCCCGCTGCAGGAAGCGCACCGCCTCGCTCTCCGGGCGTCCCGTGAGGTCGGGCATGACGTAGACCAGCGGGGGCCGCCCGCGGCTGACGAGAAGGGACACGCGACCGTCCTTGATGCCGGCGCCGCCGGCGGGGGGATCCTGGGCGATGACCTGGTCTTCGTCCTGTCGGGCCGACCACGCATAGACCTGTCCCGACATCCGGTAGCCCTGCTGCTGCAGGGCGATCTGCGCCCCCCGCGCGGCGCTGCCGCGCAGGTCCGGGATGACCGCCCCTTCCTCTCCGAGGCTCAGGACCACCTTCACCTTGCGCTCCGTCTTGATCGTCGCGCCGGGCGCCGGCTCCTGCGCCAGGATGTGGCCCGCTTCGACGTGCGGGTCGTGCCGCTCGGCCACGGGCTCGAGCATCAGCGCCTGCTTGCGCAGCGCGACGGTCGCCTCGTCCGCCGTCATGCCGATCACCTCGGGGACCTGGATGTCGCCCCCCGAGACCGAGCGGCGCACGGTGACGTAGGCGCTCACCGCGGCGACCAGGACCAGCAGGGCGCCGACCACGGCGATCTTCAGCCCCGCCGAGGCCGATCGGCGCAGAATCAACCGGAAGTTTTCGTTCATCGGAATCCCGTCCGGCGGGATGCGGGCGTCTTCGTCGCCGCCGGCCTGCACGCCGGCGGAGCCTGCGTCCCGCGTGCGCACGGGAGCGGCGATGGTAGCACAGCGTTCCGCATCAGGCGGGGGCGGTCAGGCGGTCACCGGACGCTATCAGCCGCCCATTCACCGCTTCGCGCGCCGTCACCGCGCGCCGCCCGGGAACCCGCAGCGAGCGGACGCCGAGTCGCGTGCCGCCGCCGCAGGCGACGACGAGCGTCTCCCCCGTCTCGAGCACCGTCCCCGGCTCGGGCGGCGCGCTGCCGGCCACCGGAGCGGCGAATTGGCCGATGAGCGCGGCGGCGGACGCGCCTGGCAGCGGCGCCGCCGCGAGGATCTGGACGCGTCCGTCGCGGAGCCCTGCCTCCGCCACGGGCCACGGCAGGCAGCCACGCACCCGGGCGGCAATGGCGGACGCCTCCTGGTTCCAGTCGATCCGGCCGTCCTCGCGCCGCAGCGGCGGGGCCCAGGTGGCGCGCGCATCGTCCTGACGCTCGGGGCTGACGGTCCCGCGCTCGATCCCCTCGAGCGTCTCGATCAGCAGATCGGCGCCCAAGCCCGCGAGGCGCGCCGTCAGCTCCCCCGCCGTCTCGTCCGGCCCGATGTCGCAGCGGCGCTCGAGCAGGATGGGTCCGGTGTCGAGACCACGCTCCATCTGCATCGTGCTGACGCCGGTGACGGTGTCGCCGGCGAGGATGGCGCGCGCGATCGGGGCCGCTCCGCGCCAGCGCGGCAGCAGCGATGCGTGCACGTTCACCGCCCCCCGGGGCGGCAGCGCGAGAACGGACTCTGGAAGGATCTGCCCGAACGCGACGACGACCAGGAGGTCGGGGCGAAGCGCCGCGAGGCGCTCGAGCACGCCCGGATCGCGCAGGCTCTCGGGCTCGGCGACATCGAGGCCGAAGGCCTGGGCGCATTGCTTGACCGGCGTGGCTTCGGGTTTCGACGCCCCGTGGCGGCGCGGACGGTCGGGGCGGGTGATGACGAGCGGCAGCGCGTGCCCCGTCGCCGCCAGCTTCTCGAGCGACGGCACGGCGAACGCGGGCGTGCCCATGAAGACGAGGCGCATGGCGCCGGGTTAGGAGCCTGTCCGAGTCTTGGCATGGGTCGCGTTGGCCGCGCCGCGGGGTCGGCTGCGAGGCGCCGCGACGACGGCGATGCCTGTCATCTCCGAGGAGCGGGAACGAAGCAGACGGCCCCGCGCCGCGGCGAACCCTTCGGGCGCATGGGGGTTGCGGTACCCATCGTTGCTCGTCGTCATCGATGCTCCTGCATCGATTTCCTCCTCGCGCCTCGCCTGGGGCTCCTCAGCCGGGGGCGAGCTGCCAGTCCCCTGCCCGCATCTTCTTCTGGACCTTGCGCTTGATGAGCCGGCGCTTGAGCACGCTCAGGTGCTCGATGAACAGCCGCCCCTCGAGATGATCGATCTCGTGGTTGAAGGCGCGCGCCAGGAGGTTCCGGCCTTCGTAGGTCTGCCGCACTCCCTTGAGGTCCATCGCCTCGATGACCGCCCGATCGGGGCGGCGGCACCGCTCGCTGAAGCCGGGCAGGCTGAGACAGCCTTCGTCGTCGTCATAGCCACCGTGGTTCTCGAGGATGCGGGGGTTGATCAGGATGAGGAGCTGTTTCGGATCCTCGCCGACCGAGAGATCGACGACGGCGATCCGTTTGCCGACGCCCACCTGGTTTGCGGCGAGGCCGACGCCGGGAGCGGCGTGCATCGTCTCGATCATGTCCTGCACGAGGCGCTCGATGTCCGGAGTGATGTCGGCGACATCCTCGGTCCGTGTGAGCAGCACTTCGTGCGGGTAACGGAGGATCGGAAGAATCGCCATCGGGGCGCCTATCTATCACACGCCCCGGAGCCGGTTCAACCTTGGCGCCCGGGCAGCCGGCCGCGGGTCAGGTGTCGCGCTACTGCCCGTCGTCGGACGGGTCGCGATGCGGATCCTTCGGCTTCGCCTGTCCCGTGCCGGGGGGGACCGGACTCTTCACCCCGGCCTGCGGCGGAGGATTCGGGTCGCTCGCCTGCGGAGAGGCCGGCGGATTCTGCGACGGGCGCGGCTCGGGAGTCGTCTTCGGATGCGCCGGCTTCGCGGCCCCGTGACCGCGTCCCTGCTTCGTCCCGTCCTCGCGACCCGAGGGGGTCGCCTGGGTCGACTGCTGGGGCGCGGGGACCGGCGCGGGCGGCGGTGTCGGAACGGCCCGGGCTCCTCCGACCAGGCGGCCGACCGCCGGATCGTGAGGCGGCAGGGTGTTGCGCTGCGCCGCCGGATCGCGCGGCACTCCCGGATCGCGCTGCGCCGCGGACGGATCATTGCGTCGCGCCGCGGACGGATCGTGACGCTGCGGGTGGGAGTTCGGCGCGCCGGACGCCTCGGGCGGGACGACCTCCAGGGGCGCGCGGGTGTTCGTGACATTCGACGGCCGCGCCGGCGTGGGACGCGGTGCGTGCGCGGAGGCCTGCGGCAGCGGAATCGTCCCGGCCGGAGCCGGCCGCGGCGCGCCGTTGCGGGGCCGCCCGGGACCGGGCGCGCCGGCCGGGGCGGCCGCGCGCCGCTGCTCCTGCACCCGGAACGAAACCGGCTCGCCCGACGAGGTGGTCGCCGCCGGAAGCGCGACGCGGCTGCGTCGCACCTGGTCGATCAGCGAGGACGGCTCGGTCTGGATGGCGACCGCGCGCGGCGAGAGCGGCGCCGGAAGGCTCCGCGTCACCACGACCTCGGTGCCGCGCGGCAGCCTGTCCACCCGGCTGGCGGCGAGCGCACCGCGGCCGAATCGTCCCACCGGGACGAACTGCCACCCGCGCGGGTCGAGACGGGCCACGGGCACCGCCGGCTGGCTGAGGATCGCGGCGTCGTGGAAGACCGGCCGGTTCCAGTAGTTGAGCGGGCACCAGCCGACATGCGTCGTGGAGACGGCGAAGCTGACCCAGGCGCCGCTCCAGACGCGTCCCGGCACCCAGAACCAGCCCACCGACGACGCGTAATCCCAGCGGCCGTAGTGATAGGGCGCCCATCCCCATGGGTCGTACGAAACCCAGACCCAGCCGCTCGGGTACCACGCCCATGTGCCGTGGGCGTAGGGCGCCCAGGCACCCGTGAAGACCGGCCGCCAGACGACACCGTAAGGGGCCAGCGTCGTCCACGTCCCATAGTACGACAGCTCGCGGACATAGGGCCGGACCTCGACCGGCACCTCTTCGACTTCCCGCGGTGCGACGTGCCCGCCGGTCCAGGCCGAGAGACGCTCGTCGTGGAACAGGTCGAAGCCGTCGGTACGGGCGGTGTTGAACCGGCGCGGCTCGTCCGGCATCGCGCCGGCCGTCACACCGGCGCGCTGGCCCGAGCGGACCAGCACCGAGCCGCCGTCCCCCGAGAACTCGGCGACGCCGCTGTACGAGGCCACCCTCGTTCCGCCGCCGTCCGTCTCGATGCGGATCGATCCGCTCGACAGGAGATAGACCGACCCCGCTTCGGTGTCGATCTGGAAGACGCTGTCGGCGTCGGCCGCGTCGCGGTTGTCGACGCGGACCGCACCCTGGCGCAGCGCCAGGAGATTGGTCCGCTCGTAGCGGTTGTCGTAGTCGGCGAGATTGCGCAGCTCGAGGCGGGTGTCGGTGTCGAGGTACAGGATCGAGGAATCGGCCAGCTCGATCTCGGCCCGGCCATTGGTGGTCTGGATCGTGTCCCCGGCGATGAGCGCGGAGTTCACGGCGCCCGCGAGGATGTCTCCTTCGGAGGGCCGCTCGATGCTCAGCCCCTGCTCGACGAAGCGGACGCGCGCGTAGGTGCTGCCGACCTCTTCGTCCGGCTGCGCCGCGGCGGCGAAGCCGGCCGAGAGGACCCACGGCAGGATGGCTCCCGTCGCGACCGACCAGCGACCCGCCCGACCCGACGCGCACACCACCCTGTTCGCCACCATCTGAGGGCTGCCTCTCCGCCGTTGTCCTGTTGTTGGTGATGTTCCCCGGCCGGCCCCCCGTAAAGCCAGAAACATGCCACGAAGCGCGGCCTTGGCGGCGGGCACTTTTCGGGGATTCGCGGGGAAGATGACCTGGCAGAAGCCGTCGGCCGGACCGGCCGATGTCCGAAACGTGATCCGCCGCTGTCCTGCCGGCGGGCGTCCGGAAAGGGGCGCCGTCCGAAGCCGGTGACAGGAGCGGCCGCCGGAGGTCCCGAGCGTCGTCTGGTTGTCCGCCAGGAAGCGGCCCTCCTATACTCGGCGCATGATCCGGGCTCGAGTCATGCTCCGGGCGGCATATGGCCTCGCCGTCATTCTCGCCTTCGCGTCTTCATCCCTCGAGCTCGGAAAGACCAAGGACAAGGTCAAGGAAGAAGAGCCGCTCAAGCCGAAATTGAGGCTCCAGGCCGAGCCCGCGGTCGGATTCACCCCGGTCGTGGCCCTCCTCACGGCCAATCTGACCGGAGTCGCCCCCAACGACCCGAACTTCTGCCATCCGGCGGTGACCTGGATCCGGATGAATCCCGGCCAGACGGAGGATCGCGCCACCCGCACCCACGAGGATCCCGTCTGCCGTCACCCCGAGAGCGAGACCAGGGCCGCGACGAGCTTCATCAAGAGCTTCGACCTCCAGCAGCCGGGCACCTACCTCTTCCGGATCGTCGTCGAAGGGAAGGACCACACGACGGTTTCGTCCGGCACGGCCCAGGTGGTCGTGCTGCGCGTTCAGTAGCGCGCGGCCGCTCCAGCGCCAGGAGTTCAACGCTGCGGGGGAGGCGGCGGCGGGGGCGGGGGCTCGGCCGGCTTCTCTTCCTTCTTCCCGCCACCGAGCAGATCGCGCAGACGGCCCCGGACCTTTTCCTTGATCTCCTCTTTCTTCTCCGCCTGCACCTGGCGCACCTGGGCGCGGGTGTCGAGAGAGATCTTCGGCGCCGCGAGCGGCCCTCTGGCCAGCAGGTGCACCGTCACCAATCCCTGGGGGTCGGCGAGGGCCTTGAGGTTGGAGGTCTTCTCGATGAGGCCGCGGCTGGCCTCCTCCGAGAAGCGCCCGGTGATTCCCAGGTCGAGGCTGGCGTCGAGACCGACGTTCCCCGTGCCGAAGAGATCGAGGTCCTTCGAGTCGAGGCTCAGGTCGTTGGTCGTCGCCTTGCGATCGGCGATGGCGAAATGGCCCTGGAGCAGGTCGAACGGCGTCTCGTCCTTGCCGATGCCCTTGCCTCCCGCCATCTCCAGGAGGCCGGCGAGCTGCTTGAGGACGCTGATCGAGGTGACGGCGCCGTCGGCGATGGCGACGCGGGCGGTGCCGCGCGCCGAACCGAGAATGGCGTCGAACTCGTTCCCGGCGGCGTCGAGCGACAGCTCGCCGGCCAGGCGGCCGCGCAGCAGATTCTTCAGGCTCGGGTCGTAGGCCGAGGCGAGGGCGTTGACATCGATCTTGTCGAGCGACGCCTGCAGCCGGTAGGCCGGCTTCGCCCGTCCGAGGTCGAGCCCGGCATCGCCGTGAATCTTCCCATCGGCGATGGCGGCGTCGAGACCGGACAGGGTCGCGACGCTGTCCTTGAGCGTCACCTTCCCCTGGACGTTGGTGAGGTCGAAGTTCTGGAAACGCAGCGCCGCGGCCTTGAGGGTTCCCGCCGCGCTCACCTGCGACAGCAGATCGGTCTCGCCTCCGCCTGCTGCACTCCCGCTCGCCGCGCCGCCTCCCGCCGGCGGAGCCGGCGGCGCTCCGCGCCCCGGCGCGGCCGGGGCCTGCAGTGCGATGAGCTCGTTCAGGTCGAGCTTCTTCGAGGTGAGCGCGAAGCCGACGCGCGGATGGAGATAGTCCTCCACCGTCATCGTCCCGGAGAGATCGGAGCCGCCGATCGCGGCGTTGAATCCCTCCCAGGCGGTCCGCTGGCCGCTGACCTTGAGGCGCCCGCCGATCTTCTCGATCGGACGCGTCAGCCCGGCGTCCTTGTAGTGCAGGTTGTCGAGCGTGATGGTGCCGTCGAACTGCAGCGCTTCCGGGCGCGACAGCGGCACCATCGCCTTGCCTTCGAGATCGGCGCCGCCCCCGACCTGGAGTCCCGCGGGCCGCGCCACGCCGAGCCATGGAATCAGCGGCACCAGGTCGGCGGTTTCGAGGCGGCTCCTCGCGATCGTCGCCTCCATCACCTGCGACTCCCCCGCTCCCGAGATGCGAGCCGACGCCTTCAGGCTGCTCTTGCCCAGGCCCACCGACAGGTCGGCGTCGGTGTGCGCGCCGAGCCCCCAGCCGGAGAGCCGCGCGTCGATCGGCGCGACCGTCAGCTCGGATCGCCGTCCGGAGGTGACCGCGTCGTCGTAGACCAGAAGACGCCCGCCGCGGATCTCCGCCGCGCCGATGCCGATCGACGGCGCCGCGCCGCCGCCAGGGGGCGTTCCGGCCGCGGCGCCGCCCTGCTTCTTCAAAGCCTCCGCCCGCTCGAGGAGGTCGTCGAAGTTCCAGTGTCCCTGGCGATCGCGGATGACCGTCACGGTCGGCCGATCGACGACGATCGATCCGAACTCCACCCGGCCGCGGAACAGCGGCATGAGGCGCAGCCGCACGTCGATGGCCTCGATGCGCACGAAATCCCGGCCCGGGTAGCGCGCGCCTTCGGCCAGGGTCACGGGCGCCACGTGCACGGCGGGCGCCGGCAGGACGCGCAGGGCGATGGGTCCGAACGTGGCCTTGCGTCCCGTGAACGTCTCGATCTGCGCGGCGAGGAGCGGGGCGTAGCGGTTGACGTCGACGAGATGCGGCAGGAGAACGACGAGCAGGACGAGCAGCAGGAGGATCGCCCCGGCGATCCCCAGCCCCCATTTCGCGGCGCGCGCGAGGCTCATCGCACGCCCACTCTACTTCAGGAAACTTTCTTTTGCTTCTCCCGATCGCGGCGCGCGCGCGTCAGGCGTCGGGAGCGCGAGAAGCCGATGAAGGAGGGCCAGCGCGCCAGCCGCAGCGCCTGGCGGATCTCGGGAAGCGCCGCAAGGGCCGCCTGCTCGCCGGCGCGGATGCATTCTTCGACGGCGCCGAAGTCGGCCCAGTGGATGCGCCCCACCTCGGGCTCGATGAGCACGTCGGCGAGGCGCCCCTGCATGCCGCGCATCGCCTCGGCCCGGATGTAGCTGGCGCGCACCATGATGTTCAGCCCGGTGTTGAACTCGGTCAGCGCCTCGAGATCCTTGGAGACGTCGACGGCGATCACGAGATCCGCGCCCTCCTCGAGCGCCGGGACGACCGGCACCTGGGCCACCCAGCCGCCGTCGATGAGCAGGCGTCCGTCGATCCGCACCGGCGGCAGGAGTCCCGGCACGGCGCTCGAGGCGCTGACGGCGGCGCGCAGGCGCCCGGCCCTCAGAAGAATTGGCCCGCCGCCGAGCAGATCGGCGGCGACGGCGCAGAACGGAATCCCGGTCTCGCCGATCGCCACGTCGTCGAGCAGGGCATTGATGTTGTGCTCGAAGTACTCCGCCGACACCCACGAGGTCTTGGCCAGCGTGAAGGAGTAGAACAGCCCCTTCTTGAGAAGGGTGACGACGCGTCGCATGCCGCCCCGGCGGCCCTCGCGCGTCTCCTTGAGGAACTCGAAGCGCGCGCGCTTGAAGGCCCGGCTGAAGATGAAGTCGCGGAACCGCTTCTCGGTCGCGGCGGAACTCCTGGTCGTGGCGTAGACGCCGCCGACGAGGGCTCCGACGCTGGTCCCGACGATGAGATCGACGGGGACCTTGTGCTCTTCGAGGACCTTGAGGACACCGATGTGGGCGAGACCACGGGCCGCTCCCCCTCCCAGAGCCAGCCCCACCTTCAACCGCGGTCGCACCAGGGTCCCTCGCTCCGGCCACGGCGATAGGCCGGTCGAGAGGAATATACGGGGAATTACCGGATCTGCCACCCCTGTGCGTGGCGGCAATGGCTGCGAAGCGGGCAGTCGAAGCAGGCGGGAACCCGCGCCCGGCAAAGCTCACGCCCGAGTGTTATGAAATTGACATGGGCGGCCAGGCGGCGCCGGGGAGGGATCACGGCCTCGAGCAGAAGGTGGGCGTCGTCGGCCGAGGCCTTCTCGGGAATCCAGCCGAGCCTCCGGGCAATCCGGTGCACGTGCGTGTCCACCGGAAAGGCGGGTTTCCCGCAGGAGAACAACAGGACGCAGGCGGCCGTCTTGGCCCCGACGCCCCGAAGCCCGAGGAGCCAGCGACGTCCCTCCTCCATCGGCTGTTCCCTGAGGTGATCGAGGCTCAGCTCTCCCCGTTCCGCCCGCACGTGACGCAGCAGGTCGCGGATCACCCCGCTCTTGATGCGCGCCAGGCCTCCCTTGCGGATGGCCTTCTCGATCGCCTGACGGGGCGCGTCCGCGACCTCGTCCCAGGTGCCGAAGCGGGCGCGCAGGTCCGCGAAGGCCCGATCCCGGTTCGTGTCGCTGGTGTGCTGCGACAGGATGGTCAGGACCAGCTCCGACAGGGGGTCGAGGCGGCGGCTCAGCCGGGGCCGGCCATGACGCTCTTCCAGCGCGTCCAGCACCCGCTGCACCTGGCCCGGGGTCGGGCGGGAACGCGGGGAGGCGGTGGATGGACGGGGCATCCGGGCCATCCTAGGCGAGAATGTCACCGAAACCGCCTTGCATCCGACGGGGGTCGAGACACTATTAGAGGTCGCCGCGCAGCCTGCCTGCCAGGGGCGGACGTGCGCCGATGTCACCCGAACATGAGCGCACCATGAAGCGGCTCGCCCAGGCCCTTGTCCTGTTGCTCTTCGCCTCGAAACTGGCGGAGGCGAGCGCCTGCGTCTCGGCCCCCGCGTGCGCGACGATCCCGTGTGACTTCAATGCCGCGGCGAGCTGGACGACCTGCGGCGGGACCTTCCCGCAGCCTCTCGACACCTGGACCATCCAGGCGGGTCACACGGTCGTCCTCGATGCGAAGCTCTCGACGCGCGCCGGCATCGTCAACGGAACCTTCGCCACCGCACCGGACTCGGGCGCCGCACTGACCCTCGTCGGAACCGCCGCGAACGAGCTGACCATCGGACCCGCCGGCGTCTTCCAGATGCGCCGCGGCGACTCGCTCATCTGCGACAGCACGACGGCTCCCTGCCAGTACGTCTGGAATTCCGGCGGGAAGCTCGACCTGCAGGGAGACGTTCACGAGACCACGATGACGGGGGCCCTGACCGACCTCCCCGCGGACACCTCCGCTCCGACCTGCGGCGGCACGGTGGGACGCCGGTGGACCTTCAGCGTGGCGGCCGGATCGCAGTTCGCGGCGGTGAAAGGTCGCGTGCGCTTTCTCAGCGGCAAGGCGCGCAACCGCGAGTTCGAGATCGTCGATGTGAACGGTTCGGCCATCACCGTGTGCACGGCCCTGACCGACGCGGCCTCGACGGCCAGCTACGGAGGCCAGAGGCTGACGCCGCACGCCACGGTCGGCGTCCTGGCCACGCGTCACAGCGTCCCGACCATCACCGACAGCACCAGCCCCTTCTACGCCTCTCCCGCCTCCGGGGACCAGCTGGCCATCATCCAGGACGTGAACATCCTGCAAACCGGCGGCACCCGGGGGTTCCGTTTCTCCGACGCCTTCCTGACCGGCACGACGGCGGCCCCCATTCTCCGCGCGGCGCACGTCGCCGGAGCGGGCACGTCCGAGACCGGCACGGTGGCCTTCGTGGCCACCGCTGCGGCTGCCGGCCTGTCGGCCGGGACCTTCGAGTACCTCAACTGGCACGACTACCGCGGCGCCGATCAGCTGACCCTGCTCGGCTGGGTGGACACGACGGTGAGGCGCTCCTCGTTCCATGACGCGGGCCCGAACGCGACGGACGCCTCCGGTCCGATCTATCCGGGCGCGGCCACGCTCCCGACCGCGAACGGCGACTTCCCGTGCGACCGGTTCGACGTCCTCGACAACACCATCTACCGGGTCCGCGGCAACGGCGTGCAGTACAACTTCGGGGGCTCGCTGGTCTCTTCCATCGGCGGGCTCGTGCAGGGCAATCTGGTGTTCGAGGGCTGCACGACCAACAGCGGCGAGTGCTCGGGCATCGAGATCGACTCCTGTGAATTCTGCGAGGTGTCGTACAACGTCGTCTATGACATCTGCCGTCTCAATGGCGCCGGCGGCGATCTCATCCGCGTCAGCGGCCCGGGCGGCGCCAGCATGAGCCGGGGGTCGGTGGCGCACCACAACTGGGCGGTCAACGGCTGCGGGATCGGTCTGCGCGCCAACCCCGGCCTCCCGGATGAGGGCCGCGACACCACCTGGACCGCCAACTACGTCTCCCACGTGAAGGAGGACGGCGGCCAGAACGGGACCTGGTACGGCAACGTCGTGAAGAACTGGGGCCTTGCCAACAACAGGACCTTTGCCGGCATCAACAACCCGCAGAAGGTGCAGGGCAACTGGCTGCTCGGAAACGATGCGAGCATCGGCAATGGAGCCGGATGCACGACCGGCTGCTCGCGCGACGGCATCCTGTTCGATTCCACCGGCGGCAACGGTCCCGGCGCTTCCGGCGTGCTGGTGCAGGACCTCTTCGCCGGGGGACTCGACTCCCCCGCCGTGCAGAACGGGGGCGTCCGCATCGACAGCCTGACCGATTACGACGTCGCCGTGGATCACGTGACCTGCGACAACTTCGGGGCCTGCGGAGCCTGCGTCAAGAGCGCTTCATCGAACGCCATCGCCGCCACCATCACCGACATCGCGGCCGAGCGGTTCAACAGCTGCACGGCGATCGTCTGCGCCGCTCCCGCCGCCGAGAACGTCGGCAGCCTGGCCTACGACCTCAGCAACGTCGCCATCGACCCTGCCGACTGCGACAGCACCGGGACATGGACGCCGCTCCAATCGCTCGGCTACGTCAGCCCTGCGAACGGCAACTTCAACTTCCTTCCGAATGCCCCCGGCCTGACGTTGGGAGCCGGATCCTCGCCGATCGGGCTGCGGGCCTTCCGAGGTCCGCGCCAGGCGATCAACGCCTTCTGGGGCGGCCTCCTGCCGTTCGACCTCATGCAGCCCGTGGACGTCGCCAACGTCCCGAACACCGACTCGGACGGCGACGGGGTGATGGATCTCCACGACTCCTGTCCCTCGACCTTCGATCCTTCGCAGTTCGACGAGGACGGCGACCGCTTCGGCGACGCCTGCGATTGCGCTCCGCAGGACGCCTCGGCCTGGGGGCTTCCCGGCGAGGCTGCGAACCTGTTGCTCACGCCCGACCCGATCATCAGCGGTTCGACGCGGCTCGACTGGACGGCGCCCACGACCGGCGCTCTCCCCGCGTCGATGGGCTACGACGTGATCCGCTCCACCAGCCCTTCGGACCTGGTGGGGCCGGCCGTCTGTTTCGCCTCCAATCTCGTCGTCACCACGGCGTCCGACCCCGAACGGCCCGCGGCCGGCTCCGCCTTCTTCTATGTCGTGCGGGCGGCCGACGCCTGCGGCGACGGCGTGGCGCACGTGGGATCCGATGGTCTGCCGGTGCCGGCGCACGTGTGCCCGCCGAAGCCTCTTGCGGGCGATTCCCCCGAGTGGCGCGCGCGGGTCCATCCTGGGTGAGAATGCCGGGGTGCGTTCCTTCCCGCCCGTCCGCTGGCCTCGCACGCCCCGAGCCGCCATCGCGCTCCAGAAGAGGCTGCGACCGCAGCTGAAGCTCGGCGGTGGCCCTCGCGCCCCGAAGACGGTGGCCGGGGCCGACCTGTCCTATGACCTCGAGACCGGCCGCCTCTACGCCGTCGTCGTGGTCCTGAGCTTCCCGTCACTGCAGCTTCTCGAGACCGCTTCGGTCGTCCGCCAGGTGACGTTCCCCTACGTGCCGGGACTGCTCAGCTTCCGCGAGGCTCCGGCGGTCCTCGCCGCCTGGAGGCGCCTGAAGCGCCCGGCCGATCTGCTCCTGTGCGACGGCCAGGGGATCGCGCACCCGCGCGGCATCGGGCTCGCTTCGCACATCGGCCTGCTCCTCGACGTCCCCACCATCGGCTGCGCCAAGAGCCTGCTGGTCGGGACCCACGGCCCGCTGGGACAAAGCCGCGGATCGACTTCGCCTTTGCGCCACGACGGCCGCGTCGTCGGGGCGGCGGTGCGGACGAGGGACGGCGTGAGCCCCCTCTTCATCTCTCCCGGGCACAAGGTCGGCATCGCGGCGGCGGTGCGCCTGGCGCTCGCGTGCGGCGCCGGCTTCCGCGTGCCCGAGCCGACGCGTCTCGCCGATCGGCTCGTCGGACGCCTGCGCCGCGGGGAGCCGGTCCAAAACGCTGTGCTAGAATCCGGGCGAATCGACGTGCCGCACTTCCGTTCCGCGATCCGCCCGCCGCACGGCGCGAAGCCGCGGATGACGCCGGAGCGATCCTGAACGCATCGATGGCCAGCGGGGCCGCCACCATGGCAGGACCGGACAACGCTTCCCACGATCCGACCCGCGAGGCGAGGCACCGCATGGTGGCGGAGCAGATCGAGGCGCGGGGCGTGCGCGAGCCTCTGGTCCTGCAGGCGCTGCGCGACGTGCCGCGGCATCTCTTCGTGCCGGAGGAGTCGCGCGAGGCGGCGTACAACGACGGGCCGCTGCCGATCGGCCATGGCCAGACGATCTCGCAGCCCTTCGTGGTGGCGTTCATGAGCGAGGCGGCGCGCGTCCGGAGAGGCGATCGTGTCCTCGAGATCGGCGCCGGCTCGGGCTACCAGGCGGCGGTGCTCGCGGCGCTCGGAGCCCAGGTGTTCACGATGGAGATCGTGCCGGACCTCCTGGATCGCGCGCGCGCCGCCCTCGCGGCCGCCGGGTGCGCCCGCGTCGTGCTGCGGAGAGGCGACGGCACCCACGGCTGGCCGGAGGAGGCGCCGTTCGACTCCATCCTGGCCACCGCGGCGCCGGAGCGCATCCCGCAGGCGCTGCTCGACCAGCTGCGGGTCGGCGGGCGGCTGGTCATCCCGGTCGGGACCGGGTCGCAGGAGCTGGTCCGGATGACGCGCACCGGGCAGGGTTTCGAGCGCGAGTCGCTCCTGCCGGTCCGCTTCGTGCCGATGACCGGCGACGCGAGGCGGCCGTCGTCCTGACCGTTTCTTTGCCGAAGCTGAAGTTGCCGAAGACGAAGGCTCTCACGGAGAACGCATGTCGAAAGTGATCACGCCCCGCGCCGAGGACCCCTCCCGCTGGTACACCGACGTCATCCTGCAGTCGCAGATGGCCGACTACTCGCCGGTGAAGGGGTGCATGGTCATCCGCCCGCTCGGCTACGCCGTCTGGGAGGCGATGCAGCGCGAGCTCGACGCCCGCTTCCGGGCCACCGGCCACCAGAACGCCTACTTCCCGCTGTTCATCCCCGAGTCGTTCATGAAGCGCGAGGCCGAGCACGTCGAGGGGTTCGCGCCCGAGCTGGCGGTGGTCACGCACGGCGGCGGCAAGAAGCTCGAGGAGCCGCTGGTGGTGCGGCCGACGTCCGAGACCATCATCTACGAGATGTACTCGAAGTGGATCCGCTCCTACCGCGACCTGCCGCTGCTCATCAACCAGTGGGCCAACGTGGTGCGCTGGGAGATGCGCACGCGCCTGTTCCTGCGCACCACCGAGTTCCTCTGGCAGGAGGGACACACGGCGCACGCGACCGAGGCCGAGGCGGAGGAGGAGACCCTCAAGATCCTGGAGATCTACCGCTCCTTCGCCGAGGACGTCATGGCGATGCCGGTGTACACCGGGCTCAAGACCTCGCGCGAAAAATTCGCCGGGGCGCTGCGCACCTACTGCATCGAGGGGCTGATGCAGGACGGCAAGGCGCTGCAGGCCGGGACGTCGCACAACCTCGGGCAGAACTTCGCGAAAGCGTTCGAGGTCAAGTACCAGACCGCCGCCGGCGACTGGCAGCATGTCTGGAACACCTCGTGGGGCGTCTCCACGCGGCTCGTCGGCGCCGTGGTGATGTCGCACGGCGACGACAACGGCGTCGCCTTCCCGCCGCGCCTCGCCCCGATCCAGGTGGTGATCGTGCCGATCTGGAAATCGGACGAGCAGAAGGCGCGCATCGGCGAGGTGGCCCGCAAGGCGGAGGCGGAGCTGGCCCCCGCGTTCCGCGTCAAGGCCGACCTGCGCGACGAGATCTCCCCCGGCTGGAAATTCAACGAGTGGGAGCTCAAGGGCGTGCCGCTGCGCCTCGAGATCGGCCCGCGCGACCTCGAGGCCGGCCAGTTCACCGCCGTGCGCCGCATGGACCGGAAGAAGACCCCGGTCCCGTTCGCGGACCTCGCGAAGACGGTCGGCCCGATGCTCGACGACATCCAGACCAACATGACGGAGATCCGCCGCCAGGATCTCCATGCGCGTACGTTCGTCGCGACCGACTACCAGCAGTTCCAGAAGGATCTCGACGAGAAGGGCGGGTTCTATCGTGCGGGCTGGTGCGGCAACGCCGACTGCGAAGCGAAGATCAAGGAAGACACCAAGGCGACGATCCGGTGCATCCCGCTTTCCGGAAACAAGGAAGAGGGACACTGCATCCGCTGCAACGGTGCCTCGCACGAATGGGTCCTGTTCGCTCGCGCGTATTGATCGGGCTGGTCTTCGCCGCTCTCGTCTCCGGGGTTCTCGCGCAGGCGCCCCCGGCCGCCGACCCTGCGGTTTCGCCCGTCAAGATTCGCTTCATCGAGCCGGGCGCGGCGCTGCTCGAAGGGACCATCCGCATCACGGTCGAGGCTTCGACCTCGCCCGACGCCACGATCGCCAGCGTCTCCGTCTTCGCGGACGACCGGCTCCTCACCATCCTCGAGCGCACCCCTTACACGCTCACCTGGGATTCCGGGCATGGGGCGGGCCTTCGGAAGCTTCGAGCGGTCGCAGAGGACTCGCTCGGGCGCAAGGCCGAGGCGGTGCTGGTGTCCCGGCGCATCGGCTCGGTGCAGTACGAGGACGTGCGCCTCGTGCAGGTGTACGCGGCGGTGCGGGATGCGAAGGGGCGGCCGGTGACCGACCTCGACAAGAGCGCCTTCACGTTGAAGGAGGACGGGGTGCCGCAGTCGATCGCGACGTTCGCGCCGGCGCGGCTGCCGATCACCATCGCGCTGCTCATCGACACCTCGAGCAGCATGCGGCTCGGCGGGCGCATCGACCTGGCGCGGCGCGGCGCCGAGACCTTCCTCGACGCGGTGGCTCCCGAGGACCGGCTGATCGTGCTGTGGTTCGACGACACGGTCAAGGGAGACCGCGAGCCGACGACCGACCGCAGGACCTTGAAGCAGCGGATCGCCGCGGTCGCCGCCGGCGGCGGCACCGCGCTCTACGACGCGCTCTTCCAGACGGGCGAGACGCTGACCGGGCTCGAGGGGCGGCGCGCCCTGGTCTTGCTCTCCGACGGGCGCGACCAGGCGCTGGCCGAGAACGAGCCCGGGAGCCTGCACGTCTTCGAGGAGGCGCTCGAGCGCGTGCAGCGCTCCGACGCGGCGGTGTATGCCATCGGGCTCGGCCCGCGGCTCGACCAGGAGATGGACCTCGAGCACCGGCGCAGCGTGAAGGAGCTCCTCGAGACGCTGGCGGCGCAGACCGGAGGCAGGGCCTACTTCCCGCAGAAGGCGTCGGCGCTCGAAGAGGTGTACCGGCAGGTGGCGGTCGACCTGAAGGATCAGTATCTGCTCGCCTACGCCTCGTCCAACACGGCTCGTGACGGGCGCTGGCGCGCCATCGAGGTGAAGACCTCGGACCCCGCGCTGAAAGTGACGGCGCGCGCCGGCTACTTCGCTCCCGGCGCCCCTTCCGCGGCCCGCTGAACCGCGGCCACCGCGGGCTGCGGTACCTCGCTCCTCCGGATCAGCATCAGGTTGCGCGAGTAGACCAGGAGACCCGCCGCCTGCCCGAGCGTGAAGACCAGGTCATGCCGGTAGAGCAGGGCGTACGCCAGCAGGATCGATCCCCCCGCCAGGCTGAGATACCAGAACGCCACCGGCACCGTGCTTTCGCCGCGGCGCTCGGAGGCAATCCACTGCACCACGAAACGGGCGGTGAAGAAGGCCTGTCCGAGCAGGCCGAAAATCACCCAGGCGTCGACGTTGAGCAGCCGATCAAGCATCGTCCCTCACCTCGTAGCGCAGCGAACGCTTCTTCATCCAGCGCACCGCCAGCAGATCCATGAACGACGGCACCAGCCGGTTGGAGATGCCGTACTTCGACTGGCCGTGGATGCGCGGCCGATGCCCCACCGGCAGCTCGCTCACCCGGAAGCCTTCCATGCGCAGGAGCGTCGGCAGGAAGCGGTGCAGGCCGTTGTACAGCTTCAGCCGATCGAGCGCCGAGCGCCGGTAGGCCTTCAGCGAGCAGCCCGTGTCCTCGATGGTCTCGTCCGAAAGGCGGTTCCTGACGTAGTTGGCGACCCGCGACGACACGCGCCGCACCAGCGTGTCGCGGCGGCCGACCCTCACGCCGACGACCGCGTCCCAGCCGTCCATGGCGCGCACCAGGTTCGGGATGTCCGCGGGATCGTTCTGCAGATCGGCGTCGAGCGTCACGACGATGGTGCCGCGCGCGCGGTGGAAGCCGGCGTCCATCGCCGCCGTCTGCCCGGCGTTGCGCTTGAACCGGATCACCCGCAGCGCCGGGTGGGCGCGGCGCAGCGCCAGGAGAGCCTCCCCGCTCCCGTCCGAGCTGCCGTCGTCCACCATCAGGATCTCGTAGCGCCAGCCCTGGCCCACGAGGCTGCGCTCGATCTCCGCCAGGAGCGGCTCGATGTTGTCCCGCTCGTTGTAGACCGGGATGACGAGCGACAGGTCGAGGTCGTCGCGCTCGGCGCTCAATTGAAGATCCACAGCCGGCGCAGGCGGCTCATGCGGCGGTGCCGCCGCTTCTGGGACGGGGTCATCTGATCGGGCATCAGGAACGAGCGCCACTTCAGGAGGGCGGCGCGATCGAGGCGCCGCAGCCAGGGGAAAATGACGCGCGACGCCAGGGACCCGGGATGGAACAGGACGCTGGCGTTGAAATCGATGATCCCCGGCCGGCCGTCGTCGCCGACGAGGATGTTGTCCCGCTTGCGCAGGTCGAGGTGGGCAATCCCCCGCTCGTGGATGCGCGAGACCAGCGCCTCCAGCCGGTCGAGCATCGGCGCGATCTCGGCGGCCGGCCGGCGGCGCCAGCGGGTGATCGGCGAGCCCGGCATCGGCTGCAGCAGGAGCCCGCACGGCGGGAGCTCGCCCAGGACCGCGGGAATCCCCTCGATCCCGGCGAGCCGCCGCAGCGCCCGGCGCTCGTGCCTGAGCTGGCGGCCGCCGAACCAGCGGATGAGCCGGCTCTTGCCGGAGAAATCCTTCAGGATCATCTCGGTCGCCGGCCCCTCGCCCAGGGCGAGGATGTCGGCCTTGCCCCACGGGCCGTGCTTGAGGACACGCACCGTGAGACCGGGGGGCAGGGGGGTCCGTTCGTCACGGACCGCCGCGGGGCGGGTGTTCAAGGACGCGCGATCTCCTGTGCTATTCTCGGCCGGGTCGATGGTGCCGCATCATTTTAATACAGCGCCCCCGGTCCCCCTCTCCCGCGGCCTCCTGGAGCGGCTTCCCCGCACCAGTCTCCACGCCGGCCGCAACGTGTCGAAGGCCTCGATCGACATCGTGGAGCACGAGGGGAAGACCCTCGTCATCAAGGACGTCGCCCACCGGCCGTTCTGGGTGCGGACCATCCTCGGGCCGTTCCAGCTGCGGCGCGAGGCGCGCGCCTATCGGCGCCTCGCGGGGCTCGAGGGAATCCCGTCGCTCGTCCAGGTGATCGACCGCCGGGCGCTGGCCATGGAGCGCATCGACGGCCGGGCGATCCGGGAAGTGCCGCGCGGCACCGTGCCGGCGGTCTTCTTCGACCGGCTGCAGGCGCTCGTCGAGGCCATGCACGCCCACGGCGTCGCCCACGGCGACCTGCACCACGGCGACGTGCTCGTGGCGCCCGGCGACCGCCCCTACGTCATCGATTTCTCCACGGCCTCCTTCACCGGCCGCCGGCGGGGGCGCTTCCGCAAGTTCTTCTTCGACCAGGCGCGCCTCGCCGACCTGCGCAACGTCGCCAAGCTCCGCCGCCGCTGGCTCGGCGCCTCGGCCGCGCCGGTGCCCGAACGGCCGCTGCTGTACCAGGTCGGGACCACCCTGCGACGGATCCTCGGGCTCTGAACTTTACAGGTGTCCGGGGAGTCTGCTAACGTCCCGCGCATCCGCGGAGAATCCAGCATGAAGGGCGTCATTCTGGCGGGAGGTCTGGGGACGAGGCTGTTCCCGCTCACGAAGATCACCAACAAGCACCTGCTGCCGGTCTACGACCGGCCGATGATCCACTATCCGCTGAAGACGCTGGCCGACGCCGGCATCCGCGACGTCCTGATCGTCACGGGCGGCAACCACTCCGGGGAGTTCCTCCGCCTCATCGGCAACGGCAAGGAATACGGTCTCAACGAGATCGCCTACGCCTACCAGGAGGGGGAAGGCGGCATCGCCGACGCCCTGGCGCTGGCGCGCCCGTTCGCGAAGGGACACCCGGTGGTCGTCGTCCTCGGCGACAACATCATCGAGCAGGACATCCGGCGCCCGGTCGCCGCCTTCGCCGAGCAGAAGAAGGGTGCGCGCATCCTCCTCAAGAAGGTCTCCGACCCGGAGCGCTTCGGCGTGCCGGTGTTCGAGGGGTCGAAGATCGTCGCCATCGAGGAGAAGCCGAAGAAGCCGCAGTCGGATTACGCCGTCATCGGCATCTACATGTACGACCCGGCCGTCTTCGACATCATCACGACGCTCAAGCCCTCCGACCGCAACGAGCTGGAGATCACCGACGTGAACAACGCCTACGTCAAGCGCGGCGAGATGCAGCACGACATCCTCGAGGGCTGGTGGACCGACGCCGGCACCTTCGAGTCGCTGTTCCGCGCCTCGCAGCTGGTGCGCGAGCGGATGATCGAGAAGCTCACCGCGGGGCAGAGGTAGCGATGCGCGTCCTCGTCACCGGCGGCGCCGGGTTCATCGGCTCGCACTACGCCCACCACGCCATCGAGCGGCATCCCGACTGGCAGGTCACCGTCCTCGACAAGCTGACCTACGCCGGCAACCCGGCCAACCTCGCCGACCTCGAGAAACACCCGCGCTACCGCTTCGTGAAGGGCGACATCGCGGTGGCGAAGGACGTCGCCGAAGCCTGGGGCGACGGCGTCGACCTCCTGTTCAACTTCGCGGCGGAGACGCACGTCGATCGCTCCATCGGCGACCCGGAGGGGTTCATCCGCACCGACATCTACGGCGCCTACACGCTCCTCGAGATGGCGCGCGAGCGCGGAGTCAAGCGCTTCGTGCAGATCTCGACCGACGAGGTCTACGGCAGCGTGAAGGAGGGGGCGAGCACCGAGGATGCCCCCCTCATGCCCTCGAACCCGTACTCGGCCAGCAAGGCCGGGGCCGACCGGCTCGCCTACTCGTACTTCGCCACCTATGGCGTCCCCGTGGTCGTGTCGCGGGCCTCGAACAACTTCGGGTCGCACCAGTACCCGGAGAAGATGATGCCGCTGTTCATCACCAATGCCCTCGACGACCAGCCCCTCCCCGTGTACGGCGACGGCCGGCAGATCCGCGACTGGCTGCACGTCCGCGATCACTGCGAGGCGCTCGACGTCGTGGCGGAGAAGGGAACGCTCGGCGAGGTCTACAACATCGGCGGCGGCAACGAGCGGGAGAACATCGACGTGACCCGCCGCATCCTCGAGCGCCTCGGCAAGCCGCCCGATCTCCTGCGGCACGTCACCGACCGCGTCGGTCACGACCGCCGCTACGCCCTCGACTGCAGCCGGCTGAAGTCGCTCGGCTGGGCGCCGAAGGCCGACTTCGACACGGCCCTCGACGACACCATCGCCTGGTACAAGAGCCACCGCGCCTGGTGGGAGCCCATCAAGACGGGCGAATACAAGGACTACTACCGCCGCCAGTACGGCCACCGCTGAGCGACGTCGCCGGCTGCGCCCGCCCGGGCGCGTGAGCTTCTAGAACTGCGCCTTCTCCGTCGAGTCGTCGAGCGCCAGCGTCGAGGCGCCGCCGTCGGAGATGACCCGCGCCACCTCGTCGAAGTAGCCGGTGCCGACCTCGCGCTGGTGACGCGTGGCGCTGTAGCCGGCCGATTCGGCCGCGAACTCTCTTTCCTGAAGGTCGGAGTAGGCCGCCATCCCCTTGTCCCGGTACGCCTGCGCCAGCTCGAACATGCCGTGGTTGAGGGAGTGGAACCCGGCGAGGGTGACGAACTGGAACTTGTAACCCATGGCCCCGAGCTCGCGCTGGAAGCGGGCGATGTCGGCGGCGGACAGGTGCTTCTTCCAGTTGAACGACGGCGAGCAGTTGTACGCCAGCATCTTGTCCGGGAACTGCGCGCGGATCCCCTCGGCGAAGTGCTTCGCCTCGGCGAGATCGGGCGTGGAGGTCTCGCACCACAAAAGGTCGGCGTACGGGGCGTAGGCGCGCCCGCGCGCGATCGCCATGTCCACCCCGCCACGGATGCGGTGGAAGCCTTCGGGGGTCCGCTCCCCTGTCAAGAACTCGCGGTCGCGCGGGTCGATGTCGGAGGTCAAAAGGCGCGCGCTGTCGGCGTCGGTGCGCGCGATGAGAACCGTCGGCGCGTCGAGGACGTCGGCGGCCAGGCGCGCCGCCACCAGCGTGCGGATGAAGTGCGAGGCGGGGATCAGCACCTTGCCTCCGAGGTGGCCGCACTTCTTCTCGCTCGACAGCTGGTCTTCGTAGTGCACGCCGGCGGCGCCGGCCTCGATCATCCCCTTCATCAGCTCGAAGGCATTGAGCGGGCCGCCGAAGCCGGCCTCGGCGTCGGCGATGATCGGCGCGAACCAGTGCCGCTTCGATCCGCCCTCGGCGTGCTCCACCTGGTCGGCCCGCTGCAGCGCCTGGTTGAGGCGCCGGACGAGCACGGGCACGCTGTTGGCCGGATAGAGGGACTGGTCGGGGTAGGTCTGGCCCTGGAGGTTGGCGTCGGCGGCGACCTGCCAGCCGCTGCAGTAGATCGCCTTCAGCCCGGCGCGCACCATCTGCATGGCCTGGTTGCCGGTCACCGCCCCGAGCGCGTGCACGTAGGGTTCCTCGTGCAGGAGCGACCAGAGCCGCTCCGCTCCGAGCCGGGCCAGCGTGTGCTCGATCCGGATCGAGCCGCGCAGGCGCTCGACGTCCTTCGTCGAGTAGGGCCGGACGATCCCCGCGAAGCGATCGCGGGCCGGCTGCTTCACGGCGCGGTTCTCGGAGGCTGCGACGGACATGGGCTCGGCTCCTTCATTCGGAAGCCGGCTCGAGCGCGACCAGGCGCTCGTACGCCGGAAGGGTGAGAAAGTCGATGAGCGGAACGGACAGCGCCACTCTTTCGAAGAGCGGCACCGTGTCGGGACGGAGACTCATGCGGCCGGTCTCCTCGGCCAGGAAGGTTTTCACCAGCGCAGCGTCCACGGCCCGGCCGTCCTCCAGGCGCGCGCCGTGGCGGACCCACTGCCAGATCTGCGTGCGGCAGATCTCCGCCGTCGCGGCGTCCTCCATGAGGTGATCGAGCGGGACGCACCCGAGCCCGCCGAGCCACGCGTCGAGATAGCGCAGCCCGACGACGATGGCGCGCCGCAGCCCCGCCTCGGTCCTGGTTCCCTGCGCCGGCCGCAGCAGATCCCCTTCGCGCGTGACCACGTCATCGCGCCGGCGGGCGATCTGGTTCGGCCCGGGCATCCCCCTGTCGAAGATCTCCCGCGCGAGCGGCACGAGCCCGGGATGGGCGACCCACGTGCCGTCGTGGCCGTCCTTCACCTCGCGCTCCTTGTCGGCGCGGACCTTGGCAAGGGCCGCTTCGCCCGCGACCGGGTCGTTCTTGATCGGGATCTGCGCCGCCATGCCCCCCATGGCGTGCACGCCGCGGCGGTGGCAGATGCGCACCAGCGCCTGCGTGTAGGCGCGCATGAACGGCTGCTCCATCGTCACCTGGGAGCGATCGGGCAGGACCGCCCCGGGATCGGCGCGGCGCGTCTTGATGAAGGAGAAGATGTAGTCCCAGCGGCCGCAGTTGAGCCCGGCGGAGTGCTGCCGCAGCTCCCAGAGGATCTCGTCCATTTCGAAGGCGGCGGGGAGCGTCTCGATGAGCACCGTCGCCTTGATGGTCCCGGCAGGGAGCCCGACCGCCTCCTGCGCGCGCAAGAAGATCTCGTTCCAGAGGCGGGCCTCGAGGTGGCTCTGCATCTTCGGAAGGTAGAAGTAGGGCCCGCTGCCGCGCTCGACGAGCGCGCGCGCGTTGTGGAAGAAGAAAACCCCGAAATCGAAGAGCGCGCCGGGGATGGGGGTGCCCTCGAGCAGGACGTGCGCTTCCGGCAGGTGCCAGCCGCGCGGTCTCACGCACAGCACCGCCGTCCTGTCGCCGAGCCGGTACTCCTTGCCGGTCGCCGGGTCGGTGTGACGGAGGGTCCCCTGGACGGCCTCGCGCAGGTTGGCCTGGCCGCGCACCAGGTTCTCCCAGGTCGGCGTCGTGGCGTCCTCGAAGTCGGCCATGAAGACGCTCGCCCCCGAGTTGAGGGCGTTGAGGATCATCTTGCGATCGACGGGTCCCGTGATCTCGACCCGGCGGTCGAGGAGATCGGCCGGAAGCGGGGCCACGGTCCAGTCGCGCTCGCGGATCTCCCGCGTCTCCTCGAGGAAACGGGGAGGCGTGCCCCGGTCGAACTCCTCCTGCCTGCGGCTCCGGCGCTCGAGGAGCCGCGCGACCTCGGGGGCGAATCGCCGCGCCAGGTCCTCCACGAAGGCGAGGGCCGCGGGGGTGAGCACCGCGTCCGCCTCCGCCAGGCGGGGGGCGCGGATCCGGAGGCCCGTCGGCGGGCTCGATGGTGCCGGCGTCGTCATGGTCTGGGTGTCAATCCGGGCACGCAGGAATCTGTCATGACCTCCTCTCCGCGGCAAGCGACAGTTTCGTCATTTGGCCCGTTCTTCTTTCGTCATCCGGGGGGTTCTTCCCCCGGGGCGGCCTCTTCCCCGGCTGGACTGGACTCCCTCTCGACCGGGCTCGTGGAGAGCCGGCGGGCCCTCACCTCGCGCACTTCCCCGTTGGCGGCCAGCCGGAAGCGCAGCTCAAGGACCGGCCACCCGGCGCGGGCGGTCTCCCAGTAGAACACGTTCACGGCCATGCCCTCGGCGGTCCGCTCGATGGGGATGCGCGCCAGCGGATCCCCCTCGGCGATGCGGTCGGCGAGGTCGTGCAGCGCCTCCTCCCCCTGCGGGCGCGTCTCTTCGACCGCCAGGCGATCCGCTTCGTCGAGGAGCCGCCCCGGGGCCAGCCCCTCCAGCCTCAGGTAGAAAACGATGAGCCGCCGGGCTTCGTCGTCGTCGGGACGGATGCGCTCCCCTCCCACCACTTCGTTGATGCGCTTCCGGGTCGAGAGCACGCTCTCCGGCGGGATGCGTGCCGGGTTGGCGAGCGGGATGAGCTGAAGCCCCTTCATCGCGACGATCCTCCAGATGCCGTCGCAGTTCTCGGTGCACAGGACGTAGAAGCGCACGCGCGGCAGGGGCTCGCACGGGATGAGGTCGATGTCGGCTGCCTCGGTCGGCAGCGGGTACAGCGTCGCCCACAGGGCGACGCGGCGCTGCAGAGACTCCGGAGGGGTCAGCCACCCCTCGAACCAGAAGAACGCGAGGAGCATGCCTCCGAGCAGGATCCCGGTGAGCAGACGGATCCATCTCATCGTGGTTCGTTCCCCGCGGGCGGCGCGCCGTCTGTTTGAGCCCCGCTGATGCGCCGCGCCAGCAGATGGTACGGGCGTCCGGAGACCCGGCCGGTGTGGAGGATGCGGACGTCCGGCGGCAGGCGCGGAGCGATGTCCCTGTACAGCTCCTCCTCGATGAGGAGATCCCGGTCGGGGCCCTCCCCGATCCAATGCAGGATCTGCTCGGGCGTGTCCAGCTCCTCGACGGTCGTCCGGAGATAGAAGACCCAGACCTCCCGCTTCTCCTCGGTGGCGCCGAGCGGCACCGCCGGGTCGCGCGCCGCGGTGACCTCGGCCGCGAAGCCGCTCAGGTTCATGTGCCGGTCCGCCAGGGGCAGGACGATCTCGCACGCCACCAGCATCAGGACGGACATCGCCGCCGCGATCCCCCAGGGGACCGCCAGGAGCCGCCGCGAGGCGCCCCACAGGGCCACGGCCCCCGCCGCCAGCAGCAACGCCCCCACGGCGAGGGCTGCCGTGCGGAACTCGGGATGTTTCCGCGGCACGGCGACGGGCAGCGCCGCCGCGATGATGAAGGCGAAGAGGGCGAAGACCCGGGCGGACCGCGTGGCGAGGACGCGATGCGCGTCACGCGTGAACAGCCGCGCCACGAGCAGCGCCGCCGCCGGGTAGATCGGGATGACGTAGACGCCCCGTTTGCCGGTCGAGAAGGAGAAGAAGATCAGGATCGCCGCCATCCAGGCGGTCAGGAAGATTGCCGCGGTCCGCTCCGCTCGATCCGGTGCCCCATCCTGTCCCTCACCCTGTCTGCGGCGTCCGAAGGCCGCGATGAGCGCTGCCGGGAGGAAGAACGACCACGGCATGAACCCGGCCGGGAAGCGCCAGGCGTAGTACCAGACCGGATGCTGCGCGTTCCAGGCATTGACGTAGCGCTCGACCGTCTGGTGCGTGGCGATGTGCACCGCTTCGCCGAAGCCCAGGCGGAGCGAGAACGGCACGAACCAGCCGGCGACGACCAGAAGGTAGAGCGCGATTCCGGCAATCGGGACAAGGCGTCTCAGGTTTTGGGCTCGTCGCAGGAGGACGAGCGCCGGGACGATCGCCAGGAGCGGCATGACGAGACCGACGGGCCCCTTCGCGAGGGTCGCGAGCCCCATGGCGCCCCAGGCGACGACGGCCCGCCAGCGGCCGCCGCGAGCCCCGGATCCGGCCGGGGCCCGCGCCCCTTCCACCTCCGGATGCCGCGCCCTTTCCACCTCCTCCCAGAAGAGGACGATCGCGGCGAGCACGAAGAAGTTCAGGGTCATGTCGATCGAGGCCCAGCGCGCCCGCTCGAGGATCTGCATGCTGGTGGCGAACAGGATCGCCCCGAGCACCCCGGTGGTCCGGTCGTACAGCCGCGTCCCGAGCCGGGCCACGAGCAGAAGCGCCAGCACCGAGCCGAGCAGAGACGGCAGGCGCGCCGCCGCCTCGTCCACCTGCCCCCCGCGCAGCAGCATGGCGCCGGCGTCGATGGCCCAGAAGAAGAGCGGCGGCTTGTCGGTGTACAGGCGGCCGTTGCGCGACAGCACGACAGGGTCGCCGCGCTCCAGCATTTCGCGGGCCACGAGACCGAAGCGCGGCTCGTCCGGGGGCCACAGGTCGTGTCCGCCCAGGCGCCAGCCGAAGAGCAGCAGCCCGAACAGCACGAGCGCCGCGTTGACAGCCTGCCGCCGGTTCACTAGGATGCGCGCGCTCCGGGGGAACCGCCTTGTCCGAACGAAGCGTCCTGCTCGGCCGTCTGCGCCTCGTCGCCCTGTTCCTGTTCGTCATCGCGCTCATCTTCGTATCGCGACCGACGCAGGGGCTCGTCGTGGCGGGCGCGTGCATCGCCGCGGTCGGCGAAGCGGTCCGCCTGTGGGCCGCCGGCCACCTGAAGAAGTCGGTGCGTCTCGCCGTCTCCGGTCCGTACGCTCACACGCAGAACCCGCTCTATCTCGGACGGCTCTTGATTCTGACCGGCCTGGGGATCGCGGCGAAGAGCCCGTACGGCATCAACTGGATTGCGCTCGTCATCGGCTACGCGATCTTCTTCTTCTATTACATCCCGCGGAAACTTCGCGTCGAAGGGGCGCGGCTGGAGCGGATCCACGGCGACGCCTTCGTCCGGTGGCGCAACAGCGTGCCGATTCTCTTCCCGTCACTTCGAGCCTATCCGGACGGCACCGATCGCTGGTCGTTCGGGCAGATGGTCCGCAACCAGGAGCCGCTGGTGTTTCTGGGCCTGGTCGCGGCCTTCGCGTGGCTCTGGTTCCGAATTCCCCCGGCCTGATCCACGCGCGGCGCCGCCGCGCCGCTCCTTCGTCCCCTTGCGGCCGCGCCGCGCCGGCAGATCGGCGAGCAGCTCGGCCAGCCGCGTGCCGATGCGATCCGCGGAGTAGCGCGCCTCGACCCGGCCGCGCCCGGCCGCCGCGAGACGGCGTGCGCGATCCCGGTCGGTGAGCAGGCGGACGATCGCCTGCGTCCACTCCGCGTCCCCCGCGGCGAAGAGCCCCGTGACGTCGTTCTCGACGATCTCGAGGTTCGCCCCGACGGGGCTGCAGACGACCGGCAATCCCGCCGCCTGGTACTGGAGGATCTTGAGCCCGCACTTGCCGTGGCTGAACGGACTGTCGTCGATGGGCATCAGCCCGACATCGAAGCCGAGGAGATCGTCGGCTTCGCGCTCGGCGCTCCAGGCCACCTTCTCCGTCGGCACCCCCGGCAGGTCGAGGAAGTCGTTGCACACCTGCACCAGCCGCGCCCCCGGAACGCGCGCGCACGCGGCGCGCAGCGGTCCCGCGAGCGCCGCGAGATAGCGCAGGCTGGCGCGGCTGCCGATCCAGCCGATGCGCGGACCGTCGGCCGAGGCGGCGCGGCGGGCCGCGGCCGCCCGCACCCGCTCCTCCGGGAACGGCGCGAGATCGACCCCGGTCGGAAGCAGCTCGAGACGCGGCGAGGCCCCCGGCGGCGCCAGGCGCGAGGCGTGATCGGCCAGGAACTTGTTTCCCGCCAGGACGAGCGCGGCCCGCCCCAGGACCGATCGCAGCCGGCGCCGTCGCGCCTCGGCGCGGCGCTCCGCCTTGTCGGATCCGTAGCGCGCCGCCTCGGCGGGACTCACCTCGAAGATCGCGTCGTCGAAGTCGAACGCCACCGGCACCGACGGCGGCAGCAGGCGCAGCTTCCACGACGACAGCAGCTTTTTCTGGATGAGCACGGCGTCGCACTTCGCCGCACGGCGCCGCAGCGCGATCGGTCCGTAACCTTCGTCGCGCTTGGCGATGAGCGTCTCCGGCTCGATGCCGTGGGCCCGCAGCCGGTCGAGGTGCTGCAGGACGCGGAAGCGCGTGCTCGGATGCTCGGCACCGCCGTTCAAAACGCAGAGAAGACGCATCGCGGCGCATCGTGACAGAGATGCCGGATGGTGGTCAACGCGTGGTAACGTCTGCGCCATGAGCACTCCGGAGCCCGACCTTTCGGTCGTCGTCCCGACGTACGGGAAGGCGGACACCTTGCCGCTGGTCGTCCGCGCGCTCGAGGCCCAGACCGTCGCGCCCGATCGCTTCGAGGTGGTCGTCATCGACGACGGATCGCCGGACGACACGACGACGCGCCTGGCGCGGCTCGAGAAGGAAACTTCGCTTCGCTTCCGGTGGATGACGCAGGAGAACCACGGGGTGTCGGCGACCCGCAATCGCGGCGCCCGCGAGGCGCGCGGCCGGATCCTCCTCTTCATCCAGGACGACATCGTCGGACGGCCGGACCTGCTCGAACGTCACCTGGCGATCCACGCGCGGCATCCGGAGGCGACCGCCTGCGGCGTCGGGCGGGTGACCTGGCCGCCCGAGTGGCAGGTCGATCACTTCATGCACTGGCTCGACCACGGGGGGCCGCAGTTCCGCTACGACCAGGTCCGGGGGCAGAACAAGGTCGGGTTCAAGCACTTCTACACCTGCAACGTCTCGCTCAAGCGGCAGGCGCTCCTCGATCACCCGTTCGACGAGGAGATCGTCTACGGCTTCGAGGACCTCGAGCTGGCGCTGCGGCTGGAGCGGGCCGGGTTCGTCTTCCACTACGACCAGGAGGCGGTGGGCTACCACCATCACCGGCGCTCCTTCGCAGACTACCGGCGCCGGCAGTTCAAGGCCGGCCAGTCGCTCTACGTCGCCTTCCGCAACCATCCGGATCTGGTCGGGAAGACCGGGATCACCTTCATTCCGCCGTCGAAGCGGCGGCGGACGCGGATGCGCGGCGCGGTGCTGCCGCTGGCCCGGGCGCTCGGAGCGAACCGGACGATCGAGAAATACTGGCGGGCGGTCCTCGACGAAGAGCTGGTGGCGGGCTACGAGCAGGCGCGCGAGAAGGACATCAGAAAATCAGCCGCACCCCGCCCGGCGCCGGCAGCATCGTGACCTTGCGCGGCCGGCCGTCCTCGCGGCCGCCGCGGCGCGAATCGACCACCATCCGGCCGACGCACAGCCCGTTGAGATAGCCGAAGTAGACGTCCGGCAGCCAGTGCGCGTCCTCGTTCATGCGCTGCAGCGCCGTCAGGCCGGCCGTCCCGTACATCCCCCAGGCGCCGAACCGCTTCCAGAACCGCACCGCGCCTCCGTCGCTGTCGCGCACCGTCAGGTGCCGGTCGATGATCGGCGCCAGCATCGACGCGGCGATGGTGACGTCGAGCGACACCGCGTGCCCGTTGCCGCCGAACAGCTTGATGTCGTCGCCGTCGCGCGGCCGCTCGGTGGCGATGACCTGGTTCGTGACCCCGGCGATGAAGCTCGCGTACGTGACGGTCTCGAGGAGAACGACGGCGGTCTCCTTCGCATGGTCGCTTTCGCGCGCGAGACCTCCGAGCCAGAAGCCGCCCGCGGCCAGGAGCGGCGTCGCCAGGCGCCCCATCAGCCGGGCGTTGTCGAGCAGCTGATCCCAGTGCTCGTCCCCGTGCTCGAGGGCGAAGTCGCGCGCTTCGTCGCGCACGCGGTAGAGGGCCGCGCCGGTGCCGACACCGGCGCCGAGGCGCACCCAGCCCGCCGTGTCGAGATGCGCCGGCCGCCCGAAGACGTACTTCGCGTCGTGCCCGATCTGCTTCCAGCCGAGCGGCGCGTCGGCCGGCGGCGGGGCATCCGTGTCGGTGTCGACAGCGTCTTCGGCGCGCACGAGGGTCGAGCCGAGGACGAAGCAGAGAGACAGGACCGCGAGGACGGCGTGGCCCGGCGCGCGTCTCACGGATCGCCGCCCGGAGGAGCGGCGGCCCGCACGAGGACGAAGTCGCGGTGACCGATGCGTCCGGTGAGAATCGTCTCCATTTCGGGCCCGTCCCAGGGTTGCATCGCGTTCCAGGCGCCGCGCTCGACCAGGGCGACGCCCCGATCCGGCTCTCCGACGAATCCGGCCAGCGCGTCCCGGTCCGGCAGCAACGCAACGGGGCGCGCCAGGTACCAGGCGAACCCGGCATGCGGGTCGGGAAGGATCCCGACCGGCGCCCCCCCGCTGGCCTCGGCGACGCGTCCCGCGAGCGGGCGCGCCGATTTGAGGGGATCGATGGCGGGAAGCACGCCGTGCACCACGACGAGCCCCGTTGCCGCGGCGCCCGCGGCGAAGAGCGCGATGGCACGCCCGGTCCCGAGCCGGCGCAGGAGAAGCGCCGGCGGCAGGAACGCGAGCACACCCGCGAGCCCGAGCCGGCCGGACACCGCCGCGAGATCGGCCGACTCGCGCCCCGCCTTGTGCCACACCACGGCGGCGGCCACGACGACGATGACCGCCCACGAGGTCAGGCCCGCCGCGACGAGGCGCCGCGCCGGCGGCGGATCCCAGTCGAAGAGGGACAGGTCCCAGAAGCGGCCGAGGAGGAGCGCCAGGAGCGGCACCATCGGCAGCAGGTACACGCCGCGCTTCTCCACCGAGGCCGCGAAGATGAGCGCGTCGCTCGCGAGGAGCGTGTAGAGGAAGACCGCCCGGTCGTCGCGCGGCGCCCGCCGCGGCCAGGTCTCGGCAATCGTCGCAGGAAGCAGCGCGATCCATGGGACGAGCGCCAGCGGCAGCATCGTCAGCAGCTGCCACGCGGGGTGCGGGTGGTGCAGGCCCGAGACGACCCGTTCTTCGAACCGCTGCAGCACCGCCCCGAGCGGGAAATGCGACCCGGTGGAGGCGCTCCAGGCCAGCATCCACAACACGACCGGCGCGGCGAGCAGCGGCAGCCCGGGCACCCAGTCGGGGCGCGCGAGACGCCTGAGCCGCCGCGTCGACGCCAGGAAAAGAAGCGCCCCGGGGATCGGCAGGAAGCCCACCGGCCCCTTGGTCAGCACACCGAGACCGCACATCAGGAAGAAGCCGGCCCAGTTGAAGGCGGCCCCCTCCTCCACCGCGGTCGCCCGCCACAGGAACAGCACCGCGAGCGTCAGCCACAACGCCAGCAGCATGTCGGGGCGCGCCCAGCGCGCCTCGATCAGAAAATCCTCCATGGTCAGGAGCACGAGGGCCGCGAGCGCCCCGGGGCGCCGGCCGTACAGGTCGCGTCCGAGGAGGAACACCGTGAGCGCCAGGAGAACCGCGGCGAGATTGGCTGGGAGGCGCGCCGCCGCCTCGGTGACGCCGCCCGTCGCCGAGGCCGCCGCCGCGGCGAGCCAGTAGTAGAGGGGCGGCTTCTCCAGCCAGGGATGTCCCGCCTGCTCGGGGGCCGCCCATGAGCCGCGCACGATCGACTGCGTGATGGTGGCGGTGCGCGGCTCGTCCGGATCCCAGAAATCGCGGCCGGCAAGCCCGGTCGCCACGAGCAGAAGCGCCGCCGCGACCAGGAGGAGCAGGGCGCGCCGGTCGGTCGCGAACAGCAGCACCGCGGGGCGCACCCCCCGGGGCGGATTCAACGGACGATGAGGCGCGGACCGGCTTCGTCGCGGAACTGCAGGTGGTGCAGGCGGGCGTAGACCCCCGCGCGGGCGAGCAGCTCGGCGTGCGCCCCGCGCTCGACGATGCGGCCGTGATCGAGCACCACGATGGCGTCGGCGCGACGGACCGTGGAGAGCCGGTGCGCGATGACGAACACCGTGCGCCCCTGCATGAGGTTCTCGAGCGCCGCCTGCACCTCGGCTTCGGATTCGGAGTCGAGCGACGAGGTCGCCTCGTCGAGGATCAGGATCGGCGAGTTCTTGAGGAGCGCGCGCGCGATCGACAGCCGCTGCCGCTGCCCCTGCGAGAGACGGTGCCCCGACTCGCCGAGGGGCGTGTCGTAGCCCTGCGGGAGCGTCTCGATGAACTCGTGCGCGTGCGCCGCCCGCGCCGCCCCGATCACCCGGTCGAGGGGGATGTCGGAGCGGCCGTAGGCGATGTTGTTGCGCACCGTGTCGTCGAAGAGGATGACCTCCTGGGTCACGAGCCCGATCTGGCTGCGCAGCGACGCCAGCGACACCTCGCGCACGTCGCGGCCGTCGACGAGCAGGCTCCCGGCCGTGACGTCGTAGAACCGCGGCAGCAGGTTCACGAGGGTCGACTTGCCGGCGCCGCTGCTGCCGACGATGGCCACGACCTCGCCCCGCTTCACCGTCAGGTCGAGCCCTTCGAGCACCGGGCTGCGGCCGTAGGAGAAGGACACGCCGCGGTACGCGATCTCCTCTGAAAAGGGAGGCAGGGCCGGCGCTCCCGGCTTCTCCACCACCTGGGGCGCCTGGTCCATGATCTCGAAGACCCGGTGCGCCGCCGCCATCGCCTGCTGCAGATCGTTGTTGATCTTCACGAGGTTGCGGATCGACGTGAAGATGAGGAAGAGCGACCCCACGAAGGTGGCGAACTCCCCCGCCGAGAGCTTGCCCGTGGCGATCCGCTGCCCCGCCCAGACGAACAGCGCCGCCCCGCCCAGCGCCCCGAAGATCTCCATCACCGGACTGCTGATCGACACGAGGCGCGCCGCCCGCTTCTCGGCCCGTTGCACACGGTCGAGCGCCTTCACGAAGCGGGCGGTCTCGAATTCCTCCATCCCGAACGCCTGCACGATGCGGGCGCCGGCCAGCCCTTCCTTCATGATCAGGGCGGCGTCCCCCATCTTCTGCATGCCGCTGCGGCTCGCCGCCTTCAGGCGCCCGGCGATGCGCGCCACCGGCGCCACGATGATCGGCAAAAGCACCAGGCAGAAGCCCGCCAGGCGCCAGTTCAGGTAGAACAGGTAGGTCGCCTGGCCGATCACCAGGGCCAGGAGCCGGAACACCTCCGCGAGATCACCCGAGACCGTGCGCTGCAGGCGTCCGACGTCCCCCAGGATCCGGGAGATCAGGTGCCCGGTGGAGTGCTCGGAGAAGAAGGCCAGCGACTGGCGCTGGATGCGGCCGTACAGGTCGCGCCGGAGGTCGCGCACCGCCTGCAACCCCGTCCAGCGGGTCAGGTAGGCGGTGAGGTAGGTGAACAGCCCCTTGAACAGGAAGATGACGACGACCAGGACCCCGATCAGGACGATCGTGCCCTTCGTCCCTGCGTGGATCGCCTCCGACCAGCGGGCCAAAAAGGGGAAATGCACCGCGCCGGCGTCGATGAGGCCGCGCGCCTGGTCGAGCAGGCGGAACTTGCCTTCGGTCGCGGTGGGCGACGCGGCGGTCTTCGGCAGGGCCTCGTCGAGGATCGGCTGGATCAGGGCCAGGAGGGCCAGCCAGCAGACCGAGATGGCCACGGCCGACAGGATCGCGCCGACGACCCTGCGCCAGTAGGGCTTGACGTAGTCGACCAGCCGCAGCAGGTCTTTCATGGAGCGGATCTTACCGGGGCGGGATCTCGAGTGCGCTGAAGAAGTAGGAAGTCTCGAACGCCGCGGTCGCCGACGCGTCGGAGCCGTGCACGATATTCTGTTCGATCGACGAGGCGAGGTCCTTGCGAATGGTCCCGGCCTCGGCCTTCAAAGGGTCAGTCGCCCCCATGATGCGGCGCACCGTCGCGATGGCGTCCTGCCCCTCGACGATCATCGGCACGATGGGGCCGGAGGTCATGAAGGACACCAGCGACTGGAAGAACGGCCGCTCGCGGTGCACGTGGTAGAAGCCGGAAGCGCCGGCGGCGTCGAGGCGCGTCATCTTCAGCGCGACGACCTTCAGGCCGGCCGCTTCGAAGCGCCGGATGACTTCGCCGACGACGTTCTTCTTCACGCCGTCCGGTTTCACGATCGAGAGCGTCCTTTCGGTCATCGTCCCCCCCCCGTCATCATCTCCCTCCGGATGCGTCGAGCAGGCGCCCGACCGTTGCGCCGATTTCCGCCGGCGTCTTGAGAACCGTGGCGCCCGCCGCCGAGAGCGCCGCCATCTTGTCCGCCGCCGTGCCCTTGCCGCCGGCGATGATCGCCCCGGCGTGCCCCATGCGCCGCCCCGGCGGCGCCGTCTGGCCGGCGATGAAGGCGACGATCGGCTTCTTCACCGACGCCTTGGCGTAAGCCGCGGCTTCCTCTTCCATGCCGCCGCCGATCTCCCCGATGAGGACGATGGCCTTCGTCGCCGCGTCCGCCTCGAACAGGGCCAGCGCGTCCTTGTGCGTCGTGCCGATGATCGGGTCGCCGCCGATGCCGATGCAGGTGGACTGCCCGATGCCGGCCCGCGACAGCTGCGCCACCGCCTCGTAGGTCAGGGTGCCGCTGCGCGACACGACGCCGACGGGGCCGGGCTTGTGAATGGCGCCCGGCATGATGCCGACCTTGCAGGCGCCCGGCGTGATGATGCCGGGGCAGTTCGGGCCGATGAGCCGCGCTCCCTTCGCGCGCACGAACGGCGGCACCCGCACCATGTCCGCGGCCGGGATCCCCTCGGTGATGCAGACGATGAGCTTCACGCCGGCGTCGGCCGCTTCGAGGATCGCGTCGGCCGCGAAGGCCGGCGGCACGAAGATGAGCGACACGTCGCAGCCGGTCTTCGCGACCGCCTCGTTGACGGTGTTGAACACCGGGATGGTCTCGTGCGTCTGGCCGCCGCGCCCCGGCGTGACGCCGGCGACGACTTTCGTGCCGTAGTCGAGGCACTGCTTGGCGTGGAAGGAACCTTCGCGTCCGGTCAGCCCCTGGACGACGATGCGGCTGTTCTTGTCGACGAGCACGCTCATCGCGTCGCCCCGGCCAGCGCCACGACCTTCTTCGCGGCGTCGAGCATGTTGTCGGCGACCGTGACGTTGAGCTTCGCCTCGGCGATGAGGCGCTTGCCCTCGTCCACATTCGTGCCCTCGAGCCGGGCGACGATCGGCACCTTGACGCCGACCTTCTGCACCGCGTCGATGAGACCGCGCGCCAGCACGTCCACCCGCAGGATGCCGCCGAAGATGTTGATCAGCACCGCCTTGACGTTCGGATCCGCCACGAGGATGCGGAAGGCCGCCGCCACCTGCTCGCTCGAGGCGCCGCCGCCGACGTCGAGGAAGTTGGCGGGCGAGCCGCCGACGTGATGGATGATGTCCATCGTCGCCATGGCGAGACCCGCGCCGTTCACCATGCAGCCGACGCTGCCGTCGAGCTTGATGTAGTTGAGCGAGTGGGCGGAAGCCTCGACCTCGAGCGGCTCCTCCTCGTCCGGATCGCGCAATTCGCGGATGCGCGGGTGGCGGTAGAGGGCGTTGTCGTCGAAGGTCATCTTGGCGTCGAGCGCCACGAGCCCACCCGCCTTCGTGACCACGAGCGGGTTGACCTCCACGAGCGAGGCGTCGACGGCGTCGTACATGCGCGCCAGCGCGGAGATCAGGTTGACGCCGCGCGTCACCTGATCTCCCTCGAGCCCGAGGCAATAGGCGATCTTGCGCGCCTGGTAGGAACGCAGGCCGAGGGACGGCTCGATCGGCTCGACCAGGATGGCTTCAGGCTTCTTCGCCGCGACGTCCTCGATGTCCATCCCCCCTTCGGCGCAGGCCATCACGGCGGGGACGCCGCGGCCGCGGTCGAGGGTGATGCCGAGGTACAGCTCGCGGACGATCTCGAGCGTCTCCTCGACCAGCAGACGCCGGACCTTCTTTCCCTGCGGGCCGGTCTGCGGCGTGACCAGGGTCATGCCGATCATCTTCTCGGCCAGCGCCCCGGCCTCGACCGCGTCGGCGGCGACCTTGATCCCGCCTCCCTTGCCGCGGCCGCCGGCGTGCACTTGCGCCTTCAGGACGACGCGGCCGCCCAGGCTCGAAGCCTGCGCCATCGCCTCGCGCGGGCTGAACGCGACGTCACCGCGCGGCACGTCGATGCCGTGGCCGCGGAGCAGGAGCTTCGCCTGGTATTCGTGGATCTTCACCGGACCCTCCGGGGAAAGGGCTTTCTATCATCCCGCCCGAGGTGTGTCAAACCCTTGTTTTGACAGCCCTTGCACGCTGTGCGAGAATCCGCCGCCTGTCTCGATGATGTCGCTCCCGCGCAACCTTCCCCGGCTCTTCGTCGTCGCGATCCTCGGCGGAACGCTCGCCTTCGCATCCGCCTCCGCGGCCGTCCCCACACCTGCTGCCGGAGCCCCGGGTGCGCCCCCGGCCGCGGCCGCCGCCGCGGACCAGAAAGCGACCATCGCGCCGCTGGCCTCCAGCCTCGGCGGGCTCGTGACCTCTTCCGCCGTCCTTCATCCCCAGGAGACCGGCATCGTCGTCATGGCGCTGCCGGAGCGACGCGTCGTCTACTCCAGGCAGGGCGATCGGCCGCTCAAGCCGGCCTCGACGCTCAAGATCCTCACGACCGCGACGTCGCTGGCGCTGCTGCGGCCGGAGTTCGTCCCGACCACGCCGATCTACGCCGACGCCGACATCGATGCCTCGGGCGTGCTGTCCGGAAACCTGTACCTCCAGGGACGAGGCGCACCGGACCTCGTGGGCGAGTCGTTCTGGCTCATCGCGCGGCGCCTGGCCGACCTCGGGCTGAAGAAGGTCACCGGGAACCTGGTCGCCGACGAGTCCTACTTCGACACCGTGCGCCGGCCGCCGGGCTGGCCGGCCCCGACCGCCGACTCCTGGTACAACGCGCCGCAGGGGGCGTTGTCCTGCAACTTCAACGTCGTCACGGTGCGCGTCGCGCCCTCGCCGCTCCTCGGCTCACGCCCCGACCTGACCCTCGAGCCGGCGTCGTCGTATTTCCAGGTGCTCAACCGCGCGACCACCGCCGCGCAGACG
This sequence comes from Verrucomicrobiia bacterium, assembly GCA_035638075.1. Classification (GTDB taxonomy): domain Bacteria; phylum Acidobacteriota; class Polarisedimenticolia; order Gp22-AA2; family Gp22-AA2; genus DASRAU01. The sequence continues at coordinate 64,363 of DASRAU010000027.1, forward strand.
ACCGACCTGCGCGTCGATCGCCTGTACGAGGAGGGACAGAACCGCATCGTCGTCGGCGGCACCGTGCGCCGCGGCGGCGGCACGGAGATCGTCAACCGCTCGGTCGAGGAACCGGCGCTGTGGTCCCTGACGGCGTTCCGGGAGATCGCCAAAGGCCTCGGCATCGAAGTCGCGGGGAAGCTCGAGATCGGCACGGTGCCGGCGGGTGCGCGCCTGCTCTACACGCACGACTCGAAGCCGCTGGCCTCGCTCGTTCGCGACATGAACAAGAACAGCAACAACTTCATGGCCGAGATGCTCTTGAAGACGCTCGGAGCCCAGTTCGTGCAGACGCCGGGGACGACGGAGGGCGGCCTGGAGATGGTGCGCGCCTATCTCGCGGGGCTGGGGCTCGACCCCGCCGACATGCGCATCGTGGACGGGTCCGGCCTCTCCGACAACGATCGGATGCCCGCAATGATGATGGCCGAGATCCTGGCGCGCGCCCGCGCCGACTTCGAAGTGGGTCCGGAGCTGGTGTCGTCACTTCCCATCGGCGGCGCCGACGGAACCCTCGCCGATCGCTTCGCCTCCGAGGAGGGACGCCGGCGCGTGCGCGCCAAGACCGGGCGCGTCGCCGGCGCGATTTCCCTCGCCGGCTACGCCTCCAACCGGGACGGCCACGTCCTGGCGTTCGCGATTTTCGCCAACCAGCCGCGCGGCACCCTCGACGCCGTGCACCGCTCGCTCGATCGCCTGGTCGACGCGATGGCCGCCAGCCGCGACACCGACCTGGTCGCGGGCCCGACGGCGGCTCCGGCGCAGTAACCGCTAGAGCGGCAGCTTCTCGACGAGCTCCCGCACTGCGGCGGCGGATTTGTCGAGGGCGGCTTTCTCCTCGGCCGTCAGCTTGATCTCGATGACCTTCTCGAGGCCTTTCTCGCCGAGCTGCACCGGCACGCCCACGAAGATCCCCGTGTAGCCGTACTCCCCTTCGAGGTAGGCGGCGCAGGGCAGGATGCGGTGCTCGTCGAGGAGGATCGCCTGGACCATCTGCACCACCGACGAGGCCGGCGCGTAGTAGGCGCTGCCGCTCTTGAGCAGGTTGACGACCTCGATCCCGCCGTCGCGCGTCCGCTGCACGATGGCGTCGACCCTGTCCTTGGGCAGGAGCTCGGTGATCGGGATGCCGGCGACGGTCGAGTAGCGCGGCAGCGGCACCATGGTGTCGCCGTGCCCGCCGAGGACGAAGGCGTGCGTGTCGGCCACCGACACCCCGAGCGCCTCGGAGATGAAGAAGCGCATGCGCGCCGAGTCGAGCACGCCGGCCATGCCGAGCACCCGCTGGCGCGGGAAGCCGCTCACCTTGAGGGCCGTGTGCGCCATGGCGTCGAGCGGGTTGCTGACGATGATGAGGACCGCGTTGGGCGACTGCTTCGCCACCTCGGTCGTGACCTGCTTGACGATCTCGAAGTTCTTCGCGACCAGGTCGTCGCGGCTCATGCCGGGCTTGCGCGGCAGGCCCGAGGTGATCACCACGACGTCCGAACCGGCGGTGGCGGCGTAATTGTTCGCCCCGGTCAGGCGCATGTCGTAGTTGTCCACCGGCCCCGCCTCGTTGAGGTCGAGGCTCTTCCCCTGCGGCATCCCCTCGACGATGTCCACGAGGACGACGTCCGCCAGCCGCCGCATGACGATCCGCTCCGCCGCCGAGGCGCCGACGTTGCCCGCACCGATGATCGAGACCTTCCTGCGCATCGCTCCTCCTCTTCCCCGGGGTTACGCGACCGCCTGCATGCGGTCGATGACGACGCCGGCAAACTCGGAGCAGCGCACCGTCTGCGCCTCCTGCATCTGCCGCGCCAGATCATAAGTGACCTGCCGGCTGGCGATGGCGCCGCGTACCCCCGCGACGACGAGCCGGCCCGCCTCCTCCCAGCCGAGGTGCTCCAGGAGCATCGCTCCCGACAGGATGAGCGCGCCCGGGTTCACGTCGTCGCGCCCGGCGTGCGCCGCGGCCGTGCCGTGGGTCGCCTCGAAGACCGCCAGCTCGTCGCCGAGGTTGACGCTCGGCGCCAGCCCCAGGCCCCCGACGAGGCCGGCGGCGGCGTACGACAGGTAGTCGCCGTTGAGGTTCGTCGTCGCCAGGACCGAGTAATCCTCCGGCCGGGTCATGAGCTGCTGGAACATCGAGTCGAGGATGCGATCCTTGACGATGACGCGCCCGTCGGGCCCCTCGGTGCCGCGCTCGGCGGCGTCCTCCTCGGTGACGGTGAGGTCGCCGAACTCCTCGCGCGCCACGGCGTACCCCCAGTCGCGGAAGGCCCCCTCGGTGAACTTCATGATGTTCCCCTTGTGCACGAGGGTGACGCTCGGGCGCCCGTGCTCGAGGGCGTGCCGCAGGGCGCGGCGCACCAGGGCCTGGCTGCGGCGCGCGCTCATCGGCTTGATGCCGAGCGCGGTTTCCGCCGGCAGGTCGCAGCCCATCTCGCGGTTGAGGAACTCGATCACCCGGCGGCTGCCGCCGGTCTTCTCGCGCCACTCGATGCCGGCGTACACGTCCTCGGTGTTCTCGCGGAAGATCGCCAGGTCGATGCGCTCGGGATGTTTCATCGGCGACGGCGCCCCCGGGAACCAGCGCACCGGCCGCAGGCACGCGTACAGGTCGAGCTCCTGGCGCAGCGTCGAGTTGAGGCTCTTGAACCCGCCACCGACCGGCGTCGTCAGCGGCCCCTTGAAGGCGATGCCGTAGTGGGCGAGCGCGTCGAGGGTGTCCTGGGGGAGCCACTCGCCGTAGCGCTCCCAGGCCTTGCCGCCCGCGAACACCTCGAACCAGACCAGCCGGCGCTCCCCCTCGTAGGCGCGCGCCACTGCGGCATCGAGGACCCGCCGCGCCGCCGCGACGATCTCCGGCCCGACCCCGTCCCCCTCGATGAACGGGACGATCGGCTCGGGGGGCGTCAGGCAGCGTCCCTCCTCGTAACGCAGGGGATTCCCTTCGACCGGCGGGTGGAGCTTTTCGAATTGCATGAGGCCCGTACTTTACCAGCGAAGCGGGCGGCCGGGCCCCTGACTCGGATCGGATCCTAGTACTGGACGAGGGAACCTTCGGCGCGGGCGCGGCGGATGGCGAAGCGGAAGGCGATGGCGCCGAGCGGCACCAGGATCACGACGAACACGAGGAGCGCCGCGATGTCGGGGAGGATCTCCTGGAACGTCGCGCCCTTGAGGAGCGCCTGCCGCCAGGCGTGCAGGGCATAGGTGATCGGCAGGAACTTCGACAGCGAGCCGAGCCACGGCCACATGTCCTGGGGCGGGTAGAAGACGCCGCCGAGCAGCACCGAGACGCTCGACACGAGGTAGGTGATGGGGTCCCCGCGCTTCAAGTAGAAGACGAAGGCGGCCGACAGGATGCCGATCCCTGAGAACGCCAGCACGGTGATCGCCAGCACCAGCAGGCACAGCGGCAGGTTCTCGAACCGGATGGCGATGCCGAAGGCCCAGCCGATGACGAGGTAGATCGCCACCTTCACCGAGGACAGGACGAATTCCCACAGCGCCGAGCCGAGCACCACCGTCCCGGGCGAGGTCGGCGTCACCAGGATCGCCTCGAGCGTCCCGGTCATCTGCTCCTGCCGGATCTTCTGCGAGAACGACCCGAGTGCCGACGACAGGTAATGGAAGAAGGCCAGCCCGAGGAGGACGTAGGCGAAGTAGTCCATCCCGTCGAGCCCCGGCGTGTCGGCCGGCGCCTTGAGCACGCCGGACACGAAGCGCCAGATCAGCACCGACATGAGGATTCCGAAGAACTGCAGCAGGAACGCGGTCCGGTAGGACGTCTCCACCAGGAAATCGCGCTTCAGGAAGGCGAGCAGGATGCCGAGGGTCTTCACCGGGGGTGCTCCCGCTCCATCTGGTCGAAGACCTCCTGCAGCCCGGGCTCGCGTCGCGTGCAGGAGAGGATGGTGCCGCCCGCGGCGAGCAGCGCCTGCAGGAGATCCGACAGCGGCCGGCCGCCGCGATCGATCGCCGCCGCGAGGCGCAGGACGCCGTCCCGGCGCGGCTCCGGCTCGAGGACCCAGCGCGGACCGGCGGGAGGCCGATCGATTCCGGTGACCTCGATGGCGTACTGTTCGCGGCCCGGCAGTCCGGCGGTGATGTCGGCCAGGCTCCCCTCCCGCAGCACCCGGCCGCGGTGCAGGATCGCCAGGCGCTGGCAGAGGTCCTCCGCCTCCGGCAGGTTGTGCGTCGCCAGGAGGATCGTTTTTCCCCGCTGCTGGTGCAGACGCGTCCCGATGAACTGGCGCAGGTGTTTCGCGGCGATCGGGTCGAGGGAGCGGGTCGGCTCGTCGAGGCACAGGACCGGCGGGTCGTGCAGGAGCGCGCGGCAGATCGCCAGGCGCTGCTTCATCCCGGAGGAGTACGACATGAACTGGCGCTTCGCGACCTCGCCCAGCTCCATCGTCTCGAGCAGGTCGCGGGTGCGGCGGCGCGACTCCGCGGCGCCGAGGCCGTAGAGCCGGGCGAAGAACTCGAGGTTGTCCTCTCCCGAGAGCCGCCAGTAGAACGAGCGCTCGTCGGCGGTGACGAAGCCGATGCTGCGCCGAACCTCCTCGTCGTCACGCGCCACATCGCGTCCTTCGACCTCGGCCGTGCCGCGCGTCGGCAGGATGAGGCAGGCGAGGATCTTGAGCAGCGTCGTCTTGCCGGCGCCGTTGGGCCCGAGCAGCCCGTAGAGGGTGCCACGCGGCACCTCGAGCGAGACGTCCACGAGCCCCTCGACGCGCTCGGCGCGCCGCCACGGGTGCAGGGTCATTTCGAGGATCGACCGCCGTTTGATGTAGGTCTTGCCCAATCCGCGCAGCCGCAGCGCCGGCACGTCCCCGGGAGCCGCCATCATTTCCCCTCGAGGTGGCGCGTGTTGTACGTGGTGCGCCAGTCTCGGTGGGCGGCGTCGTCGGGGTACTTCTCCCCTTCCGCGTAGGGGTAGGACTTCATGTCGCGGAACGGCAGCGGCTCGACCGTCTCGCCGTGCGCCGTGTGCGGATCCATGTCCTTGCACCAGCCGGACAGGTTCAGGACGAAGGAGCGGATGGTCCCCTTGGGGGCCGGCGGCAGCCCCTTGACCGGGAACTCGAGCGTCACTTCCTCACCCTTGCCGAAGATGACCGAGAGATCGTCCGCCTCGGTGACGAGGTCCGTCACCCGTCCCAGGCGGGTGTAGTCGCCGCTCATGACGCGGAAGGGCTGCGTGTTGTCGAGGATGCGGTAATCGTAGAGACGCGGCTCCTTCCCGTCGGGGCTGTGCTCGCGCGGAAAGCCGCGGCGGTGCAGGTGCGCCGCGGCCGTCTTCGCCTCGCTCACCTGGAGGCGCGACGCCATGGTCGCCTCGTCCCACGGCCGCGCCAGGAAGATCTGGTCCCAGTAGACGCGCATGTTGGTGCGCAGCCGCATGCGCCGGCCACGGAGCTTCCCGAGCGACGAGAGGTCGACCGCGATGGTGCGCGCCATCCCGGGCGGGAAGCCCATCGGCTCGAGCACCGGCTGGAAGATCCCGTCGGCGTTCTCCATCTCGAGGATGGGGATCACCATCGACAGCTCCTGCTGGGACGCCGCGTAGTTGCTCGACGAATACTCGAAGTCCGTCCAGCCGTTGAGGAAGAGGACGTAGCCCTCCTGGTCGACGATCGACGGCGGGAACTCCATGGTGATGTCGTGCATCTCGGCGTAGCCGGCGAGGTTGAGCTTGCGGAACTCGTCCGGGTAGGTGCGATCCACCTTGACGATGCGGTCGAGCACGTCGCGCCCGTGGTGATCGACGGCGCGCGTCGGGACGATCTTCGCCGTCTTCTCGAACGCATACAGGCGCGGGGTGCCGCGCGGCACGCCGGCGTTCATGTTCGGGACGACCTCGACGTCCTTCGGGGCGTCGATCACCTGGAGCCGCGCCGCGTCGAGGTAGGTGACCTCCTCGAGGTTCTCGAGCACCTGGAAGTAATACGCCCCGTCGAGCGGCTGCAGCTGCGTCGCCGAGATTGCCAGCGACTCGTCCGGCACCGGCGTGCCGTACTTGCCCGGAGCGAGCCAGGTGCCGAGTCCGCCGACGCCGAGCACGTCGGTGACGAAGCGGTAGGAGCCGCCGTCCCAGGCGAACAGCAGCGGGCACGAGGATCCCTTGCGGTCGAGCTCCTGGGGCTCGATGCGCTGGCCCGACGAGACGTCGAGCTCCGCCTGCAGCACGCCGCCCGGCCAGAGGAGACGGACGACATCGGCGACCGGACGCGGGCCGAGCCCGGCGTGGAGCGGCACTGCGGAGGACGAGAGATAACCCGAGCCCGCGGTCACTTCGCGCCGCTGCCAGGACGGTCCCGCCTGGATCTCGATCTTCGTACCGACCGCCTGGCGATTGCTGCCGAGTCCGTGCGGCGCGACCTCCACCCACTTGTTCTGCGACGGCGTGTCGTTGAGGAGCACGAGAGCCGCACCGCCGTTCTGTGACACGACCAGGTCGAGATCGCCGTCGCCGTCGAGATCGGCGGTCGCGGCGCCGCGGCCGTCCTTGATCGCGATGGTGCCGAGCCCCGCCGCCGCGGTGGCGTCGCTGAAGGCGCCGTGCCCGTCGTTGGTGAGCAGCACCTGGCCGGCGCCGCACAGATACAAATCGAGGTCGCCGTCGTTGTCGGCGTCGAACAGGACGGCGCCGTAGAACGACCCCTTCGCCGCCGCCGGCAGATCCCGCCGCGCGAATCCGCCGTTCTCCTGGCCGAGGAAGAGAGCCGTCCCTTCCGGCGCCGGCGCGGGGAAGACGAGATCGGGCCGGCCGTCGCCGTCCACGTCGCCCACGGCCACGCCGCGTCCTCCCCCCGCCGCGCGCAGTCCGGCGCGCCCGGCTGCCTCGGCGAATCCGTCCTCGCGCCGGTTGTCGAGCAGCGTGTCGGCGCCGCCGACGCCCGCGACGACGATGTCGAGGTCGCGGTCGAGGTCGAGGTCGGAGAACAACACGCCGATCGCTCCGCCCGCGCCCGGACGGACAGGCAGGCTGGAGGTCGCCTCCTCGAAGGTGCCGTCGCCACGGTTTCGCAGCAGGGTCAGGCGCGCAGCGCCCGCCGCCGGGCTCGGGCGCGCCAAGAGCAAATCGAGATCCCCATCATGGTCGGGATCCCCCCAGGCGGCGCCGGCGATGAGCCCCTTCGCCGCGATTTTCGACGCGGTGCTGACATCCTGGAACGTGCCCTTGCCGTCGTTCCGGAAGAGAGCCGCGCCCGAAGCCCCGGTGAGACAGAGGTCGAGGTCGCCGTCGTTGTCGTAGTCGCCCAGCGCCGCCGCCAGTCCCGCGGAAGGGAACGCGACCCCGGCGCGGGCAGAGACGTCCTCGAAGCGGCCGCCGCCGCGGTTCTTTTCGATCACCGGCGTCCCCTTGCCGTCCGCGGAGACGTTGGCCAGGATGAGATCGATGAGACCATCGCCGTCGAGATCGCCGGCGGCAACCCCCGAACCGAGACGCGCCGCCTCGGTCGCCTTGCCGTCTCCGCCGGGACCGCCGTGCTTGAAAATGATTCCCGAAGCGACGGTGGCATCGCGGAAGCGCGCCGCCACGGCCGGTGCCGGAGCCTGTGGCCCGAAGGCGGAATAGTCGGTGATGACGAGCGCGTACCGTCCTGCCTCGCCGTACTGGTTGCCGGTCGGCACCGCGAACTTCGGGTTGGCGGCCAGCTTCTGGTAGGCCGCCATCTCCTTCTCCCCTTCCGCCGCCTGCCCCGACTGTACCAGCGCGCGGGCCAGCTGGTAGCGCACCGACATGCCGTTGGGGTCGAGATCCCTGGCCTTGCGCAGCGACTCGATGGCGCGATCGAACTGCCGCTGCCGGCCGTAGAGCAGCCCGATGTTGTAGAGGATGTCGGGATCGGCGGGGTCGAGCTTCTGCGCGGCTTCGAATTCGGCCAGGGCCTCGGCGCTCTGTCCCTGGCCTTTCTGGAGCGTCGCGAGCCCGTAGTGCCCGGCCACGAGCTTCGGGTCGAGACGGATCGCCTCCTGGAACGCCTGCGCCGCCTTGTCCATCTGGCGGGCATAAAGTGCCGCGAGCCCGAGATTGACCTGCCCGGGCGCCCACGCCGGAGCCGTCGTCGTGACCTTGGTGAATTCCTCCAGCGCCTGCGCCGGCTTGTACTGCTCCATCAGCGCCGCACCGCGATTGTTCGCCGCGAAGAGCGCCTCGGTGTCCACCTTGCCCGCGGTCGACGCGGGCGCGGCGTCACGTGGGCTCGCGCCACTGGAGCAGGCCGCGACCAGGAAGAGCGCCGCGAGCAGCCGCGCCAGCGTCCTGCCCCGCGCCGCGCCCAGGCCGCTCGTCCCGCTCATGCGGCGCGCCTCAGGACCTGGCCCACCGCCTCGGGGCGATAGACGCCCGCTTCCACCTGGGCGCGGCCGTTGACGAAGACGTGCTCGATGCCGAGGGCCATGCGCCGCGGAGAACCGTAGTCCGAGGCCGCGCCGACGCGGACGGGATCGAAGGCGACGAGATCGGCCCGCGCCCCGGCCTGCACAACGCCGCGATCCCTGGTGCCGAGGCGCGCCGCCGGAAGCGAGGTCATCCGCCGCACCGCCTCCTCCAGATCGAGGACCCGTCGCTCGCGCACGTAGTGGCCGAGGACGCGCGGGAACGCGCCGTAGGCTCCCGGGTGCGGCGCCCCCTTGCCGATTTCCCAGGCATCGCTGACGAACGCCAGGTGCGGCGCCTCGAGAAATGGCAGCAGGTCCTCGTCCCCCTCGTCGTCGCCGGAGATCCCGAAGATCAGCTGCGTCGCCACCCCCTGCTCCTCGACGAGGAGGTCGGCGAGGGCGTCGAACGGGGTCACATCCCGCTCCTGCGCGATCGCCGCGATCGACAGCCCTTCGAGGCGCTTGTTCGGCGCCCCGTCCACATGCGCCACGCGGATGCGCTCCCAGCCGCACTCGCGCGCGATGTTCATGGTGAAGCGGGACGGATCCTCCCACGGCGGCCAGACGGCGTCGCGCTCTTCGATCTCCTCGCGCATCCGGCGGCGCTGGGCGTGATCCCGCAGCCGATCGAGGAGCGCCACGACACCTCCGTCGAGCGCCCAGGGAGGCAGCAGGGCCAGAAGCGTCGTGCACACCGCCGTGTACGGGATGACATCGCCGCTCACCGGCCGTCCGCGTCGCGACGCTTCCTCGTGCAGTCCCAGGACATCGCGCGTTCCCGGCCAGGCGCGCGGCCCGACCGTTTCGACGTGCGAGTGGTGCACGGCCGCGCCGCTGCGGCGCCCCACCTCGAGAAGCTCCCGCACCGCCGGCAGGAGCGTGGCGTGGCTGCTCCCGCGCTGGTGGAACGCGGCGAAGCCTCCGGCGGCCGCGGCGGCGCGGGCACAGCCCGCGACTTCATCGGTGTCGGCGAACTGCCCCGGCGGATAGATGAGCCCGAAGGAAACGCCGAACGCCCCCGCTTCGACCGCCTCGCGCAGGTGACGCTCGATCGCCGCCTGCTCGTCGCGGGTCGGACGCCCGGCACGCCCTCCCATCACCGCGGCGCGGGCCGGGCCGTGTGCCGCCAGCGTCGCGACGTTCTGAAGGACCCCCTGCGCCTCGATCCGATCGAGCCATTGCGCCAGGGTGCTCCAGGACCACTCGACGCCGTCCGGAGCGAAGAAGCCGCACACCTTGCGGACCTCGGCGGCGTGCGGCGGGACGAGCGGGGCGACCCCGATCCCGCAGTTGCCGACCACCTCCGTCGTGATCCCCTGGCGCAGCCGTCCTTCGAGGAGCTGCCGCTGCCGGGCCAGAGGCAAAGCGAAGACGAGGTCGTGATGCGAATGCAGGTCGATGAAGCCGGGGGCCAGCACGAGACCGCGCAGCTCGAGGCGGCGGACACCGGGAGAGTCGATGCGCGGCGCGACGGCGGCGATCGTCCCGCCCTCGATCCCGACGTCGAGGCGGGCGCGGGGGCGCCCGGTTCCGTCGATCACCTCGGCATCGGCGAGGACGAGATCGAGCAAGGTTCTAGGAGGTTCTCGGTCCGAACTGGGTGCGACGCTTCAGGTCGTCGCGATAGCGCGCGATGTTCGCCTTGAGGTTGTTGCGCCCCTGGCCGCAGTCGCCGCACCCTTCGTAGCTGTTCTCGTGATGGCGCGAGCAGCAATCCATCAGGTTGTACCAGACCCCGTACTTCCAGCAGTAGAAGTCGGCGTCCGGCGGCCTGTAGGTGCAGCGCAGGATTTCGATGGGCCGGCGCTCCTGGTCTTCCGAGGCGGGATCGGATGGAGGGGACTCCACGATCCGCATGCCCCGCGCCGCGGCCGGCTCCTTGTCGGGGTCGATGGCGCTCATGACCCGGGTATTCTAGCGGAACTCTCCGGCCACGCCCCCCCGACTGCGGTGCGTGTTCGGGGACGCAAACCTCGTGCCCAGACGGGTCGATGCCGTTGCGGCCGGCCGGGGTTGCGGCTAACCTCAACGGCCCCATGAGCCGCTCCCGGACCCCGGCCACTCTCAAGCCTCTGCTGCCTCTGATCTTTCTGTGGCTTCCGGCCTGCGGGGACGGCGGCCCACCGATTCCTGCCGAGGAAGCGGTGCAGGTTCCCGGTCAGGGCAGAGTCGTGGTGTTCGTGGAGGCGCCGCGTTATCTCGCCGCACCCATCCTCAAGATGTTCACGGAGCAGACGGGCATCGCCGTCGAGGCGATCTATCGCGAGGAGGCGGGGCCGGCGTTCTTCGATCAACTGAAGGCGGCTGCCTCGTCCGGGAAGGCCGACCTCCTGTGGGGGGCGAGTCCGCTGTCGGCGCTCGACCTGCAGGAGGCCGGGCTGCTGCTTCCGTTCCGGCCCGCCGGAGCACGCCCCATCCCGGCGCAATACCACGATCGCGCCTGGAGGTGGATCGGCTTCGCCGCCAATCCGCGCGTCATCCTCACCCACGACGAATCAATGGGCGACCGTCCCCCCGCCGGCCTCGAGGATCTCGTCGAGGGACCGTGGGCCGGCAAGGGCATCCTGCGACGCCCGTCCGAAGGCACCGCGGCGTTCCAGGCGGCGGCCCTGTTCGCCTGGATCGGCTCGAGCCGGGGGCGCGAGTTCTTCCAGAAGGTCGCGTCCTCCGGGAACCAGGTCGTGGACGACGACGCCGAGGTCCAGAAGCAGGTGGCGGCGGGCACCCGCGCCTGGGGCCTCATCGACCTCGATCGGGCCATCTGCTCCAAGCGGCAGGGAGACAAGGTCTCCATCCTCTTTCCCGACCGCCTCGGGATGGGGGCGGTGGCGATCCCCGAGGTCATCGCGCTCCTCAAGGGGGCGCCGAACCCGGCCCAGGCGCGTGGCCTCATCGGTTATCTCTTCGCGACCGACGCCGTCTGGGCCGTCGGGCAGAGCGATTGCGCCCTCATCAGCCTCATGCCGGTCAACGACCTCGGCATCCCGAAGCCCGACTGGGTGCCGGTCCTCGGCTCTTTGAACATCCAGGCCATCGACAACGCCAAGGTGTACGACGCCTGGACGCGCGAGCGGACGTTTCTGCAATCCTGGCCCGCCGCTCCGTCCGCACGCTGACGCCGTCATCGCCCGGCTGACGATCCCCGGGCGCACGCGCCTCCCCGGGATCGCCGGGAAACCGTTGGCCCACGGGGTTTTCCGTTGCCCGGCTCGCGGGGCGGTGGTATATGATTCGTCGCGGCGCGGAGTTTCCGTGCCGCCGGCTCTCTCCATGAACGACAGGGACACGACAGCCCCCGGCGTCGCGGCACGCCCCGCCCCGCCCACCCGTCGCTTCCGCATTCTGGTGGTGGACGATGACTCCGACAGCGTCGATCTGCTCCAGCGCTGGCTCGCGATGGAGGGGTACGACGTCTCGACGGCCAAGGACGGCGCCGAGGCGCTGCAGGCGATCGCCGGGCAGCGCCCCGACCTCGTCCTGCTCGACCTGCTCATCCCGCCGCCGGAGGGGCTCCAGGTGATTCGCACCGTGAAGCGCGACCGCGCCATGTCGACGGTGCCCATCGTCGTCATGACGGTCAAGCGCGACGTGAAGACGAAGATCGAGGCGCTCCGGACCGGGGCCGATGACTTCATCGTCAAGCCGTTCCACTTCGACGAGCTCGACGCCGTGATGCGCGCCTCGCTCAAGAAGCGCTACCTCTACACGTCGCTCGAGCGGGCGAATCGGCAGCTGCGCGACGCCAACGAGAAGCTGACCAAGCTGTCGGTCACCGACGACCGCACCAACCTGCTCAACGACCGCTACCTCAAGCGCCGCCTGTCGGAGGAGTTCAAGCGCGCGCGGCGCTACGAGGCGCCGCTGACCGCGATGCTGCTCGACCTCGATCACTTCAAGCAGGTGAACGACAAGTACGGGCACGACTGCGGCGACCAGGTGCTGGCGGAGTTCGCCAAGATCCTCCTCGACAACGCGCGCGAGATCGACATCGTCGGCCGCTACGGCGGTGAGGAGTTCCTGATTATCCTGCCGAACACCGACGGCATCCGCGCCGCGGTCGTGGCCGAGCGCGTTCGCAAGGCGGCCGAGGAGCACGTCTACCGGTACCGCGAGTTCCTGGTGCGGATGACGGTGAGCATCGGGCTGGCGTCGGTGCCGGCCAACGCCGCGGTGCACACCGAGGCCGACCTCGTGCGCGCCGCCGACGAAGCGCTCTACCGGGCCAAGCAGACGACCCGCAACAAGGTCATCCTCGACCGCGCCTCGATCCCCGGCGACATCCTCGAAGGGGACCTCTCCACCATCTTCAAGGCCTCGTACGAGGACGGCCCGGCCATCCCGCCCCCCGGGGACGATTTCTAGGAAATCCGGATGGTAGACTGAAGGCTCGCGCGCGCGGGATCGCGCCGGAGCAACCTTTGGCCTCACCTCGCCGCAAGACCCCCAGGCGCAAGACCGCAACGTCCACCCGCCGCCTGCTCTTCGTCTGGCTGCCCCTGGGGTTCGGCGTCGTGCTGGCAGGCGCCCTGACCATCGCCTGCATCGACGCGAACTGGCGCTTCTCGCTCGCGGCGCCGCCTCCGCCGGTGCGGATCCTCTCGACCTCGTTCGCCATCCGCGAAGACATGCGGCTGTCGCGCGAGGATCTCGTCGAGCGGCTGAAGCGCCTCGGCTACCGGCAGGTGGAGGGCCGCCCGGCGACGCCCGGCGAGTACGCGCTGCGCTTCCACGCGATCGAGATCGCGCGCAACCGTTTCGACGGCCCGGACGGGCCGGTCGAGCCGCTGACCGTGCGCGTGCGGCTGTCGTCGCGCGTCGGCAACGTCGAGAACGCGGAGACGGGACGCGACGTGAAGGACTTCCGCCTCGAACCCGAGCCGCTCGGCCTTCTGTCGGGGGACGCGCACGAGGAGCGCCTGCCCACGCCGCTCACCGATATTCCCCCGGTGCTGCAGCACGCCGTCATCGCCATCGAGGACCGGCGCTTCGAAAGCCACCCCGGCTTCGATCCTCTGGGCATCCTGCGCGCCCTCATCGCCAACATGCGCCACGGGGAGGTCGTGCAGGGAGGGAGCACGATCACCCAGCAGCTCGCAAAAAACCTCTACCACGCGCAGGACAACCGCACCGTGGCCCAGAAGATCTGGGAGACGCTGTCGGCGATCAGCCTCGAGATGGCGCGCACCAAGCAGGCGATCCTCGAGCGCTACCTGAACGAGGTGTACCTGGCGCAGCGCGGGCCGACGGCGATCGTCGGCGTCGGCGCCGCCGCGCACCACTACTTCGGCAAGGAGGTGCGCTACCTCGATCTGCCGGAATCCGCCCTGCTCGCCGGGCTCATCCAGTCCCCCGGCCGTTACCACCCGTACCGGCACCCCGACGCCGCCCGCGAGCGGCGTGATCTCGTCCTGCAGGCGATGCGCGAGGCCGACTTCATCACCGAAGACGAGCGCAAGGCGGCTTCCGCCGCGCCATTGCTCCTTCGTCCGGAGCCGTCGCACGACTCGCGCCAGGCGCCGTACTTCGTGGACTATGTGGCCGAAGAGCTCAACCGGCTGGGCATCACCGACAAGGAATCGGCCGGCCTCATCGTGCACACGACGCTCGATCCGCTCCTCCAGGCGCGCGCCGAGGCGGCGCTCGAAACGCGGCTGGCGAAGGACGAGCGCACCTTCAAGCAGCTGCGTCCGCTCCCGGGAGGCAGCCTGCAGGGGGCGGTGGTGGCGCTGCGTCCTACCGACGGGGCGGTGCTCGCGATGGTCGGGGGGCGCGACTACGGCCGCTCGCAGTTCAATCGCATCGCCCAGGCGCACCGGCAGCCGGGCTCGCTGTTCAAGCCGTTCGTCTACCTCGCCGGCTTCCAGCGCGCCCAGGAGGAGGGCGAGCCGTCCTTCACGCCGGCCACGGTGCTCGACGACTCACCCTTCGAGGAGGAGGTGGCCGGGGTCGTGTGGGCGCCGCACAACTTCGACGAGGAGTTCCGCGGCCCGGTGACGGCGCGCCAGGCCCTGACCCACAGCCTCAACGTGCCGACCATCCACGCCGCCGAGCAGATCGGCCTGCGCGAGGTGATCCGCGCGGCGCGGCGCTGCGGCATCGAGAGCCCGCTCGAGCCGGTCCCGTCGATCGCCCTCGGGACCTTCGAGGTCACGCCGCTCGAGATCGCCGCCGCCTTCACTCCCTTCGCCACGGGCGGCGAACGCCACGCGCCGCGTTCGATCGAGGCGATCGTGGACGGCAAGGGCAAGAAGCGCCTGCTGCCGGATCCGGAGCACAAGACCGCCGCGACGCCGCAGGCCGCCTACCTGACCCTCGACCTGATGCGCGACGTGGTGCGCCAGGGCACCGCCGCCGGGATCGGCGCCTGGGGCCTCCAGGCCGATCTCGCCGGCAAGACCGGCACAACCGACGAAGGCCGCGACGCGTGGTTCCTCGGCTTCAATCCCGACTTCCTGGCGCTCGCCTGGGTCGGCTTCGACAACAACCGCCCGCTGCGCCTCGGCGGCTCGGCGCTCGCCCTGCCGATCTGGGCCGACGTCGCCGCCGGCGCCGGCCTCGACCCTCAGTCCAAGTTCGAGGAGCCCGACGGCCTCGTCCGCGAGGACGTCGATCCGACCACGGGCCTTCTCGCCGGCTGGCGCTGTCCCGATTCGATCAACGAACTCTTCATCGCCGGCGCCGAGCCGGTCGAAGCCTGCCAGCACGATCGCCCCGTCACCTCGTGGGCGAAGCGCTTCTTCCACTGGCTGCAGCGCGAATAACCAAGGCGCGCTTCGAGTGTGAGGCCGCGGGACGGCCGCCCTAGCGGGATGACGCCTGAGCCGGCGGCACCTCGACGACGGTACGCCCGGCGCCCACGTTCCCGGCGGAATCGACGGCGCGCACGACGATGCTGCATTCGCCGGCCGGCGGCGTGGGGATCTCGATCTCGAAGGCCTCGGCGGCGGAATCGCTCAGGCCGTCCTCGGGCCGCGCCGGCATCCATTCGCCGGCGTCGACGGAGTACTGCGCCTCGCGCACCACGCTGAAGCCGTCGTTGGCCTCGAACGAGACCTTGAGGGTGCCGTGGTCGAGCTGCGCCTTCAGGCGGTCGATGCGCGGCGGGGTGTTGTCGACGTCGAAGGGCGCGGAAATCTTCTCGGCGGTCAGCGCCTGCCCGCTCGGATTCGAGAGAGCGTCGCTCGCGACGACCCGCACGAGGTAGGTGCCGTCCGGCAGGGCCGAACCGTCGAAGGTGATGAAGTCCTCGTCGATCCCCTTGCGGACCGTCTTCCAGGCTTTCTCGTCGAGCGCCCGGTACTGCACGTCGTAGAGCAGGTCGTCCTCGTTCGGATCGGCCACCTGCCAGGTGATGCTGCGTGCCCCGGCGTCATAGCCGCGCCGCGACGTGGGGCGGGCCCGGTGCCGCGTGGAGGTGTCGGCGTCGGTTCCACCCTTCGTGTCAGGCGCCGGGCTCGAGGCCGCCGCCGGAACTTCCTGGAGCGTCACGCCGACCGGCAGGACCTCCATCTTGCGGAACTCCGGCGGCAGGTTCTTCTGCATGTAGACGACCCCCACCTCGCGCAGCTCGGGGGTGAGCGCCGCCTCCTTGCTGTTGAGGATGGCGCGCCACTGGAGGAAGCGTGCGGACGGGGATTCCACGCGGCCGCCGCCCGGCTCCGAGGTCTCCTTGCTCCATTCGGACCAGGTGCGATCGGGCTCCTCGGTATTGCCGCTGCGGGTCTGGAAGGCGACGGAGGTGCCCGACGGCACCTCGGCGCGCCAGGCGAGGCGTCCCCAGGTGGCGAACGACTGCGCGTCGAACACCTTCGACTCGAACCGTCCGGAGGAGAGATAGCCCGGCTTCAGGACCGCGACACTGCCGAGATTGCTGCCGGCCACGACGATCTCCGACCCGGCTTTGCCCGTCCCCGGCCGCGGCAGGAGCGCCGTGACCTGCGAGGCGCTGGTGCGTCCCACCTCGCTCAGCGTCCCCTTGGTGTCGAGGAGGTACAGCTTCCCCTCGTTGTTCGAACCCAGGAGAACCGAGCCGTTGTCGAGGCGCGCCAGGCTCAGGATCGCTTCATTGCTGTTCGACCACACCTCGCGCGCGTAGCCGTCCGGGGAAATCGACAGGACCTTCCCCTCCATGTTGACGCTCAGCCGCTGCTCGGCGCCACCCGACTGCGAGCCGCTGTTGCCGCTGTCCCCCGACGAGGAAGACGAGGAGGACGACGAGGCGCCGCTGTCCGACGAATCGCTCGAACTGCGCGACGGGCTCGAAGAGCGCGAGGACCGACCCGCTTCACCCGCCACGGCGGCGTACAGGGAGCCGTCCATCCCCGGCGCCAGCCCCACGACTTCGGTCAGCGGCGCGTCGTAGAGGACCGTCCCCTTGCCGTCCGGGGTGATGCGCAGGATGAGGCCATGGCCGTCGGTCCCCGCGAGCAGGTTCCCGTCGCGATCGATCGCCAGCGTGCGCACGTGCGTCTCGGCGCTGTCGAAGTGCACCCGGCTCGAGCCGTCCTTGCCGATGAGCAGCACCCGCCCCTGCGTCCCGGTCGCGGCGTAGAGCGAGCCCTTGTGATCGAACTGCAGCGACCAGATGTACTGCTCGAGGGTGTCGGTGCGCCAGACGAGCTTGCCGTCCGGGTTGAACTTGTAGACCCGGCCGCCCGGAGACGACCCGGCGTAGACGGCGCCGTTCGCGTCGACCGCGAGCGCCAGGACCTCGGGCTCCTCGACGTTGCAGAAGGGCGTCGCCGGCTTCCCCGGCTCGACGCGGTACACCGCCCCCTCGTTGCCGCCGGCGGCGTACACAACACCGCCGGGACCGGAGGCCACGGCCCAGATGTAGGGCTGGTCCGGCTCGAAGAGCGTTTCGAGGCGCGCGCCGAGGCGGATCGGCCCCTCGGCGAGGAGCGACACCCCTGAGGGCTCCCCCTGCTCGAAGTCGGCGCGGTCACGCTGTTTCCAGGTGCGGGAGGACACGGCGCCGGCCGGCGCCGCGAGGGCACACGCCACGAGGGCGACGAGCACGCCCGGGGCGGCACGCCGAAGAGAAGCCTGGATGTGGTTCATTTCACCTTGACGGAGATGCGGCGGCCGCCGGTCGCGACGAGATCGAGGTCACGGCCGACCTCCAGGATCGGGGCCTCCATCATGACGGACGAGTCGGCGCTCAGCCGCGGGTTGTTGAAGACGCTGAAGACCGACAACGGCAGCTCGGGGAGCAGGTCGCTTCGGACGATGGCGGACGGGGCCCGCCGCAGCACGCGCAGGAACAGCGTGTGACTCTTGCGCTGGCGACCGACCAGGCGCAGCAGGTCGTCGAGGTCTTTCGCCTGCGACGCCTGGCGCTCGATGACGCGGCGGTCGAGGTTGTCCATCGCCGACCCGCCGCCGACGAAAATCTGCACGTCGCCCGGAGGCGTGTCCTCCGGCAGCGTGACGTCGAACGACACGATGCGGTCACGCCCGCGGAACGGGCTGAGGACGGCGCTGACCTTGAACGGCTCGCCCGCCCGCACCTCGCCTTTCGCGGTGTGCACGGACGTCAGGGTCGCCACCTGCGACGGCGGCAGGATCTCGATCTTGGTCTCGGCCGAGCGGACCACCGCCTCCTCGAACGGGTTGTTGCACAGGAGGCCGATGAGGCTGCCCACGTCGTTGGCCGCCTGGATGTGCACCGGCTGCGACGGGCTCGTCCCGGAGTAGAGGTCTTCGTAGATCACCTCGGGATGGCCGTCGAGGACGATCCGCGACTTGAGGGCCACCGTCGCGGCGGCGTCGAACTCGGTGCTGCGCACCAGGCTGTTGGCCGTGGTCATCGCCGCGATCACCGGCGTCCAGGTGCGGTCGCGCACCACGTCGTACTTGAACTCGCGCTCGCCGCCGGCCGAAGTCACGCGCACCTTCATCGGCAGCACCGCGGCCTTGCGGCCCACTTCGCCGACGATCGCCGTCAGGCGGTCCTCGGTGATGGCGCCGACCGGGGTGGTCGTGTTGGCCAGCTTGAACGACCCGAGGGTCGACGCCAGGGTCACGACGACATCCGCCCGGGTCATCGGCACGTCGATGGGACCCAGGCCCGCCATCGGATGTCCGAAGGCGTAGACCTTGTTGCCGTCCACGTGGGTCAGGGTGCCGATGGCGGCGAGGCTCAGGTCGCCGCTCGCGAGCTCGGCGCCGATCGCCTCACCCGGCTTGAGAGGCGAAGGATCGGGCGGGGTGTCGGGGGCCGAGCCCCCGCCGCCGCCCGACGAAGGATGCATACCGAACGCCTGGAAGGCGGGGGCGTAGTGGTCGAGAACGCCCGGGTCGCAACCCGCGCAGACCAGCGGTGTGGCGATGGGAACGAAGTTGCCGAAGGCACCCGCCGGAATCGCGTCGCTGCCGGCGACTCCCGGGGCCGTGGCGGCGGCGCGATCCGCACTGCCACGCTCGAGCCAGCCGAGAATCCCGCCTTCGTTGCTGGCGATGCGGGGGCGGACGGAAGCGGTCCCCGCCCGCATCATGTCGGCGATCGGGGTGATGCCCGCGATCGGCTCCTTGGCGAAGGCGCCGAGGCGATAGGAGATGGCGCCGACGATGCGCCCGTCGACATAGACCGGGCTGCCGCTCATGCCGGCCACGACCCCGGTGAACTCGACCTTTTCACCGTGGAGACGCGCCAGAATCATGTCCTGCTGGGGACCAATGGCGTTCTTCAGAACGCCGAGAAACTCGACCTCGAAATCCTCGAGCCGGTTCCCCTCGAAAACGGTCCGCGCCACGCCCCGGAGGCCGGGATGGATGTCGGCGACCGGGAACGGCAGAGGACCGAGGTCCGGCACGACGACAGCCGGAGGATGGGTCACCTCTGGGGGAGGCTGAACCGGGGAGGCGGCGAAGGCGGCCACCACGACGGCAGAACAGAGGGAGACAGCAGACAACGAAACGACCGTACGTAGTTCCATCACTTCAGGCATGATACAGCACGGAAATGGCAAAGCCAGTCCAAAGTGAGAATACGGATAAAGAAAGGGAGGTTTTTGTCATGTCGAAGGCTTTCTACGTAGCCGTCACGCTTTTGTTCCTCGGCGCCGGCTTCGGCGATGGCCTCCAGGCGCAGACCACCGCGCCCCACCCTCCCCCCCAATCCTGGCGCGACCGCATGTTCTTCGGCGGGGGCATGGGAGTGGGCTTCGGAGACGTCGATTTCGTCTCGATCGAGCCTCTTTTCGGGGTCCATCTCAACAAGCAGTTCTCGGTCGGTGGCAGCCTCATCTACCGCTGGACCAACGACAATCGCTACGCCGACTCGCTCAATTTCAACGACTACGGGGCCCGCGCCTTCGTTCAGTATTTTCCCGTGCCCAATTTCTTCGGGCAGCTCGAGTACGAGTACCTCAACTACGAGTACGCCCTGCCGACGCTCGACACCGATCGGAACACTCAAGGGAGCCTCTTCGTCGGGGGCGGCATCAGCCAGCCGGTGGGAGGCAAGGCCGCCTTCTTCGCATCGGCTCTCTACAACCTGTCCTACGACGACAACGACCCGTTCCGTCCCTACGACAGCCCGTGGGTGATCCGCGCCGGCGTCGGGGTCGGCTTCTGAAGGAGTCCCGCATGCCCCGAACGTTCCTGCGCCGCGCGCTGGTTCTCGCCGCGCTCCTGTCCCCTCTCGCCCTCGGGGCCTGCTCCGAGTCGATGAAGCTGGTCCGCTCCCAGGTCGATCCGGCCTTCGTGCCGGGATCGGTGAAGAGCGTCTTCGTCGTCGGCGTGTCCACCAACCCCATCATGCGGAAGGAGTACGAGAACACCTTCGTGTCCGCGCTGCAGTCCAAGGACCTCAAGGTCATCCCCGGGAGCGAACTCATCCCCGACATCAGCCAGGTGGACAAGGACGCGGTGGCGGCGGAGCTGCGGAAGATGGGAGTGACGCACGTCATGGTGACGCGCGTCGTGGATCGGAAGCAGGTGGAGCAGTACCACCCGCCGACCTACACGACGGTCGGGGTCGGCTACGGCGGCTACCCCGGCTACTACGGCGGCTGGGGCTCGTACATGTCGGTCGGCTACTCGACGATGTCGAGCCCGGGCTACACGACGCTTCATACCGTCGTGAGCGTCGAGTCGAACCTCTACGATCTGGCGACCGAAAAGATGGTCTGGACCGGTCTGAGCGAGGGGTACCCGGACGACAACCCGACCGATTCCATCCGCCCCTACATCAACCAGCTCATCTACGACATGAAGGCGAAGAAGGTCATCTAGCGCGCCCGCCGCGGCGCGGCTTCAGGACTCTGGATTCCGCTTCAGCGCCAGCTTGATTGCCTCGACGATGAAGTTCTGCATCGACGGCGGCTGGTGGCGGACGGCGGCGTAGACGAGGCTCGGCAGCTTCAGCGAGATCTGCACCCCTTCTTCTCGCAGGCCGTCGAGCCAGGCCGCGAATTCGTCCCAGGACCCCCACGTCATCTTCTCGATCGCCCCGCGCGAGTACAGCTCGATCTGGGTGATCTCGTCGCGCAGCTTGAAGAGGACGTCGTGCGCGCTGTGCTCCTTGAAGTCGGAGTAGGCGAAAAACTTCACCTCGCCCGCGGTCTGGCTCTTTCCCTTGATGCTGATCTCCGGCTCTTTGTTGCAGCGCAGCATGATGTAGTCGTCGCGCCCGCGGAAATGGAAGCCGAGGATGGGATCGGTGGTGCGGTCAGTGTCGGCGGGGGTCTTGAGGGCCCGGTAGACGCGGCGCGCGATGCGCTCGTTCGTGCTATACGCTCCGCCGCTCTTCGCTAGGCGCTTCGCCACCAAGCGACTATAGCACGGCGCTCGTCCGGCCATGGATCTTTCGAGCGTCGCGGAACGAATCTCCCTTGAGCGGACCGTGCTTTCGGCGTACCTGAACGCCCATGCCGGTCGCCGGAAAGCCGCGCCAGTCAAGGCTTCTACGCCTGTACGCGGCCGCCATCGCCGCGGCGATCCTGGCGCCGGTTGTTCGTGCCGACGACACCGTTCCGGCCGACAGCACCATTCGGCCCGAAGGCACCGTCTGCGCCGCCAGCACCGACCCGGCGGAAAGCCTGCTGGCCTCCCTGCATCCGGACTACCGGCAGTTCATCTCGTCGATCCGTCCGCTCGCCGAGGGCGAAGGGACGCGCGCGTCGGTGTACATGGTGCTGGTCCGGCCGGGCGCATCCGATGCCACGTCGCGCACCAGCGCGCCGCTCGCCGGCCAGGGAGCCCGCAACGACATCCTCTATGACCCCGGCGTCCTGCACTCCGACCGCAGCATGGCCTGGAGGCAGCTGCTGCTCGATCACGAATACTTCCACGCACGGCACCTGGCCGGCTCGACGTCGGTGCCGCTGCCGTCGCGGGCGGGGGCGGGCTTCGAACGCCACTATTTCGAGGCGGCGGCGTGGGGCTGGAGCGTGGCGCAGGCGCGCGCCGGACGCTACCCGGGGCTGCGCGAAGCGGAGTTCCGCGAAGCGCTCGATCGGCTGGGAGACCACCTGCGCGCCATGCGCCCGGCGGGAAGCTACGCCGCGGTCACGATGCCGACTTCGTCACTTCTGCCAGCAGCTGCCGCGCCTCTCGCTGCTGCGGGTCGATGACCAGCGACTCTTTCAGGTATTCGACCCCCTTCGCCTTCTGGCCATCCTGCAGGTAGGAGAGCGCCAGGGCGTTGTAGAGCGTCGTCGTCTTATACCCCTTGCTGCGCGCGGTCTCGAGGGCGGCAATTGCTTCTTTCGGATGCTGCAGTCTTCCCTGCGCGGCGCCGAGGTTCACCCAGGCCTCGAGGTTGGAGTCGTCCTTGGCGACGGCCTTCTTGAGGATCGCCACCGCCTCCTCGAGCCGGTTGGACCGCCCGTACATCGCCCCCAGGTTCGCCATGGTCGCGGCGTAGTCGGGGTCGAGCTCCATGGCGCGGCGGAACTCCCGCTCGGCGCCCGGGAGATCCCGGTTCCACTCGAGGATGAGTCCCATCCAGTTGTGATGCACGACCGACTGCTCGTTGAGCGCCAGGCCCTTGCGGACGATGCCTTCGAGGGTCGGGATCTTGGCCGTGTTCTGGTAGAGCGTATGCAGCTCGGTGAGCGGATCGCCCAGGCTCGGGTCGAGCTGCAGTGACGCAAGCAGCTCGCGCTCGGCCGCGACCTTGTCGCCCGACTTGAGGAGCAGCGCCCCGAGCGCCGCGCGCGCCTCCGCGAAATCGGGGTGGGCGGCGACCTGGCCCCGGAGGAACTGCAGCCCCTCGTCCATGCGCCCGGCCTCGCCGTAGAGCCGCGCGAGCTGCGTGTAGGTCAGCCGCTCCCCCGCCGCGTCGATCTCGAGCACGCGCTTTGCGGCCGCGATCGCCGTCGCGTAGTCCTTCCTCTCGCGGGCGATCTGCGCTTTGAGCAGGAGCGCCGGGACGAAGTCGGGCGACAGCTTGAGCGCCTCGGCCACCGACGCCTCGGCGCGGGCGTAGTCCTTGGCCTTGAGCCGCAGCGTCGCTTCGTTCACGTGCGCCGTGATCAGCGCCTCGCCGCCGAGGGTCGTCGCTCCCGGAGAGCCGGCGCCTGCGCCGCCGCCCGCCCCGGCGCCCGCGCCCGGGGGCGCTCCCGTCGCTCCCCCCTCTTCCCCGCCCGAGATGTAACCGAGGGAGCGGAGCTTCTCCATCATCTCTTTCTCGACCTCGCCCTGGGCCGCGCCGCCCGCCACGAGCGTGCCCGTCTGCAACGGGCGGCCGACAGGCTCGTAGCTCGGAATCGTCTGGCGCGGGAAGCGGGCGAGGAACTCGGGTGCGATCGCCTCCTCGACGACGCGTCCCGGCATGTCCTCGCCTTTCGGGAGTCCCAGCAGGTAGAGCGCGGTCGGCGCGATGTCGAGGAGCGACGTCGTGTCGAGCGCGCCCGCCTTCACCTCCGGCCCCGCCAACAGGAAGATGCCGTAGCGCCGGTGCCAGAGCCCCGGCTTCCCCTCGACGTAGGGCGGCTCGTTGGCCGGCCGCCCGGTGCCGTTCCGGAAGCCGTGGTCCGACATCACGATGACGACGGTGCGCTTGTCGAGCTGCTTCAAGACCTGCCCGAGCAGCTCGTCCTGGTAGGCGTAGTAGGCCTCGACCGTCCCGCGGTAGCGCTGGAAGTCCTCCGCCGAGACCATCCCCATCTTCGGGGGCATGAAGTGCTGGTAGCGATGCCCGACCTCGTCGATGCCCTGGTAGTAGATGGAAAACAGGTCGGGCTGCCCATGCGCCAGCAGGTCGAGCGCGGCGGCGTGGTACGAGCGCGCCCCGGCGACGATGCCCGCGAGCCGGCGGAACTCATCCGGCGTCGCGTCTGCGAAGCGGCGCAGGTCGCGGTCCGGGATGTCCTCCGCCTTCACGAGCCGCGGCTGCAGCTTCGCGAAGTAATCGGTCGGCCAGGTGGCGCCGCCCGCATCCTTGAGCTCCGGCGCGAACGAGAAGGTGCTGTAGGCGACGCGGTCGGAGACCATCGTTCCTTCGATCTGCTCCGCGGGCCAGGTGGCCCACCAGCCGATGAAATCCGAGGTGCGGCCGACATCCCCGAGGATGTTCCAGAGCGCTTTCACTCTGCGGGCCCGGCTCGACACCGGGGTCGGCTTGCCGGTCGCGGCGTCGCGCACGAGGAAGTCGATGACCCCGTGCTGGTCCGGCGGCTTGCCGGTGGCGGCGGTGGTCCAAAGGATGGGCGAGAGCATCGGGTCCATCGACTTCATCGGCCCGTACGCGGCGCGCGCCTTGAGCGCGGCGAGATTCGGCATCCGTCCGGCCTTGATGAGCGGGTCGAGGATTTCCCAGTCGGCGCCGTCGAGCCCGAGGATCGCCACCTTGAGCCCCGTCTGCGCCGCGCGCCGGCGGACCGCCTCGGCAGAGAGTTTCGCCTGCAACTCGGCCGAGCCGCCGCCGTTGCCGAGGCGCACCGCCACCGGGTCGAAGCCTTCCGCCTGGAGACTCTTGCGGATCGACTCCTCGGCGTTCGAGCGTCCTTCGCCCAGCGCGATCGCTTCGCCCGAGAGACCGCGCGCCCACGACTCGACGGCCGAGACGGCCGCGCCGCGGATCTTCTCTTCGAGGTCGGGGGTCGTTCGGACCGAGCCGAGCACGCGCCCCGCCGCAGCATCTGGAATGCCGGCGCTCACCTCGTAGGTCGCGGCGAGCGAAGCCCCTTCGCTGGAATGCAGCGACACTTCGCCATGCACGACCAGAGGACCCGAGCCGAGGCGGATGGTCCGGCTCGAAAACGGCAGGTGGAAGTGAGTGCCGGGGGCGAGTGGGGTGGCCTGGCCGCCGCTCAGGCGGTAGGCCCGCTCGCCCGGCGCGACCCGCTCGAAGCCGAAGGCAAGCACGAGTGCGGCCACCACGGCGAGCGCGGCCGCGGCCGGAAGCCATGCCGGGACGGCCGACCGCCCTGTCCGCTTCGGCGGCGGGGCCCCTTTTCCACGCTGGCTCACCTGGCTCGAACGCTCCGGAAGGTCAGACCGACGATGCTAGGGGCCATGCCCGCGATTGGCAAGACCCGCCACGGGAGAGCCGGGAGTGGGTCCGGAGGAGAGGGACGGCGGGAAAAGCTGCCCCCGACTACGAGAATGATATGGACGCCCCGGCGGCTTCGACCGATCTTTCCGGCTGCGGAGCCCCCGAGCCCATGCCCATGACCCCGGACCACCTGTCCTCCTTCGTCCTGACCTCGGGAATCCTGGCCTGCTCGACGCTCGTCGTCTGGATGTCCGCCTCGGCCCTGCGCCGCCTTGGGCGCGCGTCGATTCGCCCGGGGTCACTGGACGGAAACGCGCCGGAAGGCCGACGCCCGGTGGCGACCGCGACCCCCGCGCCCGAGTTGGACCGCTTCGTCCGGCTGGTCGAAGGGCTGGCCGCCGCTGGACCCGATGCAGAACACGGACAGGCCGCGCCGGAAGCGACCCGCGACCTGGCGGTGGACATTCTCGAGCGGCTGGGCGGCTCACCGCAGGAAGTCGAAGCATTGCGAGACCGGCTGGATCGGGAAGCCTCACGCCCGGACGCCCCTCGTCCGCCGCGCGCCCTGGTCGAGCGGCTGCGTCTGGTATTTCGGCCCGCGGCCAGTCTCGGCAATCCCGCCGCCGTCCAATCTTCCGCCGGCCGTACCGCCGCAAGCACTCCCTCCGCCGGCGCTTCTGTGGCCGCCGAGAGTGCGCCCGACGGCTCGACCGAAAACCGGCTGCTGTTCGTGAGCTTCGAGCAGGAAATCCGCACGGCCGAGCGCCGCAAGGCGCCGCTCACCCTTCTCGACCTGCGGGTCGAAGGGTTCGACGCGTTCGAAGAGCGCTTCGGCCGCGCCGCCACCGACCGCATCCTGCGCGGCGTGGCGCGCGCCGTCCGCAGCCAGCTCCGCCCCGACGACAAGCTCGTCCGCGACGCCGGCGGCGCCTTCCTCGTCATCGTCCCCGGGCTCGCGGCCGAGGGCGTCCGCGCGCTCGCGGCGCGCATCGAGTCGGCGATCGCCCGGCACAAGTTCGCCCTCGAGCGCGGCCGCACCGCCGTGGTCGAGGCGAGCGTGTGCGCCGCCACCTACCCGCAGGACGGCCGCTCGTACGACGCGCTCCTGACCGTGGTGCGGACCCGCCGGGCACTCGCACCCAAGGGGCGCGTCGTCCCCGGCCCGTCCTCCGGTCCCTGGCGCCCCTACCCGCACCGCATCGACGCCCCGGTCAACTAGTCGCTCGGCTGCCGCCTCGCTTGTGAGCGCCCGCCGGCGGCTGCGCGGCCGACCGTCAGGAAAACGTCGCCCCTTCTGCCCCTTGCGGCACCCCCGGAACGGGTGTAGTTTCCAGCCAAATTTCTGATGGGCTTCGAGTTGCTGCTGAACGGACGGTGGGAGATCGTGCGCCGGCTGGGCGAGGGCGGAATGGGCGAGGTGTATCTCGCCCACGACCGGCACCAGTCCGGCCGGCCCGTCGCGCTCAAGATCCTGCGCGCCGCGGCGCTCGAGGGTGACGCGCTCGAGCATTTCCGCGACGAGTTCCGCTCGCTGGCGCGGCTGCGGCATCCGAACCTCGTCGAGGTCTTCGACTTCGGCCAGGTGGAAGGCGGCAGGTCGTCCGCCGGCAAGAAGTCGGGCGCCGAACCCACGTCGTTCACCGACGGCGCACCGTTCCTGACACAGGAGTTGGTGGACGGCCCGTCGCTCGCCGTGCTGCCGCGCGCCACCCGCCGCGCCGAGTTCGAATCGATCGCCACGCAAGCGCTGCGCGCCCTCGACGCCATTCACGCCGAGGGCTGGCTGCACAACGACCTCAAGCCGCAGAACATTTTGATCAGTCCCCCGTTGCGGGTGCGGCTGGTGGACTTCGGCCTGGCGCGCCGCCTCAGCGCCGAGGGTCCAGCCGCTCCAAGCGGCACGCTGCACTATCTCGCCCCCGAACGTCTCCAGGCCGCGACCCCCGACCGGCGCAGCGACCTCTACGCGCTCGGCGCGGTGCTCTACGAATCGCTCACCGGCCGCACGCCGTTCGAGGGAAACAGCGCCGGGGCGCTCGTGACCGCCATCCTTCATGGAGGAGCGCCGCCCCCACGCGAGCTCGAGACCTCGATCCCTCAGCGCTGGGAGCGGCTGGTGCTGCGCCTGCTCGAGCGCGAGCCGAAGAATCGTTTCGCTTCCGCCGAGGAGGCGCTCACGGCGCTGAACGCGGGATCGCGCGAGCCGCGCCCGCGGGACACGGCGGAGACATTCGCCGGCCGTCTGCGCAGCGCGGCCCTGACCGGACGGGACCAAGAGGTTGCGCAGCTCGACGCTGCCATCGCCTCGCATCTGGCGGGGGCCGACAGACGCCCGCCGCATCGCATCGTCATCGTCGGTGGCGCCGCCGGATCGGGGAAGACCCGCCTCGTCGAAGAGGCGCGTCAGCGGCTGCAACTCGCCTCGGGCCGCACGCTGGCGGGCCGCGCCGACGAGTTCGGCGGACACGCGCTGCAGCCATTCGACCAGGTGCTCGCCGCCGGACGCACTGCCGGCCGCCTGCCCGCCGCGCTGGAACCGGCGCTGGAGCAGGCGCTCGGCCCAGCATCCGGACAGCACACCGCATCCGGCGGGCCGGGCCAAAAGCGGGGCGTCCGCCTGGAGCGGACCGAGATCGTCGCCTCCCTGGCCCGGGCGCTCGATGCGCTGGCCGACGGCAAGCCGGGCGTGCTCTTCCTCGAGGATCTGCACTGGGCCTCGCCGGCCGCGCTCGACCTGTTGGAGCACCTGGCGGTCAGGGAGACAGCATCCCCCTGGCTCATCGTGCTGACGCTGCGCGACGATGCCTCCGGCCTCGCGGCGCGCTGGAGCGCGCTCGCCGGCCGGCCCGGCGTCGGCCGCATCGACCTCGGCCCGATGGATGCCGGCCGCATCGAGCGGGTGCTCGCGGCGATGCTCCCTTTCGAGAAGCCGCCGGCGCGGCTGGCCGAGCGTCTGCACGCTCTCAAGCTGAACCAGCCGTTCCACGCCGAAGAAATTCTCAAGTCGCTGTTCGAAGCGGGATTCCTGGCGCATCGGGGCGACGCCTGGGCGCTGGCGGAGAGGGGACTTGCGGATTTGCCTCTCCCGGAGTCGATCGCCGACCGGGTCCTGCGGCGGTTCGACGCGCTGCCGAAGACCCAGGTCGAGTTCGCCCGCCTGCTGGCGATCTTCGGCAAACCCACTCCCCTCGCAACCCTGGCGCGCGCCTTCGAGCTCGCCGCCGGCCGCCGCGGCAAGACCGAGTCGCGGCTGGAGATCGAAGCGCTGGCCCGCCTCGGCCTCGTGTCGATCACCTGGGGCGAGGACGGCTCGATGCAGGCGTCGGTTGCGCAGAGCAGCGTGCGCCAGGCGCTGGCGCGGCGACTGCCGGCGGCGCGGCGGCGGGTACTGCACCGGGCGGTGCTGCAGGCGATCGAGGCGGTGGAGCCGGACGCCGCGGCCGCGCGCGTCGAGGACCTGGCGCACCACGCCGCCGAAGCGGGCGAGCGGACCAGCGCCGCGCGTTACCTCCTGGCGGCAGCCCGCCGGGCCTCCGCCGTGTTCGACACCGCCGGCGAGGCCGGGTACCTGCGCCGTGCGCTCGAGTTCATTCCCTTGTCGGATCGCGCCGCACGACTCGAGACGATCTGGTCGCTGGTCGAGGCGGTCGCCAGCAACCTGGGGGACTACCGGGGAGGGCTCAAGATCGCGCGACAGCTCCGGAGCGAGGCGCAGCGTGCCGGCTCCCGCACGGTGGAGATCTGCGGGCTGCGCTACGAGTCGTTCTGTCTCGGCTTCCTCGGACAGACGGCGGCGGCCGAGCGCGTCGGCCGGCGCGCCATCGCGATGGCGCGGACGCCGCCGGATCCTCACGAGCTCCCGGCGACGCTCGGCTATCTCGGCATCCTGCTCGCCCGCAACGGGCGTTCCTCCGAAGCGCTCTCGGTGTACGAAGAGGCCGTGCCCCTGGCGCGCGCCTCCGGGGACGACCGGATGCACATGTGGATCCTGAACAACGCGGCGCTCACGCGCCTGGTCAGCGGCGACACGGCCGGAACGATCGCGCTCTACGACGAGGTGTTCGAGGCGAGCCGGCGACTCGGCGCCACGATGATCCACTACCGGGGCCTCGGCAACATCGCGCTGGCGCGCCTCGATCTCGGGGATCTCGCCGGCGCCGTGGACAATCTCGAGTCCGCACGCGCCTGGGCGCGCGAGCACACCGCGCTCGAGGTGGCCGGTCAGACGGCGCGGACGCTGCAGTCGCTGCAGGTGCTGCGCGGCCGCTATGACCTCGCCGCGCAGGCCTCCCGCGAAGCGCGCAAATCGCTCGAGCTGCAGGGTGCGCCGCTCGATGATTCCGAGGCGCACGAGCTGGACGGACGCCTGGCCCTCGGGCTCGGCCGCGTGCCCGAAGCGCTGCGACACTTCCGCGAGGGTCTCGCGGAGGCGCGTCGCCGGAAAGAGCCCATCCAGGAGATGTACCTGCTCATCGCGCTCGCGGAAGCGAGTCTCGCCGCGGGCGCGGCGACCAATGAAATGGACGCGCGGGCCGGCGCCGGCAGGAACGCGCGCGCCGGCGATATGAAAGAAGCCGCTTCGAATGCGGCACGCGCGCTCGCGATCGCGCGGCGGCTCGGCCACGACCGCGGGCAGTTCCTTGCTTTTCGGATCCAGGCGCTCGCGGCGCGCCGCGGAGGTGGGTCGATGCCGACACGCGCCGCGATCGAAAGAAGCGGCGAGACGGCGCTGCGGTTCGCGGACCGGTTGGAACGCGGGTTGCTTCTGGCGACTCTCGATCTCGATACCGGGCAGCCCGCGTCCGCCGCCACGCGGCTGCGATCGATCGTCAAGACCGCGGCCGAAGCGGGTGCGTCCGAGCTCGAATGGCGGGCGCGCGCCGCGCTGGCCCAGGCCTTGGATGCGACCGGAATGGAGGATCAGGCCCGCCGGGCCTGGAAGGAGGCGGCGACCGTGATACGCACGGCCGCCGGGGAGATCGAGGATGCGGCCATGAAAGACGATTACCTGAAGCAGCCGGACCGGGAGAACCTTCTTCGCCAGGCAGACAAGATGGCGCCGCGCCGCGCGCCCACCCTGACGGACGCGGATGTCCCGACGCCACCCTCACCCGCTGTCGCGGAGGCGCCGTCCCGCTCGAGCCCCGCCGGCGCCGAGGCCACGTCCCGCCGTCCCGAGGTCCGCTACTCGGTGGCGGAGGACGAGTCGCCTGTCTCCTCGCGCACCGCCGAGCGCACCCTCGCGACTCTCTTCGAGATCACCCAGGTCATCAACACCATCCGCGACCCCGAGAAACTGCTCAACCGCGTGATGGACCTCGCCATCGAGAACGTCCGCGCCGAGCGCGGCGTCATCTTCCTGTTCGGGGAGGAGGGCGAGGAGATGGACCCGGTGGTGGCGCGCAACGTCGAGCGCCAGACGATCAAGGACGCGACCGAGTACAGCCGCACCATCCTGCGCGAGGCGGGGCGCGGGCGGCCGATCCTGTCGCACGACGCCCTGGCGGACAATCGCTTCCGCGAGTACCGGAGCGTGGCGCGCCTGCACATCCGGTCGCTCATGTGCGTGCCGCTGTCGCTGCGCGGCAAGACGATCGGCACGGTGTACGTGGACACGCGCGCCTCCGGGATCGTCTTCGACCGCGAAGACCTGCGCTTCCTCGAGTCGTTCGCCGCCCAGGCAGCGGTCGCCGTCGAGAACGCCCGCCTGTTCGAAGGGGTGCGCAAGGAAAACGAGAGCCTCAAGCAGCAGGTGAGCGAGCGCTACGGGTTCGAAAGCCTCGTCGGCCGCAGCCGGCGCATGCACGACGTCATCGAGATCCTGGCGCGCGTGGCGCCGAGCAGCCTGCCGGTGCTCATCCTCGGCGAGAGCGGCACCGGCAAGGAGCTGGTGGCGCGCGCCATCCACCAGAACAGCCCGCGCCGCGAGCGCTCGTTCCAGACCGAGAACTGCGCGGCGTTCAGCGACACGCTGCTCGAAAGCCAGCTCTTCGGGCACGTGCGCGGCGCCTTCACCGGCGCCGACACCAGCCACCGCGGCCTGTTCGAGCAGGCCGACGGCGGCACGCTGTTCCTGGACGAGGTCGGCGACATGAGCCTGGCGATGCAGAGCAAGCTGCTGCGCGTGCTACAGAACGGCGAGATCCGCGCGGTCGGCTCGGAGTCGGTGAAGCGGGTCAACGTGCGCATCGTCTCGGCCACCAACCGGCCGCTGGAGGAGCTGATCCGCGAGAAGAAGTTTCGCGAGGATCTGTACTACCGCCTGCGCGGCGTGCCGGTCGCCCTGCCGGCCCTGCGCGACCGCCGCGACGACATTCCCCTGCTCGTGGACCACTTCCTCGGCCGCCTGGCCCGGGAGAATGGCGGCACGCGCCTCAAGGCCGAGCCGGCCCTGCTGCACCATCTCGCGCGGCTCGACTGGCGCGGCAACGTCCGCGAGCTGGAGAACACCATCTACCGGCTGGCGCTCTACGCCGAAGACGGCGTCATCAGCGCCGAGGCGGCCCGCCGTGACCTCGAGCTGATGGACTCGTCTTCGCTGGGCACGGCCGGGTCGAGTACGGGATTGCAATCGGGTGGCGGCGCTTCGGCGTCACGCGGGCCTCGCGACGGCCCGGCGCCGCGTATGCGCCCGCGTTCCGTGGACCTGAGCCGCGCGGAGATCAAGAAGGCGCTCAGCGAGGCCTCCGGCAGCCGCGATGAGGCCGCCAGGATTCTCCAGGTGAGCCGTGCGACCCTCTTCCGCAAGATGAAGGACCACGGCCTCACGGCTCCGGGGGCGGCTGCGAAGCCACCCAGGGCCTCGGAGAGCTAAGCAGGTCCTCTGACGGGTAGCGCCCGACAGTCTCACCAAGTCGTTCTTCCGAGTGCCTCCTAAGCAATTGCAATAACGCTACTTGCCGCGATTTTTCCGAGACTCGCAACCAAGTCTCACGATTCAGTCTACTAAGTCTAGTTTTAACAATGAGTTAATTAACCTTCCCATCAGGACACAGTCTCATCTCAAGCCTCCAAGTCGGGAGCCTGGGCTCCGGAGCAATCCGCACCGCCAAATATAAGTCGTTTAAATCAAGTCGGTTGAGTAGCGAACGTACCATCCATTACGGAGTTGGTATCGGGGTTGCTCCTAGGGGTGGCAGATGAGGACGATTAAAACGCCGCCTCGGGAGGATACGATGAAGAAGATGAGCGCAGTGATGGCACTTGTGGTGGTTCTCGGAACGATGGTGATGACGGCCGCCCCCGCTTCGGCGGCGACCCCTCAGATCTCGGCCCCGACGCACACGGCCATGCCCCCGGCCGCCGCGATCGGCCTCCTGGAGCGGGTGATGCAGCTTCTG
This sequence comes from Verrucomicrobiia bacterium, assembly GCA_035638075.1. Classification (GTDB taxonomy): domain Bacteria; phylum Acidobacteriota; class Polarisedimenticolia; order Gp22-AA2; family Gp22-AA2; genus DASRAU01. Next base: position 96,565 of record DASRAU010000027.1, read on the forward strand.
GGCATCCGCGTGGCGCCGACGGCTCCTGTGGCCAGTCCGACCGCCCCTGCTACGCCGACAACGGACGGTGCCATTTGGGGGTGCAGCCTTAGGGGTACGTGCTAGTCAGCCCAAGCAATGAGGACGATCAACAAGTCGCCTCGGGAGGATACAATGAAGAAGCTCAGCGCAGTGATGGCACTTGTGGTGGTTCTCAGCGCGATGGCGATGACCGCCACCCCCGCCTCGGCGGCCACCCCCCAGTTCTCGGTCTCGGCGCACACGGCCATGCCTCCGGCCGCCGCAATCGGCCTCCTGGAGCGCGTAATGCAGCTCCTGGGCATTAGGACCGCCCCGGTCGCCAGCCCGACCACGCCTTCGCTTAGGCCCGATGAGGCCATTTGGGGCGGCTGCAGGGCGCGTGGGACCTGCTAGTCGAAAATAGACAACCAATTCCAAGAGGGCCCCTCTACGGGGGGCCCTTTTTTTTGGCTGATCTAATCTAGGTGGGCGCGGTCTGAGTCACCCATCGGTACTTGGTCTCTCGGAAAGTATTCCTTCCACCGATTTCGCACAATATCGACCGTCTCTCGGTCAGCGAATAACTCTTCTGGATACCAAGGTTTCATACGGGCGTCGATGGCGATCGGTGATTCGAAGACCGGGTGATGGCGTGCAAGGTAAACCCTTCGAGCGTGCAAGTCTGCTGCGGGCTCAAAGCGGGTGAAGGTCATCCAAAGGAAATTGAAGACGCTTCGGGTGGCGCGCTGGGCGTCGTCGGTCAGGACAACGAGGGGCCAGGGCGCGAGGGATGGGTGTTCCAGCCACGGCGTCACGTCGGTGGCCGGGGTCCCGGGCGGCAGCTCTGACGGAAATGGGGTCGCGGTCAACACGAGGCATCCCGGGGCAAACACGCGAGCTTCCCTGATGCCGGCCGGCAGCGCGCCTTGGAATTCCCCCGGCAGCTCGCGCACTGGCTCACCGACACCAAGTAGCACCGCCTTGCTTCCTTCATTGACGCGGGGGCCGGCGTAGTCGAGGCTGTCCATCGCGAGGTTTGCGAAGACGAACAAGTCGGTGCGGAAATCTGCGCGCCGCAGCACCTCGGTCAGCACCCTCCGGAAATCCTTCAGGTCGCAGGGCCGATCGAGAGCCAGCAGGAATTTGGTGAGCGAGAGCTGGCCTTCGCCCAGGATGCGGAACGCCGACGCCATTGCCTCGCGCTTGTAGCGCTGGCGCACGACGGCGGCCGACAGGGAGTGATAACCGGTCTCACCGTATGACCACAGGTCGGTCACGGCTGGCATGACGACGGGGAAGAGCGGCGACAGCAGCGCCTGCAGATAGTCGCCGATGTAGAAATCCTCCTGGCGCGGCTTGCCGACCACGGTCGCGGGATAGATTGCGTCGCGGCGGCGCGCCACTGCGTCCACCCTGAACACTGGGTAATCATGAGTCAGGGAGTAGTAGCCGTAGTGATCGCCGAATGGCCCTTCGGGACGGCGCTCCCCAGGCGGCACCTGTCCCAACAGCACAATCTCCGCGTCGGCCGGGAAGGACAGCGGGAAACTGTCCATCCGCGCCATCGGCAGCTTTCGCCCCATCACGAGCGAGGCTAGGAGGAGCTCAGGAGTGTTTTCTGGAAGGGGGGCCACTGCGGACAGCATTAGCGCCGGCGGGCCGCCGAGCGACACTGCCACGGGAAGCGCGCGCCCGAGGGTCTCCGCCGCCGCGTGATGGAATCCTCCGCCCTTTCCGATCTGCCAGTGCATGCCGGTGGTGGTGTCGTCGTAGATCTGCAGTCTGTAGAGCCCGAGGTTATGTCCATGCCCGTCGGGATGCTCCGTGTAAACCTGCCCGAGCGTGATGAACGGACCGCCGTCTCGAGGCCAGGTCGTGAGGGCGGGCAATTGGTTTAGATGGGGCAGGTGCTCGACCTGCTCCAGAACCGGCGAAGCCGTCACCGTCCGGGTGCCGAGGTTCATGATGACAGGCAGTAGGTCCCTCTGCCTCCAGAGCTTCGCCGGCGTCGGCGGCATCAACACTTGGGGAAGCGACGCGGCCCGGGCGATGAGCTGTTCCGGGCGACGGCCGAACGACCGCTCGACCCGCCGCGCGGTCCCGAACAGGTTAGTGACGACAGGCATCCGGTGTCCGCGGACGTTCGTGAACAGGAGCGCGGGCCCGCCGGCGGCCACGACGCGACGGTGGATCTCGGCTATCTCCAAGCGCGGATCAACCTCCGCCTTCACTTCGGCCAGGTCGCGGTCGCGCCGGAGCAGATCGAGGAACGCCCGTAGATCCTTCAGTGGAGAATCAACCCGCACGTTGGTCCTTGTACCAAACCTGGACTCTGCTCACCCTAGGCGGAGTGCTGGGCCGGAATTGTTCACGCCCAGAAGAGGCTGTGCTTTATCTTGTGGTCCCGCGCTGAAGCAGGAAAGATGTCGGCTCAAGCCCATACGGAGCGCGTAGCCTACACCAACTGATTCTCTTGTGCCGCCCCCAATTCATTCGGTGCTACCCTCAGCATGGCTGTGGGCTTGCGTCAGCCCATTCCTTCGCCGCCGCCGAATCGGCTGACCGAATCCTGCAGTGCTTTGTGGCTCTTACTCAGGTCTGTCTACTTCGGCCTTAGGCGCGCATGGTCATACGCGTCCGCAAACTGGAGGCCGCGCGACTGCAGCTCGAAGCTGCTGTGCGGTTGTATTTCTCGGATGCTAGTCCAGTCCCAGTGCACACATTAGTGTCCGCAGCGTATGCCATCTTGCGAGACATCAACGAACAACGTGGCGGTGGGTTCATGGTGAAAGATCTCCACACGCTTGTTGGTGCGGAGCGTGCAGCCGACCTTCGGAAACAGTTCAAGCGAGCTGAGAACTTTTTCAAGCATGCCGATACAGACCCGGAAGGAGAGATAGAGTTCAACCCGATCGAGACGCCGTTACCGCTCTTTGAGGCGATTCTCAAGTACGTCGAGTTCACCGGCGAGAAGCCTCCTGAGCTCATGGCCTTCGCCATTTGGTTCTTGCTCGAAAACAAAGACTCGCTATCGAAGGACTCGCCCTACGGCATCATGGTTGAGCGGCTACTGGCGACCAATCCGTCACGCACGCGGGCGGCGTTCTTTCGTGAGGCGCTTGAGTTCCTGGGCGGTAGCCCAGGGGAGCGTGGCGCATAAGGGCGCGCGCCTACAAGTATCGGATATTCGGTTGCGCGCGCAGCTGACGTAGCGTTCGCCGGTCAGCGTGGACATGGTCTACACGTTCTCTGGCTACTATGTGCGCGGTGCCGCGCGAGGGGGGGGTGAATGACCCGCCATCTGTCATGGTTAGCAGTTACGGTCGCGGTCCTAGGGTCCTTAGCGTGTAGCGAAACATCAACCCAACGCAGCAAGTCGCAGGGCAGCGACAACGGCGTCAGGACTCAGCGGTCCTTTACTGAGTCTAACGCGTACGAAGTGGTCCCAGTCGCGGATGGCGGCGCCTATGCCATCGCGTTCGATTCCATCTGGTACCTCCGAGCTGGGGAAGCTGTGCGAGTGAAAGAGGTTGAGAGGCTCAGTGAAGGAACAGGGGGCGGTATTCCAGCGCACGGCGAGGCGTGGGCCCTTGCTATGGTGGCACGCGAAAGACAGTTACGAAAGCTCGCGGAGAGCCCTGACGAGGAGCCAATTCCATCAGATCAGTGACATGGTCTTCGGGCGGTTGCCTTCGTGGCGTGCACCCCGGCGCGCCCTCGGTCCGGCCTTGGTTGCCCTTCGTTGCGCCCCGCCCGCAGCTGACGCCGCACGTCAGAAGAACTTCTGTCGGATTCGTGTCGGGTTGGCGCCGTGGCCGGCTGCTGATGCCACGATCGGGGATCGGGCGGGCGACCGCCCCGAGGACTCGGGGCGGCAGGGGGTGGCTCCCCACGTGATCGACCGTTCGAACTCAAGAGTGGTTCGAACCAGGGTGCCGCTGCATGCACAAGTCGACCAACGTTCGAACATGGTTTGGCCCGGACTAGGGTCGTGTGATAGCTCGCCCCCCTCCTAGCTCTACGCCGACCAAGCCCTTCGAAGCTCGTTAGGCCCAAGGACCTCCTCCGGAATGCGGCGACCGGCTTTGAGGATGGCGTCGACTTGATCACGCACGTCCGGGGACAGCACGTCGAGGACTCTGGCTCGATCGACATCAACGAAGCACTCTTGAACCGGCCAGCCTTGTGGGTGGCCGAACGACTCGGCTGCCAACAGCATTTGGCGGTGGAGCTCAGTGGCTGGCAGCACAGTGGGCAGTCCCAGGTCCATTGCGCAGCGGCCCGCATTCCAGGCGATGTCGAGCCCGGCATAGTCAAGATCGCCGACGTAGTGGATAGATTCAACATTGCGCTCGATCGTTTTGAGGTGGCCAAGCGCCGCAAGGATGCTCCTTCCACCGCCATACGCTACCAAGTCGTAGGACCTTGCTGCGGTCTCACTAAGGACGACCCGCGCGATGCTGAAGGGGCCAGCGTTTTCGAAAATCACTACGCGGCCGCCCTCGCCGACCGCTTCCCAAGCAAGCGGTAACGCGCTGGGCAGGCACGCAAGCATCTCAAGCGTCAGGTGCCCGGGCCCGAACAGGGAGGTGGTCGCGAGCGACGCCAGCAGCTTCTCATCACCTGTAAGCTGCAGCGAACGATACTTCAGGGGCGCTGGCTCACGGAACGCTCCGTTCACCAGTCCCTCGTGGACACCGTGCAGGAACTCGACCTGCTGCACGGACAGGCTCCGGCACTGAGCCACCCAGTGAAGGCTCGGGTGCCACGCAAATGTCCTCCACGGAAAACCAGACTGTGCCGCTCGATCGCGAACAATGTCCACGCTGGTCGGAACAGCGGGATTCATCAACCGATCCCAGCGCTTCCCCCGCTCTGGTGGAAGCCGTATGCTTCCGCGTGCCTCGATGGACCTGAGCGCCTCGAGCAAGAGGCGCCGCTCTGCAGGCCCTGCCATCCTGTGGGGAAAGACCTGTGCCAAGTGCCGCCAGAGATCTTGCGAGCCGACGCGAACGGCGGTGCCAGCAAGGAGGCCGCGCTCGAACTCGTCGAGTCGGCGTTCATCGAGCACGGAGTGTGCCCTCAATGCTCCACACTGCCGCGAACGGCGGCGGGGGCGTTTTCCCGCCGTCCGATGCGAACCGCTTCGATGACACGGGCCTCGTCGGGAGCGTACTCGACCAGCCGACGCCCCGTGTTGCGATCGACTCGCTCGTTGCGGAGGCGGATCACGTTCGGAAGGGCGCGTAGGGCTTCGTGATCGTTAACGCCCGTCGTGTAGATGAGTTGCACGCCCATTGCCCGGGCGACATCACGCTGAAGTTCCAGAAAACGAACCCGCGACGCACGGCCGATGGGGTTATCGAGGATGAGGACGCTGGAGGCGCGCCTTGAGAGCCCGCGGGCGCGGCCTCGCACGCGGGCGAGCGTGCAGTAGAGAAGGATGGCGCCCGTGAGCTGTTCGCCACCGCTCGAACGGGCCATCTCCGGGATGCTCACGGTCCGGCGGTCAAGCGCTGGGTCGGGATGCAGCACGCGAACCTGAACCGGGCGCGCGAGCCGTCGCACAGCGGCCTGGACCAATCCAACGCCCCCCAGATCCTGCTTGCCATCGAGGAGCTCGTCGATGAGCTCCGCGAGGCGAGCGCGTTTCTCACTCGGGTCTTCTGGCTCCTGCGTTTGAATCCTGAGGAAGTATGCACCCCCGACGCCCGGCACGTGATCCGGAAGCTTCGAGAGCCCCGAGGCCTGGCGCAGCAGCTTCATCCCATCTTCCGCGACGGCATGCAATTCATCAACTAGAACCGTTCGGTGGCGATCGATGCCCGAGATCTGTTCCTCCAGCACACTGCGGCGTAACTCAAGCTGGGCTCCGAGCTGCACGCTAGCGTTCTCGAGTGCAGGGTCGTCATGTTCCTGGAGACGCCGCACCCAGGGCGTATCGAGACGCTCGAACTCGGTGCCGCCCGCGAACGTTCTAAGCGCCGCGACTGCGGTTCCTCGCTCGCTGTCCATCGACTGCCAGTCCACGCGGGCTTTGCGGAGCCAATCGCCCAGCTTCTTCAGCCGCGAGGGCAGCATTGACTCTTCGAGCGTTGCTGGCAGACTAGGTCCGGCAGGCTGGATTCCATCCGCGAGCAGATCCGCATAGTGATCGCGCAAGGACCTTAGCCGCTCCGCATGCCGCCCGATGTCAGCTGCACGCTGTCTAACCTGCTCGGCATTCTCCTTGGCCTCGTTCGCCTGCGCCTGCTCGGATTCCGCGCAGTTGTGGTGCAGCTTCGCCTCGCCGTCTAAGGCCGCGGCCTCGGCCTCGGCGAGTTCGGGCGTGCTCGGTGGGCGCGGAAGGGGTGGCAGCATGATGAACGCTTTGCAGGCCTCTTCGGCCTGCTGGAGTGACAGCATTGCAGGTTCGATACGGCCCTTGAGATTGCCCATGCGGCCCTGCAACGAGCTCGTCTTCGCCTCTGCCTCTTGCCGCAGTTGCTCAACCGTGTCCGGCTCTGCGAGGCCAGCTATGTACCCTCGAACGATGTCCTCCGTGATTTCCGCAGAAAGCAGCTTCGCGAGTCGAGCGCGCTCATCTCTCCCGTTGTCGTCGTTCTGCTTCGCCAGGGCCAGGAGAGCATCCGCCCCGACCTTTCCTTCGTACTGGCCCCGTATGAGACGGTAACGCGCACGAAACTCGTCGAGCGGTCCCGGCTCAGCGACAATCTCGCCTTCGACGTATTCAATCTCTGACCGCTCGGCTTCGATAGGCCGCGCCTCCTCCGCTTCCTTCTGTGCGACTTCGGAGGCGTCCTTCGCACGGTTGTCGGCAGTGTCTGCAAGGTCGAGCCACTGCTTGCTCTCGTCAGCGGCTTTCTTCGCCCGAATCCTCGTCACTTCGAGATCCGCATGCCACTTCAGACCTGGCCGGATGTATTCTTCGACCAAGGCGCTGATGAGACGGACTGCGTTCCGGGCAGCCTCCAGATCGCGCTCCTGATTCCGCCGCTCGTTCTCGAGTTGCTTACGCTTGGCTGTCTTCTGGTCGCGCTCCTCCTGCAGTTCATGCTGCCGTGAGCGAGCCTCCTCCTCCCGTTGGTACGCACCCTGGACCTCACGCGAAGTATTTTCGAACCAGCTCATCGGGTAACGCGCGCGGAACGACCGAAGCGTTTCGGCTGCACGAGTGAGATCGCGATGTTGTGCTTCCGTCGAATGGATCCGCTGTCGGTACTCATCCAGGCGGACTCGTAGTTCGGTCAAGCGCACCTGCGCCACCTCACGGTCAAACCAGCCCCATTCCTTTGGTCCAACAACAACGCCTGGCAGATCCGGCGCTCGGGTTAGTGTATCGGTGTCACCGATAAGCACCGGGCCTTCCGGCTCGAGTCCAGCCTCACGTAGGAGCTCGGCGGCCCGTTTGAGGTCGGCCGGCCGAACGACAACTCCCTGAGCGAGGGAAGGCGCTTTGCGGACGGCGGCTCGTGCTTCCTGCTTGGGCACGTTTGTCTGAATCCAGGACCACCCCGACCAGGCTTGGCCGCCGAGACGTTTGCTCAGGAACTCGACGACGTGCTGGGCATCGGCCGACGGCGGCAAAAGACCGTGCTCCTCAAGGTGAAGAGCGGAACGTTCGTCGTCTGCAACCGCCAGCCGCGTTTCCACCACGCTTCGCTGCGCGGCGCGAGCTGCTTGTTCGAGCGTGGCCACCGCGTCGTCCCCGATACGATCGGCATCGATCGCCTCGAGCTCAAGCGCGGCCTTAGTCACCGCATCTCTCTCGATGGCCTCGCGGTCCCTTGTGGCGCGCTCGAAGCGATCCTTGAGTGTCTGATGCTGTAACTGGCACTCCGACAGCACGTTTCCGGCCCCTGCGAGGGCATCGTCGAGCGACTTGAGCGCCTCGTCGAGACGCGCGATTTCGCCATCGAGGTGCTCGACCGCACTCTGATGATCCGAGGCTTTGGTCGTCCAGCGGATGACGCCGCCGTCCGGTGACTCCTCGGGACCGAGGAATCGCTCGCGCACCAGTTGCTTACGCTTGGTCTCGCCAGCCTCAAGGCGTTGCTCGAGTCCCTTCGCCTCGGTTTCCGCCTGACTCTGCACCTTACCGGCCTCGACAGCCTGAAGCCGGCACTCGCGTGCTTCATCGCGGGTGGTCTTCTCGGCGCCACGTGCGTCCTCGGCCCTCTTTCGATGGCCTTGGGCCCGCCACGTCAACGCCGCCGCGAACCTGCGCGCCGCGCCCTCAAGTTCTGTGCGCAATGGCGCGTGTTCGCGCTCTCGTTCCTGCAGCAACCTGCGTTGGTCTTTAGCCTTCTCTTCGAACTGGAGGGCCCGGCGGAGTGGTACAGCAGCACTCCAAATCCGGGCGAGACGCTGGGCGTTGCGCCACTCGTCCTGGGCCTGTTCGTGCTCCTCTTGGAGACGGGCGAGTCGTAGCTCCGCGCCATGTTTCTTGAGTTGCGCGGCACGCCCCAACTTGCTCGCTGCCTGTCTCATCTGATCCTCGGCGGCGGTGGCATGACCAATTCGTGCCGCCTCGTTTCGGCGCGCCTCCTCGCCGAGTTCCTTCAGACGGATTCCCGCAAGCGCGTCGAGGGATCCGAGATCAGCGTGCACTTCGCCGAGCTGAACACGAAGCCCTTGGCGACGCTCGTGGATGCCGCCTAGCGTGGACACGCGCGCGATCAAGCCGCCAACGAGATTCTGCTCGGGAACAAGCTGCTCCTTGCGTTGTAGGAGCTCTCGCCTGAATGTGGTTATATTCTTACCGACCCTGTCACCGAGGGCGGGATCAAGCGCGAGTGCCAGCAGGAAGTCGATAAAGTCCTCGGCCTCTGGGAAACGGAATAGCTCATCCGCTCCACCCTCACGCTGATTCATCCTGACCTGATACGAGAACAGCTCTGGATCGATGCGGGCCGCCTCCAACACCTCCTGCCACTCGCGTTGGTTCTCGGTGTCACCGACGTTGAGGTGTGGCGCACGATCACGGAGCAATCGCCAGGCCTCTCGGAAAGCGCCGAGCGTGCGGCGCGAACGCGTGCCGTTGCTGGCGGTGAAGAGAGGAAGCTGCTCTATCGTCGACTCGGGATGCTCAGATGCAATACGGCACGAGAAAAAAAGACGACGAAGGTCAGCAGACCCGTCGCGGCGCTCATAGAAGACCCCTGCGATGAAGCGTTCGGATTCGAGGCCAAGGGAGTCAGTCGCGGGGTCGAGCTGCCATTCTGCTACCGCCACACCTCGGTCGCTGGGAAGGACGTAGTCGTTCAGCGATCGCTGCTTTGCCTCCGCCTTACCGCCGAGGAACTCCCTCTTGTCTGGCCGAACGATCGCGAAGAAGAGGTTCAGAATGGAGGATTTGCCGCCGCCATTTCTGAGCCAGAGCGTGGAGTCCGTGGCACGACCGTCGGGACCCTGAAAGTTCAACAACAGGTCATCCATCCGCGCTTGCGGATGCCCGAGGCAGACGAAACGGAGTTTCAGAAGCTGGGGCATAAGCGTCAGTCCCCGCTCGACGCAGCAGATGGAGTGTTGAGCGTCTCGCGTACTAGCTGAAAAATGGCCGTACCCGCTAGCTGCTGCACCATGACCTGGTACCGGCGGGTCGGCTGCCAAGCGATCTCGGCACCTCGGCGCACCTGCGTGAAACATCCGAACTCGCGTAGGCGATCAAGTGAGTACTCGATGATCCGCCGAGTTGCCCGCATCGCCTTGCGGGAGTCCCTCGTCTCGATGGTGTCGAGGCGCTGCATGTAGACACGCCAAGCCTCGATCAGGCCACGCCGCTCGTCCTCGGAGTTCGGATCGCGCCCTCGGGCCTCTTCGGATAGACGCTCGCACAGCTGCCGGAGTTGCGCTTCGACCTCGTCGACGGTGACCGGAGCCCGGACGATGTCTGGATCTTCGTCGAGGTCGCGCGCGCGCGGAAACACGGTGGCAGCGATCGCGATTTGTGCGAGACCGTCGAGGAGTCGATCGTCGACCTTCGAGCTACCTGAACGGAAGTCTGCCGGCTTCAACCCGAAGACGGAATCGTCTTGGGGTGCAAGTACGACGCCATGCTCGCTGACGTCGAGTACTTGAAGTCCAAGGCCGTCGGTGAGCTCGCGCACGGTAGTCCGAAAAGTGCCGTCATCGAAGTAGCGCTCGACGAGTTCCCGATACTCAGCTTCCTGGGCGGGACGCGCGAGCGGCCTCAACGCCCATTGAACGAGCCGGCCCGCATTCCATGCCGGATCGCGAGTCGTTGTCATCCCGCCCTCCCAGCAGCGGTAATAAGCAAGTCATCCCCGTAGAAGAGCGGGTCCTCAAGCGGTACGCCATCGATTGATTCTGCGGCGACGCGAGCAGTCTCGCGGTCCTCCGTCGCGAACCCCATCAGCACAAGGAGCGTAATCACTTCGAGCACTGCGTTAGAGGCGCCGGACGCGCGGGCCATTGCCAGAAGACCGGAGAGCTTGGCGTCGGCCTTGGCGGTATCCAGAAGCTCCGTTGCAGCCGCGCGTACCTCCGGTGGGTATCGCCGGAGTTCGGCGTCCAGATCGGTCGCATCCACGGGCGCGACCTCGATCTCTTGTCGGGGCTGTGGTCGACGTGGCTGAAGCATCCACGTGACGAGACCTTCAAGCGACGCGAGCACCGGAAGGCGGGGGCCCACGAACAGTGTGAACCCTCGTTCGAGAATCTGACCCGCGCAGACGATCGGCATGCGCAAGATGGGCTCAAGTACGTCGGCAGCGAGATCCGGAAGTGGGCGGGACGGCCTTGGCGCGAATGCTTGGCGGGCTTGGGCGTCGAGAAAGACGTTGCGTGCTCCGATCAGGTGTTCATGCAACTCGGCGTGTCGGAGGAGGCATTCACGCGTGAGGTCTCTCACCTGGGCGACGGCGCGGCGAGAGCCCGCATCCTCGTCGGGCATGATTTCCAGCCGTTCATCTGCCGCCCCCAGGATTCCGCGCTCCACGGCGACCCGACGTTCCAGGTGGGTCAGGGACTCATTCAACACTCGGGGAACCTCGACCCTCCAGTCGACACGATCGACGTCTCGCCGCGTGTCGCGTAGGATCTGCAGGACCTTGTCGCGGAAGCGCACGGACTGGATGCGCGCCTGCCGCGCCGAGTGCACCGCCTCGTCGAAGCGACCTCGCGCCAGCTGTGACTCTACGACAGCCTCTAGCGCCGCCTGCGCGTCCTCGACGTCGAGGTCCAACAGGCGCAGGTAGAGATTGCAGGCTTCTGCCGAGGGTCGAAGGACCGTGCCTCCCGAGGGATGGAACGCGTCCAAGAGGAGTCGAAATTCGAGCGCGTGGCGCTGCGCCTCGCCCTCACCGTTGAGGCAGGTGTACTCCTCGCGGAATGGACGGCGAGCGTCGCCATCGTTGCGAAGGCTCCCAAGCAGCTTGTCGAGCATCCGCTCGTGGCGTTCCTGCGAGGGGTCGACACTCGCCGCAGCATCCATCGCGGAAAGCACCGGTCGAAGGACGCGTGCTACCACCTCGCGATCTGCCTCCGCCTCGAGGCCAAGGCGGTCAATCACGACATCCAGGATCCGCAGCGCGAGTGCCACGCTGTCGTATTGTCTGAGATCGGCATCGCGGATGGCGTCGCCGCGGCGCAGTCCATCCAGCGGAAGCGTGTGCAGCAGAACGCGCAGCCTTCGTGTGAGATCGGCAGGCCAACCGTCGCTCATCGAGGCGGCCATTGTGGGCTCTAGAGCGTGGTCGGTCTGGGCGGTAGCCGCGGCCTCGGCTGGTTCCTCCGCAGCGAAGGCGAACCCTGACTGGGGCTCACTCGGGTCGGTTCGCTTATTCACCGCGGCCCTCCGTCGGGACAGACCAGAGCCTTCTGAGCGTCGACCCACGCCTCAATCTCCCGAGGCGCCATGAACATCCGACCTCAATTCGGGCAGGGTCACCCGCCGTTCTGGTTGGAAAGGAGCATTCTACGCCTCACCTGGCTCAGCGCTACATAGATCCGAAAAGTGCTTGTCCAGTCTGCCCGGTCAGCATTCAACCGTGGTCGCGTTGACGCCTGATGCCAGCGGGTTGAGTCCGCCAGACCTTCAAGCGCTGGGCTTCGACGTTACCCATTCTGCCGCGGCAGCATGGGTCTTTTCTCGTGATGGCCGTTCCGAACGCGAGCCCAGTATCCCCGTGGTGGGACAGGTACTCGAAGTCTAGAGCACACCTTCGCGAGGCCTCGGCCGGAGATTGCGTAGTCCTTGGCGACCACCTGGACCGGCCGGGCCCATACCTGCCCGTACAGCGTCTTTCGATCGTAGGTGATGTTCTGAGATGCCGGTGCCGGCTGAGCCACGGTCGAGCCGCTGGAAATCCCGGTGGCGGGAGAAATAGCCGGTTGCGCCAGGTCAACGCATTCAACCATCTGCGAAAGTGCCGGACGGTGCCTGTCCAAGATGCCGACCACGGGGTCCAGGTTCTCTGCGCACTGGATTGCCCAAGCAAGCCAACGCGAAAGCTGGGCGTCGTCAGCATCCAATAGGCCTGATTCCTTTCCTCGCGCCCGCACGTCATCGACCAGGTCGAGAATGAGCCGACTCTCCCGCCGGGTGATGGCCTGGCGCTTGAGTTCCTCCACGCGCCGGCGTTCCTCCTCGCGGCGCCGCTGCTCCGCGAGTAGACGCTCTTGCTCGGCTTCCCGTGCACGACGCTCCCTCTCGCGCTCCTCTTCGACTTCTCTAGCCTTCACGGCGGCTTGCTTCAGCCCCTCGACGAAGCTCTCGATCTGCTCCTCGACGCGCTCCTCTTTCCGATCACACCATTTCGTGCGGATTCCCCAGTACCGCCAGCGCTCCATTTCAAGCGTCATGAGGCCGGTTGGCTTGTGATCCCACATCTCGTAGGTTCGATACCGGCGCTCCTTCGACTCTTCCGCCTCCCTTTTGCTGGGAATGTGTTCGTATCGCTTAGAACTCTCCCATAGCGAGAAGAAGATGTTCTGGCCGTTCACGATCGCGAGGGTTCTAGGCTTGTCTTCAGGGGTTAGCATCACCCTGCTCCCGTTCGCTCCGAGTATTCTGATGAGACGGTCCATGATCCGAAGTGCTCGACGGAGACTCTTGGGACTTACGCGGATGTCCAGGCAGGCACCGCGCCACGAGCGCAGCATGCCGTACCCGTCGGGTGTCAGGCTCGACAGGACTGATTCGCTCTTCACTACCAGTGGATGTCGGTGTCTCACTGATCGTCTCCTTGCACACCCCCACCTTGGGGCGACTCTTTCTAGGCGCGCTGTCATCCTTGCGTCGCAACGCACTGTCGCGCGATACTCGTGCACTTCTCAGGGGGGGCTAATGCAGAAAGTCGCAGTCGTGGGCCTAATTCTAGGCTGCGTGACTTGTTCGTGGGGCCATCATGCGTTCGCGCAGGAGACCATAGGCCGTGCCGTCGAACTGGTCGATCCGGCTCTTACGGCTCGCGTACTCTTCGAAGCACCTCCATTTACGGCGGACCATACGGGTGCCTGCGATTCCAGACCGGAACGTTCGGAATGCAATGCGACGAACATCTCTTTTGCGAGCGACCTTGGGACGGATGCAGCGGGTAGCATCTTCTCGGTCTCCTCGGAATTTACGTTCCTGGACGCGCCGCCTCGGATGAAGTACGGCAATGCCCTGCTGCGCACCAGCGCAGCCGGCGAAGCCCTCATAGTCGGCTATCTCGTTGAAGAGCTGTGTGAGACTTTCGGATGCCAGGATCGCAGGCGCTTCATGTTCGGTCGACACTTGAGCCTCGACAGTACAAACGGCAGGATCATTGTTCCTGTGTCAGCCGAATTCTTTAGCGCTGGGACCCTCTATGCGCGGAGTGTCGGAATAATCGAGATTAGCGGTCTTCCAAAGCTATTCGATACTCTCCTAACGTTCGCCCCAGGGGAAGAGGCGATGAACATCCTGACGCCGGCGCATCCGGATGGCTTCCGGTCTGCAGACACGCTGCAGGTCTGGACGGGCGATGTCCGGTCGATGCCGGAGTGGTCCCGGGCAGTACCGCTGACCTGCGAGGCCGCAACCAACCCAGTGCCCGGCCAAGTGGTGTCTGTGGCGGACACGCTGCCCGCTCCTGCAGTCGGTGAGGGGCGCTACTACCTCGTGGCTAGCAAGAGTGAAGCAGATAGGAGGCTCGGTAGGCAGTACCTCAACGGAGCGTTCACTGCTAGGCAGCCGGCGTCTCTGCCGATCTGCCAGTAGTCGGGAGGTGGCGCTGTGATTCGAATAGCCTCACTTCATTTCTTTCTTCTTTTGTTCACCACCGGGTTGGTGATGGCGAGTGACCCCGGACAGCCACTGCGCGGCGAGGACTTTGTCATGCTGACACCCGGCTTGACCGCGGAGTCAGTATTCGCTCCCTACACCTGTCCCACCGATCCCTACAGCTGGTGCTGGGTGACCAACGATGGGGCTACTTTTGACTCAGTAGGGAACCAGTACGGCCTCCGAGTGGAGACGATACCGCTCTCCTGCACCCCGCCAGGGCAGGCGTACCGCTGGACGGTCACACGCCTCACTCCTTCGGGTGTCTCTGAGAATCTTGCCTACATCCAGACGCGCTGCGTGCTACCTCAAGGGCCGTTCGATGCCTCTGAGCTGAGGGGAATCCGCGTCGATCTGGCGAACGGCTGGTTGTATGTCGTCATGTACGTCTACGCGCCCGGCAACTACAACAACTTCTATGATCTGGTGAGGATCAAGGGCCTGCCCCCACTGGCCGATGTCATTCAGTCCTACAAGCCGCAATCGTCATCTTTCACCTATACAGTGCCGCGGCGCCCCGAAGGGATGCTGGGGGTAGATCATTTCGACACTTTTTGGGGGCCACTGGCGCAGCCATTCAGATTCGCGGACGCCCAGCCGTTGCAGTGCGGCTATCCCTCCTTGCCGCCACAACCGGGAGACTCTCTGAGCGTGGCCGACACCGTTCCAATACCACCGGTGGGCGAGGGTGTGTACTACATCACCGCCGCCACGTACCAAGGCGAGCGGCGATTTGGCCGGCAGTACACGAACGGGGCCTTTTCTGGCAGAAACTCGTCTGCCTTCCCGGTCTGCCGGTAGAGCGAACACTACCTTGAGGGCTTGAACGCCCAGCGCCGGCCCTGATTCTGAAGCGCCTGGTTCGCGAACTCGGAGAACACGCGAGCCACCTCAGCCGCCTCGTCCATCGGAACGTCTGCGGGATAGCGCTTCGGTTCGTTGTCTTGGCAGATTTCTAGCCGCACCGACTCGACATCCCCGTATTCCTTCGACCAGGCCCCCACGCCATGGACGAAGCGGTACGTCCAGCCTGTCGGCCGCTTCGGCGCCGCCAGGTCGAACATGCAGTACGGAGGCGTGCCTGGCTTCCCGCCGTGATGATGACGCGCAGGCCCTTCTCTCGCCATGAGACTCTCCTCCCTGTGAAGATCCTGGCCAAGTCTACTGCTGCTATCTCCCGTTCTGCATCGCATGGCGTGCGTCGGTTGTTCTAGAATCACCGGCCGATGCCGCACCAACTGCCCCTCAGATGACGCCCCAAGAATTCATCCGGAAGTGGTCTGCCTCAACGCTCAAGGAGCGTTCCGGCTCTCAGGAGCACTTCATCGACCTGTGTCGAATGTTGGGTCAGCCAACGCCTGCAGACGTGGACTCGGACGGCACCTCATTCACCTTCGAAAAAGGTGCAAGCAAGCATGGCGGTGGAGATGGCTGGGCCGATGTCTGGAAGAAGGGCCACTTTGCGTGGGAGTACAAGGGAAAGCACGAGGACCTTGAGGCCGCCTACGATCAGCTTCTACGATACCGGGAGTCCCTCGATAACCCGCCCCTGCTAGTGGTCTGCGACATGGACCGGTTCGAGGTCCACACCAACTTCACCGACACAACCAAGAAGGTATACACATTCGCCCTAAAGGATCTCGCCGAGGAAAGGCATCGAAAGGTCCTCGAAGCGCTGTTCATCGATCCCCAATGGTTGAAGCCGGGTACACGAGTCGAGGAAGTCACTGAGCAAGCCGCCGCCGAGTTTGCCTCCCTCGCGGAATCGCTCAGGTCACGTGGCGTCGAGCCGCGGAAGGTCGCTCACTTCTTGGACCGCATCCTCTTCTGCTTGTTCGCCGAGGATGTAGGGCTCCTGCCCAAGAGAATCCTCCAACAACTCATCGAAGCTGGCTCTCGCGACCCCGACGAACTCACTGGAATGTTGAAGGACCTTTTCGACGCGATGACGATGGGTGGCCGGTTCGGTGTCGACCGAATCCACTACTTCGACGGCGGGCTGTTCAGCGATTCCGAGGTAATCCCACTTCGGTTGAAGGAGATCGACATTCTCCGACGTGCTTCGGCGCTCAACTGGGGCCAAATCGAGCCCGCCATCTTCGGGACCCTCTTTGAGCGCGGCCTCGATCCCTCGAAGCGAAGCCAGACCGGTGCGCACTACACCGATCGGGGTTCAATCCTCAGGGTCGTTGAACCGGTGCTGATGGCCCCGCTACGACGTGCGTGGGCCCAGACCGCAAGCGCTGTTGCGGCGCTCCTTGAGAAGGCCGTTGCGGCCAAAAGGCAACCAGCAGTCGAAACTCGCCACCGCAAGAACGCCCGTTCAGCCATCGAGAGGTTCCGGAAGGAATACTTGGACAGTACAACGGTCCTAGACCCGGCCTGTGGCTCCGGCAACTTCCTCTACGTCGCTTTGGAACAACTCCACGAGCTGGAGAAGGAGGTTTTGCTACTTCTAGCCGAGGTCGAGAAGGGCCAGTTTTCTCTCGACATCCGAGTCGGCCCCCACATGCTCAAGGGGATTGAACTCAACACCTTTGCCCAGGAGCTCGCCCAGGTCACCGTCTGGATCGGGCACCTGCAGTGGTATCTGAAGAACGGGTTCTCATTCTCCAAGGACCCGGTGCTGAAACCGATCGACGCGATCGAGTGCCGCGACGCCATCCTCGACATGAGCGACCCGGGTCACCCAAAGGAAACCGAATGGCCCGAGGCCACCGTCATCATCGGCAACCCCCCGTTCCTCGGCGGCAAGAAGCTGCGCAGCGAGCTCGGGGACGAATACGTCGATGCGATGTTCGAGGTCTACGAGGGGCGCGTGCCGCGGGAAGCCGACCTCGTCACCTACTGGTTCGAAAAGGCCCGTGCGGCGATAAAAGCCGGGAAGGTGAAGCGGGCCGGGCTCCTGGCCACGAACTCAATCCGTGGCGGTGCATCGAGGAAGGTGCTCGACCGCATCCGCGACTCCGGCGACATCTTCATGGCCTGGAGCGACGAGCCTTGGGTCGTCGAGGGTGCCGCAGTCCGCATCTCGCTCATTGGCTTCGACGTCGGCGAGGAGACACCCCGCTACTTGGACGGAAGCGAGGTCAGCGTCATCCACTCCGACCTGACTGGCGGCTCCGCCACAGCAGGCGGCGTTGACCTCACGAAGGCCCGCCGCCTGAAAGAAGCCCTCGGGATTGCGTTCATGGGCGACACGAAGGGCGGTCCGTTCGACATCCCCGGCGAACTCGCCCGCGGATGGCTCGCACTGCCGCTGAACCCGAACGGTCGGCCGAACTCGGACGTGGTCAGGCCGTGGATGAATGCCATGGATCTCACTCGCCGTCCGCGCGGGATGTACATCATCGACTTCGGGGTGGACATGACGGAGAAGGAAGCGGCGCTATACGAGGCGCCCTTCGAGTACGTTCGAAGGCACGTGAAGCCCGAGCGGGACACGAACCGGCGCGACAGCTATCGGGAGAAGTGGTGGATCCATGTCGAGCCGCGCCCAGCGATGAGGAAGGCGCTAAATGGACGCCCCCGATGCCTAGCGACCCCCACCGTTGCGAAACATAGATTGTTCGCCTGGCTTGCCACGGAGATCCTGGCAGATCATCGACTCATCGTGTTTGCGCGCGACGACGACTACTTTCTTGGCATTCTGCATAGCCGAATTCATGAAACGTGGTCACTCAGGCTAGGCAGTTGGCAGGGAGTCGGCAACGATCCCGTCTACACTCCGACCACCACCTTCGAGACGTTTCCACATCCCAATCCGACTCAGGGCCAGCGCGAAGCCATCTCATCATGCGCAGCGGAGTTGGACCGGTTGCGAAGTCAGTGGCTCGCGCCCCCAAGCGCCACCGCGGCGGAGCTCAAGAAGCGAACCTTGACAGACCTTTACAACGAGCGTCCCGCGTGGCTGACACACGCACACGCTGCGCTCGATTCTGCCGTCTCGGACGCATATGGCTGGCCAGCGGAGCTCCCGGAGGACGACGTGCTGGCCCGATTGCTCGAGCTGAACTCGAAGCGGATTCCTGCCTAGCTCACTGCAGAATCCTGGCCTTGACTTCCCCGCGGCATCCAAGCATGAATTGCTGCTCAGGAAATGCCTATGCCGCACCTCAGCCCACCAACCCTGACGAAGACCGAGCAGCGGGCAATTCTTCGTGCCTCCGCCGGGGATCCCCGGGACCACTTAATCCAGAGCTTGGCCCTCGGGACCGGCCTGCGGCTGGCGGAAATCGTAGGCATGAACGTCGGGGATGTCTATACCCCCGAGGGGAAGCCGCGGAATCGCATCAGGCTGCGGGCCGAGATTGCCAAGGGAGGCCGCGCCAGCGACGTGTTCCTACCGGACGCTCTCCAGGCCAAGTTCCGTAGGTTCTGGGGGCACAAGGAGACACGGGGCGAGGGGCTACGGCCAGAGGACCCGCTCTTCTGCAACCAGAGCCGGCGACGCATCTCGAAGCGCCGGGTCCAGGTCGCCTTCCGTACCTGGCAGATAAAGGCAGGCTTCGATCGGCTCTACCCACTGCATGCGCTGAGGCACACGGCGATTACGAACGTCTACCGGACTTCGAGGGACCTGTTCCTAGCTCAGAAGTTCGCCAAGCACGTCTCGCCGCTGACGACGACGGTGTATACGCATCCGAGTGATCAGGAGATGTGGGAGAGAGTTAGGGATTTGAGCTGCTAGAACCCGGTCTCGCGAGAACTTGGCTTCACTCTCCGGTTGCTTCCCAACAGTAGGCATGCGGTCTGCCGCGGTCGGGTCCCTCCTTGATGTCCCTTCGACAGCTCCTGTACGCTCCGTTGCAAGGATCTCCTCACGATGCTATAGCTTTCGAATGAACTGTACCTACTGCGGCCAATCGACGGACGACGACCAATCCCGCGAGCATGTCCTGCCAGACTTCCTTGGCTGCCCATTACGCCTTCAACGTGGCGTCGTCTGTACAGCCTGCAACCAGTTCTTCAACAGAGAGTTACATTTACCTCTCCGTAGTTACGTGCTTCCAATTCTCGCGAGACTGGGGGTCAGTACGTCAAAGACCGGAGCGTTCCCTAGTTTCGTCCACACCTTCCTAGTAGCAGGTGAAGAGCTGCTCCTACGAATCACGAAGGGTGATGTTTATAGGCATCGCCCCCAAGTAAAGCAGCTTGCTAATGGAGACTACGAGATAATCGCGGGGACGAAATCCGAGTTCGACTCGATAGCGCGACGTATGCGGAAAAAGCTGGGGCTTGTTATCAAGCAGCCTGGCCGCTACGAGAATCTACCGCCTGCTGAGGCCCGTATCGACCGAGAAATTGATCCGGAGTTACTCTGTCGAATCATGGCACAACTCTCACTAAACTGCATTCTGCACTGGTTTGGCCGTGAAATCTTCAACCGTGAGGAATTCCGCCAGCTCATCGAGCTCACGATGGGTCGGCCTTCGGAAGCTCAGGTTGGTTTCGCGAGCAAGAGCGGCCAGGAGCTTCAGAATGTTAGCCCGCGGATCATTGCCAGCTTCCATCCCCTGAATGAAGGTGGATTGATCCGGATAAACTTGTTCGATACACTCACAAGTAAAGTCTCTGTACGATGGGGAACGGGGATGGCCCGTCGTTTCTTCATCATCGATAGCACACTTCGCAGCATCACTACAGAAAACGAGATGGTCGTCCCCGTGGGCCACTGACCCGTGCTAAATGGCTCTCAAGACCACGTGCACGTCACCTTGACCCGCACCCCAGCCTCCTTCCCCGCACGTGTACCAGCCTCGATGATTCTCCTCTCAGCCTCGTCGCGGTGAAAGATCATGTGCTCAGGAAATTCCGCTTTGATGAACGCCAGACCTGTGTGTCGAGTAGCTCCATCTTGGTGCCAAGCGGCCAGTTGTTCCTTTGCTTCCCGCACCTTGACAGCGACCTTTTTCTCCAACCAAGAGGTGTCTAGGGGCTCGATCAGCCCGCCTGTTCCCATCACGATAAGCTGTCCTGGGCCAAGTCCGTCACTCACTTCAAGAGTAAGCTTGAGGCCTTCCGGTAGGAGGCACGTCTCTGTGATCCGTCCGCCCTTCGTCCAACGTCGGGCCATCTCTGCAAACGCCTCACCGATGATGACGAGTCCCTGGTCCGAAAGCCGCTCGAGGCCTCCATGCGCTAGGGGGAAGGGAAACGTTACCCGTAGCGAAGGTCTCGCCAAGGGCTGAGGATCTAGTGCCCTCCGACCGTCGACTTCATCCTGCAGCTTGTAGAACCCAGCGTCTGCACGAACTCGCTTGGCTTCGATCGGGAAGTTTCCTTCTGGGTGGATTGCCAGGGCGTCCGGTCGCTTCCCGAGCTTCGGCAGGGCGAGAATCTCAACACTGCTAGCCCCCAGTTCTCGCACAGCGTGTACCGCGGCGTCGATGCAAGCGAACCCATCGAGCATGGACTGATCGAACTCCCGGCTCATAGGAACCGGACCCTTTGAGCTCTTTTTCTTGAACCGCGGGAATGCTCGTTCTGGGCATGCGATTCGAGTTCCATGCTCCCCGACCGACTTTTCCGCCACAACCCATGGTGCAGTCTCCAGATACAGCTTCCGGATCACACTGCTCCTGAGCGCGTCCTGAGATGAGGCACAGCGCCGTAGGTGGTCGTCCACCGAGCGCTTCAGGAGTTGAGAGTAGAAAGGAAGACTTTCGAGGTGTGAGCGCGTCCTCTCGCGCACCTGAGCGAGAGTTGGGAACGAAATAAGGTCGGCGATAGGGGATCTGCTAGGAAACATCCATCGTAAGTACTTCCGCAGCCACCTAACCACAGGCATGGCGCGCGCCTAAGCTATCCTCGACTGACTCGCGGAATCGATCCTACTGGCCTGCTAGCACCCGCGCTCGAGCGATAGCTGACCTGACACCCTTGGCCTCCTTAACTTTCCTCACCTGCTCCTTCTGCTTCGGCTTCAGCTGCCGCATGTAGCCCATGTAGCGACCCTGCAGGACCAAGGAGGCGCGCGCCTTCGCAGAGAGGCGAGGGCGCCGGCGGGGCCGTTCGGACTTACCGCCGTTCAGCGCAGAGATGGTCAGGAGCGGGGCCAGGCGACGAAAGGAGTGATCAAGAGCGCGGAGGGACTGGCGGATCGCCACAACCTCCTTGACGATAGCAATGGTGCGTGTAGTCCTCATTCCTTCTCCGAATCCTAGAAAAACCAATTAATGAGGTCGGCGCACAGTGAGTACCCTTCATGCTCTGGCTGAGGAGCATATCACTGCCGTGAACCCACTCGTTCCGTAGCTTTTCAAGCCCCCGAAGTGCTCAACCCCAGGTCGCGTCAGGTGGCCGTCTTCCTTCGACGTTGAGCCTTTGCTTCCTCGAAGACGCGGATTCTTAGTTTGTCCAGATCCAACGGAAGAGTTCCCGGTCCCATGTCAGGAACCGCATGAAACGCAGCAGCGTCAATATTTCCGACTTCTGTCTTGCAAGTTGGACAGCTGAATCGAAAGACGTCGCCCTTCTTCACGGGAGGGTGGATCTCGTTCGCTCCTACGCCTGAGAGATCCAGTAGACAATTTGGGCACAGTGGACCCGTAACTGCGTTCGCCTTTGGATCGCCATCTGGACGACGCAGCACCATCGGAAGCGCCTCCCACTTGAGCCCGGCGAATTCAAGCGGGGGTTCCTTTCGACTCTTCTTGGCCGCGGACATTTGCGCACCCGCCGCCATGGTCGATATGCCTTCTTGACGTGTTCCTCCGGCTGCGGCTGCAGCAGCCGCGGCATCCTGAAGAAATGTCCAGAGGCCTTCGGATGAACCAAGGAAGGTCACGTCGAGTCTCCTCCCGACTTCCTTCACTAGCGCGGCGACATCCTCCTTGGAAGCGAGGTCTCGTGCCTGTAGGACACCGAGCGGTGGAGGAATGGATCTCCTCTCTGGCGGCACCACCAGCGGGATCACCAACGCTCCCCTGAAATGTCCCCCGCCGCTCTCGAAGTAAAGCCACGGTCGCTCCTTCGACCTTTCGCTGTAAAGCGTGAGCACCACCGTCGCGCGATTTAGTGCGTCGCGGATCCCATTCCACCACTCATGTCCGCCAGGCAGGCTCGCAGGGTGAGACGCCTGGAAGACCTCCACACCATGGTTCGACTTCTCGAAGTAGGTCTTCAGGGCCGTGGCAATCGGCTTATCCACCTCCGCGTGGCAGATGAATATCACGCTGCTGAGCGGTGCCTTGTCAGGATTCAAGATCTCAACGTTGAACGGCTTCTCGAACTCACGGACCACACGTGCGGGGTCGTATGGGGATTTCTTAGGAGCCGTCGAGCTTTCGAGCTCGATTACCGAATCAGCGCCCAGGTCCCCCTCTCGCGCCCGACGTTCGATTTCACGTTTTGCGTGTTGGTAGAGAACCCTGAGAATCTCCTCATCGTTTCTGAGCTGCCATACTGCGATGACCGTGAGTGTTATGCCGATCCTGACCCTCCCCCTCTTCGTCTGCGACCTCTCCTCCGGCTCGCCGACCAGATTAGTCGGCACGTACTCATAATCCAGCTCGTAGTCAACCGCGGGCCGAGTCTTCGGGAGCACTCTATCGTGAAGCACCTTAATCGTCGTCGAGCCGTTCATTCCCCTTCAACCACCAAGTTGGACAACGTCCAAGCTCGCTCTGGCAACACCTTCACAATCTCACAAGCCGCAGCGCCCGCGCCGCTAGCCCACTCGAACCACGCCATTTGCTTCTGCGAGAGGCGATCGTTCTTCGTCTTTACCTCCACGAACCTGTATTCTCGCGCTCGGATCATGAACAGATCCGGCCAGCCGCCGTGTCGATTCCAGAAATCCCTCACGACCCAGTCCAGCATGCCGCACACTACGGATCGTGGGACCACCTCCAGTGCCCGCCGCGCCAGACCTATCTCTGCGTCGTGGACGGCGAGGTACTCGCGCATAGTCAGGCTCGGCTCCTTCAACGAGTCGAATTCGGCTACCAGGTCGGGGCAGGACATCAAGCTAGCGAGCCGGTAGGTATATGCGCTTTTCCTCCGCCCGTAGTTCGCCGATGTCCCGAAATCATCTGGTAATGTTACCTGCACGACACTCGGCACCGACCGATCCCTAAAAGGGTTTGTCGATCCTCTTACTCCGGTGAATAGCCGAGGATCGTTGGGATCCTGATACACAGGTGAGAGCAGGACGGAACACAACGCATTGATGAGGCGACGCTCGCAGTCGTGAACCTCCCACCCTTGATTCTCGTAATGCAGGCGCGCGAGTCGTTCTGCTGAGAGGAGCTCACCGGTAGCGCTGCGGAACCGACCAAGCGGATGTTTATTATCTGCGGGATGCACTTCGTACCTGGCGCGAAGCTCCGTTACTGGTACTGCCACCCTCCGCAGAAAGCTCTCCTGATCCCTCTCTTTAGTTCCATAAAGCGGAGAGCGCTGGTGAGACGTCTTCCAGAACTCTAAAGCCTCTCGTTCGCAGGTTTTCACGACCTCCGGAAATCTCTTTTGCATTTCGGCAAGGGTCAGGCTGGCACCTTCACTGTCCATAGTCGCCGCAGCTAGCTTTTCGAAGGTCATCCTGCGGATCTCGCGCCAGTAGTATCTCTGCACCTTTCCCTTTCGATTGGGTAGGACCGCTAGAGGGGCTGGGGGAAGGGCCATCCCGCGGCAGTGATGGCAGATACCGTGCGCGAACCCGTCGACCGGTACCCGCCAGAATCCGGGCCCACCCGCCCTCTTCGTCTGATGCGGCAAGAACCGCGCCGATCTCGTGGACTCGCATTCGCAGATCAAAATCCGTTCGCAGCTATTGCACCTGTACTTCCGCACCAGCTCGTACCAGTTGACTACATCTACCGACGTGTGCGGGCACTCCCTCAGATTCTCTGTCCCGAGCTTCGTGTTCATCGTGAGCGCCGACTCAATTCACGCGACCTCCCAAGGAAGGAGTGCGGTGCGGCCTGAGCGCGGATTTTATCACTGCCCTACAGCGGCAGAATCCGCACCCGGAATTGCGCCGAAACACATGTCGTCTTCCGATGGAACCACGCCATGTTTCCCGGCTTGGAGCTGTGCTCCACACTGCGAACCGATCCGCCTTCACTCGCCTCGATACTCGAGCAAGCCTCTGCGTGTAACGAGGTAGGTGTTGTGGCCCCTTCGGATTCGGGGGCGTCATGAGGGTGACTCTACTGGGTCAAGAGAATCTGGTTGTCTGCAGGAGTGGTTGCGAAGAGCGTTTGCGAAGCATTGCAAAGCGCTTTCAACCGCTGCCCGCCGGTGTGAGCCCACCCTTCAGCGCCGGCGCCACCTTGCGTGAGAGATCGAGATAGGCCGCCAGCGCGCTGCCGCTCCGGCGGAATGACGCCCGGAACAGCGCCAGCATGTCGGCGCGATCGACGAGCCCCATCCGGTAGGCGTCGTGCAGCTGCTGCCCGAGGAAATACCCCAGCTCGTGCACCAGCACGTTGACCCGGCGCGGGTCGGAGCGGATGCCGTCGAGGAGAGGCTGCGGCACCTCGCCGTAGTGCTCGTACGAGTGCTCGAACTTCTTGTGCAGCAGGACGAAGTCGATGATCTCGTTGAACTCGTCGAACTTGTACGGGGTGTGCTTCTCGATGGTCTCCCGGTCCTTGCGGTAGTACTGGTAGAACTCGTTCTCGAAGAAGTGATTGCGCGACGGGTCGACGATCTTCGAGCCGAAGAAGCCGAGCGCCTCTTCGAGCACCGCGCTGTAGAACAGGTCGTGCTGCGGCAGGGCCCGCGGCACCGCCTCGTAGATCTCCCCCTTCAAGAGCTGGTTGACGAAGTGGGCCGCCTCCTCTCCGGCGTGCACCAGCGAGAACTCCCCGAGGAAGATGGCGTTGAGGCGCGGCACGTAGCACGAGCCCGAGCGCTCGAGGTGGTCGAGCACCTCCGCCGCGTCTTCTTCGGGCAGGCGGGCGTTGCGGAACAGCACGCGCACTTCGTCCGGCTCGAGACCGGAGTGGATGTCGGGGTAGAGATCGACGATGAGGTCGCGTCCGCGACCCGGCGCCTGGAGGCGCCGCGTGTACGGGTCGATCTTCAGGAAGCGCAGGATCATGTCGATGATCCCGTGCACCGTTGACGTCAGGTCGACCGGGTCATCCTGACTCTCATCCTCGCCTTTCCACAGCTCGATGGTGCGGCGGTAGGCCTCGTACTTGGCGATGGGCCCGGCGCTGAAATGGCAGTAGACGTCGTCGCCGAGGCGCGCCGCCTCGGAGCCGGCGTGGCCCGCCTCGGACATCTGCCAGTAGATCTCCTCGAGGTTCTGCACCACCGTGACCACGCGCTTTTCGAGGCCGTGGCGCTTCAGGAGCTTCGTGACCTGTTTCGGCAGGTGGGCGGGGGCCAGGTGCGACTCGCCGAACAGCACGACGGCGCGCGCCCCGGGGGCCGAGGCGATCATCCCGGCGATGCGCTCGGCGGCGTAGCGGTCACGCCGGCGGATGTGCCGGAAGCCGGTGCGCGGAGGGCAGTCAAGGCCGACGACCGGGATGTGGTGCCGGCGGGCGACGTCGTACACCGTCCGGAAGGCGGCCCAGTCGTAGCCCCAGTCGCTCTCGTAGCGGATGGCGCGCAGGAACGCCAGCTCGTCCAGCTCGCCGTTCATGTAACGGTCGAGGAGGCGCTGGTGCCGGCCGTACACCATCTCGACGCCGAGCACGACCGCCCGCGACCGCTCGGCGATCGCCTGGATCAGCCGCGCGGCGGTCTCCTGCGCGCTCGGCAGGGCGTGGTAGTCGCCGATGTACACGAGGTCGGCGCGGTAGCAGGCGATGACCAGGTCGTCCCACGACGCCGGCGCCTGGTACCGCCCGATGCTGGAGTGGAATTCCTTGATGTAGCCGCGGCGGCTGGTGCGGTCGACGTCGCCGATCTCGCGACGCAGACGGGCAACCATCGCCTTCTGGAAGGCGATCTCTTCGAGAACCTGTGGGGCGGGGGCAGGCGCGCTGCGCGACGGCATCCGCGAGGGGGTCTCCGTCGCCTGCAGCGACGGGGAAGCGCTACGGAGTCTTGTCCTTCTTCTCCGGTGGCGCGCTCACGGACTCGCGGAAGGAGCGGATGCCCTCTCCGAGTCCCTTCGCCAGCTCGGGGATTTTCTTCCCCCCGAAGATCAGCAGGACGATGACGAAAATCAACAGCAGTTCTGTGATTCCGATGGAACCCATGAGGTCACCTCGGGCTCGGACTTCAAATGGCCCGTGCGCATCTTAGACGGCCCCCCCGGGGGTGTCAATCCGAGGGCGGCTTCCCCCCGCCCGGAGCCTGCGCCGGCCCGGCGCCGGCGGGCAGGGCGGGGATCCCTCCGGCGGCGGCCGGCCGCGGCAGGATGAGCCGGACGTTCCCCTGCCGGCGGGTCAGGTGGGTCTGGTCGAAGTATTCGAGCAGGGGGATGGCGTTTTTCCGGCTCGTCCCGCTCAAGTCTTTGAACGCGCCGACGTCGATGGTCTCCCCCTCGGTCCGGCGCTGCCACAGCCTCTCCTTGAGGGCCTGGATCGTGTCGGCGTGGAAGATCTTCCCGTCGGGAATGCGCACCAGCCGGCCGCGCGACAGGAGCAGGTGCAGCAGGCGCTCGGCCGTGCGGGCGTCGGCGCCGATCCCCCTGGCGGCGTCGTCTTTCTCGGGGGGATTGGTGCCGCCGGCGCGATAGGACTGCTCGAGCTTCTCGAGCAGCGCCGCCTCGGCCGGCGCGAGCGACACCTGGTGGGTCGCGAGGGCGATGCGGTCACGGTCGGCGCGCAGCGACCCTTTCGTCACGAGCCCGCTGACGACCGCCTTGAAGACGTCGTCGTGGCTGTGGGCGAAGAGGCGCGTGCGCACCTCTTCGCGGGCCAGGCCGTCGCGCAGCGGCTCGCGCTTGTGGAAGTCGCGCGCGGCATCGAGCACTCCGCGGGAGAGACGCTCGACCGCGGCGCGGCCGACATAGCGCCGGGGTGTGGTCGCGAGCGCCAGCACCGACGCGGCGGCCTCCTTCGATTCGAGCCGCGCCTGCAGCGTGGCGGCATCGAGACCGGTGCGGCTGCGCAGGGCGGGAATGTCCACTCCTGCATCGCCGCCATCCTCGACGAGCGCCACCAGCGGCACGAGCGGCGACGGATCGTCGAGCCGCCGGCTTCGCTCCACCCTCTCGCTCTTGCGCAGACGACCCGAGCGCGGGGTGTTGTGCAGCACCCGGCCGCCGGCGACGGTCAGCGCCGGCGAGGGGCGCCTCAGAATGAAGCGGTCGCCGAGCAGGGCCGTGACCGGACGCGCGCAGCGGATCTGCGCGTAACCGCGCTTTCCCGGCTCGAGCTGCGGTCCTTCGAGCAGCCGCAGGCGGCACGGGACTTCGGCGGTCTGGAGATGCAGCGACAGCCGCGCCTGGTCCTTGAGCGGCGCCGATCCGGGCAGATGTTCGAGGACCACGTCGAGAAGACGCGTCGGCTCCAGCACTCCGGGCTCCGACAGGGTCTGGCCGCGCGCCAGATCGGCCAGCTCCACGCCGTGCAGGTTCACCGCCAGGCGCTGGCCGGCCCCGGCCGTCTTCGTAGCGCGGCCGTGCACCTGCAATCCACGGATGCGAGCAGGCCGCCGCCCCGGCAGGATCTCGGCCGCCTCCCCTTCCCGCAATGTCCCGCCGATGAGCGTGCCCGTGACGACGGCACCGAACCCCTTCATGCTGAAGGCCCGATCGATCGGCAGCCGCGCCAGCC
Organism: Verrucomicrobiia bacterium; assembly: GCA_035638075.1. Classification (GTDB taxonomy): domain Bacteria; phylum Acidobacteriota; class Polarisedimenticolia; order Gp22-AA2; family Gp22-AA2; genus DASRAU01. Next base: position 124,522 of record DASRAU010000027.1, read on the forward strand.
CGGCCGGGTCGCGCTGCGGGAGCTCGGCCGCCGCGCGCGCCAGGGCGTCACGCAGCGCGTCGAGCCCGGCGCCGGTCTTCGCGCTGACGGCCAGGATCGGCGCGCCTTCGAGGAACGACCCGGCGACGAAGCCGCGCACCTCGTCGCGCACCACCTCGAGCAGGTCCTCATCCACGAGATCCGCTTTCGTCAGGACGACGAGGCCACGCGGGATCCTCAGGAGCCGGCAGATGTCGAAGTGCTCGCGGGTCTGTGGCTTCACCGACTCGTCGGCCGCGATGATGAGCATCACGAGGTCGATGCCGCCGACGCCGGCCAGCATGTTGCGCACGAAGCGCTCGTGGCCGGGAACGTCCACGAAGCCGACGGTCGTCCCGCCGGGAAGCGGCAGGTGGGCGAAGCCCAGATCGATGGTGATGCCGCGTTCCTGCTCTTCCTTGAGGCGATCGGGGTCGATGCCTGTCAGGGCGCGGACGAGCAGGCTCTTGCCGTGGTCGATGTGGCCGGCGGTGCCGACGACGAGGGGGCGGGACGCGTTACTCGCGGACGCGGCGGACCTTCTTCATCTCGTCTTCGTAATACTTGCGGAAGAGCACCTCGTACTCGGCGCTCCCCTCCGGGATGTCGCGGCGCTGCGTGGTGATCTTCTTGCGGATGGTCTCTTCCAGCTCGTCCTGGCGCGCCATCTCGGCTTCGAGGATCTGCAGGATCTTCTGGCGGATCTCGTTCGGCTCGCTGAGGAACTCCACCCGGTCGTCGTCCTCGAAAAAGTTGATGACCTGGTGCGACAGGTGGACGCAGCGCTCGTGGGAGAGGCGCATCAGATGACCATCTTCCGCTCGCGCGCGAGCTTCGACTTCACCTTGCGGAACAGCTCCTGGTAGTTGAGCGAGCCGCGCGAGATGTCGTCGGCGTAGTTCTTCAGCATCTCGCGGACTTCTTCGTTGAGCGCGTCCTCGGCCGCCAGGTCGGCGGTCAGGACCTCGGCGACGGAGTCGATGATGGGCTCCGGCGCATCAATCGCGATGTGCTCCTCCTTGAGCAGTCCGCGAACGATGTGCTGTGCCACGAGCTCGACCTGGTCGCGCGTCAGTCGCATGCCGTCGCCGTCTCCGCCGGCGCCGCAGCGGCGCCTCGAAGCGGGCAGGATAGCACGCGGGCGCGCGGCGGAACACAGGCGAAGGTTTGCGAGTTCCTGACAATCGCCGGCCTTTCTCCCGTCGTACTTTCCCGGCGTCGGTGCGACGGGGAGACACGATGACGAGAGTGGCGGCGGTCGGGTGCCTGGCGGGCGCCCTCATCCTTTTTTTCATGTCCGCGGACGGCAGGACGGTCGCCTCGACCGGCGGGGCGGCGACACCCCCCGGCGACGGCGCGAGCTTCACGCCGCTCGGCGACCTGGACGGCGGCGCGTTCGAAAGCACGGCATTCGGGATCTCGGCCGATGGCGCCACGGCCGTCGGGCAGGCGACTTCGGCCCTGGGGCATGAGGCCTACATCTGGACTCGCGCCACCGGCATGCGCGTCATCCCGACCGCCGGGGTCGGGACCTTCCGCGCGGGATCCATCTCCGCCTCGGATGACGGCTCCGTCGTGGTGGGCATCGTGCAGACGAACCTCGCCTTCACCGGGTTCGAGGCGTTCCGCTGGACGGCCGCAGGCGGGATGCAGTTCCTCGGGGATCTGCCCGGAGGACAGACGCGCGCCATCGCGACCGACCTCTCATCGGACGGCAGCGTCGTCGTCGGCCAGTCGTTCAGCGGCGCGGGTTTCGAGGCCTACATCTGGAGCGCCGCAACCGGGATGGTCGGGCTCGGCGACCTCCCGGGGAACGCGTTCGGGAGCAACGCGGTCGCCGTGTCCGGCGACGGGACGATCGTCGTCGGCCTCGGCAACATCGGCCGCGGCGAACAGGGCTGGCGCTGGACGGCGGCGACCGGCATGGTCGGTCTCGGCGGCTTCCCCGGCGCGCCGCTGCAGAGCTCGGCCGACGCCATGTCGCGCAACGGGCGGTACGTCGTCGGATCCGCCGCGACGTCCCAGGGCAGCATGGCGTTCCGCTGGACCGCCGCAGCCGGGATGCAGCCGCTGGGCGACTTGTTCGGCCGCGCCGTCCAATCCGATGCGAAGGCCGTTTCGGATGACGGCGACCGGGTCGCCGGGAACTCGACCGGCCAGCACGGACGCGAAGCAATGCTCTGGACCCCCGGGTTCGGAATGGTGCGTCTCGAGGCCCTGTTGCGACGATTCGGCGCGACCGGACTCGACGGCTGGGTTCTCACCGACGTCGAGGGCATCAGCCGCGACGGCACCACCCTCACGGGCAACGGTGTCGATCCGGAGGGCCACAGCGAGGCCTGGGTCGCCACGCTTCCGGCAACGCTGTCCTGCACGGGAACGTGCAACCCGTGCATCGACTCTGACGGGGACGGCTTCGGCGACCCCGGGATCCTCACCAACCTGTGCCCCGAGGACGATTGCCCCTCGGCCGCCGACCCTGGACAGACCGATACCGATCGCGACGGCCTCGGCGATGCCTGCGACGCCTGCCCGCTGGATCCCCTCAACGACACGGACGCCGATGGCGTCTGCGCCGCGCAAGACGACTGCCCGGGCCTATTCGATCCGGATCAGACGGACGTCGACTCGGACGGCCTCGGCAACGCGTGCGACAACTGCCCGGGCGATCCGAACCCGCTCCAGACCGACGCGGACCGCGACGGGGCGGGCGATGCCTGCGATGTCTGCCCCGGCCTGGCCGACCCCGGGCAGGAGGATGGGGACGGAGACGAGCGCGGGGACGTCTGCGACAACTGCCCGGGCGCCCTGAACCCGGACCAGGCGGACGCGAACGGCGACGGTGCGGGAGATGCCTGCCAGCCGCACGTGGCGATCGACGCGGTCGATGTCGTGGGGTCCACGATCGTCCTGCGCGCCGGCGCGGCCGACCCGCAGGGAGAGCCGATCCGCGGCCGCCTGAATTTCTCCCAGGTGACGACGCAGGACCTGGATCTCGAGGACCGCGGCACAGACGATCTGTGCGGCTCGGGCGTGTCTCTCGACGAAGTCCCCGGAGAAGGGCTCGGTTACGTGTCGAGTTCCATCGGGTTCCCGCTCCTCTTCGATCTCGACAGCAGCGCCGGCTGTTCCGACGGCCAGGCCGACTACCTGCTCGCGTCCGGACGCTGCGATTCCGCCGGCGTCTTCAGCACCGTCCTGGAGCTGGCGCAGTCGCCGGCCGGGAGCGTGATCTGCGTCCGCCCGATCCGTCAGACGACGCGGGGCTTCGAGCTGACGCTGCTGGCCCTCGCGCCCGATCGGCTGCAGGGCCGGCTGGTCCGGCCCGGCGCGCTCGTCTTCTCGACGCCGTTCGTCGAGGGTCTGCCGCGCCGCACCGACATCTCCCCGCTCGCGGCGGGCGTCGCGCATCGTCTCGTGCTGACCGTGACCGACGGCCGAACGCCGGAGATCTTCGCGGACGCCATCTTCGTTCCGCACGGCGAAAGCGAGCTCGTCATCAACCGCCCTCCCGTCGCCGCCGCGGCCGTGCCGGCCACGGGCGAGTGTGACGGACCCGGTGGTGCCTTGATCGCGCTCGACGGCGCCGCGTCCTCCGATCCGGATGCGTCGCAGATCGCCGGCGGCGACCCGCTGACCTACGAATGGGTCGCGGATCCAGGCGAGGCGGGTGCGCAGGTCATCGCGACCGGCCGCACCGCGTCGGTCCACGTGCCGCTCGGAACCTCGACCCTGGCGCTGCGGGTGACCGACTCCGCCGGAGAGTCGGACACCGCCCTGGTCCAGGCGAAGGTCCAGGACACGCAGCCGCCGGAGCTGCATCTCGCTCCCTCGCCGAACCTTCTCTGGCCTCCGAACCATCGGCGGGTGAAGGTGCTGGCCGGGTGGTCGCTGGTCGATCGCTGCGATCTTCACCCGTCGTTGATCCTGGTGTCGGTTGCGAGCAGCGAGCCCGACGATGCGCCCGGTTCGGGGGACGGCGAGACGACGCAGGACATCCTCGGCGCCGAAATCGGCACCGCCGACAGCGACGTCTGGCTGCGCGCGGAGCGCAACGCCTCGGGGCCGGGACGGACGTACACGCTGCGCTACCGGGCGACGGACGCTTCGGGGAACGTGACGGATGCGAGCGCTTCGGTGCGGGTTCCGGTGAGCCGCGGATCGGGCGTGGACCCGACGTCCGGAAGTGATCGGCCGGAAAAAAACCCCGGTGCCGCACGCGGCACCGGGGTCGAGGTTGGAACCAGCCCGAAAGGTTAGTGGCTGAGCGTGCCGTGCGGCGTCACCCGCGCGGCTGCCGGCGTCCGGCGACGGCCGCCATGGGCGGCGACGCCACCGTTCTTGGGATTGTCATGGCGCGAATGGCGCGCGATGACCTTGCGCAGGCGCTTCTTCGCCTGGCTCTCGATCTGCCTGACGCGCTCGCGGGACACGCCGAGCTTCTCACCGATCTCCTTGAGGGTGAAGATGCGTCCGCCCTCGAGGCCGAAGCGGTTGATGATGACCGTCTGCTCCTGGTCGGAGAGGTTCCTGAGCGCCAGCCGGATGAGCCCATGGTTCTCGTGCTTGATCAGCTCGTCCTCGGGGTTCACCGAGCGCCCGTCCACCAGGTAGTCGGAGATCGGGGTGTCCTTGTCCTTGCCGACCTTGTCGTCGAGCGACATCTCCCGCATCTTCATCTGCAGGATTTCGTCGATCTTGGCAATGGTGACGCGCAGCTCCTTCGAGATCTCCTCGCGGTCGGCCTCGCGTCCCAGCTCTTTCGACAGCATCCGTCCGGTGTTGCGGACGTTCCGGACCTTCTTCAGCTGGTAGTTGGGGATCCGCACCATCGCGGCATGCTGCGAGAGGGATTTCAGGATCGACTTCCGAATCCACCAGATGGCATAGGTGATGAACTTGGTGCCACGGCCGGGATCGAAGTGATGGGCCGCCTCGATGAGACCGATGTTCCCCTCGTTCAGCAGGTCCTCGAAGGGAAGGCCCATGTTCTTGTATTCACTGGCGATCTTCACGACGAAGCTGAGGTTGGACTTGACCAGGTCGTGGTACGTGTGGTCACGCGTGCCGTCCCGGGTCATCTGCCGGGCGATGGCATGCTCTTCTTCCTTGGTCAGGAGGGGGAATTGACTGATCTCCTGCAGGTAACGAGAGATGCACGAACTGCGGTCCGTCGAGCCCTTCGCCATCAGTCTAGGACCTCCACGCTCTCCCGGGAGTCCCGGGCGCGGCTATCCCCTTTTTTTCGCTTGACTTTATTGCATAATCGCAATACATTCCCGTCAATTTTTTGAAGCTGTTCTCGCACCACGTCAGGGCGGCGTAGTGGGAAGTGAGGTGGGGAGTGCCGCCAGCCGTTGGCCGGTCGGAGAGAGGAGGGCGCCATCCCATGAGAGTCCCGAAAGGATGGAAGCCGGTCTCAGTAGAAATTCTCGCCTGGTTCATCAATCGGTTGACGCGGCGAAATGTTTTTGTGTGCGAGCTGACGACGGCAGTATATGGTCCGGCGACAACAGTGTCAAGGGTTTTTTGTTGTTACTACATCCAGACCAAGCCGTTGCTGGTCAACGATTTCGGGGTTATCCCGCGGATGGAATACGCATGATGACGGCAAAATTCAAGAAGCAGTCCCTGCTGGTCGGGTCCAGAATCCGCGCACTCCGCAAAGATCGTGATCTGACCCAGGCTGATCTCGCGGCACGAATCGGTATTCAGCAGTCCGATCTTTGCCGTATGGAGAACGGCGAGTACAAGGTCTCCCTCGAGACCCTGTTCCGTATCCTCTCGGTGTTCGAGATGAACATCGCCGAGTTCTTCCACGAGGACCTGCCCGGCGCGCTGCGAGAGCGCGACGCCGAGGTGCTGCGCCAGTTCCATCGCCTCAGCCCGCGCAGCCAGGAGGAGATCCTCGAGTTCATCCAGTTCAAGACTCAGTTCGAAGATCGCCTGAACCGCAAGTCCAACTGAAGGGGCGGACATGAAGTCCGATCCAATCGCCAATTACTCGGATTTGACGGCCGAGGGACAGCTCCACGTCCGTCACGGGGATTTCCGGCGGGCCATCGACAACTTTGAACAGGCGGTCCGCCTGGCGCACGATCTCGACGATTCCGCGCTGCTGGTGAAGGCGCTGTGCAACCTGAGCACGGCACGGCTCGCGGCCGGAGACATCAAGGAAGCGGAGAAGGGGCTGCGCGAGATCCTGATGCGCACCCGCGACCCCCAGACCATCTTCGTCACGTCGTCCAACCTCGCCAGCGCCCTGCGTCGCCAGGGCCGGCACGATCGGGCGCTCATGTACGCCCGGCGGGCGATGCGCGCCTGCGAAGGGCTCGACAACCCGTCCTGGAAGGCGACCATCCACAACCTGATCGCCAACATCTACATGAACATGAACTACCTGGACGACGCCGTGGCGGAGTACCGGCACGCGCTGTCGATCTCGGAGAAGTCGGGACTCGGGACCGAGTGGCCGATCGACCAGATCAAGGAAAACCTCGGCTACTGCCTGCTCCTCAAGAAGCGCTACCGCCAGGGCATCGCCATCATTCTGGAGGCGCTGCAGATCGGGCTGAAGAACGGCTCCAGCCGCTGCGTCGCCGAGTGCTACCAGGACCTGGCCTTCGCCTACATGCAGATCAAGGAGTACCCGCAGTCGATCGAGCACGGGGAGATGGCCCTCGACGTGGCCCTCAAGCACGATTACAAGGACATCCAGAAGAACTGCTACTACCTCCTTGGCGAGACGCACCTGCTCATGGGGGAGGACGACAAGAGCGACAAGTACTTCGACCGCCTGCAGGAGTGGTACCCCCACCTGCCGGTCTTGAAGGAATTTTTGCGGACCTTCGACGTCAGCAACATTCTGAATCTCAAAAATCCGGTGTGACCATGCGAAACGGAACGGAGTGCAAGGGTTTGTCGCGCTGGCTGGTGGCGTTCGGGATCCTCGCGGTCCTGGCGCCTGAGGCGGCTTCGGCCGGGAACCGTGCCCGTTCGGCTCCCCGGGCGCGTTCTTCCCATGCGGCCTCGGCTCCCGAGGCGGCTCCTCTGCTCCTGACCGACCCGGCCAGCGGCGCTTCGATTCGCATCTGGAGCCGGAGCGACGGGTTCACGACGAAGATCGCATGGGCCCGCAACGACGGCACCGGCTGGGGCCCGTCGCACGATCTGACGTTCGGGCTGGGTGTCGACCGGGATCCCTCGGTCGCAATCACCTCCGCGGGTGCGTGGCTCTTCTGGCGGGACGATCGCGACGGCATCTTCTACGCGCCCCTGGAGCTCGGAGCAGGTCGGCTGCTCGGCGTGCCTTCCTCCCTCCCGCTTCCCCGGACGCCAGGCCGGGACCCGCATCTCGAGGGGGGTGGGGACGTTCCGACCGTCCTCGGCAGCTGCGAACCGACCGAACTCGGCTGCATCCTGGCGCGTCAGCGTCTGCCGGGCAATCCTGGCCAGCCGAATCCGACGTCACCGCCCGTGATGGGGGACGGCGGAAGCGACATTCCGGTCACCATCACCACGAACACGTCCGGCGCCACATTGATCTCGGTGGCCCAAGCGGACTGCCAACACAGCATCGTGACTGTGGTCCAGAACACCACATCCCTGGTTGTCTCCGAGCTGGATGGCGCGGGCCGCATGCTCAGCCAGCACTTCGTCCGGATCGGCTCGGGCATTTCGCCCGTGGACGCTGGGATCGCGGCGAGCGAGTACTATCTGAATCAGGCCTGCGGCACCGGCAACTGAGTTTCCGGGTTCGAGACCAATTCCATCCGCCCCTCGAAAGAGGGGCGGTTTTTTTCAGGGCGCCGTTCTCAGTGGTAGGGGTAATTGCGGCGGTCGCGGTCGTTGCGATCGTCCCGCTCGATGACCCGCAGGCGCCGGCGGCGCCAGCGCCAGCGTAGCTCCGACAGGAAGTTCGGCACCTTCCAGGCGCGCTTCATGTAGAGCCACCCGAAGAGCATCCCCCCCAGGTGCGCCGTGTGCGCGACGCCGTCCGGCAGGTTCAGGAGCTGCAGCAGCTCGATGGCGGCGCACAGCAGCACGAAGCTCATGGCGCGCATCGGGAAGATGAACCAGAAGTAGATCATCCGCTCGGGGAAGAGGGTGGCGTACGCGAGCATCACCCCGAACACCGCCCCCGAGGCGCCGTAGGTCGTGCTCTTGTAGAAGGTGAAATAGGTCGTGATCCCGGCCCCGATGCCGCAGATGAAGTAGTACTTCAGGAACCGGTTGCTCCCCCACATGCGCTCCACTTCCGTCCCGAACATCCACAACATCAGCATGTTCAGGATGAGGTGGAAGGGCCACCCCGGGGAGTGCAGGAACATGTAGGTGACGAGCTGCCAGAGCCAGATTTTCTCCCGCATGAGGGCGGGGGTCAGGGCGAAGAGGGACTCGATCCCGCCTCCTCCGAAGCGCTGCGTGATGATCTGCAGCAGGTACACGGAGCAGTTGGCGATGATCAGCCCCTTGACGGCGGGGGTGATGGCTCCGCCGAGGCCTATGTTCATCCGGCCCGGTTGCGGCAGGGGGCTCAACCTTCCTTCAGCTCGGTGTTCCAGTACACCGCGTCGAGGAAGTTCCGCCAGGCCTCGTACTGGCCCGACGTGAGGGAGAGCCGCACCAGCGGGTGCCAGCGCGGCCGCGCCGGCAGGTGGATGAGGCGCATGTGCGCCTCCTCCGGCGTCCGTCCCCCCTTGCGGGAGTTGCAGGGGATGCAGCAGCAGACCACGTTCTCCCACGTGGACTTCCCGCCGCGCGACAGCGGCACGACGTGGTCGAGGTTGAGGTCGCGCGTGGCGAAGCGGTGGCCGCAGTACTGGCAGCGGTTCTTGTCGCGGTAGAAGATGTTCTTGCGGGTGAACCTCACCTCGTGGCGCGGGACGCCTTCGAAGTCCACCAGCAACACGACCCGCGGCACCCGGATGCGCACCGTGGGAGTGACGATCGACTCCTCCTCGGGCTGGGGTGGGACATCGACCCAGTCCTCCCAGTCGCAGGTGCTGTAGTCCGGATTGACGGCCCGGACGTGCCCCTTGTACAGGAGGCAGAACGCCTTCTTGACCGTGGTGACCTGGATCGCCTGGAACAGGCGATTCAGGACCAGGACGTTGCTATCCAGCATCTCCTACTCCGACTCCGCGCGCCGCAGGCGGTTCCAGCGCACCCGGAAATAATTAGGATGCGCGCCCCCGGGTGTCAAGCCCGGAGCCGCCGCTTCTCGGCCGGAGCCCCTTCTTCCGGGCCTGTCCGCCCTTTCGGGGCCGCGGATCGGGCCGGCTTTTCCGCCGGCTGGTATTCGGTCACCAGCTCCTCGCGCTGGCGGCGGCGCTCGAAGGCCAGCCGAACCAGCCGGTCCACGAGCTTCGGGAAGGGAAGCCCGGTCGCCGCCCAGAGCTTCGGGTACATGCTGATCGGCGTGAACCCGGGGAGGGTGTTGACCTCGTTGAGGAACAGCCCGCCGGTCGCCCGGTCGAGGAACAGGTCCACCCGCGCCATCCCCGACAGGTCGAGCGCCTGGAACGCCTTGACGGCGAGATCACGCGCCAGCTCCGTCTGCAAGGGCTCCAGCGGGGCCGGGATGATCAGGCGCGAGCCGGTGTCCTGGTATTTCGCCGCGTAGTCGTAGAACTCCCCCGCGGGGACGATCTCGCCGAGCACCGAGGCCTCCGGCCGATCGTTGCCGAGGACACTGCACTCGATCTCGCGCGCGTCCACCGCCATCTCGACGATGACCTTGCGGTCGTAGCGGAACGCCAGGCGCAGCGCCGCTTCCAGGCTGTCCCGGTCACGCGCCTTGCTGACGCCGACCGAGCTGCCGCCGTTGGCCGGCTTGACGAAGGCGGGCACCCCGCAGTGGCGCTCGGCCATCGCCGCCGCGCCCGCGGGATCGGCCTCGAAGTCCGGCCAGAGGACGACCCGGTGCCGCACCGTCGGCAGCCCGGCGTCCACCAGCAGGGACTTCATCACTGCCTTGTCCATGCCGACGGCCGAGCCGAGCACCGCCGAGCCGACGAAGGGAACACCGGCGAGGGTCAAAAGACCCTGCAGCGCGCCGTCTTCGCCGTCGGTCCCGTGGATCATGGGAATCACAACGTCGAGGCCGGACCGGCCGCCGAGCAGCCGCTCGATCTGCCGCGCCGGCCAGCGCCCATCCTTGCCGACGAGGATCGGCACGACCGAGTAGCGGCGCGGGTCGAGCGCGTCCATGATGGCGCGCGCCGAGACGAGCGAGACCTCGTGCTCGACCGAGCGCCCGCCGTACACGACGCCAACATTGATGCGGCCGCGCAGACCCGTTGTGCCCATGGATCGCGCGCCCTTCCGCGTTCCCGCCCGCTTCGTGCCGCCGCGGGCCTTCCGTTTGGCCGCTCTCGTGCCACCCCTCAAGGGTCTCCGCCTCATGGGACCTGCCTCGCCAGGAGCACGTCCTCGCCGGCCCGCTCGCGGGCGGCCGCCCCGAGGGCCCGTTCGATGGCCCGGCGCAGCACCGATCCGTCCGCCGGCGCCAGCGCCGAGACCGGCAGCGCCCCCGGGTGATCGCCGAGCAGCCGCTCCAGGATCGGCGCCGGCACGCGGTCCCGCTTGTTCAACACCAGGAGCGACGGGCGATCGGCCAGGCCGAGCCCCTCGAGCGTCTCGCGCGTCGCGCGCAGATGATCGGCCAAAGCCTCCGACGAGCCGTCGGCCACGTGCAGCAGGAGATCGGCGTCCTGCGCCTCCTCGAGCGTGCTCTTGAACGAGGCGACCAGGTGATGCGGCAGCTTGCGGATGAACCCGACCGTGTCGATCACGAGGAACGGCGACGACCCCGGCCGCTCCACGCGCCGCACCAGCGGGTCGAGCGTGGCGAAGAGGCGATCCTCGACGAACGTCCCGGCCCCGGTCAGGAGATTCAGGATGGTGGATTTGCCCGCGTTGGTGTAGCCGACGAGCGCCACCTTCGGGATGCCGCCGCGCCGCTTGCGGCGCTCGCGCCGCTCGCTCTCGATGCTCTTCAGCTCGGCTTCGAGCTTCGCCACCCGCTTGCGGATGAGGCGCCGGTCGGTCTCCAGCTGCGTCTCGCCGACGCCGCGCTGGCCGATGCCGCCCGCCTGCCGCTCGAGGTGGGTCCACTGCCGCGTCAGCCGCGGCAGCAGGTACCGGAGCTGCGCCAGCTCGACCTGGGTGCGGGCCTCGCGCGAGCGGGCCCGCCGGGCGAAGATGTCGAGGATGAGACCGGACCGATCGAGCACGGTCGCCTCGACCGCCTTCTCGAGATTGCGCACCTGGGCCGGAGACAGATCCTCGTCGCAGATCACCAGGCGCGCGTCCTTCTCCTCGCACAGCCGGTGCAGCTCCTCCACCTTGCCGCTGCGCAGGAGGGTCGGAGGCGCAACGGGTCCGCGCTCCTGGATGATGCGGCCGACGACGCGCGCCCCGGCCGTCTCGGAAAGCCGTTCGAGTTCGTCCAGATGTTCGTCGAGGGCGGCGCGATCGCCGGGGCCGCGCCCGACCCCCACCAGGATGGCCTGCTCGCGGCGGCGGTTCAAAACGCTCCGGCAGGGGCCGCGGCGGGCTTCAACAAGGAATACTTGAGGTAGTCCTCGTAGTTGTCCGGCAGCGACGTCCCCGCATAGCGGATGATCCCGTCCCGATCAATGAGGAAATTCCGCGGCAGAGAATCGACGCGGTAGCGGCCCATCAGCTCCATCCCCTCGTCCCACAGGATCGGGTAGTGCAGCTCCTGCCTGGTGACGAACTCGCGCACCTTCTCGGGCGTCTGGCTCATCGGCACGGTCACGCCGAGGATCTCGAATCCCTGCTCGTGGTAGCGGGCGTAGGCCGCCTTGAGGTCGGGAACCTCCTCGAGGCAGGGCATGCACCAGGTGGCCCAGAAGACCACATGCACGACGTGGCCGCGCAGGTCCTTGAGGCGGTGCGGCTTGCCGTCGAGGTCCTTGAGGGTGAAGTCGAACGCCACGTCACCCATCTGCCGGCCTTCCTTCGGCGCCGACTTGGGCATCTTCTGCGCGAGCAGAGGCAGACCGGCGGCCACGGAGAGGGTCACGAGGGCAGCGGCCAGGAGCCGGAATGTTTTTCGCGGAGGTTGCACGGAAAAGTGGGCCCGTCCCCGAGGAACCGACGCGGCCCGCACCTGGGACGAGGCGCGGAAAAGTATAGCACGCGGGATCGAGGCTGCCCGGCGACTCAGCGGGACTCCGGAGGCCCTCCGTCGAGCATGACACGCAGGCGACCGACCACGAGGCCGCGATGGTTCTTGAGCGGCGGCGCATAGCGGTCGGTCAGCCCTTCCGCCGCGGCAGCCGTCAGCGCCCCCTCGGCGCGCAGGAGAGCCAGGGCCGCGGCCGGACGCGCCCGGTCGCCGTCGTCCCCGTCGCCGATCTTGAGGGCCGCTCCCCGGCCGCGCCCCTGGTCGAGCCAGGCGAGCCCGTAGAAGCCCTCCGCGCCGATCTTCGCGATGAGCCCCGCGCTCGAGGCGCGCATCAGGTCGCTGCAGAGCCGGTCGGTCCCCGCCACCATGTCCGGGTGCCGGCGCATGGCCGCGACGGCGCGTCCCGCCGCGTCCGCCAGGCTGGACGGGAGCCCTTCGGGCTCGACCAGCCGCGCATAGAGCGTCGCGGCCGCGGCCAGAGACAGCGCGAAGGTCGGCGCCGAGCAGCCGTCGATCGCTGCCGGGATCGCCGCCGCCGGCACCGAGGCCAAAGCCGCGATGGTGTCGCGGATGCGTCGCTGCACCGGGTGATCCTCCTCGAGGTAGCGCTCGACCGGCGCCTCGATCTGCCGGGCCAGCGCCAGCATGCCGGCGTGCTTGCCGGAGCAGTTGTTGTGCAGGGCCGACGGTCGCCGCCCCGCTTCGCGCAGGAACTGCGCCGAGGGGCGATGGAACGGCGCATGCGCCCCGCACTGCAGCGCCGCCTCCGGCAGACCGATCTTGTCGAGGATGGACCGGACCGCCTCGACGTGCATCGGCTCGCCGCCGTGCGAGCCGATCATGACGGCGATCTCCGCGTCGATCAGGCCGAAGCGCTCCGCCGCCCCGCTCATCAGGAGGGGCAGGACCTGGGCGGGCTTCGCCGCCGACCTCAGGTAGGTCGAGGCCTCCGGGTCGCCGTGCGCCCGCAGCGTGCGGCCGCGGGCGTCCGCGACCGCGATCCCGCCGGAATGCACCGACTCGACGTGGTCGCCGCGCCACACCTCGACGAGCGGCTGTCCACCGCTCCAGCCACCGCTCACTTTTTCCCTTCCTTTCGCTTCGCGATCACGCGCCGCATTCTAGACGGACCACGGTCGGTGTCATACCATACGCCGCATGTCCTGGGGGGGGCTGCCGCGGGAGACATGGAGACGCAACCAGCTGGCCGTCAACATCGCCGCGGCGATGATCTTCCTGGGTTTTACCCTCGTCACCCCGTTCCTTCCTTTCTACATCGAGTCGATCGGCGTCAAGGGAGAGGCGCGCATCGCCCTCTGGTCGGGCTTCCTTCTCACGGTGAGCCCGTTCCTGGCGGCGATCCTCGGCCCCTTCTGGGGACGTCTGGCCGATCACCTCGGGATGAAGGTGATGGTGCAGCGGGTGCTGTTCACCATCGCGGTGCACTGGGGGCTGATGTTCTTCACGCGCACCGTCTGGCAGGTGCTGGCGCTGCGCATCATGCTGGGCCTGTTCTCGGGCTTCGGGACGATGTCGGTGGCGCTCGTGACCCATGGCTGCCCGCGCGAGCGCATCGGGTACACCGTCGGCACGCTGCAGGCCACGCAGATCATGAGCACCGCCATCGGGCCGTTCGTCGGAGGCCTGCTGGCGGCCACGATCGGCATCCGCAACACCTACCTCGTCACCTGCACGCTGTGCACGCTGGCGTTTCTGTTCGTCCTGCTGCTCTACCGGGATATCCCGGCCGCGGAGCAGGGGGACGCGCCGGTGGTCCTCGCCCCGGCGGGGCCGGTGGCCGCAGGGTGGCGGGCCATCCTGCCGAAGCGGCTGCGCGGACCACGCGTCGCCAAGCCCTCCTTCGGCGCCATCCTCCGGCTGCCGCTGCTGCTGCCGCTCCTGCCGCTGCTGTTCCTGGTGAACATGGTCGATCGCGCGCTCTTCCTCGTCGTGCCCCTGTGCATCGCGGCGCCCGGAATGACGGCGCACTCGGTCGAAGCGACCACCGGGGTCGTCATGTCGGGCGGGGCTTTCGCGGGAGCTGCATCGGCGTACGTCTTCGGGCGCGTCGCCGGCCGCCGCGCCCACGCCACGCGGCTTCTGTTCCTGAGCCTCGTCGCGGGGGCTTTCCTCATCGTGGTGATGGCCCTCATGCATGAGGTCATCGGCTTCGCGCTGTCGCGCGTCCTGCTCGGTCTCGCGGTCGGCGGGGCGCCGACGCTGGCCTACGCCATCGCCGGCGATCACATCCCCGATGCCGTGCGCGCCTCGTCCTATGCGCTTCTCTCGAGCACGGCGATGCTCGGCGCCTCGTTCGGTCCGACGATGACCGGGGTGCTGAGCGCCATGAACCTGCGCGCCCCGCTCTGGGCGGGCGGGGTCACTTATGTGCTGCTCGCGGCCCAGACGGTGGCGCTCGATCGCCGCCGGCGCCGCCACGCCGCAACCCTGGAGGAGGCCCGCGCATGACCCGCGGCACGCGCGCCACCCGACCGAAATCCGCGGGCGCCGCCCATTCGAAACCCACCGCGCCGGCCGGGAACGTGCCGCGCGCGCCGCGCCCGCGCGCCTTCACGCTCGCCAATGGCCTGCGCGTGCTCCTGGCCCCGATGCCGCGCACGGGGCTCGTGTCGGTCTGGTGCTGGTACCGGGTCGGCTCGAAGGACGAGCGCCCGGGAGTCACCGGCATCTCGCACTGGGCCGAGCACATGAACTTCAAGGGCACCAGGCGCTACGGCCGCGACGAGATCACCCGGCGCGTCGAGCTCGCCGGCGGCCTGTGGAACGGCTACACCTGGCTCGACGTCACCACCTACTTCGAGACGGTGCAGGCTTCGGCCTTCGACGAGATGCTGCGCATCGAGGCGTCGCGCATGACCGAGTGCCTGTACGAGCAGAAGGAGGTCGAGCGCGAGCGCACCGTCGTCATCTCCGAGCTGCAGGGAGGCGAGAACGACCCGCGCACCTACCTCGAGCGCGAGGTCTCCGGCACGGCAATCCAGGCGCACCCGTATCGCTGGCCGACCATCGGTTACCTGTCGGACCTGCGCGCCATCACGCGCGAGGATCTCTACCGCCACTATCGCGCCTACTACGTCCCGAACAACGCCATCCTCGTGGCGAGCGGCGACTTCACCGAGGCGCAGGGGACGGCGCTGGTGCGCCGCCACTACGGACGGCTGAAGCGCGGCCCGGAGATCCCGCCGGTGCGGACGCTCGAGCCTGAGCAGTCGGGGGAGCGGCGCGTCAGCCTGAAGCGCCCGTCGGGCGCGTCCTACCTGCACATGTCCTGGCCGGCGCCGGCCGCGGCCGACCCGCAGTTCGCGACCCTCCTCGTCGTGGACGGGCTGCTCGCGGGCGGACCGAGCGTCAACTCGTGGTCGGGGTCGGGCCGGGGGCCGAGCAAGGCGTCGCGGCTCTACCGGGCGCTCATCGACGGCGGGCTGGCGGCCGATTTCGGCACCCAGGAGATCCCGACCCGGCATCCTTATCTTTATACGGTCCAGGCGACCGCCCGCGAAGGAGTGGACCTGGGTCGCCTGGAAGCCGCCGCCCTCGGGGAGATCGAGGCGGTCGCGGCCGGGAGCTTCACCGAGGCCGACCTGACGCGGGCCAAGGAGCAGTTCTTCGCCCGCTACGCCCTCGAAAGCGAGAGCGTCACCGATCTCGCGCACCAGCTCGGCTTCTTCGAGACCATCGGCGGTCACGGCATCTGGCTCGACCTGCCGCGCCGGGTCGCCGCCGTCACGGCGGAGGACGCCGCCCGCTTCGCGAAGACCCGCCTCGACGAGACGCACCGCACCGTCGGATGGCTGCGCCCGTGAGCCCGGCGACCACCGTGAAGAAGACCTCCACCGGAAGCCTGGTCGCGGCCCGGAAGCACGAGTTGCCGAACGGGTTGGTCGTCATCCTGCGACCCAACCGGTCCACGCGCTCGATCGGCCTGCGCCTCATGATCCGGGCCGGCGGCGCCTTCGATCCTCCGGGAGCGTCGGGCACCGCGCACTTCGCGGCGCGCCTGCTCGATCGCGGCGCCGGCGGCCTCTCCGGGGCGCGCCTGGCGGAGGACTTCGACGCACTCGGCATCGGCTTCGACGCGCGGGCGCGGCTCGACAGCCTCGATCTCACCGTGCGTGCCCTGTCGCGGCACCTGGCCTTCTCGCTCGAGCGCCTGCACCTGCTCGCCTCCTCCCCGGATTTCCCCGAGGACGAGGTGGCCGGAGAGCGGGCGCGCATCCTCACGGAGCTCACCGAGCGCGAGCAGGACACCGCCGCCCAGGCGGACGACCTGCTCTGCGCCGGCGTCTTTCCGGCGGGGCATCCCTACCGCGAGCCGATCACCGGCACGCGCGCGACCGTCGAGCCGATGACGCGGGCGCACCTCGCCTCGTTCTTCGCCGCGCGCGGCGGCCCGCGCGGCGCGGTGCTCGGGATCGCCGGTGATTTCGACGAGCGCGACGCCCTCGAGCAGGTGCGGCGCGTGTTCGGGACCTGGACCTCGCGGCCCGGCGACCCGTCTCCCCTGCCGCGTGCCACGCCGCTCGAGCGGGCCTCCATCGTGACCAGGCCGATCGCCGGCAAGACGCAGGGAGACGTCGCCTGGGGCTTCACGCCGCAGATCGAACGGCTCGGAGGCGACCTGCAGGCGGTCATGGTCATGAACTCCACGCTCGGGGACTTCGGCATGGGCGGGCGCATCGGCCGCAGCGTGCGCGAGGAGGCCGGCCTCGCCTATCACGCGTCGTCCTATGTCTGGGCGGGCCTGACCGCCGGGCCGATCGTGGTGCGCGCCGGGGTTGCGCCCGAGGGCCTGCGCAAGGCGGTCGCCCTGATGCGCACGACCGTCAAGGAGTTCCTGCGCCGCGGCCCGACCCCGCGGGAGCTCGGCGATGCGAAGCAGGCGCTCGCGGCCGCCATCCCGCGCCGCTTCGAAACCAACCTCGGCGCCGCCGCGCTCCTCGCCGACTCGGAATACCAGGGTCTCGGGTTCGACTTCGCCGACCGGGCGCCCGCCCTCATCGCGCGCATCGACAAGGGCGCTGCGATCGAGGCGGCGCGTCGCTACGTGACCCCCGACCAGTCGGTCCTCGTCGTCGCCGGACCCGAGGTCACCGAAAAGGAGCTGCGATGAAAGCGGTTGGCTGCCGGCGATCCGTCCCGCTCGTCGCGCTCCTGGCGTTCGCCGGCCTCGCAGGCTCCATCCACGCGGCCGCGACCCCAGCCGCGCCGGTGGACCTGATCCTGCGCGGCGGCCGGGTGGTCGACGGCACGGGCAACCCGTGGTTCAAGGCCGATGTGGCAATCACGGGCGACCGGATCGTGGCGATGGGACGGCTCGACGGCCGCAAGGCGAAGCGGGTGATCGACGTCAGCGGCCTCGTCGTCGCCCCGGGCTTCATCGACATGCTCGGGCAGAGCGAATACACCGTCCTGGTCGATCCCCAGGTGCTGAGCAAGACGACCCAGGGGATCACCACCGAGCTGACCGGCGAAGGAGGCTCGGTCGGGCCGATGAGCGACTACAGCCGCGGCGAGGCCCAGGCGCAGGTGCGCGACCTGGGCCTCACCATCGACTGGCGCGACCATGCCGGGTACTTCAAGGCCGTCGCCAGGAAAGGGACCGCGCTCAACTTCGCCCACATGGTCGGCGCCGCCCAGGTGCGCGAGAACGTCCTCCAGGGCGCCGATCGCGACCCGACCCCCGCCGAGATCGAGACGATGAAACAGCGCGTGGCGCAGGCGATGGAGCAGGGCTGCTGGGGTCTCTCCACGTCGCTCATCTATCCGCCGGGCGCGTTCGCCAAGACCGACGAGCTGGTCGCCCTCGCCACGGTCGCCGCGAAGCAGGGCGGCTTCTACGCCACCCACATGCGCACCGAAGGGGAGAAGGTTCTCGACGCCATCGACGAGGCGGCGACCATCGGCGAGAGGGCCGGCTGCCCCGTCGAGATCTGGCACCTCAAGGCGTCCGGCCGGACCAACTGGGGGCGGATGCCGGAGCTCCTCCAGCACATCGACTCGATCCGCGACCGCGGCATCGACATGACCGCCGACATCTATCCGTACCCCGCGGCCATGACGGGCCTGGCGGCGTCGCTTCCTCCCGAGGCGTCGGAGGGAGGCCTGCAGGCGCTCCTGAAGCGGCTCGCCGATCCGGCCGGGCGGGCGAAGCTGCGGCGCCAGCTCGAGACCCCCGGCGAGGGGTTCGAGCGCCTCTTCAACGCCTCCGGCGGGGCCGAGGGCATCCTCATCATGGGGGTGAAAACCCCCGCCAACCGGGCGGTCCAGGGGAAGCGCCTGTCGGAGATCGCGGCGCTTCGCCACGTGGACGCGATCGACGCGATGTTCGACCTCCTGCTCGAAGAGGGCGGGACGATCGACACCGTCTACTTCGTCATGTCGGAGGACGACGTCAGGAAGGCGCTGGTGGCGCCGTACGTGTCCTTCGACTGCGATGCCGCCGGCGTGCGGCCCGACGGCACGCTCGGCGCGTCGCTCACCCACCCGCGCGCCTATGGCTCCTTCCCGCGCGTCCTGGGTCGCTACGTGCGCGACCAGCACGCGCTCGGGCTCGAGGAAGCGGTCCGCAAGATGACCTCGCTCCCCGCCCATCGGATTGGCCTCGTCGACCGGGGCCTCGTGCGCCAGGGACTCTTCGCCGACCTGACCATCTTCGACCCTGCCAAGGTGATCGACCGCGCCACCTTCGAAGCGCCGCAGCAGCTCTCCGACGGGATCGTCCACGTGATCGTCAACGGCCGGCCTGTGATCGAGAACGGGAAGGCGACCGGCGCCACGCCGGGCCGCATCCTGCTCGGCCCCGGGTACCGCGCGCCCGCGAAGAACTAGACCGCGGTCGGGCGGCGGTTCGCGAAGAGCGCGAACGCCGAGAAGGCGAACAACATCGCGATCGGCGCGATGAGCGACGTCGGGTGCGGCAGGAACCACCACGCCGCGGCCGCGGCGATCGCCGTCACGACAGCCAGCCCCTTCAGACCTGACGCCAGCGGCGTGACCGGCCCGGTGGCGAGCCGGCTGTGGCGCACGCCGTACAGCGAGTAGATGAACAGGCCGATCGCCAGCCACCCCAGGAAGCGCCACCAGGTCAAGGCCGGCAGCCCACGCATGAGATAGAGGCAGGACGCGATCCCGGCGAGGCAGAACTCGGTCCGCACCAGCTCCGGCACCGTGCGCCGGCGGACGAGCGCATGGATGCCGACGACCGAGAAGCCGAGCCCCAGCGCGGCGATCGCGAAGAGGATCAGGTATTCGAGCCGCGCGCCCCAGTCCTCCGCGCCGAGGAGCGCCCCCGGCAGGAACCACATCATCAGCAGCCAGATGGGCAGGAGCGGCACCCACGGCATCCGGAAGGGACGCGGCCGTGCCGGGTCCTTGTGACGCAGGATCATCACGCCGACGCAGACCAGGATGAAGGCGAACAGCGTCCCGATGTTGGTCAGCTCGATGATCTCGTCCAGCGAAGCGAACGCCGCGAAGAAGGCGACGAAGGCGCCGGTCCAGATGGTGGTGACGTGGGGCGTCTGGTACCGGGGGTGGACCCTCGCGAAGATTTTCGGCAGCAGCCCGTCGCGCGACATCGAGAAGAAGATGCGCGGCTGGCCCAGCTGGAACACCAGCAGCACCGCCGTCATCGCCACCACCGCGCCGAACGACACCATGCCGGCGGCGCGATCCTGGCCGATGAAGGCCAGCGCCTTGGCGAGCGGATCGGCGACGCCCAGGCCGCTCCACGGCATGACGCCGATGAGCACCGTCGCCACCGCGATGTACAGGAGCGTGCAGACCCCGAGCGATCCGAGGATGCCGATCGGGATGTCGCGGCGCGGGTTTCTGCACTCCTCCGCGGCGGTGGAGACGGCATCGAAGCCGATGAACGAGAAGAAGATCAGCGCGGCCCCCGCCTGCACCCCGGCCCAGCCGCCCGGGAAGAACGGCGTGAAGTGGTCGGGCTTGACGTAGGTGCAGCCGACCGCGACGAACAGCAGCAGGATGACGATCTTGAGCGCCACCATCAGGTTGTTGACCCGGGCGCTCTCCTTCACGCCGATGACCAGGACCCAGGTCACCAGCGCCACGATGAGGACCGCCGGCAGGTTGAGCACGATCGGCACGCCGAACACGTGCGGCGCCGCCGCGAGGATCTCCGGCGTCTTCAGCGCGGTGCGCAGGTCGGTGAACACCCAGACCGGCATGGTCCAGCCGACCGTGTGCTTCAGGACGTCGTTGAAATACGACGCCCACGAGATGGCCACCGCGATGTTGCCGACGGCGTACTCGATGATCAGGTCCCAGCCGATGATCCAGGCGATCGTCTCGCCCAGCGTGGCGTAGGCGTAGGTGTAGGCGCTGCCGGAGATCGGGATCATCGACGCGAACTCGGCGTAGCACAGGGCCGAGAACACGCAGGCGATGGCGGTGATGATGAAGGAGACGATGATCGCCGGCCCGGCGCCCGGCCGGTCGGCGTTGCCGGCGGTGGCGGTGCCGATGGCGGCGAAGATCCCGGTGCCGATGACCGCCCCGATCCCGAGCATCATCAGGTCGAGACCGGTCAGGGTCCGCTTCAGCCCCGTGGCATGACCGTCCCCGCCCGCTTCGCGCGAGAGGGAATCGACGGATTTCGTGCGGAACAGATCCGACAGGGCCATGCCGGCCGTGTATCCTACGCGAAGTCGGGGTTGGGAGGGGGGATTCCGTCGTGATCGATGTGCTCCTGCTGCGCCCGCGGACCGGGAACGAACGGTTCGGGCTCGGCCCGTTCTTCCGGGTGGAGCCGCTGGGCCTGGAGTACGTCGCCGCCGCGCTGCGGGCGCGCGGTGCGCGCGTGACCGTCCGCGACGAACGGCTGGATCCCCTGTACCGCCGCCCGAACCCGCGGGCGCGGCTCATCGGCCTGTCGTGCATGCACGCCCTCGAGTTCGACGACGTGCGGGAGCGCGTCCGCGAGCTGCGGCGCCGCGCGCCGGAGGCGTACCTCGTCGTCGGCGGGCACGCCGCCTCCGCCTTCCCGACTCCGCTGGAGATTCCCGAGCTCGACGCCATCGTCATCGACGACGGCGAGGTGGTCCTGCCGGCGCTCGCCCAGGCGATCGCCGCCGGCCGGCCGCCGTCGGACGTGCCCGGGCTGCGCCTGCGCACGCCGGACGGCTGGCGCAGCACGCCGCCGCTCGAGGATCGCGCCGGGCTGGACGAGGTGCCCCAGCCAGCGCGCGACACGGTGGACCGGTACCGGCATCGCTATCACTGCCTCCTGTTCAAGCCCGTGTGGCTGGTGGAGACCGCGCGCGGCTGCCCTTTCCGCTGCAACTTCTGCTCGGTCTGGCAGCTCTACGACCGGTCTTTCCGGGAGCGATCGATCGGCGCGGTGGTCGACGATCTGGCCGCGTGCGGCGACAGCATCTTCATCGTGGACGATCTGTTCTGGAACCACGCCGATCGCAGCCTGGCCCTGGCCAAAGCGCTCCGCGAGCGCGGTGTGCGCAAGCGCTGGATCCTGGTGCAGAGCCGCACCGACCTGGTGGCGCGCCGCCCGGACCTGCTCGAGGCGTGGCGGCCGCTGGCGCGCGACTTCGACATCTTCTTCGGACTCGAGGCGCCGTCGGACCGCCTGCTCGATCGCCTGACGAAGGACGCGACCGTCAGCGAGACCATCGAGGCGGCCCGCGTGGCGCGCGAGTACCGCTACGGCGTGACCGGCAACTTCGTCGTGGACCCCGACTGGGGCGAGGACGAGTTCAGGACGCTGTGGGAGTTCGTGGACGCCCACAAGCTGCAGCGCGCCGGGTACACCATCCTGACGCCGCTGCCGGGGACGGAGCTGCACCGCGACCACCCGACGCTCCGCCGCGACGCCCCGTGGTTCCAGTACGACATGCACCATCTCCTGTGGGAGCCGAAGCTCGGCCCGCGCCGCTTCCTCGAGCTGTATGCCGAGACCTGGCGGCGATCGATCCTCAATCTCGGCGGCCAGAAGCGCTGGACCGACTGGATGAAGCAGGTCCGCCCGTCGCAGATCCCCTACCTGACCCGCGTGCTCCTGAGGACGCAGCGGCTGATGAAGGCCGACGCCTATCTCGAAGAGTACGAAGCGGGAGCGTCGTCAGCCGATCACGAGCGCGGCGATTTCGCCCGAGGGATCGCGCGCCACCACGAGGCTCCGTCCGGGGACGTCCGCGCTCATCGCGCACCCCACGACGACGCCGACCGCGCCCAAAGCCCCGGCCAGTTCCCCGACCCGTAGCCGCCGCGCGCGCGGGGGGACGAACGCCTCCTCGTCGGCGTCAGCGGCGTTCAGCCACGGATCCGCTTCGAGGTCGTTGGCCACGATGACCGTGTCGCATTCGAAGGAGCGGGCCGCTTCACCGGCTTCGTGCAGCGCGTGCACCTCGGCGGCACGGCCACGACCGTAGGCGATGAGGCGGGGCCTTCCGGCCGGAGCCGCGACCGTCACCACGGCGATCGCCGCCCCCTCGGAGATGAAGGGACCGGACCGCGCGAAGATCGGCCCCGGCGTCTCGACACCGCCCGCGAGCACCAGATCCGCCGTCCCGCCCGAGACCGATCGGGCCGCGGCGGCGATCGCCTCGGCGCCGGCCGTCCAGCCGGAGACGAAGGTCTGACCCGGTCCGCCCATCTTGAAGGCGAAGGCGATGTCCGCTGCCGCCGCGCCCGAGGTCGTCCTGACGAACAGGGACGGGCTGAGCGTGGCGTCCCGATCGGCGAGGTCGAGCGCATAGCGCCCGTTGCGCTCCGCGGAGGCGTGCGTCGTGCCGATGACGACGCCGCAGCGTTCCCCTTCGACTCCGGTCAGGCCTTCGCCGGCCAGCCCCGCGCCGGCCGGCCCGACGCCGGCCTGCTCGATCGCCTCGCGGGCGGCGATGAGGGCGAGCGTCCCATGACGATCGCGCCGTCGCGATTCGCCGTCCTCGGGACCGGAGAACAACGGAAAGGCGGGATCCTCGCGCAGGATCTCTCCCGCAACTCCCAGCGCGAGGCTGCCCGAATCGCGCACCGTGACGAGGCCGAACCCGGCCAGCGCCGGGGCCGGGTCGAAGCGAACGAACCTCACGGGAGGGGCCTCATCGAACGGCGCGCCGTACTCACGGCGCGGCGACGACCAGGGCGGCGTTGTGACCACCGAATCCGCACGACAGCGACAGGGCCGTGGTCATCCCGCCGCGGCGCGGCCCGCCGCGCACGATGTCGAGGTCGGTCTCCGGCTCCTCGCAGCCGATGGTCGGCGGCACGAGGCCGGATTCGATGGCGCGCAGGCACAGGATCGCTTCGAGCGCGCCGGACGCGCCCAGGGTGTGGCCGGTGACCGGCTTGACCGCGTCGATCGGCGGGCCGCCGTTGCGCCGGAACAGGCGGCGCAGCGCCGCCGCCTCGGCCCGATCGTTGTGCACCGTGCCGGTGCCGTGGGCGTTGACGAAGCCGACCGACGAAGCGTCGAGGCGCGCCTGGGCGAGGGCGGCCTCGATGGCGCGGCCGAGCCCCTCCCCTTCGGGCGCGGGGGCGGTCATGTGGTGCGCATCGGCGGTCGTGCCGGCTCCGAGGATTTCGGCGAGGATCGGCGCGCGCCTGCGGCGCGCGGCTTCGCGCTCCTCCAGGACGACGATGGCCGCCCCTTCTCCGAGCGCGAGCCCGTCGCGGCGGCGATCGAATGGCCGCATCAAGCCCGGTGTCAGCGTCTGCAGGATCGCGAAGCCCGAGAGCACGAACGGCGTGAGCGATTCCGCCCCGCCGGCGAGCATGAGATCGGCGCCGCCGTCGCGGATCCAGGCGCACGCCTCGGCGATGGCCGCGGCGCCGGAGGAGCAGGCCGTCGAGACGGTGAGGATCGGCCCGAGCAGATGACAGGCGCGCGCCACCCGTCGCGCCGGTGCCGCCAGCCCCGCTTCGGAGGGGAACGGCGGCGCCGCTTCTCCGATGGAGTCGGCCTGGTTGACCTCCGAGATCCACCCCAGGGCCGGCTGCATGCCGCCGAGACAGGTTCCGAGCACCAGACCTGCTTCGGCCGGAAGTGCATCGGTCGCGACGCCCGACGCCCGGACCCTGACCTCGAGACCGGCGCCGTGGATCGCTTCTTGCGCGGCGAGGATGGCCGCCGCGCCGGCCCGCTCCCCTTCCGCCTCGGGAGGAAGCGGCGCCCGGCCGACCGACAGACGCCCGAAGCGGGCGGCGATGCTGCCGTTCGCCGGCGCCAGGTGCGAGCGCCCCTCGAGCGCGCTCCGCCAGAAAGATTCGACGCCGACCCCCGCCGCGGTGACCGCGCCGATCCCGGTCACGACGACGCGCCGCCGGCTCCGGGCGTCAGACGGCGTCACGTGCGTGCTCCGGGGTGAACAGGGCCGGATCGATCGGGCGGGCCTCCTCGCCGAGGTACTCGAGGACAGTCCGCCAGCCCTTCTCGTTCGGCAGCAGGTGGACGATCTCCTCGCGGCGGAGCGCCGGGCCGCGCTTCGTCTTCTCGTACGAGGCGAAACGGACCTCCTTCGCGTCCATCCCGGAGCGCAACCGGAAGACGGCGCGTTGCGGCAGGTGGTCGTCCGCACCGATCCACAGCGTCCCCGAGGCGTACGGCACCGATCGATCGCGCGCCTTCAGATCGAGGACCAGGCTGCGGCCTCCGGAAGCGTCCGTCTCCTCGCCGGGCCGCAGGGTCGCGTCGAACGACCCCTCGAAGCGCAGGCGCGCCACGTCGGCGATCGACGCACCGCCGACCAGCCGCTGGCTCGGGCTGACCGCGATCGGCCGCGCCGTGTCGGGAAAAATCAGCCACACCTTCGTCCCATTCGCCAGGATGCGCCGCCCGGCGAAAGGCCCGCCGTGGAAGAGGCACAGGGACTGCTCCTCGCCCTTCACCAGGACCTCGAGGTCGGAGACGACCGGTGCGGTCCCCGGTTCTTCGACCGTCGCGCGGATCCGGATCGACCCTTCGCTGATGAGGCGGCGCGGCGCGTCGGCCGCCTTCAGGAGCGCCTGGGCTTCCTCGGCCGGCCCGCCGTGCGTGGCCGCCGCGTCCTGCGCAGAAGCCGGCCCGGCGGGCATGGGAGACGACGAAGCGATCGTCGCGAGCAGGGCGACCGCCATCGGCGGAAGACGCCGCGCGACCTCAGACATGCGTCAGCGCCTCGACGATGGGAATGCGCGAGGCCCGGCGCGCCGGAAGCCAGGCGGCCAGGGTGAGGGTGACCAGCATGGCGATCGCCCCGGCGGCGTACGCTACGAAATACGCTTGCACGTGCAGCGGCATGGCGCGGGTCGCCCCGGGCGGCGGCGGCAGCATCAGGCCCGAGTGGTTGAGGATGACGCGCACCAGGAGCGACAGGAGCGCGCCGAGCACCGAGCCGGCGATCGCGAGCAGGACTCCCTCCCGCAGGAAGAGGCCGCGCACCAGCGAGGGTCGCGTGCCGAGCGCCCGCAGGGTGCCGATCTCGCGCGTCCTCTCGGTGGCCGCCATCATCATGGTGTTGGCGGTGGCGAGCAGCACCACGACCACGAGCACGATCCCCATGAAGCCGAAGATCCCGAGGTAGAGCAGGCGAACCTGCCGGTAGAACGGGGCGAGCGCCTCCCACGGCCGCGCCTCGACGGCGAAGCCCGCGGCCCGCAGCCGCGACTCGAGGCGACTCGCGACGGCCTCGGCCCCGCGCCGCTTCTCCAGCACGACGACGAGGCGCGTGACGCGCCCGGAGGCGCCGACCAGCTCATCCGCCAGGCCGAGGCTGGTCGCCAGCCACCGATCGTCCAGCTCCTTGATCGGCAAGTGGACGATCCCGGTGACCACTGCGTCCATCGCATTGAGGGTGCCGTCGGCGCCGGTGGAGAGCAGCGTCAGACCGTCGCCGCCCTTCGCCCCCAGGGTGCGCGCCAGCCCCACGCCGAGCACGATGGCGCGCTCGTCGCGGCTCTCGAGCCAGCGGCCCGCCTCGAGAGCCCCCGGCGTCTCCATCCACTTCGCCTCGGGGGCGGGATCGACGCCGAGGCCGAGGAACGGCACCGACCGCCGCCCGTCGCTCAGGAGCCCGGTGAATTCCAGCCGTGGCAGGACCTCGGCGACCCCCGGCTCGCGCCGCAGCGTCTCGGCAATGCGATCCGAGCCCTCGAGCCCGGCCCCCGGCTCGAGGCCGTGGTCCTCGAAGCCGCCCGGAGGGGCGATCTGCAGATGGCCCATGCCGCTGCGGATGGTGCTCTCCGCCAGACCGTCCAGGCTCTGCGCCATGAACCCGCCGGCGAGCGCGATCGCCGAGAAGCCGAAGACGACGACGCCCAGCGTGAGCAGCGTGCGGCGCCGGTTGCGCGCGATGTTGCGGGCGGCGAAGGTCCAGAGCCTCATGCGCCCGTCCCGCGCACCGGTGCCGGCGCCGGCGCCGGTGCAGCAGCCGGACCATCGGAATCGAAGCGGCCATCCCTCAAGGTGAGGCGGCGCTTCGCGCGGGCGACGACGCGCGCGTCGTGCGTCGCCACGAGAAAAGCGACCCCGCGCTCGCGGTTCAGCGCCGCCATGAGATCGAGGATCGACTCGGCCGCCTCGCCGTCCAGGTGCGCGGTCGGCTCGTCGGCCAGGACGACCGGTGGCTCGTTGGCCAGCGCCCGGGCGATGGCCACGCGCTGCCGCTCCCCGCCCGACAGGAGATCGGGCCGGACCTCCGTCCGCCCGCCGAGGCCGACCCGCTCGAGCAGCTCGAGGCTGCGGCGGCGCGCGTCCAACTCCTTCGCGCCCCGCAGCGCCATCGGCCAGGCGACGTTCTCGGCCGCCGTCAGCACGGGCACCAGGCTGAAGGTCTGGAAGACGAAGCCGAGACGGTCGCGGCGCAGGTCGGCGCGCTCCTCCTCGTCCATGCGCTCGACCGGCCGGCCGTCGAGGAGCACGCGCCCGGCGTCGGGGCGGTCGAGGAGCCCGAGCAGGTTGATGAGGGTGGTCTTGCCCGAGCCCGACGGACCCTGCACGACGACGAAGTCGCCTGCCTCGAGCGCCAGGTCCACGGCGCGCAGCGCCGCGACGGTGCCGGAGCCGATCCGGTAGGTGCGCGTCAGCCCTTCGGCCGCGAGAATCGGCATCCTTGTGGTCACGCGCGCTGGATTATACTTTCGCGCCCGCGGAAGCGGCGTTCGCCGCGCCCCGGAGCTACGGAGACTTCTTGGAAGACTGGCGCCGCGCCGACCTCCACCTTCACACCCTTCACTCCGGATGGCGTCGCCTGCACCTCATCGACGCCTGCGACAGTTACATGACCCCCGAGGGCGCCTTCGCGACCGCCCTGGCGCGCGGCATGGACTTCGTCTGCTTCACCGACCACGACTCGCTCGACGGCGCCCTGGAGTTCCTGTCGCGCCACCCGGAGGAGGAGCCGCGCGTCATCATCGGCGAGGAGCGCGAGGTGCGCCTGCCGATTTCGCGGCAGTGGCTGCACCTGGCGGTGTACGGGCTCGACGAGCGGGATCATCGCATCCTCGGGCGGCTGGCCGACGACGCCTTCGAGACCATCGCGTACCTGCGCGAGCGCGGGCTGCTCTTCGCCCTCAACCATCCGTTCCAGTCGTTCCGCAGCATCGCCTCGGCGCGGCGCGACCTCGCGCGGCTTCTGCCGCTGGTGCCGGCCGTCGAGGTGGCGAACAGCTCGAGTCCGCCGAGCCATCGGCCGGCGATCGAGGCCATGCTCGACGGCTTCACGCGCGGCGGCGGGGTCGCTCATGCGCGCATCGGCGGCAGCGACGCGCACACGCCGCGCCGCGTCGCGGCCACCTGGACCGCCGCCCCGGGACGCACGAAGCAGGATTACCTCGACAGCATCGGGCGCGGCCACTGCGTCCCCGGCGGTGAGGCGATGGGGCTGCCCGCCCTCGTCCGGGATGCCTACCGGGTCATCGCCCAGTACTACCGCGCCGTGTACGCACCTTCCTTCAGCCCGGTGGAGAGCCGCGACCTGCGCAACATCCTCGGCTCGATCGGCCTGCTGCCGGCGGTCGTCCTCGGCCTGCCGGTGACGCTGACTTCGCTCCACGTCCTGCGCCAGGAGTGGATCGCCCGCGTCGGGGCCTGGGAAACGATGGGCGCCCCGGAGACGAGGCAGGTGCAGGCCGGCATGGATCCGTTGCACGCCCATCCGTCGGCCGCTCACGCGCGACGCGCCCCGCTGCACGCCGCGGCGGACCAGGCTTTCGAAGATCTTCCGCCCGATCCGGACATCGAGTCGGAGCCGGCCGCGAATCTCTGAGATCGCGGCGCGGGCCGGAGGATGGCCCACCCCTGAAAGAGCCGGTCAGCGCGGAAGAGCAGGTTTGCGCGACCTGAGTGTTCCGGCCGCCGCCTGCAGGCGCGCCTTTACCACCGCCCCGGCAATGCGGAAGCTGTCCACGAGCGGACGGTAGTGGCTCGTGGCGCGGCCGTCCGGCTCTCCCAGGGCGATGCGCACGCAGCGCACCTCGAGGCCGAGCCGCGCGGCGCGCACCACGATGGCGCTCTCCGCTTCGAAGCGCGCCTCGGGAAAGCCGGCGCGATCGACGACCCGCCGCGTGTAGTAGCGGAAGCCGCTCTGCACGTCCTCGAACCGCTGTCCCGCGAACCACGAGATCGCCCGTGATGACGAGCGGTTGCTGGTGCGGCGCATCGGGTGCATCGCCTCGAAGAGGTGCGCCCGGCTGCCGATGACGAGATCCGCGCCGCCGTCCGCCCCGGCCACCTCGAGCAGGCGCGGGATTTCCTCCGGCAGGTGCTGGCCGTCGGCATCGAGCGTGACGACGGCGTCGAAACCGCGGTCGAACAGGTCGTCGAACGCGGTGCGCAGCGCCCGCCCCTTGCCGAGGTTGCGCCCATGGCGCAGCACCCGCGCCCCCGCCTCCGCCGCGCGGGCGGAGGTGGCATCGCTCGAGCCGTCGTCCACGACGAGCACTTCGTGGCACAGGCGCCGCGTCCCGCGCACGACGTCACCGATGGTGCCGGCCGCTTCATAGGCGGGGATGGCGACCGCATAACGTCTCTCCGTCACGGGCGCTCCAGGACGAGCCAGGAGGCGCTGCCCCCCGCGGCGAGGCTCGTGACCAGCATGGTGCGCGCGTCGCCGGGAATGGGACCTTGGTGCGGAGCGAGGCCGCAGGCCTCGTCGGACTCGGCATACCAGGAGGCATCCCAAGCCCCTCGTTCTTCGACCGCGAGGATCGCCGCGGCGAGGAAGGCCCCGCCGTACTCGCCGGTCACCGCCTTGGGCGTGACGATCGGCGGCAGAGGTCTCGCGCCCCACGCGGCGCGCAGGACCTGCGCCTCGAGCCGGTCACCGTGGCGGCTGCCCGACGCCCCCGAGACGATGAGATCGATCCGCTCCGGCGCGAGCCCGAGCCGCTCGAGTCCGCGGCCGAGCGCACGCGCGAGCGGGGCGGCGCCGCGTCCCCAGCCGCCGGCGGGAGCGGTCGCGTCGAAGGCGGAGAAGCCGCCGAGAACCCGCGCCCGGATCGCCGCGCCGCGGCGGACGGCCTCGTCTTCGTTCTCGAGGACCAGGAAGGTCGCTCCCTCGGCGGCGTGGTAGCCGTCCCGGCGTCTGTCGAAGGGACGTCCCCGCTCTCCCGCGGCCTCGTTCCGCGGGGGCCGCGCCAGCGCGCCGAGCCGGTCGAGGAAGGCGTGCACCACCGGCGGCAGCTCCTCCACGGCGCCGGCGATCGCCCGCCGCGCCCGCCCGGCCTCGATCTCGGAGGCGCCGCGCGCCACCGCCCGCAGCGGCCCTGCCTCGCCCTGCGCCAGGGCGAAGCTCGGTCCGCCGGCGCCGGCGGCGACGTTGACCTGCGCCACCGCCGCGTTCGCGACGCACTCGCTGAACAGCATCGGCGACGCGGCCGCCGGCCCCTCGTCGAGAATCTGATCGAACAGGCGCGTCGTGAACGAGGCCGGCCCGAACACGCTCGCGGCCACGAC
The DNA here is from genome assembly GCA_035638075.1 of Verrucomicrobiia bacterium. GTDB lineage: Bacteria > Acidobacteriota > Polarisedimenticolia > Gp22-AA2 > Gp22-AA2 > DASRAU01. The sequence continues at coordinate 154,626 of DASRAU010000027.1, forward strand.
CGCGGTCTCGGGATCGATGGTCTCTCCGCGCAAGAGACCGGCCTCGGCCAGCGCCTGCCCGGCGGCGGCGATGGCGAAGCGGGACGGCGGGCTCATGCGCCGGGTGTCCCGCCCGCGCAGCGCCTCCGCGACCACGGCCGGGTCCACGAGCCCCGCGCGCCGCGCGCCCCCTTCCGGCCGCCAGCCCTCGGCGGCCGGGATTTCCGTCAACCGCGGCGTCCCGCGCATCAGGTCAGCGAGGAGCGCCGCGCGCCCGGCGCCGCTGGCGCTGACGGTCCCGAGGCCGGTCACCGCGATCACGCCGTCTCCCCCGGGTGGGCCACGCACAACGCCGCGTTGACGCCGCCGAAGCCCAGGTTGATCGACAGTGCCGCGCCGACTTTTTCGGCGCGCGCCTCCTGCGCCAGCCGGACCGGTGTTTCCGGATCGATGGCGCCGCCGCCGGGGGCGGGCTGCAGGCGCTGGCGCGCGATGGCGAGCACCGTCGCCACCGCCTCGACCGCCCCGGCCCCGCCGAGCACGTGGCCGACGCTGCCCTTGGTCACCGCCAGCGGCACGTCCGACGCGACCGCCCCGAGCGCCCGCCGCAGGGCCGCGAACTCGGCCCGGTCGTTGAGCGGCGTGCCGGTGCCGTGCGTGTTGATGAGCGCGACCTCGGACGGCGGGCGTCCCGCCTCGTCGAGCGCCCGCGTGATGGCCCGCGCCGCCCCCTCTCCGTCCGGACGCGGTGCCGTCATGTGATGGGCGTCGGCCGACGCGCCGGCCCCGGCGCACTCCGCCAGGATCGCCGCGCCGCGGCGGCGCGCGTCGTCCAGCCGCTCGAGGACGAGCACGCCGGCCCCTTCCCCGAGCGACATGCCGGCGCGGTCGGCGCGGAAGGGACGACACGGGGAGGCATCCACGGCACGCAGCGAGTTGAACCCGCCATAGGTGACGCGCGCCAGGCTGTCGGCGCCGCCGGCGAAGGCGACCTTGACCTCCCCGCGGCGGAGCGCATCGATGGCGGCGCCGATCGCCAGCGTCCCCGAGGCGCAGGCGGAGCAGACCGTTTCGACGGGACCGTCCGCGCCGAGGAGGCGCGCCACCGCTTCCGCGGGGCGTTGCACCAGGTGACGCCGGATCGGACCGCGCGGCGCGCGCGCCAGCCGCCCGCGCCGGTGCGACTCGTACACCCGCTCGCACTCGTAGAGGCCGCCGGTGCTGCCGCCGAAAAAGACTCCGGCGCCCTCGCCGGTGCTCGCGTCGAACGGCAGGCCGGAGGCTGCCGCCGCTTCACGCGCCGCGGCCACGGCGTAGCGATCGGCCAGCGACATCGCTCCCCAGCCGGTGACCCGCCGCACCGCGGCGGGCGCCGCCGGCGCCTCCGCGGCGATCCGGGTCGGGTACGCGGTGGCGTCGAAGCGCGTCAGGGGCGCGATGGCGGTGCGGCCCGAGGCGAGCCCCGCCTCCAGCGCCGCCATCCCCCAGCCGAAGCCGGTCACCGCGCCGAGGCCGGTGACGGCGACACGGGGACGCTTGAGATCCGCGAGGGTTCCGGAGGACATCGTTCGACCTGTGATTTGGCGCAAGAGAGTCGTGATGAGGCGAGGCATGCTAGCACACGCATTTGCGTGCGATAGAATCGCCGCACAGTGCGATCCTCCGGGTCCGACCCCATCGTCGCCGCGTTCGATCGACTGGCGCGGCGGCACGGCGACCAACCGCTCGTCCTGTCCTCATCCGCCACCGTCACGGTCGCGGCGATCGACGCGATGGCGCGTGCCCTGGCGCGGCCGCTCACGGGCGCCCGGCTGCCCGCGGGAGCGCCAGTCGGCCTGCGCGGTGGCAATGGCGTCGGGTTTCTCGCGGGCCTGCTCGCCTGCCGCCGCGCGGGACATCCGGTGGCGCTGTTCGACGCCGGAGTCACGGCCGGCGAACGACGGGTCACGGCGCGGCACCTCGGGCTCGCCGCCATCCTGCACGCACCTCCGGGGGTGCACGCCCTGGCGGGTCCCGGCCGCGGCGCTCCCCGCCGCGGGGGCGGCGCGTTCCGGCTGGCGCGCCTGTCCGGGCGAGGCCGCGCGTCCGCGCGCGACGCGGGACCGGGCGCGCTCCTGCCCGCCTCGACAGCCGTGATCAAGCTGACCTCAGGCTCGAGCGGCCGCCCTCGCGGCGTCGCCTGCTCGGCCGAGGCGCTCCTCGCCGACGACGAGGCGATTCGCGCTGGAATGGGAATCGGCGAGGGCGATCGTTTGGTGGCGGCGGTCCCGTTCGCCCACAGCTACGGCCTGTCGTCCCTCGTCGTGCCGGCGCTGACACGTGGTCTGCCGCTTCTCGTCCCCGACGCCGGCGTGCCGCTCGCGCCGTGGCTCCTGGCGCAGAAGCTTGGCGGCACGGTCCTGCCCACCGTCCCGGCATTCGCCGCCGGGCTGGTGGCCCTCGCCGACGGCCCGGCCTGGCCCGCGACGCTGCGGCTCCTCATCACCGCCGGAGCACCGCTCCGGCCCGAAACCGCCGCGCGCCTGCGACAGCGCTACGACCGGAGTGCCCACGTCTTCTACGGCGCGAGCGAAGTCGGCGGCATCGCCTACGACCCGTCGGGCGAGGCGGGCGAGCGCGGCACCGTCGGGGCCCCGCTCCCGGGCGTGCGCCTGCGGCTGGAGCCGGTGGCCGGCGCCGGCCGCGGCGCCGGGCGCCTCGTCGTGCGCTCGGGTTCGGCCGCTCTCTCCTACCTTCCCGACCCGGACGACGCGCTGCGCGACGGGCGCTTCGTCACGTCGGACCTGGCGCGGCGTCACGGCGACGAGGTGGAGCTGCTCGGTCGGCTCGACGCGCTCATCAACGTGCGCGGCCGCAAGATCGATCCGCATGAGGTCGAGCGCCACATCGCGCGCCTGCGCCCGGTGCGCGACGTGGTCGTCCACGCCGTCGCGGCGCCCGGAGGCGGGGAGCCACGGGTGCGCGCGGTCGTCGCCTGCGCCCCCGAAGCTCTCGACGGCGAGGCGATCCGCCGCTGGTGCCGCGGCCGCCTGGGGGACCACAAGGTGCCGCGCGAGGTGCTCATCGTTGCGGCACTGCCGCTGACGGCGCGCGGGAAGATCGATCGCGAGGCGGTGACCCGCCTGCCGTCGCGGAGAATCGATGGCTGACGGTCAGTCGCCGTTCTTCGTCCGGCTCTCGGCCGGCCTGCACGTCGCCGCCGGGGCGCTCCTCGTCGCCGATCCGCGCGCCTGGCCGCTCGTCGTGGCGACGATCATCCCCGACCATCTGCTGCTGACGTGGGGCAGCCTCAGGCCTCAGAGCACCCTCGTCGGCGCCAACCTGCGCCGCCTGCCCGCGCCGGCCGCGCGCACGGTGGCGCTGACCTTCGACGACGGTCCCGACCCCGCCACCACGCCGCGGGTGCTCGATCTCCTCGAAGCGAAGGGAGCGCGCGCGTCGTTTTTCTGCGTCGGCCGCAAGGCGGAGCGGCATCCCGCGCTGGTCGAGGAGATCGCCCGCCGCGGGCACCGGGTGGAGAACCATTCCTTCGCGCATTCGAACGGCTTCTGCATGCTCCCTCCCGGAGCGATGGGGCGCGACATCGACCGGGCGCAGTCGCTCCTGGCGCGCCTGACGGGCCGGGAGCCGCGCTACTTCCGCGCTCCGGCGGGCCTGCGGAGCCCGTGGCTCGACGGGCTCCTGCGCGAGCGGGACCTGACGCTCGTGAGCTGGACGCGGCGCGGGCTCGACACCGTCTCGCGCCGGCCCGAGCGCGTCACCGGGCGTCTCCTGCGCGATCTCGCCGCGGGGGACATCCTGGTGCTCCATGACGGCGGGCACGGAGCCGCGACCGGGGCGGCGCCGCGCTCCACCGGGCTCGAAGCGCTGCCGCGGCTTCTCGAGGCCGTGGCCTCGGCGGGCCTGCGCATCGCTCCCTTGCCTTCACCGGCGGAGGCCGCCGTTGCCGTCTGAGCCGCCGTCGCCGACCTCTCCGCCGTCGCGGCGCTGGACGCGGCAGCGCCTGCACGGGCACCTGCGCGAGCTGCACCGGACGCTGCGGACCGAGGGAGACACCCCGCCTCGGCAGGCGGCCGCCGTGGCGCTGGGCGCGTTCATCGGCTGCACTCCGATCTACGGCACGCACCTGCTGCTCTGCCTGCCGCTGGCGCGGCTCTTCCGGCTGAACCGTCTCGTGACGTATCTCGCGGCGCACATCAACAACCCGCTCACGGCGCCCTGGCTCCTGGCGTTTTCCTACGGGCTCGGCCACCGTTTCTTCGAAGGAGCCTGGCCGCCCCTCAGCTTCCAGAGGCTCGTCGACCAGGGGGCGATGGCGTTCGGCCGCGACCTCCTCGTCGGGAGTCTCATCCTCGGCTCGATCCTCGCGCCGATCCTCGGGCTCGCCGCCTACGCCATCGCGCGGCGGCGGGAGCGCGACCCGGAGTGGTCCGCGCTCGTGGAAGCGACCGCCCTGCGCTACGGCCACGGCTCGCCGTTCGACTGGGAGTTCGTGCGCGGCAAGCTGCGCGGGGACCCGGTCTACCGGGCGCTCCTCGATCGCCTCGCGAGTTTCCACGGCGGCCGCCTCGTCGATCTCGGGTGCGGCCGCGGCATCGCGATGGCGCTCCTGCACACCGCGCGGTCGCGCGCCGGGGCGTCGACTCGGGACCTCGAGCTTTTCGGCATCGAGGGACGTCCGCGCATCGCCGGCATCGCCGCCAGGGCGCTCGAGGGTGTGGCGCGCATCGAGGCGGCCGATCTCGCCGCCTTCGAGCCGCCGCGCGCGGACCGGGTGCTGCTCATCGACGTCCTGCACTATCTCGACGCGGCCGCGCAGGAGGACCTGGTGCGGCGGGTGCTGCGAAACCTGTCCCCCGGCGGCGCGGTCTACCTGCGCGAGGCGGACGCCGGAGCCGGGATGCGCTTCGTCATGACGCGCGCCGGGGAGCGGCTCGCTGCGCTCCTGCGCGGGCGGGTGCGGCAGCGCTTCCACTACCGCAGCGCCGCCGACTGGATGCGCCTCTTCGAGACCGCCGGGACAGGGCTGCGCGTCTCCTGCGTGCCGGCGCGCGAGGGGACGCCGTTCGGGAACGTGCTGATCGAGGCGGCGCGGCCGGAGCAGCCGGCCGGACCTTCAGTGGGACTCGGAGGCGGTCGGCGACGCGGTGAGGAGCGACCAGCCGGTGCGGCGCCTGACGATCGGGGTCACCTTCTGGACCTTCATGAAGAACTCGAACATGGCCATGCGCCACTTCAGCGACCACGTCAGGTCCGGGAAGACGTTGCCGGTCAGGACCGAGTTGACCGCCGAGTGCAGCCGGAACGGCCCGAGGTTGTGCAGGAACAGCTCGCGGAAGGTGTGGTGGTAGAACCCGCGCACCAGCCGGAAGAAGGAGGATGATCCCGCTTCGACGAAGCGGCAGTATTGCCGGCGCGCCCGGGCCCGGCTGATCTTCCCCGCCTCGATCGCCACGATCGTCTCGATCGCCTCGTTCGCCGTCATCATCCCCAGCGTGACGCCCGTCGAGAAGATGGGATCGACGAACGTGGCGGCGTCCCCGACCATGAAGTAGCCCGGCCCCGCGAACGGCCTGCAGGTGTAGGAGAAATCGGCCGAGACCCAGGTCTCCTTCGGGAACACGGCGTTCTCGGTCCACTTCTTCGGCAGGGGGCTGCGCTCGATGCCCCAGAAGACCAGCTGGTCGGCCGGCACGTCGACTTTCTTCGCCACCTCGGCGCTCAGCACCAGCCCGATGCTGGTGCGCTTCTCGTCGAGCGGGATGAACCAGAACCAGCCTTCATCGCACATGAGGATCTGCGGGTAGCCGCCGAGGACGCCGGCCGGCCGCCAGACGTTCTCGAAGTGTCCGTACGACGCGACCTTCTTGAGGTCGGGGAGCATGCGGCGCACTCCCAGGTGCCGGCCGACGACCGCCCCCTGGCCGCTGGCGTCGATGAGCCACCGGCCGGTGATGTTGCGCTGCACGCCTCCCTGCTCGACCAGGAGCTCGACGTGTCCCTCCTCCAGCCGAACGATCTGCCGCACCGTGACGTTCTCGTGCATCTCCGACCCCGCCTCACGGGCCGTGCGGCAGAGGAAATCATCCAGCGGTCCGCGCTCGATGTTGAGGGTCTCGTGGTTCACCGGCAGGAAGCCACGGGCGAAGTGGTAGTCGGTCGTGCTCGTCTCGTGCGCGAAGGCGAACGAGCCACCGACCTTGTGGACGTGCGGCAGCGCCTTGATCCCGTCCTCGAGCCCCAGCTTGCGGGCGAGGGTCCACATGCGCGGGAGGAGCGACTCGCCGATGTGGAAGCGCGGATGACGTCCCTTCTCGAAGGCGGCCGCCTTCAGCCCGAGCTGCGCCGAGCGCAGCGCCGCAACGGCGCCCGCCGGACCGCCGCCGATGATGAGAACGTCGTAGTCCATGGCCGGCGAGGATACCGGCGGGGCGCCGGCGAAACAAGGGGGAACGCGGTCGGCCCCGCCGCGGGCCGCGGCGCCCCGGCGGTGGTGTATCCTGCCGCCTTTCCCCGGGCAGACCACCGCCGAACGGACGGCTCGGAACAACATGCGCGGACTCTATCTCGACGGGTTTTCCGGCGTCAGCGGCGACATGCTGCTGGGCGCTCTCGTCGATCTGGGGGTCGAGGTCGCCCATCTGCGCAAGGAGCTGCGGCGCCTGCCGGTGCGCGGCTTCGACATCAGCGCGCGGCGCGTGGAGCGGGCCCACCTCGGCGCCACCAAGGTGGACGTGGAGGTCGGGCGCGGACACCAGCCGGAGCGCCGCCTGCGCGACATCCGGCGCATCGTCGAGGGATCGAGCCTCTCCGCCGCGGTGCGCGGCCGGGCGATGCAGGCGTTCGAGCGTCTGGTGAAGGCGGAGGCGCGGGTGCACCGGATGCCGGTGGACAAGGTCCACCTGCACGAGGTGGGTGCGGTGGACGCCATCGTGGACGTCGTCGGCACGATGATCGGGCTCGAGGCGCTCGGCTGGCCGCGGGTCGTTTCCTCGCCGCTCCAGGTCGGGCGCGGCACGGTGACGATGGAGCACGGCACCTTCCCGGTGCCGCCTCCGGCGGTGACGGAGCTTTTGCGGGGGCGCCCGATCTTCGCGACCGAGCTCGAAGGCGAGCTGGTGACGCCCACCGGGGCGGCGATCGTGACCGCGCTCGCGACCGATTTCGGGCCGCTGCCGGCGATGCGCCTGCAGAGAGTCGGCCACGGGGCCGGGACGCGCGAGTACCCGCACCACCCGAACGTCCTGAGGCTCCTGTACGGCGACCTCGTCGACGAGGCCGCCTTGCGGGAAACTGTCATCGTCATCCAGACGACCATCGACGACATGAATCCGCAGATCTACGGCCACCTGATGGAGCGCCTCTTCGACGCCGGCGCGCTCGAGGTCTTCTACGCGCCGATCCAGATGAAGAAGAACCGCCCCGGGACGATGGCGACCATCATCTGCCCGCAGCCGAGGCTCGAGGCGGTGACCGAGGTGATCTTCCGGGAGACCACCACCATCGGCTTCCGCTACCTGCCGATGGGACGCATCGAGATGGACCGCCGCTTCGACCGCGCCACGACACCGTGGGGCGTCGTGCGGGTGAAGGTGTCGCGCTACAACGGCCGGGTCATGCAGGCCACCCCGGAATACGAAGACTGCCGCGCGCTCGCCCTGAAGGCGGAGGTGCCGTTGAAGGACGTGCAGCAGGCGGCGGCGACCGCCTGGCGCGAGGGCCCCGGCCGCGCCGACACCGAAGCGGGCGCGGCGGCCCGCGCAACGCGCCGGCCCCGGACGCGCCCCGGAAGCGCGCGACGTGGTCGAAGCGCACGCACCGCGCGCGGCGGAAGCCGGCGCTCAGGAGGACGACGACGATGATCTACGACCGCGACCGTGCCGCCCGCATGCTCAAGGTGGTGGCCGATGTGACCGCCGGGGCGATCGATCTCGCCACGCGCCCGGGAGGCGATCCCGGCGTGCGTCCCCCGGCGCTGGCCGCCGAGAAGGTCATGCGCGCCCTCGCCGCCAAGGGCGACTGCGAGGGGATGTACCAGGAGTACCTGAAGCTCCTGCACGACGCGGATCACCTCGGCCGGCCGCTCGACCGCGCCCACCAGAAATCGTTCGAGTCGGAGCTGTACCGGTTCGTGCAGGCGTACTGGGAAAAGGAGTGACGACGACGCCGGATTCGAAGGGTCACGCGGGCTCGCCGATCTACCTGACGACGCCCATCTACTACGTCAACGACGCCCCGCACATCGGCCACACCTACACGACCGTCGTCACCGACGTGCTGGCGCGCTTCCACCGCCAGCGCGGCCGCGACGTGCGCTTCCTGACCGGCAGCGACGAGCACGGGCAGAAGATCGAGCGGGCGGCCCAGGCGCGCGGCCTGGCCCCGATCGCGCTGGCCGACGAGATGGTGGCGCGCTACAAGGCGCTGTGGGCCTCGCTCGGGATCTCGCACGACGACTTCATCCGCACCACCGAGCCGCGCCACCGCCGTGGCGTCGAGGCGCTCTACGCGAAGATCCAGGCGAAGGGAGACATCTACAAGGACCGCTACGCCGGCTGGTACTGCACCTCGTGCGAGTCGTTCTACCCGGAGAACCAGATCGTCGACGGACGCTGCCCGGACCAGGGGCACAAGGTCGAATGGACCGAGGAGGAGTCGTACTTCTTCCGGCTGTCGCGCTACCAGGAGCCGCTCCTGAAGCTCTATCGCGAGCGGCCCGACTTCGTCTTCCCCGAGACGCGCCGGAACGAAGTCGTCGCGTTCGTCGCCTCGGGCCTCAAGGACCTGTCGATCAGCCGGTCGTCGTTCCAGTGGGGGCTTCCCTTCCCCGAGGACCCGAAGCACGTCCTCTACGTCTGGTTCGACGCGCTGAGCAACTACATCACCGCGCTCGGCTATGGCGAGAACAAAGCGCCGCTCTACGAGCGCTACTGGCCGGGGATCCACCTGGTCGGCAAGGACATCCTGCGCTTCCACGCCGTCTACTGGCCGGCGTTCCTGCTCGCAGCGGGCGAGCCGCCGCCGCGCCAGGTGGTGGCGCACGGCTGGTGGCTGCGCGACGCCGCGAAGATCTCCAAGTCGAAGGGCGGGGTCGTCGACCCGCTGCCGTTCATCCGCGACTTCGGTGCGGATGCGCTGCGCTACGTCCTCCTGCGCGAGATGGTCTTCGGCCAGGACGCGTCGTTCTCGGACGAGGCGTTCATCGACCGGGTGAACACCGACCTCGCGAACGATCTCGGCAACCTCGCCAGCCGCACGCTCAAGATGATCGAGGACTACCGCGGCGGAGTGCTTCCCGCGCCGGACGGCGACGCCGCCGTGCGCGTCGCGGCCCGGCGGGCCTGGGAAGGCCTGATCGAAGGGTTCGAATCGTACGGGCTCCAGACCGGGGTGCAGCGCGTCTCCGACTTCGTCGGGGTGCTCAACCGGCACATCGTGCAGCACGAGCCCTGGAAGCTGGCGAAAGACCCGGCGCAGGCGCGCCGCCTGGACGACATCCTGTATTCGGTCGCCGAAGGACTGCGTCTCGTCGCGGTCCTCCTGGCGCCGGTCATCCCCCGCGCGGCGGAGACGCTCCATGCCGCCGTCGGCGGGGAGGGGGAGGCCGCGAATGCCTCCCTCGCCACGTTTCGCTGGGGCCTTCTGAAACCCGGCGCGCGCATCGTGCGCGGCCAGCCCCTCTTCCCACGCATCGACAAGGCGGCGCAGCTGGCCGTCGCCGCGGAAGCGGCGGCGGGAGCGAAGCCCGCTTCGAAGGAGTCACGCATGGACACCCCCGACGTTCGCAAGGATTCGACTTCGCAGGCACCCATGGCCTCATCTCCGGGCGCCTCCCCCGCCGCGGCGGGCGCCGCGCCAGCCGCGGCCGCGGGCCCGGCCCAGATCGCCATCGACGATTTCATGCGCGTCGAGCTGCGCACCGCCAAGGTGCTGCAGGCCGAGCGGGTGCCCAACGCCGATCGCCTCCTCAAGCTCACCGTGGACATCGGCACGGAGACGCGCACCATCGTCGCCGGCATCGCCGCCCGCTACGCCCCCGACGCCCTCATCGGCCGGACCATCGTCGTGGTGGCGAACCTCAAGCCGGCGAAGCTGCGCGGCATCGAGTCGCAGGGGATGCTCCTCGCCGCCTCCGACGCCACCGGCGCCCCGTACATCCTGACGACCGAGGATCCGGGCGTGCCGGCCGGCTGGCGGGTGAAATAGCCGGCCGGTGTGGAGCGACAGCCACGCCCACCTGACCGACGATCGCTTCGCGGCCGATCGGGACGAAGTCATCGCCCGCGCCCGGGCCGCCGGGCTGACCCGCCTCGTCACCGTGGCGTCGAAGCTGGGGGACGGCGACCCGTGCGCGGACCTCGCCGCGGCGCACGATTTCATCTGGTTCGCCGTCGGCGTCCACCCGCACGAGGCGAAGCACTGGGGCCTGGAGGCGGCGCGTGACATCGAGCGGGCAGCGCGCCGCCCGAAATGCCTCGCGATCGGCGAGATCGGCCTCGATTATCACTACAACCACTCTCCGCCGCAGGAGCAGCGGGCCGCCTTCCGCGAGCAGGTCGCGCTGGCGCGCGCTCTCTCCCTGCCCATCGTCATCCACACGCGCGCAGCCTGGGACGACACCTTCGCCATCCTGCGCGACGAGAACGCCGCCGCTCTCGGCGGCGCCTTCCACTGCTTCTCGGGGGGGCCGGAGGAGGCGCACAAGGCGCTGCAGACCGGGTTCCTGCTGTCGTTCGCGGGACCGCTGACGTTCAAGAACGCCACCGCGCTGCGCGAGGCGGCGGCGCTCGTCCCGAGGGAGAGGCTGCTCGTCGAGACCGACGCTCCCTACCTGACCCCGCACCCGCGCCGCGGCGAGCGCAACGAACCGGCCTATGTGCGCCTGGTCACCGAACGCCTGGCCGAGGTGCACGGCACCTCACCAGACTCGATCGGCGCGGCCGTCACGGCGAACCTCGATCGGTTGTTCCGGATTCCGGAGACCGCCTCCGCTTCGTGAAGCGGCTTTTCTCCCCGGGCGCGTTGACGAGCCGCGGGGGGCCGGTCTAGCATCGAGGCATGGATCCGTTCACAGGCATGCGCAAGGTCGCGACGGTCTCGGTCGAAGAGGAGGCGTCGCTCATCCACGATCTGCTCGAAAGCGCCGGGTTCACGACCCTGCTCGCCTGGGTCGACGAGGGCGGGCACCCGCAGCTGATCCCGCGCCAGACCAACGTCGCGCCGGCCGCGGGACTGCTGCCGCCGGTGACCACGCCCTTCGCGGTCTACGTTCCGGACGAGGACGCGGAGGAAGCGCTCCAGGTGCTGCGCGACGCCGGTCGCGCGGGCGTCAGGGACGCGCCGTTCGCTTCGTGACCCCCGGGGCCAGGGCGGCGGACGGCCTGGATTCCGGCTCCATCTCCGACTCGACGCGCTCCAGGAGATCGCGAATCTGCTCCTCCAGCCGGTCGCGCACCGACCGGAACGCCTGCTGCACCGCCGGGGGGCCTCCCGGCGCGAACGTCGGATCGGGAGTGGACCAGTGCTCCATCGGGTAATCGCGCACCGAGACCGGACACAGCAGCGCGGCGTTGTCGCACAGCGTCACGACCAGGTCGAACGGTCCGGGCACTTCGTCGATTCGCTTGGAGTAGTGCTTCGAGATGTCGATGCCCCGCTCGCGCATCACCGTGACGGCATGGCTGTTGACGCCGACGGGATAGGTGCCGGCGCTGTGCGCCTCGAGACGTCCCTCGCCGAGATGGTTGGCGAGCCCCTCGGCCATCTGGCTGCGGGCCGAGTTGCCGGTGCAGATGAAGAAGACCCGGTACGCGGACGACATGAACGCTCACCCTCCCCGAGTTCGTCCGTTGCTGCCGATCGCATTGTAATGCACACGCGGCCACGGCGTTGGAAGACACACTGATGGCGACAGGCGAAAAAACCCCGATGTCCCGCAATGATCCGGCCGAGTGGGACCGGCTGCTCGCCGAGGATTGGGAGTGGCGGCTCGCCGACTGTCCCCCGTTCGCGACCCTCATCGGCGACGCGCGCTACGACGACCGCTGGACCGACTATTCCGCCGAGGCGTGGGACCGGCGCGCCCGCCGCCACAAGGAGTTCCTGCGCCGGCTCGAGCGGTTCGACACCCGCTCGCTCGACGACCGCCGCCGGCTCGACCACGCCCTCCTGCTGCACGAAACCCGGCTGCACGTCGAGGGGCTGCGCTTCCCGGACGAGCTGATGCCGCTGTCGCAGATGGGCGGAACGCACCAGGAGGCGGCCGAGGTGATGCAGTTCACGCCGCGCGAGAGCGCCGAGGCGCGCGAGCGCATCGTGCTGCGGCTGCAGGCCGTGGGCGCGATGATCGATCAGACGATCACACTCCTGCGCCAGGGGATCGAGAAGGGGATCACGCCGCCGCAGGCCATCCTGAAGCCGGTGCCGGCGCAGATCGCCGCGCAGGTCGCGCGCGATGCCGAGGCGGCGCCGATCGCCCGCGTGCTCCTGGCGGAGCGGCCGGCCGATGCCGCGCCGGCGGCCTGGTCCCGCTTCGGCAAGGAGGTGCGCCGCGCGCTCGAAAAGACGGTTTTCCCCGCCTACGAGCGCCTGCACGCCTACGTCGCCAAGGAGTACCTGCCGCGCGCCCGCGCCACAACCGGACTCGCCAGCCTGCCGGAGGGCAAGGCCTGGTACGCACACCTCATCCGGCGCAACACCTCGACCGACCTCGGGGCGCAGGAGATCCACGACCTCGGCCTCCGCGAGGTGGCGCGCCTGCGCGCCGCCATGCTGCGCACCCTGAAGAGCGCCGGCCACCGCGGCGACCTGCCGTCGTACTTCCAGCACCTGCGCACCGACCCGGGCTTTTTCTTCACCGATCGCGAGGCGCTGCTCTCCGGTTACCGCGACCTGTGCAAGAGGATCGACGCCAGCCTGCCGCGCCTGTTCCGGACGCTGCCGCGCCTGCCGTACGGCGTCGTCCCGGTCCCGGCCTACTCGGAGCGCGAGCAGACCACCGCCTACTACCAGCCCGGCTCGCCGCAGGCGGGACGCGCCGGCTTCTTCTACGCCAACACCTACGATCTGAAGGCGCGGCCGAAGTGGGAGATGGAGGCGCTCGCGGCGCACGAGGCGGTGCCGGGTCATCACCTGCAGATCGCGCTGGCGCAGGAAATGGAAGACCTGCCGCTGTTCCGCCGGCACGGCCATCACACGGCCTACATCGAAGGCTGGGGTCTGTACGCCGAATCGCTGGGCGAGGAGCTCGGGCTCTATCGCGATCCGCCGTCGGCGTTCGGGCGCCTGACGTACGAGATGTGGCGCGCCATCCGCCTCGTGGTGGACACGGGGCTGCACGAATTCGGCTGGAGCCGCGCGAAGGCGATCCGCTATTTCGAGGCGAACGCCGGCAAGGCGGGACACGACATCGCCGTCGAGGTGGACCGCTACTGCGCCTGGCCCGGCCAGGCCCTCGCTTACAAGCTCGGCGAGCTGACCATCCAGGAGCTGCGCGCCAAGGCGCGCCGCGCCCACGGCGCCCGCTTCGACGTCCGCGCTTTCCACGACGCGGTGCTTTTGGCCGGGCCGCTGCCCCTCTCCATCCTGCGCGACCGCGTCGAGGCCTGGATCGCCTCGGTGCCTCCGGCCCGCGCCGCGCGCTCGACCCGTCCGAGATCCCCCGCCCGCCGGAGCGGGGCCGCGCGTTGAGATTGGCCCCGGCCCTTCTCGCCGCGGCGATCCTGTTCGGCCCCGGCGCCGCCGTCGTCGCCGCGGCCCCCGACAACGCCCGGCCGTCCGCCGCTTCGCGTCGTCCGGGCGCTACACCGCGCGTGGACAACCGCAGCGCCACGGTCTATGGATCGAAGATCCACTACCTCGAATCGGGCTACGGTCAGCCGATCGTCCTGCTGCACGGCCTCGGGGGCGGGGCCGAGACGCTGCGACCGCTCATCGCCTTCCTCGCGCCGCGGCACCACGTCTACGCGCCGGACCAGATCGGCTTCGGGGGCTCCGACAAGCCGCTGATCGACTACCGCATCACCACGCTCGTCGAGTTCCTGCACGGCTTCCTCGACGCCGTCGGCGTGGACCGCCCCGACCTGCTCGGCGTGTCGCTCGGCGCCCGGGTCGCGTCGCTGTATGCGCTCGAGCACCCGAAACGCGTCGGCCGGCTCGTGCTGGTCAGCGGCGCCGGCTACCGTCCCGACCTCGACGACGAGACGGCGCAGGCGCTCGCCTTCGCCACCCTCTCCGACGCGAAATCCGCCCTGCTGCTCGCCTACGACGACGATCGCCGCGCCACCGACGCCGCCGCCGAGCGCCTCTTCGCCGCGCGCATGCGCAGCGGCAGCGCCTTCACGGTCTCCCGGCTGGTCGCCTCCTTCCAGAGCGGCGACGGGTTCACGGACGACCTGTCCCCCATCACGGCGCCGACCCTCATCGCCTGGGGACGCGGGGATGACATCTCACCGGTGTCGCAGGGCGAGAAGGCGCATCGCCAGATCAAAGGATCGCGCCTGGTCGTGTTCGATCACTGCGGTCACCTGGTGATGGAGGAGGCGGGGAAGCCGCTCGAAGAGGCGCTCGCCTCCTTCCTCGACGCGGCCACCTCGGCCATCCGCTGAGGCGCGCCGCGACCGCCGCCCGCGCGCGTTGACAGGCGGCGCGAGGCGCGTGGTATAAGAGCGGCGTCGTTCCTTGACAATCTGTCGCAGGCGATGGGAAGGGGGTGCGAATCCCCCGCTGCCCCGCAACTGTGAGCGGTAGCGAACGCCGGAGAATCCCACTGGGGAATCGTTCCCTGGGAAGGGCCGGTCAGTAGAGAGCCGCAAGCCAGGACACCCGCCCGCGACAACTCAGGCCTGACGGACCTTTCGCGGGAAAGGAGCCTCGACGCCCCGGCAGCGCGCGTGCGAGGTCGGGGTTTTCCTTTTCCGTGGCGATCCGCGAGGCCGAAGTGCCTCGAGGGAGGTCGCCATGGATTGGAAGTCCGTCGCCGCCGCGGTCGCGCTGGTCGCGCTCGCCGTCGCCCCGGCCGCAGCCGACCCGGTCGATTGCTTTCCCGACCGCGTCGCGCTCTACACGCCGGGGCCGGTCTCCTCCCCGCCGCCGTTCGGCTCCTGGCAACCCGGGATCGTCCTCGGCCCGCCGGGCAACACCACGCCGACCAACGGCACGCTCACCGTGATGTCGCTCGGGCGCGGCGGCCGCGTCGTGCTCGAGTTCACCGACAACGTCCTCGTGGACGGCCCCGGCCCCGACTTCATCGTCTTCGAGAACCCGTTCTTCTGCACCGCCGCTCCCCTCACCGCGTCGGATCCGTGGAGCTCGTTCGCCGAGCCGGGGATCGTCGAGGCGAGCGACGACGGCGTGACCTTCCACACCTTCCCCTACGATACGGCGGCGCTGGCGCAGGTGACGACCATCTGCACCGATCGCTCGCTCATCGCCGCCCTGCACGGCCTGGCCGGGCTGACCCCGTCGTTCACCGGCGACTGGACGATGCCGGACGATCCGCTGGTCTTCGACCCGGCGGCGCCGGGCGGGGTCTCCGGCCACGGCGGCGACGCCTTCGACCTCGCCGCGGTCGGGCTGACACGGGCCCGCTTCATCCGCATCACCGACCCGAACCTGGCGATCAGCCCGCCCGGCTCGTCGGAGGGCTTCGACCTCGACGCCATCGTCGCCCTGCACGCTCTGGCCAACGACCCGGGGCCGGACAGCGACGGCGACGGGCTCGCCGACACGACCGAAACGCAGGTCTACGGCACCAACCCCGCCGACCCGGACAGCGACGGCGACGGCGTGCCCGACGGGGTTGAAGCGGCCACCTGCCACCAGCCGCTGGGCGCCTCGGCGGCGCCTTTCTTCGCGGCCTCGCTCGATCTCGAGGTCTTCGAGGCGCAGCCGACGGTGGTGCGCTGGAACACCCTCGGCCCCGGGGTCTCCTACGACCTGGTGCGCGGCAACGTGGCGGCGCTGCGATCGATCGGCGGCCTCACCGACCTCGGCGTGGTCTCCTGCATCGAGAACGACTCGACCGACCTGTCGAACCGAACCCTGGGGGACGCGGCCGTGCCGCCGGTCGGCCAGGCCTTCTTCTATCTCGCGCGGCCGACGCCCAGAGGCACGGCACCCGGCTACGGGATCTCCTCGTCGGGGCAGCCGCGCGTGCCCGCCTCGGGCGACTGCCTGTGAAACCGTCCCGGCGCGGACGCCTGCTGATGTCGCTGATGGCGCTCCTGGCAGCAATCGGCGTCGCGCGCGCCGGCGATGCAGCGGGCGGAGCCGTCGTGCCCTCCGTCCCACAGGAAACCGTGACGGTGCGCGAGCCGGCCGATCGACTGCGCGCCGATCCGACCGCGTTCGGCACCGTGATCGAGGCGGCCCAGTGGGCCGACCGCATCACCACGCTGCCGGAGCTGCTGCGCGGCGTGGTCGGCGTGCAGGTGAAGTCGATCGGCGACACGCTGTCCACGGTCTCGATCCGCGGCTCGACCGCCGAGCAGGTGATGGTCTATCTCGACGGCGTGCCGCTCAACCGGGCCGCGGGGGGCGCCGTGAACCTGGCCGACATCCCGCTGGCGCAGGTGGCGCGCATCGAGGTCTATCGCGGCATGACCCCGGCGTCCCTGCCGCAGGCCTCGATCGGCGGCGCCATCGTCATCACGACCCGCGCCCCGAAAGGGCCCGCTGCGGGGGACGGCTGGGTCTCCGCCGGGTCGTACCGCACCGGCGAGGTCAGCGCCTCCTATGGCGAAGAGAAGCCCCGCGGCGGCTGGCGCGTCGCCGCCGACGGCGCCGGAAGCGACGGGGACTTCCCTTATCTCGACCCCAACGGCACCCCCGACGACCCGACCGACGACGAGGTGACGGCCCGGGTCAACAACGACTTCCGCCGCGCGCACGCGCTGGCGCGCGGGCACTGGCGCGCCGGAGAGACGGCGCTGGGCTTCGAGCTGGACGCCTTCCGCCGCGAGCAGGGCGTGCCGGGCCTCGACGCCTTCACGTCCCCGACCGCGCGCCTGGAGACCTCCCGCGTCCTGGTATCGGGGACGGCGGAGCGCGCCGGGCTCGCCTCCGGGCGCCTGGTGCTGCGCGGCGCGCTCGCCTGGCACGACGAGCGTGACCGGTTCGACGGCGATGGCTCGGGGTTCTTCGCCCAGGACAGCGACAACGACCTGGTCTCGACGAGCCTGAGCGGCGGCGGCACCCTCGTCGCGGGCACGCGGCACGCCCTGAACTTCCTCGTCTCGTACCGGGATGAGACGGCCGACCTGCGCGATCCATCGCCCGGAGGCGGGGACGTGGGCCTCGCGACACGCCAGGTCGCCGGCCTCACCCTCGAAGACCAGATGGTCTTCGCCGCGGGGCGCCTCCAGGTCGTTCCCTCGCTGCGCCACGAGGCGACCGC
>DASRAU010000028.1:0-101931 GCA_035638075.1 Verrucomicrobiia bacterium
TTGGCGGCGGCGCACACGGTCGCGTACACCAGCACCGATCCGATCCCCTTGTAGACGAAGCCGTCGAAACGCGGCAGCGGCGGCCAGGCCCCTCTCACCAACCGCCCTTCGAGGAGGAACCCGCCGAGAAAACCAAGCGCGGAAAGGAGCGTGAAGGCCGCGCCCCCGGCGATGTGGAACAGGGCGAAGCGCCACGCGGGAAGGCGCCCGAGGGGAATGCGTCGCGCCGCCGCGAACGCCAGCGGTGCGAGCGCGCAATCCGGCAGAACCTGGATCAAGGCGATGCGCACCGCCGTCCAGAACGGCGCGTTCGCCGTCATCAGCACCGCGGCGAGCACGATCGCGAAGTACGCCGTGCAGGCGATTCCCCAGGCGCGCGCGGCGGACAGCCGCGGCACGGCGATCGAAGGCGTTCGCGGCGGCAGCGGTGCGGAAGGCAGAGTTCCGGGGAAAGTCGTCACGGCGGGCATTATGGCTTCGAAGGGAAGGCTTCGCGCGCCGTTCGGCGTGCCGTCCGGCCTGCTCGCCCCCCCGGATCGTCCCCCCGTCGATTGGCCGGCACGTCGCCCCTCCGGCACCGGTACGGTCGCGGCGGAGGTACATCCATGACGACGACCCGAACGCTGGTCTGGTTCCTCTTCCTTCTCCTCGTGATCGGCATCTCCGGGGATCACCCGGCGGCCGCATCACCCGCGGCGGGCGCATCCGCGGCGGCGCGCATCGATGACTTCGAGGACCGCGATCTGGTGGCGGCCTCGGGACATTCGTGGGTGCCGCTCGCCGACGATCAGTTCGGCGGGGCGACCCGCATGACGATCACTCCGCTGCGTCCCGGCGCCTTCGGCTCGAAAGGGGCGATGCGGCTCACGGCGACGCTCGGCGCGGGACCGATGTCCGTCGCCGGCGCCTGGACCCCGGTCGTCCCGGGAGGACGGCCGGCGGATCTGAGCGGTCTCGACGGGCTCCGCCTGAGCCTGCGCGGGCACGGCGACGTCCTCGTCGGCATCCGCCGCGGCGGCGGCATGGGCGGAGTGAACTTCATGAGCCGCGTCACCGCGACGCCCGAATGGCAGTCGGTCCTGGTGCCGTTCGCACGGCTCGAGGCGCAGGGGAAACAGGCGACGCCGGTGTCCTGGGACCCGCATGACGCGCGCTGGATCGGCATCTCCTCCGCCCCGGGAGCGACAGGCACGTTCGAGGTGGACGTGGATGACGTTGCCTTCATGGCGTCGAATCCGGCCGCGAAGCCGGCCTCGAACCCGAAGGACCCGGCCGCCTTCCGCAACCTGGCCTCCGACGACCCGGTGCCGCTCCAGCGGCTCGCCTGGCGTCAGCTCGCCACCGACCCCGACGGAGACGG
Source organism: Verrucomicrobiia bacterium (assembly GCA_035638075.1). Taxonomy (GTDB): domain Bacteria; phylum Acidobacteriota; class Polarisedimenticolia; order Gp22-AA2; family Gp22-AA2; genus DASRAU01. The sequence continues at coordinate 1,361 of DASRAU010000028.1, forward strand.
CAAGCCGGGGCTTCCCGATGCGCGTGCCCTGTTCACGGCCGTCGATCCCCAAAGGCAAATCACCTGGGTGCGCATCGATCTGCGCGACGACATCCCGGCGACATGGGTGGGCGTCAACCTGATCCTCGACACCGACGGCGATCCGGACGACGGCAGTCCCTGGTGGGGCAAGAACGCGGCCTTCAAGTTCGACCGGCTGGTCACCGCCTGGGTTTTCACTGCGTCGGACCACTACGAAGGGATGATCGGCATCGCCCCGCCGGACCAGGTGGCCCAGGGGTATGTCGTCAGCGACGACGACCTGCACCTCGCCCTCGATCGGCCCGCCCGCCGGGTCTACCTGGGAGTCCCCTCCGGAATCCTGGACGAAAAGACCCGGGCCGTGGCCGCGGTCGGGTCGTCCTTTCTCTTCTCCGACGATCTGCCCGACAGCGGAGCCGTCACGCCGGTGTCGGCCCACAAAACCGGGAAATAAACCGCCGAGGAGTCGAGAACGTTGAAGCTCGATCGACGATCTGTCGACATTTCGACAACGGGCACGAGAGGGCCGCCAGCCGAACCGGCGCGCCCCTTCGAACCCAAACGACGTTCCTTGAAGCACTTAGGCCCTTTCTCCCGGCCCGACTCAAAGATGGCACAGCCTTTGGTTAAGGGGTACGAAGGAAAGCGGGGAAAGGAGTCCTAAGATGAGTCAGAGGAACGTGGAACGGGTGATCGGGCGCCTGGTGACCGACGAGCAGTTCCGCCGCCGGTTCGAGGCCAATCCAGTGCAGGCCCTCCAGGAGGTCGCGGCGGCCGGGGCCGAGCTGACCGACGTGGAGATGCGGGCGCTGGCCGGGCTCGACGCGCGCATGGTGACGCGCTTCGCCGACGCCATCGACCCGCGCCTGCAGAAGATCTGCTGCCGCGCCGAGGAGACCACCGATGAGACGCGGACGCACTGACCGAAACCAGGCCACCGGGGAGCGAGTCGCATGCTGAAGAGAATGCTGATCATGCTGGCGATCGTCGGGGGGCTCCTCGGCCTCATCGGCTATTACAAGTACTCGCAGATCACCACGGCGATGGCGGCGGGCGCGGCCTTCAAGCCGCCCCCCGAAGCGGTGACGACGGTCGTGGCCGGCGCCGCCGATTGGGACCAGACCCTGAGCGCCATCGGATCCGTGACCCCCGTCCAGGGGGTGACGGTGAGCGCCGATCTGCCGGGGCAGGTGCAGGCGATCGCGTTCGAGTCCGGGCGGTCGGTGAAGGCGGGGCAGGTCCTCGTCCAGCTCGACATCAGCCAGGAAAAGGCGCAGCTCGCCTCCGCCGAGGCCAAGCGCGAGCTGACGCGCCTCGACCTGGCGCGCAGCCAGGGGCTGCGGGACGAGAAGGTGGTGTCGCAGGCCGACCTCGACGCGGCGCAGGCGGCGAGCCTCCAGGCGGAGGCGGCCATCGCCGAGATCAAGGCGACCATCGGCCGCAAGACGATCCGGGCACCGTTCTCCGGGGTGCTCGGGATCCGCCAGGTGAACCTCGGGCAGTACCTGAACGCCGGGGATCCGATCGTGCCGCTGCAGTCGTACGACCCGATCTACGTCAACTTCAACGTGCCGCAGCGCGAGCTCGGCCGCGTGAACTCGAAGAGCGACGTGCACATCACGAGCGAGGGGATGGACGGCGAGATCCTCGGCACAGTGAACGCCGTCGACTCCGTCGTCGATCAGGCGACCCGCAACGTGCAGGTGCAGGCGCTCGTCAGGAACCCCGAGCGCAAGCTGAAGGCGGGGATGTTCGTCAAGGTCGAGGTGCGGCTGCCGCAGCGCACCTCGCTCGTGCCGCTGCCGTCCTCGTCGATCCTGTACGCGCCTTACGGCGACTCGGTCTTCATCGTCGAAGAGATGACCTCGAAAGACGGCCAGAAATACAAGGGGGTGCGGCAGCAGGTGGTGAAGCTCGGGCCGTCGCGCGGCGACCAGGTGGGGGTGCTCGACGGCGTGAAGCCCGGCGAGGAGGTCGTCACCTCCGGCGTCTTCAAGCTCCGGAACGGCGCCGCGGTCCTCGTCAACAACGACGTCCAGCCGTCGAACAGCGCCAACCCGAAGCCCGAGGAGTCGTGATGCGCTTCACCGATCTCTTCATCCGCCGTCCGGTCCTGGCGATCGTCGTCAACCTGGTGATCCTCATCGCCGGGCTGCAGTCGATCCGCTCGCTGACCGTCCGCCAGTACCCGCGCAGCGACATCGCCACCATCAGCGTCGCGACCGTGTACGTCGGCGCCAACGCCGACCTCGTCCGCGGCTTCATCACCACGCCGCTCGAGCGCGTCATCGCCTCGGCCGACGGCATCGACTACATGGAGTCGTCGAGCGCCCAGGGGATCAGCACCATCACGGTCCACCTCAAGCTGAACTACGACACCAACGCCGCCCTGACGCAGATCCAGGCGAAGGTCGCGCAGGTGCGCAACCAGCTCCCCCCCGAGGCGGAGGCGCCGGTCATCGAGGTGCAGACCGCCGACACGCAATTCGCGGCGATGTACATCGGCTTCTCCTCGGAAAACCTCGCGGCGAACCAGATCACTGACTACCTGACGCGCGCGGTGCAGCCGAAGATCTCCGCCATCAGCGGCGTGCAGCGGGCCGACATCCTCGGGAACCGTAACTTCGCCATGCGGATCTGGCTGAAGTCGGACCGGATGGCGGCCCTCGGCCTGTCCGCGTCCGACGTGCGGGACACGCTCGCCAAGAACAACTACCTCTCCGCGCTGGGGCGCACCAAGGGCTCCATGGTGTCGGTGAACCTCGTCGCCAACACCGACCTGCGCACGGTCGACGACTTCCGGCAGATGGTGGTCAAGGAGAGCAAGGGGTCGGTGGTCCGCCTCGGAGACATCGCCGACGTGCAGCTCGGCGCCGAGAACTACGACGACCAGGTGCGCTTCAACGGCCAGACCGCCACCTTCATGGGCATCTGGGTCCTGCCGACCGCCAACTCCCTCGATGTCGTCACGAGGATCCGGGCGGCGCTTCCGGACATCGAGGCGCAGCTTCCCGCCGGGATGAAGGTGGCCGTCCCCTACGACTCGACCCTCTACATCCGCAACGCCATCGACGAGGTGCTCAAGACCCTCTCCGAGACGCTGCTTATCGTCATCGTCGTCATCTTCCTCTTCCTCGGGTCGTTGCGCGCCGTGCTCATCCCGGTCCTGGCGATCCCCATCTCCCTCGTCGGCGCGGTCTTCCTGATGCTGGCGGCCGGCTCGACCATCAACCTGCTGACGCTTCTGGCCATCGTCCTGTCGGTCGGCCTCGTCGTCGACGACGCCATCGTCATGGTAGAGAACGTCGAGCGTCACATTGCGCTCGGCAAGCCGCCGATCCAGGCGGCGGTCGCCGCGGCCCGCGAGCTGCTCGGCCCGATCATCGCCATGACGGTCACGCTGGTCGCCGTCTACGCGCCGATCGGCATCCAGGGGGGCCTGACCGGAGCCCTGTTCCGCGAGTTCGCCTTCACGCTGGCGGGAGCGGTGCTCATCTCCGGCATCGTCGCGCTGACCCTCTCGCCGATGATGGGCTCGCGCCTCCTGACGCCGGGAGCCGCCGAGCGGGGGCTCGCCGGGCGCATCAACCGCGGGTTCGAGCGGCTGCAGCGCTTCTACACGACCTGGCTGTCCGGAACGCTGGCGAACCGGCCGGTGGTGCTGACGCTGTGGGTGATCGTCGTGGCGCTCATCCCGCCCTTCTACCTGTTTTCGCAGAAGGAGCTGGCGCCGACGGAGGACCAGGGGGTGGTGTTCGGAGTCGTGCAGGCGTCCGCCAACAACACGCTCGATCAGACGAAGCTCTTCGCCGACCAGGCTTACCAGGTCTACAAGTCCTTCCCCGAGACGAAGAACACCTTCGAGATCACCAACGCCACCGGCGGCTTCGGGGGGATGGTGGTCAAGCCGTGGGACGAGCGGACGAGGAACACCACCCAGCTCCAGATGGAGGCGTCGCAAAAGCTGGGGAAGGTTCCGGGCGTGCGCATCATCCCGCTGGTGCCGCCGTCGCTGCCGGGGGGAGGCAGCTTCCCGGTCGAGTTCGTCGTCTCCTCGACCCAGGAGCCGGCCCGGGTCGCGGAGTTCGCCGGGCAGCTGGTGCAGAAGGCCCTCGCCAGCGGCAAGTTCATGTTCGTCGACGTCGACGTGAAGTTCGACCAGCCGCAGACCGAGGTGGTCTTTGACCGCGACATGGTCCGCTCGCTCGGGGTGGACCTGAGCCAGACCGGCAGCGACCTGTCGACGCTGCTGGGCGGCAACTACATCAACCGCTTCAGCATCCAGGGGCGCTCGTACAAGGTGATCCCCCAGGTCGAGCGCGCCTCGCGCCTGCAACCGGATCAGCTCGCCGACATGTACGTGACCGCCAAGGACGGGAAGCTCGTGTCGCTGTCGACCTTCGCGACGCTCAGAACGACCACCGAGCCGCGCGAGCTGAAGCGGTTCCAGCAGCTCAACGCGGTCACCATCCAGGGCCTGCCGATGACGGCGCTCGACACCGCGCTCAAGTTCCTCGAGGACGAGTCGAAGGCGATCCTGCCGCAGGGGTTCGGCTACGACTATGCCGGGGAGTCGCGGCAGCTGCGCACGGAAGGAGGGAAGTTCTTCGGCCTGTTCGCGCTGTCGGCCATCCTGATCTACCTGGTGCTGGCGGCGCAGTTCGAGTCGTTCCGCGACCCGTTCATCATCCTGATCGGATCGGTGCCGCTGGCGATCGCCGGGGCGCTCACCTTCTCGTTTCTGGGCTTCACGACCCTGAACATCTACAGCCAGGTCGGCCTCATCACCCTCGTCGGCCTGGTGTCGAAGAACGGCATCCTCATCGTCGAGTTCGCCAACCACCTGCAGGAGCAGGGGCGCGACAAGCTGCACGCGGTCATCGAGGCGGCCGGCACGCGGCTGCGGCCCATCCTGATGACCACCGCGGCCACCGTCGTCGGCCACCTGCCGCTGGTGTTCGCGAAAGGGCCCGGCGCCGGCGCCCGCAACAGCATCGGCATCATGCTGGTGTCGGGGATGATCATCGGCACCGCGTTCACCCTGTTCGTCGTGCCGTCGATCTACATGCTGGTCGCCCGCCGTCACGTCGCCGAGCGGGAGACCGACCTCGGTCGCGCGGTCGCCGAGGCCGAGGCGGGGGCGGCGGCGTAAGGGTTCAGTTCGGGAGGGCGCCGCAGTTCTTCTCGATGGCGCCGCGGTAGCGTTCCTGGATGAGGCGGACCACCGCCTGGTGCGCCGCCGGAGTCGCCTCGACGAGGCAGGCCGCCGTCGGCTGTAGCGCCGTGACGGGGCTCACGGCGGAGCTGCGCATGCTCTCGTCGAGCGCCGCGGAGATGGTCCGGCCATCCGGGTCGTCGATGACCACCGTGCAGGCGTAATCCCCCCGCTCCATGTGCAGCCGGTGATCCGGCTCGAGGCGGACCGCATAGGGTGACGCCAGCAGGGCGAAGGGCAGGGAGGCCGGTCGCGCCGCCACGGCCGCGGCGCGGCCCGGTTCCCCGCGACGCAGGGTCGGAGCGGGAGACCCTGCGCACAGCGGCAGGAGGCTGAGGGTGAGCGCCGTCTTGTCCGTTTCGATTTCGGCAGCCGCCGACGCCGGGGCCGCCCCCGCAGGCGCAGCCGCGGCGGGCGCCGCCGCACGAGCCGCTTCCTGCGGCACGCGAGCGGTTTCCAGTTGCGCCTCCAGGCGCGCCGCTTCCTGCGCCTCGTTCGCGCGGGCCGCTTCCTGCGGCGCGCTCGTGGCCGGCGCGGGCGCCGACTCGACTTTCCACTGGTCCTGAGCCGGAGGCGCTGAATGGGCATGAGACTCGGCCTGCCGGCGCGCCGCGAGATCTTTCTGCGGAGCGGGCGGAGGCGCTGGGGCGGTCACCACCGGAGGGCCCGGCACGTTCGTCGCGATTCGCATCTCATCCGACTTCTTCATCTCGGGAAGGCCGGCCCTCGGCGCGGCGGGCGCCACGGCGTCGGTCGCGGTCCCGGGCGACGACACCGAAAGCGAAGGAAGCAGGCCGGGCCGCTCGTACCAGAGGAGGACCGCCATGACGAGACTGGCCGCCGCGGCCAGGGGCATCGCCTGGCGCCAGAACGGTCGCACCGGGGTGGGTGACCGCCGCGACGGCAGCTCCGCCAGGATCCGATCCTCGAGCCCCGCCGGGACGGGAGGCGCCGGCTCCGCAGCGATGGCTTCGTTCAGCCGCCGGAAATCGACCAGCAGCCCGCGGCACTCCGCGCACGCTTCGAGGTGCGTCTCCAGCGCGACCGACTCGGGCGGCTTCAGCTCGCGATCGATCGACGCCGACAGCAGCTCGATCGGATGGTTCGCACGTCCTCCCGGTTTCACGACTCCCCCTCCACGCAGTCCCGCAGCGACAGGCGCGCCCGGGCCAGCCGGGAACGCACCGTTCCGAGCGCCAGCCCGAGCGTCGTCGCGATCTCGTCGTACGACAGGGACGCTTCCCCTTCGCGCAGCGCCAGGACCGCCCGCCATTCGGAGGGAAGCTTGTCGAGGCACGCGGCGAGCCGCTGCCGCAGCTCCCGCGACTCGAGCTGGCGCAGCGGCGACGCCCCCGGCCGTTCGTCGGCCGGCTCCGCCGGCGACGACGGCCCGGACGCCGCAGCCGCGCTCACCGCGCGCGCCGCCTCGAACACAGGATCCCCGGCCGCGGTGAACGACCCCGAGGCCCGGCGGACCCGTTCTGCCCCGCGCGCCCGGTAATTCAATGCCCGGCTCACGGCGATGGTCTGCAGCCAGGTGGAGAAGCGCGCGTCGCCGCGGAAGCCCGGCAGGGAGCGCCAGGCGGCGAGAAAGGCGTCCTGCACGACGTCCTCGGTGTCCTCGCGGTGCCGCATGACGCGCCAGACCAGGGCCCAGATCCGATCGAGGTTCCGGTCCATCAGGAGGGCGAAGGCGCTTTCGTCCCCCTGCTGCGCGCGCAGGACCAGCGCCGCTTCCACGTCGGGAAGCGGCGCCGGGGGGGCTTCGATATCGCCCGCGCGCTCACGGCTCATGCGGGGCATGGCCTCAAGAATGACACGAAAGCTCATGAAGATCGCATCCGACGGACATTCCGCTCCTCGTGCGGTTCGACCGCCGCCCTGACGGAAAGTTCCCGCGGGCACGAAAAAGACATCCGCCGGAACTTCCCGGGCGCTCCCGGGTCCAACCGGGGCAGGAGGAACCCCCATGACGTCGTCCGACGCTCCGGCCCCCGCCCTTCGTCGCCTTCCCCCGCTCCTCGCCTCCCTCGTCGCCGTGGTCCTCGCCGGCGCCACCCCACAGCCCGGCACCGGCGGATCCTCGCCCATCCGCGGCACCGGAGCCTGGACGGTGACCGGAACCACGCCGGAGAACAGGTGTGCCACCGGCGACTGCCGCGACGAGGAGGTCGTGCACCCGTTCCTGCTCGCCCACACCGACGCGCAGGCCGTGGTGACCGGGCCGGTGGCCCACACGGTCCTCCGCCAGGAATGGACCAACCCCAATCTCGTGGCGCTGGACGGCACCTACATCTTTCCGCTGCCGGACAACGCCGCCGTCACGGGGCTGACCCTGACGATCGGCTCGCGGCGCATCGAGGCCGAGATGCGCCGGCGCGAGGAGGCGCGGGCGGTCTACGAGCAGGCGCGCCGGGCCGGGCAGGTCGCCGCTCTGCTCGACCAGGAACGGCAGAACATCTTCGCGCAGCAGGTCGCCAACATCATGCCCGGCGAGCGCATCGACATCACCATCGAGTTCGACCACGAGCTGCGCTGCGACGACGGGACGTGCGAATACATCCTGCCGACGGTGGTCGGCCCGCGCTTCGTGCCGGCGCGGCAGGGGGACCCCGGTCGCATCGCCCCGCCCGTCACACTCGGGACCGGTCACCGCCTGACCTTCACCCTGGATCTGGACGAGGGGATGCCGATTCACGATCTCGAGTCTCCGAGCCACACGATGGCGATCCAGGAGACCGGCTTCGGCCGCGCCAACGTGCGGCTCGCTGCGGAGGAGACCCGGCTCGACCGCGATGTGGTGGTCCGGTTCCGTCTCGGCGGCCGGGACGCGGAGTTCGGCGTGCTCGCCTTTCGCGGCGGCCGTTCCGCGCGCGCCGGCGGCGACGATGACAGGGCCGCGGATGGCGCGTCCCCGGCGCGCGACGACGGCGCGGGCATCTTCACCCTCTTCCTCATGCCGCCGGTCATCGCGGAGTCGGAGGCGCAGGCGACGCCGCGCGAGCTGACCTTCGTCCTCGACTGCTCTGGCTCGATGACCGGCGAGCCGATCGAAGCCGCGAAAGAGGTCGTTCGCCGGTCGCTGCGCGCCGCGCGGGCCTCCGACACGCTGCAGATCCTGCGCTTCTCGGACCAGGCGTCGGGGCTGTGGCCCGATCCGGTCGCGGTGACGCCGGCGAACGTCAAGCGCGCCCTGGAGTTCCTCGACACGCTGCACGGCGAAGGCGGGACCGAGATGCTCTCGGGGATCCGGGCCGCCCTCGATCGCCCGGCCGACCGGGAGCGGCTGCGCCTCGTGTCCCTCCTGACCGACGGCTACATCGGCAACGAGGCCGAGGTGCTGGCGGAGGTCCGGCGGGTGCTCGGCCCGGCGCGGCTCTTCGCCTTCGGCATCGGCTCGTCGGTCAACCGCTACCTGCTCGAGAACCTGGCGCAGGAGGGGCGCGGCACCGCCTCCTTTCTGGCGCGAGGCGAAGACCCGGAGCAGCTGGTGACGCGCTTCGTGAAGCGCATCAGCACCCCGGTCCTGACCGACCTGCGCCTGTCCTGGGAAGGGATCGACGTGGACGATCTCGAGCCGGCGCTGCCGCCGGATCTCTTCGCCGGCCAGCCGCTGGTGATCCATGGCCGCTACCGACGTCCCGGCGCCGGCGCTCTCGTGCTCGAGGGAGTGCAGCAGGGCGGACGCCGCCTGACGCTGCGCCGAACGGTGGCCCTCCCCGCATACGCCGAGGATCACGAGGCGCTCGCACGACTGTGGGCCCGGTCGCGCATCGATCGGCTGACGCGCGAATCCTACGGACGGCCGGGTCCGGACGCCATCGCCGCCATCACCGACCTGGCGCTCCGCTTCCGGCTGATGACCTCGTATACCTCGCTCGTCGCCGTCGACCACGTCGTCTCCAATCATGGCGGCGTGGCGCGCTCGCTCGACGTCCCGGTCGAGCTGCCGGCCGGCATGGATCCTGTCAACGCCGGCAGACCGCAGGAAGCCGCGATGAGGGTGATGGTCACGGGTCTGCCCCAGGCCAAGGTCCTGGGCCGCAACGCGGGCGGCGCGCCTCCCGGGGCGCCTGCCGCCGGCAGCGTCATCGACAAGATGAAGGAAGAAGCGCGCCGTCAGGCGGCGTCATCTCCGCCGGCGAATGCCACGCCGCCGCCGTCCCCGCGGACCGGGCGCGATCGCGCCGACCGCGCTCCATCCGACCGCGACCGGACGAACACCCGGCCGGTGCCTCCGATCGACCCGGCCGCGGAACCCGACGCCGTTTCGTTCGTCCTCATCCGCCTGGTCGAGGAGGACGGCACCACCCGCACCATCGAGTCGGATGGCGAGGCCTGGCTCGTCGCGCAGAAGCGCCGTACCCTCGTGCGCACGCTCTCAACCGAGGAGGTTCGCGCTTTGCGCAAGGCGCTCTACGAAGCCGGCGCGGAGCACTGGACCCATGGCGATGCGACCTTCGCGCGGGGCCGCGCGCGGCTCGTCGTTCTCCTGGGCGACAGCACGACGCACAGCATCGAGGTTCCCTCCGGCGATCCGACCGTGGAAGCGATCGTCACGCTGCTGCGCGCTGCGACCCTCGACGCGATGCAGCTTCCCTCCGGCCCCGGCCGCCGCTGACCGGCCTCGAGGACGGGTGAAAGACAACGGGCCCGGCCGGCTCCCCGAAAGGAGCCGGCCGGGCCCGCTTCACTTCATCCGAAGCGGCCGGCGCCGCCGGCCGCGCGAGCGCGGGGAGACTAGATCCCGTCGCGTCCCGCCTTCGGAGGCTTCGCTTCCTTCTCCATGCCGAGCGAGCGCACCAGGAACGCGTACTGGTCGCTGGTCTCCTCGATCTGCTTGCTGGTCGGCTTGCCGCCGCCGTGACCCGCCGAGGTCTCGATGCGGATCAGGATCGGCGCGTCGCCCGCCTGCGCCTTCTGCATCGCGGCGGCGAACTTGAACGAGTGCATCGGGATGACCCGGTCGTCGGTGTCGGCCGTGGTCACCATGGTCGGCGGATACTTCGTGCCCGGCTTGATGTTGTGGTACGGCGAGTACGCGAGCAGCGCCGGGAAGACCGCCGGGTCGGAGGAGGACCCGTAATCGTCCACCCAGTAGCGGCCGGCGGTGAACTGGTCGAAGCGCAGCATGTCCATCACGCCGACGGCCGGCAGTGCCGCGCCGAAGAGATCCGGACGCTGGGTCTCGGCGGCGCCGACCAGCAGGCCGCCGTTGCTCCCGCCGGAGATCGCCAGGCGCGCCGGCTTGGTGTAGCCGTTCTTCACCAGCCACTCGGCGGCGGCGATGAAGTCGTCGAAGACGTTCTGCTTCTGGGTCCTGGTGCCGGCGTGATGCCACGCCTCGCCGTACTCGCCGCCACCGCGCAGGTTCGGCATCGCCCAGACGCCCCCCATCTCCAGCCAGGCGATGCGCGCCGGCGAGAAGGTCGGGGTCATGGAGATCTTGAACCCGCCGTAGCCGTAGAGCAGCGTCGGACGGTTGCCGTCGATCTTCAGGTCCTTCTTGTGGACGATGAACATCGGCACGCGGGTCTTGTCCTTGCTCTCGTAGAAGACCTGCTTGACGACGAAGTCCTCGGGCTTGAACGCGACCTTGGGCTGCTTCCACAGGGTGCTCGCCCCGCCCTTGAGGTCGTAGCGGTACACCGTCGGCGGCTGATTGAACGAGGCGTACGAGTAGGCGACCTCGGTCGAGGAGCGCTTCCCGTTGAAGCCGAAGGCGCTGCCGATGCCGGGCAGCGACACGTCGCGCACCGCGGTGCCGTCGGTCTTGTACTGGCGGATGAGCGAGGTCGCGTCCTTCAGGTAGGCGACCATGAGGGAGTCGCCGACGAAGTCCACGCCCTGCATCGCCTCCTGGGCCTCGGGAACGACGGTGCGCCAGCTCTCTTTCGCGGGCCTGGTGACGTCGATGGCGATGATCTTCCCCTTCGGGGCGTCGAGATCGGTCTGGAAGTAGAAGACCGTCCCGTCGTTGCCGACGAAGTCGTACTCATTGTCGAACTTCGAGATGAGCTCGACCGGCGCGCCGTACGGCTCGTTCAGGTCGCGGTACAGCAGCATGTTCTTCGGGTCGGTCCCCTTGCGGATGGCGATGACGAGCCAGCGGCCATCCTCGCTCACCTGGCCGCCGAAGTCCCAGTCGGGCTGGTCGGGGCGCTGGTAGACGAGCGCGTCGTCCGACTGCTTCGTCCCGAGCCGGTGGTAGAACATCTTCTGGTTGCGGTTGACCGCCTGGTAGGTCTCGCCCTTCGCCGGCGCGTCATAGCGGCTGTAGAAGAAGCCTTTGTTGTCCTTCGTCCAGGAGGCGGCGGTGAACTTGGTCCACTGGACGAGATCGTCGAGGTCCTTCCCGGCGGCGAGATCGCGCACGCGCCACTCGCTCCAGTCGGAGCCGGCCACCGAGCGCGAATAGGCCAGATACTTCCCGTCGTCCGAAGCCGCGAGACCGCCCAGCGCGATGGTGCCGTCGGTGGACCAGGTGTTCGGATCGAGGACCATCGTCGGCGCCGCGCCGAGGGAATCGGTCATGAAGAGCACCGACTGGTTCTGCAGGCCCGTGTTCTGCGTGAAGAACCAGTGGCCGCCGTCCTGGAAGGGCGCGGAGAAGCGCTCGTAGTTCCACAGCGTCGTCAGGCGCTTCTTGATCGGCTCGCGCTGCGGCACCTGGGCCAGCCAGCCCTGCGTCACCTTGTTCTCGGCGGTCACCCAGCCGGCGACCTCGGTCGAGGTGCGCGCGTCCTGCTCGAGCCAGCGATACGGGTCGGGCACCTTGGTGCCGTGGTAGTCGTCCACCTGGTCCACCCGCTTCGTGTCGGGGTAGGTCAGCTTCGCATCGGCCTGGACGGGCAGGACGCCGACAAAGGCTACGGCGGCGGCCAGGACGAGCGAAACAGCGGGGGCCAGGCGGCCCTTCATTGAGGCACGGCGTGCGCGCATCGTGGATCTCCTCGAGCCCCTGCGCGGGGCGGCTTCCGAAAGGTCTGAGCGGTCGAAAGGTGGATTATACGAAAGCCGGGCCGGGGAGGATGACAGGGAGCCCGGGCTCCCTGCCGGCCGGCACCCCATGTGCCGATTCCTCCCCGGCCCGGAAACCGGCGGTGCGAGGGAATCCCGCCGGAATCTCCCTTCCGGTCAGCCGTTCAGGAGGCCGTCGGCCGGAGCCCGGGAGCCGCCACTCCGGTCTTGAACACCTGGTTCCAGTCCACCCGCGCGGTGGCCTGCATCAGGACGAACAGGGTCAAAACGGACCCGACGGTCACGGTCAGCCCCGAGTAGCCCTCGAAGAAGAACGCGTACGAGAAGAGGACGAGGAAGACGAGCTGCGCCGCTCCGGCCCGCCACAGCGCGAAGCTCATCCCGGCCACCTTGGCGAGATAGGTCACGACCAGGACCACGCTCACCGCGGCCGAGATCAGGAAGGACACGTGGATGTCGAGGTGATCGACCAGGTACGCGAGCAGGAGATGGAACGAGAAGAAGCCGGCCGACAGGAAGAAGTAGTGCATCGGGTGCAGGCTCTCGCCGCTGAGGATCCCGAGGACCATGAGGACGGTCACGAAGAACAACAGCGACACCGGCGCGAAGAAGATGATGCGCGAGGCCACCGGCCCCGGGTTGAGGCGGTTCGGGAGATCGATGCCGATGTGCTGCCCGGTCACGAGATTGTCGAACTTCCAGTCGAGGAACCACCCTTCCTTCTCCCGTGACTTCTGCGAAGGGCTGATGCTGCCGGCGGGGAAATCGATCCCGTCGCAATCCGTCGTCATGCGCGCCTCGAAGTCGTGCACCTGCGCCACCCCGTCCTTCGCGAAGGCGTAGGTCCAGGTCCCCAGTCCGCGCGACTTGTAGGAGACCTCGAGCGGCACTTCGCCGCCGGGCGCCAGCGTGACGCGCGCACTCAGGCCGCGCTCCGGGTCGGTCAGTGCCACGTCGTGGCCGTCGAGCTTCAGCACGAACGCGTCGTACAGCGCATCGCGGCTCGGGAAATCGAAGCGCACCGACACGTCCTCTTCCGTCGGGGAGGTGTTGCGCAGGAGGTACCGGCCGGAGAACGTGATGCCGTAGGTGTCGTACCAGAGCAGCCCCTTGCGGCGCTGGTCGAGATCGAGGGCGGCGTCGATGCGGCTCGAAACGATCGGGATTGGCAGGCGGTCGACGACCGTCCTCGAGACCATCCCGGCATCGGGCTTGTCCCGATCGGCCGGCTCCGTGACCACCCGGGACCGCTCGTACCAGGCGGACGGCGCCACCTGCCGGTGCGTCCCGCCCCAGATCTGCTCGACTTCGCGGGCCAGCCGCTGGTCCGAGGCTCCCGTGCGGATGGCCACCGAGCCGCCCAGGATGAACCAGGCGACTCCGCTGCCGACGATGATGAGACCGATGGCGATCAGGCGCTGGACGGTCATGAACGCTTTCTCCTCGCAGGGCCGCCGCCCCGGAGTGGGGCGACGGACTCGACGCCGAAGGTGCCGCACGCCCGGAGAAAAGACCTGAGCCTTCGGTGAGCAGTCGGTGAGGAGGGGTTGAGCGCCGCGGATCGTCCCGTGGACGGGACGGTCAGCGGGGGCGGCGGGTCAGGCCGTAGGCGAGGCCCGCCCCGAAGAACAGTCCCTCGAGGCCGGCCGAGAGGCCCCGGGTCAGCGGGCCGGCTTCCGCCTCACCGAGGAGGCGGGCCATCGGGGTCAGTCCGACCTGGGATCCCCGGTAGGCGTCGGCCAGCAGATTCAGGCTGGTCCCGATGAGGTTCCCCCCGGCGCGGATGACCAGGACGCCGGCCAGCGCGCAGCACACCCCGGTCGCCAGCGCGACCGCGAAGCGCCGGGCGCCGCGCGGGGTCGCCATGCCGCCGCCGAAAGGACGCGGGGTGGCCAGCGCGTACCCGAGCCCGGCGGCCGCGCCGAGGGCCAGCCCTTCCGGTCCACCCGCGAGCCTCGGGACGTCCTGGCCGAAGAGCTGCGTCAGGAGGCTTCTCGCCAGCAGGTGCAGCACCGCTCCCGTGAGTCCGCCGCCGAGCGCGCCGCACAGGACCAGGGCGGGGCCGCGCAGTGAGCGGGCAATCGCCTCCGCGAACGCGAGTCCGGCCCCGACACCCATGGCGCCGAGACCGCCGATGAGGACACCCGCTCCCCCGAGCATCAGCGCCAGCTCGGGCGCCGCTCCAGGGGAGGTGCCGAGACGGAGCACGCACCCGCCCAGGACACCAGCGATCCCGCCGGCCACCGCGCCGCCGAACACCGCCGAGCCGAGCCTCCGGCCGGCGAGACGGGCCCCGCGCCGGAGGCGAAAGCCGACGAGAAACAGCACCGCCTTCGCCCACCCGGGCCGACCGAACAGCGGCACCTCGCCGGCGCCCGGAAAAGCCCAGCGCGCCTCGCGCATCCAGGCGCGCGCCTCCGCGATCCCATTGGCCGCCGCCGCTCCTTCCCGGCGTTCGATCCGGCGGAGCGCCTCATCGGTCCCGAGCGCATGCAGCGCCTCCGCCGCCTCGAGCCGACCTTCGCTGTCACCCGCGAGCAGCTGTTCCATCACCGGCTCGAACGGATCGCCCGCCGCGGCGATCGCTGCAGCGACCGGCGCCGGCGCACCGACGGGCGCCGGCGGCAGGGCGTCGTTCTCGACGATGACGCCCGGGTGGACGAAGCGGTAGCCGTGGCGCGAGACGGTGCGGATGAAGACCGGCTCGCGCGCCGCGTCGCCGAGGGCCCGGCGCAGCGTGCGGATCGCCTGGCTGAGCGCACCGTCGGAGACGACGACGTCGCTCCAGACGGCCTCGAGGATCTCGTCGCGCGTGACCGCGCGGTGCCGCTCTTCGAGCAGCAGCACCAGCAGGTCGAAGTAGCGCGGGATGAGCGGGACCTCGACCCCGCCGCGCCTCACGATCCTCTCGGCGGGCGAGACCGTGAACTCCTCGAACCGGAAGCGCGGCGCCATGGGAACGGGATTATAGGAGCCCGCCGGATCTAGCTCTTCTGGCGCGCCTTCCAGGCCTCTTCGGTGAGCGGGGTGATGGCCTCGAGCTTCTTCGACCCGAGCTGCTGGTTCAGCGGCGGGACGTCCTTCGCCACCGCCGCTTCGTACTTCGCGCGGGCCGCCTCGAGATCCTTCCCGAGCGTCTCCATGCGGGTGACCTGGGAGGCGGTCGGCTTCCCCTCGAAGAGGACCACCGCGCCGTAGAGGGCGCCGAGCTCCTCGCGCAGCTTCTCCTCGCCGCTGACGACCTCGCCTTCCTTGACGGAGACGAGAGCGCGGCGCTGGTCCTCCATCCCCGCCTGGAGGGTTTCGAGCCGCTTGCGCAGGGCGTCGTTCGCCGGCAGGCCCGCGGCGCGCGCCCCGGCCTGGTCGCGCACGTCGGTGATCGAATCGACGACGCGCGTCATCTGCGCCAGCATGCCGTAGAGCCTCAGCCCCATCTCCTCCTGCGCCTTGCGGTCCGCGTCGGAGTATTTGCTGCGCGGGTCGTGCACCAGGCTGAGCTGGGTCGTGTAGGTGTCCTTCCCCTTGATCATCTTGACGTTGTACTGGCCGGCGGGCACGCGCGGGCCCGTGAGGGCGAACGGCACGATCTGGGTCGCCGGCGGGAACTTCGGCGGCGGCAGACGCATCGGCCACGCCACCCGGTTGAGCCCCTTGCGCTTCCCGCCCGGCAGCGTCGTGATGACGTTGCCCGACGCGTCGGAGATCTCCAGCTTGAGGTCGCCGACGATGTGCCGCTTCTTGAGGTAGTAGACGATCGACGCGGCCTCCTGCGGCACGTCCCCGGTGAACTCGCCGTCGCCGAACATGTTGAAGTCGGTGGAGGAAAGCGGCATCACGGCGGGGCGCGTCGGCAGGAACGCCACGTCGGACGCGAGCACCTGGGGCGTCAGGGCGCGCAGCGGCGTGATGTCATCCACGATGTAGAGGCTCCGCCCGTGCGTCGCGAGGATGAGGTCGTGCTCGCGCGGGTGGATGGCGATGTCGCGCACCGACACCACGTCCGGCAGCCCCGACTTGAACTGGGCCCAGCGAGCGCCGCCGTCGAGGCTGGCCCAGAGCCCCATCTCGGTGCCGGCGAACAGGAGCGACGGGTTCACCGGGTCCTCGCGCACGATGTGCGCGTAGCCGCGCATGCCCTCACCGGCCAGCGCCTGCCACGTCTTCCCATAGTCCTTCGTGCGGTAGACGTAGGTCTTCATGTCGCCGGTCATGTGACCGTCGAACGTGGCGTAGGCCGTCCCCTCGTCGAAGCTCGAGGCCTCGATCGACGACACCCACGTCTTCTTCGGCAGACCGGGGATGCCCGCCACGACGTTCGCCCAGGTCTTGCCGCCGTCGCGCGTCACCTGCAGGTTCCCGTCGTCGGTGCCGACGTAGATGAGGTCCTTGCTCTTCGGCGACGTGGCGATGGCGAAAATCGTGCAATGGTTCTCGGCCGTCGAGTCGTCGGGGGTGAGGCCGCCCGACTCGTCCTGCTTCAGCCGTGCCGGATCGTTCGTCGTCAGGTCCGGCGACAACCGCTCCCACGAGGCGCCCTTGTCGGGGGACTTGAAGAGGAACTGCGAGCCGGTGAACAGCACTCCGGGTTCGGCCCGGCTGGAATGAATCGGCGTATTCCAGTTGAAGCGGTACTTCGCCTCCCCCGACTTCGGGCTGGGCTTGATGTCGCGGATCTCCCCCGTCGACTTGCGGATCTGGAAGGCCCAGCCGCCCTGGCACTCGGCGTACCAGAAGTCGTCGTCCTTCGCGTCGGGGACCGCCCAGAAGCCGTCGCAGAACAAAGCCGACGTCCAGTCGCGCGCCTGGATGCCGCCCGACTTGCGCGACGGGCCGTACCAGGAGGCGTTGTCCTGCAGCCCGCCGTAGACGTTGTACGGCCAGGCCATGTCGTAGGCCACGTGGTAGAACTGCCCCACCGGCAGGTCCTCGACGAAGCGCCAGTGGAAGCCGCGGTCCCACGACTGGTACAGCCCGCCGTCGGTCCCGATCATGATGTTGTCCGGGTGGCGCGGATCGATCCAGATGTCGTGCGTGTCGCCGTGGTACGTGCCGCGCAGCGGGCTGAACGTTTTCCCGCCGTCCTCGCTGATGGAAGCGCTGAACCCCATCTTGTAGAGGCGGGTGGCATCGAGGGGATCGACCGCGAGGCGGGCGAAGTAGAACGGCCGGCCGGTGACGGCGCGCGGCGACGCCTGCTTCTTCCACGACACCCCGGTGTCGTCGGAGCGGTACAGGGCGGTGGCGTCCTTCGCCTCGACCACGGCGAAGACGACGTTCGGCCGCGACGGGGCGACCGCGAGGGCGATGCGCCCGAGGTCGGCCTTCGGCAGCCCCTCCTGCGACTTCTTCCAGGTGGTGCCGCCGTCGGTGGACTTGTAGAGCCCGCTTCCGGGTCCGCCCGAGGTGAAGTAGTACGCCAGCCGCCGGTACTGCCACATGCCGGCATAGAGGATGTTCCCGTCGTTCGGGTCCATCGCCAGGTCGCCGCAGCCGGTGTCCTTGTCCACATAGAGGACCTTTTCCCAGGTCTTCCCGGCATCCTTCGTGCGGAAGACGCCACGCTCTTCGTTCGCATCGAACGCGTGGCCGGTGGCGCAGACGAAGACGGTGTTGGAGTCGTTCGGGTCGATGAGGATGCGGGCGATCCGCTCGGTGTCCTTGAGCCCGACCGCCTCCCAGTTGTCGCCGCCGTCGCCGGAGCGGTAGACGCCGTCGCCGACCGAGACGCTGTTGCGCAGCCAGGTCTCGCCCGTGCCGACCCAGACGATCTTCGGGTCCTTCCGATCGATGACGAGCGCGCCGATGGAGGGGTTGTACTTGTCGAAGATCGGCTTGAACTCGAGGCCGCCGTCCACCGACTTCCAGACACCGCCCGAGGCGGCGCCGGCGTAGATGGTCAGCCGGTCCCCCATCACCGCGTCGACGGCGGAGATGCGCCCGCTCATCGCCGCCGGCCCGATCGAACGGGCGGTCAGCCCGCCGAACGTGTCTTCGTCGAACGTGACCTCGTCCGCCGCCAAGGCGCCCGGCGCCGCCGCCACGAGGAGCACGGCGAACGCCAATGCGACACGCGACCATCCGGACAACATCCGTCCGGAAAGGATTGCTCCGGACAGCCCGCTCCCCCCGGGAGCCACCCGCTCCCCCGCCCCCCGGCTCGTCATGGAGTTATTCCTGCGGCGGCTTCTTGGCTTCGGGTTTCTTGGCGTCGCCGGCTGCGGGCGCCGGGGCCTTCGAGCCGGCCGCGGCGGGCGCTGTGGCGGCGTCCGGCTTCGCGGCGGCCGGCATCTTGAAGCGGGCCACGTCGATGGTCGGATTGAGCTCGACCTTCTCGATCACGATGTTCTGTTTCTGGTCGGTCCCTTTGGCGCCGGCCTGGAGGTTGAAGGGAATCAGCAGGCCCTCGACCTCCTTGTAGTCGCCGATGGTCGTCTCGATCTCGGCCTCGCTGCCGCGGACCGTGCGCTTCGACTCGCCCTTAATTTCGAGGTACGAGTCGGCGTCGAGGTACAGGTAGCGGATGTCGCCGCTCTTCAGCGTGATCTTCAGCTTGTAGGCGTCGCTGCCCTCGACCTTCTCCTTCCCGACCAGCTCGACCTTGTTCCCCTTGGACTTGTAGTCCACGAGCGGACCGTCCATGTCCGACTGTTCCTCGGCGTCCTTGAGCTCCTCGGCGCTCATCGGCTCGGGGTCCTTCCCGCCGCCGGGCTCGAGGCTCCAGCCGTTCTTCCCGTCGTAGGCCTGCACGCCGGTCATGCCCTGGAAGGTGAACTCGACCCGACTGTTGGCCGGCCTCTTCATCTCGATGACCAGGGGCACTTCCATCCCCCCCATCATCATCTTCCCGGTCATCCGCATCGACTGGACCGCCTTCATCTTGTCGAGCCCGCCGCGGGCTTCGACGTTCTTGGCGATCAGGGAGTCCACGGTCGGGGCCGCAGCATCGGCCGCGAACAGGTTGGCGGCCGGCGCGGCCAGGAGCATCACGGTCAAAAAGATCAAGGCGGACTTGCGCAGCATCAGCTTCCTCCTCAACGGTCTCAGGGTGTTCCGACGGGAAGCCGGAATGGTAAACGATACGACCGCGCGGAGGGAAGGTTCCTTTTCGCGCGCCCCGGCCGGCGGCGTGATCCCTAAGGACAGGGATGCGCGTTGTTCCGCGGGTGCCCGGCGCTGTCGTTGCCGATCCCTTCGTATCCCGACGATGTGGTGACCGCCACCAGGTAGAAGACCGCCTTGCCGGCGGGGGGAGGCTCGTCGAGGAGGAACGAATCGGTGAGCCCACAGAACTGCCCCGCCAGCGGAACAACCACCGGGTCCTGGGTGGACTCCCCCGTCGCGCGCAGCCAATCGATGTCGCCGCGATAGACGTCGAACAGGAAGAAGGTCGGCTCCGGATCCCAATCCACCTGCTCCGCCGCGCTCACCCAGATCATCGGCAGGCCGTCGTTCAGGTCGCAGGCGTCTCCTTCGCCGTCGTGATCGAGGTCCGTCTGATCGAAATTCGGATTGAAACGGCAGTTGTCGCACGGATCGCCGAGAGTGTCCCGGTCGGTGTCGTCATTGTTGGAAGTGGCCAGCCCCGGGCACCGGTCGCAGGCGTCCCCGACATGGTCGAAGTCGGAATCCTCCTGCCCGGGATTGGCGACGTTCGGACAGTTGTCGCAAGCCGCGCCCAGACCGTCCTGGTCGACATCGGTCGTCGGGTACGGGCTCAGCGGGCAGAGATCGCAGGCGTCCGCCGTTCCATCTCCATCCGTGTCCGCCTGGGAGGGATTCGCCACGGCCGGACAGTTGTCGCACACGTTGCCCACGCCGTCGTGATCCTGATCTTCCTGTCCGGGATTTGGAACCGCCGGGCAGTTGTCGCAGGCTCCGGGCACGCCATCCCCGTCCGAGTCGAGCGCGCCGTTCCGATCGTCGGCCATGCCGTTGCAGTCGTCGTCGAGACCGTTGCAGGCTTCGATCGCGCCTGGATGGATGGACGCATTCGCGGGCGCGCAGTCCTGGCCGCAGTCGAACCAGCCGTCTCCATCGGCGTCCGCGTCGTCCACCTGGAGGTCACAATCGTCGTCGATGCCGTTGCAGATCTCCGGGGAGGGAGGGCCGGGGCTGCAGACGGCGGGCACGCCGTCCGTGCAGGCGATCACGGTCCGCTGGCAGGCCCCCGTCCCGCAGGTGACCGGCACCGCGAGCGTCTCATCGATCACGCCGTCGCAGTCGTCGTCCCGGCCGTTGCAGAATTCATTCGCCCCCGGGTGCATCCCGCTCCGGGTGTCATCGCAGTCGCTCCGGCACGTGCTGAAGTCGTCGCCGTCGGCATCCGGACAATCGCAGCCGATGAACCCGAACCGGCCCCGATTGAACGCGTCGTAGCCGGTGGACCAGGCCAGGGCGAACTTGTCCCCGGTCCACAGGAGCGAGCCGACGAACGCGCCCGGCGTGCCGCGGGTCAGGCGGATCTCGCCGCCCAGAGGTGAGCCATCATGGCTGAACCGCAGCGCGTGGATCTCCTGATCGCCGAAGGGCTTGGCCCACGCGAGCATCAGATCGCTGCCGGTCCACGCGAGCCTCTTGCTCCAGACGTCGCGTCCCATGGAGTTCCACGCCATCACGATCGGTCCCTGCAGGGCTCCGTCCTCGCCGAAGAACCCGAGCCGCACGCCCGGGTAGTAGGACCACGCGACCGCGTAGCGATCTCCGGTCCAGGTCACGGCGGGAGGCGAGCCGGCGACGCTTTCCGGGCGACTCGAAAGACTCTCCGGTCCCGCCGGCGTCCCGTCATCCCCGAGGGCCAGGAAATTGGCTCGCTGCTCGGAGGAAACGGGGTCCCCGTCGTAATCTTCGATCCACACTAGGCCGTAGCCGTGGTCCCCGCGGGCGAATCGGATCTGTTGCATGAACCCGGTCCTGACGGTCCTCACGGGGAATGGGAGCGTTCCATCCGGCGCGATGCGCTGCAGGAAGATGGCGCTTGGAGAGCCTTCTCCGATCCAGAGAAGCGCGTATTCCAGGCCGGTCCAGATGAGCCCGGGGCTGTCGATGCCGTTCGGAGGACTGGCAGGAAACTCCAGGAAGGTTCCGACCTGGGACCCGCCGGCCGTGACCTGCATGAACAGGACCGAGTGCCGCGCGAGGTCATACCAGGCGAGAGCGTAACCAGTCCCATCCCACACGACGACGGGGCTCGCGGAGAAGTACGGCGGCAGCTGCGGCCCCACCTCGGTCGGCGGGCCGGTGACCGTGCCGGCCTCGTCCATGCGGTAGAAGAGGACCCGCCCCGGCAAGCCGCCGTCGAGACGGGAGCGCGCCGCGAAAGCATAGCCATCATTCCCGTGCGCGATCGAGGGCCCCGACAGGCCGTCGACGGCGGTGACGTCATCGAACGAGGTGACCTGGGGCAGGAGATCGGGCTCGGCGCAAGTCCCACCGGCGAACCCGTTCCGCACGGTGAACAGGGCCAGAGCCAATACGAGAGCCGGAATGATTCGCATCTTTGACCCGGTTCTCATGGACAGGGATGCGCGTTGTTGCGCGGGTGCCCGGCGCTGTCGTTCCCGATGCCCTGGTAGCCGCTCGCGGTGGTGACGGCGACGAGATAAAACACGGCCTTCCCCGCGGGCGGCGGCTCGTCGAGGAGGAACGAGTCGGTCACCCCGCAGACCTGTCCCGCCAGGGGCACGACCTCCGGGTCCTGGGTCGACTCCCCGGTCGCCTTCAGGCGATCGATGTCGCCGCGGTAGACGTCGTAGAAAAAGAAACCCGGCTCGGCGTCCCACTCCACCTGCTCGGGGGCCGTGACCCAGACCATCAGCAACCCGTCGTTCAGGTCGCAGGCGTCTCCCTCACCGTCGTCGTCCACGTCGCTCTGGTCGAAGTTGGGATTGAACGGGCAGTTGTCGCACGCGTTGCCGAGCGTGTCCGCGTCGGTGTCGTCGTTGTTCTGCGTCGCGAGCTGTGGGCAGCGGTCGCAGGCGTCGCCGACCTGGTCGTGGTCGCCGTCCTCCTGGCCGGGGTTGGCGAGGTTCGGACAGTTGTCGCAAAACGCGCCCACGCCGTCCTGGTCCAGGTCGGTTGTGGGATAGGGGCTCGCGGGACACAGGTCGCACGCGTCGCCCTCGCCGTCCCCGTCTCTGTCCACCTGGGAAGGATTCGCGGTGGTCGGGCAGTTGTCGCAGGCATCTCCGCGGCCGTCGGAGTCGGCGTCCGCCTGGGTTGCGTTGGCGACCGCCGGGCAGTTGTCGCACGCCGCGGCAACACCGTCCCCGTCGACATCGAGAACGCCGCCGATGTCGTCCGCGACGCCGTCGCAGTCATCGTCGATCCCGTTGCAAATCTCCGCCGCCCCCGGATGGATGGACGGGTCGCCGGGCGCGCAGTCCTGGCCGCAGTCGTACGACCCGTCGCCGTCGGCGTCCGCGTTGTCGACGATGGTGTCGCAGTTGTCGTCGATGCCGTTGCAGGTCTCCGGCCCCGGGAATCCCGGGACACAGGTGTTGGGTGTTCCGTCCGTGCAGAGAGAGATGGTCCTCTCGCACGCGCCGGCGCCGCAGGTGAAGGGCGTGTCGAGGCCCTCGTCGGATGTCCCGTCGCAATCGTTGTCCAGCGCGTCGCAGCGCTCGGGCGCCCCGGGAAAGCTCAGGATGTCCTGATCGCGACAGTCGCCGCTGCAGAGGCTCCAGGAGTCCTGGTCGGAGTCGAGGCAGGCGCAGTCCAGGACTCCGACGAACGCCTTGTTCGGATCCTCATAGGAACGGTTCCAGGCCAGGACGAAGTGGTCCCCCGTCCAGACGAGATCCCCGACCACCTTGCGCCAGGGGTCACCACGCGGAATGCGGACGTCCCGCAGGATGCCTTCCCCCGTGGCGCTGACGCGCTGGAGCGAGATCTCCTTCTGCTGCGTCTCCATGGCCCACGCGATCAGCATTTCGCTTCCGGTCCAGCCGATGGAGATCGCCGCACTGCCCGGTGTGGGAAGAAAGGTCACCCTGCGTTGGGACTGGAGTTGCCCGGCGGCATTGAACATCGCCACTTGCGGGCCATCCGGGTTCACCCACGCGACGGCGTAACCATTGCCGATCCACTTGACGTCACCGAAGAGATACGTGGGCTGCGAGAGCGTGGTCGTCGTCGACTGGCCGTTGCCCGCGACAGCCGCGAAATTCATCGCCGAGCTCCCGGTGTTCTGGTACCAGAACAAACCGTACCCGAAGGGACCGGCCGCCAGTCGCGGGTACATATAGCCCACGCTGGTGGCGATCAGGGCCGGCGCCTGGAGGACGATTCCGGTCGGCGAGACCCGCGCGAACAGGAGCCTGAAGAGGCCACCGCCCTCAGGATAGGTCTGCCAGAGCAGGCCGTACTCGGAGCCGTTCCAGGCCATCCCGGCCTGGATGCCCCCCCTGTCCTCGAACTGCGCGAGATCGGTCGGCCCGCCCGGATCCAGGCGCGTGAGATGGATGCGATTCGCTCCGCGATCGGTCCAGGCGAGGACGAAGGCGCTTCCGTCCCAGACGATGCTCGGCTGCGAAGTGAAATAGCCGGAAGGGCTATCGATGCGCAGCGGGACGCCGATCGGGGCTCCGTTCGGCGTCATCCTGTAGACATCGATTCCGCCATGTGACTGTGAATAGAAAGGAACCGGCAGGGCCAGCTCGCCGTTGCCGAACGCCAGCGATGGGCCTCGGAGCGTCGAATAATCGAACGAAGGAAAACTCGCCGGCGTGCCGACGAGATCAGGCCCCGCGCAGACCTGCGCCCGGAGCGGCCCAGCACCCGCCGCCGCGGCCGCGGCGACGGCGAACATCACCCGCACGAGAACCGTCGTTGCGCGTCGCCGCATAGTCATGCCGGACTCCCCCTCGTGCGAACGGCCGGTGGACTCGAAGTCTGTGTCAGAAGGGACGCGGCGAGCCCCCTCCCGCCTGGAGCGATCTGCGTCCTTGATACCCCGATCGGCCGGGGGGATCAACATCTTTATACGGTCCCCCTGCAATAAACTCCGCCGCCGGGCCGGCGGTCACGGCGGGACGGGACGGGCATGGATCGAAGTCCGGTGGCGGAATGGCTGGAAACGGACGGTCTCGGCGGGTTCGCCTCAGGGGCCGCCGGCCTCATCCGGACACGGAGGTACCACGCCCTTCTCCTCGCCGCCGCGGACCCTCCCGGCCGTCGTTACGTGCTCGTGAACGGCCTCGAGGTCCTGGTCGCAACACCGGCCGGGATGGTTCCCCTCTCCTCGCACGTGTATGCGCCGCAGGATCGCGCTCTGCCTTCCGTGGTGCACCCGGACGGAATGCGCTTCATCAAGCGCTTCGACCCGGAGCCGTGGCCGACCTGGCAGTTCGTCCTGCCGGACGGCACCGCCATCGAACAGTCGATTGCCGCGGCGCACGGCCGGCCGATCGTGACGATCGCGTGGCGCCTCCTGGCGCCGCGGCCGCGCGTGTGGCTCTCGGTGCGGCCGCTCCTGTCGGGGCGCGACCTGCACGCGCTGCACCACGAGAACCCGGCCTTCCGCTTCGACGAAGAGCGGATCGGCCAGGCGGTCGTCTGGCGGCCTTATCCCGGCGTGCCGGCGATCGGCGCGTTCGCCAACGGCGACTACACGCGCGAGCCGCTGTGGTACCGGAACTTTCTCTACGAGGAGGAGCGGGCGCGCGGGCTCGATCACCTCGAGGACCTGGCGGCGCCGGGACGCTTCACCTTCCCGCTGTCGCGCGGCACGGCGACGCTCATCTTCTCGGCCGACACGCCCGGTCTCGCCGGAGACCGCGAGACCCCCGCGCTCGCCGCCGCCGGGCCGCTGGCCGCGCTGCGCGGGCTGCGGTCGCGCGAGCGGCGCCGGCGCGCCCGCTTCGCCTCGCGGCTGCATCGATCCGCCGACGCCTATCTCGTGCGACGCGGCAAAGGCATCAGCGTCATCGCGGGGTATCCGTGGTTCTCCGACTGGGGACGCGACACCTTCATCGCGCTGCGCGGCCTGTGCTTGGCGACCGGCCGGCTCGACGAGGCCCGTTCCATCCTGCTCACCTGGGCCGCTTTCCAGCGGGATGGACTGCTGCCGAACCGCTTCCCCGAAAACCCCCGAGAGCATGAGACGCAAGCCAGCGTGGATGCGCCGCTGTGGTTCATCGTCGCGGCGCACGATTGGCTCCAGGCGATGCGCGCCGCGCGGCGGCGCGTGGCGCGCACGGACGAAGGGACGCTGCAGTCCGCCATCGAGACCATCCTCACGGCATATCTCGATGGGACGCACCACGGCATCCACTGCGACACCGACGGCCTGCTTGCCGCCGGCGTTCCTGGCCAGGCGCTCACCTGGATGGACGCTCGCGTCCAGAGCATCGCGGTTACACCGCGTATCGGCAAGCCGGTGGAGATCCAGGCGCTGTGGATCAATGCCCTGCGCATCGCGTCCGGCGAACTCGGCACGCGTATCGAGGCGACGCTGGCGCGCGCCCGGGACGCCTTCGCGCGCCGCTTCTGGAACGAGGCCGGCGGCTGCCTGCACGATGTCGTGGACGTCGATCACGAGACCGGCCGCGACGACGCGACCTTCCGCCCCAACCAGATCCTCGCCGTCGGCGGGCTGCCGTTCGCGGCACTCGAAGGACCGCGCGCCCGCGCCGTCGTGGAGGCCGTGGAGAGCCGCCTCCTCACGCCCCGCGGCCTGCGGACGCTCGATCCGGCCGACCCGGCCTACCGGCCGCGTTACACCGGCGGCCCCGAAGCGCGCGATCGCGCCTATCACCAGGGGACCGCCTGGCCGTGGCTCCTCGGTCCCTTCGTCGAGGCGTGGGTGCGCGTGCACGGCGACGGGGTCGAGGTCCGGCGCGAAGCGCGCCGGCGCTTCCTCGAGCCGCTGGCGCAGCACTTGGAAGAGGGCGGCCTCGAGCACCTGCCGGAGATCGCCGACGGCGCTCCGCCGCACACCCCGCGCGGCTGCCCGTTCCAGGCCTGGTCGGTCGGCGAGGCGCTGCGCCTGTCGCAGGTCGTGCTCGCCGAGCCGCGCCGCCGATGACTCCGGTCTTGCCGCGCGTCTTCAAGTAGAATCTCCCGTCCCCGGAGACGACCACGGCATGAATCGCCTGCTCGCCATCGACAAGCTGGGCCAGTCGATCTGGCTCGACTACATCCGCCGCGACCTGATCCTCGATGGAGGGCTGGCGCGCCTCGTGAAGGAGGACGGCCTCAAGGGGGTCACCTCCAACCCGGCGATCTTCGAGAAGGCGATCGCCCAGAGTCCCCACTACCACCGCAACATCCAGGCGCTCCTGCGCCAGGGGGACGACGACGCGCGCGGGATCTTCGAAGCGCTCGCCATCCGCGACATCCAGGACGCGTGCGACGTCCTGCACCCGGTGTACGAGGCCACGAAGGGGCGCGACGGCTACGTCAGCCTCGAGGTGTCGCCCTACCTCGCGGACGACACCGATGCCACGGCGGCCGAGGCGCGGCGCCTCTGGGCGAGGACGGTCCGCCCGAACGTGTTCATCAAGATCCCCGCGACGCCCGAAGGGGTCGGGGCGATCCGCCAGGCCACGAGCGAGGGGATCAACGTCAACGTCACCCTGCTGTTCTCGCAGCAGGCCTACGAGGCGGTGGCGAAGGCCTACATCGAGGGGCTCGAGGCGTTCGTCGCGCGCGGCGGCGATCCGTCGCGGGTCGCGAGCGTCGCTTCGTTCTTCATCAGCCGCATCGACACACTCGCCGACTCGCTGTTGCAGAAGAAAATCGCCGGCGCGACCGGGGCCGACAAGGCGCGGCTCGAGCGCCTGCTCGGCAAGGTCGCCATCGCCAACGGCAAGCAGACCTACCGGACCTACAAGACCATCTTCTCCTCGCCGCGCTGGAAGGCGCTGGAAGCGAAGGGGGCGATGACCCAGCGCGTCCTCTGGGCCTCGACCAGCACCAAGAACCCGGCCTATCGCGACGTCATGTACGTCGAGGAGCTGATCGGCAAAGACACCGTCAACACGCTGCCGCCGGCGACCATCGACGCCTTCCGCGATCACGGCGAGGCGCAGAACCGCCTCGAGCAGGGGCTCGACGAAGCCGACGCGACGCTCAAGGACCTCGCCGCGGCGGGGCTGTCGCTGAAGGAGATCACCGACCGGGTCCTCGACGAAGGGGTGCGGCTCTTCGCCGACGCCTTCGACACGCTCCTGGCCGCGGTCGAGAAGAAGCGCCGCGAGATCCACGGCACCCGCATGGCGCGGCAGCAGATCAGCCTCCCGGGCGCGCTCGAGAGCGAAGTGCACTCGACCCTCGAGGAGTGGCGCCGCGCCGGGAACGTGCGGCGCCTCTGGGCGGGCGACGCGTCGCTGTGGACCGGCGGCGACGAGGCCAAGTGGCTCGGCTGGCTCGACGGGCCGTGGGAGATGAAGCGCCAGGCGGCGGAGCTCGAGACCGTCGCGCGCGAGGCGCGCGCCTCGGGCTGCACCCACGCGCTGCTCCTCGGCATGGGCGGCTCGAGCCTGGCCCCGGAAGTCGTGGCCACGACCCTCGGCCCGTCGGAAGGATCGCCGCGGCTCCTGGTCCTCGACTCGACCGATCCGGCCCAGGTCCGCTCCTTCGAGGAGAAGACCGACCCGGCGCGGACGATCTACGTCGTCGCCAGCAAGTCCGGGGCGACGCTCGAGCCTTCGATCCTGCGCGACTATTTCCTGGAGCGCGCCAAGGAGACGCTCGGTCCGGGCACCGGCAGCCGCTTCCTCGCCATCACCGACCCCGGCTCGGATCTCGAAAAAGAGGCACGCCGCGATCACTTCCGCGCCGTCTTCCCGGGCATGCCGTCGATCGGCGGCCGCTACTCGGCGCTGTCGAACTTCGGTCTCGTGCCGGCGGCGATCGCCGGCATCGACGTGACCACCCTGCTCGACAGGACCCTCGTCCTCGCCCGCTCCTGCGCGGCCTGGGTGCCGCCGACGGAGAACCCGGGCGTGATCCTCGGCGCCACGCTCGGCGTGCTCGGGCGACGCGGCCGCAACAAGATCACCTTCATCGTGTCCCCGGGCCTGGCGTCGCTCGGCGCCTGGCTGGAGCAGCTGCTGGCGGAATCGA
Organism: Verrucomicrobiia bacterium; assembly: GCA_035638075.1. Classification (GTDB taxonomy): domain Bacteria; phylum Acidobacteriota; class Polarisedimenticolia; order Gp22-AA2; family Gp22-AA2; genus DASRAU01. The sequence goes on from DASRAU010000028.1 coordinate 29,643, forward strand.
CCGGCAAGAACGGCCAGGGCCTCATTCCGATCGATCGCGAAACCCCGGGCCCGCCGGCGGATTACGGCGCCGACCGGCTCTTCGTGCACATCCGCCTCGACGACGCGCCCGACGCGGCGCAGGACCAGGCGGTCGCCGAGATCGGCCGTGCGGGGCACCCGGTGGTGCGCATCGACGTGCCGTCCAAGGAGGACCTCGGCGGCGAGTGGTTCCGCTGGGAGATCGCCACAGCCTGTGCCGGCGCGGTCATCGGGATCAACCCGTTCAACCAGCCGGACGTCGAGGCGAGCAAGATCGCGACGCGCGTCCTCGTCGGGGAATACGACAAGACCGGGACGCTGCCGGCCGAGACACCCATCGCCTCGGGCGACAACGTGCGCCTCTTCGCCGACGCGCGCAACGGCCGGACGCTGCTCGAACTCGCCGGCAGCAACGCCAGCCCGGCGGCGATCCTGAAGGCGCACCTGTCGCGCCTCGAAGCGGGCGACTACTTCGCCCTGCTCGCCTACCTCGAGATGAGCCCGCACCACAGCGACGCGCTGCAGGCCATCCGGCACCGGGTGCGCCGCGCCCGCAAGGTCGCCACCTGTCTCGGCTTCGGGCCGCGCTTCCTGCACTCGACGGGACAGGCCTACAAGGGCGGCCCGCCGAGCGGCGTGTTCCTGCAAATCACCTGCGACGACGCGCGCGACCTCAAGATCCCCGGGCGCAAGGCGACCTTCGGCGTCGTCAAGGCGGCGCAGGCGCGCGGCGATTTCCAGGTGCTGGCGGAGCGCGGACGCCGGGCGCTGCGGGTGCACCTCGGCGCCGACGTGGCGATGGGCCTGGAGATCCTGGGACATCTCGTCGAGAAGGCGCTCGGCGCATGAAGCTCGGCATGGTGGGTCTCGGCCGCATGGGCGGGAACATGACCCGCCGGCTCATGCGCGCCGGGCACGAGCTGGTGGTCACCGCCCGCAGCGCCGAAAGCGTCCGCGCCGCCGCCGCCGAAGGGGCCCAGGGGGCCTTCTCGCTCAAGGAGCTGGTCCAGGCCCTCCCCCATCCCCGCGCCATCTGGGTGATGATCCCCGCGGGCGCGCCGACCGAGAGCACCGTGCGGGAGCTGGGCGGCCTGCTCGAAGCGGACGACATCGTCATCGACGGCGGCAACTCCTTCTTCAAGGACGACGTGCGCCGCGCCGCGGCGCTGCGCGAGAAGGGGATCCACTACGTGGACGTCGGCACCAGCGGCGGCGTCTGGGGCGTCGAGCGCGGCTACTGCCTGATGATCGGCGGCCCGCGCGCCGCGGTGGAGCGGCTCGAGCCGATCTTCCGCGCCCTGGCGCCGGGACGCGCCGCCGCCCCGCCGACGCCGGGACGGGCCCGCCGCCCCGACCACATCGCCTCCCCCTCGTCCCTGACCGTCCCGTCGAACGCCGAGGAGGGCTTCCTGCACTGCGGACCCGCGGGGGCGGGTCACTTCGTGAAGATGATCCACAACGGCATCGAGTACGGGGCGATGCAGGCGTACGCCGAAGGGTTCGACATCCTGAAATCGGCGGCGCACGACAACGTCCCCGAGGCGCAGCGCTTCGACCTCGACATCGGCGAGATCGCCGAGCTGTGGCGGCGCGGGAGCGTCGTGTCGTCGTGGCTCCTGGACCTGACCGCGCAGGCCCTGGCGGCGAGCCCGCGCCTCGAGGAGTTCGAAGGCGTGGTCGAGGACTCGGGAGAAGGCCGCTGGACGGTGCAGACGGCGATCGAGGAGGCGGTCCCGGCCGATGTCCTGTCGGCGGCGCTCTATGCGCGCTTCCGGTCGCGGCAGTCCCACACCTTCGCCGAGAAGATCCTCTCCGCCATGCGAGCCGGCTTCGGCGGACACATCGAGCCGGGGAAGAAGCACCCGTGAGCGCCCGCAACCAGGCCCGCGGCGAAGCCGGCGACCCTCGCGAGGCGAAGGGAGAGGGCGACGTCGTGCAGGGAGCGTGGCCGCAGCACCGCCCGGTCCCCGGCGATCCCTGCATCCTGGTCATCTTCGGCGCCACCGGCGACCTGACGCGCCGCAAGCTCCTCCCATCGCTCCTGAACCTGTCGCACGCGGGACTCCTGCCGGCCCAGCTCGCCATCGTCGGCGTCGGGCGCGAAGCGATGGACGACAACGCCTTCCACGTCAGGATGACCGAGGGGCTCGCCGGGTTCGCCAGCGACCAGGTCCCGCAGGCGGCGCGCGACGACCTGGTGCGGCGCATGCGCTACCTGTCGGGGGATTTCTCCGACCCGAACCTGTATCTTTCGCTGCGCACGCTGCTCGCGGAGATCGACGCGAAGGAGAAGACCCGCGGCAACGTCCTGTACTACCTCGCGACGCCCCCCCAGGTCTTCGCCCCCATCGTGCACGCGCTCGGCGCCGCCGGCATGGTGACGGAGCAGAACGGCTCGTGGCGGCGGGTCATCGTCGAGAAGCCGTTCGGCGAGGATCTCGAATCGGCGCGCGCCCTCAACCAGGAGCTGCGCCGCGACCTCGAGGAGCGGCAGATCTACCGGATCGATCACTACCTCGGCAAGGAGACGGTCCAGAACATCCTGGTGTTCCGCTTCGCCAACGGCATCTTCGAGCCGGTCTGGAACCGCCGCTACATCGACCACGTGCAGATCACCGTGGCCGAGTCCGACGGCATCGGCACCCGGGGGCGCTACTACGACAATGCCGGGGCGCTGCGGGACATGGTGCCGAACCACCTCTTCCAGCTGCTGTCGTTCATCGCCATGGAGCCTCCGATCTCCTTCGAGGCCGGCTCGGTGCGCGACGAGAAGGCGAAGGTGCTGCACGCCATCGCCCCGATGAGCGAAGAAGAGGTGCTCCGCCGCACCGTGCGCGGCCAGTACCGCGAAGGGGCGGGACACGACGGCCGCCACGCCGGCTACCGCGCCGAGGAGTTCGTCAAGCAGGGCTCCTCCACCGAGTCCTACGTGGCCCTCAAGCTGTACGTGGACAACTGGCGCTGGGCCGAGGTGCCGTTCTACCTGCGCACCGGCAAGGGGCTGGCGGAGCGGGTCACCGAGATCGTCATCCAGTTCAAGCGGGCGCCGTTCGTGCTCTTCCGCGACACCGAGGTGGAGCGGCTCCCGGCCAACACCCTCGTCCTCAACATCCAGCCCGACGAGGGAATCTCCCTGCGCTTCCAGGCCAAGGTCCCGGGGCCGACGGTGCGCATGGGCGAGGTGGAGATGGACTTCAAGTACGCCGAGCACTTCGGCGAGGTCCCCTCCACCGGGTACGAGACGCTCCTGCACGACTGCATGGTCGGCGACGCGACGCTGTTCCAGCGCGACGACATGGTGGAGGCCGGCTGGCGCATCGTGCAGCCGATCCTCGACGTCTGGAAGGCGCTGCCGCCGCGCAACTTCCCCAACTACCCGTTCGGCAGCAGCGGTCCGCGCGAGGCGGACGAGCTGCTCGGCCGCGACGGCCGCAAGTGGAAGGCCATCGGCGATGATTCTGGCGGGCGACGTCGGGGGAACCAAGACCCGGCTGGCGCTGTTCGAAACTGAAAGCCCCGGGCGTCTCCGCGCCCGCGACGAGCGCACCTACCCCAGCCGCGAGCACCGCGACCTCCAGGAGATCGTCGCGCGCTACCAGCGCGAGGTCCCGGCGCCGATCGAGCGCGCCGCCTTCGGCGTCGCGGGCCCGGTGAAGGACGGCGTCTGCGTCACCACCAACCTGCCGTGGGTCGTCGAGGCGAAGAGCCTCGCGGCGCTCCTGCGCCTCCCGGTCGCGGGACTCCTGAACGATCTCGAGGCGAACGCGTGGGGCCTCGGCGAGCTCGGCGACGAAGACACCCTGACGCTCCAGGCCGGCGGGACGGTTCGCGCCGGGAATTCCGCTATCATTGCCGCCGGCACGGGGCTGGGCGAGGCCGGGCTGTTCTGGAACGGCCGCCGCCACATCCCGTTCGCGACCGAGGGGGGGCATGCCGACTTCGCCCCCCGCTCCACCATCGAGGACGAGTTGCTCATCCATCTTCGCGCCCGCTTCGGACGGGTGTCGTGGGAACGCGTGGTGTCCGGCCCCGGGCTCGTGGAGATCCACGACTTCCTCGCCGGCCGTCCCGCCGGGGCCGTCGAGGCCAACCTGGGCGAAGACCGCGCCGCGACCATCTCGCACGCGGCGCTGGCGGGCACAAGCGAGGTGGCCAGCAGGGCGCTCCACCTGTTCGTGTCGATGTACGGCGCCGAGGCGGGGAACCTTGCCCTGAAGACCCTGTCCACCGCCGGGATGTACATCGGCGGCGGCATCGCGCCGCGCATCGTCGACCGGCTCAGGACGGGGACCTTTCTCGAGGCCTTTCTGGACAAGGGACGCATGCGGCCGCTGCTCGAGGCGATGCCGGTGCGGGTCGTGCTGAACGACCGCACCGCGCTCCTGGGCGCGGCGCGGCAGGCGATCGAAGCGGAAGCGGCATGACGACAAGGGAGGCTGCGTGACCGAAGGCACCATCGGAGGCTACGTCGCATCGAGCCCGGCGCTCCAGGGAGACGCCCGGACCGCCATGGGGGAGCTGTGCCGGGAGATGGCCCGCGCCGGCGTGGCCATCGCGCGCGAGGTGCGGCGGGCCGCGCTGACCGGCCGGCTCGGCTACGCCGGCGGCGAGAACGTCACCGGCGACCGCCAGAAGAAGCTCGACGTCGTCGGCAATGACCTGGTGCTCGACGTCTTCCGCAGGAGCCCGCACGTCGCCGCCATCGTGTCCGAGGAGGACGCGCAGCCGGTCCCCACCGGGCGCCCGGACGCGCCGTACATTCTTTCGACCGATCCGATCGACGGATCGTCGAACACCGACATCGACGGCGCGGTCGGAACGATCTTCTCCTTCTCGCACCGGCGCGAAGGCGGCGGGATGCCGCGCGGCTCGGACATCGCCGCGGCCGGCTACATCCTCTATGGCCCGAGCACGCTCTTTGCCATCAGCGCCGGGGCCGGCGCCGCCGCCTTCACCTTCGACGACGAGAAAAACCGCTGGGCCCTGACCCACCCGGCGCTGCGCTGCCCCGAGCGCGGCAGGACCTTCAGCTCCAATCTCGGCCGGGCGCGCGAGTGGCACCCGCACCTGCAGGCCTACCTCGACTACCTGACGGACGACGACAAGGCGTCGGGACGTCCGTACTCGCTGCGCTACATCGGGGCGCTGGTCGGGGACCTGCACCGCTGTCTGATCGAGGGGGGCATCTACTTCTATCCCCCCGACGCGAAGAACACGCAGGGCAAGCTGCGCCTGATGTACGAGTGCCTGCCGCTGGCGTTTTTAGCCGAGCAGGCGGGCGGCAAGGCCAGCGACGGGACGCGGCGGCTGCTCGACGTCGAAGCGCCGTCGGCGCACGCGCGCTCGCCCTTCGTCGTCGGCAGCGCGGCCGAAGTGGATCTGTACGACACATTCATGCGCACCGGGAAGCCGGCCTGACGCTCATGCCCACGCCCAAACCGTCTGGAGGGGAGAGACCCGTGAACGATCGCGTGCAGGAAATCCTGTCCTGGTACGGGAGCGACAACCCCGGAACCCTGACCAACATCGCCCGGCTCCTGAACCACGGCCGCCTCGCGGGCACCGGGAAGCTGGTCATCCTCCCGGTGGACCAGGGGTTCGAGCACGGCCCGGCCCGATCGTTCGCCGCCAACCCGCCGGGCTACGACCCGCGCTACCACTTCGAGCTGGCGATCGAGGCGGGCTGCAACGCCTACGCGGCGCCGCTCGGCTTCATCGAGGCCGCGGCGCGCGACTACGCCGGCCGCCTGCCGCTCATCCTCAAGCTCAACAACAAGGACTCGCTGCTCGAGGAGAAGGACCCGACGCAGGCCCTCACCGGGTCGGTCGAGGACGCCCTGCGTCTGGGCGCGTGCGCCATCGGCTTCACCATCTATCCGGGCTCGGCGGAGCGCTTCGCGATGTATGAGCGCATCCGGGGGCTGGCGGAGGAAGCGAAGCAGGCGGGGCTCGCGGTCGTCGTCTGGTCGTACCCGCGCGGCTCCGGCCTCGACAAGAACGGCGAGACGGCCATCGACGTCTGCGGCTACGCGGCGCAGATCGCCGCGCAGCTCGGCGCGCACATCATCAAGGTGAAGCTGCCGACGAGCCACATCGCGCAGGACGCCGCGCGCAAGGTGTACGAGAAGGAGAAGGTGCCGATCGAGAGCCTGGCGGATCGGGTGAAGCACGTGGTGCAGTGCTCCTTCGCCGGCCGCCGCATCGTCATCTTCTCGGGCGGCCCGGCCGAATCCGACGACAAGATCCTCTCGGAAGTGCGCGGCATCCGGGACGGCGGCGGCTTCGGGTCGATCATCGGCCGCAACTCCTTCCAGCGGAAGAAGGCCGATGCGCTGAAGCTCCTGGACAACATCATGAAGATCTACTCGGGGCAGACCGCCTGAGCCGGACGGTTCCCGTCCGGGTCCTTCCCGACGCCGCCGGCGTGGCGGGCGAGGCGGCGGCGGAGTTCGAGCGCGTCGCCCTGGCGGCGTGCGCGAAGCACGGGGCCTTCCGGGTGGCGCTTTCGGGCGGCACGACGCCGCGCGCCACCTACGAGCTCCTGGCCGACGCGCGTGCGCCGCACCGCGGGGCGATCCCCTGGGACAAGGTGCACGTCTTCTTCGGCGACGAGAGGCAGGTCCCGCCGGATTCGCGGTCGAGCAACATCGGCATGGCCTGCGAGACGCTGCTGCGGCACGTGCCAATCCCCGACGCGCAGATCCACCGCATGCGCGGCGAGAACCCGGACCCCGACCGCGCCGCCGAGGAGTACGAGGAGATCCTGCGGGACGCCTTCCACATCGGGCCGCGCGAGCGGCCCCGCTTCGACCTCATCCTCCTCGGCATGGGAGAGGACGGGCACACGGCGTCGCTGTTCCCCGGGTCGAAGGGGCTGGAGGAAAAGGACCGCCTGGCGATCGCGACGCGCGCGCCGGTGGAGCCTTCGGGGCGCATCACCCTGACGCTGCCGGTGCTGAACGCCGCCGCCGAGGCGCTGGTGCTCGTCACCGGCGCCGGGAAGGCCTCCGCCTTCGCGCGGGTGCGCGCCGGCGGCGCCGAGCTGCCCGCGGCGCGGCTGCGGCCGGACAACGGCACCCTGGTGTGGCTCGCGGACCGGGCCGCCGCCGGCGGGACGGCCTGACATGGGCGCCCCCCGGATCCCGGGCGGGATTCCGCCGGGCGCCGCCGGCGCCGACCTCGACTTCTACCGCCTCGCCGATCGCTACCTCGCCGATCTGTTCGAGGCGTTTCCGTCCGCCGCCACCGCGGCCGGCTTCCATATCCACGACACGCGTCTCGACGACTGGAGCGCCGAGGGGGTGCGGGCGAAGATCGCCATGGCGCGCGGCCACCAGGGGGCGCTCGCTGCCGTCGACCCGGCCCGCCTGACTCCCGGCGCGCGCGTCGACCTCGGCATCCTCCAAAACGACACCGACTCGACGCTCCTGTCGCTCGAAGAGCTGCGCCCGCACGAGCGCGACCCGCAGTTCTTCGTGGACCTGCTCGGCAACTCGCTTCTCTACCTGACGCTGCTCGACCCCGACTCGCACGCCTGGCCGGAGCGGCTCGAGGGCGTGCGCGGCCGGCTGGAACAGACCGCCGATTTCCTCGCCGGGGCGCGCGCCACGCTCGACCGCCCGGCGCGCGTCGTCACCGAGATGGTGCTGCAGACGAACGCCGGCAACATCCGCTTCCTGACCGACCAGCTGCCGGGCCTCTTCGACAAGGCCCCGGCGCTGAAGCCTTCGCTCGAGGCGGCCAACCGGCAAGCGATCGCGGCTTTGAAGGAGTTCCAGGTGTTCGTCGAGCGCGACCTGCTGCCGCGATCGACCGGCGACTGGCGCCTCGGCGGCGATCTCTGGGGCCGCAAGCTGCGGCTGACGCTGCAATCCGAGATGGACGCCGCCACCATCGCGCGCCGCGCCGAGGCGACGATCGCGTCGCTGCGCGAGCGCATGCTCGCGGCCGCCGAGCCGCTGCACGCGCGTCTCTTCCCGGCGCACCGGCATGGCGAGCGCGGCGACGACCTGGTGAACGTCGTGGTGAGCGAGGTGATGGGGGCGGTCTCGGAACACCGTCCGACGCGCGGCACCCTGTTCGAGACGGTCCGCCACGCGGTCGATCGCATCAAGGGCTTCCTGCGCGAGGAGGATTTGATCAGCCTGCCGCCCGAGGACGATCGGCTGGCGATCGAGCCGACGCCGGGGTTCCTCGACGGAATGGCGGTCGCCTTCTTCAATCCGCCCCCGACCCTCGAGCCGTCGCTGAAGAAATCGTTCTGGATCTCCTCGGTGCCGCGCACCGGCTCGCCCGAGGAGGACGCCCGCATCGAGGCGTCGTTCCTGCGCGAGTACAACGACTACGCGCTGCACGGACTCGCCATCCACGAGGCCTGGCCGGGACATTACGTGCAGTACTGGCACGCCTACCGTTCGCCGATGACGACCCTCTACAAGAAGGTGTTCTCGTCCGGCACCTTCGCCGAGGGCTGGGCCGTCCTGGCCGAGCGGCTGATGTTCGAGTCGGGCTACGGCGCCGACGATCCCGCGTTCCTGCTCATGCACCTCAAGCACGGGCTGCGGGCGCCGATCAACGCTTTGCTCGACGCGCGCCTGCACACAGGTTCCGGCAGCGACGAGGAGGCGGACCGCTTCACCCTCGACCTGCTGCGACGCACCGGCTTCCAGGAGGAGACCGAAGCGCGCGGCAAGCTGCGCCGCGCCAAGGTCACCTCGACCCAGCTCTCGACCTACTTCGTCGGCCTGCTGGAGATGCAGGACCTGCTCGACGACGCGCTCGCCGCCGCCGGCCCGGCCACGCCGCGCAAGGAGATCCTCGACCGGATGCTCTCGTTCGGCACCATCCCGCCCCGCGACGCGCGCGCCCTGATGGGCCTTTCGCCCCGGCGCTGACCGCGGCGCTCATCGCTGACGACCAGGGAATGCTCCGCATGCGCTGGCCGGCCGCCGTCGCCTGCGCCTTCTCCCTGGCTTGCGCCCTCTGCCTGTCGTGCGCGACGGCTCCGCCGCCGGCGCCTTCTTCCGAGCTGGCGCCCCCCTGCCCCGACAACGTCGTCATCCCGGTCGGCGCGGGGCAGGGAGTCATCCTGACCGGCGCGGCCGCTGATGTCGGCGGTCATGGGAAGGTCACCGGCACCTGGACACCGGCGACGGCAGACGTCCTGCAGGCGGAAGCGGGGCTCGCGAAATACCTGGCCGGCGCAGCCCCCAGGCTCGCCGTCAAGTACTCGAGCTACGTCAGGCAGTACACGGGGTTCGTCGTCGACTCCCGCCGGAAAATCCACATGAACTTCCTCTGCTGGAAGCCCGACACTCCCGGCTGGCGCTGCTCGCCGGTCGCCGTCCTCGACGGGGGCGACTGCTACTTCCAGGTGGACTACGACATGACGACCGGGGAGTACGAGAACCTCCAGGTCAACGGGTACGCCTGACCTTCCGATTCCCGATCTTGCGGTCGGCTCAGGCGGCCTTCACACGACCGCCACCGTTTCGTCACCCCGGCCCCATGCGCGAGGCCCATGCTGACCATGCCCAAGGAGGACAACCCATGGTTCTCGACGAAGGGACGAACGAAATCCTGGTCATCCGGGACCCTTTCCGTTCCCGGATTGAAGTGCACCTCAAGGGGGAGACGCCCGACTCGTATGCGATGGGCCGCCTGACGCCGTTCGAGGCGCGCCGGCTCGCCGCCATCCTGCTCTTCCAGGCCGGCAAGCTCGATCGGGCGACGGGGGACCGGAGCGACCTGCCGGAGCGACCGCGTCCGTCGCTGCGCGCCATCCGCTGACAGAAAGTTGCGTAGTCTTTCGTACTCGAAATCCGGTGGCGCGCTTGGCAGAATCTTCGAATGCAGGTGCGCAACCACACGTCGAAAAAGCAGAACGAGCACGATGTCTATGTCGTCCACCGCTTCTTCGAGCTGCTCCACCGCAAGGAGTTCGATCAATGGGAGGAGCTCTGGAACGATCTCGGGCGGTTCGTCTTCTTCTATCCGCCCGACGGCTTCCCGGCGTTGATCGAAGGGAAGGCGTCGATCCGGTCGGCGATCCAGTCGGTCTTCGACGTCTTCATGACGTACACGTACGACATCACCGCGCTCTACCCCTCTCCTGAAATGGGTTCCGTCTGCGTGGAATACAAGGTCCGCGCGACGCTGACGAACGACGAGGAGTACTGCGGCAGCAACCTCGCGGTCTTCCTGTTCCAGGAGGGGCTCATCACGAACCTCCACCTGTACTCCGACCCACGCGGGTTCCAGGTCGTCGTGGACGCGCAGCCGAAGGCCTAGCGCCGGCGCAGCCAGCCGTCGAGCGACAGGACGTCCTCGGCGTGCGGCATCACCAGCACGAACAGCAGCAGCGCCGTGCGCGGGATGACGTGCGTGTGGAATTCGTAGAGCGGGTCGGCGAGCAGGTGCCCGAAGGTCACGGTGACCAGCACCGCGCCGAGCGCGATGCACGCCTCGCGCACCCTCCACCCGATCAAGAGCAACGCCCCCGCCAGGAATTCGACGAACGGGATGGTCGTCCCGACCGCCCACAGCGACCACATCGGCAGGAACGAGTCGGCATAGGGGCCGGCGAACCACTTGCGCGCGTGCTCGAGCGGGCCGAGCGTGAAGACCTTCCACGTCCCGGCCATGAAGAAGATGAGCCCGAGGACGAGGCGGCCGAAGAGGATCGCCCAGGCCCGGTTCGAGACGGCCCCGGGCCATCTCCGGCGCGGGTCGCCCGCCGTCACCGCCGGGAGGTCTCTTTCAGGTGCAGCAGCGGGAACGGGCGGCCGGCGCCGTCCACCGGCGACCGGCCGGCCACCTCGAAGCCGCAGGCCTGCCAGAACTTCAGCGCCTCGGGGTTCTGCTCGTTGACATCGGCGGACAACGGCGCGGAGCGCAGGCGGCGGGCGAGGTCGACCAGCCGCCGGCCGTGGCCGCGCCGCAGCCGCTCCGGCGTGATGAACAAGGCCTCGACCTTGTCGCCGGACAGCCCCATGAATCCCGCGATGACGCCGTCCACGTCCACCAGCACCCAGAGCTCGAGCGCGGGAAGCGCCTGGTCGCGCACCGCCGGCAGCAGCGCCGTGATGTCAGCTTCGGTCAGGAACGTGTGGGTCGCCGTCACCGAGCGCTGCCAGAGATTCGCGAGCGGCTCGTGATCCTCGGGCGTCGCCTTGCGGATGGTCGTGACCTTCGCGTGGGCCGGACGGATCTGCGGCCTCGCCCCGAACGGGTTCGGCTTCGCTCCGAACGGATTCACCGGCCGTTTCTCCTGCGCAGAAGGTCCATGAGCGCGGCGGCATCATACGCCCGGGCGAGCCCGAGCCGATCCATCAACCCGCGCGCGTCCGCCGGGGCGCGCAGCTTCACATCGGTGTTGTCGAAGTAGCAGAAGACGTCGCGCCCCTCCGGTCGCGCCGGCGCCGCGGCGCACACCCTCACCGCATCAGGGGGCAATTCCCGCGGCTCGCGGCCGCGGCGCCAGGCGCGGATCGCCTTCGCCCATCGGTCGAGCGACCGGATGCTGTACCCGCTCTGGTACATCTTCCGGTCGCCGTGCAGGCGCAGGTACATGAAGTCGGCGGTCACGTCGCGCGGCATCGGCCAGGTGCGGGCGGTCTCGGCGACGACCAGCGCCACCCCGTGCTCGCGCAGGAGATCGACGAAGCGCCGATCGAGGAACGACGCATTGCGGATCTCCACCGCGTGCCGCATCGGACGCGGCCGGTCGATGGCCAGCACGCTGCGGCCGTGCATGCGCGGGTGACGCCGGCGCGCCAGCCGCAGCGCGGCCTCGGTGTCGTGCGGCAGCATCCGGAAGAACGCCTCGAAGCGCTTCGGCCGGAACTTCAGCCATGGGGCGAACTGCCAGAGAATCGGCCCCAGCTTCTCGTGCAGCGCCAGGAGCCCCGACGCCAGGAAGTTCGCCAGCGGCTGCTCCACGTCGCGCAGCTTGAGCATGTGGGTGATGAAGCGCGGTCCCTTGACGCTGAAGACGAAGCGGGCCGGCGTCGCCGCGGACCAGGCGCGCCAGTTCGGCGGCGGCTGCAGGGAATAGAACGAGCCGTTGATCTCGATGCTGTTGAAGTTGTGCGCCGCGTACGGCAGCTCGAGCCGCTGCGGCAGCCCCTTCGGGTAGAAGACGCCGCGCCACGGCTCGTACCGCCAGCCGGAGATGCCGATGCGGACATGGGTCCGGGTCGATGCCATGACGGACCCATCCTCGCCCGCCGCAGGGCGGCCGGCGAGTCAGGAGATCTGCGGGGAGGCGCCCGGGCGGGTCATCGCAACCCGAGGGCGGTCACTTCTCGAAGGGGAAGAGACGCTTCCACTCGATCTTCATGTCCACGACCGTCCAGCCGCGGGCGTTCGCCTCGTCCCAGGCCTTGTCCAGCCTGCCGATCGACGAGGTGCGGTCGTAGGCCGTTTCCCGCACCCCGTCGGTGTGGCGGACGAGCAGGCAGAAGCGGGCGCCGGTGCCGCCGGCCGTCCACTCGAGCATCTGCTGGTCGCCGTCGGAGTTGCCGAACGCGGCGATCGGCCGCCGCCCGATGACCTGCTGGATGCCGACCGGCTTGCCGGGCCCGTCGTCGACGAGGTCGATCTCCGGCAGCTTCAGGAGGACCGGCTGATCGCCGCGCGTCTCGAACTTCAGCCTGCCGCGGCTGCCGACCACCTGCTCCGGCGGGATGCCGTAGACGCGCTCGACCCACGGCCGCATGAACTCGACGCCGCCGCCCGAGACGATGTACGTCTTGAACCCCTGGGCGCGCAGGTAGGCGAGCAGCTCCAGCATCGGCTGGTACACCATCTCGGTGTAGAGTCGCTGCGTGCGCGGATGCTTCGCGGAGCCGATCCAGTCCTGCACCGTCCGGCTGAACTCGTCGGTCGTCATTCCGGTGTGGGTGGCCAGCATCATCGCGCCCACCGCCTTCTCCCCGCCCGCCAGCGCCCCCTTGATGTCGCCGGCGAGGACCGACTTGAACGGCTCGGTGTCTCTCCACTCCGGGTGCTGCGGCGCCAGCGCCCGCACCCGGTCGATCGCGAAGGCGAACTGGAAGTAGAACGGCTGCTCGGACCAGAGCGTCCCGTCGTTGTCGAAGACGGCGATCCGCTCCGCCGGCGGGACGAAATCCTTCCCGCCAGGCTTCGTCACCCGCCCGACGAACTCCACGATCGCCCGGCGCGAAGGGCCTTCGTTCCATGACGGCAGCGCCGCCGCGGGGGACGAAGCCGGTGCGAGCGCACCCGCGAGGGCGGCGCCGATCAGGATCCCGGCGGCGATGCGGGCTGGCCTCATGGCGTGGGGCGGACTACGGCTCCTCGACCGGCTTCCAGGTCTTGTCGGGGTTGAACAGGGTCATCGCCTTGAAGGTCTGGAGCGTCGTCTCGCCGAGATCCTTCTCGTAGACGACGCCGTCGTGGCTGACGATGAACGACATCACGCCGGTCGAACCGTACTCGATGGGAGCGGCCAGAAGCGCGAAGCCGCCGATCATCGCCCCCTTGACCACGAAGTCCAGGCGTCCCAGCGGCGCGGCGGGCCCCTGCCCCTTGAGGATCTTGAAGAGATAGCCGTGGTACGGCTCCAGGCGGCTGTTGTACCCCTCGGCGATCGCCTTGGCGATCGGCTCGGCGATCGGCCCCTCCCACGCGCCGTTCGCGTTCTGCCACACGAGGCCGTCCTGCTTCCCCGGGGTGCTGACGATCTTCTGGGCGTACTGGTTCACCCGCGAATCGCCGTGCTTGGTGAGGGCATACTCGTCCTGCGCCTCGACGAAGCCGCGACAGACCCGGATGGCGTCGATCTCGTTGCGCCCGATCCGGCGCCGCAGCAGCTCCACGCGGCCGCCCTTCGCGTCGAAGCGCCACTGGCCGCTCGGCGTCTGCACGATCGGGATCGGCGTCGGCCAGTCGTCGGGGCCGACGTTGAGGATGGCGATCTTCGGGTTGGTCGAGTCCACCACGACCGCGTGCTTCTGGTGCGCCTGGTCGGCGAACTCTCTGGCGGTGTTCTCGTCCTGCACATGGTCGGCGCTGACCACGAGATCGAGGCCGGCCGAACCCAGGATCTTCTTCAGCCCCTCCAGGTCGAAGGCCCCGGCCGCGGCGATGAGCGCCTCGGCCGCCTTCTCCGGCGTCGCGAAGGTCATCTGCGGTGTCGCCGGCTTCGGGGGCGGCGTCGCTGTCTTCGGGGCCGTCGTAGGGGGCTTCGGCGGAGTCGTCGACTGCGCCACGGCGAACGAGACGGCGAAGAGTCCCCCGACGAGTGCCGACACGGTCGCTCGCCTCATCGCGCTACCTCCGGCGGCCACCGCCGCCTCCTCCTCCGAAGGAACGTCCCCCCATGCTGCTGGCGCCACGGCTGCTGTTGGCGCGCGCCCCCGCGCCGCTGTAGCCGCCGCCGCTGCCGAATCCTCCGCCGCGGCTGCTGCTTCCGCCGCGGCTGCTGCCGCCCGAACCGATGCTCTGGTTGCCGATGCGGTCCCCTCCGGCGCCTCCGCTCCCGCCGCGGCCGGCCGCGTCGCGCGTGCCGGCGCTCGGGCCGCCTCCGAGGCCGCCCCCGGCACCGCCGCCGAGGTTGCCGCTTCCGCCCGCGCCGCCGGCGCGGTTGTTGCTCGCCGCCCCGGCGCCGCCGGCCTTCGACTGCCGCGACTGCAGTGAATCGCCCCGCGCGTTGCCGCCGTACTTGTTGGCGGTCGCCTTGTCGCCGTACGGGGCGCCGCCGCGGTGCGACGGATTGTGCGACCACTTCTGGCCGCCGCCTCCCGCGCCGCCCCCCTTGTTGTTCGCCCCGGCGCCGCCGCGGTTGCCCGCTCCGCCGCCGCGGTCGGAGGTTCCGGCGCTGGCGCCGCCGGTCCCCTGGCCGCGGTTGCCGGTCCCCTGGCCTCCCTGACCGCGGTTGCCTCCGGTGTTGATCTCGTTCTTGTTGAAGTTGTTGTTGACGTTGATGTCGACGTCGCCTCCGCCCCAGCCGCAGCCGCAGCACGAGCCGCCCCAGATCGCCGCTCCCCACATCACGCCGAACGAGAACGACACGAAGGCGGCGCCGGGCGGATACGGCGGGTAGTAGATCGGCGGGTAGGGATAGATCGGCGCGCCGTAAACGACCGTCGGGCTGTACGACGGCACGTAGACCACCTCGGGGTTCGCCGACTCGACGACGATGATGGTCTGAGGGGGATCCCCCTCCTTCTTCTCGGTCACCTTCTGCTGCTCGTTCGACTTCAGGGCGCCCTTGTCCTGCGCCTTCTTGCGCATGCGCTGGGCGGCTTCCATGACGTCGGCCTGCTGCGCCAGGAAGGCGTTGCCGAGGTCGGTCGTCCACTGGATGTCGTCGCACAGCCGCTTGACGACGTCGGGGATCGCCGCCATCGACTGGATGCTTGCATCCCAGGGCTGCTTGGCGACGGCGTCCGCGAGCGCCTTGTCTTTGAGTTCCTTGTTCTTCGCCATCCACTGCTGCAGCTGCACCAGCTCCAGGGGGTAGGTCGAGGCGACGAGCACCTGGGCGAGCAGCGCGTCGGGATAGAGGGCGATCGGCGCCACCAGCGAGTCGAGCTGGTCGTTGGTCAGCTTGACCGGCTGATCGGCGGCCGCGGCGGGCGCCGCCTGGGCTCCCGTGGCGGATTGCTGGGCCGGGGCCTTGTCACCGCTCGGCGGAGGCGGAGGCGTCTTGTCCTCGGTGACGGGCGGGTTCGGCGACTTGTTCTCCTGCGCCAGCAGGACGAGCTCCCCGGGAGAGAAGACGAGAGCGCAGCAGAGAGCCGCCAGGAAAGAGCGCAGCGTTCTGCGGCTGGAACCACGAGCCATGCGAGCCTCCTCCGGGATTCCGGACGGAACGGATCCTATCGCATCTCCCCGGGGGCGATCCGGATCGAGTCGAGCACCGCGCTGAAGAGGGGCTCATCCGCCTGCCGGTCGTAGGGCCCCTTGGTGAGGTGGACGTCCATGCACGCACCATCGCGATAGAGGTAGGCGATGACGTTCTTCTGCTGGATGGTGCGCCCGTGCAGCTCGGGGATGACGAAATGGACCGCGAGCATCTCCCCCTTCGTCACCTGGTGGACGTCGTCCTTGCGGAACGGGCTGCTCGCCGTGAGCTCCCAGTAGTGGCGCTTGCACTCGTCGACGCTGCGGTCCTTCGGCTCTTTCGTGACGTAGGCGAAGACGGTCATGCCGGTCTCGTCGTTGTGCGCCATCAGCATCGCGGTCGCGCCGTCGGGACGCGTGTCCTGCCACTCGAGCAGAAACCCCGGGAGATCCATCGCCAAGGTCCAGCCTTTTCCGGGGAGCCCCACCTTGAAGGTCTGCCCCGCGGGCGGCGGTGTCTGCGCCGGCGGTGCCTGCCCGAATGCCGGCGCCGCGAGCGCGACGACGCCGAGGATCACGGCCGTCAGCATGGCGTTCGACCTCGTCGTCACGTGCATCGATACCTCCCGCGGAATGAATGCCTCTTCACGCCTGGGGTCCTCGGAGACGCAGGCGGGCGAAGGGTACTCGATCAGGTCAATTCCGAGGCCCACCCGGTAACTTCACCTATGGGGAGGAGTTCCTCGGCGTCTTAACCTGCCGTCCCGGTCGCTGGGACCGGAAGACGGAAGAATGGTTCAAGCAAACTCCAGAGAGGAGAGGGACATGCCGAGAAGCAAGAAGCCGCTGGAGCCGAACGAGGGAAAGCGTGACGATCAGGAGCGCCGCGAAGAGATCGACCCGACCGAGGAAAAGCGCGGCCAGCAGATCCTTCGCGATGACGACGACCTTCTCGAGGACGACGAGGACGCCGGCGACGACGACACCGAAGACGAGAACGAAGAAGACGACGAGGAAGGCGACCTCGACCTCGGAGGCGCGTAACTCTCGGCGTGGCGCGCGCCGCCCGTCCGGCGTGCGCCATGCTTCTTCCTCCAGGTGACACCCGCTCGTCACCTCCCGGTCACGATCGCCTCGTAGATTCGCGGGCAAAGTCACCCCGCAGGTGAAAGGGGGTCGCCCACGAACGTCTCGGGCCCCTTTCGCCTCTCCGACAACCCAGGCCGACGTACCGGCGGGACCACCAGAGTCCCGCCGTTGTTTTTTCGGGCGCCGGCGAGCTCCGGGCTCAGGCCGGACAACGAGATCCCTCGGGCCGCTCCGGACTGGAGGTGACCACCATGAGCAACTCCGCCCTGGCGGCGGGCTCGCATGCGCCCGATTTCAGGCTGCCGAGCGCTCCCGACGAGATGGTCCGGCTGTCGGATTTCAAAGGCCGGCCGGTCATCCTGGCGTTCTATCCCGCCGACTGGAGCCCCGTCTGCGGCGACCAGATGACGCTCTACAACGAGCTGCTCGGCGAGTTCGCCGAGTACGGCGCGCAGCTCCTCGGCATCTCGGTGGATGGACCGTGGTCGCACGCCGCCTTCGCGGCACAGCGCCACCTGCACTTCCCGCTGCTCTCCGACTTGGAACCTGCGAGCGGGCGCTCTTCGTGATCGATCCCGTCGGCGTCGTCCGCTGGTCGTTCGTCTCGCCCCTCGACGTGAACCCGGGGGCGGACGGCATTCTCAATCCGCCCGCGGCGTGTCAGGCGGTGCGGCGCAGCGGGTGGGTCGGCTCGGCCTCGACGCGACGACGGCGCACCTTGCCGGCCTCGAACAGGATCGACGCCGCCAGGCGGCGCGCCTCGTCCCGCGTGAGAAGAACCCCGCCCGGCTGGTCCATCACCCCGGATCCGGAGGTCTGCAGCTCCACGTAAGCACCACTGGAATCCCGGCTCACGAACACCACGCCGCGTCCGCCTTTCACCTTCATTGGTCCACTCCCCTTCGCGCTTCCCGCCGCGCCGCCGCCTCTGCTTCACGATCCATGCCACTTGTTACGGAGGCCGCTTCGCGGAGGTTCCAGGTGAGTTGGGCCGCTCCCATCCGGGGGAACGCCTCGTTTTATGTGGCATTCATGCAGGGTCGGTACGAAAGGTGTTCGGATCCGCGAAGGGACGTCCCACCGTCGGGCAGCCCGATTACGGGAACGCGAGCCGGCTGCGCTGATGGAGGGACAGGAAGCCGGGTCGGCGCGGCCCCGGTTGAGCTACTGCTTCTCGAGCCATTCGTATTCCCAGGACCAGGGCATGCGTGTCTCGCCGAGGACCGCCTTCGCCACCTCGGGGTAGATGCGCTCGGCGCGGACGTCGTTGGAAAGGAGGACGACGCAGCGCTTCGGAGTCTCCAGGCAGACGACCATGTTGCCCGTGCCGTCGTCATGGCCGCCCTTGAAGAAGGCGGGGCCGGTCTTGTCCTGGAAGGTGACGAGGCCGAGGCCCGCGGCGAGCTGGATCTTCGCGTTGCGGGCGTCGGTCCAGTCGCGCAGGGTGGGAAACTGGTGCGCCGAAGTGATGGGGACCTGGGGCCGCGTCAGCTCGGCCCGCGCGGCGGCGCTGAGTCCATCGCCGCGCAGGATCCCGGCCCACAGCTTCGCCTGGTCGGCGATGGTCGTGTCCATCGAGCCGGCGGCGGCCGGGCGGCTGCGCTCGTCGTGCGGCCGCAGCTGGCCCTCGAGCGTGTAGCCCTCCGCCAGGTTCTCCCGGAAGTCCTCGCGCCACGTCATGCTGGTGCGCGTCATGCCGAGGCGGTCGAAGACCCGCCGCTGCATCTCCTGCCCGACGTCGACGTGCAACCCCTCCTCGATGGCGAGCTGCAGGATGTAGAACCCTGCGCCGCTGTACCCGTAGCGGCTTCCGGGTTGCCAGTGAAAACGGAGCTTCTTGTCGTCCTCGAGCCAGCGGTAGTTCGCGAACCCGGTCGTGTGCGTCAGCACGATGCGCGGCGTCAGCGCCCGCCAGCGCTCGTCGCCGGCGAGGTCCTTGAACGACTCGTATTCCGGCAGCGGCTTCGGCAGCAGCTCCGCGAGCGGCGTGTCGAGCGTCAGCCGCTTCTCGTCCACGAGCTGCAGCAGCATGTACGCGAAGGCGGTCTTCGTCAGCGACGCGCCGTACATGATGGTGTCGGCCTGGAGCGGCAGGCCGCGCTCGACATCGCGCTTGCCGTACGCCTCCACCCGGGTCACGCGCCCGTCGTCGATCACCCCGAACGCCAGCCCGTTGACGTGGCCCCGCTTCATGAGTCGCTTGACGACGGCCTCGGGGGGATCCGTGGGCAGCGCCGTGCCGGCTTTCGCGAAGTGCGGGAGGTTTCCGAGCGCGAGGGGTGCGGTCACGGCGCCGAGGAGGAGCAGCAGCCGAATCCAGGCGCGGGCGCGGGACACAGTGCGCCGGAGTGTAAAGGATCGGGTTAGGATCCCATGCACCTTTTCCGAGGAGAGCTCCATGCGGACCATGAAGTGGCCCGGACTCGCGCTGTCGCTCATCACCGCGGCCTGCCTCGGTGCGTACGCCGCCGCGCCGGCGCCGGCCGCACCGGCGGCGACGAACGAGAGACTCACGCACCCCGGCACGATGAACCAGATGGCGCCGGAGACCTACCGGGCGAAGTTCGAGACGACCCGGGGGGATTTCGTCATCGAGGTGACGCGCGCCTGGGCGCCGAACGGCGCCGATCGCTTCTTCAACCTGGTGAAGAACGGCTTCTACGACGACTGCAAGTTCTTCCGGGTGGTGTACGGCTTCATGGCCCAGTGGGGCATCCACGGCGACCCGGCGGTCAACGCCGTGTGGCGTAGCGCCACCATCCCCGACGACCCGGTGAAGGAGAGCAACAAGCGCGGCTACGTGTCGTTCGCGACGTCGGGGCCGGGCACGCGCACGACGCAGGTCTTCATCAACTACGCCGACAAGAACATGGTCCTCGACAACCAGGGCTTCGCCCCCTTCGGCCAGGTGGTCGAAGGGATGGACGTCGTGAACAAGCTCTTCAGCGGCTACGGCGAGCCGATGCCCAAGGGCCACGGCCCCGACCAGGAAAAAATCCAGAAGGAAGGGAACGCCTACCTCGCGAAGTACCCCAAGCTCGACACGATTAAGTCAGCGACCATCGTCACCGGGCCCTAGGGCCGTCCGGCCGCGCGGGTTGCTGACCGGAATCAGGCAGCCTGCAGGTTTCTCCGCACCTCCGCGATCGCGGCAACACCACAGGTTCTGCGCGCAAATCTCCTCGTGTCAGCGACATCGGCGCCCCGCAGTCCGCGGCGTGGGCATGGCACGCGTCTTGGAGTAGCGTTCCGACGTCCATCGACATTCGACGTCGATCCACGACACGGAGGTGAACGAAATGAGCGCAAGGTTCAAGGACAAGGTGGCGGTGGTGACCGGCGGCAACAGCGGCATCGGGCTCGCCACAGCGATTGCATTCGTGCGGGAAGGGGCGAAGGTCGCCATCACCGGGCGCAGCGACGAGACGCTGAAGGCGGCGCAGAAGGAGCTCGGCCCGGAGGCACTGGTCATCAAGGCCGACATGTCGCGGGTGACCGAGATCGAGTCGGCGGTGGGGCGCATCCGCGAGCGCTTTGGACGGATCGACGCGCTGTTCGTCAACGCCGGCATCGGCAGGTTCGTCCCGCTCGAAGAAGTGACCGAGCAGTTCTTCGACGAGACGATGGCGACCAACCTCAAGGGCCTCTTCTTCACCGTCCAGAAGGCGGCGCCGCTCTTCACGAAGGGAGCGGCGGTGGTGCTGAACGCCTCGGTCAACGCCCACATGGGGATGCCGGGGTCCACCGTCTACGGCGCGTCGAAGGCCGCCGTCGTCAACCTGGCGAAGACCCTGTCGGCGGACCTGGTGGCGCGCGGCGTGCGCGTCAATGTGGTCAGCCCCGGCCCCATCACCACGCCGATCTTCGACCGCATGGGGCTGCCCGAGAAGGAAGGCCGGCAGCTCAAGGAGCACATCACCTCAAGGGTGCCGCTGAAGCGCTTCGGCCTGCCGGAGGAGATCGCCTCGGCCGTGCTCTACCTGACGGCCCCCGAATCGGCCTTCATCGTCGGGACCGAGCTGGTGGTGGATGGAGGGATGATCCAGCTCTGACGTCGGGCGCGATTTCAGCATCGAGGCCGCGGCTTGCAAGTCGAGCCGCGGCCTTCGTGTTTCTGGCGACGCGCTCTGATCAGGCGATGGCGCGCAGGTGCCGGGGCGTTCCGGCCGCGAAGCGCAGCCGGGCCCGGTCGAGCCGCGCGGCCTGAAAGAGGAGCTGCGCCGCGAGCCGGCGCGCTTCGTCTCCGGTGAGCCGGGCGATGCGCGAACGCTCCTCGTCGCGATCCCAGACCTGCAGCTCGACCACCGAAGCGCAGTTGTCCCGGCCGACCAGCACCTCCCCTGACTCTCCGTTCATCGCTCTCATCTCCGCTCCCCTTTCGTCACCGTCTTTCACCTGGTCGTCGCTCCGGCTCGACCATCGAACCGCGGCGCGGCGTTGTCACTTCACGATTCGTGCCAGACGAATCCTTTGATGCGCGACCCGCGCATCTGATTCTGCTGTCGCAATCCGTGCAGGTGTGCGGATCCCTGCAGCGATCGCCTCGTCGTCATGAGGCGGACGATCGCCGGCCGGTCACGCGCAAGAGCAAGCGCTTTCAGCGGCTTGCCGTCGCCCCGGGACGTCGCGAAGCGGCTGGCACGCATCGTGACTTACGGGTCCCGCGAGATGCGACTTCGTCGATGGACCCTGGCCGTCATCACCGCGCTGCTCCTGGCGATCGTTGCGGCCCGCGCCGACGAACGATCCGTGATGCGTTCGGAGCACGAAGCCGCGCCGGACGAGACGGGCCTGCTCGGGCCGCTGCGCATCCGGGACATGACGCCGTTCAATCTCCTGCGGCTCGACATGCTGCCGGCGCACGCGGTGGACGCCGGCCCCGGCTCGTGGGCGATCGAGGCCGGACTGTCGTTCAGCAACACCTTCGTGATGAGCGACAACGTCCACGAATACCTGCGGCACCGCGCGAGCCAGGCGGGCGCCGCTCCCCTCTCCGCCGCCGATGTCGCGGCCATCCAGGCGATGGACCAGGATGCCTATTACCTCGACGGCGAGTTCGACCTGCTCGAGGCGACCTTCCATTACCGCGTGCTGCGCCGCACCTCGGTCTACGTGACCGTCTCCGCCTACGACTTCACCGGCGGCTTCATGGACGCCACCATCGAGGGCTTCCACGACTCGATGAACATCGAGAACGCCGGCCGGGAGTACGTGTCGCGCGGCCAGTTCCAGACCGTCATGTCCATCGACGGCGCGCAGTCGTCGTCGCTGACGGCACCGCTCGGGTTCGGCCTCGGCGATCCGGTGTTCGGGATGCGCCAGGCATTCCCGCTAGAGGGCCGGCACTGGACTGCCGTCGTGAGCGGCGAGATGAAGGTCGCGTGGCGCGGCGAGCGCGAGGCGCTCTCCACCGGCACCAACGACTACGGCGTGCAGCTGGCGCTGCAGGGGAAGTTCGCCGAGCGCGCGGTCTACTTCAACGCGTCCTTCGTCAGCACCGACGGCCAGGTCTTCGGCATCCCGCTCGACCGCCGCATCGTCCCGACCGTCACCGCCGCCTACGAGACGAGCCTGACCTCGCACGCCAATTTCATCGTGCAGCTCTACGCCAGCCGCAGCACGGTGCAGGACACGACCATCGACCTGCTCAAGGCCGACAAGTACCAGGCGAGCCTGGGCGTGCGCAGCCGCCGCGGCCGGCTCATCTACGGTCTCGCGGTCACCGAGAACATCAAGAACTTCGACAACACCCCCGACGTCGGCATGAACCTCAGCCTCGCCTGGGCGGACCTGAAGCCATGACCCGGGCTGCGGATGGAAATCGACAGGTGTCCGAATATCGACAATTTGCCAACCGGCCGGCCGACCCCCTCGGCGAGACCACGATCCGGCGCAACGCCAATCCCGGCACGGCTTTCATGGCAGCCAACCGGCCCGGAAAAGGGCTGGCACGGGTCTTGGAGTGGGGGGTCCGCATGACAACGACAGAGAACCAGCCGAACGACAGGCAGTCCAACGGGAGGAGTGGCTCCATGAAGCGTCGTCTGATGGGTCTGGCCCTGCTGGCCGTCGTCGCCGGGATTGGCGCCGGCCTTGCGTTCTGGAAGGTGAATTCGATCGAGGCGTCCGACGCCGGCTTCGCGCACCAGCCCGAGCCGATGGAATCGATCGCCGTCGCCGAGGCGCAGCCGATCGAGCACCAGCCCACGACCGTGGCCATCGGCACGGTCCTGGCGCTGCGATCGATCACGCTGCGCAACGAGCTGGCCGGGACGGTGCGCCGGGTCGCGCTCGTCCCCGGCTCGATCGTCGAGGCCGGCAAGGTGCTCGTCGGGCTCGACGTCTCGGTCGAGCAGGCCGAGCTGCAGGCGCTCGCCGCGCAGGAGTCGCTGGCCGAGTCGCTCCTCGATCGCACCGAGCGTGCCAGCGCGTCGAACGCCATCTCGGCCTCCGAGCTGGACCGGGCGCGCTCCGAGCGCGACGTGGCGCGGGCGCAGATGGCCCGGACCCGCGCCGTCATCGAGAAGAAGACGCTGCGCGCGCCGTTCCGCGCGCGGGTCGGCATCGCCGACGTCCATCCCGGCCAGTACCTGGAGGAAGGGACCGTCCTGACGACCCTGCAGGGAGTGGACGAAGCGGCGCACGTCGACTTCGCGGTGGCCCAGCAGGTCGCCGCCGACCTGCGCGCGGGCGGGACGGTCGAGGTCCTCGCCGCCGGCGCCAACGAACCCATCCCTGCCCGCATCGTCGCGATCGACGCACGGGTCGATCCGACGACCCGCAATGCCGCAGTGCGGGCGCGCATCGAGGCGGACCGGGCGCCTTCCCCCGGCGCCTCGGTGCGCGTGCGGGTCCCCGTCGGGCCGCCCCAGCTGGCCGTCGCCGTCCCGGTGAACGCGCTGCGCAAGGGCCCCGAGGGTGACCACGTGTACGTCATCACCGCCGACAAGGACGGCAAGCCGCGCGCCTACTCGCGCGCGGTCGAGAGCGGTCCGGTCGTCGGCGGCAACATCGTCATCGAACAGGGCCTCGAGGCCGGCGAGCAGGTCGCCGCTTCGGGCTCCTTCAAGCTGCGCGAGGCGGTTTTGGTCGCCATCGCGCAATCAGGCACGCCCGGCGCCGCCAATCCCCCCGCACCCACGGCGGCGCCGGGCGCGACCGACTCGAAGGTCGCGCCGGCGGCTTCGCACACCGCGCCGGCCGATTCGCACGTCGCGCAAGCGGGCAAGTAAGGGAGAGAAGGGGAAGCCATGCGCTCATCGTTCACCGACATCTTCATCAAGCACCCGGTCCTCGCCGGCGTCGTCAACCTGGTCCTCGTGCTCGTGGGCTGGCGGGCGCTCGCCGGGCTGCCGGTGCAGCAGTACCCGAAGATCGAATCTTCCTCGGTGGTCATCACCACCGTTTATTACGGCGCGAGCGCCGAGACGGTCCGCGGGTTCCTGACCACGCCGATCGAGCGGGCCGTCTCGGCGATCGGCGGCGTGGACCACGTCGAATCCACCAGCCGCGCCGGAGTCAGCACCGTGACGGTGCACCTGAAGCTCAATCACAGCAGCACGGCGGCGCTGGCTGAAGTCACGGCGCGCCTCCAACAGGTGAGATCCGAGCTGCCGCAGGAAGCCGAGCCGCCGGCGGTCGAGGTGCAGCGCGCCGACCGGCCGTACGGCACCTTCTACCTGTCGTTCAACTCGAAGACCCGCACCGTCCCGGAGATCACCGACTACCTGTTGAGGAATGTCCAGCCGATGCTCGCCACCATCCCGGGCGTGCAGCGCATCACCAACCAGGAGGGCGGCCGGCAGATCGCCATGCGCATCTGGATCGACCCGGACAAGCTGGCGGCTTTGAACCTCTCCCCCGGCGACGTCAACGCCGCGCTGCGGCGCAACAACTACCTCGCCGCGGTCGGCCAGACGAAGAGCGACCAGGTGCAGGTGAACCTGCTCGCCAACACCGACCTGCGCTCGGTGGACGAGTTCGCCAACCTCATCGTCGCCGACCGCGGCGGCGCCATCGTACGGCTGCGCGACGTGGCGCGCGTCGAGCTGGGGGCCGAGGAGGCCGACCTCATCGCCAAGTACAACACCTGGGAAGGCGTCTACCTCGGCGTCTGGCCGCTCGTCGGCGCCAACGAGATCGAAGTCGCCAAGGCCGTGCGCGCCCGGATGGACGAGATCCGCCCGACGCTGCCGAAGGACCTCGAGATGCGGCTGGTCTGGGACGGCACCATGTTCATGCGCAACGCCCTCGAGGAGATCAGCAAGACCCTCATCGAGACGATGCTCATCGTCGGCCTGGCGGTGTTCCTGTTCCTCGGATCCATCCGCACCGCCATCGTGCCGCTCGTCGCCATGCCGGTGTCGCTCATCGGCGCCGGCATCTTCATGCTGGCGTTCGGGTTCAGCCTGAACCTGCTCACCATCCTGGCCATCGTGCTGTCGGTCGGGCTGGTCGTGGACGACGCCATCGTCGTGGTCGAGAACGTCGAGCGCCACGTGCGCGCCGGCAGGACCCGCCTGCAGGCGGCCCTCCTCAGCGCGCGCGAGCTGGTCGGACCGATCATCGCCATGACCATCACCCTGGCGGCGGTCTACGCGCCGATCGGCTTCCAGGGCGGGCTGACCGGGTCGCTGTTCCTCGAGTTCGCCATCACCCTGGCGGCGGCGGTCGTCGTGTCGGGGCTCGTGGCGGTGACGCTGTCACCGGTGATGAGCGCCTACCTGATCCACGAGCACGGCAAGGAAGGCCGGCTGACGGCGCTCGTGAACCGCACGTTCGAGCGTGTGCAGCGCGGCTACGCGCACGCCCTCGATGCCGCGCTCGGCATGCGCTGGGCGATCGTCGCCGCGTCGCTGCTGGTCATGCTGGCGGCCGTGCCGCTGTTCCTGTTCTCGCGCAAGGAGCTGGCGCCGGTCGAGGACCAGTCGCACATCAGCCTCTTCTACCAGGCCTCCCCCGACGCGTCGCTCGAGGCGGTCAACCGCGAGTCGAAGAAGGTGGTCGAGTCGATCCTCACGATGCCGGAGACCGAGTTCTCCTGGTCGCTCGTCTCCTCGTGGGGCGGCTTCGGCGGCATCGTGGCGAAGGACTGGAAGACCCGCCACCGCTCGACCGAGCAGATGTACGGCGAGGTGTACGGCAGGGTGTCGCAGATTCCCGGGCTGCGCGTCTTCCCGCGGCTCGACCCGCCGCTGCCGACGCCCGGCCAGTACGACGTCGAGCTGGTGCTGCAGTCCGACGCACCGCCCGAGCAGCTCATGGAGACGGTCGGCAGCGTCGTCGGCGCCGGCTGGCAGAGCGGCAAGTTCCTGTACGTGGACACCGACCTCAAGATCGACCTGCCCGAGGCGCGTGTCGTCATCGACCGCGAGCAGGTGGCCGACATCGGGCTCGACCTCGCCGGCGTCGGCCGCGAGCTGGGCACCCTGCTCGGCGGCGCTTACGTCAACCGCTTCAACTACTACGACCGCTCGTACAAGGTCATCCCGCAGATCGGCGAGCGTGACCGCGCCACCGTCGGGCCGCTGCTCGACCTCAAGATCAAGACGCCGTCCGGGGCGCTGGTGCCGGTCTCGACCTTCACGAAGATCGAGTCGAGCACCGCGCCGCGCGTGCTCACCCGCTTCGCGCAGCGCAACTCCGTGCGCGTCTTCGGCGGCGTGCGCCCCGGAATCACCAAGGAAGAGGGGCTGCGGGTGCTCGAGAACGCCGCGGCCCACGCGACCGGACCTCAAGTGGCGCTGGATTACGCCGGCGAGTCGCGCCAGATCCGCCGCGAAGGCGGGGCGCTGACCGTGACCCTCGGCTTCGCCGTCATCCTGATCTACCTGGTGCTGGCGGCGCAGTTCCGCTCGTTCCGCGACCCGCTTATCGTGCTGCTCGGCTCGGTGCCGCTGGCGATCGCCGGGGCGCTGGTGTTCTCATTCCTCGACTTCACCACCATCAACATCTACTCGCAGGTGGGGCTCATCACGCTCGTCGGCCTCATCGCCAAGAACGGCATCCTCATCGTGCAGTTCGCCAACACGCTTCAGGAGGGCGGGATGGCGAAGCTGGCGGCGCTGCGCGAGGCGTCGCTGACGCGGCTGCGGCCGGTGCTGATGACCTCCGCCGCGACCGTCTTCGGCCACCTGCCGCTGGTGTTCGTCACCGGCCCGGGCGCCATGGCGCGCAACAGCATCGGCATCGTGCTGGTCAGCGGCATGCTGATCGGGACGCTGTTCACGCTGTTCGTGGTGCCGGTCTTCTACTCGCTCATCGCCGCGCAGCACCAGGAAAGCGCCGTCGAGGCCGAACTCCGGCAGCTCGAGCCGGCCGTGGCAGGAGGGTACTAATAATGATGCGCATCAATTCGCCCCGGGAAGCGGCCGAAACCGCCGTTTTCTCGATTCTGGGGATTCTGGCCGGATTCGCTTTCGTACTCATGACCGGCTGCGCCGTGGGTCCCAACTACCAGCGTCCCCCGGTCGCGAACCCGACCGAGTTCCGCGGCGAGCCCGTCCAGACCGAGCAGGCCGCGTCGCTTGCGGACGCGGCCTGGTGGGAGGTCCTGCAGGACGACACGTTGCACGGCCTCATCGACGAGGCGCTGAAGAACGGCTACGACATCCGCCGCGCGGCGTGGCGCGTCGAAGAGGCGCGTGCGGAGGCGGGCATCGCGAAAGCCGAGTTCTTCCCCGAGATCGCGGGCCAGGCCGCGTGGAATCGCGGCCGCGTCTCGGAGTTCGTCTCCCCCTTCCCCGGCACGCTCGACCTGACCAGCGTCAACGTCGGGTTCTCGTGGGAGGAGGACTTGTGGGGACGCATCCGGCGCCTGAACGAAGCGGCGCTGGCGCGCTACCTCTCCACCGAAGAGGCGCGCCGCGGCGTGCTGCTGTCGCTGACCTCGGATGTCGCCAACGCCTACTTCGAGCTGCGCACCCTCGACACCGAGCTGGAGATCGCGCAGCGCACCAACCAGGCCTTCAAGGAGACGCACGACCTGTTCAGCAGCCGCTACGAGGCGGGCCTGGCGTCGGCCCTCGAGACCGCCAGCGCCCAGGCGCCGCTGCGATCGACCGAGGCGATCATCCCCGACCTCGAGCGCCGCATCGCGGCGCAGGAGAACCGCATCGCGCTGCTGCTGGGCCACGAGCCCGAGGCCATTCCGCGCGGCGCCGCCCTCGATGCGCAGCTCCTGCCTCCGGCGATCCCGGCAGGTCTTCCATCCGACCTCCTGCAGCGCCGCCCCGACCTGCGCCAGGCCGAGCAGGAGCTGATCGCCGCCAACGCCGACGTCGGGGTCACGGTGGCGAACTACTTCCCGCGGCTGAGCCTCACCGGCGTGTTCGGCGGCGTCGCGCCCCAGGTGAGCCAGCTCTTCAAAGGCGGCAAGCAGTGGTCGATCGGCGGCGGACTGTTCACGCCGATCTTCCAGGGCCGCCGCCTGAAGAACGAGAACCGCGCCGCGGTCGCCCGCTTCGAGCAGGCCAAGGTCGACTACGAACGCAGCGTCACCAACGCCTTTGCCGAGGTGTCCACGGCGCTCGTGGCCTACGAGCGCCTGGCCCATGTCGAAGAACAGCAGGCTCAGGCGGTCGACTCCTACCGCGAGGCCGTGGACCTGGCCAACTCGCGCTACCGCTCGGGCCTCGCCGACTACCTCGACGTCCTGCAGGCGCAGCGGCAGCTCTTCCCGGCCGAGAACACCCTCGCCCAGGTCCGCCTCGAGCGCCTGTCGGTGCTCGTGGATCTGTACCGCGCCCTCGGCGGCGGCTGGCAGCTCCCCGACGACGGGTGGAGCATGGCCAGCAACGAACGGTCTGCAGCGTCACGAAATTGACACCAACGTGGAGCGGAGATTGTGGGGGGATTTTACGGAGAGGACTGGAAACGCTCAGGTTCTGATGTCAACCGGGCTTGAAACCACCACACCTGCTGTAACCGCCCATGGAATCAATGGTTCCTGACGAGGTCCCCACAATCTTCGCTCCACGTTGTATCGAATGGGAGGATGGACCAGTGCTAAAGTATCCGTTACCGATGAAAGAGAAGGCGCGACACGGCCTGGCCGTCGTGCCCGGGTCGCCGACCGGCGGCCCCGCGACACCGGAATTCGACCCGTTCCCCTCGGCGCTCAGCCGCATCGCCCGCATCGTGTCGGGCACGCTCGAGCTGAAGGACGTCTTCTCGCAGGTCGCCGACGTGGCGCGCGAGATCATCCCGTTCGACACCATGGGCGTCTGCCGAATCGTCGGCCCGAACACGCTGCGCCGCTATGCCATCGCCGGCGAGATGGCCGAGCGCCACAAGTGCGAAGAGGACGGCGAGGACGTCCGCTTCGAGGACTTCTCCCCCGCCATGCGACCCGACGACTTCGAGATGTTCCGGATGGACGACGCCGAGACCGGGCTCGACCTGGCCTTCCCGATGGACAGGGAGATCCTCGAGAAGGGGGTCCGGTCGATGCTGTCGGCGCCCCTCGTCAGCGGCAAGCGCATCTCGGGTGAGGTGTACCTTCTGTCGCCGCAGCCGGCCACCTTCACCGAACAGCACGAGCGCTACCTCGCCGCCATCTCCGACATCCTCAGCCTGTCGCTCGAGCACGAGCGGCTGGCGAGCCTCGAAGGCGAGCGCCGGCGCCGGCTCGACGCCATCGACGCGCTGCTGCCGGCGATCGCCGGCACGCTCGACCTGCGCGGCATCTTCGACCGCGTCTCGGAGATCGCCCGCGAAGTGCTGCCGCACGACCGGCTCATCCTGACGTCGCGCGGCGTCAACGAGCGCGAGATGATCGTCGAGGCGGTGAGCGGCGAGCCGATC
Source organism: Verrucomicrobiia bacterium (assembly GCA_035638075.1). Classification (GTDB taxonomy): domain Bacteria; phylum Acidobacteriota; class Polarisedimenticolia; order Gp22-AA2; family Gp22-AA2; genus DASRAU01. The sequence goes on from DASRAU010000028.1 coordinate 59,366, forward strand.
CCCGGCATGCCGGACCGCTTCAGCGCCGGCGCCCCGGGCGACTGCACGAACCTCCCCGACCACGTGCTCATCCCCGACACCGACGCGCAGCCCACGAAGTGCGGCGCGCGCGACGCGGCGCACCAGATCGGCATGCGCTCGTTCCTCGGCATCCCCATGCACCTCGACACCGGCACGTCGTGGCTCATCATCGTGTCGCGCACGCCGGGCCAGTACTCCGAGGAGGACGTCATCGTCGGCCGCCGCCTCGGCGACCACGTCGCGCTGGCGCTGTCGCACCAGCGCCTCGCAGGCGAGGAGCGCCGCGCCGCCCAGGCGAGCGAGCGCGCCAACCGCCTCGAAGAGCGCGTGCAGGTGCTCAGCAACCAGCTCGAGACGACCCTCGGCTACCGCCGCGTCCTCGGCGAGGCGAAGCCGTGGAAGGCCGTGCTCAGCCAGGCCGCCAAGGTCGCCCAGACCGAGACGACGGTGCTGCTCACCGGCGAATCGGGAACCGGCAAGGAGGTCGTGGCCCGCTTCATCCACCGCGGCTCGCCGCGAAGCGGCGGCCCCTTCGCGGCGCTGAACTGCGCGGCGCTGCCGGACACGCTGCTCGAGAGCGAGCTGTTCGGCCACGAGCGGGGCGCGTTCACCGGCGCGACGACCTCACGCCCCGGTCGCATCGAGCAGGCCGCCGGCGGCGTGCTGTTCCTCGACGAAGTCGCCGAGATGACCACCGCCGTGCAGGCCAAGCTGCTGCGAGTGCTCCAGGAGCGCGAGTTCCAGCGCCTGGGCGGCACGCGCACGCTGCGCGCCGACGTGCGCATCATCGCGGCGACCAACAAGGACCTCGAGGGGATGGTCGCCAACGGCACCTTCCGCGAGGACCTGTTCTACCGCCTGCGGGTCTTCGAGATCGGCCTGCCGGCCCTGCGCGAGCGCCAGCAGGACATCCTGCCGATGGCCGAGGCGTTCCTGGACGAGATCGGGGCGCTCATCGGCCGCAAGGCCGCCGGTATCTCGCGCGAGGCCCACGTCGCCCTGCAGTCGTACCACTGGCCCGGCAACGTCCGCGAGCTGCGCAACGCCCTGGAGCGCGCGACGATCCTGTGCGACGGGGGCCTGATCACCCTCGAGCACCTGCCCTTCAGCGTCGGTCGCTCGAACGGCCGCGGCAACGGCCGGAAGGACGGCGCCGCCGGCCGCCCGATGCTCACCGCGTCCGAAGGCTTCCCCACCGGCGACATCAAGCTGAAGGACGTCGAGCGCGACATGATCCTGCGCGCGCTGCACGAGTCGGGGAACAACCGCTCGCGCGCCGCGCGCCTGCTCGGCATCACCCGCTCGCAGCTCTACACCAAGCTGCAGCGCCACAACATCGAAGCCTGACCGTCGCGGGCGGCCCCGCCCGTCTGCTATGGTTCCGCCTCATGGGGGCGCGAACAGTCGTCACGGCGGCCTTCGCCCTGGGCGCGACGGCGGTGCTCTTCGCCGCGACGCGGGCTCCCTACCGGGTCGATGGTCCTTTGAAGGAGCCGGATCTCTTCGCCGACGGCGTCGTCTCGACCGGCGCCTTCGAGACGCACCCCGCCTTCACGCCGGACGGCAAGACCCTCTACTTCGTGCGGAGCACGCCGCAGTTCACCGACTGGAAGATCTACGTCTCGCGGTGGAGCGACGGCCGGTGGACGACCCCGGAGATGGCGCCGTTCTCCGGCAGGGACCGGGACGCCGACCCGTACGTCACGGCGGACGGCAGGCAGCTCTTCTTCATCTCCGACCGCCCCGTCGACGGGAAGCCGAAAGAGGACACGGACATCTGGGTGATGAGCCGTTCCAAGGGGGGCTGGGGCGAGCCGCGCCACCTCGGCCCTCCGGTCAACAGCGACGGGAACGAGTGGCTCCCCCGCCCGGCCGCGAACGGCACGCTGTACTTCGGCTCCGATCGCCCCGGAGGCCTGGGCAAAACCGACCTGTACCGTTCCCGCCGCACCGCCTCGGGGTACGGCCCGGCCGAGAACCTCGGCCCGGCGGTCAACAGCGAGGCCGACGAGTACGAGCCGTGCATCGCGCCCGACGAGAGCTTCCTCGTCTTCATGGCGGACGGCCGCCCCGACGCCGTCGGAGGTGGCGACCTCTACATCGCCTCCCGGAACGGGGATTCCTGGACGCCGCCGAGAAACCTCGGGCCGGCGATCAACCGGCCCGGGCTCGACATCGCGCCGTACCTGTCGCCCGACGGAAGGTATTTCTTCTTCGCCAGCGCGCGCCGGGATCCGGCGATCCCGAAGGGCCAGCGCCCCGACATCTCGCGCAACGGCCTCGGCGACATCTACCAGATCGACCTCGACGTCCTTCTGGGCCGTTGACGTCATGCTGACCTTGCTCTTCATCGCGCTCGCCGCGCTCGGCGGAGAGGAGCACGCGCCGGCGGATTCCGTCCTCGTGCCCGGGACGCCGCTCCCGGTCCTGCAGGCCACGACCCTCGCGGGGGAGAGCCTGGCGCTGCCGGCGGACGCGGTGGAGCATCCGGCCATCCTCGTGTTCAGCTTCAGCCGTGACGCGGCCGGTCTCACGTCGGAGTGGGTGGACGCGTGCCTCGCCGCCTCGAAGCAGCCCGGAAGGGAAACGCTGGCCTGCTACGACGTGCGGATGCTCGAGGACGTGCCCGGCTTTTTCCGCGGCATGATGGAGCGCGGCATGAGAAAGCACCTCGCGATCGACCGCCAGCGCCGGACGCTTTTGGCCTACACCGGCAACGACGCCTGGCGCGGCCGCCTGGGCGCCCGGGACTCCGCCTCCGCCTACGTCGTGGCCTGCGACGCGACCGGGATGGTGCGACTGACCGCCACCGGAGCCTTCCTCGAAGGGGAGATGCGCGCGCTGCTCGAGGCCATCACGCCGAGCCCTTAGAGGACGCTGTTTGATAGGCTTGCCGGCGCATGCCGCTGGCGCCGGGTCAGACCCTCGGGCACTACCGGATCGTCGCCCCGCTCGGGGCCGGTGGGATGGGAGAGGTCTACCGCGCCACCGACACCCGCCTCGGCCGGGACGTCGCCATCAAGTCGCTGCCCGCCGAGCTGGCCGCCGACGCCGATCGCCTGGCGCGCTTCCGGCGCGAGGCCCAGGTCCTCGCCTCCCTGAACCATCCGAACATCGCCGCCATCCACGGCCTGGAGGAAATCGACGGGCGCTCCTACCTCATGCTCGAGCTGGCGGAGGGAGAAACACTCGCCGCCCGCCTGGCGCGCGGGCCGATCCCGGTCCCGGAGGCTGTGGACCTGGCGGCGCAGATCGCCCAGGGGCTCGAAGAGGCGCACGAGAAGGGGATCGTGCACCGCGACCTCAAGCCGGCCAACGTCGCGGTGACGCCGGACGGCAAGGTCAAGATCCTCGACTTCGGGCTGGCGAAAGCGCTCGAAGAGGATCCGATCGGCGGCCGATCCGATCTCACTCAATCCCCGACCCTGACGGGGCTCGGCGGAACGCGCGCCGGCGTCATCCTGGGGACCGCGTCGTACATGTCCCCCGAGCAGGCGCGCGGCAAGCCGGTGGACAAGCGCTCGGACAACTGGGCGTTCGGCGCCGTGCTGTACGAGATGCTCACCGGACAGCAGGCGTTCGGCGGCGAGACGGTGTCGGACATCCTCGCCGCCGTGCTGACCCGGGAAACACCGCTCGACGCGCTGCCGGAATCGACGCCGGGGGCGCTGCGGCGCCTCATCGGGCGCTGTCTCGAGCGCGACCCGAAGCGCCGGCTGCGGGATATCGGCGAGGCGCGCATCGCCCTGCAGGAGATCGCCGCCGGCGGCGCCGCGTCGCACAGCGGCGCGGGGCTCAGCGGCGCCGCGGACAGCGACACCGCGCGGGCCGGCGCCGCGGCGGGCCGCGGCGGGCTGCGCGTCGTTCCCCTCGCGCTCGGGGCCGTGGTCCTCGCGGCGCTCGCGCTCTACGCCGGGTTCGCCCTGGGAACGCGCCGCGCCGCTGCGCCACCCGCGGACAATCGCACCGTCCGGTTCGCCGTGCCGGCGCCCGCGGGCGTCGACGCGATCTGGCAGCCGGCCGTCGCTCCCGACGGGTCATTCGTGGTCTTCGAAGGAAACCAGGAGGGCAAATCGGCTCTCTACCTGCATCGGTTCGACGAGCTGACGACGACCCGCATCGAAGGCGGCGACGGGGGTCGGCCTTTCCTCTCCCCCGATGGACGCTGGATCGGCTTCGTCCGGGGATTCGAGATCAGGAAGGTGGCCGTGTCCGGAGGGGAATCAATCCTGGTCGGCAAGACGGTCGGAGGTTTTCCCAGAGCGGCCTGGGGCCCCGACGGCAGCATCCTCTTTCCGCGTGCCTGGCTGTCCGGTTTCTCGATCCTCTCCGCGAACGGCGGTGAGGCCAGGCCGCTCACGACACCCGATGCCGCCCACGGCGAGAAGGGGCACTGGTGGCCCCGGTTCCTGCCGGACGGACGGCACGCGATCTTCACCATCTGGCGGAGCGGGTCGGGTCTCAACGACGCGTCGATCGCGCTTCTCGATGTCACCACCGGGTCCTACCGGACGCTGTTCTCCGGCGCCGATGCCTGGTACAGGCCGCCGGGACAGATCATCTTCTATCGCGCCGGCACTTATCACGCGATCCCTTTCGACGCCGCAACACTCCAGGTGAAAGGCGAGCCGGTCCCGTTCCTGCGCGAGGTGCCCGTCCTCGATCCGGACGGGGACTACTCGCTGCCGCTCGGCATCGGCGCCGACGGCACGGTGGTCTACAGCACCAGCCAGGACCACCCGGTCTCGCAGCTCGCCTGGGTCGCCCCCGGCCGCAAACCCGAGCCGCTGCCGGTCCCGCCGCGCCGCTACATCGACACCGACCTCTCGCCCGACGGGGAGACGCTCGCCGTGTCCAGCCTCGAGGGGGGACAGTTCGAGATCCATCTCCTCGACCTGCGCGCCGGGACCGAGCAGCGCCTCGAAATGCCCGGGAGCAACTGGACGGTGATGTGGAATCCCAGGGGCCCGGGACTGGCCTATCGCTCGATGCGCAAGGGAGACTTCGACGCCTACCTCACGGACGTCGCGGGAGGCGGCTCCGAGACACCGCTCCTGACCGGCGACAGCGACCAGACGCTGATGGCGTGGGCCCCCGATGGCCATCACCTGATCTACGAGGACACGATGGAGGGCTCCCGGGGCACGAAGCTGATGCAGGTCCCTCCGGACGGGGAGCCGTTGAATCTCGGGGACTGGCAGGTCGAGGCGGGCTCCACCACCGTCTCACCGGACGGCAGGTGGGTCGTCTACGAATCCTCGCAGTCCGGGCGGTCGGAGCTCTACGTGCGACCCTTCCCCGGCCCCGGCCCGGCGACGCGCATCACGCGGGACGGCGGCGGGTCTCCCCGCTTCGCGCGCGGCGGCGAGCTCTTCTTTCGCAAGGACGACCGCATCCTGCGGCAAGCGTACGGAATCGAAGCCGGCCATTTCGTCCCGCGCGAGGAGCGAACCGTCGTCGAGGCCCCTCTCTCCCGCGCGCACGGCTTGACCGTCGGCCCGGACGGACGCCGGTTCCTGGTCCCGCTGCGTGTCTCCGACACGCCGCCGCCCCAGCTCCAGATCCTGATGAGCGCGGCGGCAGCCCCGGTCGCGCCCTGATCTCCTCGAAGCGGTCGTAGATTCCGAAGCGGCGCAGCTTGTCCTTCACGGGGTCCTTCATCTCGGCGAAGCCGAGGCGGATGCCGCGGGCGCGCAGGGTGTCGTCCAGTTCGGTGAGGATGTCGGCGGAGGTCACGTCCACGCTCGTGACCGGCTCGGAGGCGACGATGAGCCAGCGCGCCGGCGTCGGCGCCTCCGCCACCACCTCGAGCGCCCGATCGCGGAAGATCTCGGCATTCTCTTGGACGACCTCGACCCGGACTGAACCAACGCCACGATCGCCGTCGCTCTTGACCCGAGATCACGCGTGGTGGTAATAGGTACGGAAATTCGCCGCGCATCAAAGCGATAACTGATCAACGCGGAGTGCCTAGTGTGACCTGGCGCTTGGGCGGGGGAGTTGGCGTGCCGTCGAACAGCAAGTCCGCTGTTTCGACCGGCGATGCGACGGGCGGAGGCCAAACCTGCGCCACAAATGCGCGTCGCGCGGCGCCGTGGATCGCGCTGCTCCTGCAGTTTGTCCCCGCATCCCTCCTCGTCGCCCAGGACGCGATTCCGCCCGCCGACGTGGTCAACCTCATGGTCAATCGCACCGGAGCGGATGTCGTCCTGAGCTGGAGCCCCGTGACGACGAATCTGCTCGGGACTTCGAAAAACATTTCCGGCTACCGCGTCTATCGCGGGACGGCTCCCGATTTCATTCCCGATAAGACCGCCGGCTCGAATCTCATCGGAATTCCCGCCGCCCCGTCGTTCACCGACGCCGGCGCGGCAGGCGGAGCCCAGAACTATTTCTACCTGGTGTCCGCGGTCGGAGCGGCCGGCGACGAAGGGAATACGCGCCCGACGACGGTGCTGACTCCGCCTGTCACGACCGGATCGTTCTCCACGACCGCCGCGAATCTCAACTGGACGGGCGCCGCCCCGGCGCCGGCCATCGGCGGATACAAAGTCCTGACCGGGGCGGCGCACGCCTCCTACAGTGCTCTCCTCGATGTCGGCAATGTCACGGCGGCCGGCATTTATCCACTCGCCGTCGGGACCACACACTACCTGGCGGTGATGGCCTACGACACCCGCGGGAACCTTTCGGCTCCCTCGAACGAGATCTCGGGGGCGCTGGTCTCCGGCGGAGGACCGACGAGCGTCTGCAATGCCCCCTCAGCCGACACCACCTGGACCGTCGCGGGAAGCCCTTATGTCGTGACCTGCAACATGGTCCTTGCGGGACCCACCCTGACCATCCAGCCGGGGGTGATCGTCAAGTTCGCCGCGGGCGCCGGCATCACGTTCGGTTTCTCGGGAATCCCCGGCGGTCTGGTCGCCCAGGGGACGGCATCGAGTCCGATTGTCTTCACCTCGAACCTCGCCGCGCCCGCTCCCGGCGACTGGAGGGGCCTCGAAATCGAAGCGACGACGTCCGCAACGGTCCTGGATCACGTCGCTGTCGAATACGGCGGCTCCGGCCCGCGCGATGCAAACGTCTGGATTGGGACGGCGGGTACGCCGGTGCGTAACTCCACGATTCAATTCAGCGACGGCGATGGCATCGGCGGCAACGGGATTCCCATTCTCGAAGACAATCGAATCCGGAACAACGCCAGTCACGGGATCTTCCTCTCGGCGCCGATCAACCAGAACCGTCCCACTGTGCAGCGCAATGTCATCCAGGAGAACGGGTCGTATCCGATGCACCTGGAGTTCGTGTCCTTCCCGTTGACGCTCGCGGGGAACTCCTACATCGGCAATGCGATCCAGGCGATCGAGATCGGGGGCGGGAACTCCCCCTGGGCCGTCTCGATTCCGAACGAGAGTCTTCCATACGTGGTGACGTCCACGCTGCAGATGAACAACGGCTTCTTTTCCGGCCAGGTGCCGTCGCTGACGCTGGTCCCGGGCGTGACTCTCAAGTTCAACCCGGGAACGGGGCTGGATATCGGCGGTAATCCGGCCTTCGGAACACTCGCCGATCTCGTGGCCCAGGGAACCGCGGCGCAGCCGATCACCTTGACCAGCGCCAGCGCCGGCCCTGCACCCGGACAATGGAACGGCATCAACCTCGTCGGGAGCACGAGCGCCACGCTCCTCGACCACGTCGTGGTCGAATACGCCGGCGCCGGTGTCCAGGATGCCGGAATTACCGTAGGGTCAGTCAACGGTCCGATCATCCGGAACTCCACCATCCGCTCCAGCGACGGGCGCGGCGTCGTTTCCTCCGGCGCCACTGTGCTCGAGAACGACGTCATCCAGAACAACGGCTCGTATGGCGTCTACCAGGGAGCGGTCGCGGGAAGCGGCCGTCCTTCGCTACAGGGATGTCAGTTCTCCGGAAATGGTTCTTATCCACTGCATCTCGAGTTCCTCTCGTTCCCTTCGACCATTTCCGGCAACACCTGGACGGGGAACGCAATCCAGGCGATCGAGCTGGCCGGCGGCAACCTGGCACTGGATACGACCATTCCCGATGCGGGAGCGCCGTACATCGTGACGTCCTCCCTTCAAGTGAATTCTGGAGTCACGAGCGCGACGCCCATCCTGACGCTTCAGCCCGGGGTCACGCTGAAGTTCCCGTCCTCGACCGGGATCGACGTGGGCTACCTGGAGTCCTTCGGATACCTGGGCGTCCTGCGGGCGCAGGGAACCGCGGCGCAGCCGATCACCTTGACCAGCGCCAGCGCCACTCCCGCACCCGGACAATGGAACGGAATCACCATGCTGGGGACCACACCCGCAACGCTGCTCGACCACGTCGTGGTGGAATATGCGGGCGCCGGCTCGCAGGACGCGAATATCTCGATCGGGTCCTCGACGCCCGCCGTCACCAACTCGACGATCCGGTTCAGTGACGGCCGCGGCATCGTCAGCCAGAGGCCCTGCGTCCTCGAGGACAACGTCCTGCAGGGGAACGCGTCCTACGGAATCTCTCTCGGTACGCAGTCCGGCGCGGGGCGCGCCTCGATCCAGCGCAACACGTTCACCGGCAACGGCTCGTATCCGCTCCACGTGGAGTTCCCGAGTTTCCCCGTGCTCGCCGCGAACCAGTACAACGCCAATGGCGTGCAAGCGATCGAACTGGCGGGTGGCGGAATTCTCGCCGATCTCGCCATCCCGACCGAAGGCCTTCCCTATGTCGTGACGAGCTCTCTCGGCGTCAATAACGGGATCTCAACGAACGTCACCCCCACTCTGACGCTCGCGCCGGGACTGACACTGAAGTTCGTCCCCACCTCGGGACTCGACATCGGCTATTTCGAAGCCTACGGCGCGCGGGGCATCCTGGTGGCGCAGGGATCCGCGGCTCAGCCGATCACGCTGACGACCGCGAGCCCCGTGCCGGCGCCAGGCCAGTGGAATGGCGTGACCTTGTACGGCACGACACCAGCGACGGTCCTCGACCATGTCGTCATCGAGTACGCGGGCGGCATGGCGCAGAACGCCAACCTGTGGATCGTGTCCTCGACGCCGACCCTGCGGTACTCGACGATCCGTTACAGCGACGGCCTCGGGATTTCGATCGGCGGCGGCAGGCCGCGCATCGTCCTCAATGCGATCGTGTCGAATGCCCTGGATGGCCTCGACGTTACGCCGACCAGCGTGGCCTCCATGCCGGCGCAGCTGAACTTCTGGGGAGACGCATCGGGACCGGGAGGCTCGGGCACCGGCACCGGCAACGGCGTGAACCAGTACGTCCGTTACGAGCCGTGGCTGGCGGCGCCTCCGAGCGAGCCGTTCGAATGGCAGGACGCCGCAGACTCGCCGGACCCCATGTCGCAGCTCGGGAGCTGGGCTTCGTTTCGCGGTCTGCTGCCGCAGGCGGGCAACTGGACCATCGAATTCCGCGATTCCGGGGGCGCCCTCGTCCGGCACATCGACGGATCCGGAGCCACGGTGGCCGCCGACTGGTACGGCGACAACGACTCGGGCACGCCGCTGCCGAACGGGACCTTCCGCTACGAGATGAAGGCGACGAGCGTGACGACCGGACAACAGGCCATCGCCGCGGCGGGACAGATCACGCTGAACAACGGCCTGCCGATCGCCAAGATCGCCGCCCCGTCCTTCGGGGCGATGTTTCCGGCGGCGGGCGGCGCCGCGGTCACCGGGAGCGCCGGAGGCGCATCGTTCCAGTCGTATCTCCTCGAATATGGATCCGGCGATGCCCCGCTCGCCTGGACCCCCATCGCCACGAGCACTGCTCCCGTCAGCCATGGCACGCTGGCCAACTGGAACACGTCCGCGCTGACCGATCCTGTGTACTCCCTCCGCCTGACCGTGACCGCCTCGGGCGGCCCCGGCGCGGGTGATCAGACCACCACGAGTCTCCTGAGCTTCAGGAATCCCGCAGCGGCCCCCAATCCGTTCTCCCCGAACGGCGACGGGCGCAAGGACACCAGCGTCATCGGAGCGAGCCTCTCCTATCCCTCGAACTGGACCGTCGGCGTCCGGAACGCATCGAACGCCGTCGTGCGGATCTACTCCGGCAGCGGCTTCGACGTGGCCCCCGCCTGGGACGGCAAGGACGCCGGAGGCCAGACGCTCCCGACCGGTCCCTACACCTTCACCATCCAGGCGACCGAACCCCTGAGCGGAGTGTCCAGTTCGACTACCGGCTCCCTCACGCTGGACAACGTCCCGCCGATCGCGGCGATCACCGCCCCAGCGGCCGATCAGACCGTCTACGAGATCGTTCCGGTGACCGGTTCGGCGAACGATGCCATCGGTCTCGCATCGTACGTGGTCGAATTCGGCGCCGGCGACCCCGCTCCCTCCTACACCGCGATCGGATCGCCGCAGAGCACGCCGGTCAGCAACGGCCTCCTCGCCCAATGGCCCACCGAGAACCTGGTCTCCGCCGGCCCGGGGGAGCCGGCGCTCCTCGAGCAATGGATCCCGAACGGGGTCTACACCCTTCGGCTGACGTCCACGGACCTGGCCGACAACGTCACGACGGCCACCGTGCGCGTGGACTCCCAGAACCTGTACCTCGAGAACGTCGCGGCTGCGCCGATCTCATTCGACCCGGTAACCGGAGGCTCCGCCTCCATCACCGGCGTGCTCAGCCTCGCCGGACGGATGACCGCCGAGATCTTCGCCCGCGACAGCCTCACCGGCAGCACCTCGCGTGTCCGCCTGCTCGCGGACGACCAGCTGTTCCCGGCCGGCCCGTTCAACCTCACCTGGTACGGCACCGGCGACGGAGGCAACGTGCTCCCCTTCACCTATTACACCTTCAAGCTCTCGGCTCATACGGCCGGGGGCGAGCGGACCGCGCTCTACGATCGCTTCTTCAAGTACGGGGGGTTCACCAACGCGGACTCGAACACCTGGCTGCGCCCCGTGCAGCCGGTCGGGACGGAAGTGGCGAGCGGATTTCGGCTCGATTACAACCTCGCCGCGTTGTCGCGTATCGCGCTCGAGGCCGGCGGCGTCTGCCCCTCGCATACGTTCACCCGCTTCTTCCACCTCAACGAGCCGCAGCTTCCCGGGGCGCACAGTCTTTTCTGGGATCTCTCGGGCATCGGCGGCCAGGACGTCGCCGACGGTTGTCCGTTCGGATTCTCCTATTTCGCGACCGCGCTCAACTCTTACCCCCTTCCGGAGAACACCCTCATCACAACCACCCCGGCACCTCAGGTGCTGAGCTTCAGCTACGAACCGCTGACGTTCAAGCCCGCGACCGGGGAAATCGTCACGGTCGCCTACAACCTCGACACGAATGCCGACACGGTCAGCCTCCAGGTGCTGGCGCCCAACCGAACCGTCTTCCGCACCATCAGCGGCCTCCCCGCCACCTCCGGCGAGCACAGTTTCGAGTGGGACGGCCTCGACGACAGCGGGCGTGTCCCGGTCGGACAGGGTCCCTACACCCTTGCCCTGAACGTCAGCAAGGACCGCTCGGGGATCGTGGTCGGATCGGGACGGGAGGGACACGTCGTGCTTCTCGGGGACTATCACGTCGACGAGGCGGGCCGGCGCATCTTCCAGCCGCTCGGAGTCATCGAGGGAGGCGGGCAGCTCCGGCTGCTGTTCGTCACCTCCGTCGTGGTGCCGCGGTGATCCGCCGGCGCCTTCCGGCCACGGGCCGACGCACCTTGCGATGGGTTCCAGTCGCCATCGTCCTCTGTTGCGCCGGGCTGCAGGAAGGCGTCGTCCGCGCCGATTTCACCGCCGCGGACTGCAACGACGGCACTGGAGCCTGCTTCCAGCCCAACAACCAGAAGCGGAAGATGGGTCCCGCCCAGGATCCCTGCAAGAACGGGCATAAGTCAGGCGACCCCGTGGATACCTACTCGGGCGCCTTTGTCTATAGCATCGTCGATCTCTCGATACCCGGACGTGGACTCGACGTCGCGATCAAGCGCACCTATAGGAATTCCGGTCAACTCAACGGCGCGTTCGGCTACAACTGGACCTTCGGCTACTACATGCGCGCGCGCAAGCTGACGAGCGGGAATTATCTGATTCTCGGAGACGAAGGTCACGAGCTGATCCTGCACGCTGAAGGGACCAACAGCCTCGGCGAGAACAGCTACTGCGGATGTGATGTTTCCAGCCACCTCGTTGAACATGGCGATGGAACTCTCAGCATGATCCAAAAGGATGGCGGGCGGCTGGAGTTCGATCGGGACGGCGCGCTCACCGCTCTGAAGGATCGATTCGGAGATGTCATCCGCTTCGAATACTTGAAGGATAACGGGGGGAACAATCTCAAGCCTCCGATCTCAGGAAAGAGCAAGTACTTCATCGCGACCGGCGCAGGGATCGTCGCCCGTGAAGACCAGCTTGTGAAGATCATCGACACCTACGGACGGGAAATCCTGCTCTCCTACTATGGCGCCGTGGACGGTCCAAGGATGGGACGACTGAAGCAGATTTCGGACTTCACCGGCCGAGTCCTGAAATACGACTACGACGGTGACGGCAATCTGACGGCGGTGACCGCGCCGGGAACGGTCGACTTTCCCATGGGAACCATGACGAGATATACGTATTCGGCCGACGACCCGAACGAAGCGCTCAACCACAACCTGCTCACCATCGTCGACGGCCGCAATCGGACCGTCCTGACGAACCACTACGATTCTGAAGATCACGTCATTGCGCAGGAGTACGGTGGGAGCACGACGACATGGTCCTACGACATCCCCGGCCGGCGCACGGTCGTGACCGACGGGGACGGCAACACCACTGAGACATTGTTCGATCAGGAGGGTCGGCCGTTCCGCACCCGGCGCTATACGCGCGGTTTGAGGCAGGGCGATCCGGCATACTACGACACCCTCACGTTCTTCGATGGCAACGGCGACCTGGCTTCCACGCGCTTTCCGCTCGGCAACGAGTTGCATTATGTTCACTCGCCGGAGGGCGATCTCCTCGCCATCCGCCGCCATCCCGACGCCACGATTCCGTCGACGGCCAACGATCTGGTCATCACCTACACGTACGACCCCCTTTACCACCAACTGCGCACCTGGACTGACGCTCGCGGGTTCACCACGACACGCCTTTTCGACTATCAGGAAGCCGCTGATTATTCCAGCCTCGCGAGCCTGCTGGGCATTTCTCCGGGCGAAGTGCAGGCGCGGCTTGCGGCGGCCCAGGTTCCGATGAACCTTGGTGACATCAACGGCGACGGCCGCGCCGACCAGATCGTGGGTCGCGCGATCAAGGAAGTCTTCCCGAGTCCGACAGTGGATGGAGCTCTGCAGACGATCGAAAGGCTCTATCGCTACAACGGTCGTGGACAGATTCTCGCGAAGCGGGATGCCGAGGGGACCGAATCGACCTTCGAGTACTACCCGTCCAACGACCCGGATGGGGACGGACAAACCGTCCCCGGGAGCCTCGAGACCGGCCACGAGGGGTACCTTCAGCGTGCGGTTTCCGCAGCCGGCACGCCGGCCCAGATGACAGCGACGATCGCTTACGACGCCGCGGGGAACACCCGGTCCGTCACCGACCTTCGCAACGATGTGGCTCAATTCGAGCATGACGCCTCGAACCGGCTCACGCGGATCGTCGCTCCGGCTCCCCTGTCTTACGAGACGCTCGCGACCTACGACGCGGCCGGAAACGTCGTGCAGGTGGACGTCGAGAACAAGCATTCGGACGGACAGCGGGACTCGGCCAATCCGTGGATCACGACCACGGTCGCTTACGACGACTGGAGCCGCGTGCAGTCGTCGACGCTGGAAATCGACCCGACGCACTCCGCGACCACCCAGTTCACCCTCGATGCCGTGGGGAACGTGGTCCTGGTCACCCACCCGGAAGGCAATACCGTTCGGTACGAATACGACGAGCGTGGCAAGGTCATGAAGATCCGGCAGGGATATGGGAGCCCCGGCGAGTCGGTGTCAACGGCCGCCTACGATCTGAACGGCAACCTGTCGGAGAGCGTCGATTCGCGAGGTCACGCGACCGAATACGTGTATGACCGCTTCGATCGTGTCGTGCGCATCACCCGGCCCCTCGGTCAATCCGAAACCTACACTTACGACGCGGATAACAATGTGATCGCGACGAGCCGCCGGGGTGCCGGGGATGTGTCTCTCGACCTGACGTCCTTCGACTACGACGAACTCGGGCGTCTCTCGCAGCTCTCGCGGTCGATTCTCGGTCCGGACGGCTTGGCGACAGGAGTGTCGCGAACAACCTTCGTGGTCGACCGGAACGGCCGCCTGCGGGCCCTCGTCGATCCGTTGCTCCGGCGTACCGAGGTCACCCTGGACGCGCTTGGCTGGCCCACCCAGGTTCAGGATCCCGCCGGTGACGTCATCTCGTATGTCTACGAGTCGGGGGTCTTGGCGAATGAGACCTGGGTCTCGCATGACGATCGTACGGGCGCTCTCTCCTCCTTCACCCTCGCCTACCAGCACGACCCGCTGAACCGATTGACCCGGGTCACGGACGCGGCGTCAGGAGTCAGGAGCATGCTCTATGACTCCCGATCGCTCGTCGAGCGCGCCACTGAACCCTCGGGCGACACGGCGTCCGCCACTTATGACGGTCTGGGACGGCTGCGAACGCTGAGCCATGACCTGCGCGGCCCGACGGGCGGGATCGACTCCACCCTGACCGAATCGCGCTCTTATGATCGCGACTCCAGAATCACCGACATCACCGACGCGCGCGGCACCGTGACCCATTACACCTACGACGCCCTCGACAGGGTGACGACCCAGACATCGGGACTGCCCATGATGTCCCGCATCCATACCTTCACCTACGACACCGAGGGGAACCGGCTGACACATGGCACGCCGCGAGGCGTGACCACCAGCTATTCCTACGACGATCTCAATCGTCTGACCGCGATGACGACGCCGTTCGGCGTCCGTTCGTACCAGTACGATGCCCTGGATCGTCTCGTCCATGCGGGCGTCACCGAAGGGGGCATGACGACCAGTTCGCTCGACTTCACCTACGATTCCCTCGGCCACCTCTTGACGCAGAAGGATGGGAGCCTGGTCGTCAGCACCCTCTACGACATCGCAGGCAATCGGAGCCGCTTGACGTATCCGGGCGGCGGGTATGTCAACGAAGGACGGACCCCCATCGACGGGCTCGCAACGGTTCGCGACGATGCCAACCATCTCATCGCCGAGTACCACTTCGCCGCGCCTGGAAGGATCTCACGCAGGACGCTCGGGAATGGCATTCATCTCGACAGGATCTTCGACGTGCTCGGCTTCGCGACCGATCACACTCACACCAGTGCGGGCGGGGCTACCCTGCAGGGCTTTGCCTATGCGTACGACCGCCACGGAGATCGCGTGTTCGAGGCGCGGGGGCACGAGGGGGGCGGCGGAGATGTCTACCACTACGACTCGGTCCGTCGATTGAAGGCCGGGTGGTTCTCGGCCTCCGCCGCTGACATCCTGAATCAGAGGACGGCTCTGGATTCGGGGGCTCCCCTCCCCGATCCGGGTCAATACGGTTCCTTCGCCGCGTATACGCTCGACGCCGCCGGCAACCGCCTGAACGTGACGCGCGACACCGGATCCACGACCTACGCGGTCAACGGGCTGAACGAGTATCTCGTCGCGAACGGGGCACCCGTCGCCACGGATTCCGACGGGAATCTGGTCGATGACGGCACTTTCCTCTACGAGTACGACGACCGCAACCTCGTGCGCGTGCGCACGAAGGCGCAAAATACGCTCGTCGAGGAATACTCGTACGACGCTCTCGGCCGTCGTGTGCGCAAGCATCGCGGGGACGGAAGTGTCACGACATATCTCTATGACCGCGAGCGCCTCATCGAGGAACGCGACAGCAGCGGACAGCTCGCAGCTCAATACGTCTACGGTGCCGATGTCGACGAGGTGCTCCTGATGCGGCGCGGTGGGCAGGAGTATTATTTCCTCGATAACGATCTCCATTCGGTCACCGCGGCCACGGATGGAGCCGGCGCCCTCGTCGAGAGCTACGCGTACGATCACTATGGTCTCACGAAAGTCCGGAACGCCGCCGGCACCCTTCTGTCCGGCTCCGCAATCGGTAATCCATGGCAATACGCCGGACGATACCTCGACCCCGAGACGGGGCTGTATCAGTACCGTGCGCGCTACCTCAATACGCGTTATGGCCGTTTCATGTCAGCCGATCCGATCGGGTACAACGGCGGCCTCAACCTGTTCGCTTTCGCGAACAACAATCCCTTCGGCTTTAGGGACCCGCTGGGCCTGAACCCGTTCGCGGGCGCAGGAATGCCCATCAGGGCCGGACTGGTCCACCGTCCCATGATTCCGGGGAAATCATTCAAGGAGATCGTCGCAGATCCCCTGCTCTGGCGACTCAACTCAGGCCATGTCTACTGGCAGATCGATTTTTCGGGAGGGAGCGCGACCTTCTCGTTCCATCCCGACAAGTGGCAGGACAATTACACCGGGAGCCCCGGGTGGCTCGACATGAACAACCGTAAGGCTGATCCCGTCGTCAGCCATAAGGACCCCAACTACCTCCTCTTTTCGCAAGATCCGACCACGGCGCAGAGGATTTACGACATCCTCATAACCGAACGGTCCGATTTTTCTCTGCTGCCGATGTACAAGGGGAGCGGTGTCGAAGGGTGTGAGAACTGCGGCACCTATGCGGTCGGAGTCGCGAGAAGATCGGGTTGTCCGATCCCTTCCGAAGCCTATCTCTGGAACGGGGGAATCCTGGTGCAGCATGCACGGGCGGACGCCTTTGGAGGTCAGCTGCCGATACCGCAACCCGGAGCGGCTTATCCCTTCCTCATCTCGGGCGGAATGGACTTGGAATGGTCCTACAACAACCCAGGCCTGGCCACCGTCGACGCAGCATGGTCCCTCTACAACGACCCGACCATGTTCAGACAGCGGCCGGTCGTCTGTCGAGGCGTCATCAACACCACCATGGGTGAAACGATTCTGTTTACCAATGCGGGTTATGACACCTATCTCGGTCTCGACTTCGCCTACAACACCGGCAAGTCGATGGCTCTCGGAGCCGCCTTCGACCAGACCCTTCAAGCCGTCAACCAATACCAGCAGACCAAGACGAACGTGGAGTATCTAGCCGACACTGCCAAAGGTATGGTCGTGAACGCAGCGATCTCGACCGTGGTCTCCGTCGGTCAAGCTGTAGACTCCGGAGTTGATTTTTTCCTTCAATGGAACTTTCCATTCCTCTGCAAATGATGATTCCAACGAGGGAAGTCGTGGGGGCAGTCCGAGGACTTTCACGATTGACGACGACAGTGTGCGCGTGCCTTGTCGTGACGGTGTTCTTCGTAACTCTGGCCATGTCGGCCTCCGGGGTCGGACGTGGACTCCATTACGTGACCGCGGATCAGGCGCGCGAGTGGACGGAGGGCAAGGTGCCGCTCGTGCTGCTCGACGTTCGGGCGGAGGACGAATTCGCGGCCGGGCGCCTGCCGGGCTCGATCAACCTCCCGCTGGCGACCCTGCCGGACGGGGCGGAGAAGGTGCCCCGCAACAGACGCCTCCTGATCTATTGCATCCACTCCTCTCATCGGGCGCCGCTGGCCGCCGCGCAGCTCGAGAAGCTCGGCTTCGACGACGTTCACGTGGTCCAGGGCGGACTGGTGGCGTTGATCGAAGCCGGATTCGCGCTCGAGTCGTCCGCCCCTTCGAATCCACCGCGCATCTTGCCGATGACGGAGCGCTGCAGCGACGCGGAGAAGGCCGCGCAAACATCGCCGCGGTGACGCGTCTCCCTTCCAAGAGGCGACACGCCGGCGCAGCGTTTTTCGCGGTCCTGGTCGCAGCCGCCGGGCTGCGAGGAGACGCGCTCGCCGCGATCGCATTCTCGGGCTTGACCGAAGGCACCTGGCAGATCTGGGTGGCGCGTGACGACGGATCCGAGCCTCGCCAGGTCACCCGCGATGCGATCGACAAGCGGTTGCCGGTCTGGGTCGATCGCGACACCCTTCTCTACGAAACCAACCGTGGCGAGCTGTTCCGGCTCGAACTCCGGACGGGGGTGACGAAGCCCGTGCTGGCGGGAGCGGGCATGCTGAACGGCTGCGACGTGCTCGGGTCCGCTCTGGTCTGTGTCCGAGTCCGCGGCGACAGCCGCGATGTGAGCGAGCTGCTCGTTGCCGATCTGAACGGCAGCGAGGGGACGAGGACCATCAGCCGTAGGGTCGGCCGTTACCGTAGTCCGCGCTGGGTCGAAGGTGGGAAGGCGATTTTCTATTCATTCAAGGCGGCGCCAGGGCCCGAGTCGATCCATCGCCTCGAGATCGATTCCGGAACCGACAGTGTCGTGATCGGCGCCCAGACGGACACGATTTACCCTGTCCTCGCGGCCGACGGTCACAGGCTGCTCCATGCTGCGAACGAGAGCGGCGACCTCGAGATATCCCTTTTCGACATGGTGTCCGGCGAGACGAAGCGTTTGACACGCTCCCCGGGCCTCGATACGCAGCCCCGTTGGATGAGCGACGGCATCCTGTTCGTCTCGGATCGAGGCAGCGACACCGGCATCTGGAGAATGCGGCCCGACGGCGGCTCTCCGACCTGCCTCACGGCCATCCCCGCGAAGGATCCCGCCTGGATTGCCGGGCTATGACCTTGACCCGGCCGGCGATCGGACTGGCGCTGATGTTGACCGCATCGGGCTGCGCCTCCACCCCGCACACTCCTCCGCCCGCCAAGGCCTACGCGGGATCACCGCCGGCCGGATCACTGGCCACCGGTACGCTCCTGTCCGAGGTGCAGGCGGCGCGTAGCAGCCTCGAAGCCGCGGGCCGCGATCGCTTCACCGTCGGCTTCCGGCTGGCCGCTCCGGCCACCGTCGCCCTGCGCATCTACGATGAGGATGACCTGCTGGTCACGACGGTCCGGCCGCAAGTGACCTTGCCGGAGGGTAAGCAGGAGGTCACCTGGGACGCGACCGACGATCGCGGCCAGCCAGTGCCGCAGGGTGTGTACCTCTACACACTCCTGGCGATTAGCGCCGGCCGCCGGCTGGACACCTACGATGCCACCGACGCGACCGGTGGCCGCAGGCTGCCTATCACCGAAGACTCCTACGACGCCGAGCGCCGCGTGATTCGGTACTCGCTTCCGGCCCCGGCGCGCGTCAGGATCCGCGTCGACCTGCGCGACGGCGGACCACACATGAGGACGGTCCTCGATTGGGCCCTGCGCGAGGCCGGCCCCCACGAGGAAGCGTGGGACGGACAGGACGACTCGGGCGAAATTCGCCTCGCGGACCATCCGATGTCTCTCGTCATGATTCGGGCCTACTCCATCCCCGACAACGCACTGATCGTGACCACGGGCACGACCGCTGGCGATCCCGGCGGTGACGCGGCCTCCCCCGGGCGGGAGCACCGGCCGCACGTCTCGAGCCCCGTCGCGGACTACATGCACGCGCTCCACGTGCGCAGCCGTTGCCACGAACCGCACTTCACGGTCGACTTCCCTCCGCAGGTCGGAGGGGAAACGGAAGGGGGCGGCGAAACAACGGGCAAGACACCGGTCGTGAGCGGCGACGTGCCGGTCCGGGTCACTCTCTCACCCGCGGATCGGGCGCACCTCCTCGCGTCACGCTTCGAAGTGGCGATCTTCGCCGACCTGATGATTGTCGCCGAAGAGGAGGAGGGCTATTCCCCGTTCACTTACATCCTTCCCGCCTCGACGCTGGGTCCCGGATCTCACCTGATCACGATCAACGTCCTGGGCAACGACGACCATATTGGCGTCGTCACGCGCCGTATCGAGGTTCGCTGAGAGCGGGTCGAGTTCATTTCCTGTCTTCCCAGTCCACCCAGTCGACGTGGGTGGACTTCACGTAGGCGCTGACGGCGGCGCCGACGGTGGCGAAGGTGACCTCTTCGAAGCGGTCGTAGATTCCGAAGCGGCGCAGCTTGTCCTTCACCGGGTCCTTCATCTCGGCGAAGCCGAGGCGGATGCCGCGGGCGCGCAGGGTGTCGTCCAGCTCGGTGAGGATGTCGGCGGAGGTCACGTCCACGCTCGTGACCGGCTCGGAGGCGACGATGAGCCACCGCGTCGGCGTCGGCGCCTCCGCCACGACGGCGAGCACCCGGTCGCGGAAGAACTCGGCGTTGGCGAAGAAGAGCGGCGCGTCCCAGCGCAGCAGGATGAGCCCGGGGACGCGGTGCGCCTCCGGGTGCCGCGCGATGTCGTGATACCCCTTGATGCCGTCCACGCGGCCGAGCACGGCCGAGTGCGGCCGCCAGCCGTCCCACAGGAACTCGATGACGGCGATGAGGACAGCGATCGCGATGCCGCGGATGGCGCCGAAGAAGACGACCCCGGCGAAGCACGACATCGACAGCCAGAACTCCCACGCCTGGATGCGGTGGATGCGGCGGAGGTCGCCGAACTCGAACAGCCCGATGGCCGCCGCGATGACCACCGCCGCCAGCGCGGTGTGCGGCAGCGACGCGAGCAGGTCGGGCGCAACCAGGAGCAGCAGCGCGATGGCGAGCGCGCCGACGACCCCGGTGAGCTGCGTCTTCGCCCCCGCCGCCTCGGCGACCGGCGTGCGCGATGCCGAGCTGCTGATCGGAAATCCCCTGAACAGACCGGCCGCCAGGTTGGCCATCCCCAGCGCGGTCATCTCCCGGTTCGCATCGACCCGCTCCCCCAGCTTCGCCGCGTACACGCGCGACAGCACGCTCGTGTCGGCGAACGCCACCAGCGCCACCGCGAGCCCGCCGAGGATCACGGGCATCGTGTCCTCCGGCTTCAGGATCGGGAAGGCCGGCAGCGGCAGCCCACGCGGCAGCCGCCCGAGCACCGACACCCCGGCGCGCTCCGCCAGGCCCCAGACCTCGACCACAACGGTCGCCCCGACGACGGCCAGCAGCAGCCCCGGCACGCGCGGGAACCGCTTCAGCAGCAGGATCAGCAGGAGCGTCCCCCCGCCGATGGCGAACGCCGTGACGTTCGTCCGGCCGTCGAGCACCCCGCGGACGATCTGCGCCCCCTGCCGCAGCGGTCCGTCGGTCTTGACCGAGAACCCGAGTAGCCGCGGCACCTGGCTTAGCAGCACCGTCAGCGCGATACCGTTCATGTACCCATAGCGAATCGGCTTCGACAGCAGCTCGGTGATGAACCCGAGCCGCATCAGCCCCGCCACAAGGCAGACGAGCCCCGCCACGATCCCCATCCCCGCCGCCAGCAGCACGGCGCGTTGCGGATCCCCCGCCGCGAGGGGCGCGACGGTCGAAAGGATGATCGGGCTCAGCGCCGAGTCAGGCCCGAGGACGAGGATGCGGCTGGGCCCGAAGACCGCGTAGACGAGCAGCGGGATGATGGTCGCGTAGAGCCCGTGGATGCCCGGAACGCCGGAGGCTCCGGCGTAGGCAACGCCGGCTGGGAGGAGCATCGTGGCGAGGACGAGCCCGGCAACGATGTCGCTACGGAGCCACTCACGCCGGTAATTCCGAAGATGCCGGAGCCCAGGTACCCACGTCACGAACACGTCACGTTGGACTTCAAAATGCGGCGACACCGCACAAGGCTATATCAGCGGCGCCAGATTAGAGCGTTAAGTCTAGGCAATGGCCAGGCAGGGAGTCGGACTGAGCGCCTGATTCTCGGGGGAGTGGACGTCGCCGTCCCAAGTACCCTCTAGGTAAAGCGCCACCCTTCCTTGCGAATCATTCCGACAAGGTTGATACACTCGACTTTGAATATCGGATCGGCACACACATTTGGAATCTTCTGGATGATCGCACCAGTCCCCAGGGTTGGCTTCTCTTGGGACACGAGGGTTAGGCCAAGGCACTTCGCCTGGGCGATCAGCCACGGATCGGCGTTGGTCGGCTTTATCTTGCCGCCATCGACAAAGCCGCGCAATTTCGGTGACATCATCTTGATAACCCTTGCTTCACACTCCCAGTCATAGTCCTTGAATATGTGCTTGTGGCCGTGGGCCCACTCATAGAGGTCTTGGCCCTTCCGACTATCCTTTCGAATTTCATTGAGCACTTCCACGTGCGACACCACGCGCCCGACTTCGATCTCAGACTCGCTGCGGCCCCACAGTCCTACATGTCCACGAAATAGGGCTTCATCTGGATCAAACATGACCATCAATGCATCCGCATCGATCGTGTAGACCGGGATCGTCGACTGCTCTTTGCTATCCATGCTTCTTCAACAGGTTTTCCACAGCATTCAGGTAGCCGGATCTTGTGCCGAGGTATTCAGCGGCGGCGGCCTTAGAAATTCTGTCGCTTCTAAAGGCTGAAATCACTTGTCGCGTGAACGTCGTGCCGTTTGTCTGAACAGCCACTCTCGCCGGCACTGTTCTGCCGCCCCGCTGGATGGGCGGTGACTCGGCATCGATCCTCTCTACGGATTCCTGATACGTCCCCTGTGAGATGCGGCCGAACGTAAGCAATCTGCGAAGTATCACGTAACGGCTAACCTTGAACGTCATCGCAAGATTCTCAACAGCTTGTTCCAGGGCGCTCTTGTTCACGGTCGCTACATTCACCAGGGCACTGTGTGACAAGAACTCCCGCTCTGGCACTAAGAAGGCTGACGCGAACTGGTTGCAAAACACCTCGATCGGATCGACGCGCCTTCCCACTGAGACGGCCGCAAAGTCGCTGCAAATTCCGGCTTGTCTAAGGAGTACATGAGCGTACTCGTGTGGCAGGGAGAAGTTCTTGGCGCCATCTGAGTCCTTGTTGTTGATCAGTATCGCGTACGGCGTTTCATCGGTGAACGACAGCGCCCTTGCTTCCTCTCGAGGGAAGCTGCGATGCGCCGCGCTTTTTAGCACGAGCACTCCTACATTCTCGATCGCGCGACGCATCGCCTCGAAGAACGCCTCGTAGGTACGACACGCTCGTTGAAGCTGATAGTCAATGCCAAGAGATAAGCGCGCCTTGCTTGCGATCGAGGAAGGACTGTCGGTTATCGAGCACCGGGGCGGCTCTGCGGATCTCGCCTCCGCAAGTTCTCTTGAGTGACTCTGAATCCCTCGCACTATCCGTATCATCAAGAGAGTCTTGGAAGAGAAGGACCCCCGCTTGGAAGAGCCTATAGTTCGACGGTCCGGCGGAATGGGGTTCTCATCGGGGGGATGTGGGAGCAGAAAGACTGCGATAGGACGCTTGTAGAGTACCGCCAGCTTTTTTACGTGTGTAGGTTGAGGTCGCTCAGTGCCCCCTTCCCATGCTCTGAGCGTAGCTTCTGTGAGATCAGGCCAAGTCGGATGAAGTTTGGAGAGCAGAACGTCAAACGAGAAGCCGGCAGTACGCCGAGCCCAGCTGAGGGCGGTTGGCTCGAAGATGAACGGTTCCACGGCGTCCACTTGGGACGCCGAGTATATCTAGGATGTGGGAACCGCCCGGAGCCGATGGCTAGTGACTTCTGGAGATCCGTTCGACCTGGTCGAGGTAGCGGGCGACCTCGTCGCGGGGCTTGAGTTCCTGGGCGCGCTTGAGGAGGGGGACGGCTTCGCGGTACTTGTTCTGGGTGACGAGGAGCTGGGCCTGGCGGACCTTGGCGTCGGCCTCGAAGGGTTCGAGGCTGGAGGCGCGCTCGTAATAGAAGATGGCGCGGTCGATCTCCTTCGCCTTGGTGTAGTGCTGACCCAGCAGCATCAGCGCCTCGCCGTCGAGCGGATCGAGCGCGACGATCTCCTCGAGCGATTTGACGGCGGCCGCCTCGGCACTGCCGTCGGTCGCACCGTCGGCGCCCCCTTCGCTCATCGCCAGGCGCGCATCCAGCCGCAGCACGCGCTTCTTGCCGACGTCGTCCATCCCGGAGGCTGACGACTCACGCACCTGCGCGAGCAGCTCGCGGGCCTGCGGGACGGCGTCGCGCTGCGCCAGGACTTCGACCGAGCGCAGCGGGCGGTCGAGCTCCTGGTCGGGCTTGGCGACGATCGCCTGCTTGTAGGCGTTGGCGGCGAGGTCGTACAGGCCGGCGTTCGTGTAGATGTCGCCGAGGGTGTAGTAGGTCTGGAAGGTCGCCTTGCCCATGCGGGCGACGATCTCGAAGTCCTCGGCGGCCTTCATCGGCTGGTCCTGGCCGAGCCAGGCGTTCGCCTGCAGCAGCCAGAAATCCGCCCGGTCGGGGTACTTCGCCAAAAGCTCGTCGCACAGGCTGACCGCCTCGCCGAACTTGCGCTGCTTGAGGACGGCCTGCGTGAGCCCGAGCTTCCAGTCCAGCGCATCCGGCTGCAGCAGGACGGCGTTGCGGTACGCCGACTCGGCCGAGACGAACTGGCCGGTGGCGCTCAGCGAGTAGCCGAGCAGCCCGTACGACAGCCCGTCGCCACCGCCCAGCTCGACCAGGCGGCTGAGCGCCTTGATGGCGTCCTCGTGGCGCTGCAGGCGCACCGACGTCAGCCCGAGATTCTTGAAGGCGCGGCGGAACGACGGGAACTTGGAGGTCGCCATCTTGTACGCGGCGGCCGCCTTCTCGGCGTTGTCCTGCTGGAAGTAGAAGTTGCCGAGCGTGAAGTCGAACAGCGCGCTCGCGTCGGGCTTCGCCGCCGACTCCAGCTCGAGCAGCGCCGCCGGCTGGTTCGTCGCCATCAACTGGAGGATCTTCTCCAGCTCCAGCTTCTCGGGCGGGCTGACCCTCGGCTCGTACTCCGCCAGCGCCCCGTACGACGCCATGAACTGCTTCTGGAACCCCGGGTCGGTCCAGAGCGACAGGCCGTCGTCGGTCTTGCCGGCTGCGGCAGCGGTCGCCCCCGGCATCCCGCCGTTGAGATAGGGGGAAACCGGTGCCGGGGCCGCCGCGGCGTTCTTGTCCTTCTTCTTGTCCGGCTTGACGCTTTCGGCCGCGCTCGCGCTGCTCGCGCCCGCGGCGCCGAGCATCAGCGCCAAGATGGCCGCGATGGAAGGAAGGAGCGCGGGCCGGGGCGCGTTACGAGGAGACATGGAACGAGATCGGGACGCGCATCTTGAACGCGACCTTCTCACCCTTGCGCGTCCCCGCCTCGAAGCGCCACTGGCGGACCGCCTCGAGCGCGGGACGCTCGAAGGCCGGGTTGCTCGAAGTCTCGACCTGCGGGTTGCTCACCCGGCCGTCCTTGTCCACGAAGAAGACGACGTTGACCGTGCCCTCGACCTTCTGCTTGCGCAGCTCGGCCGGGTACTGCGGGGTCGCCTGGAAGACCGGGCGCGGGCGCCCGTCCAGCTCGGCCGCCGACAGGATGTCGTCGAGGGTGCCGCCGTCGCTGCCGCCGATGCCGGTGCCGCCGATGCGGCCGCCCGAGGCCAGCGAGCCGCCGCCGGCGCCGCCGAAGTCACCGCCGCCGCCCCCCTCGCCGCCGCCGAGAGCCGCCTCGAGGTCGCTCAGGTTCATCGCCGCGAGCGCCGGCGCCGAAGGGGCCTCGAGCTGCTGCAAGTCGCGCAGGTCGGGCGCGACCGGGGCTTCCTGCTGCACCTGCTCGGCTTCCTCCGCCTTGGCCTCGGCCTTCTGCTCGGGCTTGGGCTCTTCCTTCTTGTCTTCCTTCTTCGCCTGCTCGTCGCCGACGAGGTCCACGTCCTCGCGGACCACCGCCTTCGGCTTGGGATTGAATAGGACCAGCCCGCCGAACCCGAGCACGCCGACGTGGAACAGGAGCGCCACCGCGAACGCGACGAGGACCACCTTCCTGGTCATTTCTTCTCCGTCGAGATGCCGACCTTGGCGATGCCGATCTTGCGGGCCTCGTCGAGGACGGCGACGACCTGCTTGAAGTCCGCGTCGGCCGCGGCGTTGAGGATGATCTTCGGGTCCTTCTGCGCGGTCTTGAGCGTCTGCAGGCGGAACGGCAGCTGCGCCAGCGTCACCTTGTCCTTGTTGTAGAAGACCTCGCCGTTCGCCATCACGGTCAGAGTCACCGCCTTGTCGTCGTCCGCCTGCTTGCTGGCGCTCGACGCCGCCGGCAGCGCCACCTGCATCCCCTGGTTGCGCGTCATCGACAGCGACACCATGACGAAGGTCGCGAGCAGGAAGAACACGACGTCGATGAGCGGCACGATCTCGATCTTCGCCTTCTTGTGCTGGTACGCCGTCAGCTTCATACGCTCGCCGCCGTGCGCAGTGCGGACGACTCTTCCGCCGCCGCCTGCTGCGCCATCAGCGCGCGGATGCGGCGCTCGCGGGCGGCTTCCTCGGCCTCCATCACCGGCTTCATCAGGAGCTCGACGTGCGTGGCGGCGTCCTCCATCTCGTGGCGCGCACGGTCGGCCTGGCTGTGCAGGTAGTTCATCGGCAGAAGCGACGTCACCGCGATGCCGAGACCGAAGCAGGTCGCGATGAGCGCCTCGGCGATGCCGCCGGTGATCTGCGCCGGCGCCGACAGCTCGCCGCCGCCGAGCATTCCGAACGAGCCCATCATCCCGGTGACCGTGCCGAGCAGGCCGAGGAGCGGCGCCACCGTGATGCAGGTGTCGAGAATCGAGATGCCGCGGGTGAAGCGTACGACCTCCAGGCCGGACGCGCGCATCAGGGCATTGGTCAGCGATTTCTCACGGTGCTTCAAGGCGTAGGTCAGGGCGCGGGCGATGAAGTCCGGCGACCCGTCGCCCGAGGCGATGGCGCCGTTGACGTCGCCGCGCGACACCTTCTCGATGATCGCTTCGACCAGCTTCGGATCGCGGCGCCGCTTCTCGCGTGCCAGGAAGACCAGCCGCTCGAAGATGACCGTGATGGCCAGGATCGACACGAACAGCAGCGGCCACATGATCGGCCCGCCGCGCTCGAAGTAGTGCAGCAGCGACCCGCGCGCCAGGACTTCCTTGAGGGCGCCGCCCTTGCTCGGGTCGAGCGGCAGGAGCCCTGCGCCCGACGCCACCACCTGCTCGATGCCGGCGGTGAGGGTTTTCTCCAGCGGCCGCACCATGGCGCGGAACGAGCCGGTCTGCGGCAGCGCCAGCCCGGCGACGCCGCCGTGCACGGCGAACACCGCCACCGGGCCGATGAGCGCGAACTGCCCGCTCTGTACCCGTCCCTGCGGGTCGATGGCGTCGCCGTCGAAGCGCTCGCCGCCGAGGAGCCTGGTGACCCGCTGCAGCGACGACGACAGCACGTCCGCCTGCTTGCCGAGTTTCTGGGTCAAGGTGAGGTCCTTGTTCTCGCGGGCCAGCTTCGCCGTCTCGACGACGCCGCTGTAAGCCGGCAGCTCGCTGACGTGCAGCGTCGCCTCGTAGCCGCGCGCGTATTCGTCCAGGAGGTTCGACACGTAGCTCATCTCGTCCTGCCTCAGTTTCAGCGCCGCGGTCATGTTGTTGATGTCGAGGGTCCGCATGTCGGAGGCCCGCGACGCGTCGTCCTGCCTGCGCTTCAGGTCGGCGAGGCGCGCCTCGAGCGTGGTCAGCTCCTGGTTGAGCGGCACTTTCTCCGCCGCGATGGTGGCGCGCAGGTCGGCCAGCTCCTTGAGCGACTTCTGGAGATCCGCCTGCGCCCCCGCCGTCGCCTGCGTCAGCCCGGAGTCCTGCGCCGCGGCCGGAACCGCCACCGTCAGAAGCGCTGCCATCAGAAGGGCTCGCCTCACTGGACGCTCACCGGAAGCGCGACGAACGCCGGCTTGGCCTTGGTCTGGAGGATCTCGACGACATGCTGGACGTCGGAGGCCAGCTCCTTGCGCGGCTCCCAGGTCCAGCCCTGGTCGCCTGGGCGGCCGACACCCGCCTCGCCGGAGGCGCTGACGTAGTAGGCCTGCGCCAGCCCGACGTACACCGTGCGCACCTCCGAAGGCTTGCCGTCGGCCAGCGTCCGCACCTCGGTCGCCAGCGTGATCTCGCCGTTGAACTTGCCGACCTCGTTCAGGATGCCGACGACGTTCTGCAGCCGCTCGGCCACCGAGATGCTGGTGTTGTCCGGGTCGGCGGGCATGCGGGCGACCAGCGGCTCGACCTTGGTCTTGATCGGCTCCGGCAGCCGCGGCAGCAGCGCCTTGATGTCGCGCTCGAGGCTCGCGGCGCGCGCCGCGACCGCGGCGGCGGCCTCCTTCAGCGTTGCCTCTTCCTTCGTGATGTCGGATTTCTTCTGGACGCTCTCGGCGCCGGCGGTCGAGGCCTCCTGCATCTTCGCCTCGACGTCGGCGATCTCCCCCTTCACCAGCGCGATGCGCGAGCTGAGCATCTCCTTGCCGGTCTGCCAGTCCTTCTTCTCTTTCGCGAGGATCTGCTGCGTCTCGACCCACTTGCTCAGGGCCTCGCGCGACGCCTTCATGTCGGCGACGGGGTCGGCTTTCTTTTCGGCCGTGTCCTGGGAACGGACCACCGCCGTCGGCAGGGTGAGGATCGCCAGAAGCCACAGCACACGCATGGGGCTGGCCTGGAGCGGCTTGGAAGGTCGCACGGGGAGATTCAATATTCCGGCCGTCACACATCGGTGGCGCCCGTGTGACGAAACGGTGTCGTGTCGCCGCCGATTCGTCACACGACGGTCACATATGGCCTGGAACTACTGGAACTAGAAGATGTACGGCACCATGCGCCTGGTGCGCTGCGCGTAGTCGCGGTACTCCGGATAGCGCTGCACGACGAGGTGCTCCTCCGATCGCATGCGCAGCAAGGCCCCGATCACCACCAGGACGGCGCATGCGACCGACTTCAGCGAAGGCTGCGCCAGGGCCCCGGCCCAGCAGAACAGGCACGCGGCGGTGTAGATGGGGTGCCGGATGAACCGGTACGGACCGGTCGTCACCAGTCCGCCGCTGGTCGGATCGGCGGCCGCATGGAAGCTGCGCCGCCCGAAGGTGATGCGCGCCCAGACCATCAGCGCCACCGCCGCCACCTGTGCGGCGACGGCCAAAGGCGCCGGCGAGAACAGCGCATGCGCGTAGAAGAGCCCCGCGATCCCCGCGACCATCAGCAGGAGACCTGCCAGCGACACGGCCCGCATCCACCCCTCCCCTGTCGGGGATGATACAGGGGGTAGACTGGGACGCGCACGGGCAGGAGGAAGCCATGGACAACACCCCGGAAAGTGTCGAGAAGCACTACGGCCGCGGTCGGATCCTCGATTCGATTCTCGCGTCGCTCCGCCAGATGGGGAAGGACCCGGATCACCTGAAGCCCGAGGACCTCGCCCCGGTCGATGAATTCCACGTCCGCGGACGGGAGGGGACGGTCGAGCTGGCGGGTCGCGCTTCGATCCGGCCGGGAACGCGCGTCCTCGACGTGGGATGCGGGCTCGGGGGCACGGCCCGCTACCTGGCGGTCGAGCACGGGTGCCAGGTGACGGGGATCGACCTCACGGAGGAGTACGTCGAGGTCGCCAACGCCCTGGCGAAGCGGGTCGGACTGGCCGACCGGACACGCTTCCTGCAGGCGAACGCCCTGGCGATGCCTTTCGACGCCAGGGAGTTCGACATGGCCTGGACCCAGCATGTCCAGATGAACATCGCCGACAAGGCCGCCTTCTACCGGGAGATCGGCCGGGTCACGGCCCGCGGCGGGCGGTTCCTGTTCCACGACATCTTCGCCGGCGAGGGCGGGCCGCTGCACTTCCCCGTCCCGTGGGCGGAGGACGCCTCCATCAGCTTTCTCGCGACCCCCGCGCAGGCGAAGAAGCTTCTGGAGGATGCGGGCTTCGTCGTTCGCGAGTGGGTCGACACGACCCAGGCCTCCCTGCAGTGGACTCTCGGCGTCATCGAAAGGGTCAAGGCGTCCGGCCTGCCTCCGCTCGGCATTCACCTGTTGATGGGCGAGACGGCGAAGACGAAGATCGAGACGGTCGTCCGCAACATGCGCGAAGGGCGCATCGTCGTGGTCCAGGCCTGCGCGGAGAAGCGCTAGGATTTCCATGAAGGCCAAGACATCCGTCGTGCACAGCGACCCTGACATTCTGGGGGGCACCCCCGTCTTCGTCGGAACCCGCGTGCCGTTTCAGAACCTCCTCGATTACCTGGAGGGGGGCGAATCGCTGGACGAGTTCCTCGACGACTTCCCCAGTGTGACCCGGGAGCAGGCGGTGGCGGCTCTCGAAGAAGGCAAGGAGGCCGTTCTCGCCAATGCGCGTTCTCCTCGATGAGTGCCGTGTCGGAAGCCGGCCTCACCACTTCAGATTGAAGGAGAGCCCGTACAGCGCGGCGGTGTCGCGCAGGGTGCGGATGACCTCCTGATCGTCGGGGGTGCGGTAGACGCTGGTCCGCTGCGGCTCCATGAAGTTCTTTGCCTTCAGCGTGAACGAGACGTCCACCTTGCCGCGCACGATCTTCTGCGAGTAGGTGAAGTCCACGCTGCGGTAGGTCTCGGCGAAGGCGTTCGGGACGCCGCCGTTCTCGCCGGTCGCGGCCCCGGTCAAAAGCGTCTCCCCCGTCACGTTGTAGAAGAGGCCGCTCTGGATCCCCAGCCGGTCGTTGTCGTAGGAGACGCTGGCGTTGAAGATGTGGTCGGGCTGTCCCTGCAGGCGTCGCTGCTCTTCGTTCAGCCCGAAGTTGGCGAGCGACTGCTGCTCGATGACCGGCACGTCCACCGAGGAGTCGAGGCTGGTGTAGTTGGCGCCGACGGTCCAGCCCTCGAGCGGCTTGCCGAAGTTGCCCAGCGGATAGCGCGCCTCCACCTCGAACCCGTTCAGCTCGCCGTGCTCGTAGTTGACCGGCTGCACGAAGCGCCGGCCGCCGGCGACGACGAACGAGATCAGCTCGATCGGCTCGCTGATGTCCTTGGTGAAGAGGCTGGCCGCCAGCACCTCGCCCGGCTTCCTGAACCACTCCCAGCGCAGGTCGTAGTTGGTGATGTGCGACAGCTGCAGATCGACGTTGCCGACGAACTCGTCACCGGCCAGGAACTCCTCGGTCGCCACCGGCGCCAGCTCGCGGAAGGTGGGACGCGCGATGGTCTTGCTCCAGGTGGCGCGGAGCTTCATCTCCGGCCGGATGGCGTAGATCAGGCCGACCGACGGCAGCACGTCGGCCTCGTCGATGTCGGCCGTGGCCTGCTCCGACGTCGCGTTCTCGAGGAACCGGTCGCCGCTGTCCGGGTTCTGCCGGATCACCTGGAGCAGCTTCCCCTCCGGGACGATGTTCATCTTGGTCGTCTCGTAGCGCGCCCCGGCCACCAGGTTCAGGGACGGGATGAGCGGCAGGTCGATCATCCCGTAGCCGGCCTCGACCGACTGGTCGCCGGTGTAGTTCACGTCCTGGTCGTCGAGCGGATCGACGAACCACACCAGCTGGTCGCGCGGCGAGTAGGGGTACGGGACCGTGTCGGTCGCGGTGCAGCGCGTCTTGTCGTCGGGGCAGCGGAGCGCCGCGAACCCGATGCGCTCCGGGTCGTTCCAGACATCGGTCCACAGCTGACCCGGCTCGGTCGCCGCGAAGCGTGCGTACGTGCCGTTCAGCCGCTGCGCGGCGTTGCTGTTGGCGCTGGCCTGGTTCTGGAAGTGGTAGGTGAAGGAATCTTCGGTGTAACCGCGGTCGGTCGTATCGTAGAAAAGGCCGGCCTTGACGTTCCCCTCGCTGTTCGTCCACTGGTCGAACGGCAGCGTGAGGTTGACCGCCCCCTGCGGCCCCGATTCCTTGATGTTGCGGAAGATGCGGCGCGTGCGGTCGGCGTCGTTGGTGCTGTTGATCCAGTCGCCGGTCTGCGTCGCCGGGAAGAAGTTGTAGAGGAAGAAGCGCACGTCCGGCTCGTCCTGCCGCGTGGTGTTCCAGGTCGCGAACCAGTCGAGCCTGACGCCCTTCCAGGCGGCGTCGGTCCAGTGGTGTTTGCCGTAGAACTGGCCCGAGCCGACGGTGCGCTCGGTGTAGTGCAGCGACTGGTTCGTCTGCACGGTGTCGTCCCCGGCCAGCTGCAACCGCGCCTCGTCCTCGGCCGACTGGTTGCCGATCAGCCGGAAGCCCATCTCGTGGTTCTCGCTCGCCTGGTAGACGAAGGAGCCGAGCACCCCGACCAGCACCTCGTCGAGGCCGGCGCTGTCGATGCGCGGCTGGCCGATGCGCAGCGGCTGGCTCGGGTCGGAGACCTCGTAGCTGTTGTTCTGGCCGCCTTCGTAGAAGTCGTACTTGTGCGTGTAGGTGAGCGCGCCCATGACGCCGACGGCGCTCCCCTCCCCCTGGTCGAAGCGGTCGCCGCCGACGACCGAGAAGGAGGTGTTGGGCCCCGGCGCCTCGCGCGTCGTCCCCATCACCGGCTGGAAGGAGCGGGAGAGATCGCTCCACTCCTGCGCGTTGGCGATTCTCTGGGCGTTGGCGCTGTAGCTCCCCGTGTTCGGCGGGAAGGACGTGGACGGCAGGTTTTTCGTCTTCGCGTCCTCGGGGAGGGCCCGATCGTCGCCGGCGATGCCGAGCGCCGTGACGCCGCCCCCTTCGTAAGTCAGGAAATCCTCGTTGCCGGTGGCGTTCGAGTTGTACTCGACGCCGAACGAGGTCGAGAAGAGCTTCTCGTCCGGCACGCCCTTGGTGACGATGTCGATGCCGCCGCCGGTGAAGTCGCCCTGCAGCTCGGGGGTGAAGGTCTTGGTGACGGTGACGCTCTCGATGGTGCCGGTCGGGAACAGGTCCACCTGCACGGCGCGGCGGCGCGGGTCGGCGCTCGGGATCTTCACGCCGTTGAGGGTCGTGCCGGTGTAGCGGTCGGACAGGCCGCGCACCACAGCGTACTTGCCGCCGGTCACCGAGGCGCCGACGACGAACTTGAGCGCGCCCGCGACGTCGGTCGCGCCTGACTTCGACATGATCTCCGAGGAAATGGCGTCCTGCACCGTCGTCGCCTCGGAGCGGATGTCGAGCAAGCCGACCTCGGTGCCGCCGAGGATGTCTTCTCCTGTGACCACCATCTCGTCCATCTCGGTCACCTCGATGCTCAGCTCGGTGCGCACCTCGGCCATGGTGCCGGCGTTGACCACGATGTCGGCGGCGACCTTGCGCTGGTAGCCGTCCTTGGTGAACGCGAGGGTGTAGGTGCCGGGGGGCACGCGCTCGAAGACGAACGCTCCGTCGGCGCCCGTCTGGACGGCGAGGAACGCCTCCATGATGGTGACGCGCACGCCGGCCAGCGTCACGCCGAAGTCCTTGTCGGTGACCGTGCCGCGCACGACGCCGAAGATCGGCCCCTGCGCCCACGCCGGCGCGGCCGTCGACAGCACGCAACCGATCAACAGGACGATGGCGGTGAGCGCGGTCCGGAGCTGTGGCGTGCCGTCCATCCTCATCTCGCTCGAAGGGGGAAGCGCGCCGGGTTCGGGCGCCGATTCGGTGCCGCTCCTGCGATGCCGCGCGGAGATTAGAGGGGGACGGTGACGGACGGGACACGGCACCGTGACGCTTGAGTGACCGCGTGCCGGACGTGTGACGTCAGTGTGACGCGGCGCTCACCACGGTTCGCCGAGACCGGCCAGCAGGCTTTCGAGTCGCAACCGCAGCGCTTCGTCCGGTACGACGCCGTCCTGGCCCATCTGGCGGCAGATGGCCGAGAGCGCAATGGCGCGCGGCCGTGACAGTCGCATGGCGGCCGCGTTGTCGATGGCCTTGAGGTCGAGCCTTCGGGCGCGCTCGGAGTCCGGCACCTGGCGCCAGGCCGAGGCGATGCGCTCGATGAGCCCGGGCTGGTCGATGCTGAGCGCCTGGGACACGAGTCCTTCGGCGTCCTGCAGCGGCTTGCGGGCCTTCTGCGGCTCGCCGCTCTCCGCCCAGGCGCGGCCGACGGCGATGAGCCCCGGGATCGCCTCCGGCGGATTCTTCGCGTTGCTGGAGACCAGCTTCGCGGCCTCGGAGATCGCCTGCTTCGCGTCGCCCTTGCGGCCGAGCGCGGCATACGCGGGCGCGATCTGCAGCAATCCGTCGAGCCGGCGCTCGATCGGCAGGCGGTCGGCGGACGAGCGGGCCGCGTCGAGCGCCAGCAGCCGCGAGGCCTTCGGCGCGTCGGCGTGCTTCGCCAGGGCGAGGTAGCCGGTGGTGCGTCCCCAGGCGGCGTCGAGATCGTTGTTGCTCTCGAGCGCCCGGAGCTTTTCCATCCCCTGCTCGAAGTTGCCCTGCACCGCGGCGGCCACGGCGTCGGTCGCGGCGGCGCGGCCGGAGTACTGGATCGGATCGTTGCTGGCGAGGTCGGCCGTGATCCTGTTCGACTGCTCGTGGTCGCCGAGCAGCGCCAGCGCTTCGGCGACCTGCGACGAGATGCGCGGGTTCTCCCAACCGCTGGTGCTCTGCCGCACCTCCTCGGCCTTGGCGATGAAGCCGCGCGCCTCGTCGGCCCGGCCGGCGCGTGCCAGCTCGGTCGCCATGGTGGCGTAGAGGCTGCCGCGCCGCCAGCCTTCGATCTGGGTGGCGCGCCTGGCCGCCTCGTCATAGGCGCCGGCGGCGGCGTATTCCCCGAGGGCCAGCTCCTGCGCCTTCGCCCGGTCGCGCGCGTCGCTCTTGATGGCGGTCGCGAACCGGAAGGCGAAGTCGAGCGACTCGAGTCCGGGCTCGGCCATCGCCGCACCCGCCGCCGACGCCGCCAGCATCAGCGCCACGCCGCTCAGAGACATCCGGGACATCGAGACGAAACGGCTCTTCATCGACTCATCTCCTCCAGAAACACGAACGGACGGAAGGGCGGGAGCGCCCATGACAGCGCTCCCGCCCCCCGTCTCCCTCTCGTCCCGCGGCGGTGATTAGTTGCAGGTCACCCCGGTCTGCTCGACGCCGGTGGTGGTGTTGAAGCCCATGGTCCCCTGGCCGCAGGCGTTCTGCGACCGGACCTGGTAGTAGAAGACCTCGCCGAGCGCCGGGATGGAGGCGTCGCTCTTCGTGGTCGGGAACTGGTCAGCCGCCACGCAGGTCGCGGCGCCGTAGTTGAGCGGCGTGCCGAACGACGACCGCGCGGCGCGCAGCACGTCGTAGAAGACCAGCCCCATGTTGCCGGGCAGGGCCACCGGGTCCCAGGTGAACAGGCCGGCCTGGGTCTCCTGGATGTTCGTGACCTCGTCCGGAACCACGTTGGATCCCGCGCCGCACGAAGGTCGGTAGCCGAGCGTGCCGCTGTTGGTCCAGGAGGTGGACCAGTCCACGGTGCCGAACGCGCCGCGGTACTGCGCCGGCTCGAAGAAGCCGTCGTTCGGCGCGACACGGTTGGTGGTGAGCAGCGGGCTGCCCGACGCCGGACGCGGGTCGATCGAGTCGATCGGGTCGGGTGTCCCGGCGTTGCCGGAGCCGGCGCGGTGCAGCGTACGGATCGGCAGGGCCGAGGCGCACGGGATGTACTGGTTGTTGAGCGCGGCATTGGTGAACATGCCGTTGTCGTGGTGGATCTTGTTGGCGTCGCCCGGAAGCGCGATGCCGTAGTCCTCCGGAGCGTCGTCGCACGACGCGCCGGCCGGGCAGGTCGCCGCGGTCAGGCAGAGCGCGCCGCCGATGCTGCAGACGCCCTGGGTCACCATCACGCCCTGGGGCCGCGGACCACCCTGCGGGAAGGTCCCGCTCAGGAGATCCTGCTGGCGGCGGATGCAGTAGAAGGTGTTGTTCTGCAGCTCCAGCTCGAAGGTCGAGGCCGGACCCTTCTGGTCGTTGACGCAGACCTCGCCGATGGGGCACTGCGGCGTCGCCGTGCAGACGGTCGCGGTCGTGACGCTGCAGTGTCCCTGGTTGAGCACGTAGGCCGCGCCGGCCCGCTCGCCCGAGGTGTTGGCCGAGTTCGACGAGGCCGTCCCGCCCTCGATCAGCGCCTCGGCGCCGCCGAAGTCGAGGAAGGCGCTGTTGTACCAGCGGCCGCCCGAGTTGTCGCGGAAGTGCAGCGCCGTGTTCTCGCCGTGCGCCGTGTAGTCCTTCTGCGCGCCCAGACCCACGAAGGTCATGTTGTAGGCGGTCGGGATCGACTTCGGCAGCGAGGCGTCGCCGACGTTGCCGCCGTCGAGCTCGCCACCCTTGTCGGATTTGTCGGTCCCCGGCGTCCCCTGCATGAGCAGCACGAACTGCAGCTTGCCGCGGTAACCCTCGTCCCAGTCGGTGCCGTCGTCGCCGGGGCTGACGAGCACGGCGCGCTTGATGTTGACCGTGCCGCCGAAGAACTCGATGGCGTCGTCCTTGCCCTGGAAGACCTCGATGTTGGTGATGTCGGTCTCGCGACCGACCCCGCCGACCGTCAGGCCGTTGATCTCGTTGTTCGGCGACAGGTTGAAGCCGCCGTAACGGATCGACACGTAGTTGAGCGTGCCGCTGTCGTCGTCATCGCAGGACGCCGGGAACAGCGGCGACGCCGAGCAGTTGCCGTAGAGGCCCAGGCCGCCGGCGGCGTTGAGGCCTTCGATCTGCACCTCGCGCGCGGGGTTCGGCGCGCCGACGGTGTTGTTGGCGACGTACGTGCGCCCGAGGAGGATGAGACCGCCCCAGGTGCCGGTGAAGGCGCGGGCGTTGGCCGGGTTGTCGTACGGGTCGAACCCCGGGTGCCCGTCCACGTTCGAGTCGTCTTCGTTGGTGAAGACGATCGGCCTGGCGGCGGTGCCGTTGGCGATGATCTTGGCGCCGCGGGTGATGACCAGCGTCCCCGGATCCTGCACGCCCGGGGTCTCGGCGTCCGGCAGGCCGCGCACGACGGTCCCCGGGTCGATGGTGAGCGTCACGCCCGCCTCGACGTAGATGACGGTGCCGAGGAGGTAGTCGTTGTCGGCCGTCCAGTGGAACAGGCTCGGGTTGCTGAGGGTGGTGATGTTCGAAGAGATCAGGACCTGGGGCTTCGGCGGGAAGTAGCCGAGGCGCGCGGTGTTGGTCCACCCCGCCGCCCAGTTCTCGTCGCCGAAGGCGCCGCGGTACGGCGCCGGCTCGAAGAAGCCGTCGGCCGGCGGCACCCGGTTGGTCGTCAGCAGCGGTGAGCCTATGGACGGCCGCGGGTCGATCAGGCTGATCGGACTGGGGTTCGTCGCCAGGCCCGTGTTGTCGCGGACCAGCGCGCGAATCGGCAGCGCGCCGCAGGGGATGTACTGGTTGTCGAGCGCCGCGTTGGTGAACGCGCCGTTGTCATGGTGGAACCTGTTGGCGTCACCGGGAAGCGCGATGCCGTAGTCCTCGGGGGCGTCGTCGCACGAAGCACCCGCCGGGCACGTCGCCGCGGTCAGGCACAGCGCCCCGCCGATGCTGCAGACGCCCTGGGTGACCATCGACGTCACCGGGCGCGGTCCGCCCGACGGGAAGGTCCCGGTGAGCAGGTCTTCCTTGCGGCGGATGCAGTACCAGGTGTCGTCCTCGAGTTCCAGGTCGAAGGTCGAGGCCGGCCCCTTCTGGTCGATGACGCAGACCTCGGGGGACACGCAACCGGCGTTGCTGGTGCACGCGGTCGCGGTCGTGACGCTGCAGTGGCCCTGGTTCAGGACGTAGGCCGAGCCGGCCCGCTCGCCCGAGGTGTTGGCCGAGTTCGACGTCGCCGTCCCACCCTCGATCAGCGCCTCGGCGCCGCCGAAGTCCATGAACACGCTGTTGTACCAGCGGCCGCCGGAGTTGTCGCGGAAGTGCAGCGCGGTGTTCTCGCCGTGCGCCGTGTAGTCCTTCTGCGCGCCCAGGCCCACGAAGGTCGCGTTGTAGACGGTCGGGATCGACTTCGGCAGCGAGGCGTCGCCGACGTTGCCGCCGTCCAGCTCGCCTCCCTTGTCCGACTTGTCGGTGCCGGGCGTTCCCTGCATCAGGAGGACGAACTGCATCTTGCCGCGGTAGCCCTCGTCCCAGTCGGTGCCGTCGTCGCCGGGGCCGTTGAAGATGGCGTGCTTGATGTTGACCGTGCCGCCGAACCACTCGACGGCGTCGTCCTTGTCCTGGAACACCTCGACGTAGTCGATGTCGGTCTCGCGGCCGACGCCGCCCAGCGTGATGCCGTTGATCTCGTTGTTCGGCGACAGGTTGAAGCCGCCGTAGCGGACCGACACGTACTGCAGTGTGCCGCTGTCGTCGTCATCGCACGACGACGGGAACAGCGACGACGCCGCGCAGTTGCCGTAGAGGCCCAGGCCCCCGGCGGCGTTCAGCCCCTCGATCTGCACCTCGCGCGCGCCGTTGGGCGCGCCGACCGTGTTGTTGGCGACGTAGGTGCGTCCGAGGATGATGAGGCCGCCCCAGGTGCCGACGATGCTGCGGGCGTTGGTGAGGTTGTCGTAGGGGTCGGTGCCCGGGTTCGAGCCGATGTTGTCGTCGTCCTCGTTGGTGAAGACGATCGGCTTCAGCTTCGTCCCGATGGCGTAGATCTTGGCGCCGCGGGTGATGACGAGGGTCCCGGGATCCTGCACGCCGGGGGTCTCGGCGTCCGGCAGCCCGCGGACGACGGTGCCGGGCTCGATGGTGAGCGTGACGCCCGCCTCGACGTAGATGACGGTGCCGAGGACGTAGACGTTGTCCGCGGTCCAGTGCATCAGGCTGGCGGGGCTCGCCGTCGTGATATTGGACGTGATGTTGATGGTCGCGGCACCGGCCGGCGCCGCGAGGGCCAGACCGGCGAGAAGCGAGCCTATGGCCGGGATGAGCTTCGAGAGTTTCAAGTTCGCGTCCCTCCCCACAAAGGGTCCTGCGGTCGGTCGTGCCCCGGACGGGGCCAAGCGGTCTCTTCTCGAAAACGAGCGGAAAGTTACCTGGAGGGGGTGACGCTGATCCGACGCTTCTGTGACGTCTGGGTGAACCGGACCGGGGCTTGTGTGACGACTGCGTGAAGAGCCGCCGCAATCGGGCGCCGGCTTTTCAGCGGACCGTCAGACTCCCTTGGCCGGCGAAGCGGGGGAGGACTAGTGTGCGGTCGTGCCACTCCGACACGGCGCCGATTCACGCAGGAGGCTCTCATGAGCACGATCAAGACCAAGGGCGGCGCGCACATCTACTTCAAGGACTGGGGCAAGGGACAGCCGGTCGTCTTCAGCCACGGCTGGCCGCTCAGCAGCGACGCGTTCGAGGACCAGATGTTCTTCCTGGCGGCGCGCGGCTACCGCTGCGTCGCCCACGACCGGCGCGGGCACGGGCGCTCGAGCCAGCCGTGGAACGGCAACGACATGGACACCTACGCCGATGATCTCGCGGCGGTCGTCGAGACGCTCGACCTGCGGGACGTCATCCTCGTCGGGCACTCGACCGGAGGGGGCGAAGTGGCGCGCTACATCGGCCGCCACGGCACCAAGCGGGTCGCCCGGGCGGTGCTCATCGGCTCGATCACGCCGGTGATGCTGAAATCCCAGGCGAACCCCGGCGGCACGCCGATGGAAGTGTTCGACCAGATCCGCTCCGGCATGCTGTCCAACCGGGCGCAGTACTTCAGGGACTTCAGCATGGCGTTCTACGGCTACAACCGCCCCGGCGCGAAGCCCTCGGAAGGGGTGCGCACCTCGTTCCTTCGGCAGGGGTTGATGGCCGGGCTGCCGGCGTGCTTCTTCTGCGTCAAGGCCTTCTCCGAGACCGACCTGACCGCCGACCTGAAGAAGATGGACGTGCCGACGCTCGTCATCCACGGAGACGACGATCAGATCGTGCCCATCGCCGACTCGGCGGAGCGGACGGTCCGGATCGCGCCGAAGGCGACGCTCAAGGTCATCAAGGGGGCGCCGCACGGCCTCTGCACGACGCACAAGGACCAGATCAACGAGGAGCTGATCTCCTTCATCAGGGCCTGACGCGCCACGTCGCGATGCCACGGGGGTCACGCCGGCGGTTCTGCTTCCCGGACGAGACCGAGCAGGTGCCCCAGCCCCGCCCACAGCGCGGCCAGGGCGATCCACTGCCAGAAGGGAAAGCGAAGCCAGACCGGCAGGGGGTCTCCGCTCCCGTCGTGATCCATCCAGCCGAGCTGGCGCTGCTCGAGGTAGAGCATCAGCACGCCGGCGGCCGCGACGAGGGGCAGCAGCACCAGGACCGTCATCCAGATCGCGGTGACCCGCCGCCGCGCCTGCTCGAGCTCGAGCCCCACCTCGCCCGCGTAGATCCCCAGGAACGCGCACACCGCGAGCGCTTCGTGCCCCTTGTGCACGAGGTCCGAAAAGTGGAAGAAGACGATGCGCTCGACCGCCACGAACATCCCGCAGAGGAGCCCGGCACGCAGCAGGAGGCCCGACCGCCGCGACGCGCGCGTGGTCGCGCCTCCTCGTGAGCTCACCGCCACGGCGATCGGCCAGAGCAGCGCCAGTCCGACCCCGAGCCCGGCGGCGAACCAGAGGCTCCCCGCGGGATTGGCCTTGCGGGATGCCAGCGCCGAGATCACGGTGCGGGTCCAGTCGAACGGACGCGGGAAGGTCTGGATGGACAGGACCATCCCAAAGGCGATCGTCGCGCCGCTCAGTCCGTAACAGGCCCAGAGCGCGCGAAGGCGCATCACACGATCCCCTCCCGGCAACATGGTCTGGTTGGCGTGTATCACGAAAGGCGCACGAAGGGGGTGCGCCGGGCCCCACCGGTCCGACGCACCCCCTCGTTCGGCGGCGCCCGTCAGGCGCCCGCCGGATGTGCCGCGACTCGGACAGGCTCCTAGGGCGCCTGCAGCGCGGCCACCACCGCCTGCAACAGCGCGACGAGCGGCGCCGTGCCGGTTCCGGCGTCCTGGGCGGCCACGAGCGCGTCGATCGCCTGCTGCAGCGACGCGATGGCCGCCGCTTTCTGGTTCGTGTTGATCTTCTGGAGCGCGCCGTTCGTGCCGACCGGGTTGCCGGCCAGCGCCTTCAGCGCCTTGTCGAGCGCCTTTCTCACCTTGAAGTCGGTGGCGCTATTGAGCAGCTGCGTGATCGCGTCGATGACCTCCTGGGTCGCCTGCGCCGGCGTCAGCACCCGCAGCGAGGCGTTCGACGTCCCGGCGCCGCCGTCGTCGTCGGTCACGGTCAGGGCGATGGGATAGATGCCCGGGCTCGTGTAGCGGTGTGAGTGGGTCGCGCGTCCGGCGCCGTCGCCGAACGCCTGGTCGAACAGCGTGAAGGCGGCCTGCGTGTCCACCCCGCCGTCGCCCCACGCGAGAGCGGCCGTCTGGTGATCCGGCAGTCCCGGGTCGCTGAACAACGCGTCCGCGGTCACGGGCGCCCCGACGATCACCGCCGAGACCGTCCCGCCGACGACGCGGCCGGCGGCGTCGGTCAGGATGACGATCCCGACCTTCGGCGGCACGTTGCGCACCGTCACCTCAGCGAACGCGGTGGTCTGTCTGCCGCCGAAGGCATGCTGCGCCATCAGCGGGATCGACACGGTCAACGGGCCGTCGAGGGTCGCCGCGGAGAATGGCGCCTGCGTGCCCGGCGTCTCGAAGCTGCCGTTCCTGTCGACGTCCCAGGAGAGAAGCGTCGGCGTCTCGTAGTAGGTGGAGCAGTTCTCCTCGAAGCGCACCCCGTCCACCACCTTGTGCATGTCGTGCTGGCCGCTGTCGTCGAGGATCGTCGTCAGGTCGAGGTCGTGCTGCGGGAACCCGGTCCCCGGAAGGGTCTTTTGGCGATTCCCGTCGAAGTCGAACAAGTCGATGGAGCAGCCGACCGGGGCGTAGTAGGCCCACGACTCCGCCACATGGTCCCAGGTGGGGCTCCCGGGAATCGGCAGGAGGTCGAGGTTGCGGAGATTGTCGTAGTCGTCCTTGAACCAGTCCTCGAAATCGATCATCGGGTAGAGCCCCTCGTTGTCCTGCTGGGAGTAGAGGGCGATCCACGGCTTGACGAGGGGTGGCGCGGCGAAGGCGGTCAAGGTCGTCGTGGATCCCTCGTCCACCACGTACGGGTCGTGCAGCAGGATCCGCGGCAGGAAGTTCGGGCTGTCGCGGCGCGCCAGGTCCCTGTGGTGCCACTCGCCGAGCTTCACCGTGCCGTCCGGGCCGTCGTTGTCGTGTTCCGTCATGTACATGAGGAGCTCCCCGGACGGCGTGATGTAGAAGCCGGAGGCGGCCGCGCCGCTCGCCTGCTTGGCGATGCCGCCGATCGTGGCGAAGGGAGTGATGCGGCGCGCGTTCAGACGCGGCGTCAGGAAGATTCCCTCTCCCGGCAGGCAGTTCTTCGTTTCACAGTGGACCTGGTAGAGGTCGCGG
The DNA here is from genome assembly GCA_035638075.1 of Verrucomicrobiia bacterium. Taxonomy (GTDB): domain Bacteria; phylum Acidobacteriota; class Polarisedimenticolia; order Gp22-AA2; family Gp22-AA2; genus DASRAU01. The sequence continues at coordinate 101,348 of DASRAU010000028.1, forward strand.
GCGTCGCGGTCGTGAGCGATCTTGCCGCGCACTCCGCCGAGCATCAGGGTGCCGTTGATGTCGTCCTCGCGGAAAAACGTCAGGGTCTGGTGCGCGTCCTCGACGTCCGGGCCGTGCGTCCGGCTGACGTAGGTCCAGGTGAGGCCCTCGGCCGACAGGTCGGTGCCGTCGGAGCGGTACCAGTAGAAGAAGTCGTTGTGGTCGCCCCCCGTCGCCACCAGGAGGTAGTGACCGTCCGGCATCGGCGTCACCCCGATGGTCCCGGTCACGCTTCCCATCTCGTTCTCGGTCGTGAAGCTGCTCCGGAAGACCGGGTGCTCGGGATCGGTGACGTCGAAGAACTGGATCAACGTCTTGTGATCCGCCGAGACGTAGTCGGGGTTGAAGATCGGGTCGGGCGGGCGCGGCGATTCGCACGCCATGGCGAGCATGTGGCCGACGAGCGACAGGCCGCCCGGGTGCTGGTAGACCCTGGGCGGATGTTCGTCGCCGCCGTCCTGGAAGACCAGGTCGTCCTGGACGACGGTGTAGAAGATCGTCGCCCGGTCCTCGTTCGGGGGCTCGGTGGCGTCGGAGTGCACCCC
>DASRAU010000029.1:0-284223 GCA_035638075.1 Verrucomicrobiia bacterium
CGCCACATGTACTTCAACGCCTCCAAGAGCAAGTGGGAGTTCTAAAGAGCGGGAAGGAGCACCGATGCCCGAAAAACTGCCGGTCCTCGACGCCGCGGTGATCGACGCGCGGCTCGCGGAGATGCCCGGATGGAAGGTGGAGAACGGCTGGCTCCGTCGCAAGTTCAACACCGACGGCTGGCCGACGACCCTCATGCTCGTCAACGCCGTCGGCTTCCTGTGCGAGGCCGCGTATCACCATGCCGACCTCGAGGTGACCTGGGGCAAGCTGTGGGTCAAGCTCCAGACCCACTCCTCCGGTGGCATCACCGAGCGCGACTTCGCCCTCGCCAAAGAAATCGATCGTCTTGCCCTCTGGCGACCGCCCCAGGGCTCCGCGATGGAAGGCACTCCCAACAAGTGGGTGCACGCGAAGTAGCAGGAAACCGTACGTCCGCCCCCGATGGCGATGAAGGTGGTCGACACGCACCTGAGCCCGCGGGAGGGGCCTGTGCAGCCCCCGCCGCGGGCTCGTAAGCGGTCTCGCGACGTTCAGACGCTGGTCTGCGGCCGCTTGTACTCCGGGATCTCGCGATAACGGTCGTTCGACGGCTTGCGGTTCCCGTTGTTGTTCACGGGGTCCTGGCCGTGCAGACCGGGGGCGATCATGGGTGCGATCCTCGGCTGGGGAGGTTCGATGGAGTCGAATCGGATCATGGTGCCCTCCTTCCTCGCCGTTCTATCTGGCGCGAGACGACAATGCGCCCGTGGGAAAAGCGGGGCAATGAGGCGCACGCTCCATCGCGGGTCAGGAAAGTCGGAACGGGGGTTCAGGAGACGCGAAAGCGTCCGGTGAGCGTCTACAGCGTCGCGGGGAGATCGAGCGTGCCGAGCTGGCTCATGAGGTAGCTCTCGAGCACCGAGCGCTCGGCGTCTCCGGCCTCGGCGAACTCGACCCCCATGCCGCTCTCCGCGTCGAGGTCGCCGCGGCCCTGGCGGATGACCTTCCCCTTCAGCCGCAGGCTGCGCGAGCCGGAGCCGACGCAGAACACCATCTCGATGGCCGTGCCGACGGGATACGGCGCCTGCGTCTCGATGAAGCAGCCGCCGGCCGAGAGCGACCGGATGGTGTCGTAGTTGAAGTAGTCCGCGGCGTAGAGCCCGGGCTCGCGATGGGCGACCGCCAGCTCGGTGCGGATGCGCAGCTCCTTGCGCTTGGCGAGGTCGAACATCTCGTGCATGCGCAGGTACAGGTCGTTGAGCTTGAGCGGGCTTCCGACGAGCGTCGGCACGTTGCCGAGCACGGCGCGCACTTCCTGCTCCTCCGGCGCGTTCGAGACGCAGACGAGGAGCGGCAGCCCGGCTCGCCCGAAGTGCTGGTGCACGAGCGCGAGGCAGCGCTTGCGTGCCTCCTCCTCGGCGGGCGGGCGGACGACCACGAGCGCCGGACCGACGCGGGCGGCCCGCTCGATCTCGGATCCCTCCGGGTAGGCGGTGACGATCTGATACCCGAACTTCAGGACCGCCTGGGCCAGACCCAGAAGAGTGGCCGATTGCCGGGCGATGATCAGGACGGGGGGCCGCACGCTCCCGAATCTAGGAGCCTTTCCCGCAAATGGCAATACGGTGACGGAGGGTGGGCCGCCCCCCTCGCGCCCGAAGGAGCCGGACGATCCAAATCCGGGCGATCTGCGGCAGAATCCCCGCCTCACGAAGAAGGAGGCCTGATGCCGTCCGTCGATGCCGCCCGTCCGACCCGGGGGATCCCGGCGAGGTCGTTCGCTGTTGCCCTGCTCGGTGCCGCGCTCCTCTCTTCGGCCTCCCCGGGAACGGCGGCGGCCGCTGCGGCCCAGCCCGCGTCGGCGGCCGCGTCCTCCGGCACGTCGCACCCGTTCTCGGTGAAGGACATGGTCGCGATGGAGCGCCTCTCCGACGCGCGTCTCTCGCCCGACGGGAAATGGATCGTCTACTCGCAGCGCGCCTACGACTGGGATGCGAACGCGACCTCGATCCACCTCTGGCTCGTGGCGGCGGACGGCGGCGAGCCGCGCCGGCTGACGGCCGGCAAGTCGCGCGACACCTCGCCCGACTGGTCTCCCGACGGCAAGACCGTCGCCTTCGTGTCGGACCGCGGCGGCTCGTCGCAGATCTGGACGATCGATCCGACCGGCGGCGAGGCGGCGCAACTGACCCGCTTCCCGGTGGACGTGGACAACCCGCGCTGGGCCCCGACGGGGCGCCGCATCGCTTTCAGCGCCGAGGTGTACGTGGACTGCCCCGACCTGAAGTGCACGGCCGACCGGGACAAGAAGGCGGACGACGACCCGGTCAAGGCGCGCCTCTACGATCGCCTGCCGATTCGCCACTGGGACGCGTGGGAGGACGGCAAGCGCAGCCACCTCTTCGTGTGGACGCCCGGTGGCATCGGCGGACAGCCGGGCGACGAGAAGCCGGCCTTCACGCCGGTCGACATCATGAAGGGCATGGACGCCGACGGCCCGCCGAAGCCGTTCGGCGGCGTCGAGGAGTACTCCTGGTCGCCGGACGGCAAGTCGATCGCCTTCACCTCGAAGGAGCGCGCCGACGACGCCTGGTCCACCGACCTCGACATCTACCTCGTGTCGGCCGACGGCGGCGGGCGCCGCTGCCTGAGCGAGGCCAACGAAGCGCAGGACGGGAATCCGGTCTTCTCCCCCGACGGCAAGACCCTGGCGTGGCTGGCGATGGCGCGGCCGAAGTTCGAGGCGGATCGCCAGCGCGTGGTGCTGTACGACCTCGCCGCGGGCACGACGCGCGCCGTCACCGAGTCATGGGACCGGTCGGCCTCGAGCCTGGCGTGGGCGCCGGACGGACACAGGCTTTACGTGACCGCCGATGACACCGGCCGCGTGAAGATTTTCTCGCTCACGCTGCCGCCGGGCCCCGGCGACGCCCGGGTCGCGGTCGTGGAGGCGGAGGGACACAACGGCGGCGTCGAGATCGGCCGGGATCGCATCGTCTACCTGCACGACTCCATGGTCTCCCCCGCCGAGGTCTGGACGGCCCGTCCCGACGGGACCGGGAAGCGGGCGCTGACACGGGTCAACGCCGGCCGGATGGCCTCGGCGCGCGTCTCTGCGCCGGAGGAGTTCTGGTTCTACGGCGCGAACGGTGACAAGGTCCACGGCTGGCTCGTCAAGCCGGTCGGCTACGAGGCCGGGAAGAAGTACCCGGTGGCCTTTCTCATCCACGGCGGGCCGCAGGGAGCGTGGGCCGACCAATTCCACTATCGCTGGAACCCCGAGGCATTCGCCGGCGCCGGCTACATGACCATCGCCATCAACCCGCGCGGCTCGACCGGCTACGGCCAGAAGTTCACCGACGAGATCAGCGGCGACTGGGGCGGCAAGCCCTATGAAGACCTCATGAAGGGGCTCGACCACCTGCTGGCGACCCGCCGGGACATGGACGGCGATCGGATGTGCGCCCTCGGTGCTTCGTACGGCGGCTACATGATCAACTGGATCAACGGACACACCGACCGGTTCCGCTGTCTCGTCAGCCACGACGGCGAGCTGGACGTGAAGACCTCCTACTACATCACCGAGGAGCTGTGGTTCCCGGAGTGGGAGTTCGGCGGCACGCCCTGGGAGCATCCGGAAGGCTACGCGAGGGTTTCACCCGAGGCGTTCGTGGCGAAGTGGAAGACACCGATGCTCGTGGTGCACGGCGCGAAGGACTTCCGCCTGCCGGAGACCGAGGGTTTCGGGGTGTTCACCGCCCTGCAGCGGCGCGGCATCCCCTCGCAGCTGCTGTATTTCCCCGACGAGAACCACTGGGTCCTCAAACCGCGCAACAGCGTCCGCTGGTACGACACGGTGCTGGCGTGGCTCGAACAGTGGACCTCGTCCGGAGCGCGCTGACCGCCCGTCACAGCCCGCACGACGACGACGCGCGTCCGTGTTCGCCTCCGGGGAAAAGCCGACCGCCGTCTCGGTGCTTCCACAGATGGATCCCGGATCCTTGTGGCGGTACCGTCTCGGCCCAATGCGAACCGAACAGGTCCCCCTCCCGGCCCCGGCGCGCCTCGAAACGCTGCAGGCGATTTTCGAATCCCAGGCGGAGGCGCGTCCCGACGCCGTCGCGGCCGTGTTCGGCGAAGAGGAGACGCGCTATGCACAGCTCGAGGAGCATTCCAACCGTGTGGCACGCGCCCTGCGCGCCCGGGGAATCGGACGCCACAGTCTCGTGGCCCTGCTGGCGCCGCGATCGATCGAGCACGTGGCGGGGATGCTCGGCATCCTCAAGGCCGGCGCCTGCTGCGTTCCGCTCGACCCCGAGGATCCGCCCGCCCGTCTCGACGCCCTTCTCGGAGACTGCGACCCCGCGGGCCTTCTGACCGCCGGCCCCGTCCCCGAGCTGCGCTTCGACGGCCTGCACCTCGACCTGGGGGCGGTTGAAATCGCCGCGGCCGACCCCGACCGCCTGGAGCGTTCGGAGCAGGACGCGCAGCCGCGGGATCTCGCCTTCCTCTTCTATGTCTCGGGCGGCGACGGCCGGCCGCACGGCGTCATGCTCGAGCACCACAACATCGCGCATCTCGTGCGCGCGCGCGCCTCCCTCTTCGGGATCGTCGCCGAAGATCGCGTCTACCAGGGGTCCGCGCCCGGGACCGACCGCGCGGTGGAAGAGATCTTCCTGGCGCTCGAAGCCGGCGGAACGCTGGTCATCGCCACGCGGGAGATGGCGCTCGCCGGGCGGCACCTGGCGCGGCTCCTGACCCTGCAGGGGGTGAGCGTCCTGTCCACGACGCCCACGCTTCTGGCCCTTCTGGCCGGTGACGTCCCGACCCTGCGGCTGGTCCTGCTCGAGGGCGAGCCGTGTTCGCGCGACCTCCTGGGACGCTGGAGCCGGCCGCAGCGCCGCCTGGTGATGGTCTACGGCGTCACCGAGACGTGCGGCATCGCGGCGTGCGCCGACGTGACCCCCGACGGGGCGATTCATTTCGGTCCGGCGGTGCCGGGGGCGCGCGTGCGCATCGCCGATCCCGACTTGCGCCCGGTCGCACCCGGCGAGGTCGGGGAGATCTGCGTCGGCGGGGCCGGGCTCGGCCGCGGCTACTACGGCCGTCCGGTCGAATCCTGGTCGCGGTTCGTCCACGATCCCTGGGCGCCGGCCGACTTCACCGATGCGCGCGTCTTCCGCACCGGTGACTACGGCCGCATCGACGCCCACGGGAACCTGCACCTGCTCGGACGGGCCGACGGCCAGGCGCGCCTGCGCGGCAGGCGCGTCGAGATGGAAGAGATCGAGCGCCAGCTCGAGTCCGTGGAGGGCGTCCAGGCCGCGGCCTGCGCCGTGCGCACGGGCGAGGATGGCGACGCGCGGGTGGTGGCGTGGATCGAGCGGAGGCCGGGTCTCGCCCTCGACGGCGAGACGGTTCGTTCGGCGGTGCGCGGGCGCCTGCCGGCCGGGATGGTCCCGGCGCTCATCGAGGTGGTCGAGTCGCTGCCACGACTCGCCACGGGCTCGCTCGACCGGGCGGCGCTCCCCGAGACCGGGCCGCGCCGGGCGCGGGCGCCGTCGCACGGCGGCGCCCCCCACACGGTGGCGGAGGTGCGCATCGCGGCGCTGTGGGAAGGGCTGTTCGCGCCGGCCCGCGTGGCGCGCGAGGATCATTTCTTCCTCGACCTCGGCGGCCATTCGCTCCTGGCGCGCCGCATGATCGCCGAGCTGCGCAAGGATCCCTGGTTCGCGCACGCGACCGTCGAGCACGTGTACGACCATCCCACGGTGGCGGCGCTGGCCGCGGCGCTGCTCTCCACCGGTCCCTCCGATTCGGCCTCCGGGTCGACTTCAGCGCGCCGCTTCCGGCGCGGCGAGCGGCGGCGGCACGCCTTCGCGGGCGTGCTGCAGGCGGTGGGTCTCTACGCCGTGTTCGCCTTCGCGGGCTCGCAGGCGGTGGCGTTCTTCCTCGGGCTGACGCTCCTGCGCGGCGAAGGCGTCGCCCCGGTGCAGGCCACGGTGGGAGCGCTCCTCGTCGCCGCGCTGGCGCTGCCGGTGGCGCTGCTGCTGGCGATCGCCGCCAAGTGGATCCTGCTCGGCCGGGTTCGGCCCGGGCGTCATTCCCTCTGGGGCTGGTACTACGTGCGCCACTGGTTCGTCACCCGTCTGGTGGACACGCTGCCGCTCGATCTCCTCGCGGGAACGCCGCTCCTGTGCTGGTTCTACCGCGGGCTGGGCGCGCGCATCGGCCGCGAGGTCCACCTCGGGACCCGGTCGATCGAAGGGTTCGACCTGGTGCGCATCGGGGACGGCTCGAGCCTCAGCGCGCGGGCGCGCCTCATCGGCTCCAAGGTGGAGGACGGCCTGCTGGTGCTGGGACCGGTGCGGATCGGGTCCGGCTGTTTCGTCGGCACGCGCTCGACGCTCGAGCCGCAGACGCGCATGGAAGATGGCGCGCGGCTGGAGGACCTGTCCTACCTGCCGGGGGGCTCCCGCGTCCGCGCCGGTGAGACGTGGTCCGGAGCGCCGGCGCATCCCGCGCCCGACGCCGTCGCGCCGCAACGACTTGCGTTCGCGCAGGATGGCACCAGGCGGCGACCGAAACGGCTGCGGGTGCCCGCGCTCGTCTACGGCCTGCTCGCGGTCCTGTTGTCGCTCCTCCCCGCGGCCGCCGCCGCACCCGGTGTGCTCCTCCTGCTGCGCCTCGGCCAGTCCGCCGCCCCGTGGCTCGTCGTTCCCGCGGCGCCGCTCGCCGGCGCGTCGTTCGCGCTCCTGCTCGCGGGGGAGATCGTGCTCCTCAAGAGACTCTTCGTCGGCCGGCTCGCGCCCGGCCGTCACCGCCTGCACGGCCGTTTCTACCTGCGCGCCTGGCTCTCCGACCGGCTGCAGGGACTGGCCTCGCCGATCCTCGGCGGATTCCAGGGCAGCGTGTACCTGGCGCCGTGGTACCGCGCGCTCGGCGCGCGCATCGGCCGCGGGGTGGAGATCTCGCGCCCCGCCTCGGTCGTTCCCGACCTGCTGGACATCGCCGACGAGGCGACCATCGCCGAAGGCGTGCTGCTGGGCGCGGCGCGCGTGGAGCGCGGCCTCGTGACGCTGACGCCGACGCGCGTCGGCCAGCGCGCCAGCCTCGGCAGCGCCGCCGTGGTGCCGGCGGGCGCGCGGCTCGGAGACGCGTCACGGCTCGAGCCGCTCTCCGTCCTGCCCGCGGATCCGGACGATGCGGGCCGCCACGGCGCCGCCTGGATCGGCTCTCCGCCGCGGCCGATGGTCCTCGCGCGCGGCGACACGCCGTTCTTCGGCGAGGAGGCGACCTACCGGCCCAACCGGGCGCGCCGGGCGCTGCGCGCCTCGGTCGAGGCGGTGCGCGGCATTCTGCCTCCGGCGGGCTTCACGCTGGTGATCGCCGCGACGGTGCTCTCGGCCATCGCGCTGCGCGCGGAGCGGGGCGCCCTGGCCACGCTCCTGCTGATGCCGGTCACTTACCTCGTGGCCTGTCTCGCCGCCTTCGGCGTGGTCGTCGCGGTGAAGTGGGCGCTTCTCGGCCGCGTGGCGCCGCTGGTCCGGCCACTCTGGAGTCCCGAGGTCCTGCGGCTGCAGGCGGTGGAGGCGCTCTACGAGTTCCTGGCGGCGCCGCTCCTGCTCGGAGCGCTGCGCGGCACGCCCTTCCTGCCGTGGTGCCTGCGGCTCCTCGGCGCGCGCATCGGCCGCTGCGTGTCGCTCAACACGACCCGGGTCGCCGCCTTCGACCTCGTCGAGGTGGGAGATCGCAGCGCCCTGAACGAGGACGCCGAGCTGCGCTCCCCGCTCGTGGAGGATCGCGTGCTCAACGCGTCACGGCTGCGCATCGGCTCCGACTGCTCGGTCGGCGCCGGATCGGTGCTCCTCTCGGGGACCGAGATGCAGAACGGCTCGCGGCTCGGGGCGTTGTCCATCCTCAGGAACGGCGAGACCCTGCCGGCGGGGACGTCCTGGGCGGGGCTTCCGGCGATCCCGGTGCCGCCGTCGGTCCTGACGCTCGCCACACCCGGCCCGACGCCGCCGATGGCCGCGGGCCTCGCGTAGCCCGCTTTCCTTCCTACTTCTTCGCCTTCTTCGGACGCGCCGCGGCGACGTCCTCGACCCACGACAACGCCGCCATCATCGCCGGAAACCCGATGGTCGTGGTCGCGAGGAGCACGACGTGCCGGCACTCGTCCGCCGTCGCGCCCGCTTCCAGCGAACGGCGCACGTGCGAGTGCACGGCCCCCTCGAGCCGCGCGCCCACGGCGATGCCGAGCTTGACGAGCGCCGCCTCCTTCGCGTCGATGGGGCCGGCCTTGCGGCACGCGGCGCCCAGTTTCTCGTAGGCCGCCAGGACCTCCGGATATCGCCTGCGGTTCTCGCTGTACCAGCCGGGGATCTTCGCCACGCGAACCTCCTCGCGCGGCATTGTAGTCGCCGACGCGTCAGCGGGGCGGCGGACCGGAGGCGGGAACGACGATCTCGACGGTCGCGTCGCGGGCGTGGCCGGCGTCGTCTTCGACGAGGAAGCGCACGCGATAGACGCGTCCGGGCCCGTTCCCACGGCGCTCGGCGCGCAGCAGCAGGTCGGCGCCGCTGCCGGTGGCGCCGCGCATCACGATGTCGCCGGTGCTGCGGCCATCCGCGCTGCCGTCGTCCGGCTCGCTGCTGGTCACGTCCACGAGCGTCACCCGCGCAACGCCGCGACAGGCATCCTGCGCCGCGATCTCCACGTGCACCGGCACCAGGCGGTGATCCGGCGGCCACAGCACGGCCGGGTTCGACTGGACCCGGGTGATCGCGGGAGGCAGCGTGTCGGCCACGGTCACGTTGAAATCGCGGCGCGACGCGAGACCGGTCGTGTCCACGACGAAAAGCGCGATGTGGTGTGCGCCGTTGGCGAGGGTCACGTCGGCCACCGGGCTGCTCGCCAGCAGGCGCGCGTCCTCACCCAGGATTTCGAGCCAGATCCAGGCGAGGGAATCGCCGTCGGGATCGGCGGCGCCCTGGCCGTCCAGGTGGACCGTCGTCCCCGCCGGACCGGAGCACTCCGCGTTGACGTCGGCGATCGGGCCCGTGGACGGTGGCTGGCCGAAGACGAGCGCGGCCTCGTCCTCGTGCCGCAGCGACGCCCGGGCGTGGCGCGGCGGGGTGAGGCCGTCGGTCGCGGTGAGCGCCAGCGTGAACTCCCCCGCGCCGCCGAGCGGCTCGAGCGGCACCGGCTCCGGACGGTCCCCCACCCACGTGCGATCGACGACGGGCTTCTCGATCTCCCCGGTCAGCTCGAGGCGGTCGAGGGCGATCGCATCGAGACGCAGATCGAACTGGGCGGTCCGATCGGCGATCGGCCGCACGCAGACGTCGAACGGCGGCACGCGCGTGTTGAGGAGGAGCTGCCCGGTGAACGAGAGTCCCGGCGCCCCGCAAGCCCCTTCCGCCAGCTCGTAATCGGGCCGGCCGTCGTCGCACGCCAGAAGCGAATCCTGGTCGAACAGCACGGCATCGCCGACCGAGCCGTTGACGTACGCGACGCCGCCGCCGATACCGATCGCCGGACGCAGCACGCGCCGGCAGTCGATCGGGGCGATGGGATCCCCGGCCGCCGCGTCGAGCAGGGTGGCGGCGGCCGTGTCGCGCGTGGCGAGGGTCAGCCGGCCGGAGAGCGGGTCGTGCTGCGGGTCCTCGAGCAGGAGCGACGCGGCCAGGGCCGAGGCCGGACCGCTTCCGGTCGCGCCGGACGCGGGCGGGAAATAGAGCGACGGGGCCACGCCCCGGATCGCGAGCGATGGCTGGCAGGCATCGCCGGCGGCATCGTCGTCCCTGTCCTCCTGGCCGGGATTCGGCGCGTCGGGGCAGTTGTCGGCGAGCGGCCCCACGCCGTCGCCGTCCCGATCGACCATGTCGAACCAGACCGCGCCGGCGGCCGGATGGCCTCCGAACGATCCGGTCGCCGTCGGCGGTGCGGCGAGCGCGTCGAGGCCGCCTTCCGCATCGACGTGGTAGCTGACGAGCGCGTTCGGCCCCCGGCAGAGGACGTGCAGCCATTCTCCGGCGGCCGTGAGAGCCACCGGATCGAAAAGCCCGCCCGGAAGAGCGAACGGCGAGCCTGTCGCGACCGTGGCGGCACCCGCTCCATGCAGGCCGCGCACGACCGCGACGGCGTTCGCCACGGGCAGCGCCGCGAAGAGCCGATCGTTTTCGCCCGCCGCGCCGTCCTCCTGGTCGCCCCGCGCGAACGCCGCAATGCCCCCCGGCGCGCCGAGATTCATCACGGGACGCGCCAGCGCGCCCGACAGGACGTCGATGACCGCGACCAGGCTGAGTCCGGGCGCCGGCGCGGAGCCGACGTCGAGGAGCAGCCGCCCGGACGCGTCGCGTCCGAACTGCAGCGGGCCCGGCCGCGGCAGCCCCGGCACGACGCCGTCGAACAGAGCCGGCCCGCCCGGCACGCCGGGAACGGGGAGCAGCTCGCCGTCCCGGATCCCGAAGAGCGCAATACGACCGACGCTCGGGAACGACACGGCCAGCCAGGCCCCGTCCGGGCTGATGGCCAGGCCGTCCGGAGAGGGCTCGAGCTGCGTGTCGGCCTGGCTGCCCGGCGTGATCCGTCCGGAAGGACCGACGTCGAAGGCACGCAGCCACCCGCCGGACGGCTCATCGGCCAGCACCCAGATCACCTGGCCATCCGGCTGCGCGACGAGGCCGATGGGGTTCTCGAAGCCGGTCGGGAACGGTCCGCCCGGGATCGTGGCCGGCAGACCGTCGGCCCCGAGATGGAACGCGCTGACATCGCGGCTGTGCGGATTCAGGGTGTAGAGGAACGGACCGCGCCGCGTCACCGCCAGCATCGGGGCGAGCGTCGGAGGCGGAGCCGTCTGGTCGCCGGCGCCGTCGGTGACGTACGGGCTTCCCGGCCCGGGCAGCAGGCGCCCCGTGGTCTTGGTCTCGAACACCGCCATGCGGTTCGCCGACGTGTCGGTGTTGACGAACAGGAACCCCGTCTGCTGGAAGCCGCGCTGGCAGGCGTCTCCGCCCCCCGCCTCGTCCACGTCGGCCTGGTCGTCGTTCCACAGGAACGGGCAGTTGTCGCAGGCGTCGCCGTGCTCGTCGGCGTCGCTGTTCTCCTGGAAGGGGTTGTAAACGGCGGGACAGTCGTCGATGTCGGAGCACGAACCGTCCGCATCCGCGTCGTTGAACGGATCGACGACGCACGGATCGCAGAAGTCCCCCAGCCCGTCGGCGTCGGTGTCCACCTGGGCGGTGTCGGCATCCGCGGGGCAGTGATCGGCCGCGTCCGGGATCCCGTCTCCGTCGCGGTCCGGATCGCAGTCGTCCCCCAGCCCGTCGCCGTCGGAGTCGCCGTTGTCCCCTGCCGCGTTCGGACACAGGTCGCACGCGTCGCCGGTGCCGTCGGCATCCGCATCGGCCTGGTCGGCGTTGGCCAGGGCCGGGCAGTTGTCGGCGAGCGCTTCGACGCCGTCCCCGTCCTCGTCCCCCGCCGGAACGAACACCACGCCGGCCAGGGGCCGGCCGGAGGGCGCCCCGGTCTTCTCCGCCTCCCCCAGCGCCTCGAGGCCGAACGACGCGTTGATGCGGTAGACGGCGACGCTGTTCGACTGCGTGTAGGAGGCGAACAGGTACCTGCCGGCCGGATCGGCCGCCATGCCGACCGGCTGCGCGGCGAACCGCGCCGGCGGGAACGGGCCTCCTGCCGGCGCCAGGGCGCCCGAGGGCTCGATGCGCAGAACGCCGATGGTGTTGCTCCCCTGCTGCGACACGTACAGGTAGCGCCACTTCGGGTGCATCAGCAGCACGTTGGAGTTGAGACCACCCGCCGACTGCGGCGAGCGGGCCAGGCGTGACGGCAGCCCGTCTTCGTCATAGGTCCATCCCGACACGATCGAGGGACCGCTCGTGGACGAGGCGAGGTAGACGCGGTCCCCGTCGTGGTTGAACAGCACGCTCGCGGGGCGGCCGTCGTTGTCGCCGAGCCCCGAGGACGGCAGGAAGAAGTAGGGCGGATCGGCCTTGAGGGTGCGCGCGAGGCTGAGGTCCGGCATGGCGACCTCGAGGAAGCGGCCGTCCGGAGAGAAGGCGAGCCCGGCCGGTCTGCCGCTGGTGGACAGGATTCCGCCCGAGATCCCGAAGACCGCGCCGTTGTTCTCCGTCACCTGCGCCAGCGCGACGTTCAGCGAGCCGACGTGGCCGATGGCGAGCTGCAGCGAATGCGGCCGCAGCGCGATGCCGGCGGGGCGCGTGCCTCCGGTGCCGCGCACGCGCCCGGTGGCGAGCGTCAGCGCTCCCCCGTCACCGATGCGCATGACGCTCAGGTCGTTGCTTCCTTCATTGGTCGAGAAGAGGAACTGCGGCAGGAGCGGACCCCACGCCAGGCGCGGCGGCGAAAACAGCGTGCTGCCGACCGGCCCCTGGCCACCCGTGACGAAGGGGGAGCCGTGCACGCGGCGCAACCGGCCGAGCGTGTCCACGTCCCACGCGGCGATGGCGTTGTCCGGCGAGTCGGCCTGCACGTAGAGGCGGCCGATCAGGACGAACGGACGGGCGCAGGCATCCCCCTCGCGATCGCGGTCGGCGTCCTCCTGGCCCGGATTGGCGGCGGCCGGACAGTTGTCGCAGGCGTCGCCCACGCCGTCGCCGTCGGCGTCCGCCTGTCCGGCCTCGGGCACGTCGGGACAGAGGTCCTGGGCGTCGGCGGCGCCGTCGCCGTCACGGTCCGGGTCGCAGGGATCGCCGCGGCCGTCGCGATCGCCGTCCCGCTGCGCCGCGTTGGCGACGAACGGGCAGTCGTCGCAGGCATCCCCGACGCCGTCGAGGTCGGCATCGGTCTGCAGAGGATCGGACATGGCGGCGCAGTCGTCCTGCGGGAATGGAACCCCGTCGCCGTCTTCATCCCCCTCGGGGACGAAGGCGAGCCCAGCCAGCGGAAGCCCCGGGACGCCGCTCTCGGCCGGGCTCCCCGCCGGCTCGAACACCCCGTCCCCGAGGTGACGCAGCGCCACGACGGTGCCGTCGACGGCGTCCACGACGTAGAGGAAGCGGCCGAGAGGGTCCACGGCCAGGCCGGTGGGGGCCGTGGCGCCCTCGGCGGTCGGAAAGGGCGAGCCCGCCGCCGGCGACAGCCCTCCCTCCGGGCTGACGAGAAACGCGGTGGCGGTGCCGTCGTTCGACTGGCTCGCCACGAGCGTGCGACCGTCGGGAAACATCGCCAGGATGTTTCCCGCGCCGCCGGCCGAGAAGGCGTTCGAACCGGGGACCCGATCGAGGCGTCCGTCCGGCTGCAGTCGATAGCGGCTGACGGCAAGGCGGTTCAGATCGGCCGCGGACACGTAGAGATCGCCCCCGCCGGGCGAGATCGCCAGGCCATCCGCGCCGTTGAGATCCGCGCGCAGCGGCGAGCCCGGCGCCTGCCCCAGGCTCCCGTCCGCCGCGATCTCCAGGACCGCGATGCGCGCGAGATGCGGCAGAGCGGCGATCAGGAAGCGGCTGTCGCGCGTCACCAGCAGTCCGTTGGCGACGGCATCGAGATCGAACGAAGCCGCCGGGTGGGGCGCTCCGTCCGCGTCGAGGAGGAAGGTGACGACGCGGCGGTCGCCCGAGTCGGCGATGAAAAGGAAACGCCCGTCGGGGCTGAGCGCAACGCCTTCCGGGCCTCCCCCTCCGGTCGGAAACGGCGACCCGTCGATCGGGACGAGATCCCCTTCGGCCCCGATGCGGAAGACCGAGACGTCGCTGGTGCCGAGGTTCAGCGCGTAGACGCGATCGGCGCGCGCCGCGATGCCGATGCGGGGCGCCGCGATGAGCTGGGCGCCGGCGCCGGACCGGCCGCCGGTCGGCCAGGGAGATCCGGCGAGCCGCTCCACGCAGCCGTCCGCATGCGCCGCGAACCCGGAGACGACGTTGTCGGCGCCCTCCAGGGCGCGGTCGCTCGTCCCCTCGTTCACGTACAGGAAGCCGATGCGGTCGCCGCTGCCGCAGACCTGGACCAGGGCGGGTTGCGGCGGCAGGTCGGAAACCGGATGTCCGGCGGGCTTCGCGAACAGTGCGGCGCCGGCGAGGAGGGAACCGAGACACGTCACGAGCGGGGCGGCGCCGCGGATCACCCCCTCCTCTTACGCCGGGCCGCGGTCGGCGTCAACGCTTAAGGAGGCCTGTCCACGGGCCGTGCAGCACATCGTCCGCACCGGTTTCGCGCCGGCCGCGCGCGGCCACGCGCCCCATGCGGTCCCGGGCAGGCTCCGTGCCTTCTGTTACCATCCAGGACCCCGATGATCTACCTCGACCACGCGGCCACTTCCTTTCCGAAGCCGGAACCGGTGTACCGGCGGATGGACGAATTCGTGCGGTCCGCCGGCGCCAACCCGGGCCGCGGCGGGCACCGCCTGGCCCGCGAGGCGGAGGCGATGATCGAAGCGACCCGGGGCCTCCTGGCCCGGCTCGTCGGCAGCCGCCGGCCGGAGCGGGTGGTCTTCGGCCTCAACGCCTCCGACGGCCTGAACATGGCGATCAAGGGGACGCTCGGGACCGGCGACCACGTCGTCACGTCGGTCCTGGAGCACAACTCGATCAACCGGCCGCTCCAGCGGATGGAACAGGAGGGGACCATCACGGTGACCCGGATCGCCGCCGGCCCGGATCACCGCCTCGATCCCGACGACGTCGCGCGGGCCCTGACGCCGCGGACCAGGCTGGTGGCGCTGACGCAGGCGTCGAACGTCACCGGGACGATCCAGCCGGTGGCGGAGATCGGGCGCCGCGTGCGCGGGCATGGCGCGCTGTTCCTCGTGGACGCGGCGCAGAGCGCCGGGGTCGTCCCCATCGACATGGAGCGGGAGCAGATCGATCTCCTGGCGTTCACCGGTCACAAGGGGCTCTACGGACCGACCGGAACGGGGGGGCTCGTCGTCGGCGAGCGCGCCGACGTGCGGCCGTGGCGCGAGGGGGGAACCGGCGGTGACGCGAGCCGGCCCCTGCAGCCCGAGGAGCTGCCGCACCGTCTCGAAGGCGGGACGCCCAATGTCTTCGGTCTCGCCGGCCTGCGGGCCGGCCTGGAGTGGGTGCTCGAGCGCGGACCGGAGGCGATCCTGGCGCACGAGCGGCAGCTGCTCGCGGGACTCCTGGCGGCGATGACGCGGCGCGACGCCTACGAGTGGTTCGGCGCCGATCGGGCGCTCCTCGAGCGGGGCGGCGAAGGACGGGTCGGCCTCCTGGCCTTCAATCTGCGCGGCACCGCCCCGTCGGCGCTCGCGACGGCGCTCGAGGAGAAGCACGGGATCGCCGTTCGCCCCGGTCTGCATTGCGCCCCCCATGCCCACCGGCACCTCGGGACGTTCCCGGCGGGGACGGCGCGCATCAGCGTCGGCGCCCTCACCACACCCGAGGACCTGCGCGCCGCGGCCGCGGCGCTCGACCGGCTCGCGCTTGACAGTCCCCCCCCGGCCCGATGAACATGGAAGGGCGAGTCGAAGGATTTCGTCATGCGGAACACATCCATCAGTGCCCTGGCGCGGGCCGCCACCTTCGGCGTTCCCCATTCGAACGAGTGCCCGCACCTCACGACCTACCCTCGTAAGATCAAGCACCTCCACGACGACACCTAGCCTCCTCGAGGCGCCGGTTCCCCCGGTCCGACGGGGCGACGCGCGACGTGTGGACACTCAACGTGTCTCCGTGGCGTCCTCCGGCCGGGCCCCCCCCGAGAAAGCAGGTCATCAACAGGAAGGAGTCGTCCGATGCCGACCATTCAGAAGGAAGAGATGAAGAACGAAACCGTCCTCCACACGATGGGGCCGTCCAGCCCCGAAGCGCCTGCGTCCGGGACCGCCGCCATCCGCGAGGAGGTCGAGCGGCAGGTCGCCGCCTGGTGCGCCAGGACCGGCCAGTCCCGCGAGGCCTGGGAGCGGGCGCGCGCCAACGTCCCCGGCGGGGTCTCGGGGAATTTCCGGCTCATGAACCCCTACCCGATGTTCGCGTCCCGGGCGCGCGGCAGCCGCCTGTTCGACCTCGACGGGAACGAGTACATCGACTTCATGCTCAACATGGGGTCGCAGTTCGTCGGGCACGCGCACCCCGCGGTGGTGAAGGCCCTCGGCGAGCAGGCGGAGCGCGGCACGCTCTTCTGCATGCCGCACGTCTGGGAGCAGGAGGTCGCCCGCCAGCTCGCCTCCCGCTTCGGGATCCCGCAGTGGCGCTACGTGAACACGGGCACCGAGGCGACCATGACGGCCCTGCGCATCGCGCGCGGCTACACCGGCAAGAAATACATCGTCAAGTTCGAGGGCCACTACCACGGCCACAACGATCAGACGCTGGTCACCACGAACGCCCTGCTGCGCCAGCTCGGCCGCGCCGATCGCGGCGTGCGCGTCCCGGCCTCGCAGGGGATCCCGGAGGAGACCTACGCCCTCACGCTGATGGCGATCTTCAACAACCTCGACTCGGTGAAGGAGCTGTTCGCGCGCCACGGCGGCGAGATCGCCGCGGTGATCGCCGAGCCCATCATGATGGACTGCGGCTGCATCGAGCCGGAGCCGGGCTTCTTCGCGGCGGTGCGCGACCTCTGCCACGACAACGGCGCGCTGCTCATCTACGACGAGGTGAAGACCGGCTGCAAGGTGGCTCCCGGCGGGGCGAGCGAGCTGTACGGCGTCGTCCCGGACATCGTCTGCGTCGCCAAGGCGCTCGCCGGCGGCCTGCCCCTGGGCGCGGTCGGCGGCTCGGAGGAGGTCATGCAGGTGGTCGGCGACGGCAGCGTCCTGCACGTCGGCACCTTCGGGGCAAACCCGCTGGTGCTCTACGTCGCGCACGTGGTGCTGCGCGATCTTCTGACCGAGGAGGCCTACCGCCACACCTTCGCCCTCAACCGTGAGCTGGCCGACGGATACAGGCACCTGGTGAAGAAGCACCGGCTCGCGGCGCAGATCAACGCGGTCGGTCCCTGCGGGATGATCACCTTCACCGACCGGCCGCTCCGCTCATACCGCGAGTTCATGACCGCCGACGAGAACCGCTTCCGCCTGTACTGGTTCGGGATGATGAACCAGGGGATCCTGCCGGCGCACCACTTCGGCGGGGACGTGTGGACCGTGTCGATCGCGCACACCCGTGACGACGTGGCGAAGAACCTCGAAGCCTTCGACCGGCTCGCGCCCAGGCTGCGCTGAGCGGCGCAAGAAGAAGAAAACCGGCCCGGCGTGCCCCTGACGGGACGCGCCGGGCCGGCTCTCGATCCGTGCCGGCCGGAGACTAGTCCAGCCGCTTCAGCTCGACGCGACGGTTGACCGCGCGGCCGCCGGCCGTCTTGTTGTCGGCGATCGGCTTGGTCTCGCCGTAGCCCTTCGCCTCGAGCTGCTTCGCGGGCACGCCCTTGCCGACCAGGTAGTCCTTCACGGCATTGGCGCGATCGCGCGACAGCTTCATGTTGTAAGCGTCGTTGCCCTGCGAGTCGGTGTGTCCCTGGACCTCCAGGCGCACCTCGGGGTGGGACTTCAGCCCCTCGGCGACGCGGTCGAGCACCGCTTCCGAAGACGACTGCAGATGGGCGCTGTTGGTGTCGAAGTTCACCCCTTCGAGCACCAGGCTCTTCTTCGACTCGGGGATCACCGGCGCGAGAGCGGCCGCCG
Source organism: Verrucomicrobiia bacterium (assembly GCA_035638075.1). Lineage (GTDB taxonomy): Bacteria > Acidobacteriota > Polarisedimenticolia > Gp22-AA2 > Gp22-AA2 > DASRAU01. Next base: position 17,604 of record DASRAU010000029.1, read on the forward strand.
GCGCCGATTTCTCCGGGCAGCCCTGCGCGTCGACGCTGGTGCCGCGCGGCGTGTCAGGGCACTTGTCCTTGTCGTCCGTGACCCCGTCACCGTCGCTGTCGGCCGGACAGCCGTCGCTCCCGACCTTGGTGCCGCGCGGCGTGTTCGGGCATTTGTCGGCGGAATCCGCGACACCGTCGCCGTCGGCATCCTGGGGACATCCCTTGCTGTCCACCTTCGTGCCGGAGGGCGTGTCGGGACACTGATCGACGCCGTCGAATACCCCGTCCCGGTCGCTGTCGAGCGGGCAGCCCTCGGCGTCCACCTTCACGCCGTGCGGCGTGTCGGGGCAGCGATCGACGCCATCCACCACACCGTCACCGTCGGTGTCCTTCGGACAGCCGGTCGCATCCACCCGGGCGCCCTTCGGGGTGTTCGGGCACTTGTCCCTGTTGTCCGGGACGCCGTCGCCGTCGCTGTCCTTCCCGGGACGGTGCTGCAGGAGCTCGACGTACGTGTCGGTGTCGAGAAGGCCGGACTCCCGCAGGGTATGGTCGTTCTGGAAGGCCCGGATCGCATGGCTCGTCGGGTCGTCCAGCGTGCCGCTCTTGTACCCGTGCGCCAGGTAGCCACGGTATTCGAGGATGCGCTGCGCCTCGGCGATGTCGGCGGACGAAGTCCAGACGGTGCCTGGTGTCGTCTGGGCCGCCAGGCGCCCGGCAGGCGCCAGGAACAGCATCGCGGCGCCGGCGAGCGCGAGCATCAGCATCATGTTCACGCGCAGTTTCTGCATCGTCGTCGTCCTCCCCTGTGAACTGTCCCAGTCGAGCGAAAGGGGCGGGAGTATAAACGATTCCCTCCCGGCGCCGCCCCACCCCCGGCCCCACGGGAACGGGGCCGCCCCGGGAACGATTTCGTGATCGGGCCCCGAATCCGCTCCTGGAGCCTCGTCCGGTCCGCCCGATGACGAAGAAGGGCCTTGAATCCCGCTCCGATCGCGGTACATCACGCTCGTCACCGAGAGGAGCACATGGCCGACCGCAGGAGCATCGGGTACCAGATCGAAGAGCTGGCGCGGCTCACGTCCGCCCCCCGCTCCCTCGTCGAGGAGATCCGGGGCATCTTCCTGAAGCACGGGGTCTCGATGCAGGAGGACGCCCTCCCCTACCTCGAGGTGCTCGAGGAGACCTTCAGCCGGGCCGCCTTGCTGGAGAGGGAGAACGCCTCCGCCCGCACCGCCCTGTCCCGCCTCGAGGAGAACAGCCGGCGCTTTGCCGATTCCTGCCAGGAGATGTACGGACAACTGCGCTCGATGGAAGACTTCCTCGGCCTCGGCCAGAAGACCACGCCCCAGGAAGCCGGGCGGCGCCGCCGCCTCGCGCGCCAGCGGGCCGCCGCCCTGCGGAGCCGGGTGGACGAGAAGCTCTCCACGCCCGACCGTCCGTTCTTCGTCATCCTCAGCCCTTCCGAACCCGAGTAGCCGCTCCTCCATCCGCGGGGTCCGGTCCGCACCGCCGCTTCGCAAGGCGTTTCCAGCGCGCCGATGCGGACGTACTGTCGCGGCACATCGCGCCGGACCGCCCGGAACGCTCTGCCGCGCGGCCCCGCCGGAAAACCAGGAGGGTGGTCATGCCCAGGAATTCCTCCGCCGGTCGTGTCGTCGTCCCTTTCCTCTCCATTCCCTTCATCGTCGTCGCCGGCGTCGCGGCGCTGCTCGCGATTGCTCCCGTTCCCGCCGAAGCGGCGTGCCCGCCGAGTGTGTCCTATCCCATCACCAGCGGCGACCCCGCGGCCGGGCCGCGCATCGTCCTCACCGGCCTTGGGGCGCATCCCCAGGCGTCGTTCTTCCTGCTCGGCTCGGGGGACGCGAACAACAGCGGCTCGCTGTCCGCCTCGGATTGGCTGAAGCCGATCGGCGACGTGGACGGCGACGGGCTCCCCGACTGGATCGTCGAAGCGCCCGGCAACGGCGCCGGAGGCTGGGGGGACCCGCGCACGAACGGCTGCCCCGCCTTCGCCAGTCCGCCCAACCCGCCGATCGTCATTCTCGTCCACCAGGAGCAGGAGGACCTCGATGGGGACGGCAAGTTCGACGTCGAGGAAGATTTCCGGCCGCGCAACGGCATCCTCGACCCCGGTGAGGACGTCGACGGCGACGGTCACCTGACCCCGCCCGGCGAATGCGAGGGCGCCACTCGCGAAGACAAGGATTGCGACCATCACCTGGACTTCATTGACGAGGACGACAACCACAACGGCATCCTGGATCCCGGCGAGGACCGGGACGGCGATGGGCGTCTGGACGACGGGACCGAGGACCGCAACCACAACAATGCGCTCGACGACCGGCCCGACCCGTCGGTGGACAACGACACCATTCCCGATGAATCGGGCCAGGCCGGCCACTTCTATCCGTACGGATCCCCGCGGCCGTCACGCGGCGGCGTGATCGTCCTTTCCGTGGCCTGGAACGGCGCGGCCTACAACCTGCAGGCGCTGAACACGCCGACCACCCTCCTCAGGCCGAACGAAGATCTCGACCACGACGGCAGGTTCGATGTTTACGAGGACTTCCGGCCGCACAACGGCATCCTCGATCCTCTCGAAGACATCGACGGCGACGGACACCTCACTCCGCCGGATGGATGCGAAGGGGTGAATCGCGAGGACAAGGACTGCGACCATCACCTGGACATCTTCGCCGAGGACGACAACCACAACGGCATTCTGGATCCCGGAGAGGACCGGGACGGCGACGGCCGCCTCGACGACGGAACGGAGGACCGGAACCACAACTTCGCTCTCGATGACCGTCCCGACCCATCGATGGCGAACGACGTCATCCCCGACGAGTCGGGTGCCTTCGGGCACTTCTACCCCTACGGGACTGCCGTCCCCGGACCGTTCCGGGGAGTGACGGCGGATCCGCTCGACCGCGCCCTCGTCCAGGCCACGGGAGCGCGTCTCGTTCCGCCGGGTTCGCTGCGGCTCGGACTCTCGGTCCGGGGCATCACGCGGCACGACGACGCCGCCGGAACGCGTCAGTTGTTCGACGGCTCTTTCCTGACGTTCGACCCGTGCATGGGGAACTGCCCTCCCTGCCTGCTCTGTGCGCCCGGGCCGCGTTTCCTGTCGAACGGTCTGCAGGGATTGCGCGTGCCGTCCGGACCGGATCTGCGGTTCGACACGTTCACCTCCATTCTTCCCCGATCGGGAGCACCGAGTCTCGTCGGGCCGTTCGCCCTGTTCCCGCAGTCCCCCGGCAGCGATACGTTCCTCGCCCGGCCGGAGGTCTGGCCAGGCAATCCCACGCCGAACCTGCTCGACGCGGACCGCGATCTGAACCCGGCCGCGCCGGCCTACTCGCCCATCGACAACTGTCCCGGCCTGCGATCGATGAACGTCACCGACTCGAATCACGACGGCATCGGCGACGCCTGCGACCCGACGGTGATCGGCGGCGAAGTCGCGAACCGCTGGTCGGCCGGACCGACGGGGCCCGGGGCGCGCGGCGGCGCCGCCGTCGCCTATGACGCCGGCCGCGGCGTCATGGTCCTCTTCGGCGGAAGGCACGCCGCGATCGGCAACCTGGACTCGGAGACCTGGGAATTCGACGGAACCTGGCGACGCCGGCTGACCGATGTCGCACCGCCACCGCGCGAGCTCCACAAGATGGCTTACGACAGCGTGCGCCGGCGCATCGTGCTCTATGGCGGTCAGACCGACACCACGTCGGGAGTGCCCGCCATCCTGGGAGATCAGTGGGAGTTCGACGGTGCCACGGGTTCCTGGACGCAGGTTTCACCTCTGGCCGCCCCGGGGCCGCGCCTGCCCTTCGGGCTCGTGTACGACGAAGCCCGCCAGGCGCTGGTGTTGTACGGCGGCGAGAATCCCAGGCTCGCCTGGTACGACTCGATCAAGCAGGACACCTGGATGTACCAGGACGGCGGCTGGCGCACCGTGCCCACGCCACAGTCGCCCGGTCCCCGACGCGCCGGCGACATGGCGTGGGACGGCCTCCATCGCGTCACCGTGCTCGTCGGCGGAGTCGACTACAGCGGCCATGGCTCGGGAAACGACGTCTGGGAATTCGACGGCCTCTCCTGGCAGCCGGTGGATGCGCGTGGCGACCTGGCTCCCGGGACCGGAGGCATCGCCTCCTGGGACAAGGCGCGCCGTCAGCTCCTGCTCGTCGGCGGGAGCATCGGGACGCTTGGAAGCCTGTTCGGGGACGTCCCCGGGGCGGGAGAGCTGACCGCCGCGACACGCGCCTACGACGGCGTTCGGTGGCGGTTCCTCCCCTCGCTCGACGCCACTTCCCCGAAGAGCGGTCAGATCGGGGTCTTCGACCAGGCCGCCGACCGGTTCTTCCTGTACGGCGGCCGGTCCGGATGCTGCGACGCGCTCGACGCCATGTCCATCCTCGATCTGGCGGATGACATCGACGGAGACGGCGTCGCCGACGCCGCTGACAACTGCCCGCACTCAGCCAACGCCGATCAGGCGGACGCCGACGGCGACGGCAGCGGCGACGCCTGCGACGATTGCCCGGGGCTTCCCAATGCCGACCAGCGCGACCGTGATCGGGACGGGCTCGGCGACGCCTGCGACGCCGACCGCGACGGCGACGGCGTGCCCAATGCGACCGACGTCTGCCCCGACACCGTGGTCCCGGCGCGCCCCGACTCCGAGGTGCTCGCCGGTGGAGGGAAGGACAGCGACGGCGACGGCATCCCCGACGACTGCGACCTCTTTCCCACCGATGCCGGAAACGACAGCGACGGGGACGGCATTGCCGACTCGGGGGACAACTGCCCCGCCGCTCCCAACCCCGGGCAGGCCGACTCGAACGGCGACGGAGCGGGAGATGCCTGCCAGCCGGCCGTCCGCATCCTCTCCATCGGCCCGGCGATGACTCCACCGCACGCCCTCGAGGCGCGGGTCACGCTCGGAGATCCGGACGGCGACAAGCCCTTCGGCCAGGTCACCATCGAGCCGGCCGCGATCGTTCCGGAGGTGGTGACCGCGATGAAGGACCCGTGCACGAACGCCTTCCTTCCTCGGGGTGTTCCGGGTGAAGGGATCGTCTACGCGGTCGTCCCCTTCTCGACGCCGCGCCTCGCCGATGTGGACTCGAACGCCGGCTGCAACGACGGGCAGGCGGACTACCGGATGTTCGAAGGCTCATGCAGCCTCGGGGCCTTCGGGGGAACGGACCTGCTCCTCGACCGTCCGGCGCCCTTCCCGATCTGCGTGCGGCCGGTGAACCAGTACCCCGGATTCGACTACATCGTGGAGCGTGTGACGCCGACCGAGGTTGTGCTGGCGGCCGGTCTCCCGGCTCTCGTCTCCGCGGATTACGCGAAAGGCCGGCTGCCTCATTCGATCTCCCTCGCCGCTCTGCCGGCGCCTGGTCTGTACGTCCTGCGGATCACGGCCGAGGATGGAGACACGCCCAGGGTGGAAAGCCAGCTGCTGTTCGACTGGAACGGCGAGAAGTCGATGATCCTCACGCAGGGAGGGAAGAAGAATCTCCCTCCCGCAGCGCTTCGAGATCGCCGGGTGCATTGAGGTTCAGGAGGATCCCGGAGCGCGGCCACGGCATCTCCAGGACGCGTTCCGGGATCCTCCGCACCACCCGGCGCAGCCCTTCGGTCGCTTCGCTGACTCCGAGGAGCTCGGACAAAAGCGAGCCGTGGAACAGCGTCGGATGGCCGCGCTTCCCGTCGAAGGTCGGGACGACGATGCGACGCGCCGGCCAGACGCCGTCCCGGGGCATAATCCATTCCTTTTCCGCGGTTTCGAGCAGCGCGTCGACGAGCCGGGTCTCGAGCGGCTGATCGACGGCGGCGATGAGGATCGCGTCGGGCGGCCGCGACAGGGCCGCGAGCCCCGCCTGGACCGACGACGCCTTTCCATCGGAAGGCCGCGGGTTGATGACGGCGTGCGCCTTCCATCCGTGGGGACGCAGGATCGGCCGCACCATTCCCCGCAGCCGATCGGCCTCGCGACCCAGGACGACGATGCACTCGTCGATCCGGCTGCGCTGCAGGGCCGAGAGCTGGTGCGACAGGAGCGGGCGGCCTCCCCAGCGAAGAAGCGCCTTCGGGAACCCCATCCGCTCCGATTCCCCCGCCGCGAGCAACAGCGCCGTCGTCTTCATGCGCGTCCCTCCATGGGCACCCAGTCGCGATCCGGCGGGCCGATGTATTCCTCGAGCGGTCGGATCAGCCGGTTGTCGGTGTGCTGCTCGATGACGTGGGCGATCCATCCCGGCGCGCGGCTGGCGGCGAAGATCGGCGTGAACAGGTCCATCTCGAACCCCAGCATCGAGTAGGTGGAGGCGGCGTAGAAGTCGACGTTGGCGTTGAGGTTCTTCACCTCCTTGCACGTCGCCTCGATCACCGTGGACATGCGGTACCACTTCTCCTGCCCGGTCGCCTGCGCCAGGCGCGCCGACAGCTCCTTGAGGTGGATGGCGCGCGGGTCGAGCGTCTTGTAAACGCGGTGCCCGAAGCCCGGGATCTTCTTTTTCTGCGCCAGCGCGGCCCGCACGTGATCGGCGGCCCGGTCCGGGTCGTCGATGGTCTTCAGCAGCACCATGACATCGTGGTTCGCCCCGCCGTGGAGCGGACCCTTGAGCGTCGCGATGGCCGAGGTCACGGCGGCGTGCAGGTCGGCCATCGTCCCGGCGGCGACGCGCGCCGCGAAGGTCGAGGCGTTCAGCCCGTGATCCATCTGGAGGATCATGGCGACGTCGAGGCAGCGCACCGAAAGCGCCTCCGGCGACCGTCCCGTCATCATCCACAGGAAGTTGGCGGCGTGCCCCAGCTCGGGGTTGGGGCGCAAAGGCTCCTGCCCCTTGCGGGTCCGGTCGTGCAGCGTGATCGCGGTCGGCATCTGGGCCGCGATCCGGAACCCCTTGCGCAGGTTGGCCTCGCGGGTGGACTCGTGCAGGTCCGGGTCGCCAATGGCCAGGGCCGAAACCGCGGTGCGCAGCACGTCCATCGGGGCGCCGTCCCTGGCGGCGCGCGCAATGAGGTCGCCGACCCGCTCCGGAAGCGCCCGCTGCGCTGCCAGGCTGCGGCGCGTCTCCTCGAGCTGGGTCCGGTTCGGCAACTCGCCGTACCACAGCAGGTGCAGCACCTCCTCGAAGGAGGCGTGCGCGGCGAGGTCGTGAATGGAATAGCCGCGGTAGGCCAGGACGCCGCGCTCGCCGTCGATACGGCTGAGGCCGGTGCGCGCCGCCACCACCCCCTGGAGGCCTTCTTTTGCGAACATCTTCGCCCCCCGACCCGGATCCTCTCCGGCCGCTCATTATAATGAAGGCCTTCCGGAGGGGTGCATGGCGGCGATCGACGAGGGTCTGGGACCGGACGAGCTGCGGCTGGCGCGGCCGCGTGTGGCGCGCGGGGCGCGGGTCACCCCCCTCCTGCCGTCGGATCTGCTGAGCGGCCGGACCGGCCAGCCGGTCTCCCTCAAGTGCGAGAACCTGCAGGCGGGCGGCGCCTTCAAGATCCGCGGCGCGACCAACTTCGTCGCCTGCCTGGACGCCGAAGCCCGGTCGCGGGGCCTCATCACGTATTCGTCCGGCAACCACGCCATCGCCATGTCGCTCGCCGCGAAGCGGGCGGGGGTGCGGGCGGTCGTGGTCATGCCCGAGACCGCACCGGCCATCAAGAAGGACCGGGTCCGCGACCTCGGCGCCGAGATCCACCTGTGCGGCACCACCTCGCTCGAGCGGCACGCGCGCGCCAAGGAGATCGCGGAACAGCGCAGCCTGACGATGGTGCCGCCGTTCGATCATCCGTTCATCATCGCCGGGCAATCAACGACGGGGGTCGAGATCCTCGAGCAGATGCCGGAGGCGTCGGCGGTCCTCGTGCCGGTCGGCGGCGGCGGACTGCTCGCCGGGATCGCGCTGGCGTGCGCCTACCACAAGCGCGGCGTCAAGGTGATCGGCGTCGAGCCGAAGGGGGCCGCGAAGATGTCGTCGTCCCTCGCCGCGCGGGCCCCGGTCACGCTCCCGTCGGTCGGCTCCATCGCCGACGGACTCCTGCCCAGCCGTCCCGGGGATCTGACCTTCGCGGTGGCACAGCGCTACGTGCACGAGGTGGTCACCGTCGACGACGACGCGATCGCCGACGCGGCGCGGCGCCTCCTGCTCGACGAGCGGCTCCTCGTCGAGTGGAGCGGTGCCGTCGGAGTCGCCGCCCTCCTGTCCGGCGCGGTCCGGCTGGCCGGACCGGCCGCGGTGGTCCTCAGCGGCGGCAACGTCGATCCGGCACGGCTGCTCGCCGGCCTGGAAAACACAACCGCCTAGACGCCGGGACCACCACCGCCGTATAGGGGAGCGTGTCGGGGGGCGGTGCAGCCCGGGTCGACGCCGTGCCGGGCTTGCCGAATCTGCTAGACTCCCCCCCCTTCCGGAGGAGCCGATCGATGTCGACGGTCCGAACGCGCCGCCGCGCGCAGCGTGGATTCACCCTCATCGAGCTGCTGATCGTCGTGACCATCATCGGCATCATCGCGGCGCTGGCCTTCCCCAACCTGAAGAACGCGATGGACCGCGCCAAGCAGAAGGCGACCATGACCGACATGCGCGGCATCGGCAACGCCCTCGAGCTGTACTCGGTGGACTACAACACCTATCCGCGCGGCCTGAGCGACGCCGGCGCGGGAGCCCTGACCGGGATGTTGTCGCCGCAGTACATGCGCACGGTTCCCCCGACCGACGGGTTCGGCGGTCAGTGGCACGTGGACACCAATGCGTCGGGCAGCCAGTACACCATCACGTCCTACGGACGCGACAGCGCGCCGGGAACCAACACCGGCGGCCTGACGACCGACATGAACTGCGACATCGTCTACACCAACAGCTCCTTCTACCAATGGCCGGGCAGCGCACAGCAGTAGGATCCCGCCGCCGTCACGGGTCGCGGCGCTCCCGCGTCACCCGGCCGCGGCTCCGTCCCCACCCCGCCCGTTCTTCGCGTCGTCTTGCCGGGCGCGGCCGCCCTGCGCTAACATCCGGCCGCTCTCACACAACGACACGACGAAGGACCGGCGCGCGCTTCTCTTTCCGCGCGCTCCTCCGGGGAGGGTGGATGGCGTCCCGCGCCCATGAGAATGAAGCCAAGGATGCCGGGAATGCCAGGGAGGCGAAGGACCAGGAAACGGTCCTTCCGCCCGGCCAGCGGGATCGCACCGGGTTCTGGTACCCGGCCGGTTACGCCGATCCCCAGACGCTGGTGCGACGGCGACCCCGGCGCAGCCACAGCGCGGACCCCGTTCCGGACCCGGACACGCCCGAGGACCTGACGGACCCGAGCTGACGTGGCCACCTCCGGGGCGACCTCGTTCTCCGTCCACCCCGAAGGCGCGCGCGTTCCCGCCGAGGTGGATCGCCTGGCGGAACAGGTCGTCGCCGACGGGGGAACGGTCCTCGCGGCCTACCGCGAGCCGGTTGGCGGACACTGGCAGCTCTTCGCGCTCCTCCCCCGTCCCCGCGTGGCGCCGACGCCGTACCAGCGTGACCTTTCCAAGGCCCACGCCGAGCGCCTGCACAAGGTGATCAAGAGGCTCGACCGGTTCGTGGACCCGGTCGTGGCGGTGCGCGGCGGCGAAGGGTACTGGGTGCCGAACGGCAACCACCGCCGCTGGGCCCTCGACAAGCTGAAGGCCGACTTCGTCCCGGCGATCCTCGTCCCCGAGCCGGAGGTGGCCTTCCAGATCCTGGCGCTCAATACCGAGAAGGCGCACAACCTCAAGGAGAAGTCCCTCGAGGTGATCCGCATGTACCGCGGACTGATGGAGGAGGGCGACCGGCGCCACGAGGACTCGTTCGCCTTCCAGTTCGAGGAGCCGCACTTCATCACCCTCGGGCTCCTGTACGAGAAGAACGCCCGCTTCGCGGGAGGCGCCTATGCGCCGATCCTGCGCCGCGTGGACGGCTTCCTCGACCGGACGCTCAGGAGCGCCTTCGAAGTGCGCGAGGAGCGCGCCGCCCGCGTCGCCGAGGCCGACGACCAGCTCAAGAAGATCGTCGAGAAGCTCAAGCGCCGGGGCATCCGGCATCCCTACGTGAAGAACTTCGTCCTGTCGCGCACCAATCCGCTCTACCGCACCCGCAGCAAGACGAAGCCCTCCTTCGACACGACGATCCGCCGCCTCATCGACAACCTCGAGGCGTTCGACGTCGAGAGGATCCGCTACGACGAGGTCGCGCGCGCCGGCGCCTATGCCGCCCCCGCGGCCGGCTGATCCGCCGATCCAGCCCGCGCGCCCTCCGTCGGGACCGCGCCCTCTCCAGCGCCGAGGCCTCAGACGCCCGCAAAGAAAAAGGGCGTCCGGTCATCGACCGGACGCCCCGTGTCCTTCCGGACGGGACCGCGCCTAGGGGGCGACGATCTCGCCGGTGATTCCGAAGAAGTCCTGGAACTCCGGCTTGCCGTCGGTCTCGATGACGATCAACCGCGGGTTCGCGAACTTCACGATCCCGTTGAGGTCGAGGCCGTCGGTCTGGAACGGCGGAGTCAAACCCTCCGCATTCTGCCCGGCGTCGGTCGGGGACGGGCCGCTGACGGCCCCGCTCCCCGCCGCCGGCGGGCTCGTGACCGGCGTGCCGCCGGCGCAGACGGACCCCGGATCGTGCGGGGGCGGCGGCTCACGCTTGCCGAGGATGTCCGGCCGGATGCGCAGCTTCCCGCCCTCGTTGGTCAGGCTCCAGTTGGTGATCAGCTCGAAGTCCACGCACACCGCCGCGAACTTGCAGTCGCCGTTGATCTCGGCCGTCGTCCCCGTGCAGGTGCCGACCGTGGTGAGGCTCGCGACCGTGTTGTCCAGGTTGCGGTCCAGGACCACGCCGACCAGGAAGTTCTTGAAGCGCAGGTCGGACTCGATGATCCCCGACGTGCCCGGGTCGTCGTGCAGCAGCAGGCGCGGCGGCGTGTTCATCTGGCCGCAGAACAGGAACTTCTGGTCGAAGAACAGGTTGAGGAACGGCGTCGCCTCGCAGATGGTCTGCCCGTTCCCCGTCCCGAGCGTGGCGCAGAAGCTGTGCTCGTGCGTCGCGCCGAAGCAGGCGCCGCGCGCGACCACCTGCGCGGCCGCCAGCGGCTCGGTGATCGTCCCGCAGTCCACCCGCTTCTGGCCCTGGCAGATGCCGCGCTTGATCGCCGTGTCGAGGGTCGAGCAGTCCGGCTCGAGGAAATCACCGACGGTCTTGCCGGACGGCTTGCAGACGGTGTTGAACTCCCCCTGCGCCTGCATCGCCGCGAAGAGCTGGTTGACGATGTCGTCCGTCATGACGAAGTAGGTGTTGCCCGCGGGAGGCGGCTGCGATGCCGCCGGCATCGGCGCGGGGTTCGACACCCCGCCCGGGTTGTCGAGCGTGTCCGGGTCGGTGAAGGTCGAGGAGAACTGGCCGTCGAGGCCGATGGTCACGCCGTCGGTCTTGATGTCCACCGAGGTCGGCGTGGTCGTCAGGAGCTTGCCGGTGTCGGCGACCGCGCCGGCGTCCGGCTTGATGCCCTTCATCGCCACCGGGAACTCCTCGATCTGGAGCTGCGCGTTGAGATCATCGCTGTTGGCGACGTCATCGAACGACGGCCCCAGGTCGAACGGCGGATCCACCTGGCCGAACGTGAAGATGAAGACCAGTCCGTCGACGATCGCCTTGCCGAGCGTGATGAAGAAGTTGGCGACCGCCGAGAAGCAGTTGACCTCGGAGCGGTTGGCGGAGACGTGCCCGTCGGCGATGGCGGACGGCTTGACGAACTGGCCGTTGATGTCGCCGCCGTTCAGCATGTGCGCCTCGTCCACCGGGAAGACGAAGCGGATCGGCTGCGCCCCCGGCTTCGGAATCGTGAAGTCGATGTCGACGTCGACGATCACCTCCGACCAGCAGATGAAGTCACAGCCGTCGCAGCAGTAGCCGTAGGTGTTGGTGAAGACCTTCATCTCCGGCACGAACGCCGTCATGGTGATGAGGTTGTCGGCGAGCTCGACCGAGCAGGTGAAGTCGCCGTTGAAGGTGACGTCCGTGATCTTCGTGGAGGCGGTCGGGTTGCAGGCCGCGTCCACCTCGACCTCCTTGCCCGGGAACTGCTTGCCCACGAGCTTGGAGAGGATCTGCGCCTTGGTGTCGGCGTTGGCGTTCGCGCAGGTCTGGGTGAAGAAGGTGTCGAGCGCCGACTTGGTCATCCCCATGGCGAAGGCGTTGGGGACGACGTTGCCGGCCGCGGGCCTGATGTGCGACAGGAGCGCCTCGCGGGCGGTCACGTCCACGAGCGCCGCCAGCTCGTTCTGCTGCGCAGGCGAGAGCGAGCCGGGCTTGGAGACGTCTCCCACCGCGAATGTGAGCGCGTCGTACGTGGCGTTCCCCTCGTCGTCGGCCGCCCGGGCATACAGGTAGTTGGAGCCCGGGTCGAGGGTGAAGGCCTCGGTGTTGGTCCCCGCGATCTCCGCCGCCAGGTCGGTCTGGTTGAGCGTCGTCGAGAAGGTCAGAGTCACCTTGTCGCCGGTGTTGACGCCGTCACCCGGGGTCACCACCTGGCCGACCTCCGGGTCGAGCGCCTTGCCGTTGACGGACAGCTCGGCGATGTGCGAGCCGCCGCAGACGACTCCTTCCACCGGCGTCGGCACGACATTGGTGAGCTGGCCGGACGTCGGGTTGGTGATCGTGATGCTGAAGACGACCGAGGTCGCCTTGTCGGTGAGGTCGTCCTCGACGCACTGCGTGGACTGCGGGTTGCGCCGCGCGCCCGCCTGCGGCTCGCCGCTGACCGTGATGATGTGCGTCCCGCAGCCCAGCCCGTCGAGGCTGAACGACAGGGTGTTGGAGCCGAGCGAGGCGATCGGCGCGCTGTCCACCAGGAGATCCACCACGTGGACGGTGACGCCGCCGATGGCCACGTCGCCGGCGTACTTGCCGCCGGGGAAGTCCGTGGCCGGGTCGAGCCCGAGCCCGGCGACGATGTCCACGCCGTCCACCTTGATCACGAGCGAGGCCGGATCGACGCGCGGCAGCGCGACGAAGACCGGCGTCAGGGTGCTCTCGGAGGCGCTGACGACGTCCCCGCTCGGTCGGATGACGTCGAGGTACGGCACGTTGGAACAGTAGGCCACCGCGGTGTTGGGGCCGTCGGTCGCGGTGACGCGCAGCATCGGCACGGGGGCGAAGACTTGGTGCTTGGTCCCCTTGGCGCTCCTGGTCGTCGCCAGCTTGAAGTCGCCCGGGCCGATCTTGCTCGCGAGGTGGGCCTGGTCGCCCGCATTAGCCGGCAGAACGCCGAGCACCGAGCCGTCGAGGCCGATGGCGAGCAGTTCCGCCTTCACCTCGGTGTCCGGCCCGCCGTGCAGGACGTCATAGTTGACGAGGTGCCAGCCGGTGCAGTCGGCGCCGCTGCTGCCGTTGACGTAGCGCAGGGAGCACTCGACCGCGAGCTGCGACGAGCCGCAAGCGGCGTCGTCGAGGTCGGTCGTCCCGTCGCAGTCGTTGTCGATGAGGTCGCTGCAGGTCGGACCGCTGGGACCCTCGACCGTGCCGGTCTTGGCGGCGGCGTTGCAGATGGTGCCCGTGCCGTCGGATTTGCAGACCTTCACGCCGGTCGATTCGCAGGCACCGACGCCGACCGTGCAGGAGTCACCAAGGTCGGTGAAGTCCTCGTCCGCGCCGTCGTTGCCATCGTTGTCCAGGCCGTCGCACTTCTCCGCCGTCTGGCAGTTCGAATCGGCGATGTCGGTGACGCCATCGCAGTCGTTGTCCTTGCCGTCGGAGCACTTGCCGGTCCCCGCGGGCCCTTCCACGCCCGGGATCCCCGCGACGGCGGTGCACTCCAGGGCCGACCCGTCGGCGGTGCACTTGAAGATTCCGTTGGTCCGGCAGACACCGACCCCGGCGAAGCACGGCAGCCCCTTGTTGGCGAACAGCGGATCGTTGTCCACCAGGCCGTCGCCGTTGTTGTCGAACCCGTCGCACTTCTCCGCCGTCTGGCAGGAGGGCTCCTGGTGATCCGTCAGGCCGTCGCAGTCGTTGTCCTCGCCGTCGAAGCAGGCTGCCTCGGAGGCCGAGACCAGCGGCTCGGGATTCTGGAAATGCTGGAAGTGACCGGGCAGGATGGCGCACTCGGTGCCGGAGCCGTCCGCCTTGCAGACGGTGCTGGCGCCGGTGAGGCAGCACCCCCCCGGGTCTCCGGTGCTGCAGCCGGCCGGGTCGCCGAACGAGCAGATCGCCGCGGCGCACTGCGGATCCAGCTGATCCGTCTTGCCGTCGCCGTCGTTGTCGATCCCGTCCTGGCAGTCGTAATCGCCTGAGTTCGCGCTCTCCTTGCTCAGCAGGTAGCCTTCGTCGACGTTGCCGTCGCAGTTGTCGTCGACGGTGTTGCACGTCTCCGACGCCCCCGGATTGATCGCGGGATTGGAGTCGTTGCAGTCCTGCTCCCCACCGTTGGCGCAGGCCGGGTTGCCGGGCGCGCCGTAACCGTCGCCGTCCAGGTCGTGGCAATCGACGGACGGCCGCGGCAGAACCGTCGGCCTGGGTGTGGGCATCACCTGCGCCAGCACGGGCGCCGCGGCGAACGCCAGGACGACGAGGGCCAGGAAGGCCCCGGTCAGGACAGGCAGAGTGGTGCTACAGCGCTTCGTGTCCATCTTCCCCCCTGCCGCGGGCCGAGCGGGCCCGCGGTTGACTATTGAGGGCCATCGGATGCACGCGTGAACCCCGGCGAGAGGCTTCGCCGCAAGCGTTGCGTACTGCTGATGGCCCGGTGGACAGAAATGCCGAAAAAGTCCGGAATCAAGCGCTCTTTTACGCCCGGCCTGATGCGATGTCAAGGATGTGATCGCGGCTTTCTGATGCCGGTCGCGTGACATCGCGCCCGTGCGACCTCCGTTCGGATCGATTTCGGACCAGGCGCGGCCGGGGGTTGCTTCAACGGAGTGCGAAGACCCCCGTTCGATCGATCGAAGGCACCGCGCGGTCATCATGGAAGGCACGCCGAGGATCGAAGCGGGCTCTCCGGGATTGCGGCACGCGGTGTTGGTTTGCTGACGGTGGCCTTCCGTGACGGCGGCGGACCGACATCTGCCGATGTTCCGTATCTCGTGGACAGGACAAGACTTGACAACGCCGGAGGCCCGGCGTATATGACCTGCTGACCCGAAACAGGAGCCACGCCCATCGTCTGCGAAAAGTCCTCTTCGGACGCGGATTCTTTGCGTCCGTCCGGCGCTGTACGGACGGACGGATCGGGGGGAGATCCGTTCCGACCGGGTCGGTTCACGCCGCCGGGACCGGCGGACGACGACCTCGTGTGCACCGTCCTGGATCTGTCGGCCACGCCCGATGACGCCGAAGCGATCGGGGAGCTGGCGCCGGTATCGCTCGCACCCGACGAGCTCGAGACCTGGCGATCGTTCCGGCTGCCGAAACGCCGGCGTGAGTGGCTGATGGGACGGCTGGCCGCCAAGGAAGCGGTGCGGCTTCGCCTGATGCGCTCCGACTTCCCGTCGCGACCGGAGGCCCGTCCATCACCGCCGTCCCGCCGGGAGATCGTGGTGCGGACCGACGAGCGCGGCCGCCCGTCCGCGGGGCCGGCGATCGCGCTGTCGATCGCGCATACCGAAGGGATCGCCGTGGCCGCGGTCGCGACCCGCGCCGTCGGGATCGGCATCGACGTCGAGCGCCTCGACCGGCGCCGGGGTGACTACGAACGAGGCGCTTTCACCGACGACGAGCGCCGGCGCCTGGACGCGGGACCTGCCGACCGGCGCGCCGAGCGGGCCCTGCGGCTGTTCTGCGCCAAGGAGGCCGCCGCCAAGGCGACCGGCCTTGGACTGATGGGCTCGCCGCTCAACCTGCATGTCGTCGCCTGCGATGCCGGCCTGGAGCGCGTCGAGCTGCGCGCCGTCGGCCGGCTGGCCGAGGCGCTCCCGGACGGCGATCGAATCCCGACCACGGTCGCCTGGGTCGGAACGCGCGCCGGCCTGGTCATCGCGTTGTCGCAGCGCGGCGCGGGAGGCCGGCCGTGACATCCGCCCCGAAAGAGCGGCCGCCGCTGCGCCTCAAGCGCCTCGGCGGCAACAGCGCGGCGCGGCTCCTGCTCGCGCGCGCCCTGCTCGCCCAGGGTCAGACCGCCCGCGCGGCGCGCGAGGCGGACGCGGTGCTGCGCGGCAATCCGGAGTTCGCGGTGGCCCATCTCGTGCGCGGGCTGGTCCACGCGGCCGACGACCGGCCGGCCGACGCGGTGCGATCGCTCGAGTTCGCGGTGCGCCTGGACGAGGGGCTTGCGGAGGCCTGGTTCTGCCTGGCCCACGAACGCCGCGAGCTCGACCGCCTGGAGGACGCGCTCGCAGCGGTCGATCGCGCCATCGCCCTCGATGATTCCCAGGCGCAGTCGCACCTGCTGTGCAGCGAGCTGCTCGCGGCGCTCGAGCGCCGCGAGGAGGCGATCCTCGCCTGCCGCGCGGCGATCCTCGCCGACCCGGCCATGGACGGGGCGCATCACCATCTCGCCCGCCTGCTGCAGGAGACCGGCAACCTCGAGACCGCCATCGCCAGCGCCACCCTGGCGCGCGAGCTGAACCCGAAGAGCGCGGCGCACCCGATGCTCCTCGGCGATCTGCACCGGGCGCGCGGGGATCGTGACGCGGCGGTGCGCGAGTACCAGACGGCCATCCGCGTGGACCCGGCCAACGGCGACCTGCGCGCGCGTCTCGCCGCCCTGTTCCTCGAGATGGGCTGGACCTCCGAGGCCCACATGCTCCTGTCGTGGGCCGTGAAGATCGATCCGAAGAACGGCGAGTCGTATGCCGCCCTGTCGAACCTGTACTCCTCGATCGACCGGCACGCCGAGGCGGTCGAGATGCTCCTGGCGGCGGTGCGGCTCAATCCCCTGCTGCCGGACGTCGTGGAGCGCGCCGACCGGATCGAGAAGGCCCTGGCCGGCGGGGCGCCGCGCGATCGCGTCGGGCGCCGGGCGCTGACTCATCTCGTGCGCGGCATCGCCTACGGCGCCGCCCGCCGCCGCGATGATGCCGCGGAGGCCCTGCGCCACGCCCTGCGTCTCGACCCGCGTCTGACCGAGGCCGAGAACCGGCTCCGCGACCTGCTCGCCGACCATGCTTCCTGAGCTGCGGAAAGGGCTCGAGATCGTCAAGTCGAGCCCCGGCACCTTCCTCCTGGTGGACGGCGCGAGCGGCGAGTGCTTCGAATTCGGCGCGCGCGAGCGCTGCGTCCTCGACCTGATGGACGGCCGCAGGACTCCCGACGTGATCGAGCGCGACTTCGCGTCGCTGTACGGCGGCGCGCTGCCGCCCGGGGAAGTGGCGGGGCTTCTCGAGCAGCTGCGGGTTCTGGGGTTCCTCGCGAACGGCGCCGCCGCCCACCCTGCGACTCCGCCCCCGGCGCCATCGGCCGCCCCGGTTCCCGATCCGCTGTCGAAGGCGGACTCGAAGCGCAACGTCAACCTGTTCTTCGACGTGTCTTCCGCCGTGATCGGCTGGCTCATCCATCCTTACTGTGCGTGGGGAGCCTCTGCGCTCTTCCTGCTCGGCGTGACCGCCGTCGTGTCGGGGTTCGGCCAGTACCTGAGGGAGCTGAGCGGCGTCTTCCAGCCGCCGCGCCTGCCGCTCCTCGTCATCGCCTCGGTGCTGCAGACGATCCTGTTCCTCAATCTGCCGCGCGAGCTCGTCGTCGCCACGGCGTTCCGCAAGTTCGGGGGGCGTCTCGACCGGTTCGGCGTCCGCTTCTACAAGCACCTGCTGCCGTACTTCCAGGCGGACGTCGGCGACTCGTTCTTCATGCTCCCCGAGAACCGGCGCTGGACCGTCCTGTGGACGGGGATCTTCTGCTCCGCGGCGATTGGTTCGGTCGCGATGCTCGGGTGGTGGATGGCGGAGCCGGGCACGTGGCTGCGCAAGTTCTGGCTGGTGCTGGTGCCGCCGTGCATCTTCGCCCTGATCTCGCGGCTCTGCCCGCTGCTCCCCTACGACGCGTCGCTGATGCTGGCCGTCAAGCTGGAGAAGCCGTTCCTGTGGGACCGGGTGCTGGCGGAGGCGGACGCATGGACCGGGTGGCGCCCGTCGCCCGAGCCGCTCACCGAGCGCGAGCGCTTCTGGTTCCGGTTCTACGGCGTGTCGATCCGCATCTTCGACATCCTGGCGCCGGTGGCGATCTTCACGTACCTCGGGTGGTGGCTGTCTTCGCGCTTCGCCGCGCCCGGGGCGTTGTTCGCAGTGTGCCTGTTACTATGGTGGTACCACGAATCGATCTGGAGAAAAGTGATGGAGATCGGGGCGGTGCGTTGGCTCGTTCGCGGGGGTGGAAAGTGGTGGATTCGCTGGCCGGTGCGCATGCTCGTGGTTGCCGGCATCATCGCCATCGGCTTCATTCCCTATAGCTACGAAATCGGCGGCAAGTGCCGCCTCGTCCCGGTGGCGCAGCACGGCGTGCGGGCGCAGATCGCCGACGAGATCGTCAAGGTCAACGTCCGCGAAGGCGACTGGGTGGAGGCGGGCTCGATCATCGCCTCGCTCGCTGCGCGCAACGAGAGCGCCAATGTCGCCTCCACGACCGCGGCGCTCGAGCGCGCCCGCGCCGACCTGTCGCTCCTGCGGGCCGGCTCCCGGCCCGAGGACATCCGCATGGCGAAGCAGGAGGTCGATCTGCGCGTGGTCCAGCTCGACTACCAGGAGCGGGAGCTGAAGCGCAAGAAGGACCTCATGGCCACCGCCGCCGCGGAGACCCAGGCGGAGATCGAGCGGGTGCAGTCGGCCCGCGACCAGTCGGAGCAGCTCCTGCTGACCGCGCGCGAGAACTTCGCCAAGCTGCAGCAGGGAGCGCGCAACGAGGAGATCCGCGCCGCCGAGGCGGAGGTGGCGCGGCTCGAGGCGGATCTCGACCACCACCGCAAGCTCCTCGAGCTGAAGGACGTCACCGCGCCCATCGCCGGGCGCGTCATCACCCTCGGCGTGCAGCAGCGGCTCGGGCAGTACGTGCAGCCGGGCGACCTGGTCGCGGTCCTGCAGGACACGTCGCATCTGCGCGTGGCGGTGCAGGCCGACCAGGCGGCCGCGGTGCAGATCAAGCCCGGGCAGACCGTCAAGCTGCGCCTCGAAGGACTCGACGGGCGGCTCCTGATGGGCAAGGTGCACGAGGTCTCGACCGGCGCGATGCCGGAGAGCGAGCTGGAGATCGAGCCGGTGCGCAGCGACCGGGAGAGCCACCTGACCGAGCTCTACAACCCCAAGGACGATCGCTTCGTGGACGTCGAAGTCGAGCTCGAGGACGGGCACGTCGAGCTTTTGCCGGGGATGACCGGCTACGCCCGGATCGTCATCTCCCCGGACGTGCTGTGGCGCGCCGTGGCCCGGCCGATCGTCCGCTTCTTCATGGTGGAAGTCTGGTCCTGGCTGCCCTGAGCCGGGCGGCGTTCTAGAACGAAGACCCTTCGTCGCCGCGCGCCTGGCGCAGGAGCGCCTGGGCCTCGGGCCAGGACGGGTCAATCTTCTCGGCCGCCTCGAAGACCCGCACCGCCTCGTCGCGGCGGGCGGAGGCCAGGTGGATGCGTCCGAGGCGCAGGGTCGAGTCCATGTCCTTCGGGTTGAGGGCGATCGCCTCTTCCAGGACCGGCCGCGCCTCGTCGTAGCGGCCGTGCTCGTAGAGCAGGCGCCCGAGACGCGCCGGTGGGATCTCGCTGCGCGGATCGAGGCGCTGCGCCGCCCGGTACTCGTCGATTGCTTCCTCGACGAGATCCCGTCCCCCGAACAGGTCCCCCAGGGCAACCCGGCTGCGGGAGTCGAGAGGCGTCAGCCGGTGCGCCGCCATCATCTGCTCCACCGCCTCCTCCTCCCGGCCGGCGAGGAGCAGCAACCCCCCGAGCTTGTAACGCGCCACCCGCAGCTGCGGGTTGAAGCGCAAGGCGGCGGCATAGGACTCCATCGCCTCCGGGTGGCGATCGAGGAGCTCGAGCACCGCCCCCTTGAGCAGGTGGGCGTTGCTGTCGGCGGCGTCGGCCGCCAGCGCCCCGTCCACGGCCGCAAGCGCCCGATCGAGCCGGCCGAGGTCGATCTCGGCGTAGCCGAGGACGAGCCACGCGGCGCCGTGGTCGGGCTTGAGCCGCACCGCCGCTTCGAGCGCGGCGCAGGCGCCGGCGAACTCCCCCTGACGCAGGAGCACCAGCCCGCGGATGAAATGCGCCGCCTCGAGCGCCGGGTTGTCGCGCAAAACCGCCCCGATCTCGGCCAGCGCGTGCGCGAAGCGCCCCTTGAGGAAGAGCTGGTGCGCCAGCGACAGCCGCGCCGCCTCCGGCCGGCTCATCTTCGGCAGGGCGGAGACGTTCCAGCCGCGGCGCGACGCCGACGCCCCGTTCCCGCGGCCGTTGTCCTGTCCCATGAGACGCCAAAGTTACGACCAAGCGGCTCGCAAGGGAAGACGCATCCTGCACCCCCGGCGAAACGACCCGGCCGGCGGCCCTGTCGGCCGGCCGGCGGAGCGGTGAAAAACGTCATGGACCTGACGGGACTTCGGTCACGCTGACGGGCCGATGAGCCGGCCGGACGGGCCGTCCGTGGCGTCGGTCACAATCCGATTGACACCCGCCGCCGCACCCCGTAGATTCCGGGTCCACCCGCACAACAACCCTGTCGCCTGCAAGGGGTTGCCGGTCCTCCGCGGACGCGTCGGAGGGAGAAGTTCCGGGCGGTCGGAGTGTCTTCGGGGGGATGACACGCGGATGACCACAAGGCGAATGCGACCGGCGGCCGACGGCCGTCCGCCGCGCCTCGAAGAGGTCGTCGTCTCCCTGCCGGGGACGTTCGATCCGGGACTGCCGATCGCGGCGGCGCGCGCCGGCGCCACGGGGCTGCTCGATCTCCAGGGGATCCGCGATCCGGAGACCGCGCGCGCGGCGCTCGACCGGCTCGTCTCCCTCGCGCGCGGCGGACGCATCGGCGCGGTGCTCTCCCCCGCCGACGACGCCGTCGTCGCGGCCGCCGCGTCGATCCTTCCGGACGACGCGACCTTCCTGCTGGCGCTCGACGACGATGCGCGCGCCGGCGACGCCGTGGCGCGGCTGCGCCGCGGGTCACGCCGCGTCGGCGCGATCGTCCATTCGATCGAAGACCTCGAACGCGCCGAAGCACTCGGCTTCGATCTGGCGGCGGCGCGCGGCCTGGAAGCCGGCGGCCGCGTCGGCGACGAGACGACGTTCGTCCTGCTGCAGCGCCTGTCGCGGAGAAGCCGCCTGCCGCTCTTCGCGTGGGGAGGCATCGGCTGGCACACCGCCGCGGCGTGCGCGGTCGGCGGCGCGTCCGGCATCGTGCTCGACTGGCAGCTCTCCCTGCTGCGCGAATCGCCGCTTCCGGCACCGATGCGCCGCCGCGTCGAGCGGATGGACGGCAGCGAAACGGCGACGGTGCGCGATCCGTCGGGCCGCCTGCTGCGCCTCTTCGCGCGCCCGGGCTTCACCGCGCGCGACGCAATCGAGCGCCTCGCCGATCGCCTGCGCGCCGCGGCCGCTTCGGACGGATCGTCAACGACCGGGGCAACGCCTGGCTCGTCCGCGAACGCGGCGGCATGGCGCGAAGGGCTGTCCGCGCTGCTGAACGCCCCGGTTCTCGAAGAGCGCCTCTGGCTCATGGGGCAGGACGCCTCGTTCGCCGCCTCGTTCCGGCGCGAAGGCGAGAGCGTCGGGCGGGTCCTGCCGGCGCTGCGGTCGCGCGTGGCGGCGGCGCTCGCGGGCGCGGCGGCGGCGCGCGCGCTCGACGCGGGCTCCCCGCTCGCCCGCTCGCACGGCACGACCTATCCGATCGTGCAGGGACCGATGACGCGCGTCAGCGACGTCCCCGCCTTCATCGACGCGGTGGAGCGCGGCGGCGCGCTGCCGGTGCTGGCGCTGGCGCTGATGCGCGAAGAGCCGGCGCGCCGGCTGCTGCGCGACACGCGCGCGCGGCTGAACGGGCGTCCGTTCGGCGTCGGCATCCTCGGCTTCGTGCCGCGCGAGCTGCGCGAAGAGCAGCTGCGCGCCATCCACGACGCGCCGCCGCCCTTCGCCATCATCGCGGGCGGCCGACCGGACCAGGCGGCGTCGCTCGAGGCGCGCGGCATCGCGACCTACCTGCACGTCCCTTCCCCCGGGATGCTGGAGACCTTCGTCCGCGACGGCGCGCGACGCTTCATCTTCGAGGGGAGCGAGTGCGGCGGGCACATCGGCCCGCGCACCAGCTTCATCCTCTGGGAGACGATGGTGCGCGTCCTGGTCGACGCCGCGCTGCCGCGCGCCGAGGCGGAGAAAGTCCACGTGCTCTTCGGTGGCGGCATCCACGACGCGCTCAGCGGCGCCATGGTCGCCGCGCTGAGCGAGCCGCTCGTCGAGCGCGGCATGAAGATCGGCGTGGACGTCGGCACCGCGTATCTCTTCACCGAGGAGGCGGTGGCGAGCGGCGCCATCGTCCCGGCGTTCCAGGACGTGGCGATGGAAGCCGACCGGACCATCCTCGTCGAGACCGGGCCGGGGCACGCCATCCGCTGCGCGCCGACCGAATTCTTCTCCGCCTTCGAGGCGGAGAAGGCGCGGCTGCGGCGCGAGGGAGTCCCCGGCGAGGAGATCCGCGAGCGGCTCGAAGCGATGAACATGGGGCGCCTGCGCATCGCCTCGAAGGGCATCGTCCGCACGACGACCGCGGCCGAGGCGGCCGACCCGTTCCGCGCGGTGGACGAGGGCGAGCAGCGGCGCGAAGGGATGTACATGCTGGGCCAGGTGGCGGCGCTGCACCGCGAGCGCACCACCATTCCCGAGCTGCACGAGCGCATCGGCCGCGGCTCGGCCGAGCTCCTCGCGGAGCTCGCGGCGCGGCCGCAGATCGTCTCCGCCGACGAGCGTCCGGCCGCGCCGCCGCCGCTCGACATCGCCCTCGTCGGCATCTCGTGCCTGCTTCCCGGCGGGGCGCACGACGCGGCGACGTTCTGGGAGAACATCGTCCGGGGGAAGGACGCCATCGGCGAGATCCCGCCGCACCGCTTCGACGCGTCGCTGTGGTTCGACGCCGACCGCAAGCGCCGCGACCACATCTACTCGAAGTGGGGCGGCTTCCTCGAGGACCTGCCGTTCGATCCGCTCAAGTACGGCATCCCGCCGACCGCGCTCCGTAGCATCGAGCCGCTGCAGCTGCTGGCGCTCGAGATGGTGGACCAGGCGCTGCGCGACGCCGGCTACGACCGGGTGAATCCGCACAAGGCGCGCACCTCGGTCATCCTCGGCGTCGGCGGCGGGGCGGCCGAGCTCGGAGGGCGCTACGCGTTCCGCTCGATGCTGCCGCGCTTCTTCCAGCGCCTGCCGGAGGAATTCCTCTCCGAGCTGCCCGAGTGGACCGAGGACAGCTTCCCGGGGATCCTCCTCAACGTCGTCGCGGGCCGCATCGCCAACCGCTTCGATCTCGGCGGCGTGAACTTCACGGTGGACGCCGCCTGCGCTTCGTCGCTCGCGGCGATCTATCTCGCCGCGCGCGAGCTCGCCACCGGCGCCTGCGACATGGCGATCGCCGGGGGCTGCGACACGGTGCAGAACCCGTTCGGCTATCTCTGCTTCTCCAAGACCGGGGCGCTGTCGCCCCGCGGCCGCTCGCGCACCTTCGACGCGTCGGCCGACGGCATCGCCATCAGCGAGGGACACGCGGCGGTGGTCCTGAAGCGGCGCGCCGACGCCGAGCGCGACGGCGACCGCATCTACGCCGTGCTGCGCGGCGCCGCCGGAGGCTCGGACGGCCGCGTCATGGGGCTCACCGCCCCCCACGAGGCGGGGCAGATCCGCACCCTCGAGCGCGCCTACGCGCAGGCCGGCTTCAGCCCGGCGACGGTCGGACTCTTCGAGGCGCACGGCACCGGCACCGTCGTCGGCGATCAGACCGAGTGCCGCGCCCTGTCGACGCTCCTCGACGCGGAGGGAGCGGCGCCGCAGTCGGTGGCCATCGGCAGCGTCAAGTCGATGATCGGTCACACCAAGTGCACCGCCGGCGTGGCCGGCCTCATCAAGACGGCGCTGGCGCTGCACCACCGCCTGCTGCCTCCGACGCTGCATGTCGAGACCCCGAATCCGAAAGCCGGCTTCCCCGGCGGGCCGCTGTACGTCTCGAGCGTGCTGCGGCCGTGGCTGCGCGCGACGAATCCGCGGCGCGCCGGCGTGTCGGCGTTCGGATTCGGCGGCAGCAACTTCCATGCCGTGCTCGAGGAGTACGACGGCGACGCCCGCGGAGCCTGTGCGCGCGACGCGACACGGCGTGGCCGTCCGGCCGAGCTGTTCCTCCTCGCCGCCGCGACCCCGGCGGAGCTCGCCGCCCGGGCGCGCGCACTGCAGCGCGACGCGGCCAGGCCCGCGCCGGATGGCCGTGTCCGAACGATCGCCGACATCGCCTGCGCCCAGCACGCCCGCGACCCGCGACCGTCCGGTGTCGTGCGCGCCGCCGTCGTGGCGGCCGATCTCGACAGCCTCGCCGCACGCCTCGAACGGCTCGCCGCGGTGTTGGAAGCGACCGCGGCCCGCAGCGCCGGGGCCAACCCGGGCCTCGGAGGTTCCATCGTCGGAGACCTGCGCGCCCACGGGATCTTCCTGGGCGCCGCCGCATCCGGTCCAGCCCCGCTCGCCTGCCTGCTCGCGGGGCCAGGCACGATCGTTCCTGACCCGTTCCGCGATCTCGCCCTCGAGTTCACCGAAGTGGCGGAGGCCTTCGAAGCGGCCGCCGCAGGCGTGGCTTCCCTGCCCGCCGCGGAATTCCTGAAGGTCCTCTTCCCTCCGCCCTGGCTCGACGCGGAAGCGACGCGCCTCGGCACCGAGCGCCTGCGGTCGCCCGAAGTCGCAGCGGCCGCAGCCGGCGCGGCCGGCGTGGCGTTGACGGAGCTCCTGTCGGCGTTCGGCCTTGCCCCGGCCGCCGTCGAGTCCGAGCCGACGTCCGCGGTGCTCGTCGCCCTTCACGACCGCGGCGTGCGACTCTTCGTCGATGCCTCGCCTCGCGGCACGCTCCTGCGCGGCGCCGCCACGGCCCTGGGCGATCGCCCGCACACGATCGTGTCGCTCCAGGACGGAGCCGCCGGGGGATGGACTTCGTTCCTCGCGGCGCTCGCCGGTGTCTGGGCGGCCGGCGCTCCGCTCGACCCGGAACGGCTCTATGTCGGAGAAGCCCGCGCCGTCGACCCGAATCCGCGCCGGGCGCCGTTGCCGGCCCGCTCGTCGCACCTCTTCATGCTCAACGGCACGAGCCTTCGTCCCGCGAGCCAGCCGCAGGTGGTCGAGGCGCCGCGCTTCTCGCTGTCCACCGGGGACCAGGCGGCGCCGGCGGAAGCGCCCGCACCCGCTGCGGAATCACCGGCGGCTTCGAGATCCGCGGCGCCGATCGCGCCGAATGCGGGCGCCGCGGCCGTCCCCTCGACGCCCTACGCGCAGTTCCAGGCGACGATGCGCCTCTTCCTCGAGACGCAGGAGCGCGTCATGCGCTCCTTCCTCGACGATGCGGGGACGCCGGGAATTCCCGTGGCCGAAGAGATTCAGCACGCCGCACCCGCGCCGACCGTCGCCATGGTGGCAGCGCCCATCATCGCGACCGCGACCACCGTTCCCGCCGCGCCGGCGCCGACCGTGGCGGCAATGCCGGCGCCGGCGCCGGAGGTCTCGTATCTGCGGGAGGAGCTCCTGCGCATCGTCAGCGAGCGGACCGGCTATCCGACCGAGATGCTGACCGACGACGCGAACCTCGAGGCCGACCTGGGCATCGACTCGATCAAGAGAGTCGAGATCATCGCTGCGTTCCGCCGGACGGTGCTGCCGTCGATGACCGAGCCGCCGCCCGACTACATGGAGCGCATGACCGCGGCCCGGACGCTGCGCGCCATCCTGGCCGCCACTGAAGCGTTCCTTCCGCGCGCCGCAGCGGCGGCATCGCCTGCCGCGCCCTCCCAGGCGGCCGGACCGGATCTCGCCGAGATGGCCCGGCTGCTGCGCGAGATCATCGCCGAGCGGACCGGCTATCCCGTCGAGATGCTGGCGGACGAGGCCAACCTCGAGGCGGATCTCGGCATCGATTCCATCAAGCGCGTGGAGATCATCGCCGCGTTCCGGCGGGCCATCCTGCCGGACCTCAAGGAGCTGCCGGCGGAATACATGGAACGCATGGCCGCCGCCCGCACCGCAGCGACGATCGTCCGCGAGATGGCGGGCCTCGTCGGCGGAGGCGCGACGACGGCCACCGCGCCTCTCTCTGCGACTGCGACCACGATTCCCGGAGACGAGGACTGTCCCCGGATGGTGCCGCGGCCTGTCGACCTGGCGCCGGTCTCCGGGGAGCGGGCGCAGTTCCGTCCCGGGTGCGTGCTGCTGACCGACGATGGCGGCGGGTTGGCTGCGGCCGTCGCCCGGCGTCTCGTCGCCACCGATCGCCCGGTCGCCCTGTTGTCCGAGGCCGACTTGCGCGACGCGGAGAGCGTCCGCGCCGCGGTGGCGAAGGCGCGCGGCCACGCCGCCGGGATCGCAGCCCTCCTGCACCTCGCTCCCCTTGCCGACGCGCCGGTCTTTCCCGGCATCGACGCACCGACCTGGGCGAAGCGCCAGGACATCGAGCTGCGCGGCCTGCTCTTCCTGCTGCAGGCGCTGCAGTCGGAGCTGAAGGACGCCGCGGCAGCGCCGATTCGCGTGCTCGCGGCGAGCCGCGGCGGCGGCGATTTCTCCGACAGGGCCGGCGCGGACGAGGCGGGACAGCCCTGGCGCGGCGGAGTACCCGGCATGCTCAAAGTGGCGGCCCGGGAATTCGAGCACGGCTGGTTCCGCGCCGTCGATTTCGATGTCACACCGGATGCAGACCTCCTGCTCGGGGAGCTTGCGACACCGGGTCCGGTCGAAGTCGGTGTCCGGGGCGACAGACGCCTGGGGCTCGAAGCCGCGGCGGCGCCGCTCCCGTCGATCGACCACGGCGACGAACACGCTGCGGCACCGCTCGGCTCGAAGGACGTGGTGCTCGTGACCGGAGGCGCGCGCGGCATCACCGCCGAGGTCGCGATCGAGATCGCGGCGCGCAGCGGCGCGACGATGGTCCTGCTGGGCCGCACGCCCCCGCCGCCCACAGACGAGCCCGAAGCGACGGTGGCGCACGCCACCCCGGGCGAGCTGCGCAAGGGCCTGCTCGAGGCGGCACGGCGGCTCGGCGCCACGGTCACGCCGAAGGAGATCGAAGCCCGGATGCGCCGCATCCTGGCCGACCGGGAGATCCGCGTCACCCTCGCCGCGATCGGGCGCGCGGGCGCCCGGGCGGAGTACGTGCCCTGCGACGTGCGCGACCCCGCCGATCTCGAGCGCGTGGTCCGCAACGTCCTCGGGCAGCACGGACACATCGACGGCGTCGTGCACGGAGCCGGCGTCATCGAGGACCGCTTCATCGCCGACAAGAGCGCCGAGTCGTTCGACCGCGTGGTCGGGACGAAGACCTCGCCGCTCCTGACGCTGATGCGTCTCGTCGATCCGCGCTCGCTGAAGCTCCTGCTGCTCTTCTCCTCGACGTCCGGGTTCTTCGGCAACCCGGGACAGGTGGACTACGCCGCCGCCAACGAAATCCTCAACCGCATCGCCCGGCGGCTGAACGGACGCGGCCCCTTGCGCGTCGTGGCGCTGAACTGGGGACCGTGGTCGGGGGCCGGCATGGTGACACCCGAGGTCGCGAAGCAGTTCCGCGAGCGGGGCGTCGGCATGGTCACGGTGGCCGCCGGGCGCGCCGCCGCATGGCGGGAGATCGCGCGCCCGGACGGACCGGTGCGGGTGCTCCTCGGTCCGGGCGCCTGGAACAAGCCTGCTCCGGAGGTGGCGCGAATCGCGGCGGCGCAAGACGTGGCGTCCTCTCCGGCGACGCCCTTGCTCGAGCGGCAGACGGTGCGGCGCTCGGGCGACGGGGGGCTCGAAGCGCGGGTGGTGCTCGACCCGGCGCGGCACCCGTACCTCGACCACCACCGGATCGACGGCAAGCCGGTGCTGCCGCTGGCGGTGGCGATGGAGCTGATGACCGAGACCGCGGCGGCCGCGGCGCCTTCCGGCTGGCACGTGACCCACGTCCACGACGTGCGCATGTTCTCGGGGGTGCTTCTCGAGAACGGGGCGCGGGAGATTGCCGTCACCGCGGCGCGCGAGAACGGCCACGGCGCCGAGGGAACCTGGCGCGTCCGCATCGCCGACCCGAAGACGCCCGGCCGCAAGCTGTACGAGGCGCTGGTGCGCCTCTCCGAAGCGGCGCCTGCCCCGCCGGCGGCGCCGTCGCTCCCCGCGATCGACGCGGCGTGCGAAGTCAGCGTGGCCGAGGCCTACGATCGCTGGACCTTCCACGGCCCGGCCCTTCAAGTGATCGAAGCGCTGCGGCGCGTGGACCTGCGTGGCATCGACGCCGTCGTGCGCTCCTCCTCGCCACAGACGATCGCCGGCGCGTCGTCGGCCGGCTGGCTCATCGACGCCGCCATGCTCGACGCGGGGCCGCAGATCGCCACCATCTGGTCGCGCTACCACCAGGACGTCACCGTCCTGCCGAATCGCATTGCCTGCTACCACCGCTACGGTCCGCTCGCCGGGCCGCCGGCGGAGGTCCTGTTCCGCGTCTCGACCGGCCTCGACGGGCAGACCTACAAGGGCGACGTCTGGTACCTGCGCGACGGCCGCGTTCTCGGGCGCATCGAAGGCCTCGAAGGCTCGGGCACGCTCGAGCTGAACCGCATCACCCTCAAGCCGCCGCGATGAGCCGCATCGGGATCGAAGTGAGCGCGGAAGACGAGCGTCTCCGGAAAGGCGAGGACATCGCCGTCGTCGGGATGGCGTGTCTCCTTCCCGGGGCAGACACGCCCGGCCGCTTCTGGGAGAACATCGTCCGCAAGCACGACGCCATCAGCGACGCACCGCCCGACTGGCAGCCGGAGCTGTTCTACGGCCCGGAAGGGCCGAAGCACGATCGCTCGTACACGAAGCGGGGCGGCTTCCTCGGCGACCTCTGTCGCTTCAACCCGCTGAAGTACGGCGTCGTCCCGTCGAGCCTCGAAGGGGCCGAGCCGGATCACTTCATCGCCCTGCGCTGCGCCTTCGAGGCGTTCGCCGACGCCGGCTACCCTCGAGTGAACGTGAACCGGGAGCGGACCGGCGTCATCTTCGGGCGCGGCATCTTCGTCAACCGCGGCTGGGTGACGCTGTTCCAGAAGCTCTTCGCCGTGGACCAGGTCATCCGCGTGCTGCAGCTGATCGAGCCGCGCCGCAGCGCCTCGGACCTCGAGCTCATCCGCGCCGAGCTGAAGAAAAACCTGCCGCCGGCGAACGCCGAGACCTTCCCCGGCCTCGTGCACAACAACCTCGTCGGCCGCATCGCCAACCGGCTCGACCTCATGGGGCCGACCTACACGCTCGACGCCGCCTGCTCGTCGACGCTGCTCGCGGTCGAGCACGCCGTGCGCGAGCTGCGCTCGGGGCGCGCCGACGCCATGCTCGTCGGCGGATCGCAGGTGTCGATCCCCGGGCCCATCCACATCATGTTCTGCCACCTCGAGGCGCTGAGCGTCGCGGGAAAGATCGCGCCGTTCTCGGCGGAGGCGGCCGGCACCGTGCTCGGGCAGGGCTGCGGAGCGCTCCTCCTGAAGCGCCGCTCCGACGCCGAGCGCGACGGCAACCGCACCTACGCGCGCATCAAGGCGGTCGGGTCTTCCTCCGACGGCAAGGGTGCCGGCCTGCTGGCGCCGCGCACCGAGGGGCAGCAGCTCGCCATCCGCCGCGCCTACGAGGACTCGGGGATCGACCCGCGCACCATCGGCCTCATCGAGGCGCACGGCACCGGCATTCCGCTGGGCGACGCCACCGAGATCGCCTCGCTGCGCGCCACGTTCGGCCCCCGCGCCGGCGCCGATGCAACCATCGGGCTCGGGAGCGTCAAGTCGATGGTGGGGCACCTCGTCCCGGCTTCAGGTGTCGCCTCGCTCATCAAGACCATCCTGGCGCTCTATCACCGCACGCTGCCGCCGACGCTGCATGCCGAGCGCGCGCAGCCGGGGCTCGGGCTCGAGACGACACCGTTCTTCCTGGTCAACGAGACACGGCCGTGGATCCACGGCGACCGGGCCACGCCGCGGCGTGCCGGGATCGACGCGTTCGGCTTCGGCGGCATCAACGCGCACGCCATCCTCGAGGAGCACGACACGGTCGAGGAGACGGCGCTGCCGCGCGCCGAGCTGAGCTGGCCCGCGGAGCTGGTGCTTTTGACCGCCACGGACCGTGCCGGCCTTCTCACGCGCATCGCCGCGCTGCGCGCTTTCCTCGATCGGGGGGCCGAGCGCGCCGGGGTGACGCTGCTCGAGGTCGCGGCGGCCGCGGCGCGCGAGCGCGGCGGCGACGCGACGCTGGCGATCGTTGCGAAGGATCCCGGGGACCTGGCGCGCAAGCTCGAGCACGCGGCGCGCCTGCTCTCCGAGCCGGGACGCGATCGGATCCAGGATCGGCAGGGTCTCTACTTCTACGCGCGGCCGATGGGGCGCGAGGGACGTGTCGCCTTCGTCATCCCGGGCGAGGGATCGCAGTACGTCCACATGCTCGAGGAGCTCTGCCGCCACTTCCCGGAGGTGCGCCGACACTTCGACCTGACCGAAGCCGCCTTCCTCGAGATGGGAGAAGGGCGGTCGCTCGGGCGGCTCCTGTTCCCGCAGCCGGGAGGCGACGCGGCCGCCGAAGCCGAGCTGTTCCGCATGGACATGGCGGTCGCGGCGGTGACGGCGGCGGCGCGGGCGTTCCTCGATCTGCTCGCGCGCTTCCAGGTGAAGGCGGACGCCGTCGTCGGGCATTCCAGCGGCGAGTTCGCGGCGCTGTGGGCGGCCGGATCGTTCCGGCCCGAAAACGACGCCGAGCTGGTCCGCGCCATCGTCTCCGGGACCCAGTCCACCGCGCGGGTCGCGGCCTCGGACCTGGTGCCGCAGGCGGTCCTGACCGCCATCGGCGGCGCGGATCCCGACGCGGTCGCAGAGACGGTGCGGCGCTCGGTAGGCCGGCTGGTCATCGCGCTCGACAACTGCCCGCACCAGGTGGTCCTCGCCGGGGACGAAGCCTCGACCGCCCGCGCCCTCGAGGAGCTGCGCGGCCGTGGCGGGCTCTGCCAGCGCATTCCGTGGGACCGCCCGTACCACACCGAGACCGTGGCGCCGATCTGCCGCTTCGTGGCGGAGTACTTCGACGCCTTCCGGCTGCATCGACCTGCCATCGAGTGGTGGTCCTGCGCCACGGCGGCCCGCTTCCCGGACGACCCGGAGGCCATCCGCGAGCTGTGCGTGCGGTCGTGGCGCACGCCGGTGCGCTTCCGTGAGACCGTCGAGGCGATGCACGCCGCGGGTGTGCGCGTCTTCGTCGAGGTCGGCCCGCGCGGCAACCTCTCGGCGTTCATCGACGACACGCTGACCGGGCGGCCCCACGCCGCCGTACCGATGGACCTGCACCGCCGCGGCGGCCTGGAGCAGCTCTGCCACGCGCTCGGCATGCTCGCGGCGCACGGACTGCCGGTCGCGGTGGAGGAATTGTTCGCGCGCCGCCGGCCGCGCCCCATCGACGTGGCGGCGGCTCCGCCTGTCATCGTGCGCGATCCGATCCTGCGGCTCGACCTGCCGTTGTTCGAAGTCGGCGCGGCGACCCGCGCCCTCTGGGAGCAGCATCGCCCGCCCGTGCTGCGGCCGGTCCCTCCCCCGCCGCCGGGAGACGAGGCAGAGCCAACTCCAGCCGCGGGAGATCCTGCTCCAGTGTCCGCCGCGACCGGCGACCTGACCGCGGGATCCGCCGCAACGGCTGCGGTCCCGCCGACAGGGCCATGGGCCGACATTCCCGATGCACGCGCGGCCGCGGTGGCCGATTTCCAGCGCACCATGCAGCAGTTCCTCCGGCTCCAGGAGGAAATGTTCCCGGCGGCCGATCAGCAGCCGTACGAGCCCGCGCCGCCGTCCCGAGAGGCGGCGCGCCCCACAGCCTCAATCAGCCCTGCGCTCCGTGCGGCGCCGGCGACCGCGGTCACGCCGGCAGAGATCATCATCGCGGCGCCCGCACCGGCGCCTGCGGCCATGGCCCGTCCGATCCTGGCGGCCGTCCCGCCGGCCGCGGAACCCGTCGCGCGGGCGCGCCGCTCTCGGTTCCTCGAAACCGTCCTCGAGCACCAGCCGGGCTGGCGCCTGACGGCGGAGTGCGAGCTCGACGCGGCGCGCCATCCGTTCCTGCTCGATCACACCTTCTTCGGCCGAGGCATCTCGGAGGCCGACCCGACGCTGACGCCGCTGCCGATCGTGCCGCTGGCGCTGACGCTCGAGCTGCTGGCCGAGGCGGCGGCGATGCTCGACCCGGAGAACCGGGTCATCGCCCTCGGCGACATGCGCGTGTCGCGCTGGCTGGCGCTCGACACGCCGACCCGGCGCGTGCGCGTCGAGGCGGCACTCGAGAGCCCCGGACGGATTCGCGCCACGGCTTATGAAGGCGACACCGAAGGAATGAAGGCGGAGATCGCGTCGGCGCTCATCGAGACCGCCCCGGCTTTCCCGGCCCTTGGTCCGGCGCGCCTCGCGGAGCGGTCCGGCGCGCCGCCGCCCTGGACGCCCGAGGAGATCTACAGCCGGGTGCTGTACCACGGGCCGACGTACCGCGGCATCGACCGTGTCGAGTCGTGGGATCGCCGCTTCGTCCGCGCCGCCGTCAGCGAGCCGCGGCCGGCGCACCTCGGCGGCGCGGCGGGCGATCTCGTCCTGCCGGTGCAGCTCATCGACGTCGCCTCGCAGATCCCGGGGCTCGCCAACGGCAACACCGCGTCGGAAGGACCGACCTGCGCCCTCGCCTTCCCGAACCACATCGACCGGCTGGAGTTCGTCGCCGACCGGCCGTCGTCGGGCATGACGGCGGTGGCAACGGTGGACGAGCAGGACGGGAAGATGACCTCCGACACGGAGATCCGCGACGCCGACGGGCGTGTGCTCCTGCGCTATCTCGGCAAGGTCGAGGAAGTGGTGCGCTTTCCCGCCGGGCCGTACCGCTACTCCTTCGACCACGACGGCCTGTTCTGCAGCGCCGACCTCACGCCGCTCTTCGCGGACGCCGGCACCGAGGGAATCGCGGTGCGGCTGGCGCATCCCGAAGGGGCGGGGCTCCTGGTGCACCGCTTCTGGTCGAAGGTGGCGGCGGGAATCGTGCTGGGGCGCGACGAGCGCGGGCGCTTCGAGAAACTGACGCTGCCGCCGATGAGCCTCGCCGGGTGGCTCCTCGCCCGCATGGCGGCGAAGGACGCCGTGCGCGCGCTCGCCGGCCGCGACCTGAAGATGGCGGACGTCGCCATCGTCTCCGCACCGAACGGCGCGCCGCGCGCCGACATCGTCTCGCGCGCCGCGAGCACGACGCACCCCGTCGAAACGCCGCACGTCGGGCTGGCGCACAAGGGCTTCGTGGCGGTTGCCGCCGCCGCGGCCGCCGGAGTTTGCGACGGCATCGGCATCGACGTTGAGCCCATCGGCCCGCTCGACCCGGCGCTCGCCGCCGACGCGTTCACGCCCGAGGATCGGGCGCTGCTCGCCGTCGACGCGGCCGGCTCGGCTGCCGAGACCGGCGAAGTCGCTGCCTGGGCGGCGAAAGAAGCGATCGGCAAGGCGCTGGGGCACGGACTGCCGGGCGGGCCCCGCGACCTCGTCCTCGTCGGCCGCGACGCCGCCTCCGGAACGTTCGCCTGCCGCACCGCCGGGCGTCTCCTCCGCGAGGCGCCGGAGACCGCCGGCCGCACCTTCGAAGCCATCGTCCGCACGCACGATCGTCATGTCATCGCCCTCAGCCGGATCCCGCGCGGATCCCGAACGGAGAACAAGACCGCAT
Source organism: Verrucomicrobiia bacterium (assembly GCA_035638075.1). GTDB lineage: Bacteria > Acidobacteriota > Polarisedimenticolia > Gp22-AA2 > Gp22-AA2 > DASRAU01. The sequence continues at coordinate 51,455 of DASRAU010000029.1, forward strand.
GAGTCAGAAGACCCTTTCCGACCACGAGCAGGAGACCATCGCCCTGCTCCAGGAGATCACCCGCGACTGGAACACCGGGCTGGCGGGCGGGATCGCCTCCTCCACGGCGCTCGTCTCCGACCTCGGCTTCGAGTCGCTCGACGTGGTGCACCTGGTGACCGCCATCGAGCAGCGCTTCGGGCGGCGCGACCTGCCGTTCGAGGACCTGCTGATGACCGAGGGGCGCTACGTGGACGACCTGACGGTCGGCGACATCGCCCGGTTCCTGCACCGGCACCTCAACGCATGAAGACGGTCCTGTTCGGGCTCGACGGCGCCACCTTCACCGTTCTCGATCCGCTCATGCGGGACGGGGTGATGCCGAACCTCGCCGCGTTCTGCCGGCGCGGCGTGCGGGCGCCTCTCGCCTCGACGCCGCATCCGCTGACGCCGATGGCCTGGACGAGCATGGCCACGGGACGCGGCATGGGGCACCACGGCTACGCCGATTTCGTCCGCTTCGAGATGACGGCCAAGGGGCCGATCCTGCGCTTCAACACCTCGCAGGACATCCACGCGGAGCCGATCTGGCGCTATGCGTCGCGCAGCGGAAGGCGCGTCACCGTCCTGAACTACATCGGCACCGCCCCGCCGCACGAAGTCTGCGGCCACACCATGCCGGGGTTCGTGCCGGGCCGGCACCTGCGGCGCTCGAGCCATCCGCCCGACCTGTTCGACCGGCTGCAGGGCGCCGAGGGCTTCGACGTCAACGTGCTCGGGCTCGACCTCGACATCGAGCGGCAGGCGCTGCAGGAGATGGAGCCTTCGATGTGGCTCGACTGGATCGACCTGCACCTGTCGCGCGAGCGCGCCTGGTTCGGCACGCTGATGCACCTGATGACGCACGAGCCGAGCGACCTGACGATGATCGTCTTCGACGGCGTGGACAAGGTGCAACACCTGGCCTACCGCTTCCTCGACCCGTCGATCGCACCCCGGCGCCCCGACGGCTGGGAAACGCGGGTGACGGAGCGACTCCGCGACTACTTCCGGCAAGTCGATCGCTTCCTGGGCCTCGTGATGGAGAAGGTCGGCGAATCCGGGCGCATCTTCATCGCGTCCGACCACGGCTTCCAGACGACGACCGAGGTCTTCTACGTCAACACCTGGCTGGCGCAGAACGGGTTCCTGCGCTGGCGCGCCGAGATGGACCGCGACGACGGTGCCGCCATCGTGGCGCGCCGCCTGACGCGGCATCTCGACAAGTACGACTGGCCGAACACGCGCGCCTTCGCGCTCTCCCCCTCGTCGAACGGCATCTTTCTCAACGTGCCGGCGTCGGAGTACGCGGCGTTCCGCGCCAGGCTGATCGAGGGACTGATGTCCATCAAGGCCGCCGACGGCGGCCGGGTCATCGCCGAGATCAAGAAGCGCGAGGAATGGTTCGCCGGCCCGTACCAGGATCGCGCCCCCGATCTCACCCTGACCTTGCGCGACCGCGGCTTCATCTCCGTCCTCGAGGGGAAAGAGGTCGTCGTGCCGCGCCGCCAGCCGGCGGGCACGCACCATCCCGACGGCGTGCTGATGGGGATCGGTCCCGGGCTCAAGGCGGGGGCGCAGGAGGAACGGCGCGGCATCATGGACGTCGCCTCGCTCCTGGCGCACAGCCTCGGGCTGGAGATCCCGGCCGACTACGAGGGGGCCTTCCCCGAGACGTTCTACGAGGCGGCGGCGCTTCTCGCCGACCCGCCGCGCCGCGAGGGAGCGGTGGCGGCGGTCCCGGCGGCCGCGGGCGCGCCGGCGGCGGGGGCGGGAATGGACGAAGAGGACGACGCGGTCATCTACGACCGGCTGAAGAGCCTCGGGTACATCGAGTGACGGAGCGCGCGGGCGGCGGCATGCGGACGATCCACAACGGCACGGTGAAGCTGAACGTGCGCGAGGCGGGCGACGCGCGCGGCACGCCCACGCTCTTCATCCACGGCCTCAACACCAACCTCGCTTTCTGGCACGAGGACCTGCTCACCCGCCTCGCGGGCGGACGGCGGCTGCTGCTCTTCGACCAGCGCGGCCATGGCTACAGCGACCTGGCGCCGTCGGGATACACCAGCGCTTCGCTCGCGTCCGATGCCTTGGCGGTCCTCGACGCGCATGGGGTCGAGACGGCCGACGTCGTGGCGCACAGCTTCGGGACGACCGTGGCGCTGCAGTTGGCGCGCCTCGAGCCGCGGCGCGTCCGCAGCCTCGTGCTGCTCGACGGCCGGACGCGGCTGTTCCAGGCCGACCTCAAGCTCGGCGAGTGGGTCCAGTTCGAGAAGTGGCGCCGGCATTTCACCGCCGCCGGCATCGATCTGAGCCCCGACCTCGATCTCGACTTCACCCTGCCGCTGCGGCTGCACGGCTGCGACCTGTCCAAGGTCATCCCGGGGCTGCGGGAGGACGGCTTCTTCGTCCCATCCACGGGCACACGCGCCGCCGAGAAATACCGGCGGCTCCTGACCGAGACGACCGCGCCGGACGATTTCAGAAACCTCGCCGGGCTCGACCACGCTGCGCTCCAGTCGGTGCGGCAGCCGGCGCTCCTGGTCTACGGCAGCCAGTCGCCGTTCCTGCCGACACGCGATGGCCTGGCGCGCGTCCTTCCCGACTGCCGGTCCGAGGTCATCGACGGCGGCGGACACAACTTCCCGTTCCTGCGGCCCCAGGAGACGGCCGCCGTCATCCGGACCTTCTGGAGCGCAGGCATCGCGACGCGCGAGGTGACCCTGTGAGCGGCGTGACCGATCGCTACGACCAGGTGATGTACACGCCGCAGTACCGGGCCTTCTTCGAGGACTCGGACTTCGCCAACTTCGGCTACTGGGAGCCGGGCACGAAGAACGCGAAGGAGGCGAGCGAGAACCTGATGGAGCGCCTCCTCGCCTTCCTGCCGGAAAAGAAAGGGACGATCCTCGACGTCGCCTGCGGCAAGGGTGCGACGACGCGTCATCTCTGTCGCTCTTACCCGCCCGAGACAGTCACCGCCGTCAACCTGTCGGAGAAGCAGCTCGAGACCGCCCGCGCCAACGCTCCCGGTGCGACCTTCGCCCGCATGGACGCGGTCGACCTGCGGTTCCCGGATTCGAGCTTCGACGCCGTGGTCTGCGTTGAGGCGGCCTTCCACTTCGACACGCGCGAGCGCTTCCTGCGCGAGGCGCTGCGCATCCTGAAGCCGGGCGGGCGCGTCGTCCTGTCCGACGTGCTGATGACCCTCGACGCGGAGCGCCGCCGCGAGCACCGGCACGAGGCCAACTACCTCGCCGACCCATCGGCGTACGAGACCCTGCTGCGCCGCGTCGGCTTCGCCTCCTTCACTGTGCAGGACGTGACCGAGGAGTCGTGGCGCGGCTTCTTCCGTTACATCACCGCCTTCTGGCACGAGCGCTTCCTGCGCGAGGAGATCGACCGTCGGACGCTCGAGCGCTGCCTCGAGACGAACTACGCCCGCGTCGGCGACCTGACCTACTACCTGCTGGTCACCGCGCAGAAGGCGGACAAGACGTGACAACCGGTTGGAAGGAAGCCGAGGAATGATGCCGGCCAGGGCCGTCCCTCGCGCACCCCTGGCGCGCGGTCTCAGCGCGGGGCACTTCCGCCGCGTCGCCGAGCGCGGCTTCGGGGACGGCTCGAACTCCTACCCGTACTCGTGCGCGTATTACGACGGTCACGTCTACATCGGCACCAACCGCGACGCGCTCACCCTCATCCTGATGCGTGCCGCCTTCGAGATGAAGTGGGCGCATCCTCCCGTGCCGGTCCCGAAGAGCTACAGCGACCTCGACATCCGCGGCCAGATCTGGCGGCACAAGCCGGGCGTGCCCGGATGGGAGCGCGTGTACCGCTCGCCGATGGTGCAGGGCTACCAGGGCAACATGGCGCCGCTCGCCTACGGCTTCCGCTGCATGGTGGTGTTCCAGGGGAAGAGCGACGACCGGCCGGCGCTTTACACCATTCCAGCGGTCGGGCGGAACGCGCCCTCGGCGGTGATGCTGCGCTCGGGGAACGGCACCGACTTCGAGGTGCTGCGTCCACCCGAGGTGCCGGGAGAGCGCGAGAACTTCGGCTCGTTCCGCGCGCTGGCCGCCTTCAAGGGGCGCATCTGGGCCGCGCCGGCTTCGGCGAAAGCCGACCCGTCCGTGCTGAAGACCGAGCTGAACCTGGCGCAGGGGTCGGATGTGCGCTGCAGCGACGACCCGAAGAGCGGCCGCTGGAGCATCAGCAGCCCGCCGGGCTTCGGCGACCCGGGGAACCTGTCGATCATCGACATGGTGCCGGCCGGCAACCACCTCTACGCCGGCACGCTGAACGTGCGCGAAGGGTTCCAGCTGTGGCGCACCGACGGCGAAGGGCCGCCGCCGCACCGCTGGGAGAAGGTGCTCGACCACGGCGCCGACCGCGGCCCCGAGAACGAAGGGGTTCCGTGCATGGCGGAGTTCAACGGGGAGCTCTACATCGCCACGTCGATCCAGAACGGCGGGCACGACCGCGTGCACAACATCGGGCCCGCCTCGGGCGAGGTCATCCGGGTGCGCGAGGACAAGACCTGGGATCTCGTCGTCGGCCATCCGCGCTTCACGCGCCAGGGCTTCAAGGTGCCGACGAGCGGCCTCGGCCCCGGGTTCGAGAACCGCCTCGCCGGGTACCTGTGGCGCATGGTGTCGCACGACGGGAACCTGTACGTCGGCACCTTCGACCTGTCGTCGCTCCTGCCCTACACCGACTGGACCGACTGGCCCGAGGCGACGCGGCGCGCCTTCGACCCGCTCACCTTCGACCAGTTCATGACCTGCCTCGGCGGCTGCGAGCTGTGGCGCACCGCCGACGGGGACCACTGGGTGCCGGTCACTCGCAACGGCTTCCAGAACCCGTACAACTTCGGCGTGCGCGCGCTGCTCTCCACGCCGTCGGGCCTGTTCGTCGGCATGGCGAATCCGTTCGGCCCCAGGGTCGCGGTGCAGGGGGTGCATGGCTGGCGCTTCGAGGACAACCCGCGCGGCGGGCTGGAGATCTTCCACGGCGCGCTCGATCACCGGGTCGAGGACAACACCGAGGCCACGGTGCCGCCGCGCTGGCGCACCGAGGAAGCGCGCCTGGCGTCCGGCGAGGGATCCGCCGCGGCCGGCGATGCCGCCTCGCCCGGGGCGCTGCTCGAAGAGGCGGTCGGCGCGGCGCCGTCGGAGGAAGCGCTGCGCGATTCGCTCGGCCGGTCGAGCGCCGCGCACACCTTGTTCCCGGGCGGTCGCCCGCTCGATCCGATGCTCGGCCTCGAGATGGCCGCGCTCGGCACGCCCGAGACCGTCGAAGAGGAGGTCGATCTCTATTTCAGCCTCGGCGAGCTGCGCAACGTCGGCTACTGGCGCGCCGAGCAGATGACCCCCGCCGAAGCCTGTCGCTCGCTCGTGGACGAGGTCCTGGCGCCCCTGCGCGCGGTCGCGACGGCGCGCGACATCCTGGTGATCGGCGCAGGCGGCGCGGTCATCGCATCCGAGTGCCTGCGGCTTCCCGACTGCGGCCAGGTCACCGTCGCGGCCTTCGACCGCCGCGCCGCGAAGCGGATTCGCGCGCGCGAGCCGCGCGCCAGGGTGCTGCGCGTCAAGGAGAAGAGACCGGACTTCGGCCACGAGCGCTTCGACGCCGTCGTCTGGATCGAAGGGCCGGGTCGCCGCGATCGCGCCCGCGGCCTCGCCGCCGCCCGCGCCGCGCTCCGTCCCGGCGGACGCCTGCTCGCAGCCGAGCTCGTCGGACGGGCGACCGGTCCCGACGGCGCGTCCGTCCCGCTCGACGGGGACGCCACCGCCGCCGGGCGCTACGCGGCCGACCTGATCCGCGCCGGCTTCGTCGAACCTTCGGTCGTGGACGTCACGCGGGTGACCTGGTGGCGCTTCTTCCAGCACAGCCGCGAGCACTTCAAGACCAAGTGGCTCCTGCAGGAGATCGACCCGGATCGGCAGGCGGAGGTGCTCGGGGCGCTCCCCGGCGGGCGCGCCGCGGTCGAGGCGTACCTCCTGGTCTCGGCGGCCACATGAGGGCCACCTACGAGCCGTTCAGCAACGAGCCGATCTACGTCGAGGCGAACCGCGGCTTCGTCGAGCGGCAGGACCTCTCGTCGGTGCGGCGCTTCCTCGATCTCGCCTGCGGCACCGGCACGGTGAGCGCGCTGCTGCTCTCGGCTTCTCCCGACGCGCACCTGAACGGGATCGACCTCGATCCGCAGCAGATCGCGCTGGCATCGGAGCGCTTCCGCGACCTGGGACACGAGGTGCGGACGGGACTGCAGCTGACCTCCGACCGACACGCCGGCCGGCCGGTCGTCACCTTCGCCGCCGGCAGCGCCGACGACCTGCCGTTCCCGGACGACACCTTCGACTGCGTCACCATCGCCAACGCCATTCACCTGATGCCGGACAAGGAGCGCTTCCTGCGCGCCGTCGCGCGCGTGCTGCGGCCGGGGGGGCGCTTCGGCTTCAACAGCGCCTTCTATGCCGGCAGCATGCCGAAGGGCACCGACCGCATCTACATGGACTGGCTGCGCCTCGCGAGCGCCGACCTCGAGCGCCTCAGCCGCGAGCGTGTCGCCGCCGGCGGTGCGCCGATCGTCCGCACGCGCGGCACGACGAAGGGCGCCTTCAAGGCGCGCTGGCTCTCCCCTGCCGAGTGGTCGGGCCTTCTGAGGGATGCCGGGCTGCGCACCATCGACCAGGGCGAGCGCGTCGTGCCGCTCGACGCGCGGTGCCTCGCGCTCGTCGGCGGCTACGGCGGCATGGCGGAGGTCCTGCTCACCGGCTACCCGCCCGAAGAGGCGGCCGAGGCACTGCAGCGCACCGCCGCGGAGGCCATGGAGTTGTCGCAGGCGACCACGGTCCCGCGCAACTACCTCGAGCTATGGGCGGTGAAGGGATGACCAGGACGGTGACGGCATGAGCGACGCCGCAGGCCGGGCTGACGCCGGCCTCCAGGGCCAGGTTGCCGTCGTCACCGGCGGATCCGGCGGCATCGGCCTCGGGATCGCGGCGGCGCTCGACCGGCGCGGCGCCCGCGTGGTGATCGCGGCGCGTGCCGGGGACGCGGTGGCGCGCGCCGCCTCGCAGCTCACCCATGGCGCCGGCTTCCCGGACTGCGACGTCCGCGACCCGGCACGCATCGAGGCGCTCTTCGCCTTCGCCGAGGAGCGCTTCGGCCCGGTGGACATCGCGGTGGCCTGCGCCGGCGTGCGGCGAGCAGCGTCGGGCGGCCGCCTGGTGCCGCCGCCGGTCTCGGCGCTCGGCGACGCCGACTGGGACGAAGAGATCGACATCAGCCTGCGGGGCGTCTTCCACCTGGCGCGGGCCGCGGCGCGACGCATGACCGCGCGCGGCTCCGGGCAGATCGTCAACATCTCCTCGGCGCGCGGCGGCCTGCGCGGCGAGCCCTACGGCGCCGGGTACTGCGCCGCGAAGATGGCGGCGCGCGCCCTGTTCCATTCCCTGGCGGCTGAGGTGGCGCCTTCGGGTGTGCGCGCGTTCTCGATCCTTCCGGACGCCGTGGCGACGTCCCTGATCGCCGGCACCGGCCTCGGTCGCACCGGGATGCTCACCCCGGATCAGCTCGGCGACGTGGTGACCGACCTGCTCGCCATGCCGCTCGATGCCGTGATCGAGGACGTGCGCGTCTCGCTGCGCGAGGGGCGCCCGGCGGCGCAGCGCGTTGCCGCCCGCTCGGGAGCGATTCAGTGAGCCGGCTCGAGGGGATGCGCGTCATCGTCACCGGGGCCGCCAGCGGCATCGGCGCCGCCACCGCCGCCGCCCTCGCGGCCCGCGGCGCGCAGGTGCTGGCGGTCGATCGCAGCCTCGAGTCGATGGAACGGGCGACGGCCGGCTTCTCCCCCGCCGCCAGCGGCCGCGTCGTTCCCTGCGCGGCCGACGTCACCAGCGCCGCCGACTGCGACCGCATGGTCCGCCGGGCGGAAATCGACCTCGGCGGCCTCGACGCCCTCGTCCACTCCGCCGGCGTGCTGCGGCCGCCGGGCGGGCGGCCGCGACCGCTCGCCGAGCTGGACGACGCGGAATACGACGCGGTCGTCGGCACCAACCTGCGCGGCACGTTTCTCGCCAACCGGGCGGCGCTGCACCTGCTGCTGAAGCAGCGCGCCGGCCAGATCGTCAACCTCGCCTCGACGAGCGGCGTGCGGGGCCGTCCGCTCGACGCGCTCTACAGCGCCTCGAAGGCGGGGGTGGTGGCGCTGTCGGAGTCGATTGCCGAGGAGGTCCGGCCGTTCGGCGTGCGCGTGCAGGTGGTCCTGCCCGACGCCGTCGACACGCCGCTGTGGAAACAGAACGGCGCGCTCGGCGGCGCGCCCGCCGGGGCTCTGCCGCCGCAGCGGGTGGCCGACGTCATCCTGTTCTGTCTCGCGCTGCCGCCGGGGGTCGCCTGCGACAATCTGGTCCTGATGCCGCTGCAATCGCGCGCCCGCCGTGCGGCCGCGCGCGGTGCCGCGGCCGGAACGTCGAACAAGGGGGAACCATGAAGGAGATGGAGATCCAGCCGATCGCCGGACGCTTCGGCGCCATCGTCCGCGGCGGGGGCGCGACCCTCTCCGACCTCGACGAGAAGCGCCTCATGGCGCTCTTCAAGGAGAAAGGCGCGCTCCTGTTCGCCGGGTTCGAATCTGACCTTCCCGGCTTCGAGCGCTTCTCGAACCGCTTCTCGAGCGACTGGATGCTCTACGAGGGCGGGGCGCACGAGCGCCGCGTGCTCAACCCGGACGGCGACGGCACCATCTACTCGGTCAACTTCTACTTCGGCAAGCAGCAGCAGGTCATGTTCGAGCTGCCGGTGCACGCCGACATGTCGTACATCAAGCACTCGCCGCTGTGCCTGTTCTTCTACTGCGTCCAGCCGGCGCGCACGGGCGGCGAGACCGCCGTCGTGGACGGCGAGGGGGTCTACGCGGGGCTGAGCGACTCCACGCGGCGCCTCTTCGCGGAGAGGCGCATCAAGTACATCCGCAAGTACTACGAGGGGGGCTGGCAGCTCCGCTTCGGCACGGGCGATCTCGACGAGGTGCGCCGCTTCTGCGACCACAACGAGATGACGCTGGCGATCGAGAAGACCGCCGAGGGCCTGACGCTCACGACCGAGTACGCGGTGACGGCGACCCCCGAGACCCGCTGGGGCGGCCGCGCCTTCAGAAACAGCATCCTCCCGGTCGTCTGGCAGGAGGAGCAGGGCAAGGACAACAGCCTGGTCCGCTTCGAGGACGGCGCGCCGCTCCCGCCCGACGTCATCGCCGAGGTCAAGGCGGTCACGAAGGCGAACCGCAACCTGATCCCGCTCCACAAGACCGAGATCCTCTGGGTGGACAACAGCCGCGTCCTGCACGGCCGCATGACCTTCGACGACCCCGCCCGCGACGTGGCGATCCGGATGGCCGCCAGTCTTTCCTGGTAGGGACGAAACAGGCGAGACTACTGCTTGCTCTTCACCCGCTCGTAGATGGAGCGAACCTCCGGATCGTCGAGGCAGTGCGCGTCCAGACGCAGCGCGGCCTCGTATTCGCTCATGGCTTCGGCGTTGCGTCCGAGGGCCTCCAAAGACTCCGCCAGCGTCGTCCGGGCCAGGGCCCACTCCGGCCGCAACTGAATGGCGCGCCGCAGCGCTTCGATCGCCTCCAGGTGCCTTCCCGCCCGCCCAAGGACGTTCCCGAGGTTGTAGAGATTCCCGTCACCGTTCGGGTCGAGGTCCGCGCCGAGGATGCATTCCCTGACTCCCTGTTCGTGGTCTCCCATCATGGAGAGCGCGGTCCCAAGGTACACATGGGCCATCCCGTTTCCCGGCTCACTTTCGATCGCGTCGCGGAACAAGGCGCTGGCTAGTTCGTACCTCTCGGCCCTGCCATGGACCTCGCCGAGCCTCATGAGCAGGTCCGCGTCCCCGGGACTTTTTCGAAGGGCCTCCCGGAATTCCTTCTCGGCTTCGTCATGCCTTCCAAGCTCCACGAACGCCACGCCGAGGTTCTTGTGATGCAGGGGCTCGTCCTCCAACGCGATCGCCTGCCGGTGCCACCAGAGACATTCCTCCCATCGCCGCAGGTTTCCCAGCGTCGCGCCGACGTCTCCATGGGCTTTCCCGCTCCGGGGATGAAAGGCCACGACCTCGCGGAAGGCATCGAGCGCCCGCTCCCAGGCCTCGGCTCGGACGCAGCCGTGGGCGAGGTTCTCCCAGGCTACGAGATTGTTCGGTTCGAGGCGCGTGGCGATCTCGAGTTCGTCGATGGCTTCCTGGTAGCGCTCCAGGTGCAGCAGGGCGGCGCCCAGCCATTCGTGCGGTTGCCCGAAATCGGGCGCCAGCTGAGCGAGCATGCGCCCATGCACGATGGCTTCGTCCCAGCGCTCGAGTTGGAAGAGCGCCCAGATGAGCCCTTGATACGACTCGACGCTCTTTGGCCGGAGCCGAATCGCCTGCTCGAAGAGCGAGACGGCGCTCTCCCAATTCTTTCCCCGCGCTGCTTCATTCCCCTGCGAAAGGAGCGCGTCGAAATCCGGGCCCTTTTTCAGGGCAGCGGGTGGTGCTTGAAGAACTCCCACATGAGCTGCGAGGCGTTGATGTCCTTGTTGACCGGGCCGACGCTGGCGCGCGGGTTGGGGACGATGCCGCCCTTGGCTTCGAGCTTGGTGACCTTGCCGCCCGGCCAGGTGTGGCCGCCGTCGTCGAGGGTCCAGAGCTCGACCTCCGAGCCGTCCTTGCACGGACCCCAGCGCTGCAGATGCGCCTGCCCCTTCGACTCGGTGGCGGGGGCTCCCTCGCAGCCGTCGTGCTTCGCCCAGGTGGCGATGCACTCCTGCTCGGGCTTGAACATCTCGTCCTCGAACGCCGACTTGTAGGTCGGGCCGCCGTCGTACGGCAGGTAGCCGTCCTTCTTCCCGTGGAAGACGATGAGCGACACGGGGCGCGGCGGCGGGCCGTAGAACTCGCCGACGGCTCGCTGCGCGGCGACCGGGGCGAACGCCGCGATCCGGTTCGACAGCTGCGTCCCCAGACGGTACGACATGTGCGCGCCGTTGCTGATCCCGGTGACGTAGATCCGCTTCGGGTCGATGGTGAACCACTTCGGCAGGTCGTCGAGGACCGCGTTGAAGTACGCCACGTCGTCGATGTCCTTCTGGCGCTTGTCCTTCGGCGTCATGCCGGCGTTCCAGTACAGCAGCCGGTCGACCTGGGTGGCGTTGGTCGCGGCCGGGTACAAGGCGATGAAGTTCTCCCGGTCGGCGACGTCGCTCATCCCGCTCTGGAAACGGGCGACGCCGGGGTTGCCACCGCCGCCGTGGAGCACCATGACCACCGGCATCGGCGTCCCCTTCTTGTACCCGCTCGGGACGTGGAAGATGTAGAAGCGCTGGCGTCCCTGCATCTTCGTGAGCCAGCGGCCGTACTCGCCGGGGCCGTAGTCCCCCGGCTCGTTGAGCCAGAGGAGATCGACGCGGTAGTCGTCGTCGACGATGCCCCCCGGAGGGCCGGGAGACTTCCCCTTCTCGTTCTTCGATCCGCCCGGGCCGCCGTACATGACGCCGGCCTGCGAGCAGGCGAGGAGCCACACGAAGAAGATCGACAGGCCGTGCAGGAAGCGTGAGCGTCGGCGCATTCGGGAATCCCCCGCCTCGATCGGCGGACGCCACGCCCGCCGCCCCGTGAGGCGGACGGATCCTAACCGATCGCGGGCGACGTGACCGGGAGGGGCTGCGGCGGCGGGGGCACGGGCCGGCCGTGCTCGGCGATGCGCTGGAAGACGCTCTTGTAGATGTCGTCCACGACGCGCAGCTTCTTGATGTTCGGCATTCCCTGCGCCGCCGCCACCTCCGCCTCGGGAGACAACGGCAGGAAGTCCACGGCCGGGACGCCGTTGTACTTGGCGGCGTGCCGGTCGCACAACTCCTCGAGAAGCGCCAGGTGGTGCGGCTCGAACTTCTCGAAGGAGCTCCCGACCCGCAGCAGCAGCTCGACGAAGACGTCGGTCAGGGCCAGCGAGATCTGGGCGCGATCCCGGAGGTTGGCGTAGAGCCGCCGGTACACCTCGGGCAGGATGCGGTTCAGCTCGCTCTTGAAGGTCAGCGGCAGGGGCGCGATCGGGATGTTGCGGTCGAGAATCATCTCCCCCGCCGCCTCGCGCGCGATGTTCACGTCGAGGTCGCGGAGCGTCTCCTGGATGGTGACGTGGTAGCGGGCGAACTGCACGACGAGATGCTTGGCGCGGACCATCAGATGAGGCGCGACCTGTTCGGCGTGGTCGAGGATCTTCGCCGCCGCCGGCAGCGCCTCGGGAGCGGCGCCGAGCTTCTCGACCAGCGCCTTCGCGTCGGGCTTCGGAATCGGCTTGTCGTGCCGGTGCGGCGACTGCCCGGCGAGCGACAGGAAGCCGCAGATGCGCTCGGCATACGCGTCCCACGAGTAGACGTGGTCGAGCAGCCACCGGTAGCCGCGCAAGAGCTCCAGCCGCGTCATCGACTTCGGGATGATGTTGGTGCGCGCGCGGGCCGGGCCGAGGTTCTTGTTGCGCGCCAGCGACACGACGCGCCCCTCGTGCATCAGGCGCATCCACAGCCGCGTGCCGAGCGGCGCCATCAGCATGTAGATGCCGATCGACGGCAGGCACGCCTTCTGCAGGAAGTCGTACGTGGTCTGGAAGATCGACGTGTCGTCCTCGTCGAAGCCGACGATCATCCCGGAGCGGATGCCGATGCCGTAGCGCAGCAGCGTGTGGATGTTGTCGAGCAGGTTGCCGCGCAGGTTCTGCAGCTTGTTCGCCCCCTTGAGCGACCCGGGGTTGGCCGACTCGATGCCGATGAACACCATGTCGAAGTTCGCGGCGGCGAGCAGCTCGCAGAACTCCTTGTCCCCCGACGCGGTGATGCACATCTGCGTCGAGTAGTACATGGGGCGGTCGAGCGTCTCGTTGAACGCGATGAGCGCGCGCAGAAGCTCCTTGGCGTACTTGCGGTCGCCGCCGAACTCGTCGTCGCAGAAGAAGATCCACTCGTAGCCGAACGCCGCCATCGCCTTCACTTCCTCGATGACGGTTTTGACCGGCTTGTGGCGCTGGCGGCGGCCGAAAAGATAGATGACGTCGCAGAACTCGCAGTCGTACGGGCACCCGCGCGTCGTCTGGACGGCGCCGAGGTGGTAGTGCTTCATCGTGTCCCGGATGCTGTCCCAGCGCGGGATGGGAGACGTGTCGAGCTCGGGCTTGTCGATCTGGTGGTAGACCGGCTGCGGCGCGCCCGCATCCCAGTCGCGCAGGAACTGCGGCCAGGAGACCTCGACCTCGCCTGAGAAGACGACGTCGAAATGCGCCTGGTATTCCTTCGGAGCGCTCGAGGCGCCGGGGCCGCCGGCGCAGGTCATCACGCCGCGCTTGCGGAAGATCTGCGCCAGCTCGATGCCGCGCGGCCGGTGCATGCCGTAGCCGGTGACGCCGACGAGGTGGTACTCGCGGTCGAAGACGGTGTTCTCGTCGATGACGCCGTGCACCACCTCGTCCCAGAGCTGGACGTAATAACCCTCTTCCGGGGTGAGGCCGGCGACGGTGGCGAGCCCGAGCGGCGGGTAGATGTTGAGCACCTCGCACAGCGAGGCCTCTTCGCCCGTGACCCAGAGCATCTCGTTCTTGGCGTACGGGCTCACCAGCAGGATGTTCTTCACTCCGCGGCCGTTTTCGGACGTCATCGTGCCGTCTCCTGCAGCGACGACACCTCGGCGACGATCTGCCGCAGGGTCTTCGCCGCCGTCACCCGCTCCATGAAGGAGGCGGGCGGCTCTCCCATCGTCGGGATCACCGCGCGGCGGAACGCCGCGATGATCTCGACGCGCTTGATCGAGTCGATGCCGAGGTCGGCTTCGAGATTGGCGTCGAGCCCCAGCATCTCCGGCGGATAGCCGGTCCGGTCCCCGGCGATCTCGAGGAGCACGTCGACGAGCGGCCGCGCCGCCGCGGCGGCCGGGGCCGCGGAAGCCGTCGGCGCGGCGATCGGCGCGGCCGGGGCGGTCGGCGCCGCCGAAGGTGTCGGCGCGGCAACCGGCGCCGCTGGCACCGGAGCCGGGATCGGACGCGCCGGCCGCGGCGCGGCGGCCGCCACGTGCGGTCGCGCCTCCAGACGCATCGTCGGGGCGGTCGCCGGGGCCGGGCCCGCGTCCATCCCCTGCCCGCGCAGGAAACCGGTCATCACGGCGCGCTGGGTCTCGAGGAACTGCCGCATCGTCTCCTGGAACATCGCCATCGCTTCCTGCTGCGCGCGCGCCGGCACCCGGACGGCGGCCGGCCGCGGCGCGGACGCCAGGCCTCGGGCGAGGAAGAGCGCTTCGAGATCGACGCGGGCGCCGGCGGCCCAGAGGCGGCCGAGCGCGAAGACGAACGACGCGAGCGACGGACGACCCGGCAGATCGCAGGCGACGGCGACGTGCGGCCGGCCGCCGAGGATCTGGCGCACCAGCCCGGTCAGGACGTTCTTCGGCCCGACCTCGACGAACAGGCGCGCGCCGTCCCGGTACATCGCCTCGATCTCGTCGCCGAAACGGACCGGGCGCACAAGGTGCTCCTTCAGGACCGCCGCGACCGCGCCGTCCCCGGAGCCGTGCGGCTCGCCGGTGCTGTTGGCATAGACCGGGACCCGGGGCGCCGCGAACCGGACCCTTTCGAGCGCCGCGGCCAGGAGATCGCGCGCCGGGGCCATCAGCGGCGAGTGGAAGGCGCAGCCGACCGGGATGGCCCGCACGCCAACGCCGCGCTCTTCGAGAATCGCCGTCGCCCGCTCGATCGCCGCGCGCGAGCCGGAGAGGACCGTCTGGCGCGGCCCGTTGAGATTGGCCAGCGTGATGTCCGGCTCGCCGGCGAGGATCGCCGCCACCCGCTCGTGGCCTTCGGCCACCGCCGCCATGGTGCCGAGATCCGCCCGCGCGGCGTCGAGGATGCTGCGGCCGCGGGCGAGCGACAGGCGCGCCAGCGACGCTTCGTCCAGCGATCCGGCGGCGCAGAGAGCGACGTACTCGCCGTAGCTGTGCCCGCCGGCCATGTCGGGATCGACGCCCGCGAGACGCAGGGCGCGGAACACCGCCATGCCGGCCGCGCCGAGCGCCGGCTGGGCGCGGTCGGTGCGGGTCAGCGCGGCCTGCGCGTCGCCCGCGCCCGCTCCCTCTGAACCGGCCGCGCCGCCGTGCGTCGCGGGGAACAGGACGCCCATGAGCGGCGGCTCGAACCGGCCGGCCAGCGCCCGCGCCGCGTTCTCGAAAGCAGCGCGCGCCTCGGGCATCGCCTGCGCCAGCTCGCGCAGCATCGCCGGGTACTGCGACCCCTGGCCGGGGAAGAGAAACGCGACCTTGCCGGCCCCGTCCGCCGGCGCGACACCGGTCGCGATCCCGGCGGGATCGACCGCCGCAGCGCCGCTCCTCAGCAGGCGAATCGCGGCGGGAAGCCGTTCGGCCAGCTCGCCGGTGGAGGCGGCGACGATGGCCAGCGCCGCCGGTCCGGACGAGGCGGCCGCGTCGCGCCAGAGCGCGAACGACAGGGTCGCGGCATCGACGCCGGCGGGAACCTGGAACGCCTCGATGCGCCGCGCCAGCTCGTGCAGCGTGGCGGCGCGCCACACGAACAGCTCGTGCGACCAGGACGCGGGCTGCGGCGGCGGAAGGAAGGCGAGCTCAGCCGCCGGATCGGCGGCCGGACCTGTCAGATCGGACGTGGCGTTGTCGGACTGCGTCGGGCGCAAGCGACCCCCCGGGCCCCCCCGGACAAGAACCGGCACCGCAGCCGGGTTCCCGTTCGCCGGCCGCCTTCCTGAGACACGTCGATGAAGCGCGGACCCGTCCCTTGTACGGTGCCCCGGAATGCTTGTCAAGTGCTTCCTGCGTCAAGAGTTCGTCACCGGCGCGGGGATTCCGCCCGTGGCCTTCGAGGGGCGGGACAGCGGCCGGAGCGGCCGTCTAGGGGCAGGTGCGGCCGATGAGTTCGGCGCCGTCGCTGCCGACCTCGAGGGTGCCGCCACAGAGGTTCTCGGCACGCACGAGGTAGTAGCGCGCCTCCCCGGAAGCCGGCACGGTCGTGTCGATCCCGGCCAGAACGGTGGTGTTGGACCGGAGGCACACCCCCGAGGCGCTCGAGAAGTCGCTGGGTGAGCCCGAGACGAGGAGATCGTAGGTCGGCTGGCCGGTGCCGCCGGCGTTCGTGGACGCGGTCCATTCGAGCGTCGTCGTGTCGGCCAGAAGCTGCAGGGTCACCTCCGCCGGCCGCGACCAGGCGTTCGGGTTGGCAGGGGCGCAATCCACGTCGTCCAGGAAGGTGTCGCCGTCGCTGTCGGGGCAGAGATCAGGCCAGGTCAGGACCCGCTGGTAGATGCGCGTGTCCTCGGAGTTGTAGATCTCGAGGGTGACGCGCGCCGGATTCGCCGTGCTGTCGGCGGTGACGAACCCGTAGACCTGCGACGAGTCGTCCTTGAACAGGATGTCGGGCCCGGTGTCGGTCGTCTTGGTGCGAAGGGTATTGCCGAGCGGCGTCGGGCTCAGCTCGTAGAAGTGGTAGGGCGGCGCCTGGTCCAGTCGCATGACGCCGCTCCAGTGCTGGTCCCCGGAAATCAGCACCACGCCGCAGATGTGGTTCGTCCGGATGAAATCGAGGATCTCCTGGCGCTCGGTCTGGTAGGCGACCCAGGAGTCGTTCCCGGTCGTCCCGTGGTTGCTCCACATCACCGGCGAGACCAGGAACTTGAACCGGGCGGGGGTGGACAGCAGCCAGGCCTTGAGATCGGCCTTGGTCATAGCACCAAGCATGCTCTTCGATGCGGTATCGGGGTCGTCCTCGTGGTTGCGGTTCGTCCGGACGTCGGGCATGTAGAAGGCGGCGTCCCCGGCCTGGAAGGCAAACGAGATCTCTCCGGCCAGGCGCGGGTCCGGGTTGTGCGACCCCTGGTAGAGATCGAACGCTCCCCGCGCGTACGGATAAGGCAGCGAGGTTCCGCTGTTCCAGTTGTCCTCGATGTCGTGGTCGTCCCAGATCATGAAGGTCGGCACCCGCGCCAGGAACGGCGCGAGCAGCGCCTCGCCCCAGTTCTCGCGGTAGCGCTTCCCGTAGCCGAAGACGGACCACTCGGACTGCAGCGGCTCGTCGGCGTAGATCTGATCGCCGATGAGGAGGGTGAAGTCGGGCTGCCGCGCCTGGAGGTTCGGCACGAGGGTGTAGGGATCCTGGCCGAACTCGAGGTCCGCCCCGATGGCGAACCGGGTGATCCGCCCGGGACCCGGGGTGGCGAGCGTGGTGAAGGCCGCTTCGCTTTGCGGCTGGACGACCCCGTCGAGCAGCAGCCGGTACTCGTAGCCGCTGGCCGCGGCGAGCCCCGCGATCGGGACGACGCCGGTCAAATCCCCGTCCTCGTCCGTGCCGACCGGCCCGGCGATCGTCCCCGGCCAGGGCGTTCCCGCCGGCTTCCATTCGACCGCGAGGGAGGCGGGCCGATCCGAGCGGCCCCACACCTTGATGGAGGTGTCGGTGACGGCGCCGAGCATCGGGCCGCTCCGCAGCCGCGCCAGCGGCGACAGTCCCGGGAAGAACGACACGCTGCCGCCGTTGGTCTCGTTCGGGGGCGCATCGAACGTCGCGGCGGTGGCGATGTCGGCGGTGCCGTCGCCGTCGAAATCGGCCATGACCACGCGGCTGCCGAAGAGATCGCCGGCGTCGCTCTCTCCACCGGCGTCCTCGAGCACGAGCGCCTGGCGCGCCTGCAGACCCAGGTTGGTCGAAGCGTAGACCAGCAGCGCGCCGGCCCCCACCGCCCCGCCGAGGGCGCTGCCGGGAACCCCGACCGCCACGTCGGCGCGTCCGTCGCCGTCGAGATCGCCGGCCGCCACCGCCGTGCCGAAGCGGCCCATCGTCTCGAGCGGCACGCCGGCGCCGTTCTCGAACAGGCAGGGGCGCTGCATGAAGGTGCCAATGAGGCCGAGGAACGGGCAGACCATCCCGGCGTCCACCACGCCCGACTGATCCTCACCGGGGACGCCGACGACGAGATCGTCCTTGCCGTCGTCGTCCAGGTCGCCGGCGGCGATCGCCGAGCCGAAGCCGTCGTCCGCCTCGCTCGTCTGGAGGTCCGCCTCCTGCGCCAGGCGCGGCCCCGGCACGAGGCCGGCGGCCGAGCCGTAGAGCACCCCGACCACGCCGGCGTTGTCGGCGGTGCCGATCTTCTTCCCCGGGATCCCCACCGCGAGGTCGGTACGCCCGTCGCCGTTGAAATCCCCCGTGGCGAGCGCGGCCCCGAACCGGTCCCCGTCCTGAAGCGCCTGCGAGAAGGCGGCGTCGGTGAGCACGCTGCCGGTGCCGAGCCCCGTGGCGGATCCCGGAAAGATCAGGACCGCCCCCGCGTCGGCGTGGCCGCCGATCGTCCTTCCGGGGGCGCCGGCCGCCAGATCCACGAAGCCGTCCCCGTTGAAATCCCCGACCGCCAGCGCCCGGCCGAACTCGTCGCCCTCGGCGCTCGCCGCCCCCGCCTGCTCCTCGACGAGGGGACCCTGCCCCGACAGGAAGAACTCCTCGCTGTGAAAGCGGAACAGGACGCCCGCGTGCACCGTCTTGCCGGCGGGGATCTTGTTCGGCGCAGCGACCACCACGTCGTCGAAGCCGTCGTCGTCGAAATCGCCCACCGCGATGGCGTCGCCGAAATCGTCACCCGGAACCGGGTTCCCGCCGGCGTCACCCTGCTGGTAGATGCTCATGCGTCCCTGCGTCGGGCCCGCCGACGAGCCCTGGAACGGATACAGGAGCCCGGCGCGCGGTCCGCCGAAGAGCGATCCCGCCGGCATGCCGATGGCGAGGTCCGCCACGCCGTCCCCGGTGTAGTCGCCGGCCGCCAGCCCCTCGCCGAAGCGGTCGAGGCTGTGGACGCCGCCGAACAGCATCCGCCCGCCGTGCACGAAGTAGGCATCGTGCAGGTTGACGATGGGCGGGAGCGGGTCGTTCATCGCGGTGCAGATGGGCGCGGGCAGGACGGCATCGCGGCCCGCCGGCTCGGGCGCCGTCCCGGCCAGGGCCGGCGAGGAGAACGGCGCCAGGAGACCCAGCAGAAGGGCCTGGAGAGCGTGGACGAGCGCCGGGAGCGTGCCCGGCCGGGCAGAGATCCCCCCTCGCTGCTGCGTCCTGATCACGGAAACGTGACCCCCTCCCGCCACACTGCGGCTGGAAGAGAACATGTCACGCCACGCTAGCGACGGCAACCTCCGAGATGGTGATGGGCCGCACTTACCGGGGGGGCGGCACCTGGGGGCGCGGCCGATTACGAACGGGAGGCCCCTTCCGCCTCCACGGGGCCGGCCTTGACGTGATCGTCCTTGGCCAGGCCCTCCATGACCTCGATGCGGATGCCGTCGGAAAGCCCCGTGCGGACCTTGCGCTTCTCGAAGGCCTGGGGCTTCGTCTCGACCTCCACAAAGGTCTCGGCCCCCTCGAAGGAGAGCAGGCTCTCCTTGACCGACAGGACCTTCGAGCGCTGGTCGAGCACGATATCGGCATTGGCGCTGTAGTTGGCGCGGATGAGGGCGTCCCCCGTCTCCTTGAGGGCGGCGCGGATCTTGAACTGGATGGCGCCGTTCTCCTCGACCCCCTTGGGGGCGATGTGCTCGAGGGTCGCCTTGAAGCGGGCGGGCTCGAGGGCGCCGATGGTCAGGACGCACTCCATGCCGGGACGGAGCTTGCCGACCTCGGATTCGTCCACCTTCCCCTCGAAGATCAGCTCGTTCATGTCGGCGAGGGTCGCGATGGTGGTGCCGTCGTTGAAGGTGTTCGCCTCGATGACCGAGGTGCCTTCCTTCACCGGCACGTCGAGGACGGTGCCGTCGATGGTGGCGCGCACCAGCGTGTTGGTCCCTTCGCGCGAGCGGGCCGGCACGCCGCGGCGGATGACCTCGAGGGAGTCCTGCGCGGCCGCCAGCTCTTCCTTGGCCTGGTCGCGCGCCAGGGTCACCTGCCGGAGCGTCGTCTCGGGGAGGATCTTCTCCTCGTAGACTTTCTCGTTCCTGGTCAGCTCGCGCTCGGCGTCATCGAGCTTCAGACGCGCCTGGTTGACCCGGCTCTCGGCGGCGGCGAGCGCGGCGGTCTGCGGGATCACCCGGATGGTCGCGAGCAGTTCGCCTTTCTTCACGCGCTGCCCCGCCTCGACCACGATGCTGTCGATGATGCCGCTCACCTGGGGCTTGACCGCGACTTCCTTGCGCGGCACGACGGCGCCGGTGGCGACCGCCTTCTTGACGATGTCGCTGACCTCGGGCTGCTCGGTCTTGTAGACGACCGGCTTCTTCTGAGCCTTCGACCAGAGGAAGAACAGGGTGCCGCCGAACAGGCCGACCAGCAGCAGGATCGCGAAGACCGTCAGGACGCGCTTCATCGCCTCACACGATGGCCCGCAGCGCCTCGACCGGAGTCGACTGCACGGCGCGCCGGGCCGGGAAGAGTCCGGCCAGCAGGCCGGACAGGACGAGGATCGCCAGGGTCTGCACCGCCGCCCCCAGCGACACCTCCGGGTTCTTGAACATCTGCGCGCCGTCGCCGACCAGGCGCGACGTCGCCTCGATCGCCGCGATCCCCGCGACCAGGCCCAGGTAGCCCGCCACGGAGGTCAGGACCAGCGACTCGAACACCACCTGCGTCATGATCGCCCAGGGCGTGGCGCCGACGGCCCGGCGCACGCCGATCTCGTTGGTCCGCTCGCGCACGATCACCAGCATGATGTTGCTCACACCGATGACGCCGGCGGCGAGCGTGCCGGTGCCGACGATCCAGATGAGCAGGCGGATGCCGGCGAACAGCCCCCGCACCTTGGCGAACTCCTTCTCGACGTTGAAGTGGCCGAAGGCGCGCTGGTCGTCCGGCGCCACCCGGTGCCGCTCCCGCAAGAGCGCCAGCGTCTTCTCCTCGGCGACCGACGCCTGGCTGCCCTCCCGCGAGGTCGCGGCGAACCAGCCGACCCGGTCGCCGAAGTTGAAGGCCGACTGGAACGTGGTGAACGGAACGAAGATGCTCTGCACGTCGTCCTCGCGGTCCTCGCCGGAGCGGCGCGGCGAGAAGACGCCGATGATCTTGAAGTAGACGCCGCTGATGCGGATGTCCTCGCCGAGCGGGTCCTCGTCACGGTCGAAGAGGACCTCGCGCGCCCGGGGGCCGAGCACCGCCACCTTGCGGCGCTCGGAGATGTCCAGCGCGTTGAGGAAGCGCCCGGAGACCATGCGCACCGACTGCAGCCGGGCGATCTCCGGGTTGTCGCCGTAGACGACGAAGGCGCCCGCCTTGCGGCCGCGCGTGATGTTGCTGCTGCCGCGCCAGTTGCCGAGCTGGTTGCGCGGGCAGAGCACCTCGACCTCCGGGACCTGCGCCTTGATGGCGGCGACATCACCCAGGTCGAGGTGCAGCTCGCGCCCCGGCAGCATCCCGCGGTACGGCTTGCTCGGGCGCTGCGACCAGACGAAGAAGGAGTTGGTCGCGCCGTCGGCGAAGCCCGACTCGATGCCGTTGCTCAGGCCGTTGCCGGACCCGAGCATCACCATCAGCATGAAGATGCCCCAGAAGACGCCGAACGCGGTGAGGAAGGTGCGCATCTTGTTGCGCGCCAGCGTCTCGAAGATCTCCTGCCAGTGATCGCGGTCGAGGAGGCTCATTCGTTCCTCAAGGCCTCGACCGGGCGCAGGCGGCCGGCGCGGCGCGCCGGGAAATAGCCCGCCGCGGCCCCGGCCACGATGAGCAGCACGGTGGCCTGGATCGCCACCCCCAGGTCCACCTCGGGGTTGATGAAGAAGCCGTCCTTCGGGAGGAGGCTGGCGCCGATCTGCAGCGTCACCAGCCCGAGCAGGAGGCCCGCGTAGCCGGCGACCGAGGTGATGAGGATGGACTCCTTGAGGATGAGCGACACCACGGACCATGGTGTCGCGCCGAGCGCCCGGCGCACGCCGATCTCGCGGGTGCGCTCGCGCACGGCGATCATCATGATGTTGCTGACGCCCACCACCCCCGCCAGGATGGTCCCGAACCCGACCACCCACACGAACAGCCGGATCGCCCCGGTCACCTGGATGAAGCGCTGGAAGTTCTCGTAGTTGTTGCGGATGAAGACGGCGCGCGGGTCCTCGACATCGAAGGTGTGCCGGTCGGCGAGGCGCTGGTGCACGTCCTTCGCCATCGCCTGTGTCTGCGCCAGCGCGGCGTCGCCGGTAGTCATCATGATCTGGGCAATGCGGTTCGCCCCGCCGAAGGCGCGCTGCGCCGTCGAGATCGGCAGGTAGATCTTCTCCAGCTCGTTCTCGCCGCCGACGTCGGTGAAGAGGCCCACCACCTTGAAGGCGACACCGTTGATCTCGATTTCCTTCTCGAGCGGCGGCTCCTTCCCCTTGAACAGGGCGTCGGCCACCTTCGTTCCCAGGACCGCGACCTTGCGGTATTCCTGGATGTCCCGGTCGTTCAGGAAACGCCCTTCGGTGATGATGGTCTTCTCGACGAACTGGTGTCCCGGGTGCACCGCCCGCACATCGAACGAGCCGGTCTCCGACCGGTACCTCACCTGGAGGGTGGCGTTGATGACGTAGCGCGAGGTGATGTGGTCGATGCCCTCGACCCCGTGCTCGATGTCATCGTGGTCGTCGTTGGTCATCTGGATGCGCCGCCCCGGCTTCATCCCCTTGTACGGCGTGCTCGTCTGCCCCGAGAAGACCCAGATGCTGTTGATGGCGTCGTCGCGGAACTGGTACTCGACGCCGTTCGCCAGCCCCTGCCCCGAGCCGAGCAGCACGATGAGCATGAAGATCCCCCACGCCACCGAGAAGGCGGTGAGCACCGACCGCAGCTTGTTGCTGCGGATGGTGTCGAGGATCTCCTGCCAGGTGTCGAGGTCGAACATCAGGCCTCCGGCAGCTTCGCGTGGGCGTCTTCGATGCGGCCGTCCCTGAGGCGGATGATGCGCCGCGTCGCCGCGGCCACGTCGCGCTCGTGCGTCACGACGACCACGGTGACGCCTTCGCCGTTCACTTCCTGCAGCAGACGCATGATCTCGTCGGAGGTCGTGGAGTCGAGGGCGCCGGTCGGCTCGTCGGCGAGCAGCACCTTGGGCTTCGAGACGAGGGCCCGGGCGATCGCCACCCGCTGCTGCTGGCCGCCCGACAGCTCCGACGGCCGGTGCTCGGAGCGATCCGCGATCCCGACGCGGGCCAAGTGCTCCTTCGCCACCTCGAGACGGCGGCGGCGTCCCATCCCCTGGTAGTAAAGAGGAAGGGCGACATTCTCGGCCGCGGTCTTGAACGGGATCAGATTGAAGGACTGGAAGACGAACCCGACCCACTGGCGCCGGAGAATCGCCGACTTCGTCTCGGATAGCCCCTTCACCAGCGTGCCGTCGAACAGGTACGACCCCGAATCGTAGTTGTCGAGCAGGCCGAGGATGTTCATCAGGGTGGATTTCCCCGACCCCGACGCTCCCATGATCGACACCATCTCCCCCCGGTCGATGGTCAGGTCCACCGCTTTGAGGACGTGCAGGCGGTTCCTCCCCGACACGTACGACTTGTCCACCTTTTCGAGGGTCAGCATGGGGTCAGGTCTTAAACGATAGCCCGGACGGGGGGTTCCAAGGAAGCGGCGGCAGCCCAAGGCCCGGCGGCGGCCGGGCCGCGACTATGCCAGGCGGCTGCCGGCCGCGCCGGCCAGGCCGAAGACGGCCAAGGCGGACGGCCACATCCAGAGCGGGTGCGGGATCACCATCATGTTCGAGGTCCCGGCGACCAGGAGCAGCGTGGCCAGGACGAGACCGTGCGCCAGCTTCGCCCGGCCGGCCACCTTGCCGCAGACCAGGGCGCCGGCGAAGGTGCCGAGACCCCAGGCGAGCAGGATCATCAGGAAGGCGCCCAACGGCAGCGAGGCGATGAACGCGGCCTGCGCCGCCCGGTCGCTTGGATCGAGCCCCGGCGGCGGCGGATACATGCGGCCGGAGATCTGCCCCATCAGGATGATGATGCCGATCGCAAGGCAGGCCCCGAAAAACACGCCGGCGACGCTGCGCAGGATGGCTCTCATCGATCGCCCGCCGGACCGTCTTTCCTGACCGGCCGGGCGTTCTCGGCGAGCCAGGCTTCGATCTCGCGGCGGTGCGAGGCGTCGTGTTCCGCCATCATCGCGGGCAGGTCGCACAGCGCGACCGGGCCGACGCCGTTCTGGGTCCCGGCACGCTCCCACTCCTCCGCCCGGATGGAGGCGATCAGCGCGAGGTTGGCGCGCCGCGCTGCGGCGAAGGCGGCGATGCCGTCGGCGCAGGTCCGCTGCCGGTAGGCCCGTTCGATGGCGGCCCGCTCCCCGTCCCAGTCGGCCAGGACCGGCCGGTCCTCATCGCGCAGACGGCGCAGGCGCTCGGCGAAACCCTCGCGCTCGAGGTCGGCCAGGTGCCAGCACTGCTCCACAGGAGCGAACATCCCGTCGCTCGAGCGGCGGGCTGCGTCGGCAGTGCTCAGGGATTCGAAGGTGCGGCCGAGCCAGGCCGGCATCTCCCGCAGCGACGCCAGCAGCGACTCGCGATCCTCACGACGGAGATTCATGTAGCGCATGGGAGCCTCCCGGACATCGAGGATACCCCGGGTTCAGCGATCGAGGATCGACCGGCCGATCATCGCGGGGGGCGGAGTCTGGCCGAACAGGCGCAGCACCGTCGGCGCCACGTCGTACAACCGCAGCCCCTGCAATTCTCCGTGAGGTTGCGGCGTGCCGTCCGGCGTCTTCATGATGAAGATGCCGTGCCAGTCGTGGTTGGCGTCGTCGGGGCCGGTGTCGTTGTCGAAGGTGTACAGGGATTTCGTCCCGACCGTGCCGATCGACCGCCAGTCGAGGTTGCCGAAGTAGACCATCAGGTCGGGCGCGACGTTTCTCACCTCGCGGTAGATCTCGCCCGGTCGGTAGGCGCGCGACCCGATGTTCTTCCCACCGGGGTCGGTGATGGCCTCGATGCCGGCGATGAGCTCGGAGCGCACCTTCTCGTAGTCGGCGAGGTCCACGCACCCCTGCGGCTCGCGCCCGCGCACGTTCATGAACAGGCGGCCGTAATAGCCGCCGTCTCCCCACGCCCTGGTCTTCTCCCAGTCGATGTCGCACTGGGCGATCGGGGTCGGCTTCGACGGGTACGACTTCAGGACCAGGTAGCCACGGTCGATGAGCCACTCGTTGAAGCAGATGCCGCCGGTCAGATCGCGCGCGCCGTGGTCGGAGACGACCAGGACCGTCGTGTCCCTGGGGAGCAGATCGAGGATCTCCCCGACCTCACGGTCGCAGTAGCGGTAGAAGTCGCGGATGGCGTGCTCGAAGCGGTTCCCCGGCTCGTGCTTCGGGTGCTCCTTCGACATGTGCGCCCAGAAGGCGTGATGGATGCGGTCGGTCCCCATCTCCACCATCATGAAGAAGTCCCACGGGCGCGTCTTGAGCAGGTGCTTGGCGAGGGCGAAGTGGCGCGTCGACTTCTCGTAGATGCGCTTCAGCACGCCTTCCTTGTCGTCGGTGCGGAAGTCCTCGACGTCCACGACGTAGCCCGGCACCGTGCGGTCGATCTCGTCCTTCAGCTCGGGCGGATGGGTGTACGGGCGCCGCGTCGTCGGGGTCAGGAAGCAGCCGACCTGCACGCCGTTGAGCGGGCGCGGCGGATACGACGGCGGCACGCCGAGGACGACCACGTTCTTCCCCGCCTCGCCGAGGAGATCCCACGCCGCCGGCTTCTGCAGCGCCGTGGCGTTGGCGATCGAGTAGCCGGTGTAGGTGTGGTCCTTGCGGTTGCGGAAGCCGTAGATGCCGAGCTGCCCCGGGTCCTGGCTCGTCATCATGCAGGCCCACGCCGGCACGGTGATCGGCGGGTTGCTGCTGAGGAGCCGGCCCCAGGCCCCCTGCTCCATCAGGCGGCGGAGGTTCGGGAGATCGTCCTTGAACCGATCGAAGACCAGGTCGGGTGCGGCGCAGTCGAGCCCGATGACGGCGACCTTCATCGATCAGTTGCGGATCGGTCCGCCGTCCACGGCGCGGATGGCGGCCGAGACCTCGGGCCGGATCATCCCGTCGAAGTTGTTGCCGGCGAGAATCGCCTCGCGCAGCCGCGTGCCGCTGAAGTCGACGCGGTCGTCGCCGCGGTGCGGGCAGATCTTCTCGTTCACCATCCCCTGGCACTTGCGGCACTTGAAGAACGCCGGGAAGAACAGCGGCGTGACGCCGAGATCGGGGAAGTCGGAGAAGATCGCCTGCGAGGCGTACGGATGGTAGAAGTTCCCGACGCCCGCGTGGTCGCGCCCGATGATGAAGTGGGTGCAGCCGAAGTTCTTCCGCTGGATGGCGTGGAAGATGGCTTCCTTCGGCCCGGCGTAGCGCATCTGGCCCTGGAGAATCCCCAGCACGGCGCGATCGGCCGGGTAGTAGTGCTGCACCAGCGCGTCGTACGCGGCGACGATGACCGGGTCCTCGAAATCCCCCGCCTTCTTGCCGCCCACGAGCGGATTGATGAAGACGCCGTCGACGAGATTGAGCGCCGCCTTCTGCAGCGCCTCGTGACCGACGTGCGGGATGTTGCGGGTCTGGAAGCCGACCACCGTCTTCCAGCCGTTGGTCTCGAAGCGGGCGCGGGTGTCGCGCGGCGAAAGCCGATGTCCCGGGAACGGCGTCGGCAACAGGTCGATGAGGGCGATCGGCCCGCCGAGGAGCATCGTCCCCATGGTTCCGGCATGGCCGACCCCGGGATGCTTCGGGTCGAGCGTGCCGAACACCGCCTGGGCGTACTCGTCGCGGCGGAGCGGGTGCGCCTCCTCCACCTGCATCGTCGCCAGGGGCCGGCCGTCGTGGCGCAGGAGGATCTCGCCGCGCCCGAGGCGCTGCGCGTCGGCCTCGCTGACGTCGAGCACGATCGGGATGGTCCACGGGACGCCGCTCGCCAGCCGGCTCGTCTTCAGGACCGCGTCGTAATCCGCCTGCTTGAGGAATCCCTCGAGCGGCGAGTAGATGCCGAGGGCGAGGTTCTCCACCTCGCGCGCCTGGCGCTCGCCGAGATCGAGGACGGGGAGGCGTTCGATGCGGCGCAGGGCCTCGGCGCGCGCCTCCTTCGAGAGGACCCGATCGACCAGAACTCCGCCGTGAGGTTGTGTCGTCATGTTCGCGATGCCGGGATTATGCCGGAAAAAACCCGGAAGGCGAGCGCGCGCGGGAGCCCGTGATGCGGGCTACTCCGAAGCGGCGAGCCCTCCGACTCCGGCGGCCGCCGGAGCTCCCCCGGAGACCGCGCCGACCGCGGCGACGCTCTCCAGGACCTGGGGCGCGGCGTGCGCCATGGCCGGCGCGGCGTGCACCTCGGCCGCGGCCAGGGTCGTCGCCTCCGCGACCGCGAGAGCGGCCTGCGCGGTGACCGGTGCCGGCTGCAGCACCTCGAACGGCAGGTGTCCCAGGAGCGTCAGCGTCTCGAGGATCTTCGCGGCGCTCTCGTCGAGCGTCTCCTGGTGCGTGCGCACGACGATCTCCGGCGCGAGCGGCGCTTCGTACGGATCGGAGATGCCGGTGAACTGCGGGATCTGGCCGGAGAGGGCCTTCTTGTAGAGCCCCTTCACATCGCGGCGGATGCACTCCTCGAGCTGGCAGTCGACGTGCACCTCGACGAACCGCCCGATCTCCGCCCGCGCCTCGTCACGCGTCGAGCGGAAGGGTGAGATGGCCGACACCAGCACCACCGTGCCGTGCCTGGTCAGCAAGCGCGCCACGTAGGAGATGCGGCGGATGTTCTCGTCCCGATCCTGGCGCGAGAAACCGAGGCCCTTCGACAACCGCTCGCGGATCTCGTCGCCGTCGAGCAGCTCGACCGGCGTCCCCGCCGCCGTCAGGCGCTTTTCGAGGTGCCGCGCGATCGTCGTCTTCCCGGCGCTCGGAAGACCCGTCAACCAGACCGTGACTCCCTGGCGCTTCGCAGAACGGGACGCATCCAGACTCATTCCGATCCCCCCGACCCCTGGCGGGCCCCCCCGCCGGAATGCAGTTCGAGCGCGGACGCCGGAACGGCGCCGGACGCGCGAACACCCCACAAGTGATGGCGCTCCTTATACAAACAGGTCGGGTCCAACGCAAGAGAAAAATCGTGCCCTGACGCCTCTTTTCGAGGTTGACGGCGACATGTCCGCCCGCCGGTGTATGGTGCGGACCGTGAGCGTGCGCCTGGTCATGCTGATGGTTTCCTTGGTCCTGACGACCGGCTGGGTCGTCTACGGCGTCCTGGCGGTCCTGGGCGCGCGGCGGCTCCGGTTCCTGTCCGACCGGCTGGCCGCGGACGACGGTGCGTCGACGTCGAACCTGGGGTCCTTCCCGCCAGCGGCGCCTTCCCTTTCGGTCGTCGTGACGGCGCGGGACGAGGCGGCCGCCATCGAGGCCACGGTCCGCAGTCTCCTGCGCCAGCGGCACCCGGCGCTCGAGCTGATCCTGGTGGACGACCGCTCGACCGACGGCACCGGCGCCATCCTCGATCGGCTGGCGGCGGAAGCCGGCCCCGGCCGCGTCCAGGTGGTCCACGTCGCCTCGCTCCCTGAAGGCTGGCTCGGCAAGTGCCACGCCTGCCACGTCGGCGCCGGCCGGGCGCGCGGCGAATGGCTTCTCTTTCTCGACGCCGACGTGACCATCGGCCCAGAGGATCTCCTGGCCCGCACGGTCCGCCTGGCGGAACGGCGCGGCATCGACCACCTGCCGGTCCTGCCCGACATGCGGCCGGTGGGCCTGCTGCAGGGGGCGCTGCTGGCCGTCTTCGAGCAGACCCTTTTCCTCCACATGCGCTTCTGGGAGATGGAGCAGGACCGGCGGCGCGGCGGCTCCGGGGTCGGCGCCTTCAACCTCGTGCGCCGGGAGGCCTACGAGCGGGTCGGCGGACACACGCGCCTCCGGCTCGAGGTGGCGGAGGACTACAAGCTGGGGATGCTCCTCAAGGAGAGCGGCGCCCGGCAGCGGCTGCTGAGCGGCCTCGGGGTGATCTTCTGCCCGTGGCACAGGAGCGCCCTCGGGATCGTGCGCGGCCTCCAGAAGAACTTCTTCGGCGGGACGGGGTACTCGGTCGGTAAGGTCGTCCTTCACACCCTCGCCATCCTGGTGCTGCAGGCGGGGCCGGCGGCGTGCCTCCTGGCCGGCTTCCCCTGGCCCTGGCTCGTGCAGCAGGGGGCCCTTCTCCTGATGCTGCGATCGACCTCCCGGCGGCTCAGCCGCTCCCCTCTCGGGCTTTGGGTCGCCTACCCCATCGCCGTCGTCCTGCTCCTCTACGCCTACTGGAATTCCACCATCCGGACCCTGAGGGATGGCGGGGTCCGCTGGCGCGACACCTTCTACCCGCTCGAGGTGCTGCGGCGGGGGGTCGTCCGGGCCGGGGACGGCCGCCGCCTGACCCGCGCCCCGGAGCGGTTATGATCGCCGCGTGAACACCCGAAACGACCAGGCGAACGCCGGCCCCGGCGCCGTCTCCGAAGGCGGGCCCGACCCCGTCGTGCCCGTGGCGCCGCGCCGGCCCACCCGGCCGGTGCGCATCGGCCGGCTCACCATCGGCGCCGGGCACCCGATCGCGGTGCAGAGCATGACCGCGACGAAGACGACCGACATCGACGCGACGGTGCGCCAGGTGCTGGACCTGGAGCGGGCCGGGGCCGACGTGGTGCGCATCGCCGTGGACGGGGCGAAGGACGCGGCCGCCCTGCGGGAGATCCGGGCGCGCACCCATGCCAATCTGTCGGTGGACCTGCAGGAGAACTACCGCCTCGCTCGCGATGTCGCCCCGCACGTGGACAAGCTGCGCTACAACCCGGGGCACCTGCACCACCACGAACGGCAGAAGCCGGTGCGCGACAAGGTGGCGTTCCTCGCCGATATCGCCGCCCGCCACGACGTGGCCCTGCGCATCGGGGTCAACTGCGGCTCGGTCGATCCGGAGAAGGCGGGACGCTTCGGCGGCGATTCGGTGGCGGAGATGGTCGAGTCGGCCCTCGAGCACGCCGCGATGCTGGACGACCTCGGCTTCACGCGGTTCTGCGTGTCGCTCAAGGACAGCGACCCGAAGAAGGTGGTGGACGCCAACCGCCGCTTCTCGGAGCGCCGCCCCGACGTGCCCCTGCACCTCGGCGTGACCGAGGCGGGGCTGCCGCCCGACGGCGTCATCAAGACCCGCATCGCCTTCGAGCAGCTCCTCGCGGCGGGCATCGGCGACACCCTGCGGGTCTCCCTGACCGTGCCGAACGACCGCAAGGGGGAGGAGATCGAAGCCGGGCGGAAAATCCTCGACGACATCGCCCACGGGCGCTTCCGTTCGGTGCCGCCGCACTTCGGGCGCGGCCTCAACATCATCTCGTGCCCCTCCTGCTCGCGGGTCGAGAACGAGGCGTTCATCGAGCTGGCGCAGCAGGTGAAGGAGATGACCACCTATGCCCGCGAGCACGCCCTGACGATCGCGGTGATGGGCTGCCGGGTGAACGGACCCGGCGAGACCGACGATGCGGACCTCGGCCTGTGGTGCGCTCCGAACTTCGTCAATCTCAAGCGCGGCTCCGAGGATCTCGGCGCCTTCCGCTACGACGAGGTGCTCTCTCGCCTCAAAGCCGAGCTGGATGCGTTGATCGCCGCGCGGCGCGAGCGCGCCGCCGCCGCGTCCCGTTCGTGAGGGGCCGTGCCGCGGGCGCCGCGTTCCTGCTCGCGCTGGCGGCGCCGGCCGTCTCGATGAGCGCCGACGCGCCGAAGCCCACCCTGCCGGCCCCCGTCTTCGGAAAGGCCGCCGCGGCGGCCGGCGGACTGGATGAAGCGACCGCCGGCCGGTTCGCCGCGCTGGCGCTCGCCTGCGTCACGAAGGAGTACCCGAACAAGATCGCCCACGTCATGCAGTCGGACGCCGACGCGCTGCCGCCGCGCCGGCTGACTCCGGCGTTCTACGGCTGCTTCGACTGGCACTCGGCGGTGCACGGGCACTGGCTCCTCGTCCGCCTGGCGCGCCTGTTCCCGAACGCGCCGTTCGCCGCCGACGCGCGCGCGGCGCTGGCCGGGAACCTGACCGACGCGAACATCCAGGCCGAGGTCGCCTACATCGAGGGCAAGGGGCGGGAGAGCTTCGAGCGGCCGTACGGGCTCGCGTGGCTCCTGACGCTCGCCGCCGAGCTGCGCGAGTGGGACGACCCGCAGGCGAAGACCTGGTCGAAGACCCTCGAGCCGCTGGAGGCGGCGTCGGCGAAGAAGCTCATGACCTGGCTGCCGAAGCTGACGCACCCGATCCGCATCGGCGAGCACGATCAGACCGCCTTCTCGCTCGGTCTCGTCCTCGACTGGTCGCGACGCAAGCCGGAGCCGGTGATGGCGGCGCTCGTCGTCGAGCGGTCCCGCACCTATTACCTGCGCGACCAGGACGCGCCCCTCGCCTACGAGCCCTCGGGGCAGGATTTCCTGTCGCCGTGTCTCGCCGAGGCCGACCTGATGCGGCGGATTCTCAAGCCCGAGCCCTTCGCCGCCTGGCTCGGGACGTTCCTCCCGAAGTTGCCGCGCGATGGGTCAGCCTCGTGGCTGACGCCGGGGGTCGTCACCGACCCGACCGACGGTAAGCTCGCGCATCTCGACGGATTGAACCTCAGCCGCGCCTGGATGCTCGAAGGGATCGTCGCCGGCCTGCCCCCCGGTGATGCCCGCATCGCCGCGCTGCGCGCCGCCGCGCAGCGGCACCGCGCCGACGGACTGAAGGCGGTCACCGGCGAGCACTACGAAGGCGGCCACTGGCTCGGCACCTTCGCGACCTACCTCGTCACCGGCCGCGGGCTCCCCGCCCGCTAGCGAGTCGGGGGGCCTGTCGGGCGCCAATTCGGGGCCGCGGAACCTCAGGCGGCGGCGGTGCCCTCGGTCGGCACGATGCTCCGCAGCGCCTTGAGGAACGCCGCGGTCTCTTGTTTCGTGCCGATGGTGATGCGCAGCCAGTCGGGCATCGAGGCGAACCGGCGGCCGGTCCAGATGTCACGCTCGCGGAACGCCTGGATGATCGGTTTCACGTCGCTGCCGACGCGGATCATCACGAAATTGGTCTGCGACGGGATGTAGATGCGGCCGTCCTTCGCCAGCTCGTCGCACAGCCAGCGGCGGGTGTCGTTGATCAGGCGCCGCTGCTCGGTGACGAGGCCCGGCTCCTTGAGGACCGCCAGCGCCGCTTCGAGGACGGCAGTGTTGGTGTTGCTCCAGCACTTGTGGCGCGCCATCGCGGCGATGCGGGCCTTCGAGCCGATGCCGTACCCGAGGCGCATCCCGGCGAGGCCGTAGATCTTCGAGAAGGTGCGCACCACCACGAGGTTGGGATAGGCGGAGAGCCACCGGTCGGCGCTGCCGTAGTCGGCATCCTCGACGAAGTGGTGGTAGGCCTCGTCCACGAGGACCACCGTGTCCTTCGGCACCTGCCGCAGGAAGGCGCCGACCAGCCCGGCCGGAAGAATCGTCCCGGTGGGGTTGTTCGGATTGCACAGGTAGACGACGCCGGTGCGCGTGTCGCACGCCGCCGCCATGGCGTCGAGGTCGTGCTGGTACTTCCGGTCGAGCGGCACCTTGTGCTGCTCGGCTCGCACCACGTCGGCGAAGGCCGACACCGCCTCGAACGTCGGCTCGGCCACGACCACCTTCTCGGCCGGCGTCAGGAAGGCCTCGTCCGCCATCTTGAGGACCTCGCCCGAGCCGCAGCCGAGGACGATCTGGTCCGGATCGACCAGGTGCAGCTTCGCGAGGACCGCCGTCAGCTCGTCCTCGAGCGAGTCCGGATAGCGGGCACCGCGCGCGCGGCTGCGCTCGATCGCGTCGAGGGCGACGCGCGGCGGTCCGTACGGGTTCTCATTGGAGTCGAGCCGCACGGGGCCCGGCGTGGCGTGCGGGACCTCCTGCGGCGTCTCGGGTGGTGCGGCCGTCGGCGGCTTCGCCTCCGCGGGCCGGGGCAGGAGCAGCGCGCCTCCGAGCGCGGCGCCGAGCGATCCCGCGAAACGCCGCCGCGTCAGATCCAGTTCCTTCCCGCTGTCGGTGCGCGTTGACGATGCCATGCCGGTCTCCTTCCCTCTCGAGCGCGAGCCGCTCACCCGCAGAGGATGGTGCCGCCGTTGACGTTGAGAATCTCTCCCGTAATGTAACTCGCGAGGTGGGAGCAGAGGAAAAGAATCGGGCCGGCGATCTCCTCCGGCTCCGCCACCCGGTCGAGCGGGGACCACTCCCCTGTCTTCAGGGTCCGCTCGCGCCGGAGGCGCGCGAGGGTCGCGTGGCTCATGTCGGTCTCCACCCACCACGGCGCCACGGCGTTCACGAGGATGCCGTGCGGCCCCAGCTCGACGGCCAACGATTTCGTGAGGGAGATGAGCGCCCCCTTGGAGGCCGAGTAATCGGCGTGCAGCTCTTCGCCGCGCTGACCGGACGTGGACGACACGAACACGATGCGGCCGGCCCGCCGGCGCTTCATGAGCGGGATGACGGCACGGGTGACCAGGTGCGCGCCGTCGAGGTTGATGGCCATCGTCCGGCGCCACGCCCGCTCGCTGAGGCGCTCGAACGGAATGTCGCGAGGGTCCCAGATTCCCGCGTTGTTGACGAGGATGTCCACCCGGCCGTGGCGCGAGCGGGCCGCCGCCACCAGGCGCGCGGCATCCTGCGCGCGCGAGACGTCGGACTTCACCGCGGTGACGCGGTCGGCGCCGGCGCGGTCAACGACTTCGAGCGCGGCGGCGCGCTGCCGGTGGTACGAGAAGACCACCGATGCCCCCGCCCGCGCCAGCGTCTCGACCGTCGCCCGGCCGATGCCGCGCGATCCGCCGGTGACGATCGCCACCTGCCCGGCGAGATCGATCCGCGGGGCCGGCGCCGGCATGTCAGGCGTGCGGCTGGAAGACCGGCGGGGCGAAGGTCTTGAGGATGGCGGCGGAGGCGCCCTCGACGTCGGCGTGCAGAGATCGGCCGGAGGCGTCCATGGTGACGACGGCGGGGAAATCCTGCACGCGCAGGTGCCACATCGCCTCGGGGGTGCCGAACTCGAGGAGATCGACCCCCTCGACCTTCCGGATGCAGCGGGCGTAGTACTGCGCCGCGCCGCCGATGGCGTTGAGGTACACCGCGCCGTGCTCCTTGAGGGCGGCGAGCGTCTTCGCGCCCATCCCGCCCTTCCCCATCACCACGCGCACGCCGTAACGCCCGATGACGTCCGCTTCGTACGGCTCCTCGCGGATGCTGGTGGTCGGGCCGGCGGCGGTGACGCGCCACGAGCCGTTGTCCTTCATGACGACCGGGCCGCAGTGGTACAGCACCTGGTCCTTCAGGCTCATCGGCGGCGCGTGGCTCATCAGATGGTGGTGGACGATGTCGCGGCCCGTGTAGATGACGCCGCTGACCGTCACCACGTCACCAACTTTGAGGCTGCGGACCGCCGCTTCGGTGATCGGCGGCTGCAGCGCCACGGCTCCCGAGCCGAAGAGACCACTGCCCCCGCCAGCCGCGAGCGGCTCGGAGGGCCGGTCATCGCGATAGAGCCAGCGCTTGATCGCCCCCGTCTTCGCGTCGAGGACGACGCCGAGACGGCGGAAGGCCCAGCAGTCGTACGCGACCGAGACGAAGAACGACGCCGGCAGACGATGGATCGCGCCGACCTTGCAGCCGATGAGGGTCACCCCGCCGCCGAAGCCCATGGTGCCGATGCCGAGCAGGTTCGACTTCTCGAGGATGTACTCCTCGAGGCGCCGCAGATCGGCGTTCGGGTTGACGTCGTCGAGGGTGCGGAAGAGCTGCTCCTTGGCGTGCGCGTAGCCGGTGGCCCGGTCGCCACCGATGGCGGCGCCGATGGCGCCGGCGCTGCAGCCCTGTCCCTGCGCCTGCCAGACGGCGTGCAGCAGGCACTTGCGCACGCCGTCGAGGTCGCGGTCGGCCCGCCCGAGGTGCGGCAGCTCCGCGGGCAGCGAGTACTGGATGTTCTTGTTCTCGCACCCGCCGCCCTTGAGCAGCAGCTTCACCTCGATCTCGTCCTCGTTCTCCCACTGGTGCAGGTGGATGGCGGGCGTGCCTTCGCCGAGGTTGTCGCCGCTGTTCTTCCCGCTCAGCGAGTCGACCGAATTCGGCCGGAGCTTTCCCTTCTTCGTCGCCTCGACGATCGCCGCGCGGATCGCACGCTCGATGCGCAGCTGGCTGACGCCGACGGGCGTCGTCACCTCGAACGTCGGCCAGCCGGTGTCCTGGCAGATCGGCCCTTCGTGCTCGGCCGCGGCGTCGATGTTGGTGGCGATGATCGACAGCGCCTGGCCGCTGCGGTTCGACGGGTCCTCGGTGCCGAGGGCGCGCGCCATGGCGCGCCGCACGTCCGGCGGCAGGTCGGTGGAGGTGCGGACGATCAGGTCGTAGAGACTCTGCTGCAGCGCGTCCATCGGCGGGCATGATACAACGCCGCCCGGAGGTGACTGATGCCCCGTCCTGCCCGTCTCGCGCTTGTCGTGCTGGCCCTGTTCGCGGCCGCCGGCTCACTCGCGACGCCCGCTCATGCCGGCGACGTGAACCTGAACTTCACCCCGCTCTCGGGACGCGCGCTCGACAAGGATCTGTGGTCACCGGTCGAAGACCAGTGGGGCTTCGGCGGCACCGTGGACTTCGGGGAGAAGGGGTATCCGCTCCACTTCGCGCTCGGCCTGCACTTTGGTGTCGGCGCCAAGGACAACGCCGATGCGGCGAACAACGACTTCGCCAGCACCATGACCGAGCTGTCGTTCGGGGGCACCTTCGCCATGCAGTCGAAGGGACGGCTGCGCGGCTACGTCGGCGGCGGCGTCTCGTTCGTGGGGGCGCGGCTGGACGTGGACACCATCGCCGGCGACGTCCACGACAGCGACGACAGCATCGGCGGCTGGATCGAGGCCGGCATGGCGTGGCGCCTCGGCTCCCACTTCAGCCTCGGCTTCGCCGGCCGCGGGCTTCTCGGCACCGACATCAACCTGTTCGGGGTGAACGGCGACGCCGATTACTTCGAATTCGGCCCGCTCCTCGGCTGGTCCTGGCCCGCCCGCCACTGACCCCGGTCAGCGCGACGGGGCGGAGACCGGGTCCGGAACGGTGACGAAGCAGCCGTTGAGGCGGCGCAGCGCGTCGAGCCCGAGGGTGAGGCGAAGGCCGTCCTGGTAGCCGCGCTGGCGGCGCGCCTGCTCCTCGGTCGAGATCGGGCTGACCGTGCCCGGCTTCTGGCCGTGGCGGGCGGCCGGAGCCACGTTCCCCGAGCCGGGCATCGCGTAGCCCGGCGGCGTCGCCGAGGACAGCGCGATGAGATCGGGGCAGGCCACCGGGTGCGGCGCGCGGCCGGCCTCGACCCCCTGCACGAAGCCCGAAAGGTAGTCCGGCTCGCCGCCGATGCGCTCGGTGATGCGTGATGTCTCGTCGACCAGCCGGTCGATGCTTGCCTTCACGCCGATGTTGGTCTGCTCGGCGCGCCAGGCGGCGTGCTGGGCGAGGGTCTGCTTGTAATCAGCCGGGTAGGACTCCTTGTGCCGGTCGTTGTACCCCTTCGACGAACGTGCCGAGTCCTCGGTCGAGTGACGCTCGATGACCGGGCGCAGGAGGTTCTCCACGGCCACGACGTCCTGGCCCTTCACCATCTCGCGCGGCAGCTCGA
This sequence comes from Verrucomicrobiia bacterium, assembly GCA_035638075.1. Taxonomy (GTDB): domain Bacteria; phylum Acidobacteriota; class Polarisedimenticolia; order Gp22-AA2; family Gp22-AA2; genus DASRAU01. Next base: position 88,114 of record DASRAU010000029.1, read on the forward strand.
CTTCCATCTCCACCCGGCACTGCGTCTCGTCATAGAGGGTGAAGGGGCCGTCGGTGTAGGAGCGCAGGACCGGCTCCGGGAACGACAGGCGCAGGTCGAGGCGCGACCGCTTGAGATCGACATTGTCCACCTTGGCCAGCTCGCCCGCCTTGAAGCGCAGCATGCCGCGGCCGCTCACGAGCCTCCCGTTGATGCGGTTGCCGGTGTACGAGCCGGCGCAGTCGGAGTAGGTCTCGGCGTTGGTCACCACCCACGCGCCGCGCCAGCGCGAGGCGAGGGTGTCCTGGAACTCGCCCGCGCGCGCGGCGCCCGCCACGGCCGCGGCCGCGGCGAGCGCCGCCACCAGCCCGAACGCCACGCGCGGCGCGAGAATCCCGGCCGACGGACGGTTCGGGCGCGGGGTCATTGGTTCGCCGAAGCGACCGCCGGGTCGAGATGGGCCGGGCGCGGCGCGCCGGCCGGGGGCATGCAGCCCGGGAGGATGCGGAGGATCTCCAGCCCCTGCGCCAGGCGCATCCCGTCCTCGTAGCCGCGGGTCCACGTCTTCTGGCGGCCGCCCTTCGCCACGAAGGCGGCGTTGGAGTTGTTGCGCGCCGGTTGCATGGCCGGCTCGAAGCGCGTCACGTCCTCGCAGGCCGAAGGCACGGTGCCTCGACCCGCCTCGACGCCACGGCCGAAGCCGGCGAGGTAGTCGGGGTCCTGGCTGATCTGCGACGACAGGCGGGTGGTCTGCGCCGTCCACTCGTCGAGACGGGCCTGCATGGCGGAGGCGTTCTGCTCGCGCTGCCACTCCTGGTGCTCGGCAATCGCCTCCTGGCGCTCCGACTGGTAGGCCGGGGTGTCCACCGGCAGGAAGTTTGAGGCCAGCAGGGCCGAGCGCTCGTCGGAGTGCCGCTCGACCACGTGATCGAGGAGCGCCTCGAGACCGGCCGCGTCACCCGACGCGGTCATGCCGGGCGGCACCATCACCCGCAGCTCGGCCTGGCAGCGCGCCAGAGCGCGCAGGGTGAACTCGCGGTGTTCGCGCTCGACCATCTCGTTGACCGAGAGGGTCACGCGCAGGCTCAGGCGATCGCTCCGGACGTCGACGCTGTCGACGCGCGCCGGCGTCCCCGGGTCGATGCGCAGCCGGCCGCGGCTGCCGACGGTGGCGTCGCCGTACAGCTCGTTGTCGGTGTAGAAGCCGGCGCAGTCGGAGAAGGTCTCGGTCGAGGTGACGATCCAGGCGCCGGTCCAGCGGTCCTGCAGGGCGTTGACCGCCTCGACGGGGCCGGTGGTCCGCGGGGGTGCCATGGCCTCGGCGCGGGCCGGCCTGGGTGCGCCGGCCGCTGCGGCCGGGACCCGGGGAGCAGTCGAGGCCGCGAGCACCGTGACGATCCCGCCCCCTGCCGTCAGCAGAAGCGACAGAACACTCCGCGTGGTCACCCTCCGAACCCTCCGTGCCCTGCGCCCGGTCCTCATGGCCTCCGTCTCCGTCCCGGCTCCCGCCGGCTCGAACCCCGCGTCCGTAGCACCTTTCCTTCGATCTCTCCGTTTGAACCTAGGGAGGGGGCGTGTGATCGTCAACGCTCGTTTTCCGGATCGCCCCGGCGGTTACGGAGTTGCGCGGGAGCGGTTTTTCCGTTACAACGCGCAGGTCCCCGGAGAAGCAGGAGCCCCCGGACCGCCCGCGGTTACAACGCTTGCGGCCCGCTTACGGAACCGGGCGGCACACGAAACCGTCGCCGGGGACGAGCGTTCAAAGACGCGACACAGGAGAGAGCCATGGCAGGTCGAATCCACTCCCCCAGGAACCGCTTCGCCCCGTTCGTGATCGCCGCCCTCGGGGCTGCTCTGCTCACGCTGACCCCGTCCTCGGCCGCGGCGCCCAAGGCGAAAGAGAAGGACAAGAAGGGCAAGGAGTCGGCCACGAAGTTCAAGCCCGAGACCTTCACCGGGCTCGAGCTGCGGAGCATCGGCCCGGCGGTCACCTCCGGCCGCGTGGTGGACATCGCCGTGGTGCCGCACGACAAGGCCACCTGGTACGTGGCCGTCGCCTCGGGCGGGGTGTGGAAGACGACCAACGCCGGGACCACCTGGAGCCCGATCTTCGACGGCCAGGTGTCGTACTCCATCGGCTGCGTCACCCTCGACCCGAAGAACCCTCTCGTCGTCTGGGTCGGCTCGGGCGAGAACAACAGCCAGCGCAGCGTCGCCTACGGCGACGGCGTCTACAAGTCCAGCGACGGGGGCGCGAACTGGGAAAACGTCGGCCTCAAGGCGAGCGAGCACATCGGCAAGATCGTCGTGGACCCGCGCGACTCGAACGTCGTCTACGTGGCGGCGCAGGGGCCGCTGTGGCGCTCGGGTGGTGACCGCGGCCTCTACAAGACGATCGACGGCGGCAAGACCTGGAAGCAGGTCCTCAAGATCTCCGACGACACCGGCGTCGGCGACGTCGTCCTCGACCCGGCGCACCCCGATGTTCTCTTCGCGTCGGCGTACCAGCGCCGCCGGCACGAGTGGACCCTCATCGACGGTGGTCCCGAGTCGGCGATCCACAAGTCGGTGGACGGCGGCGCCACCTGGAAGAAGCTCGAGGGCGGCCTGCCCAAGGAGGAGATGGGGCGCATCGGCCTCGCCATCCCGCCGACCCAGACCGACACGGTCTTCGCGGTCATCGAGGCGGCCAACAAGGCGGGTGGCGTGTACAAGTCGAAGGACTCGGGCGGCAACTGGGAAAGGGTCGCCGAGTACGTCCCGAACGGCCCGCAGTACTACATGGAGCTCTTCCCCGACCCGAAGAACCCGAGCCGCATCTACTCGATGGACACCTTCATGCAGGTGAGCGAGGACGGCGGCGCCACCTGGAAGCGCGCCGGCGAGAAGAGCAAGCACGTGGACAACCACGCGCTGTGGATCGATCCCGACGACACCGACCACCTGATCAACGGCAACGACGGCGGGCTGTACGAATCGTGGGACCGCGCGCAGACCTGGGCCTTCAAGGCGAACCTGCCGGTGACCCAGTTCTACAAGATGGCGCTCGACAACGCCGAGCCCTTCTACAACGTCTACGGCGGCACGCAGGACAACTACACCCTCGGCGGGCCGTCACGCACGATGTCGGCGCACGGCATCACCAACTCCGACTGGTTCGTGGCGCAGGACGGCGACGGGTTCCAGCCGCAGGCCGACCCCGAGGACCCGAACATCGTCTACGCCGAGGCGCAGCACGGCGCCATCATCCGGCTCGACCGCAAGACGGGCGAGCGCATCGACATCCAGCCGCAGCCGGAGGGGAACGAAGACGGCTCGCGCTGGAACTGGGACTCACCGCTCATCATCAGCCCGCACTCCCACACCCGCCTCTACTTCGCCTCGCAGCGCCTGTACCGCAGCGACGACCGCGGCGACTCGTGGAAGGCGATCAGCCCCGACCTCACGAGGCAGATCGATCGCAACAAGCTCAAGGTGATGGGACGCGTCTGGAGCGTGGATGCGGTCGCCAAGAACTCGTCGACCTCGTTCTACGGCAACATCGTGTCGCTGTCGGAGTCGCCGAAGAAGGAAGGGCTCCTCTACGCCGGCACCGACGACGGGCTGATCCAGGTGAGCGACGACGCCGGCAGGACCTGGCGGAAGATCGAGTCCTTCCCCGGCGTGCCGAACAGCACCTACGTGTCGCGCCTCTACGCCTCGCAGCACGCCGCCGGGACCATCTACGCCGGCTTCAACAACCACAAGCAGGCCGACTTCAAGCCCTATCTTCTCAAGAGCACCGACGAGGGAAAGTCGTGGACCTCGATCGCCTCCGATCTGCCGGAAAACGGCGGCGTGTGGGCGTTCGCCGAGGATCACGTCGACCCGGACCTGCTCTTCGTCGGAACCGAGTTCGGCCTGTTCTTCACCGTGGACGGTGGCGGCCATTGGATTCAGCTCAAGGGGAAGCTGCCGACCGTCGCGGTGCGCGACATCGTCCTGCAGAAGCGGGAGAACGATCTCGTGGCGGCGACCTTCGGGCGCGGCTTCTACGTCCTCGACGACTACACGCCGCTCCGTGGCCTGAACGCAGCGACGCTCGACAAGGATGCGGTGCTCTTCCCGGTCAAGAAGGCCGACCTCTACGTGCCGACCAACTGGCTGGGCCTGCGGGACAAGGCCTTCCAGGGCGAGTCGTTCTACAACGCGGCGAACCCGCCGTTCGGTTCCGTCCTGACGTATTACCTGAAGGACGACATCCTGACGCAGAAGAAGATCCGGCAGAAGGCGGAGAAGGACACCGTCAAGAACGCCGGCGACGTCTTCTACCCGACCTGGGAGGCGCTCCGGGCCGAGGACCGCGAGGAGGACCCGGCGGTCATCCTGACGGTGTCCGACACCTCGGGCCAGGTGATCCGGCAGATCAGCGGACCCGCGACCGCCGGCTTCCACCGCGTGGCGTGGGACCTGCGCTACCCGCCGTCGGAGCCGGCCGCGCTCAAGCTGCCCGAGCCGGAGGAGTTCGACCCGCCGCGCCAGGGGCCGTTCGCTCCTCCCGGCGAATACACCATGCGCCTGTCGAAGCGGGTGAACGGCGTGACCACGCCGCTCGCCGGCCCGATGGTCGCCGAGGCGGAAGGCATCGGCGCTTCGTCCCTGCCGGCGGCCGACCGGCGCGCCGTCGCCGAGTACTCGCGCAAGGTGGCGCGCCTGCAGCGTGCCGTCCTCGGCGCCGAGCAGGCCGCGGGCGAGGCGCAGAACCGCATCGCTTTGTTCAAAAAGGCGATCGTCGACACGCCCGGGGCTGACCCGAAGCTCCTCGACGAGGCGCTGGTGGTCGAAGGCCGGCTCAAGGACCTGCTGATCACCCTGACCGGCGACGCGACCCGCGCGCGCCGCAACGAGCCGACGTCACCGTCGATCGAGGGTCGCGTCGAGCAGGTGGTCACCGGCTTCTGGTCCACCACCTCGGCGCCGACGGCGACCCACAAGCGCAACTACGAGATCGCCGCGGCGCAGTTCACCCCGGTCCTCGATTCGCTGCGGACCATCATCGACGTCGATCTCAGGAAGCTCGAGTCGGCCGCCGAAACGGCCGGCGCGCCGTGGACCCCGGGCCGCGTCCCGGTCTGGACGGCGGAGTAGCGCCGGCTCAGCGCCGCGACGCAGGGGGCTTGCGGGAGACCGTTTCGCCCGCGGCCGCGACCTCGCGCAGGAGCATGTCGAGGTCGGCCCCGGTCGTGCGGTAGTTGACGAGGCAGGCGCGCAGGGCGAAGCGGCCGCGCACCAGCGCATTGCTGACGAACGCCCGGCCGCGGCGCTGGACGGAGACGAGGACCGCCTCGTTCAGGCGGGTCAGGTCGGCCTCCGGCAGGCGCGGCCCCGGCGGCACGAAGCGGAAGCAGACGATGCCGAGATCGCCGCGGCTCAGCAGTTCGAGGCCGCGGGTGGCGCGCACCTTGTCGGCCAGCGCGCGCGCCAGCTGCAGGTCCTCCTCGATGGAATTCGAGAAGGCCTCGGCGCCGTGGTGCTTGAGCGCGATCCAGATCTTCAGCGCGCGGAAGCGGCGCGACAGCTCCGGCCCGTAGTCCCAGAACGCCGTCTGCTCGAGGCGGCCCGAGCCGAACATGCGCGTGTAGTCCGCCTCCTGGCGGAACGCGCGGCGCGCCGCCTCGGGGCGCCGGTACAGGACGCAGCCGGCGTCCACCGGCAGGTAGAGCCACTTGTGCGGGTCGAGCGCGATCGAGTCGGCGAGACTCAGCGCCCGCAGGAGCGGCCGGCCGCTCGGCGCCAGCACGGCGAAGCCGCCGTAGCAGGCATCGACGTGCATCCACAGCCGCTCGCGACGGCACAGGCGCCAGATCTCGCGCAGCGGATCGACGGCGCCGGTCGTGACCGTCCCGGCGCTCGCCACGACCGCGAAGGGATGGAGATGCGCCCGGCGATCGCGCCGCACGGCCTCGCGCAGCGCCGCGACGTCGAGACGGAGCCGACGATCGACCGGCACCGCCCGCACGAAGTCGCGGCCGATCCCGAGGATCGACGCCGCCTTCAGCACGGCGTGGTGCACCTCCTCGGAGGCGTACATCACCAGGGGCGCCCCCTTCTCACCGCGCAGCCCGCGCCGCGCCAGGTCGTACGCGACCGCGGCATCCCGCGCCGCTCCGAGCCCGGCGAGGTTGGCGATCGACCCGCCGCTCGTCAGCAGCCCTCCGGCCGAGCGCGGCAGGCCGACCATCTCGCGAATCCACTCGACGACTTGCATCTCGACCAGCGCTGCGCCGGGGGCCGAGCGAAACGCGGTGAGGTTCTGGTTGAGCCCCGAGGCCAGCCAGTCGCCGAGCGCCGCGGCGGCGAGGCCCGGCGGGTTGACGTAGCCCCAGAAGCGCGGGTCGTCGTTGTGCCGCGACAGGCGCACGAGCGCCTGCAGGTCCGAGGCAATGCGTCCGTGCGGCTCGGCGCTCCACGGCAGCGGCCGGCGGAACCGGGGCGCCAGCGCCCGCACCTCCTGCGCCGTCGGGACGATCCGGTCCCGTCCGCGCCGCGACCGCCAGCCGGAAAGCAGGCCGCGGATGGTCTTCTCCAGCCGCGCCGAGGCGTCGTCGGCCCGGTCGAGCCTGCGGCGGCGCGTCTTCGTCCCGGCTCCCCGTGCCATGGTCATGAGCCGCGCATGATGCCACACGCGGGCGCGAGGGTCGGGTCCTGTAAGATCGGCGGATGCTCAGGCTTTCGGGGGTGACGCGCGCCTACGGCGTGCACGAGGTCCTCAAGGGCGTGGACTGGGGCGTCGGGCCGCGCGCCCGCGTCGGCCTCATCGGGCCGAACGGCGCCGGCAAGACGACGCTGCTGCGCCTCATCTCCGGGATCGAAGAGCCCGACAAGGGCACCGTCACCCTGACCCCGGGGATGTCGCTCGGCTACCTGGCGCAGGAGGGGGCGCGCCTCGCCGAGGGGACCGTCCTCGATGCCCTGCTCGCGCCGTTCGGGAACGTGGCCGCGCTCGAGCGTGAGCTCGAGGCCATGCACCACGAGATGGCGACGGCGCAGGGCGAGCGGATGGACACGCTCATGCGGCGCGCCGGCGATGTGCAGCATCGCTTCGAGGCGGCCGGCGGCTTCACCCTCGAGACGCAGGCCAAGACGATCCTCGGGGGCCTGGGCTTCGCCCCCGACGATCACGCCCGCCCGCTCAAGGAATTCAGCGGAGGCTTCCGGATGCGCGCCGCCCTCGGGGCGCTGCTGATGCGGGCGCCGGACTATCTCCTCCTCGACGAGCCGACCAACCACCTCGACCTCGAGGCGGTGGGCTGGCTGGAGCAGTTCCTGCTCGACGCGCGCTCGGCGCTCGTCATCGTGTCGCACGACCGGACCTTCCTGAATCGGCTGGTCACCTCGATCGCCGAGATCGACAACGGCGCGGTGAAGGAATGGTCCGGCAACTGGGACGCCTTCCGGGAGCAGAAGGACCAGGCGCGGGCGCTGGCGGCGAAGCACGCCGCGAACGAGGCGCACCGCGTCGCCGAGGTGGAGCGCTTCATCGAGCGCTTCCGCTACAAGGCGACCAAGGCCCGCCAGGTGCAGAGCCGCATCAAGATGCTGGAGAAGATGGAGCGCACCGAGGCGATGGCGGAGGAGCACACCTGGCGCTTCTCCTTCCCGCCGGTGACGCGCTCGGCGCAGCGCGTGGCGCTCCTCGGCGACGTGCGCAAGGCCTACGACGGCCGCGCCGTCCTCAAGGGGCTCGACCTCGAGATCTGGCGCGGCGACCGCGTGGCGCTCGTCGGACCGAACGGCTGCGGCAAGAGCACGCTCCTGCGCCTGGTCGCCGGCCGCGAGCCGGCGGATTCGGGGCACATCGACATCGGCGAGAAGGTCATCACCCATTACTTCGCGCAGCACGTCCTCGAGACGCTGCAGGCGGGGCGCACCGTCGTGGAGGAGCTGCAGGCGTGGGCGCCCGGGCGCACCGAAGGGCAGCTGCGGTCGCTCCTCGGCATCTTCCAGTTCTCCGGCGACGAGGTCTTCAAGAAGGTCGAGGTCCTGAGCGGCGGCGAGAAGAACCGCCTGGCGCTGGCGCGCCTCTGCCTCGATCCCGGCAACTTCCTGCTGCTGGACGAGCCGACCAACCACCTCGACCTGCCGACGCGCGAAGCGCTCGAGGACGCCCTCGCCGGGTACGGCGGCACGCTGCTCTTCGTGTCGCACGACCGCTACTTCATCAACCGCGTGGCGACGAAGGTCGCGGCGTTCGAGGACGGGCGCGTGCGCCTCTACGACGGCGGCTACGACGACTACCTGGCCGCCTCCCGCGGCGCCGCGCCAACCGCGAAGGCGGCCGCGGTGGCCCGGGCCGGAGGCGCGCAGGGTCCGCGGCCGGCGCCGGCGGGCGCCGCGAAGGCCGGCTCCCCCGCCGCTGCGGGGCAGGGTTCGGGGCCGCGGCCCGCGTCCGCACCGGCCCAGTCCGCGAAGGCTTCCCTGAAACAGGAGGCGCCGCGGAAGGAACCGACCGGCGACGATCGCCGGGCGCAGCGCCGCGAGGAGGCGGAGACGCGCAACCGCCGCAACCGCGAGCTGCGCGTCTTCAAGGAGCGCATCGCGAAGATCGAGTCGTCAATCCTCCCGCTCGAGACGCGGCTCAAGGAGATCGACCAGGCGATGGCCGAGCCCGACACCTGGCACGACCCGGGCAAGGGAAAAAGCCTCGGCGAGGAGAAGAAGTCGATCGAGATCGAGCTGGCCCACCTCTACGACGACTGGGACCACGCCACGACCGAGATGCAGGCCGAGGAAGCGCGCCTCGGCTGACTCGTCCGCGCCCCCGAGCCGGCGTCCGCCGGCAACGCACTTAGAAAATGTGGCAGAAGCCGGTCTCGAAGCCGGATCCGGGAGTTCCTGTGAGGCCGGACAGACCCTTGCAGCCGCCGGCAGCGGGATCCGCCGCCGGATTCGTGCTCATGAGGAGGCAGCAGCCGCACTCATCCCCCGAGCAGGTCACGTCGCCGGGCTCCGGAGTCACCGGCAACAACGCGGGCCACGCCGTGAGATTGCCGGCACGGTCCACCGCCTCGAACTTGAACTGGAGGTCCTGATCGAAAGGGCCCAGCGGCCGGGCAAGACCATCCGCGCGTGCGATGCAGTTGTTCATCATGGCCTGCGCGTTCGCTCCCGGGGAGCCCGCGCCGAACATCGCCAGCGAGAGACCGTGGGTGAAGAGGTCGTCCGCGGCCGAGGCGTCGTGGGACGTCACGGCATAGGAGGCCCGCGTGCACGAGCACACCTGGGCGTTGGGATCGTTTTCGCATTTCTCCGGCAGTGAGCCTTCCTGGCCGAACGGGATCACCCCCGCGGCACCGTCATCGAGCAGGACGATGCTGACCTGCTGGGGGGCTCCTCCGGGACCCGGAACGAGGTAGCTGGCGACGACCAGCAGGATGTCGCTCAGTCCCGGCACGCTGTCGGGGTCGGTCACGCCGGCGCGCAGGCGCGCCTCGGTGTAGCGGGCGGTGATGGTTTCCGCCGGGAAAGGCGCCTGGAACATGCCGGCCGTGAAACCGTTGTCGCACAGGAAACCCTGCAGCACCGCCGTGTAGTCGCAGATCGCCTCGGCCTGCGTCTGCACCGCCTCGGCCGATCCGATGACCGGCGGCCCGCCGAACAGTGGCGGCGGGATCGAGTCGAACTGCAGAACGTTGTTGGTTTCGTCGGTCTCGGCCTCGGACTGAACGCCATCGGCGACGACCTTGTAGACGTCTCCGGACTGCGCTCCGGGCGGACTGAACTGGAAGTTGGCGATCTCGCCCGGAGCCAGGTCCGTGGTCTCGACGAGACCGGCGAGAACATCCCCGGTCGGGGTGACGCGCAGGATCGTGTGCCGCGCCGGGCCGGCGGTGCACGGCCCGGCGTTCGTGATCGCGAACCTGAGCGGCGGCCTTCCATCGAAGACGACCGGGCTGAAGGCGAAATCCCCCGCGATGCCGCGCGCCGCGGCGGCTTCTCCGACCGCTGCCATTTCGGCATCGCCGTACAGCCCCCTGGCGGCCAGCTTGAGCGCGTGCACCCCGTCGCAGAAATCGGGGGCGCGTGGCACCAGGAAATGACTCTCGAGGACAATGCGGTCGGCGGTCTCCTTGCCGAGCGATCCGAAGACGTCGTGCAGCAGCGCCGACCAGATCTCTCCGTCGGCGTGCACCTCCCTTTCCAGGTCCTCGGGGTAATGCTTGCCACCATCCACTCGTCGCAGGCACGTTCCCTCGAAGTCCCACTCGGCGATGCAGGCCGGGTCGCCCTCGTTCCGGGGCGAGTTGCTGAACGCCCAGTAGTCGCCGAAGCCCTCTCCCATGGCGCCGGTTTCCCCGAAAGGCAGGAAGCGCGCGGGATTCTGGTTGTCCTGGATGGCGTGCCCGTACTCGTGCAGGATGACGTCGGCGTCCTCGGCATCGTCCACACCGCCTTCGCCGAAGGCGACCCATCCCGCGCCGAACGGCAGCGGCACGTAATGCGAGTTGTCCACGCCGCGCAGTCCGTGCGGATCGGCGCGCAGGACGCGATTGTTGACGTCGGTGAAGCCGAGCGACTGGATGTAGCGCTGGCTGCGATCGATGTGGAGGTACGCCATCACCGCTTCGAACCCCTGCTGGTCGCGGGTGAACAGGAACTGCGCGTTCGGCGAAGTGACCATCGGGTTCGACGGAGCCTCGATCAGATCGGCGATCCGGACGTACGGTCCGCTCAGGGTGAACGGACCGAGGAGATCGCTGAAGAGGCGCGTCACGCCGGGAAGCGGTCGATTGAAGTAGGCGGGGGCGAAAGCCGCGTCGGCGGCATCATCGTGATCCCGCAGCGTCGGGTCGCCGAGTGTCACTACCGGGTTGGGGTCGAACACCCTGCCCTGCCCCGTGGTGGCCGTCTGGACGAGGTTCCGGCTGAGCACGATCGCGCCGGTCCGTGCGTTCACGAACGTCTCGAAAAGCGCCACGGGAGACGCCGAGTACAGCAGGACGCGGTACACCAGGACCGGCGCCGCCTGCCACGCGAGGATGCCGAGCGCCGTCTCGCCGATCGGCTGGATCGCCGTCGCGGCGCCAGGAACCGGAACGCCGCGCTTGTCGGTTTCGGCGGCCGGCATCGCGGTCACGCGCTGGACCGCGGCGCGTCTCGCCGCGGTCGCGGTCAGGCGCGGCGAGGTGCCCAGGTCGAGCCGCTCCGCATACGTGCTCTGGACGAGAGTGACGGCGCCCGAACGATCCAGGTGCACCTCCAGGCCGCCATCGAACACAGGCAGCCCGGCGTGCTCCTGGTCGAAGCCGACGTGCGTGCCTCCGGGGCTCTCGCGGAGACCGCGCAGCCGGAGACCCTGCAGATCGTCGGGGATCCCGAAGAGATCCTGGTTCTCCAGGAGGAAGGTCCGCGCGAGTCCCTCGGCCGTCCCCGGGCGCGGCGGAGTCAACCGTCCGGCGAGCGTGCGGATCCCGGTCCGATTCGCGTTCCACAGAACCTCGATGCGATCCGACGAGAGCGCCCGCAGGCGCTCGATCGCGAGCTGACGGTCCGGCCGGGACGCGGGCGCTCCTGCGACGGGGGTTCCCGAAACGGGTGCGGGCGATCCCGAGGCGGGCGCGAAAGCGAGCAGCAGCAGGACGAGCGAGAGGACGGCAGGACGCCTGTTCATGGACCACCCCCGTAACTCGAGCGATTTGCCGGCATTGTTCGTCAAGGAGGCGGCTGAGCGCAAGCAAATCGACGGCAGCCGCGCTCGAGACTCAGCGGTACGAGAACTCCGGGTGCAGGAGCCCCAGCACCACGCCGAAGGCCCACTGGGCGATGGGCGTGAAGATCTTCCACGCCAGCAGCAGCCCGAGGATGCGGAACGCGGGGTTGAACATCATCCGCTGCACCGCCTGGCCGAAGGTCGCGGGCGCCAGCCCGGTCAGGATGCCGGCGCCGTCGAGGGGCGGAATGGGCAATAGATTGAATAGCCCGAGCAGGACGTTGAGGTTGAGCGCCACCGACAGGAGCAGCGCCAGCGCGAAGCCGAACGACTCGGCCCCGGCGGCGCCCGGCTCGACCATGTGGCTGAAGTCGATGCGCGGCGGCGCGACGAAATAGCCGGTGGCCAGAAGCGCCCGGAGGATCGTGAAGGAGATTGCCGCGAGGAACAGGTTCGCGGCCGGGCCGGCCGCGGCCATGGCCGCCTGCCGGCGCGGGTAGGCGGCCCCCCAGCGCGGGTCGTACGGCGTGGACGCCCAGCCCATCATCCAGCCCGACATCATGAAGGTCAGGATCGGGAAGATCACCGTCCCGAACGGCTCGCGCTGGATGTGCGGCCACGGGTTGAGCGACACCTGGCCGCCGCGATAGGCGGTGTCGTCCCCTCCCCAGTACGCGGCGAGAGCGTGCGCCCCCTCGTGGAACGCCAGCGTGAACAGGAAGACGGCGTACCAGATCAGGAACTCGGGGATCTTTTCCAGGATCGCCTCGATCGATTCGATCCGTCTCGAACGACGATCAGTCTTCGAGCGTGAAGCCGATCTTGATCGTCACCTGCCAGTACGCCAGCTTCCCCTTCTCGATGTAGCCGCGGGTCGACAGGACCTCGAACCAGCGCATGCTCCGGAGCGTCTTGCCGGCGCGGGCGACGGCCTTCTCGACCGCGTCCTCGACGCTCTTCTTCGAGGATCCCGTCAGCTCGATCGACTTGTAGACATGCTCGCTCATGGCATCCCCTCCATTTCCCCCCGTCGCGGGACGCGACGGGGCGTGTATTCTAGTCACGATGCGACGCGTTCGCTGGGCCGTTCTCGGCATCCTCGTCCTGCTCACCATGGCCGCCGCCTGGCGCATGGCGCGCATGACCGACATCCACCCGGAGATCGTCCGCGAGCCGGCCATCGCGGTGGCGAAGGAGCCGGCCGCGGCGCGCCCGGCTCCGGAGTTCCCGCACGCCGACGCCGAGGCGTGGATCAACTCGCCCCCCCTGCGCCTGAGCGGCCTGCGGGGCAAGGTGGTGGTCCTCGACGTCTGGACCTTCGGCTGAATCAACTGCACACGAACGCTGCCGTGGGTGGCGTCGATCGCGGAACGGTTCGGACGGCGGGGCGTCCAGGTGATCGGCGTCCAGAGCCCCGAGTTCGAGCAGGAGAAGGACCTCGACCTGGTGCGGGCGGCGGTGAAGCGTTTCGACATCACCTGGCCGATCTACGTGGACAACGACGAGAAGATGTGGGACGCCCTGGGCACCGAAGCCTGGCCGAGCCTCTACGTCGTGGACAGGACGGGCGGGATCCGCCTGACCCACATCGGCGAGATCCACAAAGGTGACGACGACGCGACGAAGATCGAGGCGCTCCTCGAAGCGCTGCTGCGCGAGGCGGCCCACCCTCCGGGCCGCCCCGAGTCCGGCTGAGTCTCGTCCCGCGGCCCCTGGATCCGGGCCGCGGGCCACGAGGCCTTCCCGTCCTAGAAAGTTCCCCGGTCCCCGCGCGGTTTCGTTCTCAGCGGCGGAGGCGTGAGGGAGGCGACGATCTTCCTGTTGAGCAGACCGGCGAGGATCAGCGCCTGGTAGTAGGCATCGTAGTCGGCGCGATGGGTCTGCGACTTGTCCTGCGGGGGAAGGTACAGCAGCTCCTCCAGCCGTTCCTTGTTGGTCTCCGACCAGCTCACTCCGAGCCGGCCCATGGCCAGCGACTTGGTGTCGAGCGCCTTGTAGCCGAACGGGTTGGGGATGCCGAAGCGCTCGTAGTACCAGGAGATGTAGGACCAGTCGAAGACGGCGTTGTGGCCGACGAACACCGCGCGACCGCCGGTTTTCCTGAGGCGCTTGTCGACGAAGTCGGAGAGGCGCCGCATCGCGTCGCCGGCCGGAACGCCGTGCTCCTCGAGATGCTCGCGCGTGATGCCGTGCACCTTCATCGCCCCAGGATCGAACCCGGGCGCCATCGGCTTCAGCTCGATGTAGAAGCGCTCTTCCTCCGGCGCGAAGCGGAGGTCGCGCTTCGAGACGACCACCGCGCCGATCGACACCAGGTTGTACAGCGCCGGCACCGGCCCCGACGCCTCGATGTCGACGCAGAAGTAGACGTCCCTCGACATTTCTATCGCGACTCCGTCAAACGGTCGTAGAGCAGCTCGGGTGCCACATCGGCTCCATTGGGCCAGACGATGGTCCCCAGGTCGACGTCGACGCGCACCTTGGCGAACTCGGCGTCATCGAGCAGGGGAGCAAGGATCCCCGTGAACTCCAGGATTGAACCGAGATCAACTTCGCCCGACACTCCATCCTCGAAGCGAAGGAAGACTCGCTTCTTTCCCAGCGGCTTCACCTCGACCACGTCTCGCAGCAATGGTTACCTCAGCGGCTCGATGGGCTCCAGCGGGCTCCGCGACTTCGCCCAAGACCAGTCGTTCATCAGCTCGCTTCGATGGCTCAACGCCCACTCCACGACGAGTCCGAGCACGCGGGGCGGAAGTGAACCGCCGAGCACCTGGAGCGGGTCGATTGCGATTGGCGATGATGATTCCGAAGAACCTGCAGATCTCTGGCACGAGTTCATACTCAGGCTCTCCACGCGGAATTGTAGCCCGACCGCCGTCCGAACGGGGTGGACGATTGGATTACCGAAGGCGGGGTCGTTTGTCCATGCGGGCGATCCAGGCCAGCACGTTCGGGTGGTTGTTCCCGGGCTTCTGGTAGTCGCGCAGGATGAAGTGGAACAGCTCCTCGTCTTCGGACGCGAGCGGGATCGAGGCGTACTTGACGAACGGGAACGCGGCGACGTCCGCGGCGCCGAACTCGCCGAGCAGGTAGTCGCGCCCGGTCAACATCTGTTCGAACAGATCCAGAGAGGTCGCCATGGCGGCGCCAAGACGGGCCACCCGCTTCTGGTCGCGGTCCTTCTCGGGCTTCTGCAGCTCGTCGTCCAGCTCGTTCGGCGGCCGCTTCCAGACGCGGTTGAACCAGTCGATGAAGACCAGCGTCTCGGCGCGCTTCGCCGGGTCGGCGGGATAGAGACGCGGCCGATCCGGGAAGCGGTCCTCGAGGTAGCGGACGATCTCCATCGAGTCGATGACCGGCGTGTCGCCGTCGGTCAGGACGGGCACCAGCTCCTGGCCGCTCACCTTGACGACCTCGGCGCGATCCTCGGGATCGACCCAGATCGATCGGGCTTCGAGCTTCTTGTGGCCGAGCGCCATCTCCACGCGCTCGCAGTTGGTCGAGTGCTTCATCCGGTAGAGCGTCAGCATCGTCTCCCCCTGTCGTTAGTCGCCGCGCAGGATGTTGCCGAGCACGCCCGAGGCCACGCCGCCGCCTCCGCCGGTGCGGCCGGGGATGCGCGGGATGAGCCAGGACAAAAACGCCTGGGTCGAGCGGCTCTGCATGTAGAGATCGCCGGCGCCCTTGAACTCGCAGACGAGGCCCTCCCCCGACAGCAGGGTGGACTTCCAGCCGCCGACGCGCCGGACGTCGTACGTGAGCCCCGAGCCGAACGCCACGACGTGGCCGGTGTCGCAGATGTACGGCGCCCGCCCGTCGAGCGTCACCTTGTGGATGGCGCCGTAGGACGACAGGAGCACCGGCCCGGTGCCGTTGGCGCGCAGGAGGAACAGACCCTCCGAACCGAAGAAGCCGCGTGCTCCGCCCCACTTGAGGTCGAGCTCGATCCCCGGGTCGCTGGCGAGGAACGAACCGGACTGGATGAAGAGCGTCTCGTTCTTCATCTGCACGGCGCTGACGTCGCCGGGCAGCGCCGGCGCGAGGGCGATCTCGCCGGGCCCGCCCTGGGCCCGGAAGGTGTTGGCGAACAGGGTCTCGCCGCCGAGGACCGACCGGGTGACGGCGCCGAGCAGCCCTCCCTTCATCTGGGTGTCGATCGTCATGTTGGCGGTCATGCTGACCATCGCTCCGGCCTCCGCCTGGATCGCCTCGTTCGCCTCGAGGCGGAGGATGGCGAGCGAATAGGACGGCTGGTAGCGGATGTCGATCTGCATCGCGGCTTCTCCCTCTTCGACGTGATGTCGTCGGTGCGCCGGGATCATACCGGAGCGGGGGCCCGGCGGTTGCGTGCCGGAAAACCGGCCTTTCGGGCGATTTCCGGCCCGGAGTCCCGGCGAATTCCAGCCGGGGGTCCCGGCGGGTTGTCCTCCCGGGAGAGCGAAGCCTGCGCTAGAATGAGGGCAGTTCGTTCGCCTTGGAGGTGCCCTGCATGGACCCGCTGGACGAAAAAGAGGTCAAGGACGCGGTCCAGAAGATCCTGGACGAGATGATCAACCCGGCCATCGCCGGCCACGGCGGCTGGGTCGATCTGCTGGACGTCAAGGACAACAACGTCTACCTTCGCCTCGGCGGAGGCTGCGTGGGCTGCGGCATGGTGAACGTCACGCTCAAGCAGGGGATCGAGGCGACGCTCCGCGAAGAGATCCCGCAGATCGCCGGCGTCATCGACCAGACCGATCACGCCGGCGGCACCAACCCCTACTACCAGCCCGCGAAGTAAGGTCTTCCGTGGATTCCCCGCTGCGCGCGCCGGGCGCGATCCTGCTCGTCTCCTGCTACGAGCTGGGGCGCCAGCCGCTGTCGCTGGCGAACGCCGCGGCGGGACTGATGGCGGCCGGCTTCGCGCCGCGCGCGCTCGACCTGGCGCGCGCCTCCCTCGATCCCGATGACGTGCGCCGGGCGCGGCTCATCGCCGTCTCGGTGCCGATGCACACGGCGCTGCGAATCGGCGTGGCCGCCGCGGCCCGCCTGCGCGCGCTGAACCCCGGCGCCTTCGTCTGCTTCTTCGGCCTGTACGCCTGGCTCAACGCGGAGGCGCTCCTCGAGGGCACCGCCGACGCCGTCATCGGCGGCGAGTGCGACGAGCCGCTGCTGGCACTGGCGCAGGCGCTCGCCTCCGGAGCGACCGGCGTCGCCGCGGCGCAGGGCTCCGAAGCGATTCCGGGGGTGCGGACTCGCGCTGCGAACGCGGGACCGTGGCTCGCGCGGCCGAAGCCGCTCCTTCCCGAGCGCGGGCTGCTGCCGCCGATCGACGGCTACGTCAAGATCGAATCGGACGGCGAGATGCGGATCGCGGGCCAGATCGAATCGACGCGCGGTTGCAAGCACCTGTGCCGGCACTGCCCGATCCCGCCGGTTTACGGCGGGCGCTTCTTCGCGGTGCCGCTCGAGACGATCCTCCTGGATGCGCGCCGGCAGGTCGAGGCCGGGGCACGCCACCTGTCATTCGCCGACCCCGATTTCCTGAACGGACCAGGACACGCGATCAAGGTCGCGTGCGCCCTGGCGAAGGCGCATGCCGGCGTGACCTTCGACTTCACCGCCAAGGTCGAGCACCTCAAAGCGCACCGGTCTCTTCTCCCGGAGCTGCGCGACCTCGGGTGCCTGTTCGTCATCTCGGCGGTGGAGTCGCTCGACGACCGGGTCCTCGCCATCCTCGACAAGGGGCACACGCGGCGCGACGTCGAGGAGGTGCTCGACGCGACGCGCGCCGCCGGGATCACGCTGCGCCCGACCTTCGTGCCGTTCACTCCCTGGACGGGGCTCGAAGGCCAGCGCGAGCTGATCGACTTCATCGTCGGCCGCGAGCTCGTCGAGGCGGTGGACCCGATCCAGATGACCATCCGGCTGCTGGTTCCGCCGGGATCCCTGTTGCTCGGACACGAAGCGATGCAGCCGCACCTCGCCGGTCTCGACGCCGCCCGCTTCACCTGGACCTGGCGGCACCCCGACCCGCGCGTGGATGCGCTGCAGCAGGAGAGCATGGCGATCGTCGAAGCGGCCGCGCGCGAGGCGCGCAGCGACGAGGAGACCTTCGCCCTCCTCGCCGCCGCGGGCGGCGCGACCTCAACGCCTTCGGCCGGCGCACCGACAGCGGGCGCGCGGCCGGCGCGGCGGCGGGCGCCGCGGCTGACCGAGCCGTGGTTCTGCTGCGCCGAGCCGATGGAAGGTCAGTTGGCGGCGCTGAGATCCGACGACGCCCCCGGCGTCTGAGCGGTCTTCTCCCCTTCGATCGGCTTCTTCGGCGGCAGAGGCGGCGGCAACGGCTTGCGCGGCAGCATCGCCGGTCGGTTGGCGGCGTCGTAGACGACCGACGCCATCACCACCGCCGCCTGCATGAGATCCCCCGGCGGCACCCGGTCCGCGACGTCCATGTCGGAGTGGTGCGTGCGGGTCTCGTAGTCGAGCGGGTCCTGGATGAACTGGAACGCCGGCAGCCCGACCGCGTCGAACGGCTTGTGGTCGGTGCCGAAGGTGTTGCGGATGCTGATCGCCTCGACGCCGAGATCCCTGAACGGCGCCAGCCACGCTTCGAAGAGCGGCCGCATGGCATCGTTCCCCTGCAGGTAGACGCCGCGGATCTTCCCGGCGCCGTTGTCGAGGTTGAAGTACCCGGAGAGGCGCGCGTGCTCGGGCTTCAGCGTCATCGTCACCGGGTCGGCGAAGTGGTTCTTCACGTAGGCGCGCGACCCCAGCAGTCCCTGCTCTTCGCCGCTCCACAACGCCAGCCGCACCGTGCGGTCGAGCCGCACGTTGAGTGTCTTGAGGATGCGCGCGGCTTCGAGCACGACCGCGCAGCCGGCGGCGTTGTCGGTGGCGCCGGTCCCGCCATGCCACGAGTCGAGGTGCGCCCCGAGCATGACGACCTCCCCCTTCTTCGCGCCGCCGGGAATCTCGGCGACGACGTTCACGGCGTCCGGCGTGTCGTCGTAGAAGCGGGTCTGCAGATCGATCTCGACCGACGGCGCGGGCCCGTGCTGGGCGAGACGGACGAGCCGGTTGTACGACTCCGACTCGAGGACGATGGTCGGCGGGGCCGCCGGCGTGTCGCTGTACCAGGAGCCGGCGCGCTCGGCGAAGACGATGCCGCCGGGGCCGCGCTTGTCGGAGTCGATCACCCCGAGCACGTTCTCGGACTTCAGGAAGGCATTGAAGCGATCGAGGATCGCCAGGCGGCGGTTGCCGTAGTCGGCGGTGATCTCGCCCGGGAGCGCGGCGCTGAGCGCCCGGCGTTCGTCCTCGTCGGCCGGCATCTTCTCGATCGGCCACTCGATCGGCGGCACCGGACGCGGCTCCGGCGCGGCCAGGAGCTTCGCCAGCCCATCGGCGTCATAGCGCTCGACGGCGGGCTTCACCGGCAGGTCGAGCTTGCGCAGCGGATCGACGAGCACGTACTTGCCGCGCAGCTTGCCGCGCCACGTCTCGGTGTACTTGTCGACCTGGGCGCGGAAGCGGGTCAGGTCGGCGCGGATGCCGTCGTCCTCGCGCTCGGTGGCGAACGGCGCGAGGATGACCTCGCCGCGGGCCGGGCCGCCGGTGCTGCCGCTCCAGGCGCGCGGCACGCCGCGCAGCGGCGCGTACGTCGGGGCCACCATCTCGGCGCGGAAGCGCACGACGTCCCAGCCGCGCCCGAACCTGCCCCAGGTCTCGAGACGCGGATCGGTCAGGCCCCAGATCTTCAGCTGCTTCACCGACCAGTCGGCGGCCGACTTGAACCCCGGCGAGTTGGTCACCCGCGGCCCATTGACGTCGGTCAGGGCGTACAGGTTCTGCATCACCTGCGAGCGCTGGAAGCCCTCCTCCTTGATCCGGTGTACGGTCTCCAGATCCACCTCTTCCGTCGCCGGGGAGGCCGGCGCCGTGCGCGCTCCCAGGGGCGCCGCGAAGAACACCGCCGCCAGCGCGGCGCCGAGAATCCCGCCCATCTTCAAGAGCCGTCGTGTCTCCATGGTCCCTCCCCAATCCTTCACGGTTCCTCCGCAAGCACCTGCGCGAGCAGGGCGGACAGATCTTCGAGGGTGTACGGCTTCGACAGGACGCCGGCGAAGCCGTGCTCCCGGTGGTGCGCCAGGATCGGATCGTTCGAATAGCCGCTCGACACGATGGCCCGCGCGCGCGGGTGGCGGGCGCGAATGCGCTCGAACGCCTCGCGTCCTCCCAGCCCGCCGCGGATCGTCAGGTCGAGGATCACCAGGTCGAAGGGGCGGCCCGCTCCCGCCTCGTCGTCGTACCGCCGGACCGCCTCCCCTCCCTCGGCGGCCGTCTCGACCTCGTAGCCGAGGTGCTCGAGCAGGTCGCGCAGCAGGTCGCGGATCATCGGCTCGTCGTCCACGACGAGGATGTGGCCGCTGCCGCGGATGACGCGGTGGCCGGTGTGCTCCCCCGGCTCGTCCGCCGCCTCGCCCGTCGCCGGCAGGTGCACCGTGAAGGTCGCGCCACGTCCCGCTTCCGACTCGACGGCGATGTGTCCCTCGTGGCGACGCAGCACCGACCAGGCGGTGGCGAGCCCGAGGCCGCTGCCGCCCTCCTTGGTGGTGAAGTAGGGCTCGAAGATGCGCGCCAGGTCCGCCGGCGGAATGCCCACCCCCTGGTCGCGGAAGGTGACGCGCACGTAGGGGCCGGGACGGAGCGGCAGGTGATTCGGCCGGGTCAGCCGCACGTTCTCGGCATTCACCTCGAGGCGCCCGCCGCCCGGCATCGCCTGCATCGCGTTGAGGGTCAGGTTGGCGAACACCTGGCTCACCTGGGTCTCGTCGATGGCCGCGTTCCAGAGCCCCGGGACGGTCGTGACGGTGCCCTCCACGGTCGAGCCGCGCAGGTTGAAGTCGACCGTTTCCCGCAGCAGGTCGCCGATCGCGGCGATCCTCTTCACCGGCGCGCCGCCGCGCGAGAAGGTGAGGAGCCGCGCCGTCAGATCCTGGGCGCGCGCCACGCCCTGCTCGCACGCCTCGAGCTGGGAGCGCGCCTCGGCGGGGAGGCGCGGGTCCACGCGCGCCAGCGACAGGTGCCCGAGGATGCCGTGCAGCAGGTTGTTGAAGTCGTGCGCCAGTCCGCCGGCGAGCAGGCCGATCGAGTCGAGCTTCTGCGCCCGCAGCGCCTCGCGCTGCAGCGCATCCTGCTCGGTGACATCGAGGATGAGGCCGCGCAGCGCCGGGCGCTCCTGGGGCGCCCCGATGGGGCGGATGCTCTGGCGCAGCAGCAGGCAGCGGCCGTCGGCGTGCCGGCCGCGGAACTCGACGAAGTGCGGCCGGCGATCGAACGAAACCCGGCGCAGGGTCGCGAGGACCTTGTCGCGATCCTCCGGGTGGACGACCTCGAGCCAGAAGCCCGGCTCGTCCACCCAGCGCCGCGCCGGGTAGCCGAGGATCGCCTCCGCCTTGCGGCTGACGAAGGTGTAGCGCGGTCCCGCGTGGATGTCCGGCTCCGCCTCCCAGACGATGCCGTCGAGGTCCTGCACGAGATCGTGGAAGCGCTGCATGCTCTTCGCCAGAGCCCCGTAGGCCTCCTTCATCTCGGTGACGTCGTAGGCGACGCCGATGACGCCGCCGATGAGCCCGTCCTCGTGGCGGAGCGGCTCGAGGCGCGACTGATAGAGCCGCCCGCCCCACGTCGTCTCGTACGACACCGACTCGCCGCGCAGCGCCCGGATGTGCGCGGCGATCGGCGGCATCTCACGGTCGTCGGTGCCGAAGAACTGGAAGAGCGTGCGGCCGACCACCTCCCCCGGCTTGAGGCCGAGCGCCTGCAGGGCCGCCCCGGCCGAGGAGGTGAAGCGCAGCGCGGGGTCGACGGTCCACAGCGCCGCCGGGAACTGCTCGAGCATCATCTGCAGCGCGTCCTTGCTGCGGCCGAGCGCCTGCTCGGCGGCGCGGCGGCGCGAGGCCGCCCGCCACAGCGCCCAGGCCCCGCCGAGCGCCGCGGCGGCGACGACGATCAGCAGGAACGCGAGAGGCCCGGGAGCCATTTCGATCTCAGTGGTGGTGCTCGTGCCCGGGCATCGCGGCCGCGGACCCGAAGCCGAAGCGCAGGTAGACCCAGAGCGAGATGGGCCGCTCGCCGTAGACGTCGTCGAGCCGCTCGTCGAAGCGGTAGCCGGCGACCGCGACCCCCGCCGAGGTCTTCGCCTCGCGCAGCAGCGGCAAGGTGTAAGCGTAGCCGAGCGTCAGCTCCTCGACGTGCGTGCGGGCCGGCTCGACGGTCTCGGGGCGCTGGATCTTGTTGGTCAGCTCGTAGAGATCGCGGTCCACCTGCTCGATACGGCCGTACACGTCGTGGCGCGAGCGGAAGTGCACCGTCGCCTCGGCGATGTGTCCCCACTCCTCCTGATCCTCGGGGAGGAGATTGCGGCCGCTGGCGGCGAGGACGCCGAACGAGCCGTCGGAGCCGAGGCCCTTCTGCCAGGAAATCGAGGCGGTCTGGCGCGTCTGGTTCCCCGCTTCGATGGCCTCGGGCTCCTCGCGCCGGCAGGCGGAGACCTGGAACGACAGGCCGGTTCCCGGGTTCACGGTGATTCTCCCGGCATAGGAATCGAGCGCTCCCTGGTCGAGATCCCAGCGATTCTCGTCCGGTTCGGCCCCGTGGAACAACGAAGTGTCCACGGTGACGAAGCGCGTCCCCCAGAGGGCCGTGACCACGTCATCGGAGATGTGGGTGGAGTCGAGATTGTGGTGCGACAGCGGCGCCATCGGGATGGCCGACGACGACAACCGGTGCGGAAAGGCGACCGGGCCCACCGCGGGCTCGCCGCGCAGCGCCGCCGAGAGCAGCAGCCGGCTCCCCTTCGGCAGCGGCCGCTCGAATTCAATCTGAAGCTGCACGAACAGGTCGTGCGCGTGCTGCCGGTCGATGAGCAGGTTCCCCTGGTAGGTCTCGCCGCGCTGGAACAGGAGCGGGCTCCCCTCGAGCGGCACGGTCGCCGGCTCGAGCGAGAACATGCCACGCAGCCCCATGCGCCAGGCGCCGAGCGGCCGATCACCGCCGGCCATGAAGTGGTTGATCGATTCGAAGACCCGTGCGCCCGAGTCCCCTCCCTGCCGGTTGGAGTCGAGGTACGCGTACCCGTGCCAGAAGAATGTCCAGCGATCGGCGGCCGACGGCCCGGCGGCGGAGGCCGAGGCTACGCCGGTGGTGACCATGAAGGCCGCGGCGAAAGCGGCGGTGCGGGGGTAAAATCGGCGCATCCGTCCGGCGCGCCGGGCGCCGGACCGCGAAGGAAAGGAGCCCTCGTCCATGCCGATCTCCCGCAGGTCCGCCATCGCCTCGACCGCGGCGCTCGCCTTCCTCCCTGCCGTCGTGCTGGCGGCGGACAAGAAGAAGTCAGAAGAAGGGATGCCCGAATCGGAGCCGTTCGGGCGCTTCACCGTCGATCAGGTGGCGCGGCGGTTGGGGCAGCCGAACGTGCATGTCTATGACGGCAACAGTGACGAAACCTATCACGAAGCCCACGTCCCGGGCGCGGTCCGGCTGTACAGCAAGACCATGAAGCCCACCGACCTGCCGGCCCAAAAGGACGCCACGCTCATCTTCTATTGCCACAACCTGCTTTGAATGGAGTGCCACAAGGCGGCCCGGCGGGCCGTCGAGTTCGGCTACAAGGACGTCTTCATCATGCCCGACGGCATCGACGGCTGGGTGAGCGCCGGCCAGAAGGCCAGCAAGGGAGACGACAAGTAGCGCCGCTTCGTCCGATGCCGCCGGCCTGCCCGGCGCGGTCTCAGGCGATCGGTTCGATGCGGATGTCGAGACGGGCGTGG
Organism: Verrucomicrobiia bacterium; assembly: GCA_035638075.1. Lineage (GTDB taxonomy): Bacteria > Acidobacteriota > Polarisedimenticolia > Gp22-AA2 > Gp22-AA2 > DASRAU01. The sequence goes on from DASRAU010000029.1 coordinate 111,598, forward strand.
GCGGCCCGCAGCGCGGCTTCGGCTTCGGCCGGTGTGTCGGCGCGGGCGAAGACGAACCCGAGGTAGGCGGAGCCTTCCGGCAGCGCCTCGACCGGCTGGCCGATGGTCGCGGTGATGGTGATCTCCTCGACTCCCGGCACCGCGCGCGCCTCGTCCAGTCCGCCGACCGCGACCAGGCGGCCGGAGCGCGGGATCGGCAGCATCATCACGGCGGCGGGACGCCGCTCGCGCTCCACCGAGTCGATGTCGCGGCCGAGCGCGTGCATCAGCACGACCTGCTCGAGCGACAGGCCCGAGCCGAAGCGCAGCACCCGGGCGCACAGGCCGCCGATGGAGCGCGCCGCCAGCTCGATGAGCCACGGCGCCCCTCCCGGCTGCAGGCGCAGCTCGGCGTGCACCGGCCCCTCGACGAGTCCGAGCGCCTTCGCCCCGGCCGCGACCGTCGCCTCGATCGCTTTCTGGTCGGAGGCTCCCAGGCGCGACGGCGTCACGTAGATCGTCTCCTCGAAGTACGGTCCGGTGAGCGCGTCCGGCTTGTCGAAGATGGCCAGCGTGCGGAGGCTCCCCTTCGACACGATCCCTTCGAGCGCCACCTCCTGCCCGTCGACGTATTCCTCGACCAGGATGCCGATGCGCGTTTCGGCCTTGGTCTTCTCGATCACGTCGGGGCGCTGGTAGAGGGCCTCGATGCGCCGGAACGCCGCGGCGTACTGGGTCACGTCGTCGGCCCGGATGACGCCGCGGCTGGCGGAGAGCGCCAGCGGCTTGAGCACGCAGGGATAGCGCCCCGCTTCCGCGTCGGCGCGCAGCGCCTCGTCCGTGGGCGACGGCACGCACGAGGCCACGCGCGCCCGGGGCGTGCGCACCTCCAGAGCCTGCAGCCGGCCGCGCAGGCGGTCCTTGCGGCGCGCCGCGATGGCGGCGTCGAACGGATTGTGCGGCAGGCCGAGCAGCTCCGACGCCCGCGCCGCGATGACGGCGGTCCGGTCGTCGGTCGGGATGACGGCGGCGAGCGGCCGGCCCTTGGCGAACCAGGCGATGCGCCGCGCCGCGGCCGCGTCATCGCCCATCTCGAGCGTCATGGTGCGGCCGGGCGTGATGTCCTCGAGCGCCTGCGGCTGATCCGATCCGACGATCGCCTCGACGCCGAGATGATCGGCCGCCGCCAGGAAGTCGGCCGCCTTGTAGGTGTTCGTGGGCAGAAGGAGCAGCACGCGTGGGCGCTGCTCGACGGTGGTCCCCTGCCCTGTTCCAGAGTTCATGTCGGGATGCTTTCCTGGTCGCGCGGCAAGCGCCGCGCGGGGACCCGCTTCGTTACCCGCGCCGCTCCATCGGGACGTAATCGCGGCGCTCGCGCCCCGTGTACACCTGGCGCGGCCGGGCGATCTTCTGCTCGGGGTCGAGCAGCATCTCCTCCCACTGCGCCAGCCAGCCCACCGTGCGCGGGATGGCGAACAGCACCGGGAACATGTCCACCGGGAAGCGCAGGCTCTGGTAGATGAGGCCGGAGTAGAAGTCCACGTTCGGGTAGAGCCGGCGCGCCACGAAGTAGTCGTCCTGCAGCGCGATGCGCTCCAGCTCCAGCGCGATGTCGAGGAGCGGGTTGCGGCCGGTCACCTCGAACACCTGGTCGGCCATCCGCTTGATGATCTTGGCGCGCGGGTCGTAGTTCTTGTAGACCCGGTGGCCGAAGCCCATCAGCCGGGTCTCGCCGGACTTGACGCGCTTCACGAAGTCGGGGACGCGCGCCACCGAGCCGATCTCCGACAGCATGCGCAGCACCATCTCGTTGGCGCCGCCGTGCAGCGGGCCGTAGAGGGCCGCGATCGCCGCCGCCACCGCCGAGTACGGATCCACGTGCGACGACCCGACACCGCGCATGGCGCTGGTCGAGCAGTTCTGCTCGTGGTCGGCGTGCAGGATGAACAGCACGTCGAGCGCGCGCTCGAGGACCGGGTTCGGCTTGTAGCGCACCTCGGTCATCTTGAAGAGCATGTTCAGGAAATTGCCGGTGTACGACAGGTCGTTGTCCGGGTACGAGAACGGCAGCCCGGTGCTGTGCCGGTAGGCGAACGCCGCGAGGGTCGGCACCTTGGCGAGCAGGCGGTAGTGGTGCTCGCGCCGCACCTTGGGGTTGAAGATGTCCTTCACGTCCTTGTAGAACGTGGACATCGCCGCGACCGTCGAGATCAGCATCCCCATCGGGTGCGCGTCGTAGCGGAACCCGTCGATGAACTTCTTGATGCTCTCGTGGAGGATGGTGTGGTGGGTGATGTTGTGCACCCACTCGGCGTACTGCTGCCGCCCCGGCAGGTCGCCGTGCAGGATCAGGTACGCGGTTTCGAGGTAGGTGCTCTCTTCGGCGAGCTGCTCGATCGGGTAGCCGCGGTAGTTCAGGATCCCCTTGTCGCCGTCGATCTCGGTGATGGCGCTGCGGCAGGCGGCCGTGTTCGTGAAGGCCGGGTCGTACGACATGATCCCGAAGTCCTCGGGACCGCTCTTGATCTGGCGCAGGTCCATCGCCCGGATGGTCCCGTCCACGATCGGAATCTCGTAGGCCTTGCCGGTGCGGTTGTCGGTGATCGAGAGGGTGGCGGCGCCGCGGTCGGCCGTGGGCCCCGGGGCCGGCTTCGAGGGGGTCGCCTTGGGAGCGGCCGTTTCGGCCGGGGCCTGCTCGGCCTCGGCGGCGTCGTCGTCCCGGCGCGCCTCGCGGGCGGCGCGGGCCGATCTGCCGTTGCCTGCGCTGTCCATCTCGTCCCTCATGAGCCGGATGCTGTGTGAACCACTGAAGGATAACCCATCGAGCCGCCCCGGGGGTATGCCTTCTCGGCAAACTTGAGGTGACGAAGCGCGCGAGTCAACCCCGGGAGCCGCTCAACCTCTTTTTGATCCGGGTCTTTCTGGTTCCGGCCCTTTTGCTTCCGATCGAAGGCGGCGGATGAGGGTGCTGATGTCCTCCGGCAGGGGGGACTCGAAGCTGACCCGCTGGTTCGTCAGGGGGTGGATGAAGGCCAGCCGCAGGGCGTGCAGGGCGGTGCGGCGGATGTGGTAGGAGGGCCTGCCGTACCGGTGGTCCCCGACGAGCGGGTGGCCGGCCTCGGCGAAATGGACGCGGATCTGGTTCTTGCGGCCGGTCCGGAGGCGCACGTTGACCACCGTGGCGTTGGGCAGCCGCTCGGCCACCTCGTATTCGGTGATCGCCTCCCTTCCCCGGTCGGGACGGCGGGTCGAACGCACCTTCAGGTCCCTGGGGCTCTCGACCACCCGGCTCTCGAAGCGGCCCTTCTCCTCCTCGACCGTCCCCTCGACCACCGCGACATAGCGGCGCTCGAGCGAGCGGTCGGCGAACTGCTCTTTGAGAGCGCCGAGCGCCGGGCCGGTCCGGGCGAACAGGAGCAGCCCCGAGGTGTCCCGGTCGAGCCGGTGCACCGGGAAGACCTGCGCGTTGCGGACGCCCCTCCCCCGCTCGTTCTCGAGCAGGCGGTCGAGCAGGCTGTCCTCCGAGCGCAGGTGGGTCGGGACCGACAGCACTTCCGGTCCCTTGTCGATGACGATGAGGGCATCGTCGCGGTGCAGGATGTCGTAGCCGCGGCCGGGGCGCTCGACCGGCTTCGCGTGGTAGCGGCGCCCCTCCTCCCAGGCGACCTCGAAACGGTCCCCGGGCCTGAGGCGGCGGGCGTAGTCGCCGGAGCGGACGGCCGGGGGCGCGGCCGAGCGCACCGAGCCGGCGTCGATGAGACCGCGGGCCTGGGCGTGGCTGACGCTCAAGCGATCGTGAAGGAGCGCCTGGAGGGTCCGGCCGGCGTCGGCCGGACCCGCTTCGACGGTGACCCGCTTCATCCCTGTGGAAGAGCTTGCCGGCGGAGCCGCCGGCGGGGGGTCAGAAGGAGGCGACTGCCTTGGCCTCGTTGTCGAAGATCTCGAACACGAGGTGCAGCGACACGATCGACATGACCTTGTAGACCGACTCGCTCGGCATCACGATCTTCGCGTTCCCGCCCTTGGCCGCGGCGCGCTTCTTCACCGCCACCAGCTCTCCGAGCCCGGCCGAATCGACGTAGTCCACGCCCTGCATCTGCAGGACGATGTTGTTGTTCCCACGGTCGAGCTCGTCCTGGACCGCTTTGCGCAACTCGAGGTCCCCGGCCCCCAGGGTGATCCTCCCCTTCAGGTCGAGCACCCGCACTTTCCCTGAATCCCTCGCGCTGATCTTCATGTTTCTCCCTGTTCCCGTGGCCCCCGGACACCCGGCTGGCCGCCGATGATGTCATAGCGCGAGGGAAGATGCCAAGCCGGACCGGGGAATGGCGTTGACACCTCTCGGCACCATGGGGCATAAGTCCCAGCGGATTTCGATTGTTCGCACCCTCGCCCGCGATGGAGGGCCCCTCTTGGCCGACGAGACGCGTTCCCCCGGGCGGTCCCACTGCATGCTTCTCGTCTTCCTCGTGTTCCTGCTCACGGTCGCAACGGCGCCGCGCCCGGCATGGGCCGATGACATCACCCTGACGCTGAATCACGGCGCTGCGCCGGGCGAGAGCCTGCAGACCTGGAGCGGCGGGACGTCCCCCTACCAGCTGCACCGGTCCGATCAACCGCAGGGGATCGTCGCCCCGGCGCACCTGGTCGGCACGACGAATTCGGGCGGCACGGGCCTCGCGGATGCGACGGCGCCTCCGGCCGGCTCCGCCTTCTTCTACGCCGCCGTCACGGGCACGTGTGGTGATTCGATTCTCGACCTGAACGAGACCTGCGACGACGGCGGGACGGCGCCGGGAGACGGCTGCTCCGCCGTCTGCCAGATCGAATCGGCGGCGTCGCTGTCGATCTCGCCGGGATCCGATGCGTTCGGCAACGCGCTGGTCGGGACGCCGACCGCCCCCCGGACGTTCCAGGTCAAGAACCAGGGGCAGGGCACGACCGGGTCACTCTCGATGGGCCTCGTCTCCGGCGACACGGCGGATTTTCAGCTCCTCGCGCCCATCGCCGGCGACTGCACCGGCGCGGCGCTCACCGGCGGCGCCTCGTGCAACGTCCGGGTGCGGTTCGCGCCGACGACGGCCGGGGCGAAGGGAGCGACGCTGCGGGCTTCGGCGACGCCCGGCGGCGCGCCGCAGTCCTCCCTTTCAGGGGTCGGCAAGTGGCCGCTGACGATCGACGTGAGCGGGACCGGGTCGGTGACGCGCGATGGGTCGCCCGTCTGCGTCGGAACGTGCCCTGAGACGACCGGCTACGACAACGGCGCCATGGTCGATCTCGCGGCGGCGACCGCGAACGGCAGCAATTCCTACTTCAGCGGCTGGAGCGGCGCCTGCGCCGGCTCGCAACACGACTGCACCGTCGCGATGACCCAGCCCCGATCGGTCGATGCCACGTTCCGATCGATGACCAACAACCTGGCGTTCGTCACCGCCGCGGCGGTGTCCACCACGCTCGGGAGCGCCGGCGCCTACGATGCGCAGTGCAACACGATGGCGACCGCGGCCGGGCTCAACAACGTCACGAACAACGCCTACGTCTCCTGGATCTCCCTGCCGGGCAGCCTGGCCCAGTCGCGCATCGGCGTGAGCGCGCAGGGGTGGGTGCGCGTCGATGGAAAGCCCTTCGCGACGACCCTCTCGAGCCTCCTGACCAGTGGAACCGTTTACAACCCGCTCCGGCTGGACGAGAACGGCGTGGATGTCGGCAGCCGCCCGGTGATGACCTCGACGAGCAACGCGGGGTCGGCGACGACGGACAACTGCTTCACCTACACGAGCAACGCCGCCACCGTCTTCAAGACCACCGGCGACGCGGCCAGCGGGTCGGGCGGCTGGAGCCTCCAGTCGGTCACCCCGTGCTCGCAGACGGCCTCGATCTTCTGTCTCATGAAGACGAAAAGCGCGGTGCTCACGGTGACGCCCGAGAGCGGCAAGCGCATCTACCTCAGCGGCAACTTCACGCCGGCGGTCGGCGCCTCCCCCGACCTGCGCTGCTCACTCGACAAGCCCGCGAGCATCGCCGGCACCGTGAAGGCCTTCGTGGCGAAGAACGGCACGACCGCCGCATCGGTCGTGAGCGCCGCACAGCGCTACATCCGCCTGGACGGGACGTTCATCGGCACCGGCGCCGACCTCGCGGCGGGTCACAGGATCAGCAGCGGGATGTGGGAGCTCGGGACCGGCGCCTACGCCGGCGACGGCCAGCTCATCTGGACCGGCGCGGCGACGCCGGCCACGGCCGGCACCTCCGCCAGTACCTGCACCAACTGGACGTCGACCATTCCCACGGCGGCCGTGGGTCGCGCCGCCTCGAGCGACACGGCCTGGTGGAATGCCAGCACTTCGTCGTGTGCGTCCACCCAGACGCGCCTGTACTGCGTCGAGCAGTAGGAGTCAGACCTCGAGGACGTAGCCGACGCCGCTCACCGTCTTGAGATGACGAGGGTCGGCGGGGTCGGTCTCGATCTTGCGGCGCAGGCGGTGGACGAGCTGCTTGAGCATCTGGCGGTCGCCGGTGCCGCGATTCCCCCAGACGTGGATGGTGAGACGCTCGGTCGGCAGGGTGTGGCCGGCGTTGGCGACGAGGAGCTGCAGCAGTCGCCACTCGAGCGCGGTGAGACGGACCGGGTCGCCGCCGCGGACAGAGACGCCGCGGCGCTCGGGATCGAGGACGAGGTCGCCGGCGTCGAACTTCGCCTCGCGCCCGTCGGAGACGCGCCGCAGGAGCGCCCGGACGCGGGCCAGGAGGGTGCGCGGGCTGAACGGCTTGGCGAGATAGTCGTCGGCGCCGAGGTCGAGGCCTTTCACCTGGTCCTCTTCGGCGGCGCGCACGGTGAGCATCATCACGGGCGTGCGCGACCCGCCCTCGCGGAGGCGCTTCAGGACGTCGAAGCCGTTGGCGCGCGGCATGTTCACGTCGAGGAGCACGAGGTCCGGCTGCTCCTCCTTGAACACCTTGAGCGCCGCCTCGCCATCCCCCGCCTCGACGATGAGATAGCCCGACTCGCGCAGCGCGAAGGCGATGAGCCGGCGCAGCTCGAGGTCGTCGTCCACGACTTCGATCTTCACGAGGTGCGCGCTTCGGCGGCGGCGCGGGCGGTGCGGGCGTCGATCGGCAGCGTCAGCACCAGGCGCGCCCCCGTGGCGGCCTGCGCGCCGGGCCGGGCGCGGCTGCCGCCGGCGGGGCGGGCTTCGACGTGGCCGCCGTGCCGCTCGACGATCGACTTGACGATGTAGAGACCGAGCCCCATGCCGCTCTGCTCCGGCTCCTCACCCGGCGAGCGCATGAACGGCTCGAAGAGCAGCACGCCGTCCTCCGCCGGGAAGCCGGGCCCCTGGTCCTCGACCCACAGCGTGACGTTGGAGCGATCGAGCTGGCCGCCGATGCGGATGACGGTGCTGGTCGGCGCGAACTTGTTGGCGTTGGCGATCAGGTTCACGAACACCTGCACCAGGCGCGGCGCATCCCCCAACACCTCTGGCAGCGGATACGGCAGGTCGACCTCGAGCCGCTGGCCGCGCAGGTCGAGCAGGGGTGCGGTCGCCTGCGCCGCTTCCTCCACCACCTCGTCGAGGTTGAGCGGCTGGCGGCGGATCTCCGAGTGGCCGGCGTCGAGCCGCACGCTCTCCAGCAGGTTGTCGATGAGCTGCGTCAGCCGCAGCGCGCCGCGCTCGAGCGACTTGAGCAGATCGACGGTCTCGGGGTTGGCGTTCTCCGGCAGCCGATCGCGCAAAAGCTCCAGCGAGGCGAGCTGCGCCGACAACGGCGTGCGGAACTCGTGGGTGATGTTGGCCAGCACGGCGTCGCGCAGCCGCCGCGTCGCCTCGATCTCGGTCTCGTCGCGGATCAGCTGGAACTGCCGGCCGGCCGCCGCGTCGCCGCCGGTCCCTTCCGCCTCGTCGTCGCGTCCGGCCGCCGGCGGCGCGCTGTTGATGACCACGGTGCGCAGGCTGCCGTTCCCGAGGAGCAGGCGCTCGGTGGAGCGGGCGCCGCCGCGGAAGCGGGCGTCGAGGATGGGACAGTTGTCCTCGCACGGGCGGATGCCGTCGGGCCCCTGCGGGTTCAGCAGGTCGCCGCAGAAGCGGCCGATGGCGTCTTTCGGGTCGATGCCGAGCAGGTCGGCGGTCTGCCGGTTCAGGAAGCGGACGCGGCGTTCGCGATCCACCGCGTACACGCCCTCCGAGATGCCGCCGAGGATCGCCTCGGCGTCCTTGCGGCGCCGGCGCGACTCGGCGGTGAGATCGAGCAGCTGGCCGCGCATCTCCTCCATCGAGCCGGCCAGCTCGGCCAGCTCCACCGCCTCGGCCGGGCGCGGGATGGGGGTCGTCAGGTCCCCGCGTCCGATGCGCCTCGTGGCGCGCGTCAGCTCCTCGATCGGGCGCGCCAGGCGTCGCGCCACCGCGGTGGCGAGCAGCGCCGCGATGCCGCCGGCGAGGATCCCGACCGCGAGCACCGAGCGGAACAGACCGCGCGCCGCGGCGTCGATCTCGCCGATCGGCAGCGCCGTCTCGATGAGCGCCTCGGGGGCGCCGCCCCGGGTCGTCACCGGCTCGAGGGCCAGGTACGCGCCCGACGAATCGACTCGCGCCGCCAGCGGATGGCCCTCTTCGAGCGCCCGCTGCCGCAGCGACGCCCGGTCCGAGGCCTCCTCGGAGATCTCGCGCCACCCGAGCAGCTCGACATGCAGGCCTCCCTGGGCGCTCAGCGACTTCTCGAACGGCTCGTCGGCGAGCCGCGCCATGACCATGAGCGTCTGGGTGGCGCTCGTGGCGGGGACGGGCTGCAGGCCGGCGGCCGGCTCCCCTTTCTCGAGCGGCGCCGTCCCGACGAGCAGGAACGGCACCGAGCCTATGCGCGGCCCGAGGTACCAGCCGCCCGGCGGGGCGCCGGCGAGCGACTGCACGATGTTCCCCCACGGCAGCTCGGGAGGATTCGCGGCCAGCAGGTTGCCGCCACGCACCAGGGCGCAGCCGGAGAGGCCGCTGGCGATGCGGGCGCGGGTCACGAACGCGGTCAGCGCTTCGCGGTTCTGGGTGGCGAGCGCGCTCTGCAGCCCGGGCCGCTCCAGAGCCTGGCGGGCCGCCGCGACCAGGTCCTCCCCCGCCAGCCGCAGCGCCTGGCGGGCGCCGGTGGCCGCGAGACGGGCGCGCGCCAGCGCCTGGTCGTTCGCCAGGCGACGCAGATCAATCGCCGCGGCGGTCACGACCGCCACGATGGCGCCTGTCACCAGCCCGACGTTGAGCGCGATGAGCAGGGTGCGGAGACTCAGCCGGCGCATCGCACCATCATACGAGGCTTCCTGCGGGCGCGCCGCTTCCGCGGCGCTTCAAGCCATCCTCCGGCCGGCCCGCCACTCGACGGCGCTCTTGGCGACCAGGGTGGCGAGCGCCAGGAGCGTCAGGAGCGACGCGACCCCGAACGCCGCGGCGATCTGGTACTCGTTGTAGAGGATCTCGACGTGCAGCGGGATGGTGTTGGTCTGGCCGCGGATGTGCCCCGACACGACCGACACGGCGCCGAACTCCCCCATCGCGCGCGCGTTGCACAGGATGACGCCGTAGAGGATGCCCCACTTGATCTTCGGCAGGCTGACGTACAGGAAGGTCTGCCAGCCGCGCGCGCCGAGCGTCAGCGCCGCCTGCTCCTCGTCGGTCCCCTGGGATTCGAGCAGCGGGATCAGCTCGCGCGCGATGAGCGGCGAGGTGATGAACAAGGTCGCGAGAACGATCCCCGGCAGCGCGAAGATGATCTTGAAGTCGTGTTTCGTCGCCCAGTGGCCGAGGTAGCCCTGCGCGCCGAAAAGCAGCACGAAGATCATCCCGGAGATCACCGGCGAAACGCTGAACGGCAGGTCGAGGAGCGACGTCAGGAAGCCGCGGCCGCGGAACTCGAAGCGGGCGATGAGCCACGCCGCCGCCAGCCCGAAGACCAGGTTGATCGGCACGACCAGCGCCGCGACCGTGAGGGTCAGCTTCACCGCCGCGAGCGCCGCCGGGTCGGAGACCGCCTGCGCGTAAACGCTCCACCCTTTTCGGAAGGCCTCGACGAAGACGACGACGAGGGGCGCCAGCAGGAACAGCCCGAGGAACGCCAGCGCCGCGCCGATGAGGAAGGCGTGCACCGGCCCCGACGAGTGCCCCCGTCCCTCCGCCGGCTCGCCCGGTCTCATGCGCGCGCCACCGGACGCGAGGTCCACGCCGACAGCGCGTTCACGGCGAGGAGCAGGGTGAACGAGACGAGCAGGAACCCGAGCGCGATCGCCGCAGCACCCGCGTAGTTGTACTGCTCGAGCTGGATCATGATGAGCAGCGGCGTGACCTCGGTCTTGCCCGGCATGTTGCCGGCGATGAAGATGACCGAGCCGTATTCGCCGAGACCGCGCGCGAAAGCCAGGGTCGTGCCGGTCAGGAGCCCCGGCAGGAGCTCCGGAAGGATGACCCGCCAGAACGTTTCGAACGGCCCGGCTCCGAGGCTCGCGGCCGCGCCTTCGATCTGCGGCTCGAGGCCGCGAAGAATCGGCTGGATGGTGCGCACCACGAAGGGCAGCCCGATGAAGATGAGGGCGATGGTGATGCCGAGCTCCGTGTAGGCGATCTTGACGCCGAGCGGCGCGAAGAGCTGCCCCGCCCAGCCGCTCGGGGCATAGAAGGTCGTCAGCACGATGCCGGCGACCGCTGTCGGCAGCGCGAACGGCAGGTCGATCATCCCGTCCACGAAGCGCTTCCCGGGAAACGTGTAGCGCTCCAGCACCCAGGCGACGAGCAGGCCGAAGACGCCGTTGACCAGCGCGGCGAAGCAGGCCGTGCGCAGCGACAGGCTGTAGGCGGCGATGGTGCGCGGGTCGGTGAGGGTCTTGCCGAGCGCCTCCCATGACAAGGTCGCCGTCTTCAGGAAGAGGGTGGAGAGGGGCAGGAGGATGATCAGCCCCAGGTAGGTCAGGGTGATCCCCATCGACAGCCCGAATCCCGGCAGGACTCGTCCTCCCTGCCGCCTCTCCGCCATGCGTGTCTCCGCCGCCGCCCGCGCCCGCGATGAGGCGACCTACTTCGTCGCCATGATCCTGTCGAACGTGCCGCCGTCGGCGAAGTGGGTGGCCTGTGCCTTCGCCCAGCCGCCGAAGACCTCGTCGATGGTGAAGGTCTTCACCCCGGGGAAATCGGCGCCGTGCTTCGCCGCGATCGCCTGGTCGCGCGGACGGAAGTAGTGCTTCGCGGCGATCTCCTGCCCCTCCGGCGAGAACAGGAACTCGAGATAGGCCTGCGCCAGGTCCTTCGTGTTGTGTTTCGCCACGACGCGATCGACCACGGCGACGGGCGGCTCTGCCAGGATGGTCGTGGACGGCACGACGATCTCCACCTTGCCCTTGGCCATCTCGCGCGCCGCGAACAGGGCCTCGTTCTCCCAGGCGATGAGGACGTCGCCGATGCCGCGCTCGACGAAGGTGACGGTTGCGCCGCGCGCCCCGGTGTCCAGGATGGGGACGTTCTTCAGGATACCGGTGAGGAGCGCCGTCGCGGCCGCGTCGTTGCCGCCCGGCTTCTTGAGCGCGGCGCCCCACGCCGCAAGATAGTTCCAACGCGCCCCGCCCGAGGTCTTCGGGTTCGGCGTGATCACCTGGATGCCCGGGCGGCCGAGGTCCTCCCAGTCCTTGATCTTCTTCGGGTTGCCGGCGCGCACGAGGAACACGATGGTCGAGGTGTAGGGGCAGGAGTTCTGCGGCAGTCTCCCCTGCCACGCGCGCGGCAGGAGCCCCGCCTTGGCGATGTTGTCGATGTCGTACGCCAGGGCCAGGGTGACCACGTCGCCTTCGAGTCCGTCGATGACGGCGCGGGCCTGCTTCCCCGAGCCGCCGTGCGACTGGTTGATGGATACAGCCGTTCCTTTCTGAGCCTGCCATTTCTTCGCGAAGGCGGTGTTGATCTCCTGGTACAGCTCGCGGGTCGGGTCGTACGAGACGTTCAGCAGGGCGTTCCCGGCGGCGGCGCGCGCCGGGGCGGCGCCGCCGACCAGGGCGACGACCACGGCGAGCACGGCGACAGCGGGAATGGCCAGGGACAGCAGCAAGCGCAAAGGCTTGTTCATCGCACCCTCCTCAGAACGAAACCTGGAAACGGCTGTAGATGACACGCTCGTCCTCGCGATCACCGACGGCGGCGCCTCCCTCGAAGCGCGTCTCGATGTAGTCGAGCATCAGCTTGGCGTTGCGGCTCATGTACCAGTTGGCTCCGAAGCCGCGATCGCGCGCCACTTCGGCCGAGGTGGCCGGATTGGAATAGAACGGGAACGCGTTCGCGTCTTCCCGCTGCGCCCCGGCGCGGGCGACCAGCTCGAACGCCCCCCAGGTGTGCGCGTCGGGATCGAACGGCTTTTTCGGCGTGACCCCCTTGAACGAGGTGACGTCGTCGGTCAGGAGGAACGAGGCGGTGGCGTCCCAGGCGTCGGCTGTCAGATTCGTCGACGAGGTGTCGCGCGTCACCTCCTGGTATGAGCGCGCGGCCTCCGCGAGCAGCCCGAAGCGCCCGATCGACCAATACACCTGCGGGGACACCCGCTTGCGGCTTCCGCTAGCGACCGTCGTCCCGGCGGCGGTCGCCGGTGTCGTGGCGGTGGCGTCGGTGCGGTAGGTCAGCAGGGTCTGCTGTCCCGGGGTCCGGTAGGTCGGCAGGCCCGGAGCGGCCGGCGTCCCTTCGCTGTTCCCGTAGGTGGCAGCGACACCGATGCCGAAGCCCCGGAACGCCGTCGACGCGGTGCGCAGGAAAGGCTGCACGAAGACGCGCGCGCTGCCGTCCTTGCCGTTGGTGGTGTCGAGGTCGGCGCTGCCGCCGTCGGGCACGCCGTTCCAGATGCCGGCCGACCAGTTGAGGAGGCCCTCCATCGGGTCACCTCCGAGCATCAGGCCGATGTCGCGGTTGGGGGAGATGTTGGTGACGAAATCGCGCTCGACGAAGAGCATGTCCTGCGCCGACTGCAGGCGTTCGAGGCCGAACGGCACCTTCGTCTTGCCGGCGCGCAGCGCGCTCGTCGCCCCGAAGCGCCAGCCGACGTAGGCATCCTGCAGCACGGTCGTGCCCAGTCCGAAGTCCGGCATGATGCGGAAGTCGAAGCGATTCGAGACGCTGCCCTCGAAGATGGGACGTATGCGGCGCAGCTGCCAGGTGTTGGTGACGGGCCGATCGTCGTCCTCGGTGAAGAAGCGCCCGTCCACCTGGAGGTAGCCGCCGACGCGGATCCACGATGACCCGTCGGCCGACTTGATGCGGATGCCCTCGCGTCCCGCCGTCACGGTCGGATTGGTCTTCGCCTTCTCGGCCGCCTGCTCCTGCGTCACCTCGTCACGCCGCTCGAGCAGCTTCAGACGCTCGTCGAGCTCCTTTGTTGTGGCCCCGGCGGGCGCCGGCTCCGCGGCGGCCGCGTCCCCGGCGGCTTCGTCCGCAGGCGGCGCGGCCTCGTCGGCGGGCGCGGCATCGTCGGCCGCTTCGGCGTCGGCCGGAGGTGCCTCAGGCACCGGTTGTTCCTCGGGAGGAGGTGGCGCCGGGGGTGGATCTTCCGCCCGCGCCGGTCGCATCGCCCCGGTCGAAAGTCCCAGCATGAACAGCAGTCCCAGCATCCCGGTCCGGATTCCGCGTCGCGTCACGTGCGCGCTCCAGGAGCGGAGCCTCCGGAAGTCCGGTCGGATCCTCGTCAGCGTGGTTCACATCGGGGCGGCGGAGATCGTTCGGTTGTCCGATTCGACCCGCGTCGCCATTCGGCTCTTCGTCCCGTACCCGCACCTTCTCGCGCCGCTCGATGAGCGTGACGCACCCGTCGTGCACGGTGATCTCGACCGAGCCGAAGCGCAGCCCGCGCAGCGCGCGGGCGATGGCGTCCATCACCGGGCTCATGGCCGCCACGGCTCACCCGGGTGCGACCGGACGATGAGGATCGGCCGGTCGGAGGCGGCGGCGATGAGATCGCCGGTCACGCCGTGCAGGTTGAGGCGGCCGCGCTCGTCCGGCAGCGGCGCGCCGAGCACCAGGAGATCGGCGTTGCCCTCGTCCATCTCCGCCATCACCTCGTCGCGCACGTTGCCGTGCCGCAGGACGGTCTTCGAGGTGACGCCGAGCAGCGACAGGGTGCGCATGCCGGCCTGCAGGAACCGCTCCGCCTGGCGACGCTCGGCTTCGAAGTGCTGCTCGGGCAGGACGGTCATGATCGTCACCTCGCTCCCGAGGTGGCGGATGAGGCGGCCGGCGAACAGGATGTCCTCCTTCGCCGGCTCGCCGACCGCAACACCGATGACCGCCTTCAGAGGAACGCGCGGCGGCCCCTGGTCCGGGTTCGAGGCCTTGCTTCCCGAGGCGGAGGCGCGGGCGCCGTGATCGGCGTCGAGCGGGATGAGCAGGACGCTGTGGTCCCCCGCGCCCAGCAGGCGCTCGGCCAGGGTGTCGGCGCCGCGCAGCGGCATGGCGTGGATGACGAGGTCGAAGTGACGGCGCTCGGTCTCCTCTCCCACCGCCAGCGGCAGGGGCTCGGCGGCGGCGCGCGCCTCGAACGAGGCGAGCCCCGAGGCGACTCCTTCCTGGAGCGCGCGCAGCCGCGCCTCGCCGGCGTGGCCGTCCATCCCGTACGAGAGGAACGACACGCGGGCGTGCGACATGCGGGCCATCTGCGCCGCGAGCAGCATGGCGTTGCGGCTTTCCTCGGAACCATCCGTCAGGAGCAGGAACGACAATCCCGGGTGCGCGAGGGCGTGGAAGCGGCGCACGCCGACGTAGGCGGTCTCGCCGGGCCGCAGCGGAAAGCGGCGCGCCTGGTGCTGCGACCGGGTCGCCTCGAGGATGACCGCGTCGTCGCCGAACGGCGCCAGGGGCGCGATCGGCCGCACGCCGTCGAGACGCGGCAGCCGCAGGCGCAGGCGCTCGAACGACCCGAGGAAGCCGTTCGCCTCGACCGTCGCCTTGCCGAGGAGCGGCCAGCCGAGCGCATCGGGGGTGGTCTTCACCGCCACGTCCTCGGGGCGGAAGAGGACCTGCACGCGGCGCGGCGCCGCGGTCCCCGCGATGGTCGCGGTCGCGAGCGGGACGCGCACCGGTCCGAGCCGCACGCCCTCGGGCGCCGCCTCGCCGATCATGAGATTCGCGGTGCCGAGGAAGGTGGCGACGAACTCGGTCTGGGGACGCAGATAGAGCTCCTGGGGGGGACCGGTCTCGAGCAGGCGGCCGAAGTGCATGACGCCGATGCGGTCGGCCAGCTCGAACGCCTCCTCCTGGTCGTGGGTGACGAACACCGCCGTCACCTTGAGCTCTTTCTGGATGGCGCGGATGGTGCGGCGCAGGTCGGCGCGGATGCGCGCGTCGAGCGCGCCGAACGGCTCGTCGAGCAGGAGCAGCTCGGGCCGGTGCGCCAGCGCCCGCGCGATGGCGACGCGCTGCTGCTGGCCGCCGGAGAGCTGCCCCGGCAGCCGCGCGCCGAGGCCGGCGAGCCCGACCAGCTCGAGCAGCTCGTCGCGGCGGCGGCGGCGCTCGGCCCGCGGCGTCCGTCTCACACGAAGGGGGAACTCGACGTTGGCGGCGACGGTCATGTGGCGGAACAGCGCGTACGACTGGAAGACGAACCCGATGCCGCGCTTCTGCGGCGGCAGCCCGGTCACGTCGCGCCCGTGCAGGAGCACGCGCCCGCCGTCGGCGTCCGCCAGCCCGGCGATGAGGCGCAGCACGGTGCTCTTGCCGCTCCCCGAGGGGCCGAGCAGGACGAAGAACTCCCCTTCCGTCACCTCGAGGGAGACGTTGTTGACGACGGGATGCCCGTCGTAGCGCTTCGAAAGGGACTCCAGCCGAATCGACATGTCAGGTGCACGGCGTCCCTGCGGACGCGGCAATGAGATGGAATCTACAGCCGGCCGGTCTCAGGGGAAGTCGAACCGCGGTTCCAAAACGGTTCCAGTTTCAGGCGGCGACGCGGGGCCGGGGCCGACGCGAGGATGGGCCGGAACTAGCGGGTGTTGAGCGAGGCGATGACCTTGAGGATCGCCTGGGCGTCCACGGGCTTGGTGCAGAAGGCGTCGAAGCCGGCCTGCAGGGCCCGATCGCGATCCTCCGGTCGCGCGTCGGCGGTCAGCGCGATCGCGGGGATGGCGTTGCCCGCCTTGCGGACGCGGCGGATCAGCTCCTGGCCGTCCATGCCGGGCATGGCGATGTCGGCGATCAGGAGATCGGCGCCGCGCGCCGCCAGGGTCTCGATGGCGGCGCCGGCGTCGGCGGCACGCAGCACGAGCGCGCCGCGCCGCTCCAGGAACGCCGCGAGCAGCTCGCTCGAGTCCTCGTGGTCGTCGACGACCAGCGCCGTGACGTCCTTGAGGATCGGCAGGCTGCCGTCGTCGCCGCGAGGCGCGGGCCCGCCGGCCACGGAGGTCCCCGTCGCGAACGGGAGCGAGATGGTCACGACCGTCCCCCGCCCCGGCCCGGCGCTGGCCACGCGGATCGAACCGCGGTGCGACCGCACGAGCCGCCGGGTGATCGCCAGCCCCAGGCCGAGCCCGCCGCGCCCGGGCCGCGTCCCGTCCGCCGCGCGGCGGAGCCCGTCGAAGGCCGATCGCAGGTCGGCGGGGGCCATGCCGATGCCGTCGTCCCGCACCTCGATGCGCACGCGTCCACGCTCCGCGGCGGCGCGCACCCGCACGTGCCCTCCGGACGGCGTGAACTTGACGGCGTTCTCCAGGACGTTCTCGACGATCTGCCGCAATCGCCGCGGATTCCCGTGGAGCGCCGGCAGGCTGGCGGCCAGGTCCGTTTCGAGCGTGACGTGCCGCCGGCGCGATTCCGGCGCGGCCGCGTCGACGGCGGCCGCGAGGACCGCGCCGATCGCCACCGGTTCGCGGACCATCGGCCAGGGCCCTCCGGCGAGTCGCGAGGCGTCGATCGCGTTCTCGATGAGGCGCACCTGGGCCTCGGCGTTGCGGTGCACGACCTGGATGGCGTGCTCCGACTGCTCGGCGTCGAGCGCGTCGTTGCGCAGGAGCTGAAGCCAGCCGAGCATGGCGTGCAGGCGCGTCCGCAGCTCGTGTGCGAGCGCCAGCAGGAGCTCGTCCTGCATCCGGCCGGCGACGATCGTCCCGGCAGAGCGGCGGCCGGTCCCGCCTCGCGGCGACTTCTTGCGATGCTGCGGGGCCGTCCGGCGACGGGAACCGTTCCGGCGGCGCAGCGCCGCCCGGGGACGAACCTGCTGGCGACGATTCCGGATGCGCATGCGCGGCTCCAGGGAGGAGAAGCGTCATTGTATCGGCCGCCTCGCGACCGAACCACCGGCCGCGCGCGTGGCGCGGCGCGCGAGGCCGCGCTCAACCTCGTCGCGGCGCCTGGACGATCTCCAGGAACTCCTCGAACTCCCGAGCCGCCTCCTCCCCTTCGCTCCAGGCCCGGATGACCTTGAGGTCGACGCGATTCCTGCGCGCGATGGCCACCGCGGCCTTGAGGCTGCCCCGATCCCCCCAGTGGTAGAAGGCCGCGAGGCGATCGCGGCACGCATCGGTGGCGGACAGCGCCGGAACCCCCGCGCCGCGGACCCGGATGAGAACCGGCTCGATGCGGACGTCGCGCCCGATGGCGAGGGGCCCCTGCGGGAATTCGACGAAGAAGGGCAGCCCCGGACGGACGAAGTGCCCGCCGCGCGGCGCGAACCCGATGGAGCCCATGGCCCGCTTCAATCGATCCTCGTGCACCACGTTCAGGAGGATGAAGTCGAGGTCGGAGGACTGGCAGGCGCCGCCCGAATAGAGGCTGGCGCAGGCGCCACCGGTCAGGACCGCCCGAAGACCCTCCCGTTCCAGCGCGAGGGCGACCTCGCGGGCGACCTCCTTCAGTCCGGGGCCCCGCCTTCGGGAGTCCCGACGGGGACTCACGCCGGCTTCCCGGTGCGGCGCGGCCGGCGGCGCAGCGCCGCGACGCGGTCCTGCAGGTCGGTTTCCGGCTGCGCGAGGCGCCGGAGGTAGCGGACGAGCTCGTCGCGCGCGAAATACCGCGGGTCGAGAGTGTACAGGCGCGTCCGGCCCATCGGCTGGGCGGCGACGAGTCCGTCCCGTTCGAGGCCGCGCAGCGCGACCTGGACGGCGTTGAGCGACACGCCGAGAAGGCGCGCCAGCTCGCGCGCGTAGCTCTGCGCCAGCAGGCTGAGGACGAGGAGCACCCGGGTGCGGGTCTGGCCTCCGAACGGGCTGGATCGTCCGACCAACATATTGGTTCATATGATAGGTAATATTGGTCATGTGTCAAGGACGTCGCCGGGCCGGATCGCGGCTGCGCTAGAATGCCCCCTCCTTGACCGACCGCACCGCAGCCTCCGGCCCCCCGCAGGGCTCCCCGACCCCCGACAGGAACGCCTCCCAGGCGGCCGCCGGGTCGGCGTCCATCCTGATGATGGCGGCGCCGATCGTGGTGTCGTTCGTGATGCGGTCGGCGTTCACGCTCGTCGACACCATCTACGCCGCGACCCTGGGCGACGCGGCGGTGGCGGCGGTGGGGCTGTCGATCCCGCTCGAGTTCCTGATGATCGCCTGCTGGGTCGGGCTCTCGACCGGGCTCACCTCGCAGCTCTCGCAGGCGATGGGGGCGCGGCAGGGGGCGCGCATCGAGCAGGTGCTCGGGGTGACGCGGCGGCTGGTGTGGGGGCTGGTGCCGGTGTTCACCGCCATCGGGATCGGCTGCTGGTTCTTCGCCGGCCGGCTGGGGCTCGAGCCCGAGGTGGCGCGCCTCTTCGCGATCTACGGCAGCGTGCTCATCGGCGGGTCGGCCTTCACGTCGTTCTGGTCGATCCTCCCCGACTCGATCGTCAAGGCGCACCACGACACCCGCGCCACCATGTGGGCGGGGATCTGGTCGAACGTCATCAACGTCGTCCTCAACACCATTTTCACGTTCATCTTCCACTGGGGGGTGTTCGGGATCGCCTTCTCGACCGTGGTCGGGCGCATCGGCGGGCTGGTGTACGCGCTGCGCAAGGCGGCGGCGCACGAGGCGGAGCGCAAGGGGCGCCACATCGACACCGACCCGACACTCGATCCCGCGCCGCTGCAGTCGCTCATGTCGCTCGCCGTCCCGGCGGCGCTGACCTACGGCCTGATGGCGGTGGAGGCCTCGGTCGTGAACCGCCTGCTCGCCGCGCTTCCCGACTCGACGTCGTCGATCGCCGCGTACGGCATCTACTACCGCGTCGTGCAGTTCGCGGTGATGCCGATCATCGCCACGTCGGTGGCGGTGCTGCCGTTCGTGGCGCGCCGCTTCGGCGCCGGCGACGTCGAAGGCGTGCGGCGCGGCCTGCGGGAAGCGATCCTGGCGGGGGTGGGGTACTGCCTGTTCCTGGTTCTGCCGGCGATGCTCCTGTGCGGCGGAGCGATCGCCCGCTGGCTGGCGGAGGCTGAGAACACCGTCCACCTGACGCGGCTCGCCCTGTGGCTGGCGCCGTTCGCGGCGCTATCGCACGTGCCCTTCCAGCTCTGCCGCCCGGCGTTCGAGGGACTGCAGCGCGGCCGGCCGGGCCTGGTGATGGCGGTCTTCCGCTATGTCGTGCTGATGGTGCCGCTGGCGCTGCTCGGAAAGGCGGTGGCGGAGCGGGCCGGCCTGCCTTCGCTCCTCGGTCTCATCGTGGGGCTCATCGCCGCCTCGGCGCTCGCGTCGGCGGTGTTCCTCGTCTGGATGCGGCGGGCCCTGCGCGCTCTGTCGTCGACCGCCGCGGCGGCCGCCGCCGCGGTCACACCTTCCAGCGCTGCCGATCCCGCTCCAGCCCCTTGATCTCGTCCTCCGAGAAGCCGTAGCGGGCCGCGGCCACGAGCGCCGCGACGATTCCCCCCGCGAACACCAGGAACCCGAAGAGGACCATCCACGGCGGGATCGGCCCCACCGCCATGCGCGCGAAGACCTCCGCCACGCTCGCCGCCTGCGTCGGGTGAATGAACAGCTTCATCAGCCACGCGATCAGCAGGATGAGGTACATCCAGACGAAATTGCGCGACAGGCGGAAGCCGACCGCCTCGAGCAGCGTCGTCTTGAACGACGGGCGGTCGAGATCCTCGGCGACGCACTTCCCCCATTCCCGATCGGGGCTGACGAGCTGCCGCGTCAGCATCGGCAGGTAGAAGTTCTCCTCCAGCATGCGCACGCGCGAGCGGTAGACGTCGAAGTAGCGGAAGCGCCGCGCCTCGTTCAACAGAAAGACCGTGACGATGAGGTTGGAAAGGAGCAGCAGGACGTGCGGGTGGTTCGGGTCGCCGAACGTGAAGGAGATGACGGCGGCGGTCGTCACCACCGCCCAGTTGGTGGTGACGTCGAGGCGCGCGCGCCAGACCTGGCTGCGGTGCATCTCGCCACGGTAGAAGTGCACCATGGCGCTGATGTACTCCTGGCGGGTGAGCGGGTAGTCCTCGAACGCGGCCTTCGAGGGTGGAACCGGATCGGCGCCCGGGGGCTCGGCGGCCTGGAACGGCTTCGGTTCGACGGCCATCGCGCTCTCCCCCGCGGCGCGCGGCGCTTCGGGACTACCGCTCGACGACGAAGAGCACCCGCTGCCCGCGCATGGCGTTCTCGTCGAGGACCGTCACCTCGACCGTGCCGTCGTCGGCGAACTTCAGATCGAGCTCCCGCTTCTCGCGGAAGTACGACGGCAGGATGCGCACGTCGCGGATGCGGTCGATGCCGAACTGGTTCGGCTTGAAGGTGATGCTCTTCGACTGCTTGAGGTTCAGGCTGGAGGCGAACTTCACGTCGGCGATCTTGTCGACCTTGTTGACCGTCTTGAGGACGCCGCGCGCCTTCAGCTTCTCGGCCGTGTCCGCCTCGTAGTACATCGAATTGGTCACGGTCTCGAGGTTGGCGCTGACCGCCTTCGCCTGCTCCTGGGCGGTGTTGCGCTCGCCTTCGAGCTGCGCGACGTTCGACTCGAGCGACGCCTTGCGCACCTCGAGCGCCTTGATCTCGTCCTGCAGCTTGGCCAGCGTGTCCTCGAGCTCGGCCTTCTTCCCCTCGAGGTCGGTGGCCTTCGCGACCGCCTTGTCGCGCTCGCCGATGAGCCCCATCTCGCGCGCCCGCACGATGGCGAGCGGCGACGACTTGGCGTCGCCCTGGGCGACCCACGTGCCGAAGAACTCCTTCGCCGGGTCGTAGTAGAAGTGGACCTTGTTCCCCTTCTGCAGCCCGGTGTCGAGGATGTTGATGCGCGCCACCAGCTCCTTGGCACGCGCCTCGGGGATCTTCTGGGTCTCGACCAGCCACTTCACCGCCATCTTCATGTGCGTGTCGCCCGGCTTCACGTCGAGCCCGTCGCCGGGGAGCTTCGCCTCGAGCTCGCCCACCTTGCCCTGCAGCTCGCGGATCTTCTTCATGTTCGCGACCACTTCCGACAGCACGCCCTTGTAGGACGGATCCTTCTCGTCCTTGATCATCTGGTCGAAGGCCTGCTGCTCCTCGGTCGACAGCCCCTGCAGGAAGACCTGCGACGGGTTGATCTGCTTGCGGCCGAGCATCTCCATGCGGGCGTTGAACTGGGCGATGCGCGCGTAGATGTCGCGGGTGTTGCTGTCGATGCCGTCGCGCGCTTCCTTCAGCTCGTTGAGCAGGACGTCGGGCGAGGCCGGCAGCGGCTTCTCGACGAGCTTGCGGGGCTTCATGGCGTCGTAGGTGTACCAGCCACCGCCGATGAGGAGGATTGCCGCGAGCGTGAGGCCGCCCCACTTCAGGAACGGCTTGAAGTTCTTCCTCGGCCGTTCGTCGGGCAGCTTGAGGTCATCGACAGGGTCGAACAGGCTCGCCATGCTCTTGGTCCTCTCCCTCTGTGCGGGTCCGGCCATTTTAGTCAAGGGCCGGGGTGCGACGCAACGCCCTCGCCTGGCGGGATTTGGGACGGCGCGGGGGTCGGCCCGCGCCCCCTCCCCGGGGCGGAACACGATCGCGGCGAGGCCCGTACGAAGAGAGGTGACGCTGCGATTCGGCTACACTCCTTCTCTCATGGCAACGCGCATGCTCGTCCGGACTCCGCTCGCAGGGCTGGTCCTTGTCGGATCCCTCCTGGGGATTCTTCCGGGCACCCCGGGGCCGGCCGCCTCGACCGAATCGGCCGCGGCGGAGTTCCGCCTGCTGGCCGGCGGCGGGTCGCTCTTCTTCTGGGATGGGGCCTCGACGGAGCTCTCCCCCGCCCCGGCCGGCCTCGCCTCGGCTTCGCAGGGGTTCCGCTCGGTCCTGGCGCTGGGTGACGGGCGGGTCCTCCTCGTCGAGCCGGCGCCGGCCCCCCCAGGCAAGGAAAAGGAGAAGAAACTCAGGGAAGGCGAGGCGGTCATCCTCGGGCTGCGCGGAACGTCCACCGAACGGGGCCCCGTGGTGGGATTCGAGGGCGCGCCCCAGGCGGCGGCGGTATCTCCCGACGGGCGGCGCGCCTTCGTCCTCGCCTGGCGCGGCACCCCCGGCCTCCAGGGGAGCCGCGGCTGGCTGCACGCCATCGACCTCGAGCGCGCCGAGGTGCTCGATTCGAGCCTCCTCTCCTCGGTGGCCTCGGGGATCGCCACCGACGCCTCGGGCAGGCGCCTGTACGTGGCGCTGAAGGACCGGATCCAGACCTACGGCGCCGAGCCGATGCGGGTCTCGTGGCAGTACCGCTCCCCCGGGGCCAATGGGCCGATCGCGGTGGCGCCGCGCCGGGACGTGCTGGCGGTCGGGCGCGGCACCCAGCTCGCCCTGTTCGATGCCGACGCCGTCGCCGCCCGCACCGCGGAGGAGCGCCGCTCGCGCACCGATGACGCCACCACGGTCGCGACCCTGCCCTTCAACGTCACGCGGCTGGCCTGGGCGCAGGACGGGTCGCTCCTCGCCGCCATCAGCGAGCAGGGCCTGGTCTTCCTCGATCCGGGGAACGGGGCGCTCCTGTGGCCTACGGCGCCCACCATCGATTTCGCGGGATCGACCGACGCCCAGGTGCTCGACTTCCCGGGCCCCGACCACGACGTCGTCGTCGCCCTGATTCCCGGCGGCTCGGTCTCCGCCATGCGAGCCCCCATCCCCTCGACGCCTCCGCCCATCGTCGCGGCCACCGAACCTCCTGTGGCGGATCCTCCTCCAGCTGAGGCCGGGAGCGGGGCAGCCCCGGTCGTCGTTCCCCCTCCCAAGAACGTTCACCCGCCGGAGGTCATTCCCGCCCCAGCCGGGTCGATGCCGGTGGCCGGGGCGAGGCCGGACCATCCGAAGCCGGCCGCTCCGTCCGATCCCAAGCCGGCCGCCGCGTCAGCGCAACCGTCCACGGCCGCCGCAACGAAGGAGAACGCGCCCGTCATTCCCCCGAACCCGGAGACGGCGCCTGCGAAACCGGAAGCGGCGCCCCCGAATCCGGAACCGGCGACTCCGTCGCCGGGCGAGACCGTTCCGGCCGGGCACCAGGAGGAGGGACCGCCGCTGCTCCGCGGGCGGGTCACCGGGAAGCTCGAGGGCGTGAAGACGATCGTCCTCTACGGGCCGGACAACATCCTGAAGGAAGCGACGCGCGTCGAGCTGCAGCCGGACGGCACCTGGAGCCTGCCTCTCCCCGCCCCGGGCCACTACCGGATCGTGGCGATCAGCGATGGCTCGACGCCGATCCCGGTCGTCCCGTCCTTCCGGACGGTGAACGTGCGCGCCGGGATCGCCGAGTCGGGAATCGACTTCGAGGTCCGCCCGGGCCCCTGAAGGTCAGACCAGCCGGCGGCCGGACGTCAGGCAGGCGGACGGCCGAGCGCCAGCGCGAACATCCAGCCGACCAGCCGGAACGGCAGGAAGAGGACGAAGCAGGCGAAGCGCACCGCCGCGATCACCACCGCCACGCCGAGCAGCAGCGGGATGGTGACGAGCGCGAACACGAACGCCAGCAGTCCGAAGAACATCAGCGCGCCGAAGAGAAACAGACCGAAGCCCATCAGCGCACCCGCGGGACGTACGGCATCGCCAGGACGTCATCGGACACCGGCAGCTGCCCCGTCTCCACGAACTCGCGCACCTGCATCCGCAGGCGATCGAGCCCGGTCGCGGCCGAGTCCGACGAATCGTCGTGCGAGAAGATCTCCTGGAAGAAGGACTTCGGCGCCGGGACCTCGACGAGCTGCACCTTTCCCTTCGGATCCAGGTGAGCCAGCTCGCAGGCCCGCTCGATGGCGGTCGGCAGGCCTCCCAGGTCGTCGATGAGCCCCAGCTTCAGCGCGTCCTCGCCGCTCCAGATGCGCCCCTGGGCGATGGCGTGGATCTCGTCGAACGTCTTGCCGCGACCCTGCGCCACCTTGCCGACGAAATCCTTGTAGATGCGCTCGAGCCAGTCCTTGAAGAGGGCCCGCTCCTCCGGCGTGTACTGCTGGTCGGTGGCGTAGAAGGTGGCGTGCTTGCCGCGCTGGATGTAGTCGGAGGTGATCCCGAGCATCTCCCAGAAATCCTTGGTCACGAGCTTCCCGGCGAGCACGCCGATGGACGCCGTGATGGTCCCCGGCTGCGCGACGATCTTGTCGGCGCCGATCGCCACGAAGTAGCCGCCGGAGCCCGCCACGTCCCCCATCGACACGACGATCGGCTTCTTGCCCTTGGTGAGCGTCACCTCGCGCCAGATGATGTCGGAGGCGACGTACGAGCCGCCGGGGCTGTCGACGCGGAAGACAATCGCCTTGATCGAGTCGTCTTCGCGCGCTTCCTTGATGGCGGCCGCGACCGTGTCGGAGCCCATGCTCTCGGAACCCGTGACCGGGTTGCGATCGCTCTCGCCGCGCTGCACGCCGCCGACTCCGTAGATGAGGGCGATGCGCGCCCCCTCGTCCCAGTAGCGCCCGCCCTTGAGGTACTTGCGCACCTTGACGACCGGCAGCTTGCCGCCGTTCTTCTCGGTCAGGTAGGTGATCAGCTCGTCGCGGTAGCCGAGGTGATCGACGAGCTTCGCCTCGAGCGCCTGCGGCCCGAGGTACGGCCCGCCGTCGACCGCCGCCTGCACCTCGTCGTCGGTCATCTTGCGGCCCTCGGCGATCCCCTGGCGCACCTGCCGGTACAGGCTGTCGATGATGGCCTCCATGGCCTCGCGGAACGGGGCGTTCATCGACTTGTCGGTGTAGAAATTCATCGCGTTCTTGTACTTGCCGATGTGGTCGTAGTCCGGGAAGACCTTGAGCTTGTCGAGCGCGCCGCGGATGAACGGCACCTCCGACCGGAAGCCGGTGAGGTTCACGTCCCCGGGAGGCGCGATCCAGATCTCCTGGCAGGCGGTGGCGAGGTAGTAGAGGCCTGTGCCGGGCCCGAACTCGCCGGCGGTCTCGCTCCAGGCAATGGTCCACTTCCCCTTCGCGTGGAAGGCCTTGATGGCGTCACGCAGCTCCTGGACGCGGCCGAAGCCCATCGCCGGCCGCTTGACGGTCAGGAGCAGCCCGTTGATGCGCGGGTCGTCCTTGGCGCGCAGGATCGCCTCTTCGTAGTCGCGCAGCGACAGCCGTCTGTTGCCGAAGACCTCGCCGAACGGCTCGCTCGGGGCCTGTTCCGCGATGTCGTCGTCGAGCACCACCTCGAGCACGCTGCCGCTCGACGGGACGCGCGACTGCCGCGCCATGAGTCCGATCCCGATGAGACCGGCCACGATCACGCCCACCACCACCAGGCCGGTTCTTCCGCTCCTCGTCATGAAGCCTCCCTCGCCTCTTTCCTTTGCCCGCGCCCTGCCAGAAGCGACAGGAACACGCCGAAGCCGATGCCGATCATACCGAAGAGGACCTCCCGGGGCTCCAACCGGGTGAGCAGGACCAGGATGGCCAGCCCGGTCAGGACCGGGACCGCCATTCTCACACCTCGGCGTCGTCGCGGCGCGGCCGCGTCCGGCGCGCCTTGGCGCAGATCGGGCAGGAGGCAGGCGGCGCAGCAGGCCGCGAAGATGACGAGCCTCGTCCCCGAGGAAATCGCCGCCAGGAAGGCGTAGCCGCCGGCGATCGCCAGGAGCGTCCCGATCCCGCCCGTGAGGAGGGCGGCGCGCACGGGGGTGCGGCTCTGCGGGTGCAGGGCGCCGAACCACGACGGGATCCGCCGCGCCGACGACATGGCGTAGACCATGCGGGTGCCGCCGAGGAGGCTCGACAGGCTGCAGCCGGCCATCGACAGCGCCGCCGCGAAGGTGATCGCCAGGCGTCCCGCCTGTCCGAACTCCATCGCCGCGAGGGTGGCGAGCGGCGCCTTCTCCGAACCGAGGTCCGGCAGGGCGCCCAGCGCGGCGACGTGCACCAGCAGGTAAATGGCGCAGACGCAGCCGACCGTGGCGAGAAGCGCTTTGGGCATGTCACGCCGCGGGTTCTTCGACTCCTCCGCCGGGACCACCATGCTCTCGAATCCCGTGAAGGCGTACATCAGGAGGAGCACGGCGCGCAGGAACGGCGCGGCCTCGGCGCCGTGCGGCACCAGGCGGGTCGGCTCGACGAGCAGGAGGCCCGCCAGCCCGACGACCACGAGCGGCACGACCTTGAGGAAGGCAAAGAGATCGGCGGCGCGCGCCGCCTGCCGGATGCCCGCGATGTCGAGCCCGGTCACGAGCAAAGCCGCCAGCACGATGACGGCCGCGCGCGGCACGGGAGTCGCCAGGAGGGGCCAGAGCGCCCCGAGGTAGAGCGCGGCGCCGTTGAGCAGGTTGCCCATCGCCGTGGTGCGCGCGAACCAGAAGAGCCACCCCGCCAGGAACCCCGCCAGCGGGCCGAACGCCTGCTCGATGTAGGCGTAGGTGCCGCCGGACGTCTCGAAGCGCGCAGCCAGCCGGCCGAGCACGGTCCCGATCCCCAGGACCACGAGGCCCGCGGTGAGGTAGGCGGGAATGCTGGCCGCACCGAGAAGAGCCGCCACGGTCGCCGGCAGGATGAAGATGCCGCCGCCGATGACCGAGTTGATGCCGATGGTGGTGAGGCGAAGAAGGCCGAGGTGCCGGAGCGGCTGGACCTTTTCGACGCCCGGCGCCACAGTCAACGGTACGGGCGCGGCTACGGGCGCCCCTTCGCCCGGCAGGCGTCGCAGACGCACAGCTCCCGCAGGCGCTCGAAGGTGTAGATGCCGGTGTTGTGGCCGTCGCTCCAGGTGAGCTGGTAGCCGTAGCGCCCGACCGGCCGGTACTCGAGGAGGACGATGTCATCCGGGATCGCCGCGGCGGTGACGCGCCGCTCGCCGGTCCACTCGTCTTCGCAGTGGGCGCAGCGGCAGGCGAGGCGAAGCGGCTTCGGGTCGTAGACCGAGACGTGGCCGTCCGGCCAGGTGATGGAGAAACCGCCCGCGGCGGTTTTCTCCGACCGCCGCGGAACGATCACGTCAGGGCTTCTACTTTCCGGGCGCGCCGCCGGCCGGTGGCGCCCCGGCCGCCTGCTGGGCCGCCGCGGGGATCGGGATGTTCGCCTTCTGCAGCTCGGCGTTGATCGCCACCGCGAACTCGTTGAACGGCTTCGCCCCGGACAGGAACTTGCCGTTGACGAAGAAGGCCGGGGTGCCGGTGACGCCGAGGGAGGTCCCCTCCGCCTTGTCGGCATCGATGGCCTGCTTGCCGCGCGCCGTGTCGAGCGATTCCTTGAAGCGCTTGACGTCGAGACCGAGGTCCTTGGCGTACTGCTCGTACTGCACCCGGTTCATCTTGTCCTGCGCCGCGAAGATCTTGTCGTGCATCGGCCAGAACTTGCCCTGCTCGTTGGCCGCCTGCGCCGCCATGGCCGCCGGCATCGCGTTGGGATGGAAATCCAGCGGGAAGTGCTTCCAGACGATGCGGACCTTGTCGCCGTACGTTTTCTGAATCTGGTCGAGGGTCGGACCGACCCTCGCGCAGAAGGGTCACTGGAAGTCGGAGAACTCGGCGATGGTGACCGGCGCCGTCTTCGGTCCCTCGTAGGGGGCCCCCTCGTACTTCACGGCGTAGACCTTGTTCGGGTCCGGGCCGCGCTGGGCCGGGGCGGCGGCGCGCGACCCCATGGTGTCCACCTTGGTGGCCACCTGGGTGATGCGGGTCTCCAGGGCCGACATCCGCTCCACCATGCTCTTGTTGAGCGTCGTCGTCTCCTGCCAGGTCATGATCCCGAGGGCCAGCACGGCGGCCAGCCCGATCAACGTCGCCATCTCGGTCCAGGTCAGGCCTGAGCCGCGGCGCACCGGGGGTCCTTCCTTCTGATTCCGTCCGTTCGACATGGGTGAATCCCTCTCCAGCCGGGGATTTTAGGGACGAAAGCCCGAAAGCGCAACCTCCGGAAGCGCCTACCGGGCTTCCTGGACCGCCTTGGTCAGGGCCGGGACGATTTCGAAGAGGTCGCCGACCACGCCGATGTCGGCCACCCCGAAGATCGGGGCGTCCGGGTCCTTGTTGATGGCGACGATGTAGCCCGACCCGCGCATCCCGACGAGGTGCTGGATGGCCCCGGAGATGCCGCAGGCGACGTAGAGCTTCGGGCTGACCGTCACGCCGCTCGACCCGATCTGGTGCTCGTGCGGCAGCCAGCCGGAGTCGGTCACGGGGCGCGACGCCCCGACCTGGCCTCCGAGCGCCTGCGCCAGGTCGCGAATGATGGAGAACTTCTCGGCCGCCCCGAGCCCGCGCCCGCCGGAGACGATGACCGCCGCCTGGGTCAGGTCGAGCCCGCCCGATTCGCCCTTGCGCACCTCGACGAAGCGGGCCTTGAGATCGCCCGCGGCGATGCCCGGGTCGATCTTCCGCACCGTCCCCTGCGTGGTGCCGGTGAACGGCGCCGAGGCGCCTCGCTGCACCGTGGCGATCGCCACCGGCGCATCGCCGGCCTCGATCTCCTGGACGAATTTGCCGTTGAACGCCTTGCGGGTGAAGCGCGGCTTGCCGCCGGGAGCGCCGACCGCGGAGCACTCCGTCGCCAGCGGAGCGCCGAGCCCGGCCGCGACGTGCGGCGCCACGTCCCAGCCGTTCGGCGTGTGCCCGAACAGGAGGAGGGCCGGCGATTCCGCCTTCGCCTGCGCCTCGATGACGGCGTCGTAGCCGTCGCAGGAGTAGTTCTCGAGGGCCGCCGACTCCGCCGCGATGACTTCGGCGGCGCCGCGTGAGGCGATCTGCCGGGCGGCCGCGTCGAGGCCCTTGCCGATCACCAGCGCCTTGACGGCGTCGGCGCCCCAGCCGGCTTCGGTTGCGACCTTGTGCGCCAGCCCGAGCAGCTCCCAGGTGATGTCCCGGACCGCTCCGCCTTCCTGTTCCGCGACGACCAGGATCTTCGCGCCCATCACAACACCCCCGTCTTCTCTCGGATGCGCTTGACCAGCTCCTTCGCGACGTCGTCGGGAGACCCCGTGAGGATTTCCGCGCCCTTCCCCTTGGGGGGAATGGCGAGCCGCACGGTCTTGAAGCGCGCCGCCGAAGCCGCCACCTGGGCCGGATCGAGGCCGATCTCGGCGAGGCCGACGGTTTTGATCTCCTTCTTCTTCGCCGCCATGATTCCCTTCAGGCTGGCGTAGCGCGGCTCGTTGATGCCGGTCTGCACCGCGACGACCGCGGGCAGAGTCATCTCCACGACCTGCACCTTCTGGTTCTCCAGCTCGCGCTCGACCTTGATCGTCCCGTCGCCCAGCTCGGCCTTCAGCACGGCGGTCGCGCAGGGACGGCCGAGGAGGCGCGCCACGAGCGCCGGCGTCTGGGTGTAGTTGTCGTCGTCGGCCTGGAGGCCCCCGAAGATCAGGGAGAACCCGTCGTCCTTGACGGCGGCGGCGATGACCCGGGCGATCGACAGCGGATCCGCCCCGGCGAGCCGGTCGTCCTTCACGTGGATGGCCCGGTCGGCGCCGGTGGCGAGACAGGTGCGCAACGCCGTCGCGGCCCGCTCGGGGCCGACCGACAGCGCCACGACCTCGGTCGCCTTCCCCTGGTCCTTCAGGCGCAGCGCCTCTTCGAGGGCGTAGCGGTCGTAGTCGTTGAGTCCGTAGGTGAGGTTCCCCTCGTCCACCCACGTGCCGGCCGCGTTGACGCGGAACGGCGAGTCGGTGTTGGGAACCTGCTTCACGAGAACGAGCGTCTTCATGCGGCTCCGTCACGCGTGCGATGCGCTGTGAGGAATGAATGAGCGACTGTCGTGCGAAGCCGGGATCTTACAACAGGGGAAAAAAAGATTCCCCGGGGCCGCCTGCCTTGTCCCATGGGCAGCCGGCTCCCGGGTTCCTGGCGACAACGGAGAGGACGGCGACGCGGGCCGCCCTCTGGGCGGATCGGCGGGTCAGGACTGGTGATCGCCCGGATGGTCCGATGTCGCGCTGCGTGTCGGGCCTTCAGGCCCGATGTCCGGGACGACGCACGAGTCGTCGTCACGCGGACCGTCGTAAATCAGGCGGTATTTCCCGTACGACACTCTCTCGACCAGAAGGACCGTCGCCGCGAGGTTGCCGATGCAATGGCGGGCGAGGTAGTTCTGGACCTTCGTCACCGGCCAGTCTTCCAGGCTGACGGCGCGGGTGGCCTCGGATGCGGTGAACGGCTCGGCGAGACGACCGCTGACGACCACTTCCCTCAGAAGATCGTCGAGACTCATTGTCGACCTCCTTTGCGACCGAGGGGAACAACCAACTCAACGACGACGCCAGCAATGTACGACGGATCGTTTTATGCTGCAATAACAATCCTCCGGAAACTTTTTATGTGATGAATCGCGCGCCCGTCCATCTTTCCGGACGAATGTTCCGAACGTCACGCCGGGCGCGGCTTCCAACCGATGTCGGGAACTCCCGGACGGCCGGGACCGAGCGTCGCAGCCCCGCGACGGCACGTTCGCACCCGGTCGCGGCGGCTGTGCGATCATCGACGCATGGCGGGGAGCGATCGACGCCCGGGGATCCTGGCGTGGCAGGCGATCGAGCGGCTGGCGCGCGACATCCTGCGCGGGCGCCCGGGGGCGCACCTGCTCGAAGGACGCCTGCCGGTGCTCGACGTGCACGTCCCCCTGGCGCTGCAGGGACGCCCGGGGGACGCGGAAGCCTTCGCCGCCTCCCTCGCGGAGGAGATCGAGCGGCAGATCGACGACGCCATCGAAGAGCAGGCCGCCTTCCAGCCCGGGCACGCGTGGTGCCATCGCTGCGAGGCGGCGGCGTGCGAGCACTCGCGGCCGCCCTCCTCGCGCCATGTCTTCCTCGGCTACGCGCCGGCGGGCGCGCCGCGCTGGATGGAGTTCGCGCAATACGCCATGGAGGCGCGCCTTCCCGGCTTCGAGCGCCTGTACGCCGAGCCGCCCGTCTTCCTCACCGTCCAGATGGATCGCAGCGACCTCTACGGGCCGCTTCTGCCCGCGTTCCGCAGCGCCGGGCGCGACCTGCTCGGGCAGGTGATCGCCGGCTTCTTCCCGGTGCCGTCACGCGCGGGCGAGGGCCGCGGCGTCGTCGCCCTCACCTTCCAGGCGGCGGCGCGCGTCACCCCCCAGGGCCGGCGGCGCATCGGGCTCAACATCCTCGGGACCTCGCCCGCGGGCGACGATCTCTCTCTGCTGTGGGAGCGTCAGGACGAGCTGCCGTGGCGCCGGGCGGTCCGCTGGGCCCAGGCGGCGCTCATGACCGCCGCCCGCGACGCGCGCCCGCCCCGCCGCGAGCGCGCGCCGGCGGAAGGACCGCTGAACGACCCGGCGCTGGAGCGGCGCGTGCTCGGGATCCTGCAGGGACTGGCGCGCCGGCTCGAGCAGGATCGGCGCGGCAGCGGCCGCCGCACGGCGCACGCCGGCGAGCGGCACGAGCAGGGCATCCGGCCGACCCGCAAGGCGATCGACGACATCCGCGAGGCGCGCAGCGACGCCTTCCTGCGCGACGAGCGGAGCGGCGCCGTCGTGGTCCTCGGCGACCGGGGCCGCACCCACTTCTTCACCCCGGAAGGCCGGCTGATGTCGAGCGTGCGCTACAGCCGCGAGGCGATCGATCGGAAGAGGCGCGCCGGCCTGTGGCGCGACCTGGCCGCGCCCGAGGCGCGCCGCACGCGCGAGGCGCTGCTGCACGCCTTCGCCGGCTCCGAAGAGGCGGAAAGCGCCGAGGCCCCGCCTGCCGGCGCCGGCGAGGCCTAGTTCGGGGGCCCCGTGGCCGGAACCACGACCGTCGCCTCGGCTGTCGAGGAGTTGCCGGACCGGTCGATGGTGATGCAGACGACCCGGTAGACCCGTCCGGGACCGCCTCCGACCCGCTCGGCCCGCAGACTCACGGAGTCGCAGAGCGCGTGGGTCGCGATGTCACCGGTCGTGGAGCCGTCTCCCGCGCCCGGCGCATCGTCCGGCTCGCTGCTCGTCGCCAGGAGCAGGCCGAGGCCGGCGCCCGGGTCGCAGACATCCGTGACGACGGCGTGCAGCGGCACCAGCTGCATGTGGTGATCCGGAGGCCAGAGGACCGTCGGGTCCGGCGCGAGCGTGAGCGCCGGGGGACGCGTGTCGCGCACCCTCAGCGGCCGGTCGGCATCGACCGATTCCCCCGCCGTGTCGGTGACGCGCAGCGTGACGCCGTGCGTGTCGAGCGACAGGTTCGTCTCGAGACGGATGCCGCTCCCCACCGGGACATGGATTCCGGGCCCCGGCCCGATGCGGGCGAACCACTCATAGGACACCACGTCGTCGCTCGTTCCCGGCGTGGAGTCGTCGTCCGTCGTGGCGCCCGCGTCGAGCGTCACCCGCGCGGCCGACGGCCGATCACACTCGACGGTCTCGGGCGCCGTGAAAGCGGGCTGCGGCGGATGGTCGAAGACCAGCGTCGTCTCCTGCTGGTGCAGGAACTCCACCGCCGCGACCGCCGGCAGCGAGCTGCCGTCGCTGACGCGGATCTCGAGACGGCAGCGGACACCGGCCGGCAGCGCCGCGATGTCCGAGAGCTTCGGCAGGCGCCCGGCGAACGGCACGACGACCGCGGCCTGGGCGGCACCGAGCGGCGCCAGGCTCACCGTGCCGCTCAAAGGATCCGCCTGCGGGTCGAAGAGCGCCGCCTCGACCTCGAGGCGCGTCCCGCCGTCCTCGCGGATGGCGTCGATGCGCGCCGTCGGCTGGCAGGCATCGCCGGAGCCGTCGGCGTCGGCGTCCGCCTGCCCCGCGTTTGCCGCGGCGGGACAGTTGTCGCAGGCATCGCCGACGCGATCGCCGTCCCGGTCCGCCTGGTCCGGGTCGGGACGGTCGGGACAGTCGTCACTCGCGTCGGAGACGCCGTCCCGATCGCGGTCGCGTTCGACGGTCATGAGCGCCTCGACCCGGGCTTCGGGCTGCGCCGGGTCGTCGCTCAGGAGCGCGAGAGCACCGGTGTACGCTCCGGGCGAAAGCGTCCCGGCGCGGAAGGTGACGTGCAGGTCGAGGCTTCCTCCCGGATCGACGAGTCCTCCTGTCGGCTGCACCGACAGGAATGCCGGCGGGTTGGGTCCGGCGACGGTCGCGGTGAAGGTCAGCGCGCGCCCGCCGGCGTTGCGCACGGTGAGGACCCGCTCGGCGGTCGTGGTCTCGGCGAGGGTCGCGTCGAGCCTGTCCGGCTCGAGACGCAGCCGCGGCGGCTCGACGGCCGTGCCCAGGAGCGCGGCCTCGACGACCGGACGATCGGGGTCGTTGCTCTGCAGTCGCAGCGTCGCCGCGAAGGGCCCGGGCTGCGACGGGACGCAGCGCACCTGCACGCCGCGCAGCCCCCCCGCGGCGACCGGGAAACTTCCCGGGGTCGCGGTGCAGACGGGATCGCTGGCGCTCACGTCGCTCACTTGAAGCGGCGCCAGCCCGTTGTTGCGCACCAGCAGCTGCAGCGTCCGCCCCAGGCCTGCATCCATGACGCCGAAGTCCACGCCGGCCGCGGGGTCGGCGTTGTCGTAGGTCAGCCGCACCTTGTGCCGGTTCAGGGGACAGGTGCTGACGACGTCGGTGGAGTTCTGCAGCACCACCTCGACGGTGCCGTTCTGCGTCACGCCGCGCAGGAACGACAACGGCAGATCGAGGACCCTCGTCGTGGCGATGCAATCGGTGCCGGCGTTGCCGACGCTGCCGACCAGCGTTCCCTCCACGAGCACGTCGGCGAACTCGCGCGCATTGCCGAAATCCCCTTCCACAGTGACCTCGAGACGGCCGGCCGTCCCGGGCGGGATGGTGGTGCGCAGCACGTGGGTCGTCTTCGCCGCGCTCCCGGAGAAGATCGCCGTCGATTCCGCCGTCTGGGTGTCGCCCGACAGGGCGATGCGCGGGCGCGGCAGGACGTCGAGCGTCAGCGGCACACGCGCGAAGGTCACGAACGGGGCGCGCGACCCGGCCATGAGCACGGCGGTCCGGCGTCCTTCCGGGAGCCCGGTGCTGTCGAATTCGAGGGGCGCCGTGGCGGAGCCGCCGGCCGGGATCGCGACGCTCGCGGATGCGAGACGCGCGAAGCGGGCGGCGCAGAGGCCGGGGAGCCGCAGCGCCAGGCCGGTCGGGTTGGCGATCGACGTCATGACCGTCGAACGGACCCCGGTGTCCACGTCGATGGCCGTCACGACGCCGGCGCCGAATTCGCTGACGTAGAGCCGGCGCCGGGCCGCGTCGAAGACCGCTTCCGTGGGGGCCGAAAGCCCGGTGGCGAGATCGCGGACCGCCCCTGTCGCGAGGTCGATCCCCACGACCGCGCCGCGGGACGGCGCCGCGACGTAGGCCTGTCCCGTGTCCCGATCGAGGGCGAGCCCGGCGGCGGAGCCGAGCCCGGTGGCGATGGTGACCACGCGGCCGTCCGCCAGGTCGACGCGCGCCAGGGTGCCGCGGCTTTCCTCCGCGACGTACGCCGCGCGGCCGTCGGGATCGAGCGCCAGGCCGTGCGGCCCGAACAGACCGCCCGCCGCCCGCGTCACGGCACCGGTGGCGAGCGTCACCGCGGCCACGTCCCCGGTCCCGAAGCCGGTGATCCAGGCGGTCTCACCGCGCGCGTCGATCTCGATGCCGGACGGAGTGTCGAGCCCGAGGATCACGCGTGACGTCGCGCCGCCCGCGATCGGGTCGACGGCCGCCAGGCGTCCGTTGAATTCGTTGATCAGCAGGCGCCGTCCGTCGGCGCTCAGCGCGATGCCGCGCGGCCCGAACAGGCCGGTGGCCACCGTCCGCTCCGCACCCGTCGCCAGGTCGCGCTCGCGGACCACGCCGCTGTTGAACCCCGCGGCATAGATCGCCTCGGGCCGGCAGTCGGCGGGGGCGGGCGCCGTTTCTCCCGGGGACAGCAGGAGCGACAGCGCCACCGTCCCCGTGCCGCGATTCGTGAGCACGACGGTCTGCGGCTCGGTCCGCCCTTCGAGCAGCGTCGAGGCGACGGAGGCCGGCGCCGCCTCGATCTGCGGCATGTCCAGGAGGGCGGCGTGCAGCGCAACCTCGAGCTGCGGCCGGTCCGGGTCGTCGCTGTCGACCTCGAGCCGGGCGGACAGGTCGGTGCCCTGCGCCGGCGGCGCGAGTCGTGCGTCGAAGACGACGGTCACGGTCGCCGAGGCGCCGGGCGGCAGATCGAGCGCCGCGGGCGCAACCGAGAACCCGGCGCCCGCGTCGAGCTGCAGCGTGGCGTGGATCGACTCGCTCCCCGGGTTGCGCGCGACGAGCGTCCTGCGCCGCTCGGTCCCGGGCAGGAGCGACCCGAAGTCGATCACGTCGGTGCGCGGCGCGTAGCGGACCTGGAGCGTGTGGCGGTTCACGTCGCAGGTCGGATCGACCGCGGCGCTGTTGATCGCCTGCGCCTCGAGGGCGCCGTCGACGAAAAGCTGCCGCATTGTTTCAGCGTCCAGAGGCATGGTCATCGTGGCGTCGACGCAGTCGGGGGGGAGCACCCCGCCGTTGTCTCCTCCCGGCGTGCCGGGGCCGGTCCCGCCGCCGCGCAGCGTCCCGAGCTCGCGCCCCTCGAGCAGGAGGCGCGTCGTCTCGAGCCGGCTGCCGAAGTCTCCTTCGACGTGGAGGGTGAGCGTGCCTCCGCCCGCCGGGGCGATCGGCGAGTCGAGCTGGTGGGTGGTCGTCGCCCCCGACTGCCTGAAGGGGACGCGCGACTCGAGGAGCACCTCCTGCCCTTCGAGAAGGAGGTGTCCGCCGGCCGCCACCTGGACCGTGACGGGGATCTCCGCCGGCGTGCCGCCGGGGATGTTGGTGGACAGGCGCACGACCGCCCGGTGCTCTCCGGGAGAGAGACCGCCGGCGTCGATGCCGAGCTCGAGCGGAAGAGCCGTCCCGGGCGGGATGCTGAGGTCGGCCGGGCTCGGCGCGACCCAGGGCGCGGCCGCCTCGTCGAGCGCCGCACTCCCTTCGTCGAGCGCCGCACGCGCCTCGACGTGCACCGCCAGGTTGGAGCCGCCGTCGTTGCGAAGGTCGACCGGAACGCTCTCCTTCGCCCCGGCGCGCAGGGAGACTTCGATCGACGCAGGCTCGATCGTCAGGACCGGCGGCGCCAGCCCGATCCCGGTGACATGGATTGGCGGCACGGCGGCGGCGTTGTCGGCGAGCGAAACCACGCTCACCTGTCCCTCGATGAGGCCGGGGCCCGCCGGAACGAAGCGCACCGGCAGCTCGATCGATGCGTGCGGCGGGATGGAAGGCTCATCCGCGGGCGCGACGATGGCGGCCTGGTTGCTCTGGAACGCGAGGATGTCGAGCGGGGCGGTGCCGAGGTTGCTGACCGTCAGCATGTGGAACGTGCTCGTCCCCACGACGACCGGCCCGAAATCGATCGCGGCCGGGGCGAGGGCGAGCGTCGCCGCGTCGCGCACCTCCAGCCTCAGCGCGCGCTCCGCCGTGGCGTGCGCCGGATCGTTCGTGTGCAGGACGATGGTCAAAGGGTACCGCCCCGCCGTCAGGGCCGAGGTCTCGACGTGCACGATGAGCGGCGCGGTCGCGGAGGCTCCGACGCGCCCGGCCGCGGGTCGCAAGGTCAGCCACGCGGGCGCCGCCAATCCACCATCGTCCCTGGCCTCCACCGCCTCGGCAGCCCAGTCGAGCGTGCCGGGACCGGTGTTCGCAATCGTGAAGGTTCCCTCCCCCGCCGCTCCCGCGGGGACCGACAAATCGATCTCCGCCGGTTCCGCGGAAAGGACCGGCGCCGCGAGGGTCGTCGCCGCGACGACGGGCGAAGCCGGCCCGGCGGACTCCCACTCGTCGCGCGCCCGCACGACGAACTGGTACGGCGTCGCCGCGGCGAGACCCGTGACCTCGATCGTCTCCACGGTTCCTGAAGCGCCGGGGAGGACGTGGTTGGCGAAGGACGGCGCGTCCTCGAGGTGCGCCAGGTCGAGCGACGGCGTGGCGTAGCGGATGTCGTAGGTCGACGCGCGCCCCGCGAGGCCATCGTCACCGCTCGCGGTGAAGCGGAGCGTGACGTGGCCGCTGCCGGCGTCCACCACGTGCAGATCGCCGACGGCGGCGGGCGGAACGGAGTCCGGGTGCGCCA
The DNA here is from genome assembly GCA_035638075.1 of Verrucomicrobiia bacterium. GTDB lineage: Bacteria > Acidobacteriota > Polarisedimenticolia > Gp22-AA2 > Gp22-AA2 > DASRAU01. The sequence goes on from DASRAU010000029.1 coordinate 148,902, forward strand.
GCAGCCGGAACAGATCGAGCCGGCCTCCCGACTGGACCTTCCCCTGCAGGGACGGCAGCGCTCGCGACGAGGCGAGCAGCCGCGTCCGCACCTCGAGCGGCGTGAGACCGGGCTCCGCCGCCAGGAGCAGCGCCGCCGCCCCGGTCACCATTGGCGCCGCCATCGAAGTGCCGCTGAGCAGGCCGTATTGCCCGCCGGGAAGCGTGCTGAGGAGGGTCACGCCGGGCGCCGCGAGGTGCACCTCGCGCGCCCCATAGCTGGAGAAGGTCGCGAGGTTGTCCTCGTCGTCGGTCGCCGCCACGGCGATGACGTTCGGGAGGTCGTACGAGGCCGGGTAGTGCGGCTTCAGGTCGATGTTCTCGCTGTCGTTGCCGGCCGCCACGACGAAGACGACGCCATCGGTGCCGATGGCCGCGATGGTGTCGAACATGGCGTTCGAGAAGGCGCCGCCGCCGTAGGAGTTGTTGAGGACCCGCGCTCCCATCATTGCGGCGTAGTCCATGGCGCGGATGGCGTCGGCCGAGAAGCCGTTGCCCTCGGCGTTGATGAACTTCGCCGGCAGGAAGCGCGCGCGCCACGCCACCCCGGCGATGCCGCGCCCGTTGTCGCCGGCCGCGGCGGCGATGCCGGACACGTGCGTCCCGTGCCCGACCGTGGAGTCGTCGAAGGGATCGTTGTCGTTGTTGGCGAAATCCCACCCGGAGACGTCGTCGATGAAGCCGTTGCCGTCGTCGTCGATGCCGTTGTCCGGGATCTCGCCGGGATTGACGAACAGGTTGTCGCGCAGGTCCGGGTGATTGCCGTCGGCGCCGCTGTCGACGATGCCGATGAGGATGCCGGTGCGCCCGCCGCTTCCCCCGCCCGGCATCGGAGCGGGGAACCGGGGGTCCAGGTCGCCGATGGAGATGTTCCAGGCGCGGAGCGCATCCACGTCCGCTCCCGGCGTGCCGCCCGTCTGCCCGATGTTGCGCAGCGCGTACTGCTCCGCGAGCCGCGGATCGTCGGGGAGGCGGTCGGCCGTCAGGATGTAGTTCGGCTCGGCGTACTCGACGCGCGGGTCGCGGCTCAGCCGCGCGATGGCGTCTTCGATGGATTCATCGGCCGCGAGGCGCCACTGCTCCGCGCCGACGCGGAAGCGGGGCCGCGGCGCCGCCCGCATCTCCGTGCGCAGCCCCGACCGCAGACCCGGCTCGACCCCGTCACGGAACTTGACGATGAGGTCATGCGGCGCGTGCGGCGCATACGGCGGCGCCGGAAACGGCGCACCGGGGCGCACGCGCGGCGGAAGGACGGAAGGCCCGGGTGGTGTGCGTGGCGCGATGGTCGGCGCTGCGGGGTTGACGGAGGCCGGGGGTGAGGTCGAAGGAGGCGCGGCGAATAGCGAGGTCGCGGCCAGGAGCAAAACAGCCGCGCGCTTGGGAGAGCGGTCAAGGCGGAACTGCGAAGGCATCACCCTTCCCGTGACGGGAGGATTATGTCACCTTCGCCGCGGCGCCACCTCCGTATTCCGCGCTGCTTCTCTCTTGCGCGTCCTCAGCGCCGCGCCGGGCGATCGCCGCCGCCGGCGGCGGTGCCCTGGGTCACCGACGGGCAGCCTCCTTCGCACGAGGCCGGCTGGCGCGGCCACGGCGCCGGCTCCGATCCCCACCCGGTCGCGCCGCGGTCGGCGGTGCGCTCCTGGACAAGGTAAAAGAAGGCGTCGCCGACGGGCGGGATCGGGGCCGAGGCCGCCTCGCTCACGGTCGTCAGCGCCGTGCTGCGCGCCAGGACCGCGACCGGACCGAGATTGGTCACGCCGTCGATGCGGCGCACCTGGCTGAGCGTGCCGCGGATGACGTCGTAGCCCGTGGCATCGGCCAGCGCCGGCCAGTCGATGCGCTGTGCGGTCGCTCCAGCCGCCAGCGGCTCGAGATGCATCAGCAGCGGCTCGGGCCCCTGTCCTCGATCGTGTGGAACGGTCACGACGCCGAGGGCGGTCGTCGTGTTGCCGGCCGCGTCGATGGCGCGGTAGCGCAGCTCGTAGACGCGCCCCGGACCTTTCCCTTCCCGCTCGGCCCGCAGGAGGAGGTTCGAGTCGGCCGAGCCGGGCGACGCATCCTGGATGTCTCCGGTCGTCGCGCCGTCGGTCGTGCCGGAGGCGTCGTCCGGTTCGCTCGAGGTCACCGAGACGAGCTCGACGCGCACTCCCGCCCCGCAGGAATCCTGCGCCGTGAACTGCACATCGACCGGCACGAGATCGTGGTTCGCCGGCCACAACACCGACGGGTCCGCCAGGACGCTCAGGGTCGGCGCCCGGGTGTCGCGCACCGTCACCTGCGTCGTGCAGGTCGCGGCGTGCCCTTCGGGATCGCGGGCGGTGAAGGCCACGGAGGTCGTGCCGAGAGGGAATGCCCCGGAGGCGTCGAGCCCCTCCCCCGTGTGGTCGTTGCTCAGCGTGAGGCCGCGGCCGCAGACGTCGGTCGCGGTGGCCTGCACGGTGACGTCGGCGCCGCCGGCGCCGGTGCACTCCGCCGCCGGCAGCGACGCCGGGCAGTCGAGGATCGGGGCCTGCTCGGGCAGGCAGGCGTCACAGGCATTCCCCACGCCGTCGCCGTCGGTGTCCAGCTGATCGGCGTTGGCCACGTCAGGACAGTTGTCGAGCGCGTCGGGAATGCCGTCCTGATCGGTGTCCCGGTCCGCCACCTGGTTCAGGAGGAGGGTGATCTGCGCAGTGAAGGAAGGTCCTCGCACGGCGAGGTCGGGGAAGCCGTTGCCGTCGAAGTCTCCCGCTTCGAGCTCGTGCGTATCGGAGGTCAGGGCGGAGAACACGGACGAAGTCCCGAGCCCACCCGCGCTCCCGGGGAAAAGGCGGAGCTCACTGCCCATGGTGACGAGGTCGACGTGTCCATCGCCGTCGAAATCATCCGCGGCCAGCGCATCCGGTTGCCCGAAGCCCGAAAGGGCCTGTCCCATTTTCAGTGACCCATTCCCGTCGCCGGTGAACACCGCGACGTAACCGGGCGGAACCGATCCGACGACCTCCGGATGGCCATCGCCATCGAAGTCGGCCGCGATGAGCGCGTTGATGCTGTGAGGAACCTCGCCGAACGGGAAGGGGTAGGTCGCGAAGGTGATCGCGGGCTCGAAGGAGCCGTCGCCCCGCCCCGGCAGGAGAACGAGGCGCCATGAATTCGGATTGGCAGCTTCGTGCAGAGACACGACCAGGTCCGTGACGCCGTCTTGCGTGAAATCGGCCGCGACCATCTGGGCCGCGGGAGAGCCGAGGGGCGTGACCGTCCCCGGCCCGAACGTGAAGGGGGCGATCTGGAGATAAGTCGTGACGGTCTGATCTCCGTTGAGGACGACGATGTCGAGCGGCGCATCGCCGTCGATCGCGGCCAGCTTGATGGCGTTGGCGCGGTAGGACGGCATCGGCAGGTGAGCGCGCGGCTGGAACCCGCCGCTCCCTTCCCCCTGCAGCACCAGGATCTCGGGATGGACGCCCTGGTCATTGACGAGCACCGCGGCATCCGTCGTCCCGTCCCCGTCCACGTCGCCGACATCCAGCGACAACGGATCGTTGCCGACGGGAGTCCCCGCCAGCACCTGCATGGTCCCGTCCGTCGTACCGAGGACCGGAACGAGCTGCCCCGGTGCGGGCGGGAGCCCATCGAGCGCCAGAACAAGGAGATCGCCCTTGTCGTCGCCGTCCACCCGCCCGGCGCGAAAGTCGCGGAGGAAGCCGGGGACGGCCACTCGCGGCACGGCCGCGATCGTCCCCCCGGGCTCACCCAGGACGATCAGGACCTGCTGGAGGGTGCCGTCGCGCAGGATGAGGTCGGGCAGCGGGTCGTTGTTGAGATCGGCCGTCTGCAGGCTGACCAGCGCCCGGCCCACCCGAAGCAGGTCAAAGTGATCGTCGAACATCCCCGGCCCCGTTCCGTGGTGAACGCGCACGCCATCGGTGTTGTTGACGACCAGGAGGTCGGGCTGATCATCCCGATCCCAGTCCACCACGGCGGCGTCCTGCGGCGCCTTGTCCACGAAGAACGAGGCGATTGGCTGGAAGCCGCCCGTCCCGTCTCCGGTCAGCGACGCGATCACGCTGTCCGGGCAGTTCAGTCCGCTGCAAGGTGAGAGGACGATGCAGTCGGGGAAGTCGTCCCCGTCGAGGTCGGCGACCCGGACCTTGCGGACGATGGTGCCGTTCGGCGTGCTGACCACCTGGAAGGCGCCGCCACCGCGGCCGAGGAGGACCCGGATCGAGGTCTCGTCCCGGCTGCGTCCGAGGAGATCGTCCCGGCCGTCGTGGTCGAAGTCCGCGACGATCAGATCCTGGTCGTAGTGGAGATCGGCAGGGGTGTTGGCGATCCAGGTGAAATGCCCATCGCCCATGCCGGCATAAACGGAGACCGAGCCATTGGGCTCCTGCAGGGCGAGATCCGGGATGCCGTCGCCGTTGAACTCGCCGGTGGCGACCTGCGTCATCGGGACAGGGGTGCCGAGGCTTTGCATCGGTGCGAAGGTGCCGTCGCCACGTCCGAGGCGGACGGCGGACGTGCTCGCGAGATCGAGATGCCCGTCCTGGTTGAAATCGCCAACCACCCCCACGCCAATTCCCACGAAGTCGGTCGTATAGCCTCCGTCCAGGTGGGCCGTCATCAAGGTGCCGCCGCTGATGACATCCGGAATTCCGTCTTCGTTGAAATCGCCGACCACCGCCCGGAAGCCGCCCACAGAGGCACCGGGCACCGGGAAGATCGGCTTCGCCGGCTGGACGCTCGGCGCGGAGGCAAGCAGGAATGCGGCGAGGACCGGCGTGACTCGCCTGCCCCAGCCGAAGCAGGTCGGACGCGATGAGTTCGTGGGCGACGTGGTGGGCCGGCGCGAGCGCAGCAGGAACATCGGCACCTCCATCCGCCCTCTCCCGGGCGGACTATCCGGTCTTCTGTCTGGTGGCAGCGAGTGTCCGGAATATACGCCGATTCTTACGAACGAGAGACCTGAATCGACGCGGTTCGGCTAGCGGCGGGCCGGGCGGTCACCGCCGGTGCCGGGGGCGGCGTCAGTCTGTCCCGGGCAGCCGCCATCGCAGGTGCCGGGCTCGCGGGGCCACGGAGCCGGCTCGGAGCCCCACCCGGTGCCGCCGCGGTCGGCGGTGCGCTCCTGCACGAGATAGAAGAACGCGTCGCCGACCGGCGGGACCGCGGTCGTCATCGGCTCGCTGACCGTGGTGAGTGTCGTGCCGCGCGCCAGGACCGCAACCGGGCCGAGGTTGGTCACGCCGTCGATGCGGCGCACCTGGCTCAGCGTGCCGCGGATGACGTCGTAGCCGGTCGCCTCCTTGAGCGCGGGCCAGTAGATCCGCTGCGCGGTGGCGCCGGCGGCGACCGGCTCCAGCCGCATCAGGAGCGGCTCGGGGCCCTGCCCCAGATCGTGCGGGACCGTGACCACGCCGATCGCGGTCGTGGCGTTGCCGCCAGCGTCGACGGCGCGGTAGCGCAGCTCGTAGACGCGGCCCGGTCCCTTCCCTTCCCGCTCGGCTCTCAGGAGGAGGCTCGCGTCGGCGGTGCCGAGAGTTGCCCCCTGGATGTCGGTGGTCGTCGCGCCGTCGGCGGTGCCTGACGCGTCGTCGGACTCGCTCGAGCTCACGGAGACCAGCTCGACGCGCACCCCCGCGCCGCAGACATCCTCGGCGACGAACCGCGCCTCCACCGGGACGAGATCGTGGTTCGGCGGCCACAGCACCGCCGGGTCGGTCAGGATGCTCAGCGTCGGCGGCTGCGTGTCGCGCACCGTCACCTGCGTCGTGCACGTCGACGTGTGTCCTTCAGCGTCGCGCGCCGTGAAGACCACGGCCGTGGCGCCGAGCGTGAACGGACCGGACGCATCGAGGCCGGTGCCGGTGTGATCGTTGCTCACGGTCAGCCCGCGGCCGCAGACGTCGGTCGCGGTCGCCTGCAGCGCGACGTAGGCGCCGCCCGCGCCGCTGCACTCCGCCGCCGGCAGCGACGCCGGGCACTGGAGGATCGGCGCCTGCTGGTTGGCGACCGTCACGGGCACGGTGCACTGCGACTGGTTGCCGCTCGCGTCCTTCGCCGTGAAGGTGACGTTCGTCGTGCCGAATGGGTAACCGCCGCTCGCGTCGGCTCCGCTCGTGTTGCGACTGTTGGTGACGGTCACGCTGCCGCCGCAGACATCCGAGGCGGTCGCGACAACGTTCACGTTCGCCCCGGTCGGACCCGTGCATCCGGCCGACAGCACGGTCGGACACTGGAGATCCGGGGCGGCAGTGTCTCGTACCGTGACCGTGACCACGTCGGTGTCGCTCTCTCCGGAGCGGTCGGTCACCTTGAGGGTGATGGTGTGCGCCCCGAGCGGCAGAGTGACGTTCAGGGTGGCGCCGCTGCCGAGAGGAGTCTGCTCGGCTTCGCCGTCGTTCTCGTACCACTCGTAGGATGCGATGTCGCTGGAGACGCCGGGGATCGAATCCGCGTCGCTCGAGGCGGTTCCGTCGAGCGTCACGGGCGCCCCGCCTGACCCGCTGCACTCGAGCGAACCCGTCGCCGCCGCCGAGGCGATGGGAGAAGCGTTCGAGAAGAGCGCGAGGAAGGTCTCGTCCTGATGCACGAAATCCTGGCTCGCCGTGACGGAGCGGGTGTTGCCGTCGGACGCCACGACGTCGAGGCGGTAGGCACCGCCGCGGCTCAGCCCCGTGACGTCGAGGCGGGGGAACTGACTCTCCGTGAACGGGACCCGCATGAACGGCGACGGGTCGAGCCCCCGCAGCCGGATGGAATCGAGCGTGTACTCGAGCACGATGAGGCCGGTCCCACCCGACGTCGCACCCATCTTGCGGAAACAGACGGCGAAGGGCGGGGTCGTTCCCATCAACGGCTGGAACACGTCGAAGGCGGATGACGGACTGGAACAGTCGCCCAGGGCAATGAGGTAATCGGTGGACTGATCGATGCAGCCGATGGAACTGTCGAGGTCGAAGAGATACGGATCGCCGAGGGTTCCGAAGCTGTAGCCGATCCCTTCGCCGGGAACTCCGTCGGGGAAATAGCCTCCTGAGCAGTCGAGATTTCCAAACACGTCGGGGAGAGTGAAGACCGTGGCGTTCGTCGCGGTGAGCAGCGCCTCCCCCGCCAGCTTCTCCCCCTGCGGGTCGCTGGCGTGCACGCGCACGTGCAGCCCGCCGTCGGGTCCGAGCACGGGAGGATCGAGGGCGAGAATCGGCTGGCACGCATCCCCCGAACCGTCGTGGTCGGTGTCCGCCTGGTCCGGATCCGAGGTGGCCGGGCAGACGTCGCAGGCATCTCCGGTCGCGTCCTCGTCGAGATCCGCCTGGTCTGCATTCGCCCGCCCGGGACAGTTGTCGCAGAGATTCCCCACCCTGTCCGCGTCGGCATCGGCCTGATCCGCGTTGGCGACGCCGGGGCAGTTGTCGCAGGCGTCGCCCGGTCCGTCGGCATCGGTGTCGGCCTGTGAGGCATTGGGCACGGCGGGACAGTTGTCGGAAGAGGTGCACACCCCGTCGAGGTCGGCGTCGTTGAACCTGTCGAGCGGGCAGGGATCGCAGGCGTCCCCCAGGCCGTCTCCATCGGAGTCGGCCTGCGCCGAATTGGGAACCGTTGGACAGTTGTCCAGCCCGCAGGTGTTTCCGGCCGCCCCCGGATCGCCGAACCCGTCCCCGTCGCGGTCGAGACAGGGATCGCAGGCGTCGCCGAGGCCATCGACGTCCTGATCGCTCTGATCGGGGTTGGGCCTGGCCGGGCAGTTGTCGATCGGGCAGGTCGAGGCGGGGAATCCGGGATCGGCGAAGCCATCCCGATCGACGTCCGTGCACGGATCGCAGGCGTCGCCGAGCGCGTCACCGTCCCGGTCCGACTGGGTGGGGTTCGGAACATCGGGGCAGTCGTCGATGCCGCACGTGTTCAACGGATAGCCGGGATCGCCGCGACCGTCGTGGTCCCGATCGGTGCACGAATCGCACCGATCGCCGAGGCCATCGGCGTCGCCGTCGGCCTGATCGGGGTTGGGCACGGTGGGGCAGTTGTCCACGCCGCAGGTGCTGGCGGTGAACCCCGGATCGCTCTTGCCGTCGCCGTCCTTGTCGGTGCAGGGATCGCAGGCGTCGCCGAGTCCGTCCCTGTCCGCATCGAGCTGATCGGGATCGGCGACCCCGGGGCACAGATCGCACGCGTCGCCGAGGCCATCGCGGTCGGTGTCGGTCTGGACGGGGTTCGGCACGATCGGACACGTGTCGATGGGACAGGTGGCGCGCGCGAACCCGGGGTTGCCGAAGCCGTCGCCGTCCGGATCGACGCAGGGGTCGAAGTCGTCGGGGAGGCCGTCGGCATCGAGGTCGGATTGGCCCAGCAGGTTGAAGATCACGTTGAGCGAGCTGCCCGAGGCCAAAAGGTCGGGCTTGCCGTCCCCATCCATGTCGGCGACCGCGAGACGGCTCGTCCCGGCGCCGGTCGTGTGCGTCGAATCCAGGATCGGGGCATTGTCCGCCCCCCGCTCGAGCATCCAGAAAGCCGAGCCGGATGTGACCACGGCGTCGGCGCGATGGTCTCCGGTGAAATCGGCCACGGCCATGCTTCCCGCGGAGGCAGGCAGGTTCAGTGCCGGGCCCGGCTGGAATGCGCCGCTCGCGTCGAAGCGGAAGACCTGGAAGGAGGGACTGACCGACAGGGATGACGAGTCGGCTCCCCCGGTGGCGACGAACAGTTCCGGGCGCCCGTCCCCATCCCAGTCACCGGCCCCGACAGCCGGGAAGGTGTGCTCGCTGATGAGGGAGGCCACGTCCACGCGCGTCCCGAAGATCGTTCCAGGACCCGCCAGGTAGCAGACCAGGTCCATCGGGTACCAGAGGATGAAAAGATCCTCGCGGCCGTCTCCATTGAAGTCGGCGTGGTCGATCGACCAGATGAATTGCGTCGGGAGAGTCACCGCGCTCCGGAACGTGAGCGCGCCGTGTCCGTCGCCGCCGTAGATCGTGACGGTCTGGTTGTACATGTGGAGGAGGTCGAGGTGGCCGTCACCGTCCTCGTCCACGAGCATGATCCTCTGCCCGAAGGCCCCGAAATTGAGAGGGTATGAATGGGGCGGGCGGAAGCCGCCGAGCCCGTTGCTCAACGAGACCTGCAGGCTGGCGGACGCCTGGACCAAGTCCGCGAGCCCGTCTTCATCGAGATCGCCCATGACCGCCACGGTCGAGCCGGCAGACGTCTCGGCCACGGACCCGGCCTGGGTGAAATCACCGGAGGGCCCTTGCAGATACACGGTGTACTGACTCGACTGACTCGAGTGACTCGAGCGATACGCGATGACATCGACGCGGCGGTCCCGGTTGAGGTCCGCCGAACCGACCAGGCGCGGCCCGGTGGAATCGATGATCCGTGGGAACGGTTCGTGCGCGCTCCCCTGCCCGCTGAGCACCAGGCCGACGCGCGTGCCGTCCTCGATGCCGACCGCGAGATCGATTCGCTGGTCACCGTCGAAGTCCCCTGCGGCCAGGGACACGAGCGTGAGTCCAGCGAGCGGGGCGCGCGTCTTCTGGAAGTGCCAGGACGCATCGGCCTCGTACAGGGTCAGGCCCGAATTGACGTCCGTTCCGGGGACGATCGACGCGAGATCCATCCGGCCGTCATGATCCCAGTCGCCGGGAGCGACTTGGTATCCGTCCGGGAGCACCGCCGGAAGATTCGCGAACCCGCCGTGCCCGTCACCTTTCAACAGCGTGCCCGGGGCGAGGAACGCGTCGACGTGGCCATCGTGATCGAAGTCGTCGAAGAACGCCTGTGACCCACCCACCCCGAGCGGGAAGACCGCCTGGCCGTTGAAGCGGCCGTCGCCGCGCCCCAGGAGGACGGAGAAATTCCGGCTGATGCTGTCGAGCGCACCCAGATCGAGCTTTCCGTCCTCGTTGAAATCCGCGAAGCCCATGTCCGCGATCGCTTTTCCGGCGACTTCCGTTTGCATGAAGGTGAAGGTGCCATTCCCCTGGCCCAGGTAGAACTGCACGGCCGTGGAACCGGCCAGGGCCAGATCGGGACGCCCGTCAGAGTTGACGTCTCCGAACGCCAGCGCCCCCTGCAGAGCTGTTTCGGGAAGTGGGTGCTGCGGCGGCCCGAGAGTGCCATCCGGCGCGGTCAGGAAGAGACTGAGCCCGCCTGAGTAAACCAGGGCGAGGTCGGGGTGGCCGTCTCCGTTCACGTCCGAGACGGCGCCGTGAACGGCGTCGAAGAAATAGACGAGGCCGGCGCCGAGGTCCTGGCGGATCACCGGCCCGTCAGGTCCGAGACCGGCGATCCTGAGCGTGCCGTTCTCGCCTGTGACCACCAGCTCATCGCGGCCGTCTCCATCGAAATCTGCCGCCAGGATGACCCGTGAGGCCGGCACGATCGGGAGCGGGAAGATCGCCCTGGCGCCGCGTGCCTCGCAGACGTCTCCCGCACCGTTCCCATCCCGGTCGGCCTGGTCTGGGTTCGCCGTCTGCGGGCAGTTGTCGCAGGCATCGCCGCGGCCATCGCCATCCTGGTCGCGGTTCAGCATGCCCGGAATGCCGGGGCAGAGGTCCGCCCCATCGCAGACGCCGTCCCCGTCGCTGTCGTTGCTCGCTTCGCTCGGGCAGGGATCGCAGGCATCGCCGATCCCGTCGTGATCATCGTCGGACTGGTCCGGGTTGGCCGTGGAGGGGCAGTTGTCGGCGGGGCAGGTGGCCGCCGGGTCGGGCGGGGCTCCGTACCCGTCCTTGTCCAGGTCGCGGCAACGATCGCAGGCGTCGCCGATCCCGTCGGCGTCCTCGTCCTGCTGTCCGGCGTTGGCGGCCCCCGGGCAGTTGTCGCAGGCATCGCCGCGGCCGTCTCCATCGATGTCCGCCTGATCGGGGTTCGGCAACGCGGCGCAGTTGTCCACGTCGCCGCAGGCGCCATCGCCATCGGCATCGGCGGACGGGTTGTTGGCGCAGGGGTCGCAGGCGTCCCCCTTGCCGTCGCCGTTGGCGTCGGCCTGATCCGGATTGGAAACGCCCGGACAGTTGTCGCACGCGGTCCCCAGGCCGTCGGCGTCCGGATCGGCCTGGTCGGGGTTGGGCCGGGCCGGACAGTTGTCAGCGCCGCAGGCCGATTCGGGGAGCCCGACGCCGTCCAGATCGCCGTCGATGCAGGGGTCGACGTCGTCCGGGATGCCGTCGGCGTCCCGATCCCCCTCGCGCCCGAGGCCCGTGATGACCAGCACGGATTCGCCCGCGGAAGCGAACGGCAGGCTCGCCGACAGAGGCGCAGTCTTTCCGTCGGTCACCTGGATGGTGATCGCGCTCGGCGCGGCGGGTGCGAGGCCGTGAAGCGGCGCGCGGCTCGGCAGCTGGGTCGCGAACGGGATGGTCTGGCCCTGCGTCGTGACGAGCTGCGCGCCGAGCTCGAAACTGTTGACCCGCAGGATCTGCAAGGGCATCGTCGCCGACGAATGCGTCTCCTTGAGACAGGCGACGTAGGGAAGCGGCCCCGAGAAATAGAAGGAGCTCAGGAACGCGTTGAAGGGGGCCTGCGGATGCTCGCAGGGGCCCGGCGCGAACAGGAAGTCAGAAGCGAAGTCGCCGCAACCGAGCCCCGAGTCCATGTCGAAGAGTTGCCAACCGCTCCCCGATGCGTAGTAACCGATGGAGCCCGTCGTCCCCAGGGGATTGACCCCGCCCGAGCAGCTCAGATGCTGGAACAGGTTCGGAACGGTGAAGGCCGACGTGATGGTCTGGTCGATGCGGATGAACCCCGAGAGCGGGTCCCCCTGGGGATCGCGAGCGAGGGCATCCACCTCGAGATCGGTTCCACCGTCCTGCCGCACCCCGGCGAGCACGAGGAGCGGCTGGCAGGCGTCGCCGGCTCCGTCGCCGTTCGCATCGGCCTGGTCCGGGTTCGCCACGGTCGGGCAGTTGTCGCAGGCGTCGCCGCGCCCATCCCCGTCGGAGTCGGCCTGCGAGGTGTTCTGCACGTCGGCGCAGTTGTCCGCGTCGCCGCACCGGCCGTCGCCGTCGGCATCGTCGGTGGCGGAATGCGGACACCGATCGCAGGCGTCGCCGCGGCCATCGCGGTCGGCGTCCGCCTGATCGGAGTTCGGGACCGACGGACAGTCGTCGATGGGACACGTGCCCGCCGGCCCCACCGCATCGCCGAAGCCGTCGTGATCGCTGTCGGTGCAAGGATCGACGGCGTCGTCGAGACCATCATTGTCGGTGTCGGGGAACGGCCCCTGGTTGCTCAGCACGAGCACGCCGGTTTCCATCGAGACGACCAGGTCGGTGCGTCGGTCCGACCCGGTCATCCCGGCCGAGACGTGAAACGCGTTCAGGCCTCCGAAAAGGCGGGCTTCGGGGCCGAACGACAGATCCCCGCGTCCCAGGCGGACGCTGACGTCCGCCGAGTCGAAGTTCGCGGTCGCGAAATCGAGGTTTCCGTCCTGGTTGAAATCTGCCGCAGCCACGGCGATCGGAGTCCTGCCGACCGCGACACGCCGCGCCGATCCGAAAGTGCAGTCCCCCACTCCCGGCACGACCACCAGGTCGTCCCCAAGGCCGTCGGCGATCAGGAGGTCCTGCCGGCCGTCGTTGTTCAGATCGCCCGCGGCGACCGAGTAGGGAGAGCCCCCGGGGTAGAGGGACGGACAGGTCTCGAACGTCCCGTCCCCGTGGCCGATCAGGATCGACACGCTGCCGATGCGTGGAACGCTGAAACCGTTCCCTCCCGCGTTCGCGACGGCGATGTCCGGCTCGTGATCGCCGTTGAAGTCGGCGAGCGTCACCCACACCGGGCCGTATCCCACGCGGTAGACGGGCGAGGTCGCCAGGGGGCCGAATCCTCCGTGACCGTCCCCCAGGTGAATGGTCACCGTGGGTGAGCCGTCGTCGGCGACCACGACATCGTCATGACCGTCGTGGTTGAAATCTCCGACCACGATGGAAATCGGGTAGGTCGAGTCGTCGATCGGGATCGATCGCCGCACGGGGAACGTGCCGTTCCCCAGGCCCAGGAGGACGCTGAGCGTGCCGGGAGCGAAGTCGCTGTTCCCGAATAAACCCGCGACCACCAGGTCCGGGCGGCCGTTGCCGTCGAAATCACCCGACGCGACGCCGACGGCTCCGCCGGATCCCCCCGTGGCGTCGAAGGGGACGGCTGGGGAGAACGCGTCCTTGTCTTCACCCAGGAACACCGATCCGTCGTCCCGGCCCGGTGGGCCAAAGGAGGGGTCATAGGAGACAGCGGCGATGTCGGTTTTCCCGTTCCGGTCGAAGTCTGCCAGCGCCGTGGCCGTCACCAGCGAGCCGCCGACGCTCAGGGGAACGACTCCGAAAGTCAGGTCTCCGTGACCGAGGAGCGGCGCCGCGAAGCCGCTGCTCCGCGCGAAGTCCAGAAGATCGGCGAGCCCGTCCCCGTCCAGGTCGGCGACGCTCACCAGGTTGCCGGAACCGGCCACGACAGCTGAGGTGTGCTGCGGATCGAATCCTCCCCCCGCCGTCCCCGGGATCACGAAGACCGTCGAATCCGTCCCGACGACGACGTCGATGTCCCCGTCCACGTCCACATCGGAGGCGGCGAGCGAGACGCCCGAATCGAGAGACAGGTTGTCGTTGAAAGTCGGCTCGAAGGTCCCGTCCCCGTGCCCGCGGTAGGCCCTCACGCCTGCGTATCGTCCAGCGTTGAAGCAGGCGCTGGTCACGCAGGTGCCTTCGACGATGAGGTCGCGCTTGCCGTCGTGGTCGAAATCGACGACGAGGACCGCTTCCGGTCGCACATCGAGCGGGACATCGGGACGCGCTTCGAGCGTGCCGTCGGGCTTCGTCAGGAACAGGGAGAGCTTGCCGGACCCGGTGCACGCTGCTTCCGAGCAGGAGTCGGCCACGGCGACATCCACCCGGCCGTTCCCGTCGAAATCCCCGGTGACGATCTGGTTGGGATTGACTCCCACGGGGTTGTCGCCGGCGGCGACGAAGCCTCCCCGGCGATCGTTCAGGAGGACCCGCAGCAGCAACGCCGGGCCGGCCGGCCTGAGGACGAGCAGGTCGTCGTAGTGGTCCTGGTTGAGGTCCGCGGCAGCGACGGCGACAGCCACCCCGAGATCGCCGCTCCAGGTCCTTCCGAAGGTGCCGTCCCCCACGCCCGCCCGGATCATGTAGCGGTCGTTGCCGCCGCCGGCGAGGAGATCCAGCCGGCCGTCGCCGTCGAAATCCCCTCCGACGAGCGGAAATGAGGTGCCTCCCCGGAACCGCTGGGCCAGCCGGAAGGTGCCGTTCCCGCGGTTGACGTAGACGCCGATCTGCGACCCGGTGGGGCAGTCTGCGTCGCGCGAGGAGGGGTCGCAGGAGCGGTCCACCGCGAAGTCCATCCGTCCGTCGGCATTGAAGTCAGCGACGAGCGGCACGCCGACCGTTCCCTGATCGACGAGCAGGACGACGCCCATCGGGAACAGGCCCGCGGCCGACTCCTGCTGGCAGGCGTTCCCCGCGCCGTCTCCGTCGTCATCGCGCTGATCCGGGTTGGCGCGATCGGGACAGTTGTCGCACGGGTTCCCGACTCCGTCCCCGTCGGTGTCCGCCTGGGAGGGGTTGTCGATGTCGGGGCAGTTGTCGACATCGTCGCAGACGAGATCCTGGTCGGTATCGGCACACGGATCGAGCGCGCAGCCTTCGCAGACCGGCGTCACGGCCCCCCGGTACCTGCTCGAAGTGGGGGGCGCCTGGGCGATCGCCGGTAAACCAGCGGCCAGGAAGACGGCAAGGAGCACGAAGGCCCAGCCGGCGCCGGCCTTCGCCTGGTTCCAGCAAGATGGTCCGCGCCGCTCGTCGGCCATGAACGGATTCCCCCCGTCGTCGAGACCGGACAGATCTTTCTCTTTGTCTAGGTGGCGGCCGCCTGAATATACGTCGATCCCCGGAGGGATCGACCGAAAAGGCCCAGCGCCCCCACCGGAAAGCCGGACCGTCAGCGCCTGGTGGACCTGCTGCCCCCGGTCGCCGGCGCCCCGTCCGACTGCCCCGGGCAGCCGCCATCGCAGGAGCCGAGCTCGCGCGGCCAGGGCGCCGGCTCGGAGCCCCAGCCGGTGCCGCCACGGTCGGCGGTGCGTTCCTGGACGAGGTAGAAGAACGCGTCGCCAACCGGTGGGACCGCCGTCGTCATCGGCTCGCTGACCGTGGTGAGCGTCGTGCCGCGCGCCAGGACCACGACCGCGCCGAGGTTTGTCATGCCGTTGATGCGACGCACCTGGCTCAGCGTCCCGCGGATGACGTCGTAGCCGGTCGCTTCCTTGAGCGCCGGCCAGTAGATCCGCTGCGCGGTGGCGCCGGCGGCGACCGGCTCCAGCCGCATCAGGAGCGGCTCGGGGCCCTGCCCCAGATCGTGCGGGACCGTGACCACGCCGATGGCGGTCGTCAAGTTGCCCGCCGCGTCGATGGCGCGGTAGCGCAGCTCGTAGACGCGACCCGGGCCCTTCCCTTCCCGCTCGGCCCGCAGGAGGATGCTCGCGTCGGCGGTGCCGAGCGTCGCACCCTGGACATCTCCCGTCGTCGCACCGTCGGCGGTTCCTGAGGAGTCGTCGGACTCGCTCGAGCTCACCGAGACGAGCTCGACGCGCACCCCCGCGCCGCAGACGTCCTCGGCCACGAATCGCGCCTCGACCGGCACGAGGTCGTGGTTCGGCGGCCACAGCACCGACGGGTCGGTCAGGACGCTCAACGTCGGCGGCTGCGTGTCGCGCACCGTCACCTGCGTCGTGCACGTCGACGCGTGCCCTTCGGCATCGCGCGCCGTGAAGAGGACTGTCGTCGTGCCGAGCGGGTACGCCCCCGAAGCATCGAGACCGGCGCCGGTGTGGTCGTTGCTCACCGTGAGTCCGCGGCCGCAGACATCGGTGGCGGTTGCCTGCAGAGCGACATAAGCGCCGCCGGCGCCGCTGCACTCCGCCGCGGGCAGCGACGACGGGCAGTTGAGGATGGGAGCCTGCTGATTGGCCACTGTCACCGGCACGGTGCACTGCGACTGGTTGCCGGTTGCGTCGGTCGCCGTGAAGGTGACGTTGGTGGTGCCGAAAGGATAGCCGCCGCTCGCATCGGCGCCGCCGGAATTGTGACTGTTGGTGATGGTCACGCTGCCGCCGCACACATCCGATGCCGTCGCGACGACGCTGACCTCGGCGCCGGTTGGGCCGGTGCAACCGGCCGGCAACACCGTCGGGCAGTCGAGGTCCGGACCGGCGGTGTCGTGCACGGTCACGCTCACGACGTCGGTATCGCTCTCCCCGGACTGATCGGTCACCTTCAGGGTGATCGCGTGCGTCCCGAGCGGCAGCGTGACTTTCAGCGTGGCGCCGCTGCCCAGGAGCGTCTCCCCCGCCTCACCGTAGTGTTCGAACCACGCGTACGACGCGATGTCGTCCTGCGTCCCGGGAGACGAATCGGCGTCCGTCGAACCCGTGCCGTCGAGCGCGACGACGGCTCCGCCCGGCCGATCGCATTCCACGGCGCCTGCCGCGGCGGACGCGTGGGCCTCCGGCGGTCCGTTCGCCGCGCTCGCTTCGAGGACGAGGAACGTCTCTCCCCGGTACGGCAAGGGCGACGAATCCTTCACGGGAAGGGTGTTGCCGTCGGTGACCGTGAGATCCAGCGTGTAGTCCTCCGGCGCAGCGAGCGACTCGAAGAGCAGGCGCTGCGGGAACCCGCCCGAGAAGCCCTGCTGCCAGACGATGCGCTGGGTCTCGCTCGCCACAGTCAGCGAATCGGGCAGGACCGCGAGGATCGAGAGCTGGTATCCCCCGCTCGTCGCGCTCACCGGACGCACGCAGACCGAGAACGGTGGCGTGAATTGCTTGAGGGGCAGGAACACATCGAATGGGCCCGCGGGGGCGTCACAGGGCCCCACGGCCGTCAGGTAGTCGGGCTGGCCGTCCTGGCAGCCGAGCACCGAGTCGAGATCGAACAGGACCGGCTCACCGATCGCCGCGTTGGTATAGCCGATGCCGCGACCGGGGATCGATTCGGGAAGGAACCCTGCGCCGCAGTCCGAAGTCGCGTAGGCGTCCCCGAGGGTGGTCGCATGTCCCGCGCCGGCGATCACCCGGGCGAGACCCGAGAGCGCTTCCCCCTGCGGGTCCCTGGACCGGAGCCTGACGTGCACCTCGTCCCCCTCGCTCGCCAGGGAGAGGATCTCGAGCGTCGGCTGACAGGCGTCGCCCGATCCATCCGCATCGCGGTCCTCCTGGGCGGGATTAGAGGTCTGCGGGCAGTTGTCGCAGGCATCGCCCACGCCGTCGGCGTCCCCGTCCAGCTGAGGCGGATCGGGGATCGCGGGACACACGTCGCAGGCATCTCCCAACCCGTCGCCGTCAGCGTCGGCCTGCGAGGCGTTGACGCGATCCGGACAGTTGTCGCACGCGTCCCCGGCCCCGTCGCCGTCGCGATCCTCCTGGCCCGGGTTCCGGCGATCGGGACAGTTGTCCTGCGAGGCGCAGAGGCCGTCGTTGTCGACGTCATTGGACCCGTCGAGCGGACAGGGGTCGCAGGCGTCGCCGAAAAAGTCCTGATCCGCGTTCGCCTGGTCCGGATTGGGGACCTGGGGACAGTTGTCCAGCGCACATTGGTCCCGCGGAGGCCCGAAGTCGCCGAAGCCGTCGCCATCCCTGTCGGTGCAGGGATCACACGCATCTCCCAGACCGTCGGCGTCGAGATCCGCCTGATCGCTGTTGGCGATGAACGGACAGTTGTCGATGACGCAGATCGTCGCAGGGCCCGGAGTGCCATAGGAATCGTGGTCCCCGTCGGTGCAGGCGTCGCACGCGTCTCCGAACGGGTCGCCGTCGGCATTGGCCTGGTTCGGGTTGGGGACGGCGGGACAGTTGTCCTTCGGACAGGTGTTGGAGAGGAAGTCCGGGTCACCGAGCCCGTCGCCGTCGCGATCGGTGCAGGGATCGTCGGGATCGAGGACGCCATCGTGGTCCGCGTCCCCGGACGGGCCCTGGTTCAGGAGCAGCGCGAGACCGAAGCCACCGGCCACCGCCAGGTCCTGCTTGTGGCTCCGGCTGAAATCACCGGCGGCGAGCCCGATGGCGGAACGCCCGACCGCAAACCGGCGACCGGGGGCGAAGGTCCCGTCGCCGACGCCGGAATAGACCGACACGTCGCCGGAATCGTCGTTCGCCACGGCGAGATCGAGCCGGCCATCCGCGTTCAGGTCCAGCGCGTACACGGCCAGCGGGAACTGCCCCGTCGGAGACGAGCCGAACGGGACGAACGTGTCATGTCCCCGGCCGAGCTGGATCGTCATCTGGTCGAGGAAGCGATCGACGATGGCGAGGTCGAGCTCGCCGTCTCCGTTGAAATCTTCCGCCACGACCGCGGAGGGACTACCGCCCTCGGTGACCCGAAGCGGCGGCCCGAATACCCCGCCGCCCAATCCGGGCAGGATCGTGACGCTTCCCGGCACGGCCGGCTCGGGGACGTCATGCCCGGCGTTCGCGGTGATCAAGTCGGGAATCGAATCGTGGTTGAAATCCGCCACGGACACCCAGAACGGAGTGTCGCCGGTCACGTAGCGCACGGAAGAGCCGAACCGGTTCGTGGCGTCGGCGAGATAGACCGTGACGTTGGCGGAGGCGGCGTTGGCGATGACCAGGTCGGGGCGCCGGTCGCCGTTGAGGTCCGCGATCGCGGCGGCGAACGGGCTGTTCACGTCCGTCAGGAACGGCCCGGGCTGGAAGGTGCCGTCGCCGTTGCCGAATGACAGCTGGGCGACGCCGTGCGGCCAGATGCGCTGATTCACCGGGAGGTAGTCCTCGTTCGGTTCGAGGAATACGAGGTCGGGATTCTGGTCCGCGTTGATGTCGCCGCTCGAGACCCAGATGATGTTCGAGATGGACGCGGCGCCGCCGGGCTTCGGCTCGAACCCGCCGTCGGTTCGCGCCAGCAGGATGTGGCCCAAGGTGTTGCCATAGTAGTCGGGGGGGATTGCCGCCTCAGTGCCTGCGAGATCGAGCAGCCCGTCGTTGTTCAGGTCGGCGGCGGCCACGTACGAATCGAACCAGGAGCCGACGGACTGCGGATCGAACCGCCCTTGCCCGAGGCCCTGGAGGACGAAGAGTGAATCGCTTCCCCTGTTGACCACGACGAGGTCGGGAAGGGCATCGTCGTCCAGCAGCGCCGCTGCGGCGGCCTGCGGATCGGGTCCGGAGATCGCGCTTCCCGTGGGCAGGAAATCGAGCGCCCCCTGGTTCATGACGAAAGCGATGAAGTCGGGAGAATCGCAAGGGATCAACAGGTCCAGCCGGCCGTCGCCGTCGAGATCCGCGGTGCGCAAGGAGAGAGGAAATGCCCCCCCTCCGAGCACGAAGGTCGAATGGCCGGGGGTGGGAAGACCGGCCGACGATCCCTTGTAGGACACCAGCAGGCTCTGGCTTCCCCGGGTCAGCACCAGGAGATCGCCGACGCCGTCGCCGTCGAAGTCCGACGCCGCGAGCAGCGGACTGAGAAGCGGAATGAAGGAAGTCCATGTCAGTTGAACCGGACTCGCCCAGCCTCCGTCTCCAAGCCCCGGGTAGACGAGAAGCCCCTGGGCAGGAGAGGCGAGCGCGACGACGGCATCCGGCAGGCCGTCCCCGGTGAAGTCACCGACCGCAAGATCGCTCGAGGCCCCGCCGGGCGGCACCGTCGTCTGGCCCGGTGCGAACGTGCGCGAGCCCGGCTGCATGAGCATCGAGACGAAGCCGCCGGTGGCCCGAAGGACCAGGTCGGGCAGACCATCCCGGTTCACGTCCCCCAGGCGCATCCCGTCCGCCAGGAACGGCGTCGGCACGATCGACGGATCCTCGAATGTTCCGTCGCCGAGGCCCCGATGCAGCGCGAGGGCCGGTCCGTTGTCGTTCGAACCAGCGACTGCCAGGTCCATGAAGCCGTCCTGGTCGAAGTCCGCGGCGATCATCGCGCCGGCGTTGTGCACCGTCGCGAGATGCACCGGAGAAGCGAACAGGCGCGGCCCCGTCCCCTCGAACAGCAGCACCTCGCCCGCGAACAACAGACGGACGGCGAGGTCGTTGCGGCCGTCGCCGTTGAAGTCGGCCACCACCACGTCCTGGGGCAGGGGCCCGGCCTCGACGACGGGACTGCGGTACAGGGAGGCGAACGAGGGAGTGGCACAGGCGTCCCCCATGCCGTCGCCGTCCGCATCCTCCTGTCCCGGATTCGCGGTGCCCGGGCAGTTGTCGGCGGCGCAGACGTTCCCCGCGAAGCCGGGATTGCCGAAGCCGTCATGGTCGCTGTCGGTGCAGGCGTCGCAGGCATCGCCGATGCCGTCGCCGTCCGCGTCCTCCTGCTGTGGATTCGCGACATCCGGACAGGTATCGACATCCCGGCACACATCGTCTCCGTCCGTGTCCGGCCCGGCGGTATGCGGGCAGGGATCGCAGGCATCGCCGGGCCCGTCCGCGTCGGCGTCCGCCTGGGACGGGTTCGGCGCGGCGGGACAATTGTCGCGCGGGCACAGGCTCGCCGCGAAATCCGGGTCGCCGTAGCCGTCACCGTCGGTATCGGTACAGGGATCGACCGCATCGGCGATGCCGTCCCGGTCCTCATCGGCCGAGGCGCCCCGGCCGAGCAGGGCACCGAACGTATCGGAAGCGATCGTGGCAAGGTCGATGCGCGAGTCGCCGTCGATCCGTCCCGCCGCGAGGAAGGCCTGGATGGTCGGGGCCACGCTGAAGCGCGCCTGCGATCCGAACCCGCCCGCACCGTTCCCCGCCAGCACCACCGCCTCTCCCACGTCACCGAGGGTCGTCGGACGCCCGGTCGAAACCGCCAGGTCGAGATCGCCGTCCTCGTCGAGGTCCGCGGCGATGAGCCGGGTCGCTTTGGGGGGAAGCGACCCGTACGGCGTCCTCGAATCGAACGTCCCGTCCCCGTGGCCGAGCAGGATGGACACCGCGCCGTTCACGGTGTCGGTCCCGGCATTCGCGACAGCCAGGTCGGCGCGGCCGTCGCCATTGAAATCGCCCGCGGTCACATCGACCGGGGTCGGCCCGCCCGGGTAGGTCGCCGTCAGGCTGAAGGTCGTCCGGAAGTCGCGGTAGACGTCCACCTGGCCGGTCCCATAGACCGCGACGAAGTCAGGCATGGAGTTTCCATCGAGGTCCGTGATCAGGCAGCGCCCGCTGTCGCTCCTGAGAGAGAGCGCCGCTTGCGGGTTCGCAAAGGAGCCTTTCCCGTTTCCTTTGAAGACCCACAACCCTTTGCCCTGGTTCACACCGAGGATGTCGGCGTGATGATCGCCGTCGGCGTCTCCGGCCAGGACCTGGGCATTGGGGAAGTTCTGCAGGACGACCGCGGCGTGAAAGGCTCCCTGCGCGTCTCCGAGGAAGACCCGCGCAAGTGTCTCGTAGTCGTTCAGGACAACCAGGTCCGGATTGCCGTCCTCGTCGAAGTCGGCGGAGTCCATGCTGAAGCGAAAGCCGACGCCGGCGAAGAACGTGCTCGAGGTCCGGAAGCCCCCATCGCCCGTCGCCAGCAGGATCTCGACTCTCTGCTCGGAAAGCCCGCCGCTCACCTGCTGGAGCACCGCGACGTCGAGCAGGCCGTCGTGATTGAAGTCACGGGCGACGAAGACCCGGGCGCCGCGGCCGACGAGCCGGCCCCGGGGGGATCCCGAGAACATCCCCTTCGGGCTTCCGAAGAACAGGCCGATGTTGTCCTCGAGACTGTTGACGACGGCCAGATCGGGACGGCCGTCCGCGTCCAGGTCGGCGGTCGCGAGCGCCACGGCCTCGTCGCCGGTGGGGAAGCTCCCCGCCGGGTGGAATCCCCCACCCGGGTCGGCCGCCAGCACGGCGACCTCGGAGGCATCCACGAACGCCAGGTCGGTGCGGCCGTCCCGGCTGAAGTCGCCGGCGACGATCCCGAACCGCTTGCGCACGGTGTCCAGGGTGGGACCCGGCGTGAACTGGCCGCCTGCCGCTCCGAAATACAGCGTCGAGTTCTGGCCGTCGAAATTGGCCGTGGCCAGATCCGGCCGGCCGTCACCGTTCAGATCGGCGATGACCACGCCCCTCGGACCATCGCCGACGGCGAGCGGCAGCGGCGGCCGGTACCCACCCGCGCCGTCGGCGAAGTGAACCCGCACCTGGTCCACCTGCTGGATCGCCCGGGCGATGTCCGGATGACCATCGCCGTCGAGATCGCCGACCGCTTCCCCCCCGGTCCCTGGATCGGGATCGAGCACGAGCGCCGGTGCGAAGGTCCCATTGCCGAGCCCCTTGTGGACCGAAAGCCCCTGGGCGCTGGTGACGAGGAGATCGAGGTTCGCATCGCCGTCCAGGCGGAAGAGGCGCAGGTGATTCGGCACGACGCCGAGCGCCAGCGGCACCGAAGCCCCAAGAACGGCGCCCGGCCCACCGGCGAGAAACCGCGCTTCCGAAACTCCCGCCACGACGACGTCGTCGAAGCCATCGCCGTTGCAGTCGCCGACCGCGAGCGAAACCGGTGTTGTGCCGGCGGGATATCGCACCGCCGGGGCGAACCCACCATCGCCGTTCCCGAGGAGGACCGCGATGTCCTGTGTCCCTTTGTTCACCGCGAGAACGTCGACGGACCCGTTGCCGTCGAAGTCCACGAGGGCGACGTCCTGGGACCCCGCGCCGGTTTCGAGCCTGAGCGTCGAGAAGATCGGCCGGATGGAGACCGGAGCGAAGGGGGCAATGCCGGGTCCGGGCGGTCTCGCCGTCGCAATGCTTCCCGGGTGCTGGACGATCGATGAGTCCTGGGCCAGGGCGGACAAGGCCACGATCGACAGCCCGGCCAGGATCGTCGCCAGCCAGGTGGCGCCGGCGCGCGCCGGGATCCGCAGGAGGTTCTTGATAGGCATGACGGAACTCCTCTACATCCGACCTCGAATCACTTGCGTCTCAACTCGCCTCCCGAGCCGGGGGCGGCGTCAGATGGCCCCGGGCAGCCGCCGTCGCAGGAGCCCGGCTCGCGCGGCCACGGAGCCGGCTCGGAGCCCCAGCCGGTGCCGCCGCGGTCGGCGGTGCGCTCCTGGACGAGGTAGAAGAAGGCGTCGCCGACGGGCGGGACAGCCGTCGTCATCGGCTCGCTCACGGTGGTCAGCGCCGTGTGGCGCGCGAGCACCCCCACTGCGCCAAGATTGGTCGCGCCGTTCTCGCGCCGCACCTGGCTCAGCGTGCCGCGGATGACGTCGTAGCCGGTGGCGTCCTTCAGGGCCGGCCAGAAGATTCGCTGTGCCCTCGCGCCGGCCGAGACCGGCTCGAGACGCATCAGCAGCGGCTCGGGTCCCTGCCCCAGATCGTGCGGCACGGTGACGACGCCGATAGCCATCGTCGCGTTGCCGGCTGCGTCGGTGGCCCGGTAGCGCAACTCGTAGACGCGCCCCGAGCCCTTCCCTTCCCGCTCGGCGCGCAGGAGGAGGCTGGCGTCGGCGGCGCCGACAGTCGCGCCCTGGATGTCGGCCGTGGTCGCTCCGTCGGTCGTGCCGGCGCCGTCGTCGGACTCGCTCGAGGTGACCGCGACAAGCTCGACGCGCACTCCCGCGCCGCAGGCGTCATCGGCCACAAACCGTGCCTCGACCGGGACGAGATCGTGGTTCGGCGGCCACAGCACCGCCGGGTCGGTCAGGATGCTCAGCGTGGGGGGCTGCGTGTCGCGCACCATCACCTGCGTCGTGCACGAGGAGGTGTGCCCTTCGGCGTCGCGGGCGGTGAAGACCACGGAGGTCGAGCCCAGCGGGAACGCGCCCGACGCGTCGAGCCCGTCTCCGGTGCGGTCGTTGCTCACGGTCAGCCCGCGGCCGCAGACGTCGGTCGCGGTCGCCTGCAGCGCCACGTAGGCGCCGCCCGCGCCACTGCACTCCGCCGCCGGCAGCGACGCCGGACAGTCGAGCACCGGCGCCTGCTGGTTGACCACGTGCACCCGGACGCTGCACTGTGACTGGTTGCCGCTCTGGTCAGTCGCGGTGAACGTGACGTTGGTGGTCCCGAAGGGATATGCGCCGCTGGCGTCGGCGCCCCCGGAGTTGCGACTGTTCGTGATGGTCACGGACCCGCCGCAGGCGTCCGACGCGCTCGCGATGACGGTGACGTTCGCGCCGCTCGGGCCGGTGCATCCGGCCGGCATCACGCTCGGGCACTCGATCGCGGGCCCTGTCGTATCCCTCACGGTCACGGTGACGGTGTCGGTGTCGCTCTCTCCCGCCTGGTCGGTCACCTTCAAGGTGATGACATGCGCTCGGAGCGGCAGGGCCACTGTCAGGGATGAGCCGGCCCCGAGCAGCGCCTGCTCCGGCCCACCGTAATCCTCGTACCACTCGAACGACGCGATGTCGCTCGTGGTCCCGGGGGTCGAGTCCGGATCGGTCGAGCCGCCACCGTCGAGCGTGACCACCGCACCGGCCGCTCGATCGCACTCGACGGCTGGAGCGCCTGCGGAGGCCGCGGCCTGCGGCGCGGCGTTGGTCTCGAGCGCCAGGAACGTTTCGTCGTGGTGCAGGAACTGCTGGGTGGCGATCACCGGACGAGTGTTCCCGTCCGAAGCGACGACATCAATCCGGAACGGCTTGTCCGCTGCCAGCGGCGTCAGGTCAATTCGTGGGAATCGGCTGGCTGCGAATGGAACATGGACCGTGGCGCCGGTGTCGGGTCCCGTGACCCGGATGAAGCCGGGCAGGTAATCGAGAACGAGGAGGTCCTTGCCCGCGGATGCCGCGCCGACTCTGCGGACGCAGACCGAGAAGGGCGGAGTCCGGCCCGTGAGCGGCTGATAGGTGTCGAACGTCAGCTGACCATCGGAGCAATTTCCGATCGCCAGCACGAAGTCGGGGATTCCGTCGATGCAGCCGATGGCGCTGTCAAGATCGAAGAGGTAGGGATCCCCAAAGGACTCGTACGTGTAGCCGATGCCTTCTCCCGGAACACCGTCGGGGAAATAACCGGCGCTGCAATCCAGCGACTCATACACGTCCGGAATCGTGAAGGGACGGGTGCCGTAAGGGCTGATGCGGACTTCTCCGCTCAGCGGCTCGTTCTGCGGATCGGTGGCGTGGACGCGCATGTGCACGCCGCCGTCCTCCCGCGAAACCGGAGCGTCCAGCGCCAGGGTGGGCTGGCAGGCGTCGCCGGAGCCGTCCTGGTCGGCATCCGCCTGCGCCGGATCCGCCGCCGCCGGGCAGACGTCGCACACGTCGCCGACGGCATCGCCGTCCAGATCGGCCTGATCGAGGTTCCTGCGCGTCGGACAGTTGTCGCAGAGATCCCCCACGAAGTCCCCATCGCCATCGGCCTGAACAAAGTTCGCCACCTCGATACAGTTGTCACAGGAGTCTCCGAGACCGTCGTGATCGGCGTCCTCCTGACCGGGGTTCGCCCTCGTCGGACAGTTGTCGTGGGAACAAACGCCGTCGCCGTCCGCGTCGTTGGTCGGATCGTCGGGACAGAGATCGCAGAGATCGCCGAGGCCATCCTGGTCGCGGTCCTGCTGTCCCGGATTCGGCAGGCCGGGGCAATTGTCCCTGACGCACGTCGAAGGG
This sequence comes from Verrucomicrobiia bacterium, assembly GCA_035638075.1. Classification (GTDB taxonomy): domain Bacteria; phylum Acidobacteriota; class Polarisedimenticolia; order Gp22-AA2; family Gp22-AA2; genus DASRAU01. Next base: position 174,452 of record DASRAU010000029.1, read on the forward strand.
AGCGGCCACGGATCTCCGAACCCGTCCCCGTCCACGTCCGTGCACGGGTCGCAGAGGTCCCCGAGCCCATCGTGGTCCGTGTCGGCCTGATTCGGGTTGGAAATGCCCGGACAGTTGTCCAGAGGACACGTGTTCAGAGGGAAACCCGGATCTCCCATCCCGTCCCCATCCCGATCGTTGCAGGCATCGCAGGCGTCACCGAGCCCGTCATGGTCGACATCGTTCTGCTCGGGGTTCGGAATGGCCGGGCAGTTGTCGAGCGCGCACTGATTCGGGAATCCCGGGTTGCCTTTCCCGTCGCCGTCGGAATCGGTGCATGGGTCGCAGGCATCGCCGATGCCGTCGTGATCGAAATCCACCTGGGTGGGATTGAAACTCAATGGGCAGTTGTCGGCAGAGCACGCCTCTCCCGGCTGACCCAGGCCATCGTGGTCGAAGTCGGTGCAGGAATCGCAGGCATCACCCAGTCCATCGAAGTCCGAGTCCGCCTGAGACGGGTTGGGGATGCCCGGACAGTTGTCCACGCGACAAGTGCCCGGGAATCCCGCATCGCGCGCGCCGTCGCCATCGCTGTCGGTGCAGGTGTCGCAGTTGTCCCCGATGCCATCGTGGTCGAAATCGGCCTGATCCGGGTTGTAGACGGACTGGCAGTTGTCGATCGGACAGGTCGCAGCGGGAAAGCCGGGAAGTCCGTACCCGTCGTGATCCGGGTCGGTGCATGAATCACAGGCGTCGCCCGTGCCATCCTGGTCCGAATCGAAATTGCCGGGATTCTTGAGGCCGGGGCAATTGTCGCGAGGGCAGGTGGGGTTGACGCTTCCGATATCGTAGGTGGAATCGCCGTCCAGATCGATGCAGCCGTCGCAGGCGTCGCCGAGATGGTCGCCGTCGAGGTCGATCTGGTCGGGGTTGGAGAGCGTCGGACAATTGTCGAGGGGACAGGTGCGCGCTGACGACGGACTCCCGAGTCCGTCTCCGTCCGGATCGGTGCAGGGGTCGCACGCGTCTCCCGGCCCGTCATGGTCGGCGTCGGTCTGATCCGAGTTGTACGCGGACGGGCAATTGTCGGGCAGGCACGTGTTCGCCGGGAACCCGGGATCCCCGCGCCCGTCTCCGTCCGTGTCGGTGCACGGGTCGCAGACGTCCCCGATGTGATCGTGATCCGCATCGCCCTGGTCCGGGTTGGCAGTGGCGGGGCAGTTGTCGAGAGCGCAGGTCGCGAAGGGCGAACCGGTGACTCCGAATCCGTCCGCGTCGAGGTCGAGACAGGGATCCCGATCGTCGGTCAGCCCGTCGTGGTCCTGGTCCTGGTCGAACACCACGACCGACTCGCCATGTCCGGTGACAGCCGCGCTCCGTTCGACGACCGGGGTGTTGCCGTCCGTCACGGTGATCCGCAGGACGTAGGAGGTCCCTGCTTTCAGCGCATTGGGTATCGTCAGCCGGTCCGGGAGTCCGCCGGCGAAGGACGCGCTGACGACGGCATCGTAAGGATGGTCCGAGAGCCGGGCGAGCTGGTCGTTCGCTTCCGTCACGTACAGCGAGAAGAACCCGTCCGGCGAGGGATAATGCGAGAAGCAGACCTGAGCCGGAAGCGTGGCGTTCGCGACATTCAGCGCGAAAGGTTCGAATTCGTTGGAATAAGAAGGATTCTCGCAAGAGCCCAGGAAGATGGCCAGGCTCGGATGCGGATTGTCGTTGTCGCAACCGACTGCCTCGCGATCCGCGATGAACTTGTAGTTCTTGTCGTACGAGTCATACACCACGCGTTCGCTGGCCCCCGGAAACGGGAATGACGCCTCCAGGGCACAGGGATCGGGGACTTTTTCGAGATTCGGAAGGACCACCCCGCTCGCCGGCCCCAGAATGGTCACGGTGGTCTGCAGCACTTCGCCCTGAGGATCCGAAGCCGCGGCCCGGACCTCGAGATCCGACCCGCCGTCCTGGGTCACGCCGAACAGGACGAGGGAGGGCTGGCAGGCGTCGCCGGCTCCATCGTGATCGACGTCCCCCTGATCCTGTGATGCCACCGACGGGCAGTTGTCGCACGCGTCGCCGAACCCGTCCCCGTCGGTATCGACCTGGCCCGGATCGGCGACCCCGGGGCAGCCATCCACCGAGCCGCAGACACCATCCCCATCCGGATCGTCCAGCGAGTCGTCGGGACAGGGATCGCAGGCGTCGCCACGCCCATCCAGGTCCCGATCGGACTGATCCGGATTCGCCACGTCCGGGCAGTCGTCCATCCCGCAAGTGACCGACGGCGACGTACGGTCCCCGAACCCGTCGCCGTCCCGGTCGATACAGGTATCGGTGGCGTCATCGACGCCATCGGCATCGGTGTCGGGCCGGCCCGCCGCATTGAGCCCGAGACAGAGATCCCTCCCCCCCAGGACGACGTCCGGGCGCCCGTCTCCATCGGCGTCCAGGATGGACATGGCATACGCTCCCTCCCCCCAAAAGAACCTCTGCGGCGGCCCGAAGCGTCCGTCACCTGATCCGCGATTAACCGTCACACCGAAAACGCCACCACCGGAGGGCCACTCTCCAGACAGGATGTCCACGTGGCCATCGCCATCCACCTTCTCGATGAACACGGGCGCAAGGTTCATCGCGATGGTCGTCCCAGAGTCGAAGGAGCCGTCTCCCCGACCGAGATAGACCTTGCCAGCCGCGACGAGGTCGGCACGTCCGTCTTCGTTGAGGTCTCCCGCCGCGGCGCCGTACCTGTTGCCAATCGGAAGGGAGGTTTGGCAGTTCAGGGACGCGGCCTCGTCAACAAGGCAGACGACACCGTAGGTGAGGGTCGAAATGAACAGGTCGTCCGTGCCGTTTCCATCGAAATCGGCCGAAGTCATGGTGCTGGCGTACTGGACGCCCAGGGTCGTGTAGTGAGGCGGAGCGAACTGTCCGCCTCCCAGACCGATGAAGATGCCGATGCGCGGCTGATCCGTGCCGAGGTCGCCCTTGTTCAGCAGCACCGCGAGGTCGAGCCTGGAGTCGTCGTTGAAGTGACCGGCGACAATCGCAATCGGGATCCGTGCCGCGTGCAGGACCGGACCGGTCCGGAACGAGCCATCGCCGGCTCCAAAAAGGAGAGAGAGGAAGTTTCGGGAGGAGTCGACGATGGCGACATCGGACAGGCCGTCTCCGTCGAGATCGCGGGCGACGAAGGCGAAGATGTCGGCGCTGAAGGACAGGACGGGTCCTTCGTGGAACCCTCCCTGCCCGTCGTTCATGAAGACGCGGAGCCAGCGCCGGGGATTGCTGCCGCCGTTGTAGGCGCCATCCAGAGCCACGAGATCCACGTGCCCATCACCGTTCAAATCGGCGGCATCCGACTGGATGAAATCCAATCCCTTCGATTGCGCGAAGCAGTTCGGCCCGGCGACCACCCCGCCACCGGCACCAAGCCTGACGATGAGCCGGTCGGCATCGAATCCATTGGCTGTCCCCTGCATGAGATCGGGCCGGCCATCCCGATTGAGATCCCGGAAGTAGACGAGACCGCCGAACTCGAAGGTGTCCGCCGGCAGGTCGAGCACATGCACGGCTCCCTGAGGATCGAGGCTGACCTCGACCGCAGGGAAGGTCCAGTTGGGAGAAACGAACGTCACGAACCCGGCGATGAGGTGATCGAGGCCGGCTGAATCCCGGTCGCCGTTCGAGAGTTCAACGGGAAGACCGCGTCCCTGGACGAGCGGCCGGATGGGGCCGAACCCGGCCGCGCCCAGGCCGGGCAGAAGATAAGCGCCGGCAGGGAGGGACGAATCCGACCCTCCGCCCACCGCGAGATCCGACAGACCGTTTCCATCATAGTCACCGACCATCAGGGTGGTGAAATGCGGGCCCGGCACGACGGGCACGTAGGTCTGGAAAGTCCCGTCCCCGTGCCCCTGGAGCCAGCCGACATCGCCGTCCTGCGCGACGCATCCGCTCGCGCAGTTCGATCCGCTGTCGGCGACGGCGATGTCCACGAATCCGTCGGCGTTTAGATCCGCCGCACCCAGCTCCAGGGGCCCCTTCCCCACGGAGAAAAAGACCGCGGCGAGAAACGTACCGTCTCCGCGTCCCCGGAGCAGCCCGACCCTGTCCAGGCCGCGAAGGGCGAAAGCCAGGTCCTGATGCCCATCCGAATCGAAGTCGGCCGCGGCCAGGCTGTCCGTCCCCTGGGTGATGGGAACGACGATCGCCGATTTCAGCCCACCCGCCCCGTCGGCGCGCAACAGACGGATGTCCGGCCGACCCTCGTCCGAGTAGGCGATGTCCAGGTGGCCGTCCCCGTCGAAATCGGCCACGGCCAGGTGATGCGGCGCCCCGCTATCGGGAACGCGCAGCTCCGGCCCAAAGGTCCCGTCACCCCGGCCCGGGAGAACCGAAATGCTGCCGTTCGAAAAGTTCGGGTAGCGAAATTGGCCGCGACTCGCGACGACCGCATCGAGAATGTCGTCGTCGTTGAACCGCACGAAGACGACACTCTGCGGGTTGGGACCCACATCCATATACGGAAGGGCAAAGGGAGGACCGTTTGAAATCACGGGCAGGGAGAGCCTGACGGCGGGGACGAACTTCGCCGGCGAGAGCGTAGAGGTGCCGAGACAGGCCGCCGCGATCAGCGCCAGACGTCCCCACTTTGCCCGGCCCCACTTCATCAGCGGCGCACCGGCTTCTCGCCGCCATCGTTCGCGGGAGCCTGATCCGTTGTGGCCGGGCAGCCGCCGTCGCAGGAGCCCGGCTCGCGCGGCCAGGGCGCCGGCTCGGATCCCCAGCCGGTCCCGCCGCGGTCGGCGGTGCGTTCCTGGACCAGGTAGAAGAATGCCTCGCCGACCGGCGGGTTGGAAGTCGTCATCGGCTCGCTCACGGTGGTCAGCGCGGTGTTGCGCGCCACGACGGCGACCGCGCCCAGGTTCGTCACGCCGCTCTCGCGGCGCACCCGGCTGAGCGTGCCGCGGATGACGTCGTAGCCCGTCGCTTCCTTGAGCGCCGGCCAGTAGAGACGCTGCGCCGTGACGCCGGCCGCGACCGGCTCGAGACGCATCAGCAGCGGCTCGGGTCCCTGACCCTGATCGTGCGGGACCGTGACCACGCCGATGGCGGTGGTGGCGTTGCCGGCCGCGTCGATGGCTCGGTAGCGCAGCTCGTAGACGCGGCCCGGGCCCTTCCCTTCGCGCTCGGCCCTCAACAGGACGCTCGCGTCGGCGGCGCCGAGAGTTGCCCCCTGGATGTCGGTGGTCGTCGTGCCGTCGGCGGTTCCGCCGGCGTCGTCCGGCTCGCTCGAAGTCACCGAGAGCAGCTCTACCCTCACGCCGGCGTTGTCGCAGACGTCCTGCGCGACGAATCGCGCCTCCACCGGCACGAGATCGTGGTTCGGCGGCCACAGCACGGCCGGGTCGGTCAGGATGCTCAACGTCGGCGGCTGCGTGTCGCGCACCGTCACCTGCGTGGTGCACGTCGATGTGTGTCCTTCAGCGTCGCGCACCGTGAAGACCACGGCCGTTGCACCGAGCGTGAACGGACCGGATGCGTCGAGGCCGGAGCCGGTGTGATCGTTGCTCACGGTCAGGCCACGTCCGCACACGTCGGTCGCGGTCGCCTGAAGCGTGACGAAGGCTCCGCCCGCGCCGCTGCACTCCGCCGCCGGCAGCGACGCCGGGCACTGGAGAATCGGCGCCTGCTGATTCGCCACCGTCACCGGCACCGTGCACTGCGACTGGTTGCCGCTCGCGTCCTTCGCCGTGAATGTGACGCTGGTGGTGCCGAACGGATAGGTCCCGCTCGCGTCGGCGCCGCCGGCGTTGCGGGTGTTGGTGATCGCCACGGTGCCGCCGCAGACGTCCGACGCGGTGGCGACAACGCTCACTTGCGCCCCGGAAGACCCGGTGCACCCCGCCGACAACACCGTCGGACAGACGAGATCCGGGCCGGTCGTGTCGCGCACCGTCACGGCAATCGAGTCGGTGTCGGTCTCGCCGGAGCGATCGGTCACCCTCAACGTCAAGGCGTGCATTCCGAGCGGCAGCGTGACGTCCAGTGTCGCTCCGGTGCCCAGAGACGTTTGACCGGGCTCGCCGTAGTGCTCGTACCACTCGAATGACGCGATGTCGTTTTCCGCCGGAGTCGAGTCCGCGTCGCTCGAGGAAGCGCCATCGAGGTGCACCACCGCCCCGCCGGCGCTCTCGCATTCGATCGATCCCGTGGCGGCGGCCGCGGCGTGCGGCGCTTCGTTCGAGAAGAAGATGAGGAAAGTCTCTTCTCCGTGGACGAAGTCCTGCCTCGCGGTCACAGGACGGGTGTTGCCGTCGGTCGCCGCCACCTCGAGCTTGTAGGCATCTCCGCGCGTCAGCGCAGTCAGGTCGAGTTTCGGGAAGCGGCTGTCCGTGAAGGGGACGCGCACGATCGACGGCGGGTCGGCCGCCCGCAAGCGGACGGAATCGAGGTTATAGTCGAGCACGACCACCCCGGTCCCGCCCGAACTGGCGCCCACCTTGCGGACGCACACCTGGAACGGCGGGGCGTGCTCGATGAGAGGCAGGAAGCTGTCGAAGACGGACAACGGGCTCGCGCAGTCACCCAGGGCGAGGAGATAGTCGGTGAACTGGTCGATACAGCCGATGGTGCTGTCGAGATCGAACAGGTAGGGATCGCCGAGGACGCCGAACGTGTAGCCAATCCCTTCGCCGGACACCCCCTCCGGGAAATAACCGCCCGAGCAGTCGAGCGTGCCAAACACGTCCGGGAGCGTGAACGTGGCCGTGCTCGTCGACGTGACGCGCGCCTCTCCCGTGAGCTTCTCGCCTTGCGGGTCGTGTGCATGCACCCGGACGTGCAGTCCGCCGTCGGCGAGCAGAGCCGGCGCATCCAGCCCGAGGGTCGGCTGGCAGGCGTCTCCGGAACCGTCGTGATCGGTGTCCTTCTGGTCCGGATCGGGAGACGAAGGACAGACGTCGCAGTTGTCGCCGACCGTGTCGGCATCGATGTCACGTTGATCCGGATTCGAGAGACCGGGGCAGTTGTCGCAGCGATCCCCGATGGCGTCCCTGTCGGTGTCCGCCTGATCGACATTGGTGACGCCGACGCAGTTGTCGCAGGCATCGCCGAGACCATCGGCATCGGTGTCGGTCTGCGACCCGTTGGGAATGGCGGGGCAGTTGTCGGACGAGGTGCAGACCCCGTCCAGATCCACGTCGTTCAGGCGGTCCAGCGGACAGGCATCGCAGGCGTCTCCGGCCCCATCCCCATCCGTGTCGGTCTGGGCCGGATTGGGCACTGACGGACAGTTGTCCGTCGCGCAGGTGTTCCCGGGCGCCTCCGGATCGCCGTACCCGTCACCATCCCGGTCCTGGCAGATGTCGCAGACGTCACCCCGCCCGTCGCCGTCCTGGTCGCGCTGATCCGGGTTCGTGTTCCCCGGACAGTTGTCGACCGGGCAGGTCGAGGCGGGCAGACCGGGGTCGCCGTAGCCGTCGTGATCGGGATCGGTGCACGGATCGCAGGCGTCGCCGAGCCCGTCGAAGTCCCGGTCCGCCTGGGACGCGTTCCCGACGGCGGGACAGTTGTCGGGATCGCAGACGTTGCGTGGGTAGCCCGGATCCCCGCGCCCGTCGCCATCCCGATCGGTGCAGGGATCGCAAACGTCTCCGACACCATCCGCATCGGCGTCCGCCTGATCGGCATTGGAGACGGAGGGACAGTTGTCCAGGGCGCAGGTGCTGGCCGGGAAACCCGGATCGCTCCGGCCATCGCCGTCCGTGTCGGTGCAGGTGTCGCAGGCGTCGCCGACGCCGTCCCGATCCGCATCGAGCTGATCGGGATCGGCTGCCGTGGGGCACAGATCGCACACGTCGCCGAGGCCATCGCGGTCGGTGTCGGTCTGTGCAGGGTTCGACAGGGACGGGCACGTGTCGATGGGACACGTGGTGCGCGGGAAACCCGGGTTGCCGAATCCGTCGCCATCCGGATCGACGCACGGATCGAACTCGTCGGGGAGTCCGTCGGCATCGACATCGGCGGCGCCTTGCAGGTTGAAGATCACGTTGAGCGCGCTGCCGGAGACAACGAGGTCGATCTTGCCGTCCGCGTCCACATCGGAGACAGCGAGACCGCTGGCGCCCGCGCCCGTCGTGTGCGTCGAATCCAGGAACGGCGTGCCGTCCGTTCGCCGCCGAATCAGCCAGAAGGCCGACCCGACCTGGGCGGCGACCGCGGCGTCGGCGCGGCCGTCTCCACTGAAATCCGCAACCGCCAGGCTTCCCGGCGCCGCCGGCAGGGCGAGCGGGACGCCCGGCTCGACCGCCCCGGTCGCGTCGAAGCGGAAGACCTGGAACGAGCCCGTGGACTGCGGGTACGTGTCGCCGACCGTGGCGACGAACAGCTCCCGCTGTCCGTCCCCGTCCCAGTCTCCGGCCCCGAGAATCGGACTTCCGTTGGTGAACGTGGCGATATCCACGCGGGTCCCGAAGACCGTGCTCGGCCCCGCCAGGTAGCAGACCACCTGGTTCGGGTACCACAGGATCATGAGGTCCTCACGGCCGTCGCCGTTGAAGTCGGCGTGGTCGATCGCCCAGGGAGGCAGCGGGAGGTTCAGCGCCGTTCGATACGTCAGCGCGCCGTGGCCGTTGCCCGCATAGATGGTCACGAGCCTGTCGTACACGTGAAGAAGATCGAGATGGCCATCGCCATCCTCGTCCAGCACCAGGATCCGCTGCCCGTACGATCCGAAATTGAGAGGGTAGGACAGGGGCGGGCGGAAGCCGCCCAGCCCATCGCTCAGCGAAACCTCCAGGCCGTATGACGCCTGGATGAGGTCCTGCACTCCATCCTCGTCGAGGTCGGCCATGACCGTGGTGGACGACCCGTAGGACGTCTCGGAGACGAACCCGGCCTTGGCGAAGGCGCCGGACGGCTGCTGCAGGAAGACGTTGTACTTGCCCGACTGATAGGCGACGAGGTCGATCCGGCCGTCCCGGTTCAAGTCCGTCGAGCCGACCAGGCGCGACCCGGTCGAGTCGACGACCCTCGGAAAAGGATCGCGCGAGCTCCCCTGCCCGCTGAGCACCAGGCCGAGCTTCGACCCGTTCTCAATCCCGGCCGCGAAATCGACTCGCTGGTCGCCGTCGAAATCGCCCGCGGTCAGGGACGCGATCGTCAGTCCCGCGAGGAAGGAATGCATCTCCTGGAAGTGCCACGTCGCATCGGCCTCGAACAACCTCAATCCGGAGGTGGGTCCGGCCCCGGGGTACACGACCGCCAAGTCCATCAGGCCGTCGCGATCCCAGTCGCCGGGGATCTGGCTTCCGCCCGGGAACGCCGCGGGCAGATTCGTGAACCCACCGCGGCCGTCCCCCTTCATCAGGATGGCAGAATTGGTCAGGAATGCATCGACGTGGCCATCGTGATCGAAGTCGTCGAACGACACATGCCCGCCTCCGGCATTGAAGGCGATGACCTGGCCGTTGAAGTGGCCATCGCCCCGCCCCAGGAGAATGGAGAGATGGCCGTTGTTGAGAACGCCCAGGTCGAGCTTCCCGTCCTCGTCGAAGTCCGCGAACCCCATGTCCTGGATCGTCTTTCCGGCCCCTTCCGTCTGCACGAACGCGAAGCTGCCGTCCCCCTGTCCCAGGTAGAACTGCACGGCTGAATAACCCGCCAGGGCCAGATCGGACCGGCCATCGCCGTTGACGTCACCGAAGGCCAGAGCACCCTGCAAGGAGCCGGGGATCGGCGACTGCGGGGGCCCGAGGGTGCCGTCCGCCGCACTCAGATAGAGCCTGAGAAGTCCTCCGTAGACGACGGCAAGGTCCGGGTGGCCGTCACCGTTCAAGTCCGAGACGGCGCCGTGGACGCTCCCGGGATCGAGGAAGAAGGACCCGATACTTCCGAGCTCCTGGCGGATCACCGGTCCATTCGGGCCGAGGCCTGCAATCTTGAGCGCGCCTCCGAGGAGGACGACCAGCTCGTCGCGTCCGTCCCCGTCGAAGTCGGCGGCCAGCAGGCTCCAGTTGGCCGGCAGGATCGGCAGGGGGAAGATGGCCTTTCCGCCGCGCGCCTCGCAGACATCCCCCACTCCGTTCCCATCCAGATCCGCCTGGTCGGGGTTGGCGGTCTCCGGACAGTCATCGCAGGCGTCGCCGCGGCCATCACCGTCCTGGTCCCGGTTGCCGATCCCCAGGACGCCGGGGCAGAGATCCACGGCATCGCAGACGCTGTCTCCGTCGGCGTCGTTGCCCGGGTCGGCCGGACAGGGATCGCAGGCGTCTCCGATCCCGTCGTGGTCGGCATCGGACTGGCCCGGGTTCGCGGTCGAGGGGCAATTGTCGGCGGGACAGGATGCCGCCGGGTCGGGCGGATCTCCGTACCCGTCCTTGTCCAGGTCGCGACAGTGATCGCAGGCGTCGCCGGTACCGTCCGCGTCCTCGTCCTGCTGCGCCGGATTGGCGGCGCCGGGACAGTTGTCGCAAGCGTCACCGAGACCGTCCCCATCGACATCCGCCTGGTCGGGGTTCGGGAAGGCAGCGCAGTTGTCCACGTCGCCGCAGGCGCCGTCGCCGTCGACATCCGCGGATGGATTATTCGCGCAGGGATCGCAGGCGTCCCCCTTCCCGTCGCCGTTTGCATCCACCTGGTCCGGGTTGGGTACGCCCGGACAGTTGTCGCACGTCGTGCCCAGACCGTCGGCGTCGGGATCGGCCTGGTCGGGGTTGGGCCGTGCCGGACAGTTGTCCGCGCCGCAGGCGGACCCGGGCAGGCCGACGCCGTCCAGATCGCCGTCGATGCAGGGATCGACGTCGTCGGGGATGCCGTCGTCATCCCGATCCCCCTCGGACCCGAGACCCGTGATGACGAGCACCGATTCGCCCGAGTACGTGAAGGGGCGGCTCGCCGTCAGCGGCGGAGTCCTCCCGTCGGTGACCTGGATGGTGATCGTCTGGGTGCCCCCGGTTCCGAACCCGGTCAGCGGCGTGCGGAGCGGGAGCTGGGTCGCGAATGGGATGGTCTGGCTGTGCGGGAAGACCAACTGCGCGTCGAGCGCATCGCTTCCCGCCCTCACGATCTGGAAATCGAGCTGGGTGAGCGAATGCAGGTCCCGCAGACAGGCGGCGTAGGGTGGTGGGCCGTAGAAATAACCGGAGTAAAGGAATTCGCTGAAGTAATACTGTGGATGGGCGCAGGACCCCGGCGCGAACTGGTAATCGCTGAGGGCGTCACCGCAACCCAGCCCCGCGTCCATGTCGAAAAGAGTCCAGTCATAGCCCTCGGTGTAGTAGCCAATGGAACCGGTGTTCCCGAGCGGATTGGCGCCGCCGGAGCAGCTGAAGTTCGGGAACATGTTCGGAACAGTGAAGGGGGACGCGATGATCTGGTCGATGCGGATGAAGCCCGAAATGGGATCGCCCTGCGGATCGCGTGCGAGGGCGTCCACCTCGAGATCCGTCCCGCCGTCCTCGTGCACGCCGGCGAGGACGAGAATCGGCTGGCAGGCGTCCCCCGCGCCATCGGCATTCGCATCGGCCTGATCCCGGTTGGCCGCCGTCGGGCAGTTGTCGCAGGCGTCCCCGCGTCCGTCCCCGTCGGAGTCGGCCTGGGAGGGATTGGGGAGCCCGACGCAGGCGTCCACGTCGTCGCACGCCCCGTCACCGTCGGCATCGTCCGCCGCAGAGTGCGGACAGGGATCGCAGGCGTCCCCGAGGCCATCGCCGTCGGCGTCCGCCTGGCCGGGGTTCGCGACCGCCGGGCAGTTGTCGCCAGGACAGGTGCTCGCCGCGCCGACCGCCTCCCCAAAGCCATCGTGATCACGGTCGGTGCAGGGGTCGGTGGCGTCGTCGAGACCGTCTCCGTCGGTGTCAGGGTAGGGGCCCTGATTGCTCAGCACGAGGACGCCGCTGTTCATCGAGACCACCAGGTCGGTACGGCGATCCGACCCAGTCGCTCCGGCCGAGACGTTGAACGCGTTCACGCCTCCGAGCTGGCGGGCTTCGGGGCCGAACGACAGGTCCCCTCGACCCAGGCGGACGCTCACGTCGGCCGAGTCGATGTTCGCCGTCGCGAAATCGAGGTTTCCGTCCAGGTTGAAATCTCCGCACACCACGGCGAAAGGAGTCCTGCCCACTGTCAGACGCCGGGCCGCTCCAAAGGTGCCGTCCCCATTCCCCGGCACGACGACCACTTCGCTGGCGTCGCCATCCGCGATCAGAAGGTCCTGCCGGCCGTCGTGGTTCAGGTCCCCCGCGCTGACCGAGTAGGGAGAGCCTCCGGGATAGAGGGACGGATGAGGCTGGAATGTTCCGTCCCCTCGACCGATCAGGATCGACACGCTGCCGATGCGCGGGTAGTCGAAGCCGTTTCCGCCGGCGTTGGCCACGGCGATGTCGGGCTCGTGGTCGCCGTTGAAGTCGGCGAGCGTCACCCAGACGGGGACGAATCCGACGGGATAGACGCGGGACGGCGACACCGGGTCGAAGCCGCCCCGACCGTCGCCCAAGCGGATCGTCACCGTCTGCGTGCCATCAGCGGTCACGAGATCGTCGCGGCCGTCGTGGTTGAAGTCTCCCACCGCGACATAGGACGGGTAGGTCCCATATTGGAACGACATCTCCCGGCGCTCGGGGAAAGCGCCATCTCCCCGGCCCAGGAGGACGCCGAGCGACGCTCTGTCGTACTGGCTGCCGTACGGGCTGCGCACGATACCGGCGACGATCAGATCGCGGCGGCCGTTCCCGTCGAAATCGCCCGAGGCGACGCTGTAAGCCCCTCCGGATCCTCCCGTGGCGTCGAATGGAATGGCGGAGGAGAAGGCGTCGTCCCCTTCACCCAGGAAAACCGACCCGTCATCCCGGTCCAGGTAGTACGACGGATAGAAGGAGACGGCCGCGATGTCGGTCGCCCCATCCCGGTCGAAGTCGTCCAGCGTCGTGGCCGTGACCAGTTGGCCCTCGACTCTCAGCGGACTGACTCCGAAGGTCAGGTCTCCATGACCGGGCATCGGCGCGGCGAAGCCGCTGTTCCGCGTGATGTTCAGGAGATCGGGTAGCCCGTCGCCGTTCAGGTCGGCGGCGCTCACCTGGTTGGCGTAACCCGCCGTGACCTGTGAGGTCTGCGCGGCGTCGAAGCCTCCCCCCGCGGTACCCGGGATCACCAGGACCGTCGTGCCGGTGCCGACGACGATGTCGACGTCCCCGTCCACGTCCAGATCGGATGTGGCCAGGGAGATGCCGGAGCCGAGCACCAGGTTGTCGTTGAAGGTCGGCTCGAAGGTTCCGTCGCCGTGTCCGCGGTACGCGGCCACGCCTCCGTTGTGACCCGCGTTATGGCAGTCGAAGTTGTTGCAGGTCGCCTCGACGATGAGGTCACGCTTGCCGTCGAAGTCGAAATCGGTGACCAGGACGGTTTCCGGTCGTCCATCGAGCGGGACATCGGGACGCGCCTCGAGCGTTCCGTCGGGCCTGGTGAAAAACATCGAGAGCTTGCCGGGCCCGTTGCAGGCCGGGACCAGGCAATAGTCGGCGACGGCCACATCGACTCGGCCGTTTCCATCGAAATCGCCGGTAACGACCTGGTTGGGATTGACCCCCACGGGGTAGTCGCCGCCAGCGACGAAGCCTCCCCGGCGATCGTTCAGAAGGACGCGCAGCCGGGACGCGGGATACTCGGCCGGCTGGATGATCAGCAGGTCGTCGTAGTGATCCTGGTTCAGATCGGCGGATGTGATCACGTAGGCCAGGCCGAGCTCCCCGCTCCAAGTCCTCCCGAAGGTGCCGTCCCCCACGCCCGCCCGGATGACGTAGCGGTAGTCGCCGCCGGTCGTGAGGAGATCGAGCCGGCCGTCGCCGTCGAAATCGCCTCCGATGAGGGGCACATAGGTGCCGGGCCCCGGGAACCGCTGTGCCAGTCTGAAGGTGCCGTTCCCCCGGTTGACGTAGACGTCGACTGTTGCGCCGCACTCTGCGTCGTGCGAGTAGGAGAAGCAGTCGCGTGCCACCGCGAAGTCGATCCGTCCATCGCCGTTGAAATCGCCGACGAGCGGGACGCCGACCGCCCCCTGGTCGACGAGCGGGATGACGCCCATCGGGAACAGGCCTGCCGCCGACTCCTGCTGGCAGGCGTTCCCCGAGCCGTCTCCGTCGTCGTCGGCCTGATCGGGGTTGGGGCGATCGGGACAGTTGTCACAGATGTTTCCGACTCCGTCCCCGTCGGAATCCGCCTGGGAGGGATTCTCGATGTCGGGACAGTTATCGACGTTGCCGCAGAGGAAATCCTGATCGGCGTCGTCGCGTGGATCGAGAGGGCAGCCGTCGCAGGCATCGCCGCGCCCGTCGTGATCGGCGTCCTGCTGGCCGGGATTCGCCCGGGTGGAGCAGTTGTCGGCCGGGCAGTTGGCTCCCGGGCCTCCGCGGTCCTGGTAGCCGTCCCCATCCGCGTCGGTGCAGCCGTCGCAGGCATCCCCGAGACCGTCCCCGTCCGAGTCCATCTGCGCGAGGTCCTGAACGGCGGGGCAGACATCGCAGGCGTCTCCCCATCCGTCCGCATCGGCGTCGGCTTGATCGGCGTTGGCGACGGCCGGGCAGTTGTCGGCCGGGCACCCGGTGTTTCGGACTCCCGGGTCGCCGAAGCCGTCGCCATCGGAATCGGTGCACGGGTCGAGCGGATCGGGAATGCCGTCGCGATCGGCGTCCCGCTCGCGAACCCGGTTCAAAAGGATGGACACTTCGCCGGCGTTCCCGGCGATGGCGAGGTCGGAGAACCCATCCCCGTCGAAATCGCCGGCGGCGATATAGCCCGGGTGGGCGGTCAAGGCGGAGAAAGAAGAGGCCGCCTCGAGGCCTCCGCCCTCGGCTCCGCGGTACAGGCCGAGCTCGCGGCCGTTCCCCACGAGATCGAGCCGGCCGTCCCCGTCGAAGTCGCTCGCCACGAACCAGGCGGGCCCGAGTCGATCCGGCACGGTGTATGACGGCTGGAGCGCTCCGTGACCGTCCTGGGCGTAGACCGTGACCGTGTCGCCTGTCCCCACGACGAGTTCCAGGTGCGAGTCTCCATCCAGGTCGGACGCGAGCATGCCCTGGAGGGTGTCATACCCGAATGACCCGATGGTCTGCGCGGGATCGAAGGAGCCGTCCCCCCGGCCGGGCAGGAGGACCAGGGCCGACTGGAAGGTGAGATAGTTGATGCCGCCGACGACGAGGTCCGTCACGCCGTCCCCGGTGAAATCGCCCGCCTCCACCCGTGACGGAACGAACGGGAGGGTCGTGGTGACCGGAGCTGCAAATGTGAACCCGGTTCCCTGCAGAGAGGTCGTGATCGTCTGATCGTAGTTGAGGACGACGAGATCGGGCGCCGCGTCTGCATTGAGAGCCGCGAACCTGACGACGTTGGGGCCGAACCCGGTGCCGACGTGGGCCCGCGGCTGGAAGGCGCCGCTCCCGTTCCCCTGCAACACGGTGACCTCGGGGTTCGACGACTGCCCCAGGACGATGACGGCCGCATCGGTCTTGCCGTCCCCGTCGGCATCGGCGAGGTCGAGCCCCGCGGGGTAGCTCCCCAGTGGGATCGGAGCCCCGACCTGCATCGATCCGTCCGGCCCGCCCAGCGCGACGAAAAGCCGCCCGAGGGAGGAGTGGGAATCGAAGGTGACGATCACGAGGTCCGGGTGGCCATCGCCATCGATGGCGCCCGCACGCAGGCCGGTGATTTCGCCCGCGACGGAGAATCGCGGCGGCGCCTTCAGTTCGCTGTCGGACTCTCCCGGCACCACCAGGACCTGGCCGAGAGTGCTGTCCCTCAGGATCCAATCGGGCCGAGCGTCGAGGTCGAGGTCGGCCGCCTGGATCCCGATGAGGCCCTTGCCGACGTCGAGGCGCGCGGGCTGCGTTTCGAAGATGCCCGGTGCGGTCCCGCGATAGACCTGCACCCCGCTCGTTCCGTCGACCACCAGCAGGTCGGCCAATCCGTCCTGGTCGCGGTCCGCCGTCACCGCGTCGGTGGGCGGTGTCTCCAGGAGCAGGGAGC
Organism: Verrucomicrobiia bacterium; assembly: GCA_035638075.1. Classification (GTDB taxonomy): domain Bacteria; phylum Acidobacteriota; class Polarisedimenticolia; order Gp22-AA2; family Gp22-AA2; genus DASRAU01. Next base: position 190,451 of record DASRAU010000029.1, read on the forward strand.
CCAGCGGAGTGAAGTGCCCCGTGCCGTCACCCGCCAGCGCTGCAATCGCGCTGTCGTGGCAGCCGGGTGCTGTGCACGGGGAGAGGACGATGCAGTCCGCGAATGCATTCCCGTCGAGATCGGCGAGGCGCACCCTGGTGATCGGCCGGCCCGCGACGGGAGTGTCGATCTCCTGGAACCCGCCTCCTTGTCCCAGGAGAACCTTGACCGTGCTCCCGTCAGGACTGATTCCGAGGAGATCGTCCCGTCCGTTCCCGTCGAAGTCGGCCGCGATCAGCTCATGGCTCGAATTGAAGCCGCCGATTTTGACGGCCGTTTCGCGGAACCGTCCATCGGCAAGCCCGGCATGAAGGACGATGAATCCGTCGTACTGCATCTGCGCCAGGTCCGGAACTCCATCGCCGGTGAATTCTCCCACCGCGACCTGGTGCGGGCTATAGGCGGAACCATAGGCCACCGGTGGAGCGAACGTCCCGTCTCCGCGACCCAGACGAACGGCGTTCGTTGAGGCCAGATCGAGGTGCCCGTCGAAGTTGAAGTCCCCCGCCTTGAGAGACACGTTGTCTCCGACGAGGGTGAGGTTGTTCCGGTAGCCTCCATCCGGCAGGGCCGTCATGAGGACCCCGCCGATCGCGATGTCCGGGAGCCCGTCTTCGTTGAAATCGCCCGTGACGGCGGGGCTCACGTTGACGGAAATGGTCGCGGCCGGGACGGGGAAGAGCGGCCTCGACACGCGCCCGGCCTGCGACAGCGGCACGGGATGAATGCCGGCGAGCTGCCGGGAGCCGTTGCCGCGACCGTAAGGCGATGGTGTTTTCGCGGCGTTCCCGGTGCCTGTGCTTGCCGAGATCAGACTCGCAGGCAACAGAAGCAGGGCAAGGGCGATGGCTCTTGCGGTCGATGCTGCGGGCCGGCGCGGGCGCAGGACGAACATCGGCTCCCCCGTCCGCCTCCCGGGCGGACCGATCCGATTTTCTTTTGTGGTGGCGGCGAGGCGTCTCAATATACGTCGATTTTTCGACGGATCGAATGAAAAATTCGTCACAAAACGGTGGAGGCGGCGCGGGCTGGGTCGGGAGAAAGTTCTGCTGCGTGAAGGTGTTACGTACCGACGGCGTCTGCGGCTACGCGGTCGCGCGGCGCTCCTGCCCGGGGGGCACTTCCGCGTCGGCCTGGCGCCGCCCGGCGAACACCGCGGCGGTGGCCAGGCCGACGAACGCGGCGAAAACCAGCAGGCCGGCGAGCGAGACGATGCCGCGGACGTCGGAGGGGGCGAACAGGGACACGAAGCGACGGGAGAAATCGAACGTCTGCGGTGCGAGGGCGGTCCCGGCGGCCGCAGCCGTCCCGGTGGCGGCGTGCATCGCCTTCAATCCCGCCAGCGCCGCGAGGCACGCCGCGCCGAACGCCAGCGCCAGCACGCCGCCGACGACACCGCGCACGGCGATGGCGCCGCGGGTGAGCGGCCGGTGTTTGCGCGCTGACTCGAGGGCGAACTCGGGCTCGCGCACGCCGAAGGGCGCGAAGCGCTGCAGCAGCAGCAAGCCGGGGATGCTGGCCGCCAGGCTCCCCCAGTAGAACCATTCCCAGCCGACGGCATCGACGACCGCGCCGGCGATCGGGCCCGAGATGATGCGCGGGATGCCGAAGAGGCTGGAGAACAGCGCGTACTGCGTCGCGGAGAAGCGCTTCTGCGTGATGCGCAGCAGGAAGACGGAGAAGGCGCCGGTCGCCATGCCGCCCGACATCGTCTCGAAGATGTTGCACGCGTACATCAGCGGCGGATTGTGGTCGACGCGCGCCAGCAGGACATACGGCGCGTTCGCGAAGATTTGCAGGATGCCGAAGGCCCACAACGCGTGCCCGAGGCCGATCTGCGTGGTGAGAATGCCGCCGAGGGCCGTGCCGACGATGACCGCGATGGCGGAGAAGGTGCCGAGGACGAGGCCGCGCTCCAGGTCCGTGTACCCGCGGTCGATCAGGAACGGGCGCAGCAGCGCGAGACACAGGTTGTCGGTCAGCTTGTAAGTGCACACGAAGGCGAGGATCTCGAGCGACCGGCTGCGGCCGAGAAACCCGAGGAACGGCAGCCACACCGCTTCGCGCAGGGTTTTCGGCGCGGGCATCTTGTCGGCCGGCTCAGGCGACCACCAGATGGTGACCGCCAGCATCGGCAGGTAGAGAAGCGCCAGTCCCACGCAGGTGATCGGCCAGCCGAACCAGCCGGCGATGGAAATGCTCATCGCCCCCGCCAGGAACATCGCGGCACGGTAGACCGAGACTCGGGCGCCGACCGCGACACCCTGCTCCTCGGGGAGCAGCACGTCGACGCTGTAGGCGTCGATGGCGATGTCCTGGGAGGCCGACGCGAAGGCGATGGCGAGCGAAAGGGTGAGCAGCACCCACGGCGTCTCCGGCCGGCTGCCGACGCCGGCGAGCATCAGCGTCAGCCCCATCAGCACGACCTGGAAGATCGCCGTCCAGCCGCGCCGCCGCCCGAGCCACGGGGGCGCGTAGCGATCCATGAGCGGCGCCCACAGCACCTTGAAGGTCCACGGCGCCTGCGTCAGCGTGACGAGGCCGACGGTCCTGATGTCGATGCCGGCGTTGCGCAGCCAGTCCGGGATGGCGATCCACACGAGACCGAGCGGCATTCCGGAGGAGAAGGCCTGGAGCGCGACCGCGAGGGTGCGCGGAGACTTGAACGCCTCGCGAACCGCGCGCAGTCCCTTCGGCCTGGGGGGGGCTGGGTCAGGCATCGGCTGTATTAATAGAGGATGCGAGTCCGGCGGGGCAACCGCATGACGGAAGCGTGATCGCTCACGCCATGTAGCCCCAGGTCTGGAGCAGGTCGCCGTCTCTCGTCCAGCGCTCGCCGATGTCGGTGCGGTAGAACATGTTGGGGATGATGATGTTGCGCACGCGGTTGTAGGCCTCGCGGCGGGCATCGTCCATGGTCGAGCCGGAGCCCGAGACGACCAGCGCGTAGCCGGAGTTCCCCGCCAGGCGCCAGTCGCCGTCCACCAGCCGGATGTCGCACGGGTGAATCCCCTCGTTCATCGGCTTCTTGAAGATGACCGCCGCGTCCTCGCTGAACTTCTTGAACGAGTCGGGATCGACGAACGGGAACGGCGGCACCGCGATGACGACGCAGATCTGGAAGCCTTTCTTGGTGCGCAGGTTGAACGACTGGCCGCGCGCCAAAGACGCGAGGAACTCCCCCCAGCGCGACAGCACCCCCTCGAGCTGGAGGTTGATCGTCGGGTAGCCGAAGCGGCAGGTGAACTCGAGCGGGAAGATGCCGCGGTTGTTGGCAATGCAGTTGATGTCCATGTAGCCGACGTAGCCGGCGTCGGCGAGGCGGTCCTTCATCTTGCCAAGGGTCTGGGTGAAGAGGGTGCAGGGGCCGTACCAGAAGCCGGCGGTCCCCATCTCCCCCGTCTGCGGGCCGATGTCGTCGTTGAACATCCGCTTGTGCTCGAAGTTCACGTGCACCGGCAGCACGAAATCCTTGCCGTTGAAGAAGGCGCCGATGGCGACCTCGACCCCCGAGGCGTACTTCTGCAGCTGGAACGTCTTGATCTTCGAGGCCCAGCCGTTCTTGTAGTGCTCGAGCATGGTCAGGACGTCGAGGCCGTCTTCTTCCTGGCCGACGAACGACAGCACCTTCTCGTTCTGTGCCTTTCCCGACGGCTTGATGACGTAGCGGCCGGGGTTCACCTTGATGAACGACACGGCGGCGTCGAAGGAGTCGAACTCCCAGCGCGGCAGCACCGTGAGCCCGGCCGCCTTCATCTCCTCCTGGCCGAAGTCGCGGTCCATCTCGAGCTTGTCGCTGTAGGGCGTGCCGCCGACGACGGCCTTGCCTTCCTTGCGCAGCTTGTCGGGGAGGTTCCCGAACTCGCAGTCGTCGAAGACGATGATGTCGGCCCAGTCCTTGTGCTCCTCCCACTTGTCCACCTTCTCGACGAAGCCGTCGCCGACTTCGCGGTCGGCCTTCGACATGATGTGGTAGCGGACGTCGTGGCCTTCCTTCTTCACCTCCCAGGCGAGGTCGTGGATGAGCCCCCACTTGGAGATGAAGAGGAAATGGAGCTGGCGCGGCTCGCGCTGCGGCTCGGTGAGGACGGCGGTGGCAGTGCCGGGTCCTTCGGCGGTGGGAGCGGCCGCAGGCGCTTCGGCGGCGGGCGCCTCGGGAGGCGCTTCGGTGGCCGCGGTGGCGACGGGCGAAGTGGCGCCGTTTTTCCGACCGTTCGTTTTGCTTTCGGCCGGCGTTCTGTCGGCCAGCTTCTCGCTGGCCTTGTCGCCGGCCTTGCTGTCGCCCGTCTTGTCGTTCTTGTCGTCGCCCGCCATCAGCGGGCGCAATTTAATACGCGCTTCGTCGATCGGCAAGGGGTTGGCGCGCCGCGCGGCGCGCCAGGAGCGAAACGATGACGGCGGCGACGAGGGAGGACGCCGCGATCGTGCCGAACATGGTGCGATATCCGCCCAGGGGGAAGAGGGCGCCGGTGAGCGCGGGGCCGAGGAAGAAGCCGATCGAGAAGGCGTAGGCGTGCGAGCCGCTGGCGAAGATCCGATCCTCGGTGGCAACACCCCGGTGGAGCAGCGCCACGGCCGGGACGTAGACCAGCACCTCGACCGAGCCGAGCAGCAGGAAGAGGACGACGTCCGGGGCGCGCCCGAAGAAGCTCAGGAAGGCCGCGCTCCAGGCCGTCGCCACGAGGAACCCGACCCCGATGACCGGCGCGTCGCCGTAGCGATCGGCGAGCCGGCCGACGAGCCGCGGCAGGAGCACGCTGGGCAGTCCGGCGATCGAGAACAGGAGCCCGATCCCCATCCGCTGCATCACCAGTCCCTCCTGCGTCCCGGCCTGCGCGATCCCCCCGGCCGCCGCGAGTGACGCCTGTCCCGTGTCGCCGCCGGACGCGACGAGCAGCGGCAGGAAGGCCTCGACGGCGCCGAAAAAGAAAGCGAGTCCCAGGGTCGCGGCTCCCGACGCCAGGACGTTCGGCCGGCGGACGACGCGCAGGATGCCGGGCAGCGTCGCGGACGGGCCGTGCCCTCCCGTCATCGGCAGCCCGAGAATCCCCACCCCGAGGGAGCAGGCGGCGAGCACGGAATAGATCAGGAACGGCATGCGCAGCGTCCCGAGGCCGCCAAGGGCCGGGCCGATGATGAAGCCGAGCGACCAGGCGCCGGTCAGCCAGGACAGCGACCGCCCCATCGTCGCGTCGGGGCTCAGCTCGGCGGCGAGGGTGAGGCAGCCGACCCAGACCCCCGCCGCCCCGAATCCCTGCACCAGCCGCGCCAGCACCAGCGCCGGGTAGTTCGGCGCGAGGATGAACCCGATGGAAGCGAAGGTCAGGCACGCGAGCCCGAGGAGGACGATGAAGCGGTGGCCGCGCTTGTTCGCGAGCGTCCCGAGCCAGGGAGCGGCGATGAGCCCGACGGCGGCGTAGATGCCGACCAGGAGACCGATCTGGTCCTCGCCGGCGCCGGTGAGGCGGGCCATGAACGGCAGGGTCGGCGCGACCATGCCGTAGCCGATCGCCTCGGTCATCATCGCGAGGACGAGGGCGGCGGCCGGCAGCGGCCCGCCGAACAGAGGCACGGCTTCGGATGGGCGTGGAGACGAACGCGTGTCCCGGCCCGGTGCGTCAGACGCCTGGGGCGCCTGCGTCAAGCGGAGGCGCCGGTCGCCTCCGCGAAGGCACCGTCGAGTGCGGCCACCAGCTCGTCGATCTGCGAGGCGTTGACGACGAGCGGCGGGGCGACGCGCAGGCAGTTGCCCCACAGGCCGCCCTTGCCGACAAGCACGCCGCGCTTGCGCGCCCCTTCGAGGACGCGCGCGGTCGTGGCCGCGTCGGGGGCTTTCCCCTCGCCGACCAGCTCCACCGCGCGCATCAGGCCGATGCCGCGCACGTCGCCGATGACCTTGTACTTGCGCTGCAGCTCGAGGAAGCCCTGGTGCAGGCGCTCCCCCATGACGCGGGCGTTCTCGGCGAGGTTCTGCTTCTGGATGACGCGCAGGGTCGCGAGGGCCGCGGCGGAGGTCACCGGGTTCCCGCCGAAGGTCGAGAACGACAGCGGCTTGAGGGACGCCGCGATCGTCTCGGTGGTCGCGGTGGCGCCGACCGGCGTGCCGTTCCCCATCCCCTTGGCGAAGGTCATGATGTCGGGTTGGATGCCGTAGTGCTCGACGCCCCAGAGCTTGCCGGTGCGGCCGAACCCGGTCTGCACTTCGTCGGCGATGAACACGCCGCCCGCCTTGCGGACGATGTCGGCGACGATCGGGAAGTACTCCTTCGGCGGCACGAGGAAGCCGCCGGATCCCATGATGACCTCGACCATGACCCCGGCGACGCGGCCGGTGGTGGCGGTCTCGATCACTTCCTTCACGTCCTTGGCGCAGGCCACGTCACAGGACGGGTAGGTCAGCTTCAGCGGGCAGCGGTAGCAGTACGGCGCCAGCGCGTGCACGAAGCCGGGCACCGGCTGCGGGAGCTTGCGCCACGGCGCCTGGCCGCTCGAGGCCATCGCCATCATGGTGCGGCCGGAGTAGCCGTAGCGCAGCACGACGATTTCCTGCAAGCCCGTGTGCACGCGCGCCAGGAGGATGGCGGTCTCGTCCGCTTCGCTGCCGGAGTTGGTCAGGAAGAGCCGGTTCAGGTCCCCGGGAAGCGCCTGCGCCATCGCCTCGGCCAGGTCGCCGAGCGGCTGCGTCGCATACAGCGTGCTGGTGTGCACGAGGGTCTGCGCCTGCTTGACGATGGCGGCGGTGACCTCGGGATGGCAGTGGCCGACGTTGACCGTGAGGACCCCCGCGAAGCAGTCGAGGTACTGGCGCCCGGTCTCGTCCCAGACGTGCATCCCCTCGCCGCGCACGATGGTCAGCGGCGTCTCGTAGTAGGTCGCCGTGCAGGGGAAGAGGTACCGCTTGTGCTTCTCGGCCGCGGTCATGGCGGCGGGAGCGACGGGAGCAGCGGTTCCGGGGGCCTGGGGCTTGTCGGTGTTGGGCATCGGTCACCTTTCTCCGCGGAAGGCTCGCGGAGCCCCCGCCGGTCGGGCGTTTCCTCGCGTGGGGCGCATCTTACCTCTATCAGGCGCGCCGGCGCGCGGCACCTTGGCCGGCGCGCTTTCGGGCGCCTTGGTCGAGCGAGGCGATCGCCAGGGCGGCGGCGTCCCGGCCGCTCTCGTAGGCGGTGGCGAACTCGCTCACGCCTCCGATCCCGTCGGTGCCGGCGAAGTGGATGGCGCCGAGCGAGCGGCGGGACAAGGGCCCGTTGCGGGTGATCATGCCCATCATCGACGCGTGCATCGGGTGGCCGCGCAGGCGCACCTGGATCTCGCGGCAGCGCCCGGCGGCGCCGGGGAACCAGCGGTCGATCCGGTCCAGCGCCTTGAGCGCCCGGGCGCGCACCTCCGACTCGTCCAGCATCAACGCCCGGTCCTCGCGGCGCTGCGGCATGTAGCAGGACAGCACCGTCGGGCGCTCCGCATCCCCCTTCCCGTGTGTCGCCGGCCAGTCGGCGCAGACGAAGTCGCTCATCACGTCGGGGGCGGGGATGTTGGTGTCGAAGCAGCCCTCGTGCACGACGCCGTCGAAGCAGAGGTTCGCCACCATGTACGGCTCGTAGCGGATGCTGGCCATCGCCTGCTTCTGCTCGTCGGGGAGCCCGGCCACCAGATGCTTGGCGATGAACTTCGGCGCCGCCACGATGACGGTGTCGGCCGAGACGCATTCGAGCGGCAGCGGTGGGCCTTCCCAGATGGAACCTCCCGCCGGTGCCGTGGCCGGACCCGAGCCGCCGGCGGGGATCGCGGCGCCCTGGAGCGCGGCGCCCGGTGGGACGTAGGCGACGAGGATGCGGTCCTTCTCCTGCTCGATGCGCACGACGGCCGCGCCGGTCAGAAGCCGGTCGGCGCCTTTGGCCATGATCGATTTCCCCAGCGCCTGGGTGAGCGGGCCGAAGCCGGCTTCGCCCGCGTAACGCCCGCTCTCGAGCCCTCCCATCCACTGTGCCGCCTCGATGCCGATGTAAGCCGACGTATCGGCGACACGCGCGCCCCAGTTGTTCGGGCCGAACGAGTCGAAGAAGGCGGTGACCTCCTCCGGGTAGTCCTTGAGGATGTCGGCGAACGGCAGGTTGTCGAGGCGCTGGAGATCTTTCTCCGGATCGAAGGTGTGGTACGTGTCCACGAAACGGCGGAAGGCGTCGCGGACGCGCTGCGGATACGGGGCGCGGCGCACCCCGCCGGTGAAGAAATCGGGGACGTAGATGTCGCGGACGATCATCCCGTCCACGCTGTCGATGGGATAGAAGGCGACGCCCAGCTCGGTCGCCAGCGCCTTCACGTCGGCGTTGCTGTTGTACGAGGCGCCGCTGCTGTAGCCGACGCCGCGCCAGAAGCCGCCGGTGCCGTTGCCGCCGACCTGGTTCTCCTTCTCGATCAGCAGGTAAGGCCGGTCGCCGAGGAAGCGCGCGGCGCACAGGCCGGCGGGGCCGCCGCCGGCGATGACGATCGGCACGTGGCGGCCCGGCTTCGGCAGGCGGATGGTCGCGCCGTCGCGCACCGCATGGCAGACGGCGTTCGACTCGCGCGTCTGCACGGGACTGAGGTCGGCGCGCGTCGGGCCCTGGTCGTCGCCGCCGGCGCCCGAGCCTTTGCCGCCGGGTCCGAGGCGGCCGCACGCCATGCCGGCGAGCGATCCGGTGACGACGATCTTGATGAAGTCGCGGCGTTCCACTACGCCATTGCCACTTCGACACGCGCGTCGTTGAAGCAGGCGCCGCCCGACGCCGATGAGATGTCGTCCGGCACCAGCGTGTTGCCGACGCGGCCGTTCTTCGTGTGGCGGTTCCAGATGCCCTTCGGGAGGCTGGCGACGCCGGGACGCACCTCGTCGCTGACCTTGAGGCGCACCACCACTTCGCCGAGGTCGTTGTGCACGCGCACGAGTCCCCCGTCCTGCAGGCGTCGCGCGGCGGCGTCGTCGGGGTGGATCGTGACCACCGCCTCCTTGAAGCCGTACTCCGCCAGCGTCGAGGAGATGCTGCGGTCGGTCGCAGGCGAGATCAGCGCCAGCGGATGACGCCCGCGCCCCGGGAGCTCCTCCGGGTCGGCCAGCACCTCGTACGGTTTGGGCCACTCGTCCGGCCAGAAATGGATCTTCCGGTCGGACGTGCCCGGGAAGACGGTGACGAACTGCACCGGAGCCTCGCCGGGGAAGTCCATGCGCAGCACGCGGCGCTCGCGCAGGCGGCGCAGGCGATCCTCGCCCCCTTGTCCTTCGAGCGGGCCGCGGATGGCGGCGAGCGCCTGCAGCACCTGCGTCTCCCCCGTCGGCCAGCGCTTCTCCGGATCGAGACCGAGCGCACGTCCGAGGAGCGTGAAGACCTCCTCGTTGCTCTTCGACTCGCCGACCGGCTGCATGACCGGCTCGCCCAGCATGGCGCTGTAGGTGCCGTACGACGTGCTCAGCTCGGTGTGCTCGAGGAAGGTCGTCGCCGGCAGCAGGATGTCGGCGTAGAGCGCCGTGTCGGTCATGACCTGCTCGAAGACGACGGTGAAGAGGTCCTCGCGCTCGAGGCCGCGCAGCACCCGTCCCTGGTCGGGGATGGTCGCCGCCGGATTGGCGTTGTAGACGAACAGGGCGCGCACGGGCGGGCTCGTCTGTTCGAGCAGCGCGCGGCCGAGGCGGTTCATGTTGATCTCCCGCGTCGGCGGCTCGGTCACGCCTGCGACGGCGTCGTGATCAACCCGATACGACCCGGAGGAGGAAAGGGCGTAGCCGCCGCCGCGCACGCCGAATTTCCCCGCGACGGCCGGAAGCGCCAGGATGGCCGCCACCGCGGACTCGGCATTGCGGTTGCGCTCGACGCCCCAGCCGCAGCGCACGAGCGCGGGCGAGGCGTCGGCGTAGGCGTCGGCGAGAGCCGCGATGGCCTTCGCCTCGACGCGTGCGGCCGCGGCCGCACGCTCGAGCGTCCAGGCGCGCGCCGTCTCGAGCAGGCGCTCGGCGCCGGTTGCGTGCCGGGCGAGGAAGTCACGGTCCACCCGCCCCTGCCGCTCGAGGTGGGCGATCATCGCGAGCGCCACCGCCGCATCGGATCCCGGCCAGACCGGCAGGTGGAAATCCACCATGCCCCCGCCGGCGATGCGGCGCGGATCGATCACGGCGATCTTCGCCCCGTTCGCCTTGGCTGCCTTGAGATACGGCACGAGGTGGATGTTGCTCTCGCGCGGGTTCGCGCCCCACACGAGGATGAAGCGCGCCGCCTCGAAGTCGGGGAAATCGACCACCGGCATCTTGCCGTAGAGAACGCGCGCCACGAAACCGGTCGGCTCGGCGCACACGGTGCGCAGCAGGCGCGACGCCCCGAGGCCGCGGAACAGCCGTGCGTCGGCGGCGTCCTGGGTGATCAGGCCGTTCGAGCCGCCGTAGCAGAACGGCAGGATGGCCTCGCCGCCGCTTTCGCTGCGGACCGTCGCGAAGCGCGCGGCGATCGTGGCAATCGCCTCGTCCCAGGAGATCGCCTCGAAGGCGCCGCTTCCCTTCTTTCCGGTGCGCCGCATCGGGTGGAGCAGGCGCTCCGGCCCATACAGGCGCTTGGTGAAGTTGCGGACCTTGCCGCAGATGAAGCCGTCGGTCACCGGGTTCACCCGGCTCCCGTCGATCCCGGTGACGCGTCCCGCCTCGACCGTGACCTCGAGGCTGCAGCGGTCCGGACAGTCGAGCGGGCAGACCGTGTGCGCAACGTGGCGCGCGGCTGCGTCGGTTGCTGAGGGTCGATCGGTGTTCATGAGCGCGCTTTCTCCTCCGCCGGCTTGCTCTTCGAGTCGACCGGCTCGGGGCCGGGCGCCATCTTCTGCTCCAGGCCGAGCTGCCACAGCAGGAAGCCGTAGACATCCGCCGCCTCGTCGATCTGCTTCGACAGCGGCTTGCCGACGCCGTGTCCGGCGCGCGTCTCCGTGCGCAGAAGGATCGGCCGGTCCGAGGCGGTGGAAGCCTGCAGCAGCGCCGCCATCTTGCGCGCGTGCATCGGGTCGACGCGGCTGTCGCTGTCGGCCGTCGTCAGCAGCACCGCCGGGTACGCCGTCCCCTTTTTCACGTGATGGTAGGGCGAGTAGGCGTAGAGAGACTTGAACTGCGCCGGATCCTCGGCCGAGCCGTACTCCGGCACCCACAGGCGGGCGATCTGGAAGTCCTGGTAGCGCAGCATGTCGAGGAGCGGCACGGCGCAGACGACGGCCTGGAAGAGATCGGGGCGCTGGGTGAGCGTCGCCCCGACGAGCAGCCCGCCGTTGCTGCCGCCGTAGATCCCCAGCCGCTCGGCCGTGGTGTATTTCTGTGCAATGAGGAACTGGCCGGCGGCGATGAAGTCGTCGAAGACGTTCTGCTTGCGGTCGAGCATGCCGGCGCGGTGCCAGTCTTCGCCGTATTCGCCGCCGCCGCGCAGGTTGGCCTCGGCGTAGACGCCGCCGCGCTCCAGCCACAGGACGAGCGACCGGCTGAAGCCGGGCGTCTGGCTGACGTTGAAGCCGCCGTAGCCGTAGAGCAATGTCGGGTTGGACCCGTCGAGCGCCAGCCCTTTGCGCCCGACGACGAACATCGTGACCTTCGTGCCGTCCTTCGAGGGATAAGAACGCTGCTGCACCTCGAGGCGGGAGAGATCGAGGTCGGCCGAAACCTTCTCCCAGGTCGTGGCGGTCCCCGTCGCCAGGTCGATGCGCTGCACCAGGGGCGGCACGGTGTAGGAATTGAAGCCGAAGAAGGCCTCGCGGCCGTCCGGCTCCCCGGAGATCGCGTCGACCGTGCCGAGCGCGGGCAGCGCGACCTCCGACAGCCTCTTGCCGTCGAGGTCGTAGAGGACGACGCGCGACGAGGCGTGCTCCATCAGGCGCGTGACGATGCGGTTGCCGACGATGCGCGCGTCGTCGAGCACCGACTCCTTCTGCGGCAGGAGGGTCTTCCAGCTGTCGCGCGCCGGCTTCGCAGGGTCGATCGCCAGCAGCCGGTAGCGCGGCGCCTCGTAATTGGTGCGGACGTAGAGCACCCCATGCACGACGCCGCCGGTGAAGATGGCATCGAGTCCCGTGGCGACGGAGGTGAACGACGGGCTCGCCGCCCGGCGGTCGGAGACCAGCAGGTCGGTTTTCGCCCAGCCATCGAACACGGTCGCGGTGAGCCAGCGGCCGTCGGTCGAGAGGTCGATCTCGATGATCTCCTCGGGCTTGCGCTCACGCCCGAAGACGTAGGCGTCCTTCGCCGGGTCCTCGCCGAGCCGGTGGTGGAAGACGTGCCGGTTGTAGTTCTCCTGTCCCTCCGGCACGGAGCCCTTGGCCGGGTAACGCGTGTAGTAGAAGCCGCTGCCGTCGGGCGCCCAGCCCAGAGAGCAGTAGCGTGTGTCGGGGATGACGTCGGGAAGATCCTTCCCGGTCGCGGTGTCGCGCACCCGCAGCGTGCTCTTCTCGTCGCCCGCGGTCGAGACGCCGTAGGCCAGCCGCCTGCCGTCGCGCGACGGGAACCACCAGTCGATGGTGGCGGTGCCGTCCGGGCTGAGCGGGTTCGGATCGACGAGCACGCGATCCTTGCCCTTCAGGCCGTCACGCACGTAGAGGATCGGCTGGTTCTGCTTCCCTTCCCGGCGCGTGAAGAAGTAGCGTCCGCCCCGCGGGTCGGGCGTGCCGATGGTGCCGATCGACAGGAGGCGCGCCAGCCGGTCGTGCACCGCGGCGCGCCCCGGCCGCGCATCGAGCAGCGACGCGGTGTACGCATTCTGGCCGTCCACCCAGGCGCGCACCTCGTCCGACTTGCCGTCCTCGAGCCAGCGGTACGGGTCGGTGATGGTCACGCCCTGGACGGTGTCGGTGACTTCCTGCACCCGCGCGACCGGCGGTTTCGCTTGCGAATCGGGGCTGCTCATGAGGGGATCGGACTCCGCGGTCAGGGCGAGAAGAGAGACGGCGACGCAAGCCACCGGGTAGCGGAACATCGTGCTGTGAGTGCGGGGATTCGGGGCCACGCCGCGCTCCGTTCTGGAACGGCGATTCTATCGCAGAGGTTCGGCGGCGAGGATTCCGGCGTCGAGCCAGGCCTGCAGGAGGCGCCCGACCGCCTCGGTGGCGCGGGCCTGCGAGCGCCCGGCGGCCAGGCGCTGGGCGACGCGGGACAGGACCGTCCCTTCGGCGATCAGCTCGAGCAGGTCGGCCTCTTCGTCGTCGATGGCGCGATGGAAGACGGTGAAGCCGCGCCGCCAGACGCGCGCCGCGGTCTTCCGCCTTTTCTGCTGCGGCAGCGGCGGGGCCGGGCGATCATCGTGCACGTGCCCCGCTTCGCAGCGGCTCCCCGCCTCTTCGCCCAGGCGCGCGGCGTTGGCCGCCCCGGCTCCCCAGGTCGCGGCGGCCGAGGTCTCGTCAGGCGTTTCGTCGGACGACGGCGCAGTGCCGGACTCGCTCTGCTCCCGATCGCGCAACTCGCGCCACAGGGCCGGGGCGTCGTGATCGAGACGCAGCAGGCGGAAGGCCGGCACGGTCCGCAGCGGCAGGTCGCCGCCGTGGGCACCGGCCAGCGAGGCGACGTCGTCGCGGCCGAGGGCCCGGCAGTCCGCCGCATCGAACAGGTCGGCGCGGGTCCATTCGAGGCGGGCGAGATCGGCCAGGCACGCCGACTCGCGCGCCAGCGCGTGCCCGGCGAAAAATCCCGGAAGCCGCTCCCCGAGATAACGCAGCGACGGGTTCGCCGACGGATGGGCGAGCAGGTAGTCGGTCGCGAGATTGTGGAACCGCTGCTCGCCGAGCGCCGTCGCCAACCGCGGAAAGTCCTCCCGGAGGCAGTCGAGCAGGCGGAAGAAGTACATGTTGGCGTAGATGTCGAGCCGCTCGGCCGCCGGCAGGCGATCGTCGCCGCCGACGAGCGACTCGATGGCCCCGGGGTCGGCCTTCCCCGCCCGCACCAGCGCCTCCAGCCCGGGCCGCACGCCCTCCGGCGCGGTGATGAGATCCCAGAAGAGGGATTCGGCGCCGAGGAGCGTCGAGGTCCGGTTCATCGCGAGGCGCGCATTGCGGCGCCGCCGAGGACCCGCGTCTCGATCTCGCGGGCGCGCAGCGACTCCTCTTCGAGGCGCTCGAAGGTGGGCATGTTGTCGTCCCACTCGACGAGGGCGCTCACCCGGCCGAAGCGCCGCAGCGCGTGCTCGTAGAGCTCCCAGACCGGGTCGGGCACCGGGTGGTCGTGCGTGTCGAGAAGGAACGTCCCCTTGTCGGAGTGCCCGGCGAGATGGAACTGCCAGACCGCCTCCTTCGGGATCCCCTCGATGTAGGCGCGCGGGTCGAAGCCGTGGTTCCGCGACGAGACATAGATGTTGTTGACGTCGAGCAGGATGCCGCAGCCGGACCGGCGCGCGATCTCCGCCAGGAACTCCCACTCGGGGAGGCTCGACTGGCGGAAGGTGACGTACGACGAGACGTTCTCGAGGGCGATCGGCCGCCCGAGGCGCTCCTGCACGCGGTGCACCCGCGACACGACGTGGGCGAGCGCCTCCTCGGTGTACGGGAGCGGCAGCAGGTCGTGAGCGAAATGCCCGCCGAATCCCGCCCAGCAGAGATGGTCGGACACCCAGGCCGGCTCGGTGCGGCGGGCCAGGGCCGCGAGGCGATCGAGGTAGGGCTCGTTCAGCGGGTCGGTCGAGCCGATCGACAGCGACACCCCGTGCAGCACGACGGGGTAGCGGGCGCGCACCTTCTCGAGGACGTCCAGCGGACGCCCCCCATCCGCCATGAAGTTCTCGGAGATGACCTCGAACCAGTCCATGCGGGTGGGAGCGGAGAGGACACGCTCGAAGTGCTCACGGCGAAGGCCGACGCCGTGGCCGAGTGCGGCGGGAGGCATGAAGAAAAACCGCGGGGATCGGGCTCCGAAGAGACCCGACCCCCGCGGTGAGAGTCGCTTACTTCGCGTCCTTGACGACCGTGCCGCCCTTGTCCGTGCACTCCTTCTCGGACTTCACCTTCACCCAGCCCTTGCCCTTGCAGTCGTTCTTGCCGGCGCAGGCGTGGCTGCCGTCCGAGGAGGCGCAGGCGCCGTGACCCTTGCACGAGTTGATGCCCGCGCACTTCACGCTGCCCTCGTCCTTCTTCTCGTCGGCCGTGAACTGGTAGCCCGTGGCCAGCATCCCGACCACAGCCGCAGCGACCGCAAAGCCCATCGCGTTCTTCGCCTTCATGTGCCTTCCTCCTCTTTGCAATACCTTGGGTTGACTGCAACCGCAGACCGAACACCAACTCCAGGCTGTCCCGTGGACGCGGGATATTACACAGTGCCCCCCGGGTAGGCAAATCCCCTGCCACCGGGCCTGTCAGGAGATTCCGGGCACCCCGGCTCCAGGCCGGCGGAGGGCCGGACCCTGCCCTCGCTCTCCTCTGTGTCCTTCGATGCATGGGGACACGGGAAGATTCAGCCGCCCGCCATGGAGATACGAGTCCCGGGAGGGCCGTGGATGTCCTGCCGGAGGCGCGATCCGCAGCCTCAACCGGCCACCCGGCGGAAGATGGACTCGAGCCCGGCGCGGAACTGCCCCGACTCTGCGAGCAGGCTGACCACGAGGTACGCCTCGCGCGGGAAATCGAAGAAGAAGCCGGGGTGGACCAGGACGCCATCTTGTTGCAGCAGAAGGAGTACCAGCTCCTCTTCGCTGCGAATCGCGGGGACGCGCAGGACCGCCGACCAGCCTCCGTCGGGGGGCTCGACGGCGACCGGGGAGTCGCGTGGAATCGCATCCAAAAGCCGGCTCAGATTGCTCTCAACCCGCCCGGCAATCTGCCGACCGATCCCGGCACCGAGAGACAGCAGGTGCTCGGCCGCCAGCTGCACCGGGGTGCCGACCGACAGATAAGAGTCGGCGGCGAACTCGAGCCGGGCCAGCGCCTCCTGACGGAGAGAGTCGGGACCTGCCGCCGCGATCCAGCCAAGCTTCAGCTGTGGCAACCCGCATGATTTCGATAACCCGCCGAGGATGAAAGTCAGCGCCCCGGGACGCCCGGCGGCGAGCGAGACGGGCGGATCGTCCTGCCGGGCGGACGGATTGGCCCGTGCGAAGAGGTGCTCGAAGAACACCTCGTCCGAGATGACCGCGAGCCCGCGCGCGGCGCAGAAGCGATCGAGCGCGTCGCGTTCCTCGGCGCGAAGCGCGGTGCCGGTCGGGTTGTTCGGGTTGACGACGACCACCGCCTTGGGATTGCGCGCCTGCTCGAGCGCGTCGGCCAGCGCGGCCGCGTCGAGACGCCAGCTGCGCTCGGCGTCCAGCCGGTACGGCGCTGCGGACACGCCTTCGAGCCGCGCCAGGTGCTCGAAGAGCGGGTACGACGGGCTCGGGACCAGCACCGAGTCTCCCGGGGCGCAGAGGATCTTGAAGAGCAGCGCGTACGCCTCGCTCGTGCTCGCGGTCAGGACGAGCTGGTCGACACCGATATCGCGGCCGCGCCCGCGCAGCCAGGCGGAGACCGCCTCGCGCGCCGTGAGCAGGCCGCGCGGGTCGGGGGCGTACCGCGCGGCCGCGGGATCCGCCAGCGCCTGCGCGATCGCCGCGTCGGGGTAGTCGATGCCGACGCGCGTCGGGTTCGTCTCGGTCAGATCGATCACCGGAGCCCCGCCGGCGCGGCGCAGGCGGAGCGCCTGCGTCAGGCGGTTCTCGCGCTCGGGCCAGGGGACGCGGCTGGAGAACATGAGCGCAGTATAGAAATGAAGATGGGGTTCGTTGTCCCGTATCGTGAATTCGAGTTTCAAAATGTGTTGCAGGGGGCGGCGCGGCCGGGTATCCTTCCGCTCCCACGCCGAGGAGCGCCATGAGCCAGACTCCGCGCACGTCCCTGAGTCCCGTCGCACCGAAGGAGAGCACGTTCGATCGCGAGCAGGCCGAGCGGGATCTGGCGTCCATCCGGGTGCCGCTCGACGAGGCGACCACGCTGCCGGGGCGCTACTACCACGACCCGGTCATCCTCAAGGAGGAACAGGGCCGCATCTTCGCGAAGATGTGGCTGTGCGTCGGGCGCGAGTCGGACCTGGCCTCCGCCGGCGACTACGTGACGCGCGCCGTCGGGTCGGAGAGCGTCGTCGTGGTGCGCGACGCCGACGGGCGGCTCAACGCCTTCTTCAACGTCTGCCGGCACCGCGGCTCGCGGCTCATCGAGGAACCGGCGGGGCGCGGCCTCGCCCGCATCCAGTGCCCTTACCACGCCTGGACCTACGACCTCGAAGGGCGCCTGAAGACCGCGCCGCACATGGACGAGGTGAAGCAGTTCGACCGCGCCCGCTATCCCCTGCACCGGGTGCGCCTCGCGACCTGGTCCGGGTTCGTCTTCGTCACCCTGTCACCGGACACTCCGCCGCTCGACACCCATCTCGGCGCGATGGCGCACTACTTCGACCGCTATGACATGACCTCGCTGCGATCGGGGAAGCGGATCTCCTACACGGTCGCATCGAACTGGAAGATCCTCTGCGAGAACTACTCGGAGTGCTACCACTGCTTCCTGGTGCACCCGCAGCTCAACAAGATTTCCCACTACCGCAGCGGCGAGATCGACCTCATCAACCAGGCGACCGTCGGCGGCTACATGGAGCTGCGCGAGCCCGAGTTCAACACCATGTCGGTGGACGGGACCACCAGCCGCCGGCCCTTCCCCGGCATCCTGCCCGAGGATCACCGGCGCATCCATTACTACATCCTCTATCCCAACCTGTTCTTGAGCCTGCACCCGGACTACGTCATGACGCACGTCCTGTGGCCGAAGGACCCGGGACACACCGAGATCGTCTGCGAGTTCCTGTTCGCGGCGGACGAGGTGGCGCGCCCCGGCTTCGACCCGAAGGACGCCGTCGATTTCTGGGACGAGACCAACCAGCAGGACTGGAAGGTCTGCGAGCGCACGCAGCTCGGCGTGCAGTCGTCCGCCTACGATCGCGGGCGCCTGAGCAACCTCGAGTGGATGACCCACACCTTCGATCGGTTCGTCGCCGACCGGCTCACCGGGTCCGCGTAACGGCGTTCACGCCCCGTGCGGGTCCGCTCACAGCATGTTGAGCTGGAGCCGGGCGGCCTCGGTCATCATCTCCGGACCCCAGGCGGGGTCCCAGGTGACCTCGACCTTCGCTTCGGTGACGCCCGGGATGGAGCGGATGCGGGATTCGACGTCGGGAGGCAGGGATCCGGCGACGGGGCACATGGGAGACGTCAGGGTCATGCGCACGTCCACCTTCCCGTCGGAGGTGACGTCGATGTCGTAGATGAGCCCGAGCTCGTAGATGTTGACCGGGATCTCCGGGTCGTAGCAGGAGCGGAGCTGGTCGATCACCAGCTCCTCGAGCTCGCGCTCGCGCGGGTCGAGGCGCAGGTTCGGCTGCGCGTGGGCCGGCCCCTTGAACGGCCGCGCGGGGGCCTCTCCAGTAGCCGCCGCGGCATCCAGGCGTGCCGGGTCGCCCTGGAGCCGGCTGTCCGGGGTGTCCGGATCGGGATTGCGCTTCGCGTCGTCGCTCATTCGGTGCTCACCGTCTCGCCGCCGGCCAGCGCGGCGCGAAGCGTGTGCCAGGCCAGGGTCGCGCACTTCACGCGCACAGGGTAGTCGCGGACGCCGGCGAAGACGACCAGCTTGCCGAGTCGCGGGTCGTCCGCGTCCACCGGGTGCTCCCCCGTCACCAGCCCGTGGAAGAGATCGAACAGGCTCTGCGCCTCGGTCTCGGATTTTCCCTTCACCGCCTCGGTCATCATCGACGCCGACGCCTTGGAGATGGCGCACCCCGTGCCGACGAAACCGACGTCGGCGAGGCGTCCTTTGTCGCGATCCACCCAGAGGGTCAGGCGATCGCCGCAGAGCGGGTTGTGCCCCTCGGCCTTGAGCGCCTTTCCTTCGAGCGGATGGAAGTTCCGCGGTCGCTGGTTGTGATCGAGGATCACCTGCTGGTAGAGGTCCTGGAGCTCGCTCACCGGCCGAACACCTCGTTCACCTGGTGCAGCCCCGCCACGAGCGCGTCGATCTCCTCGCGCGTGTTGTAGAACGCGAGCGAGGCGCGGGCCGTCGCCGGCACGCCGAACCTGTCCATCAGCGGCTGGGCGCAGTGATGCCCGGCGCGGATGGCGACTCCATTGAGATCCACGATGGTGCCGATATCGTGCGGGTGGACCCCCTCCATCGTGAAGGAGACGACCGAGACGCGCGGCGCCTCGCGCGCCAGCACGGTCACGCCGGGCACCGCCGCGACCGCCTCGGTGGCGTCGTGGAGCAGGGCCGTCTCGTATTCCTCGATCGGCCCCCAGCCGATGGCCGCCACGTAGTCGAGCGCCGCCGCCAGCCCGACCGCGCCCGCGATGTCGGGCGTGCCCGCCTCGAACTTCCACGGCAGCCGGTTCCAGGTCGTCTTCTCGAAGGTGACGGAGGCGATCATGTCGCCGCCTCCCTGCCAGGGGTCCATTTCCTCGAGCAGCTCGGCGCGTCCGTAGAGCGCGCCGATGCCGGTCGGACCGTACGCCTTGTGGCCCGAGAACGCGTAGAAGTCGCAGCCGATGTCGCGCACGTCCACCGGCAGGTGCGGCACCGCCTGCGCGCCGTCCAGCAGCACGGGCACCTTGTGCTCGTGCGCCATGGCGACGATGCGCTTCACCGGGTTGATGGTGCCGAGGGCGTTGCTGACGTGCGCCAGCGCCAGCAGGCGCGTCTTCTTGTGGAGCAGCCGCTCGAGCGCCGGCAGGTCCAGCTCGCCGCCGTCGTTGATCGGCGCCACCACGAGCTTCGCGCCGGTCTGTCCGCAGACGATCTGCCACGGCACGATGTCGGAGTGGTGCTCCATCGCGGTGATCAGGATCTCGTCGCCCGCCTTCAGGCGCGGCCGCGCCCAGGCCTGCGCCACGAGGTTGATGCCCTCGGTCGTGCCGCGCACGAAGACGATCTCCCGGTCCTCGCCGGCGCCGAGCGCCCGCCGCACGGTGCCGCGCGCCCCCTCGTACAGGGCGGTGGCGCGCTCGCTCAGCTCGTGCAGGCCGCGGTGCACGTTGGAGTTCGACTGCGTGTAGTAGCGCGTGATGGCGTCGATGACGGCACGCGGCTTCTGCGCCGTCGCGGCGTTGTCGAGGTACGCGAGCGGCTTCCCGCCCCGGACCGTCTGCCGCAGGATCGGGAAGTCCTCGCGGATGGCCGGCACGTCCAGCGCCTGCGCCGCCGCCTCCGTCCGCGAGGGCGCGACGGCGCCGGCCGTTCCGGACGGCGGCGCGCCCGCCGCGGGATCGAGGTCGGGATGGGTGTTCATGGACGCGCCCTCCGCGTGAACAGCAGGCACTCGAGCCCGGCCCGCACCGGCTCGATCTTGATGCGCCCCAGGACGTCGGCGATGAAGGCCCGGATGAGGAGGCTCCGCGCCGTTTCCTCGGACAGGGCCCGGGAGCGCAGGTAGAAGAGCGCCTCCTCCTCGATCTGGCCGATGGTGGCGGCGTGGCTGCACTTCACGTCGTCGGCGTGGATCTGCAGCGTCGGCTTGCTGTCGGCCAGCGCGTCCTCCGAGAGGAGCAGGTTGCGGTTGATCTGGCGCGCGTCGGTCTTCTGCGCGTCCGGCCTGACGATCACGGTGCCGTCGAAGATGCCGCGGGCGTGGCCGTCGAGCACGCCCTTGTAGAGCTGGCGGCTGGTGCCGTGCGGCCGCGCGTGGTCGACGATCGTGTGGCTGTCGCAGTGCTGCTTCCCCGCCAGCACGTACAGGCCGTCGAGGGTGCAGTCGGCGCCTTCTCCCGCGAGCGTCGCCGCGATGTCCTGGCGCACGAGACCGCCGCCGAGCGAGACCGCCTGCTGGCTGAGCGACGCCGACCGGCCGAGCGACGCCTCGAGGTGCCCGACATGGATGCCGGTGGGCTGCTCGCGCTCGAGACGCACGTGCTGCAGCACCGCGCCCTCGCCCGCGACGATCTCGGTCACGGCGTTGGTGAAGGTCGTCCCGCCTTCGAGCCCGGCGTACGACTCGATGACCGAAGCCTGCGCCCCGTCCTCGACGACGATGAGGTTGCGCGGGAAGGACATCGACGGGCCGGCCTCGGAGCGCGACACGAACAGGACGTGGATCGGCTCCGGCACCACGGTGCCGCGCGGCACGTGCAGGAACAGCCCGTCGTCCATCAGCGCCGTGTTGAGATCGGTGAGCGAGCGCTCGCGCGCCGCGGCCAGGCGTCCGAGATGCGGCTCGACCAGGCCGCGATGGGCGCCGGCCGCCTCGTCGAGGCTCGACAGGCGCACGCCCTCCGGGAGCTTGCCGATACGGGAAAGCCCGGGCGCGAAGCGGCCGTTCAGGAAGACGAGGTGCGTGCAGTCCCACGGCTCGAAGGTGAGCCGCTCGAACTGGTCCGGCGTGATCGCGTCGTCCGCGAGCGCCGGCGCCGCCGCGAAGCGCTGCTTCGTCAGGGGCAGGAGGCTCGTGGCGCGCCAGGCTTCGTCTTTCGTCGTCGGGATGCCGCGCGACCGGAACGACTCGAACGCCTCGTCCCGCTTCGCATCGAGCCAGGCCGCCCCGCGGCGGTCGGCCGGCCGGTTCTTCCGGGCGGCGACGCGCGTCTCGAAGGCGGTGGTGTACGGCGCGAGCGCCTCGCCCGCGATGACGGAGGTTTCGCTCATGGCCGTCCGGTCAGCGGGCCCCGGCGGGAGCCGGCGCGCCGGGCCCCTCCGCCTCGAGCCAGGCGTAACCCTTCTCCTCGAGGCTGAGGGCGAGCTCGCGCCCGCCCGAACGGACGATGCGCCCCTGCGCCAGGACGTGAACCCGGTCGGGGACGATGTGGCTCAGGAGGCGCTGGTAGTGGGTGATGACGAGCATGGCGCGCTCCGGACCGCGCAGCGCGTTGACGCCCCCCGCGACGATGCGCAGGGCGTCGATGTCGAGGCCCGAGTCGGTCTCGTCGAGGACGGCCAGGCGCGGCGCCAGGACCGCCATCTGGAAGATCTCGTTGCGCTTCTTCTCGCCGCCGGAGAACCCTTCGTTCACCGAGCGGTTCAGGAGCGCCTGGTCCATCTGCACGAGCTTCATCCGCTCCTTGACGATCGCCAGGAACTCCATGGCGTCGAGCTCCGGCTCGCCGCGATGCTTGCGCACGGCGTTCGCGGCCGCCTTGAGCAGGTACATGTTGCTGACGCCCGGGATCTCGACGGGGTACTGGAAGGCGAGGAAGATCCCCTCGCGCGCCCGCACCTCGGGCGTCATCGCCAGCAGATCCTGTCCTTCGAAGATCACCTCGCCGCCGGTCACCTCCACCGTCTCGCGGCCGGCCAGCACGTGGGCCAGCGTGCTCTTCCCCGATCCGTTGGGGCCCATGATGGCGTGCACTTCGCCGGGGCGCACCTCGAGGTCGATGCCCTTGAGGATGTCCTTGCCTCCGGCGCGCGCCTTCAGCCCGCGGATCGCCAGCATCGGGCCGCCCCTGGCGGCTCCGGCCTCCCCGGACGCCTTCGGTTTGCCGTTCTCCTTAGCCAACGCTTCCCTCCAGGCTCACACCGAGCAGTTTCTGGGCCTCGACCGCGAACTCCATCGGCAGCTCGCGGAAGACCTCCTTGCAGAAGCCGTTGACGATGAGGTTCACGGCGTCCTCGGCCGAGAGCCCCCGCTGGCGGCAGTAGAAGATCTGGTCCTCGCCGATCTTCGACGTGGACGCCTCGTGCTCGAGGCGGGCGGTGCTGTTCTTCACCTCGACGTAGGGGAAGGTGTGCGCCCCGCACTGGTCCCCCATGAGGAGGGAGTCGCACTGCGAGTAGTTGCGGGCGTTGGCCGCACCCTTGAGGATCTTCACCAGGCCGCGGTAGGTGTTCTGCCCGTGCCCGGCGGAGATCCCCTTGGAGAGGATCGTGCTGCGGGTATTGCGGCCGATGTGGATCATCTTGGTGCCGGTGTCCGCCTGCTGGTAGTTGTTCGTCAGCGCGACGGAGTAGAACTCGCCGATCGAGTCGTCCCCCTGCAGGATGCAGGACGGGTACTTCCAGGTGATGGCGGAGCCGGTTTCGACCTGCGTCCAGGAGATCTTCGAGCGGCGCCCCTGGCACTTGCCGCGCTTGGTGACGAAGTTGTAGATGCCGCCTCTGCCTTCCTTGTCGCCGGGATACCAGTTCTGCACCGTCGAGTACTTGATCGTGGCGTCATCGAGCGCCACCAGCTCGACGACCGCGGCGTGCAGCTGGTTGCGGTCCCGCTTCGGCGCCGTGCACCCCTCGAGATAAGACACGTACGCGCCGGCGTCGGCGATGATGAGCGTGCGCTCGAACTGGCCGGTGTCGGCCGCGTTGATGCGGAAGTAGGTCGACAGCTCCATCGGGCAGCGGACGCCCTTCGGGACGTACACGAAGGAGCCGTCGCTGAAGACCGCCGAGTTGAGCGTGGCGAAGAAGTTGTCGCTGTAGGGCACGACCGACCCGAGGTAGGCCTGCACGAGATCCGGGTGCTCGCGCACCGCCTCGGAGAACGAGCAGAAGATGATGCCGAGCGACCGCAGCTTCTCCTTGAAGGTGGTCGCGACCGAGACGCTGTCGAAGACGGCGTCCACGGCCACCCCCGCAAGGAGCTTCTGCTCCTGCAGCGGAATGCCGAGCTTCTCGTAGGTGCGGCGCAGCTCGGGATCGACCTCGTCGAGGCTCTTGGGCCCGTCGGCGGCGGATTTCGGCGCCGAGTAATAAATGATGTCCTGGTAGTCGATCTTCGGGTAGCGGACGTTCGCCCAGGTCGGCTCTTTCATCGTGAGCCAGTGGCGGTACGCCTTGAGCCGCCACTCGAGCATGAAGGCGGGCTCCCCCTTCTTCTTCGAGATGGTCCGGACGACGTCTTCGCTCAGGCCCTTCGGGACCGTGTCGGCTTCGATGTCGGTGGTGAAGCCGTACTTGTAGTCCTGGGTCGTCAGGTCCTGGAGTGTCTTGGTCGATCCCGACATCGTTCCCTACCCCCTGGTCGCCCGCGTGATCGGCATGACACCCGGAGCCCTCGCCCCGAGAACGTCTCCGACCCGCTTCTCGCTGCCGAGCAGGTCCTTGAGCATCGTCGCCCCGAGGACCCGTTCGAGCAGCCCTTCGACCACTCCCCACAGGGACCGGATGGAGCAGTCCCCCATGTGCATGCAGGTCGTCCGCTCTCCCGCGAACCGGCGGCAGTAATCCGACGTGTAGAGCTTGCCGCCGAGGGCGCCGAGGATCTCAAGGACGCTGATCTCGGCGGCGGGGCGGGCCAGGGTGTAGCCACCGGACCGCCCGAGAACGCTCTTCACCAGGCCCGCCCGCCGCAGGCGCCGCACCAGCTTGGCGACGTACGCCACGGTGAGCCCTTCGTCGCGGGCCACCTCCGCCAGGGTGAGCGGGTGGGGCTGGATTTCGCGCTGGCGCCGGGCGAGCTGCAGCATGCAGCGCAGCCCGTATTCTTCCTGCGAGGAGACTTTCATGACGCGGCAATTTTAGGAAATGTGTACTCTTTTGTCAACGATCCGGCATGGTACGCTCCGCCGATGCCTCCGGTCATCCCCGCGCTCGAAGACAGTCCCCTGCTCCGGGCGTGCCGGCGCGAGCCGCTTCCCTCCCCACCCATCTGGTTGATGCGCCAGGCCGGGCGCTACATGAAGGAGTACCGCGCCCTGCGGGAGAAAGTCCCGTTCCTGACGCTGTGCCATGACCCTGACCTGATCACCGAGGTCACCGTCCATGCGGCGAAGCGGCTCGGGGTGGACGCGGCCATCATCTTTTCGGACCTGCTGCTGCCGCTCGAGCCCCTGGGGTTCCGCCTCGCCTACGACCGGGGGGAGGGGCCGTCGGTCGAGCCGCCGATTCGGTCCGCCGCCGACCTGAAGCGCCTCCGGACGCCCGACGTGAACGCTGAGCTCGGGTACGTGTTCGAGTCGATCCGCCGCACCCGGGCCGCTCTTCCCGCGGGCATGCCGCTCCTGGGCTTCGCCGGCGCTCCTTTCACTCTCGCGTCATACCTGATCGAAGGCGGCGGGTCGGCGCATTACCGGCACACGAAGGAGTTTCTCTATTCCGACCCGGGCGCCTGGGACGCCCTGCTCGGGCGGCTGGTCGATCTCACCGCGACGTTCCTGAAGGGGCAGATCGACGCCGGGGCGCAGGCGGTGCAAATCTTCGATTCGTGGGTCGGCTGCCTGTCACCCGAGGACTATCGCCGCCACGTGCTCCCGCACGTCAAGCGCCTGGTGGCGCAGGTCCGGCCGCACGCGCCGGTGATCCTCTTCGGCACCCAGACGACGGCGCTGCTCGAAGCCATCGCCGAGGCCGAGGCGCCGGTCGTCGGGGTGGACTGGCGCATCGATCTGCTCGAGGCGTGGGATCGCCTCGGACCGGGCACCGCCATCATGGGGAACCTCGATCCGTGCCTGCTGTTCGCGCCGCGCGACGAGGTCGTGCGCCGCGCCCGCGCCCTGCTGCAGCGCGCCGGCCACCGTCCCGGGTGGATCTTCAATCTCGGACACGGGATCCTCCCGCACACGCCGGTGGACAACGTCCTCGCCCTGGTCGAGACGGTGCACGCCTGGGATGCGGCCCGCGAGACGAAGGCATGAGGCGGCCGAAAGCATGAGCGCGCCGGTCGATTCCGTCTTGCTCATCGCTTTCGGCGGCCCGACCGCGCCGGAGGAGATCCGCCCCTTCCTCGATCACGTGCTGCGCGGCCGCCCGGTGCCGAAGGCACGGTATGAAGAGGTCGTCGAGCATTACATGGACGTCGGCGGCTCCTCCCCCATCCTCGCGCTGACGCGCAAGCAGGCGACCGCTCTCGAAGCGGAGCTGGCGCGCGATGGACCTCCCCTCCCCGTCTTCATCGGGATGCGGCACTGGCACCCGTTCATCGCCGAGACGCTCGAGCTGATGGCCGGCCGGACGCTTCGCCGCGCCGCCGGGATCGTGCTCGCGCCGCACGCCTCGCAGGTCTCGCGCCAGGCGTACGCCCAGGCGGTGACGGAGGGACGCGCCGCGCTCGGCACGCGCGCCCCCGAGGTGACGTATGGCCGCGACTGGCCGGAGGATCCGCTCTTCCTCGAAGCGCTCGCCGCCCGCCTCGACGAAGCGCGGCGTTCCCTTCCCGAAGATCGCGGCGCCAAGGCGCCGGTTTTGTTCACGGCGCACAGCATCCCGCAGGAGATGTCGGATCGAAGCGGCTACGCGGCGAGCCTGTTGCGCACCGCCGAAGGCGTGGCGCGAACCGCCGGGGCTGGCCGATGGCGGCTGGTGTTCCAGAGCCGGAGCGGCAATCCCGGCGAAGCCTGGCTCGAGCCGGACATCCTCGACGCGCTTGCCGAAGAGCAGGCGGCGGGCGCGACCGACGTCGTCGTCGCGCCGATCGGTTTCGTGAGCGACCACGTCGAGGTGCTCTACGACCTCGACATCGCGGCGCGCCTGCGCGCCCGCGAGCTGGGGCTCGGCTTCGCCCGCGCTGGCACCGCCGGCGACCATCCGGCTTTCGTACGGCTGCTGACGAGCCTGGTGCGCGAGATCGCTGCCGGGGAGGGCGCGTGAGCGACAGGACCGCGTCCCCGTCCGCGCCCGCGGCGCCCTTCCACGTCGCCATCGTGGGGGCCGGCATCGCCGGGCTGGCGGCCGCGGAGTCACTCGTCGCGCGCGCGCGGGCGCGGGACGTGCCGCTGCGCCTGACGATCTACGAAGCGGCGCGCCGCGCCGGCGGCGTGATCCGCACGGAGCGCAGCGACGGCTTTCTGCTCGAAGCCGGGCCCGACTGCTTCATCACCGATCGCCCGTGGGGACTGGAGCTGTGCCGCCGTCTCGGGCTCGACCGCGAGCTGATCGGCACGAATCCCGACTGCCGGCGGTCGTTCGTCGTGCGCGGGCGGCGCCTCCTGCCGATCCCGGAGGGCTTCCAGCTGCTGGCTCCGGCGCGGCTCAGGACCTTCGTCAAGTCGCCCGTGCTGAGTCCGGGGGGCAAGGCGCGGGCCGCGCTCGACCTGGTGCTGCCACGCGGGCCCAAGGTGGCCGACGAGAGCCTCGCCTCGTTCGTCCGGCGCCGCTTCGGGACGCAGGCGCTCGAGCGGCTGGCGCAGCCGCTCCTGGCGGGCATCTACAACGCCGACCCCGAGCGGCTGAGCCTGCGGGCGACCATGCCGCGCTTTCTCGATCTCGAGCAGCAGCACCGCAGCGTCATTCTCGGGCTGCGGCGCGGACGGGGCCGCGGCGCGTCGGGGACCGCCGGCACCTCCGGGGCGCGCTATTCCCTCTTCGTCACGCCGCGCCGCGGCATGGGGGCGATCGTCGAGCGGCTCGAACAGGGGCTGCCCGAAGGCGCGCTGCGGCTGGGGACGCGCGTCCTCGGGATCGAGCCGCTGCCGCAGGCGGCGCGGCAGCCGCGCTACCGGGTGCGGACCGCCGTCGGAGGGGACGACGTTCACGCCGTCCTCGTGGCGCTCGGCGCGCGCGAGGCGGCTTCCCTTCTGGACGCGATCGACGGCGACGTCGCGCGGCTGCTCGGAGCGGTCCCGTACGGCTCCTCGACCACCGTCAGCCTGGGCTACCGGGAGGAGGACCTCCCGCGGCGGCTCGACGGGTTCGGCTTCGTGGTGCCCCGCACCGAGGGTCGGCGGCTGATCGCGTGCTCGTTCTCGAGCGTGAAGTTCGTCGAGCGCGCGCCCGCGGGACACGTCCTGGTGCGCGCCTTCCTCGCCGAGGAGGCGGCGCCGACCGGTGACGCCGACGCGGCGATCGCCTGCGCCCGCGAGGAGCTGAAGGCGCTGCTTCGCCTCGAGGCGGAGCCGCGGCTGGCGCGGGCCTTCTTCGCGCCGGGGGCGATGGCGCGGTACGAAGTGGGCCACCTCGAGCGCGTGGCGGAGATCGAATCGCGGCTCGAACGCCACGTCGGGCTCGCCCTGGCCGGCAACGGACTGCGCGGCGTCGGCGTCCCCGACTGCGTGCGCAGCGGCGAGCAGGGAGCCGAGCGGCTCCTCTCGCAGGCGGCGCTCCTCGTGGCATGATCCCGTGCCCGACATGATGCCGCGCTCCGCTTCGCTTTCGCTGCCGCCCGGCGGCGCGACTCCGGTCTCGCGCCTGGCGCTCGTGGCGCTGGCCGTCCTGCTCGCGTGGCCCGCAAAGGCTCAGGCGCACGACTTCGTCATCCTCCCTTCGACCACGACGCCGGCCGCCGGGACCGATTTCGACCTGGGCATGCGCGTCGCCGAGGTCTTTCCGGGCGAGCAGGTGGCCTGGAGGACCGGTCACGTCCTCGAGCTGGCGATCGTCGACGCCCGCGGCCGGACCGACATCGAATCCCCCACGATCGCGGGAGACCCGGCGCAGGCGCGCCTCCGTCTGCGGGCGCCCGGGACCGCGGTCGTGGCGCTGGCGACCGACCCGTCCTACATCACCCTCGAAGGGCCGCAGTTCACCGCGTACCTCAAGGAGGAAGGACACGAGGCGCCGCTCGCGGCGCGCCGCGGCGACAAGGCGGCCGCGCCCGGGCGGGAGCGCTACACCCGGCACGTGAAGACGCTCCTGAACATCGCGGGCCCGAATGCGTCGGTGGCGCTGACACGCGTCGGCCTGACCCTCGAGATCGTCCCGGAGAAGGATCTCGCGACGCTTCTGCCCGGCGGGACGCTGCCGGTCCGGGTCTTCTTCCGCAACGCGCCGTACTCGAACGGGTTTCTCTGCGCCGCCGACGCCGCCGACCTCGCGGTTCCCACCTCGGGACACGACACGGGTCCCGCCGCGCCCGGGGGTGGCCAGGGGCCCTATGCGTGGTGCGGCCGCCTCGACGGCGCGGGGCGCATTTCGGTGCCCATCCCGCGCGCCGGGTGGCAGATGCTGCGCACCACGAAGATGATCGAGCTGCACGACGATCCCAAGGCGGACTGGCATTCGTTCTGGTCGTCGCTCACGTTCCAGGTGGCGGCGTCGGGAGGGCACTCATGAAGCTGGCGCTGGCGTGCGATCACGCCGGGTGGGAGATGAAGAACTTCCTGGCCGCGTTCCTGCGGAAACAGGGTCACGACGTCCGGGAGGTCTTCCCCGACAAGTACGACCCGCAGGACGACTACCCGGACGCGGCCGAGGCCCTGGGGCGCGCCGTCGCGTCGAAGCAGGTCGAGCGCGGCATCCTCATCTGCGGCAGCGGCGTCGGCGCCTGCGTCGCCGCGAACAAGATCCGCGGCGTGCGCGCCGGCCTGTGCCACGACACCTACAGCGCCCACCAGGGCGTGGAGCACGACGACGTCAACGTCCTCTGCCTCGGGGCGCGCGTCATCGGCATCGCCACGGCGGAGGAGCTGGTGACGGCCTTCCTCGGCGCGCGCTTCAGCGGCGAGGAACGCCACGCCCGCCGCCTGCGCAAGACGATGGCCCTGGAGGGATCCTGAGGGCGCCGGGCGCCGATTCGTCGACTCCCCTCCGGCGCAAGGCCCGCCACGGCGGCCGTCAGATGAAGAGGCGGATGACCCCGTAGGCCGCGGCCGCGACGGCCGCGGAAATCGGGATCGTCAGGAGCCAGGCCCAGACGATCCGGGTCGCCACGCCCCAGCGCACCGCGCTCAGCCGGTGCGTCGCGCCGACCCCCATGATGGCGCCGGTGATGGTGTGGGTCGTGCTGACCGGAATGCCCCACACCGCGGTGCCGATGAGCATCATCGCTCCCGCCGTCTCGGCGGAGAACCCGCCGATCGGCTTGAGTTTAGTGATGCGCATGCCCATGGTCTTGACGATGCGCCACCCGCCGAGCAGCGTCCCCAGCGCGATCGCCGCGTGGCAGGTGAGGATGATCCAGACGGGGATGTTGAACTCCTTCATGTAGCCGGTACTGAACAGGAGGACGGCGATGATGCCCATGGTCTTCTGCGCGTCGTTGGTCCCGTGGCCGAGGCTGTAGAAGGCGGCCGAGAGGAGTTGCAGCCAGCGGAAGCGCCGATCGACCGCCGCCGGCCGCGAGCGCGCGTTCAAGAGCATCATCAGGGTCATCATGAGGTAGCCGAGCACCAGGCCCAGAAGCGGCGACAGCACGATGAACAGCGCGATGCGGCCGAGCCCCGGCCACAGGAGCACGCCGAAGCCGGCGTGCGCCACCGCGGCTCCCGCCAGGCCCCCGATGAGCGCGTGCGACGAGGAGACCGGCAGCCCGAAGTACCAGGTGAAGAGGTTCCAGAAGATGGCGCCGGCGAGCCCTCCGAGGACGACCCAGCGGTCGATCGCCTCCGGCATCACCACGCCCTTGCCGAGCGTGTTCGCCACCTTGACGCCGAAGCCGAACGCCGCGACGAAGTTGAAGAAGGCGGCCCAGGCGACCGCGACATTGGGAGTGAGCGTGCCCGTGGAGACCACGGTGGCGACCGAGTTGGCGGCGTCGTGGAAGCCGTTCAGGAAGTCGAAGATCAGCGCCACCACGATGATGGCGACGACGGAGAGCAGCAGGGGGTCGATGGCCGGCCTCCTGGAATCGGCTACTGGTTCTTCAGAACGATGCGCTCGAGCACGATGGCGATGCGGTCGCCGGCGTCCGCCGCCCCCTCCAGCACCTCGATGATCTCCTTCGCCTTGATGACGAAGATCGGATCGGGGTGGTTCTCGAAGAGGCGGACCATCGCCTCGCGGTAGAGGCGGTCCGCTTCGGTCTCCATCTCCTTGATCTGCTTGCAGCGATCGAGGATCGACTCCGGCTCGTTGAGGTGCTGCACGGCCTCGAGGATCTTCTCGGACTGCCGCCGGATGACCCCCGCGAGAGCGGCCGCGTCGGGCACCTCACGTCCCACCTTGAACAGGACGGCCCGGCTCGCCGCCGCATCGGTGATGTCGACCAGGTCGTCGAGCGTCGTGCAGAGATCGTGGATGTCCTCGCGGTCGAACGGCGTGATGAAGGTGCGGTTCAGCTCGCGCACCGCTTCGTGCACGAGATCGTCGCAGCGGTGCTCGACGTCCTTGATGCGCGCCGCGTGGGACGCGTACGACTCGGCACCGCCCTTGAACATGGTCTCGAGGATGCCGGACGCCTCGACAGCGCAGCGCGCCATCGCCTCGAAGGTCTCGAAGAACAACCTCCGGCTCTTCTTGAGGCTCAGCATGACCCCTCCGGCGCGGCCGCGTCCGCTCGGGACGGCTCCGGTGACGACTGCATGTCGTTCTGGTGACGAAGGCGGGCGAACACTAGTCCACCCCTCGACGGGTGTCAACGCGCGACCAGCCGCGCGGCGCGGCCCCCCGGGCCGATCGCGAAGAATCGGGATTGCGCCGGGACTCCCGTATTTGCTAGCATGTGAACGGTCTGTTTTAAATGGTGATACGGCAAATCGGGCTCGAGGGGAATGTCGTCATGCCGAATCCCGGGGGAAACGGCCAGGTCGTCAAGCGGCGCGCAGAACCGCTGCTCCTTTCCCTGCTCGAGGACGGTCGCGACGCCGAAGACGGCGGATCGGTGCTGCCTCCCGGCAAGCGCGACGCCAGCGGCTTCTGGTACCCGGCGAGCTGCCGCACGCCGGCGGAGCTGTTCACCCCCTACCAGCGATCCCTGCAGGAGAAGCAGCGCACCGTGCATCGCGAGCGGCGCCACCGCGTCGCGGCCCGTGCCCATGCCGCCTCCGAAGAGTTGACGGTGTCCGATCAGCGGCTGCCGCTGCCGTCGCCCCAGCCCGAGGCGTCGTCCGCCGAGTAGCGCCCTCCCCGGCCGCGGCGCGTTGACTCGCCGTCCGGCTGCGTCTAACATCCGCGCACCATGACAAATCCGCTGCGCAAGTCGTTGGCCCCGGCGCGTCTGTTCATCGACGGCGCGTGGGCCGATCCCCGTTCCGGACTGCACTTCAAGACGATCAACCCGGCGACCGAGGAGGCGATCACCGAGGTCGCCGAGGCCGGGGCCGAGGACGTCGACGTCGCCGTGCAGGCGGCGCGCAAGGCCTTCGAATCCGGCCCGTGGTCGAAGATGTCGGGGGCCGATCGCGGCCGCATCCTCTGGAAGCTGGGCGACCTCATCGAGGCGAACGTCCAGGAGCTCGGCCGCTTGGAGACGCTCGACCAGGGCAAGACGATCACCGAGTCGACGCGGGTGGACGTGCCGCTGGCGGCCGACTGCTTCCGCTATTACGCCGGCTGGACGACGAAGCTGGAGGGGGAGACGATCCCCGTCCGCGCCCCCAGCCTCAACTACACGCTGCGCGAGCCGCTCGGCGTCGTCGGCGCCATCACGCCATGGAACTTCCCCATCCTGATGGCGGCCTGGAAGATCGCCCCGGCGCTGGCGGCCGGCAACACCATGGTGCTCAAGCCCGCGAAGGAGACGCCGCTCACGGCGCTGGTCATCGCCGAGCTGGCGATCGAAGCCGGAATGCCGCCGGGCGTGCTCAACGTCCTTCCGGGGCGCGGCACCGTCGCCGGCCAGGCGCTCGTCGAGCACCCGCGCGTCTCGAAGATCGCCTTCACCGGCTCGACCGCGGTGGGACAGGACATCATGCGGCGCGGCTCCGACTCGCTGAAGCGGCTCACCCTCGAGCTCGGCGGGAAGTCCCCCAACGTCGTCTTCGCCGACGCCGACCTCGACATGGCGGTGCGCGGCGCCTCGAACGGCATCTTCTACAACAAGGGGGAGGTGTGCACCGCCGGGTCGCGCCTCTTCCTCGAGGAGAGCGTCCACGACGCCTTCCTCGACAAGCTGCAGTCGCATGTCGGCAAGCTGCAGCAGGGCGACCCGCTCGACCCGAAGACGCGTCTCGGACCCCAGGTGAGCGAGGCGCAGATGCGCAGCATCCTCGGCTACGTGGACAAGGGGAAGTCCGAGGGAGCGCGCCTCGTCACCGGCGGAGAGCGCCCGCAGGGCAAGGGCTACTTCGTGCGGCCGACCATCTTCACCGACGTGCGCAACGACATGACGCTGGCGCGCGAGGAGATCTTCGGGCCGGTCCTGGCCGTGCTGCGCTTCAAGGAGCTCGACGACGTGCTGGCCCAGGCGAACGACACCGTTTATGGTCTCGCCGCCGCCGTCTGGACGAAGGACATCAAGAAAGCGCACCGCACGGCGCGGCAGCTGCAGGCCGGCACCGTCTGGATCAACTCCTACGGCCTCTACGACAGCGCCATGCCGTTCGGCGGCGTGAAGCAGAGCGGCTTCGGGCGCGAGCTGGGACGGCAGGGCCTCCTCGAATACACCCAGACGAAATCGATCTGGGTGGACCTGTCGTAGCGGAAGGTCCTCGAAGCCATGGCCGAGCCGCTGGTCCGCGCGCACGCCGATGCCGGGGTCCTGACCCTGACGCTCGACGCCCCGCCGGCGAACACCTATTCGTACGACATGATGCGCGAGCTCGACGCGTGCGTGCTCGAGGCTCGCATGGATCCGTCGGTGCACGTCATCGTGCTGCGCGGCGCCGGGGATCGCTTCTTCTGCGCCGGCGCCGACATCCGCATGCTGGAAAGCGTCACGCCGGAGTTCAAGTACGCCTTCTGCCTGCACGCCAACGAAACGCTCCTGCGCCTGGAGCAGACGCCGAAGCTCGTCATCGCCGCTCTCAACGGCCACACGGTCGGCGGCGGCCTGGAAGTGGCGATGGCGTGTGACCTGCGGGTCGCGAAGAAGGGCGGCGGCAAGATCGGCCTCCCCGAGGTGACGCTCGGTGTCCTGCCCGGGACCGGCGGCACGCAGCGGCTGGCGCGCCTCGTCGGCCGCTCCCGGGCCATCGAGCTGATGGCGACCGGGGGCACCTTCCCGTTCGAGGAGGCCCTGGGCCTCGGGCTCGTGAACCGGGTGTTCGAGGCGGAAGCCTTCGACGCCGAGGTCACGAAGTACGCCCGCCAGTTCTGTCCCCCGCACAAGGCGTCGCTCGCCGCGGGCCTCATCAAGCGCGCGGTCGTGACCGGGGCCGAGCTGCCGCTCGGCGAGGCGCTCGGCCTCGAGCGCGAGCTGCAGCAGCGCTTGTTCACCTCCGAGGACGCGCGCGAGGGGCTCGCCGCCTACAACGCCAAGCGTCCGCCGCAATTCCGCGGCCGCTGAAATCGCCCGGGCCGATGTCGGTGCGGACGGACCCCCTGCCGGAGACGATGCGGGCGGTCGTCGTCCCGCGGCACGGCGGACCCGAGGTCCTCGAAGTCGCGCCCCGTCCGCGTCCCGTCCCCGGCCCCGGCGAAGTGCTCCTTCAAGTCATGGCGGCGGGGGTGAACCACCTCGACACGTTCGTGCGCCGCGGCATGCCGGGGATCACGCTGCCTTTGCCGATGATCCCGGGGTCGGATGCCGCGGGTGTGATCGCGGCGATCGGGCCCGGCGTCGCCGGGGTGAAAGAGGGCGACCGGGTCTTCGTCTCCCCCGGCTATTCCTGCGAGCGCTGCCCCGCCTGCCTGTCGGGGCAGGAACAGCTCTGCCGCCACTACGGTCTCCTGGGTGAGCACCGCGACGGCACGCAGGCGGAATTCGTGGTGCTGCGCGCCTCGCAGGCGCTGCCGCTGCCGGACGCCATCCCCTTCGAACTGGGAGCGGCCTTCCCGCTCGTCTTCCTGACCGCGTGGCACATGCTGGTGGCCCGGGCGGGCCTTCGTCCCGGCGAGGACGTGCTGGTGCACGCCGGGGGCAGCGGCGTCGGCAGCGCCGCCATCCAGATCGCGAAGCTTCACGGCGCGCGCGTCCTGACCACCGTCGGCGGCGCGGAGAAGGCGGCGAAGGCGAAAGCACTCGGGGCCGACGAGGTCATCGATCACCGCGCCGCGGATTTCCTTGCCGAAACCCGGCGGCTCACCGGCAAGCGCGGCGTGGACGTCGTGGTCGAGAACGTCGGCCAGGAGACATGGGAGAAGAGCATCCTCGCCCTCGCCAAGGGCGGGCGTCTCGTCACCTGCGGCGCGACCACCGGCTACGACGCGAAAACCGACCTGCGTCATCTCTTCTTCAAGGGGTTGTCGCTCCTCGGATCGACCATGGGAAACCGGGCCGAGCTGCTGCAGATCGCCGGGCTGGTCGCGGCGGGCCGTCTGCGCCCGATCGTCGACCGGGTCCTGAAGTTCGACCAGGCGGCCGAGGCGCACCGCCTCATCGCGGAGCGCGCGGTGTTCGGCAAGATCGTCCTCACACCTTAGAATCCCCTCGTGGCCACGCCCCGGGTCGTCGACGCGCACGTTCACATCCAGCCCTGGAGCCAGTTCCGCCCCGAGGCGATCCGCACCATGGAGAAGCGCGCCGACCTCGAGACGGTCAAGGAGGTCTGCGCCGATCCGAAGGCCTTCCTGAAGTTCCTCGATCGCGAGGGCGTCGAGCGGGCGGTGCTGGTGAACTACGTCGCCCCGGATGTCATCGGCTTCACCGACGAGGTGAACACCTTCATCGGCCGCTACTGCCGCGGCCACGAGGACCGGCTGGTGCCGGTCGGAGGCGTCCACCCGCGGCTCTCCGCCGACCCGGCGGGCGATCTCGAGCACATCGTGACGAAGCACGGCATCCGGGTGCTGAAGCTCCATCCCCCGCACCAGCTCTTCCGCATGAACGCATATCGCGACGGCGGCGACCTGCCCCACCTCTCCGGGCTCTACGAACGGGCGCAGGCGCTCGGCGTGCCGATCCTCGTGCACACCGGCACGTCGGTCTTCCCCGGCGCCCGCAACAAGTACGGCGACCCGATGGATCTCGACGACGTGGCGGTCGATTTCCCCAGACTGAGGATCATCCTGGCCCACGCCGGCCGGCCGCTGTGGATGGAGACCTGCCTGTTCCTCCTGCGGCGGCACCCGAACGTCTTCGTGGACCTGTCGGGCATCCCGCCGAAGAACCTGCTCGACTACTTCCCGCGCCTGGCGGAGGTCGCCTCGAAGGCGATGTTCGGAACCGACTGGCCTGGCCCCGGCGTTCCCGGCGTGCGCCGCAACCTCGAAGCTTTCCTCGCCCTGCCG
Source organism: Verrucomicrobiia bacterium (assembly GCA_035638075.1). GTDB lineage: Bacteria > Acidobacteriota > Polarisedimenticolia > Gp22-AA2 > Gp22-AA2 > DASRAU01. Next base: position 226,304 of record DASRAU010000029.1, read on the forward strand.
CTCGCCGAGGAGGCGCGGCAGGCGATCCTCTCCGGCACGGCCGATCGGGTCTATCCCGCCCGCCGACCCTGAGTCACCCGCGATGGGGCACCAGGGAGTCCTGTTCATCGATCGGCTCCCCGAACGGGCGGCTCCGCTGCGCGGCGAGGAGCGCGCCGCGCTTGCCATCGTCGGCGGAGGCCTGACCGGCCTCGCCACCGCCCTCGCGGCGCGCGAGCGCTTCCCCGAGCGGCGCATCGTCCTGCTCGAGGCGGAGCGCTGCGGCACCGGCGCCAGCGGGCGCAACGGCGGCATGGCGCTGACCGGCACGTCGCTCGACCTCGACGAGCTCGAAGCGCGGCTCGGCTTCGATCGCGCCCGGCGGGTCAACGCGTGGCTGGCGCGCGGGCTCGCGCTCGTCAAGGAGCGTGCGCAGCAGAGCGGCGCCGCCGCGACGGTGGAGTCGACCGGCACACTGGCCCTGGCGCGAACGAACCGGCACGTGCGCGCGCAGCGCCGCCGGCTCGACGTGTACCGCCGCTTCGGCGTCGAAGCGGCGCTGCTCGAAGGGCCGGCGCTCGAGCACACGCTGCGCTCCCCTCTCTACCGCGCGGCCTTCCATGTCCCCGGGCAGGCGGCGCTCGTCGATCCGTGGCGGCTCGTCACCGGGTTGCGCCGCCTGGCGATCGCGCGGGGCATCCTCGTGCACGAGGACTCCGCTGTCCTTTCGGTCGAGGAGGGATCGGAGGTGCGGCTGACGACCGCGGGAGGACGCCTGACGGCGCCGTCCGTCGTGCTGGCCACCAACGCCTTCACGCCGCGGCTCGGCTTCTTCCGCCGGCAGATCGCGCCGGTGCACGTCTCCTGCGTGGCGACGGCGCCGCTGCCGAAGGCGGCGCGGGCCGCGATCGGCTGGGACGGCCGGCAGGCCGCCTGGGAGGAGGGGCGCGTCTATCACTTCCTGCGCCTCACTGCGGACGACCGCGTGCTGCTCGGCGGCGGCAACATCGACTATCGAATCGGCGGAGGCCTCCGCTTCGATGCGACGCGGCGTCACGAGAAGCTGGTGCGCGCGCTGCGCCGCATCTTCCCGCCTCTCAGGAACGTGCCGGTGACGCATCGTTGGAGCGGCGTCGTGGACTTCTCGCGCGATTTCCTGCCGTCGTTCGGCGTCACCGGCCGGGCGCACAACATCTATTACGCCCTCGGCTACACGGGTCACGGCGTGGCGCTGGCCCACCTCGCCGGCGAGACGCTGGCTTCGATCTACGCCGGCGACGCGCTGCCGGACGAGTCCCGCTTCCTCGTCGGCCGGCGCTTCCCGACCGTCGGGTTCGAGCCGTTCCGCTGGCTGGTGGTCAACGCGGTGCGCAACGGCTGGCTGATGCTGGAACGGCTCGGGTGGTGAAGCTCGCCCCGGCGCGGTCTTCCGCCCGGGCGCGATCGGAATGCCGGCTCAGGCGCCGCCGCTCTCGTCGGGATTGGGCTCGGGCGCGTCGCTGCCCCAGGTGACGCAGCCGTCGGCCGGGAACAGGGCCATCAGCCGATCCTTGTCGCCGGTGGCGAGCCGCGTGAACTCGACCCCGGCGGTGTAGCCGGCACCGGTGTCGATGTTCGGCCGCACGGCGCACACCCGGGCGGTCACCCGGATCGGATCCTCCTCGGTGCTGCGGTAGATCTTGAGATTGAGCTGGTCGCCGCCGCGGATGCGCGCCAGGGTGTCGAACCCCATCCCCGACTCGCTGAGGGAATTGGAGTAGCCGAGGAACTCGTGGAACAGCCGGCCGCGCGCCACCGGCAGCACGACCGGGAAGCGCGGATGGCGCCGCAGCCGCAGCCCGAGGGCCCCGGCGATTTTCTCCTGGATGGCGCGCGGGCCGATCGATTCCGGGATCACCTCGTTGCATCCGGCGCGGCGCAAGGGCTCGGCGTCGGCGCCGTCCGATCGCAGCACGAGGATCGGGATGGCGCTGGTGCGCGGGTCGGATCGCAGCCGCTCGCAGGCTTCTGCGGCGGGGACGCGGCCGTCGTCGAGGGACAGGACGACGAGATCGGGGCGGTCGCGCGCGGCGAGATCGAGAAGGGCCTGGAGGCCGGCGGCCGACGTCGTCTGCAGGCTCGCCCGCTGGGTGAACCTCGACGGGCCCGACTCCACCCGGTCTCGAACGCTGTCACTCCAGACGACGCGTTTGGTCAGTGCCAGCCCCCCCGGCATGGCCACGAACGCGGACAATCTAGGGAACCGGGCGGATCCTTGTCAATGCGCCCGGGCCTCGGCGGGCCAACCCGGGCGAACTTTCAGGGAGCGGCGCCGCAGGCGGAGGCGGGAAGCGTGCGCAGGCGCCCTTCGGAGTCGCGACCGGCCGGCCCCTCGCCACAAGCGTCGCTGGCGGTGACGAGGTAGAAGACGTTCGGCGGTTCGGAGGCCGGCAGGTTGAGGTAACGCCCGCCGGTGCCGTTCGAGGCGCCGGCGATGCGGCAGGCGATCGGAGTGAGGCTCCCTCCCGGCAGCGCGCCGCGATAGACGTTGTAGGCGGTGACGGAGGATCCGAGGTCCTCCCAGAGGACCTGGATCCCGGCGCCGTCGTGCGACACGGTCAGCGCCGGCCCCGCCCCCGACACCTCCCACGGCGGCCGCGCCCCGAAGGCCAGGCCGGCGTAGCCCGCGTCGAGGGGCGCGAAGGGCACGACGGCGTCGGCGATGCCATCGCGGTTGGCATCCGGCAGCGCCACGATGCGGTTGTCGGAGTCGACGGCATAGAGCACGTCGGAGGCGTCGCAGGTGATCTGCTGGAAGATGTCGAGCGAGAGCCCCGAGGCGTAGGTGGTGAACTCGTCGGCCACCCCGTCGCCGTTCCGGTCGCGCAGCCGCTCGATGGCCCCGGTGTCGATGTTCGAGACGAACACCTCGCCGCGGGCCCGGGCGAAGATCGTCGCGTACGCAAAGGTCGGCGTGGCGAACACGCTCGAGCGGTCGGCGACACCGTCGCCGTCGTCGTCGTGGTACGCGAGGATCGCGCCGGCTCCCTCCAGCGTCAGGTAGTCCAGGACGTAGACCGTCCCCCCATCGTCCACGGACAGGGCGAACACCGAGTCGGGGCCGGTCGTGAACGTCGTCTGCTGCTCTGGGACCAGGTCGCCGTCGGCGTCCAGCCACTCGAGGACGGTGCCGCCTCCCGAGTACGAGCCGCCGAACAGGAGGCGCTCCTCGCCGTTGCGTCGCAGCAGGGCGAGCCCCCCGCCGTCGGTGAAGCCGCCGTCGCTGAGCAAGGCGCTTTCGGCGTGATAGTCGAGATTCACGTCCGGGAGGGAAACGAGAGCTCCGTCCTGGCGCGAGACGATGGTCGTGCCGTCGCGCCGCGTCACCAGCTGGCCCTGCGACGCGCCGACCGCCGGGTACACCGTCGTGCGACCGTCGAAGGTCAGGTCGTGGTTGCCGTCGGAGATCGCCAGGAGCGCCCCGCTGACGCTGTTGCCGGCATAGAGCACCTTCCCCGGGCACGTTCCCGCGCTCACCTGGGGCACGCCGCACGACACGCTCAGCGAGTAGGAGCCGACCGTCATGCCGCCGCTGCCGGACAGCGCCGTGTCGTTGTACGAAGCGACGGCGACGTAGTACGTGCCGGGGGTCTGGAGGTCGATCGACAGGGACGGATCGAGCGTGACGTCGTTGTCGTCGAAGGCCAGGAGCTGTCCTCCCGGACTGAAGACGCCAAGCACCGCGTCGAGGCTCGAGCCGGTCTGGGCGGCGCTGATGGACACCTGAACGTGCGTCGCTCCCGGGATCGGCAGCGCGTAGTAGTCCACGTCGTTCAGCGGCACCACGGCGCCGGACTTCTGCTGCGCGCAGGCGATCGGCGTGGCGGTGGCGCGGGTGTTGTTCGGCTCGTTCGGGTCGGGCGCCCCGACGTTGGTGAAGATCGTGATGTTGCCCGTCGTCCCCCCGGCGGTCACCGTCACCACGGTCTTCGCGGCGGGGTCGTCGAACCCCGACTCCCCCGCGCCGTCGTAGTACTCCGGCGGGAAGGACGTCACGAAGCTGTTGAAGTGCGTGTTCCCGACGGTGAACGGGTTCGAGGTGCCGACCAGCGGCTCGAGACGAAGGTAGTAGCTTCCCGGGGCGAGCCCGTAGATGTTGAACTCCCCGCCCGGTCCCCCCGCCTGCACCCCCGAGACGACGCCGACGATCGGCACGTCGAGGGCGGAGGTGCTCACCGCCACGACATGCGCTCCCTTCACCGGCGCGAAGGTGCCGCCGTCGAGGACGCGCCCGGAGATGATTCCCTTCGTCGAGGCGAGCGTCGCGTTCGGGTAGATGAAGGAGGCCCCGGCGATGTCGTCGTCCGACAGGCTGCGGCCCTGGATGGTGCGGGTCCCGTAGGGATACATCGTCGCCTGGTAGGTGAAGTCGGCGCTCGAGAACCCGGAGACCTGGAGCCCGCTCGAAGCGCCGAATCGCCCGGCGATGGCGCTGTGGTCGAGGCCGAGGCAGTGCCCCATTTCATGCGTCGCGATCTCGCCGATGTCATAGGTGTTCGACCCGAGCACCTGGTTGGGATTGGCGGGGGTCGTGGTGCTGAAGGCATACAGCCGCTCGTTCATGACGATGTCGCAGTCGCTGATGTGGCCGTCCGATCCGAACGAGAAGAAGGAGACGGCGATGGCGCTGCCGATGCGGTTGTTCGTGTCGGTCGCCGCGAAGATGAGCCGGTTGCCGGCGGTGCCGAGCCCCTGGCTCGCGTCGATCGGGCTCGGGAGATCGAACAGCGCCCCCTCGGTGATGACGGCGTTGGAGGTGGTGACGGCCGTCCAGCGCGCCATCGCGTCGCGCAGGGCGGTCAGGTCGGCGCCGTTGGTGATCACCGCCGAGGCGTCCTGCTCGAGACGCAGCACGAAGTCGCTCCCCTGGAAGAGCCCGACGTCCGCCGACCCGGCGTCCACCAGGTTCTCCTGGATGTAGGCACGGGCCGCGCCGGTCACCACGAGCGCCGCGGCGGCGCAGAGCGCGAAAACCCTGACGAGACGGGCCGGCCTCACGGGCCTCCCCGGCCGTGCGCGGCGCGGGCGGAGATCGCCTCGATGTCGCGCAGGAAATCCTCCAGCACGCGCGGCCCCGCCAGGCGCGGATCGCGCGGCGCCGGCCGGCCCTGGGCATCGACGTAGAGGGATCCGCCGCCCGGCTGGGTGACGAGATCGCGCCCGGTGTTCGGGTCGCGGCGCACCGTGAAGCGTCCCTGGTTCCACCCGGTGACGCCGAAGCGGCCGCCGGCCGCCTCGAGGAACAGGACCACCCGCTCGCCTTCCGTGAAGCGCGGCGCCCCGGAGGCGACGAGCGTGGTCCCGTTGAGGGTTCCGCCCGGGACCTCGACGACGACCTCGGCGCGCGGCCCTCCCTTGAGGGCGCGATCGACGCGCACCGTGGCCCGGGTGATGATGATCCGCCCGTCCTCGCTCATCATCGAGGACACGGCGCGGACCTGCCCGAGCACCACCACCTGGCCCTGCCGCTCCAGCTCTTCGAGGCCCAGGTACGGCACCACGGAGGCCACGGCGGGAACGAGCCCCGCCACGAGCAGCAGGACGGCGGCGGCAGCCGCCAGCGAGCGGAACGGAATCACGCGATCTCTCCGGGCATGGGTGCCGGGACGGGGCCGGCGGGCAGCCTGAAATATACGGTGACCCGGGAGGCCCGACAACGCGGATCCCGGGTCCGGCGGGGGTCTTCGGGGCCGGCCGGCGGAGGCACCGTGGCGGGCCGGATCAGGGGTGGGAGACCGTGACGACGGTGTGGATCCCGCCGCGCACGTTGAAATCCCCGGTCACGGTCAGGCGTTTCGGCTGCAGCAGCCGCACCAGGTCGTCGAGGACCCGGTTGGTGACGTCCTCGTGGAAATGCCCCTCGTCCCGGAACGACCAGAGGTACAGCTTCAGGGACTTCAGCTCGACGCACAGCCGGTCCGGGACGTAGCGGATGCGCAGCGTGGCGAAATCGGGCTGTCCGGTCTTTGGGCACAGGCAGGTGAACTCGGGGCACTCGAAGGCGATTTCGTACTCGCGCCCCGGGCGCGGGTTCGGAAAGGTCTCGAGGTCTTTCGAAGGACGGGTGGCCACGGTGTGCGGGGCCTAGGGCACGTCGGTGTTGGGGCGGCGCGCCGGCGGGATGGCGGCGGCCGCTTCCGGCGTCAGGTTCTTCTTGAGGAACATCCTGGTCCGATCCCAGGAATCCTTCGCGGCCTCGGCGTCATAGGACGGGCGCTCCTCGTTGAAGAAGGCGTGCCCGACTCCCGGGTAGACGAGGACCGTGGCGTCCTTGCCCGCCTCCTTCAGTGCCGTCTGGAAGGCGCGGATCTGACCAAGCGGAATGCGGCTGTCCTCGTTCCCGTAGATGCCGAGGAGGGGCACCGCGAGCGGCGCCAGCGCGGCCTTGTCGGTCTCGACGGTGCCGTAGTACATGACCGCGGCCTGCACGTCCGCCCCCGCCAGCACGGTGGCGAGCGAGATGCGGCCGCCCATGCTGAAGCCGATGGTGCCGACCGGCATCCGGGTCGTGGCGGCACCGGCGACCCGGACCCGCTCGCGCGCCTCGATGCCGCGCAGCTGCGCCGCGGCCCCGTTGACGACGTCCACCGCCCAGTTTTCGTTGAGGCCGCGCTCCAGGTCATTCGCCAGCCCGGCGTCAGTCCCGAGCTTGCCACGGTACAGGTCGACGGCGATGGTCATGTACCCGTCCTCGGCCAGCCGGTCGGCAACGTGCTTGATCTGATCGTTGAGGCCCCACCACTCGTGGATGACGACGACCCCCGGCACGGACCCGGACTTCTCCGGACGCACGAGGTAGCCCTGCACGTCCTCGTTGCGCACCTTGTAGGTGATGACCCGCCCCTCCATGATCGGAGCGGCCACCGCCAGGCCCTGGGGGCCGCTCAAGGCGCCCGACGCACAGGCGCCGGCGGACACGGCGACGAGCGCGCCGAGCACGACGAGTCGGGACGGCTGGGACGGACGGGTGACGGACACGATCGCACGGCAAACGGACATGGCGCGTTCACTCCCCCGGAAACGGCCTCGGACTGTGGTGTGAGGCGGAAGAGCGTAGCACAGGCCCCGCGGCCATCACAGGCGGGCGGGGTCAGGTCGACCAGGGGAACCACCAGGACTTGGGGCGCGCTTCGAGGTCCCAGTGCACGTGCTTGGTCTGCTGGAACTCCTCCAGCCCCTCCTCGCCCAGCTCGCGGCCGAGGCCCGACTGCTTCATGCCGCCGAACGGCCCGGCCGGATTGTCCACGAGCGGGTCGTTGACCCAGACGTTCCCGGCCTCGATCTCCTCGTAGTAGCGGCGCACGCGACGCGGGTCGTTCGAGAAGAGCGTCGCCCCCAGCCCGTACGGCGAGTCGTTGGCCATGGCGAGCGCCTGGTCGAACCCGTCGAAGGAGATGACCGGCGCCAAAGGTCCGAAGATCTCCTCCCGCAGGATGGGCGCGCCCTGCGTGACGCCGACGAGCACCGTCGGCTCGTAGAACCAGCCCTTCGCCAGGTGGGGCGGGCGGCGTCCGCCGGCGGCAATCGACGCCCCGGCCTTCGTCGCCTCCGCGACCCGCGCCTCGATGCGCTCCCGCTCGCGTCGCGCGATGAGCGGCGTCACCTCGGTCTTCTCCTCCAGGCCCGGGCCGACCACGAGACGCCGGGTCACCTCCGCCAGCCGATCGACGAAGCGGTCGTGGACGCTCTTCTCGACGTAGATGCGCTCGGCGCTGGTGCACACCTGCCCGGCGTTGAGGAACGCCGTCCAGGCGCAGGCGCGCGCCGCGGCGTCGAGATCGGCGTCGGCGCAGACGATGAAGGCGTCGCTGCCCCCGAGCTCGAGATGGAGCTTCTTGATGCGATCGGCCCCCCGGCGCATCAGCTCGCGCCCGACCTCGGTGCTGCCGGTGAAGGCGATGCACGGGACGTCGGGATGCCGCACCAGCGCCTCGCCGATCTCGGCGCCGGAGCCGGTCAGGATGTTGACCACGCCGGCGGGCAGGTGATCGAACACCCGGTGCAGATCGAGCGTCGCGAGAGGCGTCTGCGACGCCGGCTTGATCACCACGGTGTTGCCGGCGGCGAGCGCCGGCGCGACCTTCCAGACGAGGAGCAGCAGCGGGTAGTTCCACGGCACGAGACAGCCGACGACGCCGAGCGGCTCCTTGATCACGAGGTTGAGCTGGCCGTCCTCCGCCGACGGGATGACCCGGCCGCGCTTCTCCCGCGCCAGGCCCGCGTAGTACTCGAGACAGGTCGCGGACCAGTCGACGTAGCCGCGGTTCTTGCGGAGCGTTCGACCGGTCTCGCGCGTCAGCGTGACCGCCAGGTCCTCGCGCGCCTCCCGCAGGCGTCGCGCCGCCTCGCCGAGCAGGTCGGCGCGCGCCCAGGCGCTCGTCCGCTTCCAGGCCGGGAAGGCCGCCCGCGCCGCGGCGACCGCGGCCTCGACCTCCGCCGCCCCGGCCCGCGGCACGGCATCGACGATCTCCTCGGTCGCCGGATCGACGACCTCGATCGGCTTCCCGCCCGTGCCGCCGGTGAACCGGCCGCCGATCCAGAGCTGACGCATCGCCAGGCACCTCCCGCCGCGCATTTTATGCAAGGCGGGTAAGATACGCCCGCCATCACGACAACTCAGGAGGTCCCATGCGTCCCGGAATGTCCGCCGCGACCGTCGCCGCCCTGCTGCTCGCCGCGTCCCCTCTGGCCGGCCAGGAGCAGCCTTCGAAGACCCGGTTCACGGTCGAGAAGACGCTCGACTGGGAGCGGGTCTCCGACCCGCAGATCGCCCCCGATGGGAGCCGCATCGTCTACACGCGGCAGTGGGTCGACCGGAAGACCGACCGGTGGGTCTCCGATCTCATGGTCCTGGAAGATGACGCCCGGCGCGAGCGGCACCTGGAGCGCGGCTATTCGCCGCGCTTCTCCCCCGACGGCACCCGCCTCGCCTTCCTGGCGGAAGCCGCCGGCAATGGGACGCAGATCTTCGTCCTCGATTTCCGCTCCTCCGGGGAGCCGACCCAGGTGACGCGCCTCGAGGAGACGCCGGCCGATCTCCACTGGTCGCCGGACGGCCGGTCCATCGCCTTCACCATGCCGGTGGCGAAGACCCCGTCCTGGAAGATCGACCTCCCGGCCGCGCCCAAGGGGGCGACCTGGACCGACACCCCGCGCATCATCGAGACGACCCACTACCGCGCCGACCGCGAGGGATTCCTCAAGGACGCTTATGTCCACCTGTTCGTCGTCCCGGCCGGCGGCGGCACTCCCCGCGCGCTGACCTCGGGGACATGGAACGTCGGCGACCGCTCCGACGGGATCCCGGAGAACCCGGGCATCGACTGGACGCCGGACGGCAAGGAGGTCGTGTTCGACGGCCTGACGGACCAGGACGCCGACAAGCGCTGGCAGGAATCGCACATCCATGCCGTGAACGCCGAGAGCGGCGCCATCCGCCGGCTCACCTCCACGCGAGGCCCGTGGGCGCAGCCGCGCGTGTCCCCCGACGGAAAACACGTCGCCTTCGTCGGCTTCGACTGGACGCCGTCCACGTACCACGTGCGCGACCTGTACGTCATCGGCATCGACGGCCAGGGGATGAAGCTGATCTCCGGCGGTCTCGACCGGGACCTGGCGGATCTGCAGTGGAGCGCCGACAGCCGCGGCGTCTATGCGACGGTCGAGGATCACGGCGCGCGCAACGTCCAGTACCTGCCGCTCGAAGGGGCGCGGCGCGAGGTCACGAAAGGCGCGCAGATGGTCACCCTCGACTCGGTCAGCCGCAAGGGGATCGCGGTCGGAGTGCGCTCGGCGTCGCTCGAGCCGGACGACATCGTCCGCTTCCCGCTGGCGGGATCGGCGTCGCCCGATCTCCTGACGCACGTCAACGACGACGTCCTGCAGGGACTCACCCTCGGGGGGGTCGAGGAGGTGACGTCGCGATCCGGCGACGGCACTCCGGTGCAGGGGTGGCTGGTGAAGCCGCCGGATTTCGACGCCTCGAAGAAGTACCCGCTCATCCTGCACATCCATGGCGGCCCGCACTCGATGTACGGCGTCGGCTTCAACACGTCGTTCCAGCACCTGGCGGCGAACGGCTACCTCGTCCTCTACACCAACCCGCGCGGCAGCACCGGATACGGCTCGAAGTTCGGCAATGCCATCGACGACTCCTATCCGTCGGTCGATTTCGACGACCTGATGACGATGGTCGACGCCGTGGAGGCGAAGGGAATCGTCGACACCGCCCGGGAGTACGTCACCGGCGTCTCCGGGGGCGGCGTGCTCTCGGCCTGGTGCACGTCGCACACGCACCGCTTCGCGGCCGCCGCGGTGCGCGCGCCGGTGATCGACTGGATCTCCTTCGCCGGCACGACCGACATCTCGGCGTGGGGCTACTTCCGCTACCGCGGGCGCTTCTGGGAGGATCCGAAGAAGTGGCTCGAACACTCCCCGCTGATGCACGTCGGAGAGGTGAAGACGCCGACCCTCCTGATGACCGGCGAGCTCGACCTGCGCACGCCGATCGGCCAGACGGAGGAGTACTACCAGGCGCTGCGGGCGGTCGGAGTGCCGACGGCGATGATCCGCTTCAACGGCGAGTACCACGGCACCGGCTCGAAGCCGTCGAACTTCATGCGGACGCAGCTCTACCTGCTCTCCTGGTTCCAGCGCTGGCCGCAGGCGAAGACCGCCGGCGCCGGCGCGCCGCAGCCCGCCGGGTCGTGACCGCGCGGTCTCCCTTCTCGCGGCGCCGCATCCGGCCATGACGGCGCGCGGCCACGCGGCTTCGTCATGAAGACGCGTTCGCCGCGCGTCGTCGTGATCGGCGCGGGCGCGTTCGGCGGGTGGAGCGCGTTGTGGCTCGTCCGCCGCGGGGCGCGCGTCACGCTGGTCGATGCGCACGGCGCCGGGAACATCCTGGCCAGCAGCGGCGGGGAGACGCGGGTCAACCGGGCGCTCTACGGCGCGAACGCCGTCGCCATGCGCCTGGCGATCCGCTCGATGGCTTTGTGGCGGGAGGAGCAGGCGCATCTCGGCGTGGAGCTGTACCGGGAGCGCGGCGTCCTCTGGATGACGACGACCGGGGACGACAGCTATCTGCAGGCGGCGCTGCCGCTCCTGCGCGACGCCGGCCAGGCTTACGAAGAAATGCCCCCCGCCGCCGCGGCCCGTCGCTTCCCGGCGATGGTCTTCGACGACGCACGCCGCGTCGTCCTCGAGCCCGCGGCCGGCTACCTGCTCGCGCGGCGCGCCTGCGAAACCATCGCGGCCCGCGTCGCAGCCGAAGGAGGAACGGTGCTGCGAGGTGCGGTTCTTCCGTTTGCGGACGATGGAGCCGAGAGGCATGAACGCGGACGACAATCGGTGAGCGCCGCAGACGGCACGCTCCAGGCGGTGACGCTCGCGGATGGCCGGCGCATCGAGGCGGACCAGTTCGTCTTCGCGCTCGGCCCCTGGCTCCCGGGAATCTTTCCGTCCGTGCTGGGCGGCCGCATCCGGGTGACCCGCCAGGAGCTTTTCACCTACGCCACGCCCGCGGGGGATGAGCGCTTCGGCGACGAGCGGCTGCCGACCTGGATTGACCTCGGCGCTTCGCTGGTCTTCGGCATTCCGGCGCCGGCGGGGCTGATGAAGTTCGGGGACGACGCCCGCGGGGCGCTCTTCGATCCGACGACGGGCGATCGCAGCGCCAGCGCCGAGGGGGAGCGCGTAGCACGCGACTACCTCGCCCGCCGGTTCCCGGCGCTCGCGCAGGCCCCGCTCGCGAGCGCCCAGGTGTGTCAGTACGAGTGCACGCCCGACAACCAGTACCTCGTGGACCGGCTCCCGGGGATTCCGAACGTCCTCATCGCCGGGGGCGGCTCAGGTCACGGGTTCAAGAACGGGCCGGCGATCGGCGAACTGGTCGCGGCGATCGTGCTCGGCCTTCGGCCGGTGGACAGCACCTTCGCCCTGGGCCGCCCGGACTGAAGCGGGAACGCAGGAGCAGGAGCGCGGTCGTTCGGGAGCGGTCGCGCGGCCGGGACTTCGGCCGGCCGAGTCGCGGCACCGCCAGGATCAACCGGAAGGGGTTGGCGCGCCGCCTCAGGGCGCGCAGGGGCAGGTTCTGCAGCGACGGACGCAAACGGCGCAACGAGCGCCGCGCGACCCGCTCGCGCCGCCGCCACGCAGGAGATCCGGCGGCGCAGGACATCCGGGAAGGTCGGGGCATCAGTCGAACCATCGAGTTCTCCAGCGATGAGTTCGGGAAGGGCCGCCCGGGCCTACGGCGGGCGGCCCCTCCCGTGTCCGCTCAGGCCTTCAGGAAGCCGAGCAGGTCCTCGTTGAGGCGTTCCTTCTGCGTGTCGCACACGCCGTGCGGCGCTCCGGGGTAGACGATGAGCTTGCAGTCCTTCAGGAGCTTCGCGGCCGCTTTCGCGCTGGAGGCGATCGGCACCACCTGGTCGTCATCGCCGTGGATGACGAGGCTCGGCACGTCGCACTTGCGCAGGTCGGCGGTGAAATCGGTCTCGGAGAAGGCGCGGATGCAGTCGATGGCGTTGCGATGTCCCGTCATCATCCCCTGCATCCAGAAGGAATCGACCATCCCCTGCGAGACGCGGGCGCCAGGCCGGTTGAAGCCGAAGAACGGGCCGTTGGCGAAGTCGCGGTAGAACTGCGACCGGTCGGTGAGGCAGGAGGTCCGCATGCCGTCGAACACCTCGCGCGGCAGGCCGGCCGGGTTCTGCTCGGTCTTCAGCATCAGCGGCGTCACCGAAGAGACGAGCACGACCTTCGACACCCGCTTCGTCCCGTAGCGGCCGACGTACCGCGCCACCTCGCCCCCGCCGGTCGAGAAACCGACGAGGCAGGCGTTCTCGACCTTGCAGGTCTCGAGAAGCCGCGCCAGGTCGTCGGCGTACGTGTCCATGTCGTTCCCGCTCCACGGCTGGCTGCTGCGGCCGTGGCCGCGCCGGTCGTGGGCGATGCAGCGGTAGCCGCGCGACGCCAGGAAGAGCATCTGCGACTCGAAGCTGTCCGAATTCAGGGGCCAGCCGTGGCAGAAAACGATCGGCTGCCCGTTCCCCCAGTCCTTGTAATAAATCTCGGTCCCATCCTGCGTCGTGAAACGGCTCATGAGTCCTCCTGGCCTGCGACTGCGGTGGAAAATCCCGATGTGGGTGTCGGTATCGACTCTATTCACCTGTCAGGAAGGAACCATCCCGATTGCTACGTAAACGGACCGGTGGGAATGTGGAGAACTCTGTGGACGGATTGTGTGATGGCCGGAACGCCGTGCGGGACGTGGCTTTGAACGGAGCCTTCGGCGGAGGCGGCGCGCGCCGCGCCTCTCAGCGGGAGACGGGCGGAACGCCGTCGAGGAGTGCCGCGAAGCGGGGGTCGCCGGAGAGGGACGCGAGGTCCGGGTCCTTGCGCACCTGTTCCCGATCGGTGATGCGGCCGGTGCCGAAGGCGCGCGTCAGGAGTTCGATGGCGCGCTCCTTCTCCCCCGCAAGGGCGTAGGAGCAGGCGGCGTTGTACCAGGTCAGCGCCGGCATCGAGCCGAGATCGCCGGCGTGCGCGTACTCCTCGCCCGCTTCGCGGAAACGCTTGAGGTTGTAGAGCGCCTCGCCCATGCCCTGGTGCGCCGCCGGGTTGTCGGGCTGCGCCTTGCTCCACCCCTGCGTCGTCTCGAGGGCGGCCGGCCAATCCTTCGCCGCGAGCTGCTGCCGCGCCCGCAACTCCTGCGCGTTGGCGCGCAACCCTTCCTGCACGCCGGATGTCAGGTGGTCCTTCATGAATGTCAGGGTCTGCCTGACAATCGCGCGCGAGGCGTCGTTGTCGTCGAAGGCATCGAAGGCGTGATGACCGCCCGGCAGGTTGACGACGGTCAGGGGCGCGTTGCGCGTCACCGCCTTCGCGACATACGCGTCGATGGCCCCGTTGAACAGGGCGTTGTCGAGACCGGCGCGGCCGATGAAGAGAGGCAGGTCGGTTCGGATGTAGGCGTCGCTGAGCTGACCGTAGTAGAGAACGACCACCTTGATGAAGTCGTTCTTCGGATCCATCGCGTACGGCATGGCGACGCCGACGTTGGCCGAGCAGGCCCAGAGGCCGATGTCGTTCGCGTCGAGGCGCAGGTCGGCCGCCTTGCGCCGCACGGCGGCGACGACATCCGCGATGTCCTCCGCCGCCTGGCCCTGGCGGCTGTTGTGCAGCACCGCCGCCATCCCGGAGACCGCGGCGAGCCGCGCCCATGACTTGTAGATGCCCCAGTTCTTCAGAGGAATCTCCGGATCCCCCACGCCGTTCGCGAACACCACGACGGGCGGCGGAGCCGTCGTCGATGCGGTGGGCGGCAGGTAGACATCGAACGCCAGCCGCCTGTCCCCCACCGTCTTGAACGGAATGTCGGAGCGCACCTGCACCCGATCCATGTTGGGAAGGCTCAGGACGCACTTGTCGTTGAGCAGGTCGGGCGCGCGCTGCGCCGGCGACGACGTGATCGCCGCCATGGCGACAGCGGCGACGGCACTCAGGGTGACGAGGCGATGCGGGGCGACGGAACGGGACATGCGGTCCTCCCGGGCGGGCTCATGGTACGGAAGAGGAGGGCGGCCGTGTGTAAAAAGCTGTCAAAGGCGGGGAAAAAAGATGAAGCCCGGTGACGCCGAAGCGTCACCGGGCTCCTGACTCACCAACCGCCGCCCCCTCCCAGGTCAGTGGCGGCCAGTGAGGCCAACTCGGGATGTCAATGACCGACGTACGTGCCGCCGACCGCGAACCCGGAGCCCGCGACGCTCCAGCCGATGGCCAGGCGCGGCATCGCAACCGGCACGGTCACCGGCACCGCATGAACCGGCGGCGCGACATACGCAGGCGGACCAACGTACACCGGGGGCGCGGCGTACACCGGAGCAGGCACGTAAACCGAGTCTCCACAGTACGAGTACGGACGGTAGACGACCGTTGAACCGACCCAGACCGGGAACCGGTACGTGTAGTGCACGTGCCGGTGCGGCCCGTAGTAGGCGCTACCCGCGTAATAGGGGTCGTACCATCCGTGATGTCCGTGGACGATGACTCGCGGCACCGCAACCGGGTACGTCGCGTATCCCTGGTGCTTTCCGGGGGCCCCATGTCCGTGACCGCCGTGATTCCCGTGGCCATGGCCATCGGCCAATGCCGCCACCGGGCTCAACGACAGAGCGGCGAAGAGGACGGCCGTCACTGCGAGACTCTTGCTGCGAAGTCGCGTGTGGTGGGTCACTCGATTCGTCGTCATGGTTTGGTTCCCTCCGGGAACTCGCTTCCGTGGTTTCTTAACGCAACCTTGGTGCCAGTCGATCCCTCCCGGAAGGCAACGCCGATCTGCCTGTCGAAACGGGGGTTAGGGGTGCGATCGCCAAACCGTCCCGCCGGAGGCGGCGTCGCCGTGTCCGTACTTTCTGGAGACGCCTTCGGACAGTCCGGCATCCAGTCCGGACAGCGGCACGAGCCGAATCAGAGATCCCGGAATTCCGGCAGGCTGCGATAGCGATCGATCCGGTCGCAGAAGAAGGTGAGGACCCGGAGTCCCTCGCGCGCCAGCCGGGCCGCCACCGTGAGGTTCGTCCCGCTGCTGGGCCCGACCGGGAAGCCGGAGCGGTTCAGGCGGCGGGTCGCTTCGAGGGCTTCGGCGTCGCTCACCAGGACCGCGTCGTCGAGAACTCCGCGGTGGCGTTCGACGATGCCGGGGACCAGCCCGTCGCCGATCCCTTCCTGCAGGTGGCAGACGGCCGCCGGGCCGGGAATGAGCGGCGGTCCCGTCGGGGGGTGCATGGAGGCGGGGAACAGGATCTTGCAGACGTACGGGCTCGCTTCCGGCTCGACCGCGAGCAGGCGCGTCCCGGGATGCTGCTTCTTCAGATAGCCTCCCGCCCCGACCAGGGTCCCTCCGGTCCCGATGCCGGCGACGACCACATCGAAATAGTCCACGCCGTGGGCGCGCGCCTGCGCCAGCGCCTCCTGTCCCATGAGCGCCTGTCCCTCGACGCCCGCCTCGTCCTCGAATTGATCGAAGAGGTGGCGTCGAGACCCGGCGGCGGCGTAGTCATGCGCCCGGTTGATGGCGCCGACGACTCCCTCCGATTCCGGGGTGAGCATCAGGCGGCCCCCGTGCGCGCGGATGATCGTCTTGCGCTCCTCGGTCATGTTCTCGGGCATGAAGATGACCGCCTGGAGCCCGGCGAGCGCCGCCCAGTAGGACAGGGCGATGCCGGCGTTGCCGGACGTCGGCTCGATCACCTCGTCGCCGCGGCGCAGGCTCCCGGCCCGCAGCCCCTCGGAGAGGACGTAACGGGCGACCCGATCCTTGACGCTGCCGCTCGGGTTCTCGTGCTCGCACTTGGCCCAGACGCCCTCCACCTGGACGAGTCTCGTCGGGCCGCTCCGCGGCAGGCGCGCAGGCGCCTCGGTCATGCCCGCTCCGCCGCGGAGCGCCGCGCGCTCAGGCGCGAGCCGGGAATGGTCATGTCGCGACCGTCGGGGAAGCGGATCCAGGCCTTGGTGCCGCCGTCGTAGTCGCGCGCCTCGACGATGACGCGCACGGTAACGCCGTCGAAGCGGCCGGTGCCGGTCCCTTCCACATCCACGCCCAGGAGCACGCGCAGGAACGGATTGGCGGCGCGCTCCTCCCCGATGCTGGTCGGCTCGGAGTGACCCGGGGCCACCTGCACGTCATCCGGAAGGGACAGCAGCCGCTCGAGGAGCGACCGCTTCAGATCCGCGAAGTCGGTGTGTCCCGGCGCGGTCGTGCTTCCGATGGCGCCGCGGAACAGCGTGTCCCCGGTGAAGCAGACCGCCGGGCTGCCCTGGCCGCTCACGTCGGCCACGAGCCAGGCGGTCTGTCCGTCGGTGTGCCCGGGGATGTGCATCGCCTCCACACGCAGCGGACCCGCGGCGACGACGTCGCGGTCGCCCACCTCCCGATCGACTCCACCCATTCGCGCCGCTTCGAGCGGATGGGCGGCCACGTGCGCGCCGGTCGCCGCCACGAGCGCCTCGCGCTCGGCGACGTGATCGCCGTGGTGATGGGTCAGGAGGAGATGGGTGATGCGCAGACGCCTCCGCCGGACCAGGTCGAGCACGGGCCCGGCCGGGCCGCCGGCGTCCACGATCACGCCGGCGCCCCCCTCCGCCGCGGCGGCGATCCAGGTGTTGGAGAGCCAGCGGGGATGTTCGACCCGTTCGAGGATCATCGCGACCCGGATGATACCCGGCCGCGGGCCGGATCCGCCGCCGTCGCGCTCCGGCCGGGCGGTACCCCTCCCAGCGTGGTCAGCCGGTGAACTTGTAGCCGAGGCCGTGCACGGTGAGCAGGAACTGCGGGTCCGCGGGCCGCGCCTCGATCTTCTTGCGCAGCTTGGCGACGTGCATGTCCACCGTGCGCGTCAGCGGCGCTTCGTCGTAGCCCCACACCTCGTCGAGCAGGCGCTCGCGCGGCACCACCTCGCCCCGGTGCTGGACGAAGTACTGCAGCAGGCGCAGCTCGCGGGCCGACATCTCCACGAGCTTTCCCTTGCGGCGCAGCTCCGCCTTGCGGAAATCGACGCTCACGTCGCCGAAGCGATAGGCCTCGGCGGTGGCGCTCTGGCCGCTGCTGCGGCGCAGGAGCGCCTCGACCCGGGCCATCAGCTCCATGAAGCCGAAGGGCTTGGTGACGTAGTCGTCCGCCCCCAGCTTCAGCCCCAGCACCTTGTCGATCTCCTGGCCACGGGCCGTCAGCATGATGATCGGCACCCCGCTGCCGTTCTTGCGGATCTCCTTGCAGACGTCGAGGCCGCTCATCTTCGGGAGCATCACGTCGAGAATGACCAGGTCGGGAGCGCACTCGGCCGCCTGCTTCAGCCCCTCGGCGCCGTCGCGCGCCAGGGTCACGTCGTACCCCTCGTAGCGGAACCCGTCGTTGAGCGCGGTCGCCATCGAATCGTCGTCTTCCACCACCAGCACTCTCGGCATCGTGGCTCTCTCCCCCTCGGCGGCCCGTGGACCGCCGTTTCCTCCGTGTGACTCAGGCCGTGCGCGCCTCGCGCGTGGCCGGGACGTCCGGCTCGCGCGACGGCAGGTGCAGCGTGAAGGTGCTGCCCTGTCCCGGCTCGCTCTCGACCGTGACGCGCCCGCCGTGCACCGTGACGATGTGCTGCACCAGCGACAACCCCAGCCCGCTCCCCTTCACCTCGTGCACCAGGCCGGTCGAGACCCGGTGGAAGCGGTCGAAGATCTTCGCCTGCTCGTCGCGCGGGATGCCGACGCCGTGGTCGCGCACGGCGATGGTCACCTCCCCCGCGCCTCCGGTGAGCGTCACCTGGATCTCGTGCGCTTCGCCCGAGAACTTCACCGCGTTGTCGAGCAGGTTGTGCACCGCCTGGCCGAGCGCGTCGGCGTCCGCCAGCACCTCCGGGAGCGGGCGATCCGCGACGACCCGCACCGTGAAGCCATGGTGGCGTAGATGGACGTCGAACGACTGCAGCACGCCCTCGACCACCTGGGCGACGTCGGTCGGGGCGAAGGTGTACGTCTTGCGCCCCGACTCGATGCGCGAGAAGTCGAGGATGTTCTCGATGAGACGCGACAGGCGCCGGCTCTCCCGCTCGATGTACTCGCCGTATTCGCGCACCTTGTCCGGCGTCTGCACCCGCCCCAGCCGCAGGAGCTCGGCGAACACGCGGATGGAGGCGAGCGGCGTGCGCAGCTCGTGCGACACGTTCGACACGAAGTCGGTCTTCATGGTGGACAGCCGCATCATCCGGTCGGCGGCGCGCAGCGCCAGCCCGAGGCTGACCACGAGCGCGCCCCCGAGCAGGAGCAGCAGCCCGGCGTTGATCGCGAAGTTCACGCTGGCGAAGTGCTCCGGCGTCGAGCGGTGGTTGTGGAGGATGAGGCTCCAGTCGGTGAACACGAACGGGAAGCGGCTGGTCACGACCTCGCCCGGCTGCGCGGCGTGCTCGGTGCCGAAGACGAGCCGTCCCTGGCCGTCCTTCACCAGCACCTCGAGGTCCTTCACCGACTCGCCGGGGAAGTACTCCGGGAGCGACTTCTGGATGACCGCCGGCAGGAGTTTCTCGCGGAAAAACCGGCCGTCCAGGACGAAGCCGGCCACCGCCGCCACCTGGTGATCGTCGCTGGTGATCGGATTGAGGATGATGCGGTAGTCGGGGTTGCGCTCCTCGACGGTGAGAATCCCCCCCTCCACCGGGTGCCGCCGCATGCGCGACACCTGCCACGGCATGGTGGCCGAGATGATCGCCATGGTCTCCTCGTCGGCCGGCACGGCGATGAGCCGCTGCGTTCCGGGATCGAGGACGCGCAGCTCGCCGGTGCTGAACTGCGTGAAGTCCATGACGAACATGCGCGCCGCGCCCTTGATCGGCTTCTGCGTCCACTGGCTGGCGACGAGGTCGAGCCGTTCCTGCATGAACCAGCCGGCGGGGAGGTTCAGGGCGCGCTCGGCGGCGGAACGGTAGAAGTACTGCACCTCGGTGCCGATCGCCTCGAGGTAGTTGTCGAGGGTGGCGCGGCGCGCGATCGCCTGCACGGTGCGCAGCTGCCGCAGCTGCACGAGCTGCAGCACCAGCAGCACCAGGAGCGGGATGAGCACGCCGACGAGACCGGCCCACAGCGTGTGCCGCCGGACGAACGCCGCCGCCCGCCCCCACCAGCCCCCGTCGTTCATGCGCCGGAATATACCGCGAAGGAACCGGCCGTCTCGCGGGCCGGACCGTTGATTACACGGACTTTACATCCGATACATCGTTTGACCACCGCGGTCAGGACATTTACATCGCCTCGCCGTAATCTCACGCCCGCAATGGACAGCGGGGAGCAACAAGCGATGCAAGCACGAAGGAACCGACCCGGCAGCCGCCCGATGGACCCCGCGGCCCATCCCTGCCAAATGCAGACCCACCCTCACAGAGCGAGAACCAGAGCAATCGGCGACAGGCGGCTGCCGGGCGGTTCAAAAAATCCGAGGAGGATCGACGCCATGACCCGTTCCGCGAAGTTGATCGCGATTCTGGCTTTGACGCTGCTTGCACTCGCCCCGATCGCCATGGCCGGCGAGGGGAAGGATTGCGCCGGCAAGGACGCCGCGGCCGCCAAGGACATGCACGCCGCGAAGAAATGCACCTACAACACGCAGGAGTGCCTCGACCACATGGCCGCCAAGCTGCAGAGCTCCGGCTGGGTCGGCATCGAGCTGGACAAGGATGACAGCGGCGTGATGACGGTGCAGCGCGTGGTTCCGGGCAGCCCGGCGGAGCAGGCCGGCTTCCAGGTCGGTGACGTCCTGTTCGCCCTCAACGGCATCGAGATCAGCGACAAGAACGAATCGGCCCTGAAGACCGCCAAGAAGGACTGGAAGCCGGGGCAGAGCGTCAGCTACACGCTGAAGCGTGACGGCCGCCCGGTGAACGCCAACCTGACGCTGGGCGTGATGCCGGCGGACGTGCTGGCGAAGTTCATCGGCGAGCACATGCTCGAGCATGCATCGACCGAGGTCGTCGCTTCGAAGTAATCCCTCCCGACCTCGGTTCTTTTCGGGGTCGGCGGCGGGCGCCGCCGATTCCGTTGCAGCCGGGAGCGGGGCCGAACGGTCGGATTCCGGACCACCACCGACCGGGCGGCCCCGCTCTCCTGTTATCATCCAGTGACGCGATGTTCCCAGGGGCAATCATGAAAGTGCTTTTCAGGATTCTGGCCGGTGCGGGCCTGGCGGTGGCGCTGACCGCGCTTCCAGCGTGCGCCGGCGATACGGCCAAGGCGGGCGCCGCGGGTGACAGCAAGCCCGCCGCTGGCGGGGACGCCAAGCCCGCGGGCAACGCAGGCGAGAGCAGGACGGCGGGCTCCTCGTCCGACTCCAAGTCGTCCTCCAGCCATGAGAAGTGCCCCTACACCACCCAGGATTGCCTCAACCACATGGCCAGCCGGTTGAAGGCGTCGGGATGGATCGGCATCGAGTACGAGCCGGCCGAGGGCGGCACCATCACCGTTCAGAAAGTGGTCCCCGGGAGCCCGGCCGAGAAGGCCGGCCTGCAGCCGGGAGACGTGCTGTTCTCCATCAACGGCGTCGAGATTCGCAACGAGAACAACCAGGCGTTGATGAAGATCGACCGCCGCCCGGGGCAGACGCTGCACTATGTCGTCAAGCGCAACGGCGTCGGCAAGCCCATCGACATCGTGCTCGGGCAGTGGCCTGCCGACCTGCTGGCGAAGTACATCGGCGAGCACATGCTCGAGCACGCCGAGGCGGACGCGCTGGCCCAGGGCCCTCCGAAGTAACGTCATGCGCCCGGCGGTCGCGCTGGCGCCCGGCGTCTTCCTTCTTTCTCTCTCCCTTCCTCTTTCGATCGGAGCCACCGCTCCGGCGGCTGCGCGACCCGAACCCGGTCCCGACTGCGTCGAGTGCCCCCACTGGGAGGCCCCCGCTCACCTGACCGAAAGGATGACCATCGCGCCGCCTTCCGAGCCCGGGACGCGGCTGGTGCTCGAAGGAACGATCTTCAAGACCGACGGAAAGACGCCGGCGCCCGACATTCTGCTCTACGCCTACCACACCAACGCCGAGGGGCATTACGCCCACGGGCCGGCCACGACCGGGCAGGGACGCTGGCACGGCGACCTCCGTGGCTGGCTGAAGACCGGCGCCGACGGCCGGTACCGAATCGAGACGATCCGGCCGTCCCCCTACCCCGGCCGTACAATCCCGGCTCACATCCACATGCACGTGATGGCCCCGGGCGGGCGCGAGCGTTACATCGACGATGTCGTCTTCGACGACGACCCGTTCGTGAACGCTGCCTGGCGCACCCGGGCGGAAAACATCGGCGGCTCCGGCATCGTCCACCTCGAGGCGGATGCGTCGGGCGTGCTGCACGGCCGGCGCGACATCATCCTGCCCGCGGAGTGACCGCCAGCGCGGTCGCCGCCCGCGTCGTCGTGCGGTTCGGCCTGCCGGCGATGGCGGCGGCGTTCGCCGGGGCCGCTCTCCTGGCGGCGCTTTCCGATCGCCCGCCCGTCACCCTGTCCTGGCCCGGGGGAAGCACGACGACGGTGCCGCCGATCCAGGTCGGCATGGGTCTCCTGATCTTCGCTTTCGCCCTCGTCGAGCTGGCGCCCCAGACCGAAGCACTGGCGCTGGCGCCGCGCTGGCTGCCTCTCGGAGGGGTTCTCTCGGGGTTCTTCGGCGGACTCTCCGGTCACCAGGGGGCCCTGCGGGCCATCTTCCTTCGGCGCGCCGGATTGTCCCCGCGAGCCTTCGTCGGCACCCAGGCGGTCCTCGCCTGCCTCGTGGATGCGACGCGGCTCCTGGTTTACGGGGCCGCCGCGTGGGATCGACACTTCGCCCCGCTCACTTCACCCGGGACGCTTCTGGCCGTGACGGTCGGCACCCTGTGCGGCTTCGCGGGCGCCTTCCTCGGCGCGCGTTCCTTCACCAAGGTGACGGTGACGGGACTGAAATGGATCGTCGGCCTGTCGCTCGTCGTCGTCGGTGCGGGGCTGGCCAGCGGCGTTCTTTAGAAGCCGGGCGAGAAGTCCGGGCTAGACCCCGTAGCGTTCCGCGTCCCAGCGCAGGCCGAGGGCGCTCGGCGGGGCCATGTAGCCGGCCAGCGCGGAAGCCGCGACGACTTGAGGACTGGCGAGGTAGCCCTCGCCGCCGAGTCCCATGCGGTTCTGCCAGTTCCTGTTGAACGAGGTGATGGCGCGCTGGCCGCGCTCCAGCGCGTCCGGGCCCTGGCCGAAGCAGGGACCGCACCAGGAATCGCGGATGGCCGCACCGGCGTCGCGCATGACGTCGGCGATCGACCGCCCCCCAAGGCGCGGCTCCGGGGTTTCGATCTGCCGCTTGACCGTGCCGCTTCCGGGGAAGACGACGAACTCGACGCCCGGGGCGACCCGGCCGTGGCCGGCCGCGCCGGCCGCCTCGAGCACCAGCGCGGCGCCGAGCAGGTCGTCGTACGAACCGTTGGTGCACGAGCCGATGAGCGCCTTGTCGAAGGCCAGCCGCTCGTGCGCCACCTCCTCGGCGGGAAAGGCGTTCCCGGGGCTGAACGGCTTGGCGATCATCGGCACGACCGCGGAGAGATCGAGCGTCTCGTCGAGCGCGTACCGGGCGTCGGCGCCCGGAGCGAGCCGCGGGTACGGCATCGCAATGCCGCGCTTCTCGAACCACGCCTCCGTGATCGCGTCCTGCGGGAAGAGGCCGTTCTGCGCTTCGGCTTCCGCCATCATGTTGGCGATGGTGTTGCGCGAGGTCATCGGCAGCTGCATGCCCGGATCGGCGAACTCCACTCCCATCCCCTGAGCCTGCGCCTTCCCCCAGCGTCGCAGCAGCTCGAGGACGATGTCCTTCCCGCCGACCCACGGCTGCAGGCGCCCGGTGAAGAGCACCCGGCGCTGTGCGGCCGGGCTGAAATAGATGCTCCCCGTGGCCCAGCCGAACCCCAGCGTCGTGCTGCCGATGCCGACCCCCACCGCCCCGTACGCGCCGTACGCGCGGCTGTGGGAATCGGCCCCGGGATAGAACCCGCCCGGCACGATGAGCCCCTGCTCCGGGAAATAGAAATGGAAGATGCCGTCCCCGGGCGCCGCGTAATGCGGCTTGCCGAGATCGTGCAGGCGCGCGAACTGACGGGAGATGTCGGTCTGCCTGTCGTCCTCGGCCTTGCCGGTGAAGACGAAGTGGTCGGCGGCAATGGCGAGCTGGCGCGGATAGATGGTGTTGCCGCCGGTGATCTGATTGAACGTGTGGATGGCGAACGGCGCGGTGCCGTCGGATCCGGGCAGGAGATCGGCCTGCAGCAGGAGCGTCGATCCGGGACGCACCTCCGCGGATCGATCGACGCGGTGCGCCCAGTAGATCTGCTCCGCGACGGTGAGGGTGCGGGCGGTGGCCTCATCTGGGAACTCGACCCGCGGCGTCCGCTTCACCGAGGCGGCGAACTCGCGGCGCCCCACCTCGTAGATGCCGCCTTCCCGGCGGATCTCCTCTTCCTTTGCCGTCAGCGGGACCGGCCGGTATTCCTTGCCCTGCGTCAGGTTGCGCAGCAGGCGCGTGCCGGTGTCGAAGGACATCTCGTCGCCGTCCTTCGCGTCGGCCACCGCCTCGGGCGACTGCGCCACGTGCAGCCCGAGGTTGAGGGAGTTCCTCCGGAAGATGTCGCCCATGTTGGCGCCGCAGACGACGACCAGCTCGAGCCCCGCCTCCTCGGCAACTCCCTTGAGGCCCGCCGGCGACATCTCGCGCGACGAGCCGATGGCGAAGCGCTCGCCGGCCACGAGGAAGGTCTGCCCGGCATGAACGCGCTTGCGAAAGTCGGGCATCAGGTGGCGGAAGGAGCCGGCCTTCCAGCGCTCGTCGAGGGTCTCCAGGCTCTCGGAGACGCAGTCGGCCGCCGGGGTGATCTGATCGGTGTCGATGGCATCCCGCTTCTGCCCGGGACGCGACGGGTCCCAGAAAACCAGGGCGCGGCCGCGCAGCACCCGGCTGGCCGGGGCGTCCCCGGCGCCCTGCGGGCGCGGGGCGATCCGCTCGAGGTCGGCGGGCGTCAGGCCGGGCTTGAGCCGGGCCGGAGCCAGGGGAGAGCTGGACGTGGCTTTTGTGGACGCGGCGTCGCTCATGAGTGCGGCATTGTAGCGCGGGGCGGATCCGGTTCCACCCATTCCCCCTCCGGGCGCCGTATACACTGCCGATGATGCCTCGCGCGGATGACGACCGGGCCCTGATGCGCCGTCTGCAGCGCGGCGACGAGCGGGCGCTGGCGCCCCTGATCCTGCGGCACTCCGGCCGGATGCTGGCGGTGGCGGCGCGCCTCCTCGGATCGCGCCCCGACGCCGAGGACGCGGTGCAGCGCGCCTTCATCCGCTGTCACGCGCACGCCCGTTTCTACCGGTCGGAGTGGACGGTGACGACCTGGCTCTATCGCATTCTCACGAACGCCTGCGTCGACGAGATCCGCCGGCGGCGGGCGAGGCCCGAGGAGCCGATGCCGGCCGTGGGGCCCGGGAGATCCCCGGCCACGGGCCGGGCCGCCGGCTCCGGGACAGGCGCGGGAGTCGAAGTGCGTCTCGACCTCGAACGCGGCCTGGCAAGAGTCCCCACCGAGGCGCGGGCGCTGCTGGTGCTGCGCTACGTCGAGGGGCTGTCGTATGGCGAGCTGGCGCGGGTGCGCGGCATCAGCGTGAACACGGTGAAGAGCCAGTTGAAGCGCGGGCGGGAGATTCTCAAGGCGGCCCTCACGGAGAGGCCGCGTTCGATGCGACAGGGAGGACGACGATGACGGCACAGACCCAGGGAAAGCTGTTCGACCTCGACGAGGCGCTGCGCGACCGGCTGCGGCCGGAGCCGGTGGCCGCCGACGCGGTGCGCCGCATCGCGCGCGGGGCGCTACGCCGCCTGGAGCAGATCGAGCGCATCCGCGACGGTTTCGTCGTGGAGGCGAGCGAGCGGGGCGTGATGGCGGTCCATCGCGGCCGGCGTCCCGCGGCCTCCGGAGCGGCGGCCCGGCGGCACGCCGAGCAGGGACGCGAGGAGCTGCACGAGTACCTGGACGGACGCCGCTCGTACTTCGAGGTTCCGGTGGACCTGTCGCGGCTCGCAATCTTCCAGCGCCGGGTGCTGGAGGGGGCGATGCAGGTCCCCTTCGGAGAGACCACCTCCTACTCGGCGCTCGCCGCGCGCATCGGCTCCCCGGGCGCGTCGCGGGCGGTCGGCACGGCGCTCGGGCGCAACCCGGTGCCGTTCATCGTCCCCTGCCACCGCGTCCTGCGCGGGGATCGGAGCCTCGGCGGCTACGCCTTCGGCCTGCCGATGAAATCCGACCTGCTGGAGCTGGAGCGCTCGACCGCGGTCCTCGAGGGCTGCACCAGCACGCACATCCTGTGCCGGGTCGGCTGCCACGCGCTGGCGCGTTCGCGTCCCGATCGCCGTGTGGTCTTCGCGTCGGTGGCCGACGCCCGCTCGGTCGGCTACCGGCCGTGCCGGCTGTGTCGTCCGGAAGCGGCGTGACGTTCGGCGCCCTCGACTGGACCGCGGTCGGACGCGACCTCGACGATCTCGGCGTCGCGCGCCTGCCGTGCGTCCTGAGCGAGGCGGAGTGCGATGAGGCGGTCGGTTTCTACGATGACGCGGCGCGCTTCCGCAAGCGGGTGGTGATGGAGCGTCTGCGCTTCGGCGCCGGCGAATACCAGTATTTCGCCGACCCGCTGCCGCCGCTCGTGGCGCGGCTGCGCGAGACCGCCTACACACCGCTCGCCGCCATCGCGAACGAATGGCAGAAACGGCTCGGGCGAAAGGCGCGCTTTCCCTCGACGCTCGCCGCCTTCCTGCGCCGCTGCCACCGGGCCGGGCAGAAGAAGCCCACGCCGCTCCTCCTGCGCTACGAAGCGGGGGGCTACAACCGCCTGCACCAGGATCTCTACGGCGCGCTCGCCTTCCCGCTGCAGATGACCTTCCTCCTCAGCCGCCCGGGCGAGGATTTCGAGGGAGGCGAGATGCTCTTCCTCGAGAACCGGCCGCGCGAGCAGTCGATCGGCACCGCCGTCGCCCTGCGCCGCGGGGACGGGGTGGTCTTCGCCGTCGGCGACCGCCCGATCCGCGGCGCCCGGGGATGGCGCCGCGCCGTCCTGCGTCACGGCGTCAGCCGCGTCACCTCCGGACGTCGCCACACGCTCGGCGTCATCTTCCACGACGCGCGCTGACGCCGGTCCGGAAAGGCTCGATCGCTCCGTTTCGGCCCGACTGTCCGGAATCGTCCGCACGTTGGCCGAAGGATCGCTTGGCGGCCGAAAGGGCGGGTGGCAGACTCTCCGCGGTGGTCCGGGAATGCGGCGCCCTCTGCGGCGTTGCGGGTGAGGAGGATGGTCATGAAGAAGGACCTCGTGGCTGCGGCGGTTCTCGTCGCGACGTCGGCGTGGGCCGCTGCGGCGGATACCGGAAAGGGGTCGGCTCCCGGTTCGACCGACCCGAATCACGGAGCGAAGACGCGCAACGTCGCCATCGTCCTTTATGACGGCGTCGAGATCCTCGACTTCGCCGGGCCGTCGGAGGTATTCGCCAGTGCCGGCAACATCGCCGGTGCGCCGGGAACGCCCGCGTACCGGGTCTACACCATGGCCGCGACGAAGGCTCCCGTGAAGAGCCAGGGGTTCATCTCGGTCACGCCGGAGTTCTCCATCGACGATGCGCCCCAGCCCGACATCATCGTGATCCCGGGAGGGCAGTCGGGCGCTCTCACCTCCGATGCGCGCTTCATGGCGTGGGTGAAGCCGGCTATCGAGAAGAGCGAGCTGACGCTGACCGTCTGCTCCGGCGCCTTCGTGGCCGCCAAGGCCGGCGCGCTCGACGGCCGTCCCGCCACCACCTGGTACGGTTCCGTCGACATGCTGAGGAAGCTGTATCCGAACGTCCAGGCGCAGGACGGGCGCCGCTTCATCGACAGCGGGAAGATCGTCACGACGGCCGGTGTGTCGGCCGGCATCGACGGCGCGCTGCACGTCGTCGCCCGGCTGACCGGGCGCAACACCGCCGACCGCACCGCGCGCTACATGGAGTACCACTGGACGCCGGAGCCCTATCTCGCCACCGGCTACATGTATTTGAATCCAACGCTCGACGCCAACGGGCGGGCCATGCAGCAGGTCTCGCTGCTCGAGGGCGAGGGGCGCTATGAGGAGGCGGTTCCCGCCTGGCGCACGTATCTGAAAGAAAATCCGAACGAGGCGGCGGCCTGGTACCACCTCGGCGTCGCGCTGCACTCGCTGAAGCGCTTCGACGAGGCGGCCGGCGCGGGCGAGAAGAGCGCCTCGCTGTCGCCGTCGATCAAGGCGGACGCGATGTACCTGGTCGCGTGCGCCCGTGCCCAGCAGGGCAAGAAGACCGAGGCCATCGCCGCGCTGGAGCAGTCGGTCGCCGCCGGCTTCACGACCCGAGGCGCCATCGAGCACGACACCGACTTCGATCCGATCCGCGGCGAGGCCCGCTTCCAGGCCCTTGTCGCGCGACTGTAGCCCGCCTCTCTCAGGGGGCGGGACAGGGGGGCGGCGGGTTCGGCGAGAAGTCGATCTTGTGGACCTCCATCAGGGGCAGACCGCACTTCGTCGAATCGACCGGCCCGTTCACGATCACTTCGTCGTTCGCGAACCGCTTGATCCCTTTCACGCGGTTGAAGACTAGGTACGCGCCCGGGTGGCGATTGGTGAGGCACCCCGTGATGAGGACATGCGTGGCGGCCGGACAGGAGGAGTCTTCCCGCAGCTGCCCGGCAAGAATCGGAAAGTTCGTGTCGTACCGGTTGTAATGCTGGGCTTCGACGCGGGCGGGCCGCACCAGGGCCAGCGCGGCGACGGCGAGCGCGACGGTGAGGACGGGACGCTTCATGGCGGACCCTCGCGAACGCGATGCTTCAATTCGGACACCCGGTCGGGGGGGTGTCATCGATGGTTATCTTCTTCATTTCCACTCCCGGCAGGCCGCAGGAGGTGGCCACGGGAGTCCCCTGGACGAAAACCTGCCGCCCATCGAACCGCTTCACCCCCTTCGCCTTGAACAGGACGTACATGTAGGGCTGGTTGGTGCAGAACTGATAGAGCGCGTAGTTCGCGTCCGGACAGTTCGACACCGCCCCGAAGATGCCGCCGTAGGTCTGGTATTCCGGTTTGTCTGCCACCAGCCGGGACGGGGCGGACAGGATGCCCGCGGCGACCAGGAACACGAGGGTGAGCGCGCGTCTCTTCACAGGAGGGTTCTTCATGGCTCACCCGGGCACGGTGACAGCGGCGGGTACCTGCACACGATGAGGCCTCGGGCGTGATCACGGGCAGTCGGGTGGCGGGACGAAAACGCGAGCACGCGAGTCTTCATGGGGGCCCTCCGGGATCGCACGGAGGCGGAAAGAGATCCTCTGGCATGGCGATCCTCCGGACGTCGATCAACGGGAGCGAGCAGGATGTCGTGTCGGCCGGCCCCTGGAAGATCGGGTAACCCTTCATGTAGCGCTTCACACCTTTCATGTGGTTGAAGACGACATACAACCTCCGCTGCCGGGTGCACCAGTCGAACAGCGCATGAGTGGCCGCGGGGCAGGAGGCGTCTTCCTGGAGATAGCCTCCTGCGTAGATCGGTTGATTGGGATCGAATCCATACCGGAAGGCATCGACGCGCAGGGGCAGCATCAGCACGGCGGCTAGAACGGCGAAGAGAACCAGGACGCGGACTCTCATGGCGGGCCCTCCAAGGACTCTTCCGGAGCTGTGTGCCCGAATGGACGCCGAAGGCCCGGGGCCGTCAACCTCGAAATGGGTTATTCGGCGCGCAGCGCCTCGATCGGGTCGAGGGCGGCGGCGCGGCGGGCCGGCAGGACGCCGCTGAGGAGTCCCACGACGAACGACAGGAGCAGCGCTGCCAGGACGTACTCGATCGGCGTCGCCACCGGCAGCGCCGGAAGCGCGATGTGCAGCAGCTGGATGATCCCGAGTCCCGCGCCGACCCCCATGGCTCCCCCGGCCGTGGCCAGGAGCGCCGCCTGCAGCAGGAAGAACGCCAGCACCTGCCCGCGCCGCGCGCCGAGCGCGCGCAAAAGGCCGATCTCCGCGGTGCTCTCGTTCACCGAGATCCACATCATCGTCAGGATGCCGATGGCGCCGACGACGAGCGAGATGCCGCCGATGGCGCCGACGGCGGCGGTCACCATGCCGATGATCTTCCCCAGCGTGTCGAGCATCGACTGCTGGGTGGTCATGGTGAAGTCCTCCTCGCCGTTGTGCCTTTCCATGAGGACCCGTTTGATGCCGGCGAGGACCTGGGCCGTTTCCTGGGCGTTGCGGTAGGCGACGTCGATCTCGATCAACCCGTCCCGGTTCAGCAGGGTCAGCGCCTGCGACACCGGCATGAAGACGGTGTCGTCGAGATCGATGTTGAGGAAGTTCCCCTTCGGCTGCATCACGCCGATCACCCGGAAGGGCCGCCCGCCGATGCGGATGCGCTCGCCGAGGACGTTGGCTTCTCCGAACACCTCGTGCTTCAGCTTCGAGCCGAGCACCGCCACCGCCCCGCCGTGGCGCGGATCGCCGGGCGGGAGGAACTGCCCCTGCCGCACCACGAAGCGCCAGACCTCCGGCATGTCGGAGGTGACGCCGTACACGAGAACGCTGCGACCCCGCTCGCCGTGCTCGACGCGCGCGTTGCCGAAGGCCACCGGCATCACCTTCTGCGCCTGCGGCAGGCGCGACAACGCTTCCGCGTCTTCGATGTGCAGCGGTCGGATGGTGCCGACCATCGCCACCGGATTGCCTCCCGTGGTCTGGGACTTCCCCGGGTTGATGGCGATGAGGTTGGTGCCGAACTGCGTGAACTCACTGAGGACGAAGACCCGGATGCCCTCTCCGAGCGAGGTCAGCAGGATGACGGCGGCGATGCCGATGGCGATGCCGACCATGGTGAGGATCGACCGGAGCCGGTGCCCGGTGACCGCGCCCCACGACAGCCTCAGCAGATCGAGATCGCGCATCGTCGTCTCTTCTTCAGTGGCGCGACAGCGCCGCGACGGGATCCAGGCGCGCCGCGCGCCGCGCCGGCAGGACGCCGAACCCGATCCCGGCCGCGAACGACACGACGATGGCGCCGGCGACAGCCCACAGCGGCGGCTCGGCCGGGAGGGCCGGGTAGGCCTGTCCGAGGATCGCCGCCCCGATGTAGCCGAGCGCCAGGCCGAGAGCCCCTCCTGCCAGCGCGAGGAGCACCGCCTCGACCAGGAAGACCCGCTCGATCTCGCGCGGCGGCGCGCCGATGGCCTTGAGCAGGCCGATCTCGGACGTCCTCTCCGACACCGAGACGAGCATGACGTTCATGATGCCGATGCCGGCGACCGACAGGGAGATCGCCGCGATGCCCGCGAGCGACAGCGTCAGCGCGGCCAGGATGCGGTTGAAGGCCCCGAGCACCGAGTCCTGGGTGACGACCGTGACGTCTTCCTCGTTGTCGTGCCGCGCCTTGAGGATCGACAGGACCTCCTTGCGCACGTCGTCGATCTCGGAGTGCGCCCCGACCTCGATGAGCAGGCGGAAGAGCGAAGTCTGGTTGAAGACGCGCAGGGCGCTCGCCACCGGCACGAAGACGATCTCGTCGAGGTTCATCCCCAGCGCCTGCCCCTTCGGCTCGATGACGCCGATGACGCGGTAGCGGAAGTCCCCGATGCGGATGCTCTTGCCGAGCGGGTTCTCCCCGCCGAACAGCTCGTGGCGCACCGTCTGGCCGAGAACCGCCACCGGCTCCTCGCGGTCCGGGTCGATTTGCGGCAGGAACTGCCCGATGGCGACGTCCACGCGCCGCATCGGCGAGTACTCCGCCGTCGTGCCGACGATGGTGGACTCGCGGCGGCGATCGCCGTAGGCCGCCTGCGCCGAGCCGACGGCCAGGGGCGCGATGCGCCGGATGCGCGGCAGGTGCTGGCGCACCGCCTGCATGTCGCGGATCGTCAGGTCGCGGGGCGTCCCGCCGAAGATCGGCGCGTTGCCGGTTGTCTCGGTCCTTCCCGGCAGGACGACGATGAGGTTGCTCCCGAGCGACATGAACTGGTCGGTGACGTAGCCGCGCGCACCCTCGCCGAGCGCCGTCAGCAGCACCACCGCCGCCACGCCGATGGCGAAGCCCAGGAGGGTCAGCGACGATCGGAGCAGGTGGCCGCGCACCGCCCCGAAGGCGAACCGCACGCGCTCGCCGAGCGTCATCGCGCCTGCTCGCGCGCGGTGGCGGGCGGCCCGTCGCGGACGATGCGGCCGTCCACCATCTGCACGACCCGGTGCGCCCGGTCCCCCACCTTCGGGTCGTGGGTGACGACGACGAGCGTGAGCCCGTCGCGGTTCATGCCTTCGAGCAGCGCGAGGATCTCGCCGCCGGAGACGCTGTCGAGGTTGCCGGTCGGCTCGTCGGCGAGCAGGATCGACGGCTTCATGACCGTGGCGCGCGCGATCGCCACGCGCTGCCGCTGGCCTCCCGACAATTGATCGGGACGGTGGTCGGCGCGATCGGTCAGCCCGACCGCCGCGAGCGCCTGGCGCGCCCGCTCGCGCCGTTCCGCCGGCCGCACACCCGCGAGGGTCATCGGCAGCTCGACGTTGGCGGCGGCGTCGAGCCGCGGCACCAGGTGGAAGAACTGGAAGACGAAGCCGATTTTCTTCGAGCGCACCTCGGCGAGGGCGGCGTCGTCGAGCGTCCCGACCTCGGCGCCGTCGAGGCGGTACGAGCCGGCGGTCGGGCGGTCGAGACAACCGAGCAGGTGCAGCAGGGTGGATTTCCCCGACCCGGAGGGGCCCATGATGGCGACGTAATCCCCCGCCGGCACGTCGAGATCGACGCCGTCGAGGGCCCGGACCGTCTGGTCGCCGACCTGGTAGTGCCGGGTCAGGCCGCGCAGCGCGATCAAACTAGTGCCCCGCGGTCGCGGCCTGCCCTGCTGGCTTGTCCGCGGCGGCGCGCGTGTCCGAACCGGTCGCCGGCTGCTCGACGGCGCGCGCCCCCTCCTTCACTTCGGCGCGGTCGAGGGAGACGACGACCGGCTCGCCGTCCTTAAGGCCCCCCTTGATCTCCGCGAACTCCCAATTGCGCATGCCGACGTCGACCGGCCTGGACTTCAGCACGCCGCCGTCCAGGACGAGCACCTTGCTTCCCTCCAGGATGGCGTACGAGGGGATGCGCAGCACGTCGGTCACCGCCGCGAGGATCACCTCGACGTCGGCCGACGTCCCCGGCAGGAGGGTGCGGCTGAAGGCGGTGTCGTCGAACTCCACTTCGATCTCGAGCGTGCGGTTCTGCGCCTCGAGGTCCTGCACGTACGGCGCGACGCGGGCCACCTTCCCCGGGAACGACTTCCCGGGCAGCGGATCGAGCGTCAGGCGCGATGGCTGCCCGGATCGGACGCGGCCGGCGTCCACCTCGTCGATCGGCGCGCTGACGTAGATCGACGTCGGATCGATGATGTCGAACACCGGCGGGATCGGCAGGGCCGCGGGCGACGGCGAGACCCACTCCCCGACCTCGGTCTTCAGATCGGCGACGATGCCGTCGAACGGGGCGCGCAGGACCGACTTCTCCAGGGTCGCCTCGGCGAGGGCCACCGACGCGCGCCCGCGCTCCGCCTGGGCCCGCGACGCCTCGCAGCGGGCGTTGGCCGCGTCGCGCGTGCTGCGCAGCCGCTCGAGAAGCTCCTCGGAGACGATGTTCTCCCCCTTCAGGCTGTCGCTCCGCTGCAGGTCGCGCCCTGCCTGCGCCGCGGTGGCGCACGCTTCGCGGGCGGTCGCCTCGGCGGTGCGCACTTCGCCGCGGGCCAGATCGAGATTGGCGCGCAGGTCCTTGTCGGCGATGCGCAGGAGAATGTCCCCCGCCTTCACCGTCACCCCCTTGCGGGCGCCGAGGTAGGACACCTGCCCGCCGATCTGCGGGCTCATCTTGGCGCGCCGGCGCGCGGTCACGGTCCCCGCCTTGCTGTTGGCGACCGTCTCCTCGACCCGGCCGCGGGCCGCGTGGAAGACGGTGACCGGGACCGGCTTGGGACGCAGGAGGGTGAACTTCACGACAACGCCGATCACCACGATGGCGGCGACCACGGCGAACCTCTTGAGCCAGCGGTTCATCCTACGGGCCATGCCCCCGGGAAGCGGTGGAGAGTATCACGCCGTCCGCGGCCGCCCTGGGCCGTCCGCGGTCGCCCCGGGGCCGTATAATGGCCGCTTTCAGGGGGTCTTGCAGCGATGCCGAACAACAGGGCCGTGGAAGCCTGGGTGGCGGAGTGCGAGCGCATCACGACGCCGAAAAGCGTCGTCTGGTGCGACGGCTCGAACGAGGAGCGCGCCCGCCTGACGCGCATCGCGCTCGAGGTCGGCGACTTCCTGCCGATGAACAACGAGCGCCTGCCCGGCTGCTACCTGCATCGCAGCTCGGTCAACGACGTGGCGCGCGTCGAGAAGCTGACCTTCATCTGCTCCGAGAAGAAAGACGACGCGGGCCCCACCAACAACTGGATGGCGCCGAAAGAGGCGTACGACAAGCTCGGCGGCATCTTCAAGGGCTCGATGAAGGGGCGCACGATGTACGTCGTGCCGTTCCTCATGGGTCCGAAGGGCTCGCCCTTCTCCAAGGTCGGCGTCGAAGTGACCGACAGCGTCTACGTCGCCCTCAACATGGGGCTGATGACCCGGATGGGTTCGGTGGCGCTCGACCACCTCGGCGGCTCGGACGATTTCACGAAGGGCTTCCACTCCAAGGCCGACCTCGACGTCAACCGCCGCTTCATCTGCCACTTCCCGCAGGACAACACCATCTGGAGCGTCGGATCGGGCTACGGCGGCAACGCGCTCCTGTCGAAGAAGTGCATGGCGCTGCGGCTCGCGAGCGTCCTCGGCTCGAAGGAGGGCTGGCTCGCCGAGCACATGCTGATCGTCGGCATCCAGGACCCGCAGGGGCGCACGACCTATGTCTGCGGCGCCTTCCCGAGCGCCTGCGGCAAGACCAACCTCGCCATGCTGGTGCCGCCGGATCGCTTCCCCGGCTGGAAGGTGTTCACCGTCGGCGACGACATCGCGTGGCTCCGTCCCGGCCCGGACGGGCGCCTGTGGGCCATCAACCCGGAGGCCGGCTTCTTCGGCGTCGCCCCGGGCACGAGCCGCAACTCGAACCCGAACGCGCTGGCGATGCTCCGGAAGGACGCCATCTTCACCAACGTCGCCCTCAAGGACGACGGCACCTCCTGGTGGGAGGGACTCGAGGCGCCTCCGGCGCACTGCACCGACTGGAAGGGGCAGCCGTGGACACCGGCCAGCAAGGAGCCCGCGGCCCATCCGAACGCCCGCTTCACCGTCGGCATCCGCCAGGCGCCGTCGTTCACCGAGGAGTGGAACAACCCGCAGGGCGTGCCGATCAGCGCGATCCTCTTCGGAGCGCGGCGCGCGAACGTGGTGCCGCTGGTGTACGAGGCCATGTCGTGGCAGCACGGCACCTACCTCGGCGCGACCATGGCCTCGGAGACGACCGCCGCCGCCACCGGCGCCGTCGGCGTCGTGCGCCGCGATCCGTTCGCGATGCTCCCCTTCTGCGGCTACAACATGGCCGACTACTTCAGGCACTGGCTCGACGTCGGCGCGAAGCTCTCGAAGCCGCCGAAGATCTTCCGCGTGAACTGGTTCAACCGCGACGAGAACGGCAAGTTCATCTGGCCGGGTTTCGGGGACAACCTGCGCGTGCTGCAGTGGGTCATCGGGCGCTGCGAAGGGAAGGCGAAGGCGGTCACAACACCGATCGGGCTGATGCCGACGAAGGACGCCATCGACACCGAGGGGCTGAAGCTCGCCCCGGGCGCCATGGATCGCCTCCTCGAGGTGGACGACGACGGCTGGACCCGGGCGCTGCGCGGCCAGGACGAGTTCTTCGACCAGTTCGGCGGCCGCATCCCGCAGGAGCTCCGCCAGGAGAACGAGGCGCTGGGCCAGCGCCTGAAGAGCGCCCGCTGAGCCAAGCCGCACGGCGGAATCCACCCGCGGCGTGAAGCCCGGCGGCGGGCGCGGGCGGCTCGAGGCATTCTTTCGCGCTCTCCTGGCGCGGCGCCGTTCCGTCCTGTTCTTCTACGCGCTGCTCGTCCCGCTGGCGGCGGCCGCGGCGCTGCGCATCCCGACCGACAGCTCCATCGACCGGCTCGTCGTCCAGACCGACGCCGATTTCCAGGCCCGCGAGGAGTTCCGCAAGCTGTTCCCGGAGCGGGAGCAGATCGTCCTCCTGGCGAAGGCGGCCGATCCGTTCACTCCCGCCGTGCTCGAACGGGTCGCCACCATCGAGGCGCGCCTGCGCGAGGTTCCCGGCCTGTCGGTCTTCTCGGCGCTGACCATCTTCGAGCAGGCGCGGCCCGGCGCGAAGGCTTCGGAGCGGGCGGAGCAGTTCAGGGATTTCGTCACCGGAACCGAGCTCTTCCGCCGGCAGGGGCTGGTGGGACCCGGGTTTCTCGGGATCCCGGTCGCGTTCGACGCCGAGGCGCCGCGCGACCGCGATCGGGCCCTCGCCCGGATCGACGAGGCGCTTCGCCCGATCGTCTCCTCCCCCGCCCCGCTCGCGGGCCTGGGCCGCATCGGCGGGCCGTACGTGGACGCCTGGCTCGAAGAGGAGACGGCGCGCGCCGGCGGGACCGCCTATCCGCTGCTCGGGCTGTTCGTCGTGGCCATCACCCTGTCGCTGTACCGCTCGGCCCGGACGCTGCTGGCATTTCTCTTGACGCTCGCCGCCGCGGTGGCGCTGTCGCTGGGGCTCGGCCATGCGGCGGGCTTCTCCTTCACCATCGTGTCGTCGCTCGTGCCGCTGACGATCCTGATCACGACGACGGCCGCGCTCGTGTACCTGCATTCGAGGTTCATCGAGGTCCCCGCGTCGCTCGCCGGCGGAGCGCCGGCGGCCGCGGCTCTCGAGGACCATCACGTCTTCGCGCTCGCCAACAAGTTCGTGGCCACGACGGCGTCGATGTTCGCGGCGGCGATCGGCTTCGCGGCACTGGCGGTGTCGAAGATCCGGCCGATCCGCGAGATGGGGCTGTGGGTCGGCGGCGGCATCCTCGTGACCTGGGTCGTGGTGTTCACGCTCTTCCCGGCGCTGCAGCGGGTGCTCAAAACCCCCGTGCGACGCGGCCGGATGTCCGATCGCGGGGTGACCACGGGTCACAGGGAAGCGGGAAGGCTGCAGCGGGTCTTCGAGGCCCTGCCCATCTGGACCTTCCGGTTCCGGTGGGCGCTGCTCGCCGGCTCACTTCTGCTGATGATCGCCGGGGCGATCGCGCTCCTCGGCCTGCCCGGCCACGTGAAGCCGCTGGCGCTCGAAACCGATGCGCTCGATTACGTGGACCCCCGCCTGGAGATCGTCCGCGACACACGCCTGTTCGAGCAGGCGGTGTCGGGATTGTCCGACGTCGACCTCTGGGTGACAACGCCCCCGGGGCTCGCGCTCGATCCGGACATCCTTCGCGGGCTCGGCATCTTCACCCGCAGGCTCGAAGCCGACGCGCGTGTCGGGACCGTGACCGGCCCGATCCTGACGCTGCGCCTGGTGCGCTACGTCGCGGGAGGTGGCGACCGGCTTCCTGAGGATGCAGGCGCCTGGCCGGGCCTCGCGGCGCAGCTCGATCAGCTCCTCCTGCGCGAGCCGGCGCTGCGCGAGCAGATCGACCTGGGCTCGATGGCGCAACTGCGGCTGAGCGTGCTGCACCAGGGGAAGGATTTCGCCGGCGTCGAGGACCTGCGCGGGTTTTTCTCCGCCGCGTGGAACGATGCCGCGCGATCGGTGCCGGCGCTCGCCGCCTGCCGGATGCGCGTCGTCGGCCAGGGACTCCTGCAGGTCAAGATCGCCGAATACCTCGTCCCGACCCTGACCGAGAGCTTCGCGCTGACGGCGGCGATCATCTTCCTGGCGTTCCTGGTCGTCTTCCGCAGCGGCGCGGCGCGCCTGATGGCGATGATTCCCTCGGTCTTCGCCATCCTCGCGATGTTCGTGGTGATGCGCGTCTTCGCCATCCCGCTGAACGTCGCGACGATCCTCATCGCCTCGACGGTGCTCGGCGCCTCGGAGAACGACCAGATCCACTTCTTCTACCACCTGCAGGAGCGCCGCAGCGCCGGGCTCGAAGCGGCGATGCGCCATGCGCTGCTCATCGCGGGGCGGGCGATCCTCTTCGCGACGCTCATCAATGCGGGCGGCTTCCTGGCGCTGACCTTCTCGGGACTGCCGCCGATGCGGCAGTTCGGGATTCTCGCCTCGAGCGCCTTCGTCCTGTCGATGCTCGCCAGCCTGACCGCGCTGCCCGCAGCGCTGTGGGTCGTCTCCGGGGAGCGCCCCGGCGTCAGGGCGACCGGGGCGGAGCGGAGGGCGGAATCGTGACCGTCAGCCACTCGAACCTGGTCCCGACCGGGTGCATGCGGATGCCGCCCACGTCCGTCGCGACCGCGAGGTTTCCCCTCGCCCGCTGATCCAGGACGCGCTGGATCGAGCGCGCGCTGTCGGGCCACCGGCAGTCCGGACGTTCCGGAACATGGCGCCAGCGGCTCAGGTCGTGGGCGGCGATGAGCAGCAGGCCGGCCAGCGTGGCCGCGGCGAATGGCTTCCGGGATCCCCGGTCGCGCCACCATCCGAGGAGGAGCCACATCCAGATCAGCTCGGCGAGGGCGCCCGGCAGGAAGGAGTAGCGGATGTCCCAGAGGATGTTCCTCTGCACCGCGTCGGCGACATAGGCGCGGGTGACGACGATGATCCCGAACATGCCGACCGTCAGGACATAGGAGAGGCCGAGGAACTCCGCCGCCTCCCGATCGGGGCGGGTCCGGCGCACGAGCCGGACCAGGACGGCCATCGCCGCCGCTCCCGCGATCCAGAAGACCGCGTGCGCCTGCTTCATGAGCCGCGTGGTCAGGTGCGCCCCGAGGAACGGGGCGAAGAAGAGCCGCGCGACGAAGTTCTTCAGGACGACCCGCGGCGCGACCAGGAGTTTCGAGTACTCGAGAAAGCCGGTCTCGGCGCCGGAGTGGTGGTTCCCGATGGCGTTCGCCAGCAGGATGGGACCGATCGCGAGCACGAGCAGGACGTAGCGGCGGTCCCGGCTGCGCCACGCCAGAAAGAGCATCAGCGGGACCAGGATCACCAGGTGGCCGGACGAGAGTCCGATCCCCAGGAGCGCCGCGAATTTCGGCCAGGAGAGCCGGTGCGGCTTCTCGATCAGCAGGAGGATCGCCAGCAGACCCAGGACGTTGGTCAGGTTCGAGATGTTCAGGAACACCTCGCCGGTGCCCGGTCCGACCGCCAGCAGCGCGCAGACGAGGATCCGCTGCCGGCGCGACGGGATGAGCCACGCGAAACCTCCGCGGGAGAAATACGCGAGCGTGAACGCGTCGATCGCCAGTGCCGCCGCGGCGTAGAGGAAGGGAGTCCCGACCACGGGGAAGAATGTCGCGCCCCAGGCGATGGCCCGCGCCAGTGTCAGGAGATAGCCGAAGACCGGCATCGCCAGGCTCGCTGCGCCGTGCGCCAGCGCCGCGGAGAAGAACTCGGTCCCGTCCTCGGCCCAGAACTCGGCGCGGAAGATCGCCGCCGGGTTGCGCAGGGCGAGGATCGCGGCCATCAGCAGGCACGGGATGGCCATCGCGACGAACCCGTCCCGGCGCCGCGGCGCCCCGCTCACCGCGCAGCGCGCCGCGCCAGGAAGAGCATCTCGCCCGGCAGGCGCAGGGTGATCACCGGCGCGACCAGGAAGACCGGCGCGAGCGCGGCCGACATCAGGCGGTGCAGCGGGTAGCGTCGCAGCGAGTTCGCGAGGGTGTCCCGGGTGGCCGCGAACGGGTAGCGCTCGGTGGCCAGGGTCGAAAATCCGGCGTCGCGCGCCAGCAGGGCGAGGCTGCGGTGCGTGAAGTACTGGATGTGCTGCCCCTGCCAGTACCACCAGCGCCGGCCGAGGAGCCGCGCCAGCCACGAGTCCACGTCCCCGGTCCAGGCGACCAGCAGCCCGCCGGGCCGGACCAGCCGGGCGAGATTGGCCATCTCCGCCCGCGGCGCGGGCAGGTGCTCGATGACACCGACGAGCGTGACGACATCGAACGGCTCCGCGCCCTCCTCGGCGAAGCGCGCCAGCGTCTTCTGGTGGACCGTGAGTCCGCGCTGCCGCGCGATGGCGCAAGACCACCCCGACAGCTCGAGCCCCTCGACCGCCCAGCCGGCGGCGCGCCCGGCTTCGAGGAAATCCCCGGTGGCGCAGCCGACGTCGAGGAGCCTCCCCGGCGCGGCGTACCGGCCGATGGTCCCGAACACGGCCCGCGCGGCCAGCCGGCGCGACTCCGCGTGCTTCAGGTACTCTTCATCGACGACGTCGCGGTAGCGCTCGGCGAGGTTTTCCGGCAACGGGGCGCAGAACTGGTGCGTGCAGGCGTGGCAGCGGACGACCCGGAAGGTCTTCGAGTGCTGCGGGCTGAACGAGTAGGAGAAGCTGACGTCGTCGAGGCCGTCGATCTCCGCCGGCCGAATCTCCTCGAGGCCGGCCGATCCGCAGATGACGCAGCGTGTGCCGTTGTCCGTCCCAGGTTCAACGGACAAGATCGGGCGGCCTGGATTCGACGAGAGGGGGCGGACCCGCGGGGTCGAGCCGATCGCGGTCGCCCCGGTCGGGGGCGCCCGGAGGACGCCCCGTCCCCGCGGCACGCGCGTCGCGCGCCACCGAACCTTTCTCGGCGACGATGACGGCGTACGTGAAGAGGTCCCGCGGACCGAACGAGTACTTCAGGACCTCGAAGCCGTTGCGCTCCAGGATCCGGGTCACGTGACGGCGGGATCGCACGCGGGTGATCTCGTCCGGGTGGAACTTAACCTGCTTTTTCCCGAGCACGTTCTCGAATCCCCAATTGAGACCTTTGAGGAACATCACGCTGGCGCCGAACTCGGGCGGCCAGAAGAGGATCAGGCGGCCGTCCTGGCGCAGGACCCGGTGGAACTCCAGGAGGATCCGGTCGATCTCCTCCTCGGTGAAATGCTCCATCACGCCGAGGTTGTAGATTCCCTCCATCGAGCCCGATTCGATCGGCATGTCGAAGATGCTGCCGTGAACCGTGTGGCAGCGTCCCTGGAGCGTGCGCTTGTAGAAGTTGAGCGCGTTGACCGAGATGTCGAGCCCGGTGACGTCCACGGTCCCGGCGATGTCCGTGTCGACCTGGCCGCCCCCGCAGCCCGCGTGGAGGACGCGGGCCCCGGGACGGAAATACGACCGGACGAAGTGATTGAGTGTCCGACGGATGATGACTTTGCGGTAGAAGGCCGCGACGGTGTCGTAGAGGATCCCGCCGGTGCTCTTCTGGTCCTGCCAGTAGGCGTCCCAGCCCTGCGTGTCGCGGAGATCCGGGTTGATCGACTCGGCGGCGACGACCTCCGCGACCTGGAACTTCTCCTTGTTGAAGAGCCTGGTGATGCAGGTCGAGAACAGGAGCGCCACGCTGTGGCGCACCTCCCGGAAGCTCATCTTCGAATGGCCATAGGTCCGCGGCGGCAGCGCGATGGGGATCTCGCGGATGCGGTACCGGTTGAAGTGCAGGATGTACAGGCTCTCGAAGAAGAAGGAGTAGCCCTTCGAGCTCACCGCCCCGAACGCCTGGCGCGGGATGCGATCGAGACGGTACAGCCGGAAGGCGCCCGTCGCGTCGTATGTCATGCCGAGCAGGACGCGCGTCAGGAGGTGACCCGTCACCGTCAGGACCTTGCGCATCAGGTTCCAGCCCGCAAGGCTCCGCTTCGCGAGATAACGCGACCCGACCACCACGTCCGCGTCCTGCGCCACGCGCAGCAGCTCGGCGATCGCCGCGGGCGGGTGGGTGAAATCGCAGTCCATGGTGACGAGCGTCCGGTAGCCGTGGTCATACGCCCAGGCGATCCCCTCGGCGTGCGCGCTCCCGACGCCCAGCTTGCCCGAACGGTGCAGGACCCGGACCCCGGGGTCCTTCGCCGCCAGCTCGTCCACGACCTTGCCGGTGCCGTCGGGAGAGTTGTCGTCCATGAAGAGGATGTCCAGGTCGAGCCCGAGCGCCCGGATCTCGGTGTACAGCGCGCCGACGTTTCCGCGCTCGTTGTAGGTCGGGATGAAGACGAGGGGCTTCATGTCGCGGCCTCCGCCGATCGCACGAGCGCCTGAATCATGGCTTCGAATCCCGTCCCCGGGCTCCAGCCCGTCGCGGCCCTGAGTTTCCCCGGGTTCCCGATGCGCAGCGGCGTCTCCCGGGTGATGAGCGACGGGTCCTCGCGGACGTGTTTCCGCCAGTCGAGCCCCACCGCCTCGAAGACGATGCGGACGAAATCCTGCACCGAGTGGGCCGTTCCCGTCGAGACCACGAACTCCCCAGCCTCGGAGGCGCCGAGGATGCGCTGCATGGCCTCGACGTAATCCGGCGCGAAGCCCCAGTCGACGCGCGCATCGAGCCGCCCGAGCAGCAGCTCGCGCTGGGCTCCCGCCTTGATGCGCTGCGCGGCCCGGACGATCTTCATCGACAGGAACTTTTCGTCACGCAGGGGCGATTCGTGGGTGTAGAGAATCCCCGTCGACGCGAACAGGCGGTGCTTCTCCCTGTAGAGCCGGCAGGCGAGCAGGCCGTCCGTCTTGGTCATCGCGTAAATGGACTCGGGTCGCAGTGGTGTCGTCTCGTCCTGGATCTCCGTGTCCGGCCTGCCGAAGACGTGCGAGGACGCCGCGAAGAACACGCGGGTCGAGGGCGACTCCAGCCGGGCGGCCTCGAGGACGTGGAGCAGCGAGAAGAAGTTGACCTCGTAGAGGCGGCGGAAGCCCGCGAGATCCTCGACATGCGCCTCCTCGGACGAGTGGTGGATGGCCGCCAGGTGGTAGATCTCGTCCGGCCGCATCGATCGGATCACCTCCCGCACGTCTTCGAAGCGGGTGATGTCCACGGAGCGTGACCACTCCATGCCCGTGGACGACACCCCGTCACGATGGATTCCCAGGACCCGGTCGCCCTGTCGCTCGAGGTGCGCCCGGAGGAGGCGGCCGTCCTGGCCCTCGCTGCCGATGATGACGGCGCTCTTCAACCGCGTCCCACCACCTCGACCGTGGGCAGCGGGAACACGAAGCGCCCGCCCGCGCCGAGGAAATCCTGCCGGCGCGCCAGGATGTCGTTGCGGAAGTGCCATGGCAGGACGAGGAACATGTCGGGCTTCATCCCCAGGGCTTCCTCCTGGGCAATGATCGGGATGAGCGTTCCGGGCGTGAACGAGCCGAACTTGTCGGCGTTCACCTCCGCGATGTACGGCAGATCCTCCGGCCCGAAGTCGCAGTACTGCAGGAGGACGTTCCCCTTGGTCGAGGCGCCGAACCCGAAGACCCTCCGACCGGAGTGTCTCGTCCCTGACAGGAAGGCCCGCAGCTCGTCGCGGTGGCGTCGCACGCGCGCTGCGAACTCCTGGTAGGGACGAAGCGTCTGCAGCCCGCGGGCCTCCTCGTCGCGCAGGATGGCCGTGACCTTCGCGGAACGCTCCGGGCGTCCCGAAGCCGCCTTCGCGACGGTGACACAGAAGCTGCCGCCGTTGACCGCGTTGAATTCGACGTCGAGGATCCGGAACCCGGCGCGCTCCGCCATCCAGCAGATCGGCTTGAAGCCGTAGTACTCCAGATGCTCATGGCAGACGGTGTCGTAGGAGTTCATGTCGAGCATCGTGGG
This sequence comes from Verrucomicrobiia bacterium, assembly GCA_035638075.1. Lineage (GTDB taxonomy): Bacteria > Acidobacteriota > Polarisedimenticolia > Gp22-AA2 > Gp22-AA2 > DASRAU01. Next base: position 269,540 of record DASRAU010000029.1, read on the forward strand.
CAGGTAGCTCTGCTCGAACATCCAGATCCCGTCCGGCTCGAGGCACTCGTGAATCTCGCGCATGAACTGAAGCGGGGTCTCGAGGTCGTAGAACATCGCGAACGAGGTGATGACCTTCGCCCGGCGCGACCCCAGGGCCGCGCGGACGGTTTTCGCCGAGAAGAAGTCGGGGATCAGCCGGACCCTTTCGGGGTAGTAGCGCCGGAACGCGGCGCCGGTCGGATCGATGCCGACGAGATCGGGCCCCGGGTCCGGGTAGAAGCCGAGCGTCGTCCCGTCGTTGCTGCCGATGTCGATCACGAGATCGCCCTTCCCCGGCGTCACGTGCGAGAGCATCGTCTTCACCCGGTCGCGCAGGTGCGCCACCATCGAGGGATTGAGCCCGGACCGGTAGCCGTAGTGCGTCCCGTACATCTCGCTCGCGTCCGCGGTGTGCCGCAGCTGCAGGAGACCGCAGCGGTCGGCGTCCTTCTCGTCGACGCACTTGACGAGCTGCAGCGGCATCCGCCGCACGCTCTGGTCTCTCGATTTCGGGAAGACACCGGTCAGCGCCTGCTCGCCGAGATCCAGGACCGGGGCCAGCTCGGTGTTCCCGCAGGCCCGGCAGTTCCGGATCTCGCGATGTGTTCCGGGCGGCATTCGAATCTCCGGCTAGCGGGGATGCTGCCGGCGGAGCGCCTCGAGATCGGCGTCCACCATCAGCCGGACCAGGTCGTCGAATTTCACCTGGGGCGTCCACCCGAGACGCTCCTTCGCTTTCGAAGCGTCGCCGATCAGCACGTCGACCTCCGTCGGCCGGAAGTAGCGCTTGTCGATCACCACGTACTTCCTGTAGTCGAGCCCGACGTGGGAGAAGGCGCGCTCGCAGAACTCGCGCACGCTGTGGGTTTCGCCTGTGGCGACGACGTAGTCGTCGGGCGCCGGCTGCTGCAGCATCCGCCACATCGCGTCCACGTACTCCCTGGCGTAGCCCCAGTCGCGCCGGGCCTCGAGGTTCCCGAGCACGAGCTGGTTCTTGAGCGAGAGCTTGATCTCGGCGACGGCGTGGGAAATCTTGCGGCTGACGAAGGTCTCGCCGCGCCGCGGCGATTCGTGGTTGAAGAGGATGCCGTTGCACACGAAGATGCCGTACGCCTCGCGGTAGTTCACCGCGGTCCAGTGCGCGAAGACCTTCGCCGCGGCGTACGGCGATCGGGGCCGGAACGGACTGGTCTCGTTCAGTGTCGTCTCCGCCGAGCCGCCGAACATTTCGGACGACCCCGCCTGGTAGAAGCGCGGCTGCAGGCCGCTCTCCCGCACGCCTTCGAGGAGCCGCAGCGTCCCGAGCGCCGCGGTCTCTGCCGTGTACTCCGGAATCTCGAAGCTGACCTTGACGTGGCTCTGCGCCCCGAGGTTGTACATCTCGTCGGGCCGGATCTCGCGCAGCAGGCGGTTGACCGAGGAGGCGTCCGTGAGGTCGCCGTAGTGCAGGTAATGGGGCCCGGCGGTCCCGGCGCTGGAAAGGTGCTCCTCGAAGAGATGGTCGATGCGCGCCCGGTTCATCGAGCTCGAGCGGCGCACGAGCCCGTGGACCTCGTAGCCCTTGTCGATCAGGAGCTCGGCGAGGTAGGAACCGTCCTGGCCGGTGATGCCCGTGATCAGCGCGCGTTTTCCGGCCATGGGATCCGTGAGTGGAGCAGGTGAACGGGCCCGTCGGGGGCCACGAAGCGCCGCGGAGTATATCGCATCGAATGCCCCCGCACGCCCGTGCGGGAGGCCCGCCTCCGCCGTCCTCCTCTAGAATAGGGCCTCATGCAGGCCAGCGTCGTCATCAACACGTACAACAAGGGCGAGACCCTGGAGCGCGTCCTCGGGGCGCTCGAACGCCAGGACGGGATCGATCCCCAGGCGTTCGAGGTCGTGGTGCGCGACGACGGCTCGACCGACGACACGTGGGCCCGGCTGGAGCGGCTCGTGCCGCGCTGGGCGGGCCGCCTGCGCATCTCCCGCGGCGAGAACACCGGCGTGTCGGAGGCGCGCAACATCGGCGTGCGCCAGGCGCGCGGCGAAGTGGTGATCATCCTCGCCGACGACATCGTGGCGTCCCCGCGCCTCGTGGCGGAACACCTGAAGCGTCAGCAGGACGAGAGACCGCACGGCCCCTGCGCCGTCGTCGGCCGCGTCCGCTGGCCTCCCGAGCTGGACCACGATCCGTTCCGGCACTGGCTGGACAACGGCGGTCCGCAGTTCGCCTACTGGCGGATCAAGGACCAGGCCATCGGCCCGCGCTTCTTCTACGCCTGCAACATCGCGGCGCGCCGCGAGCTGCTGCTGTCCCACCCGTTCGATGCGAACATCCGCTACGGCTACGAGGACACCGAGCTGGGGATCCGGTTGAAGCGCGCGGGAGTGCGGCTGCTGTACCACGAGGAGGCGTGGGGCCACCACCACCATCCGCGCAGCTTCGAGGAGTTCCGCCGGCGGCAGTACAAGGTCGGGCGGTCGCTCTACGCGGCGCTGCGGAACCATCCCGAGATGGCCGAGGAGATTCCGCCGCCGTCCTTCCCGCTCAAGCGCCGCGTCCGCCTGGCGCTGCGCTGGATGGCGTACCCGGCCGCCCGGCTCGCCGCGGAGCAGTCGTCGCTGGCGCGCCACCTCCAGCAGCGCTACTGGCGCACCAGCCTGCACCGCGCGCTGGTCCGGGGGTTCCGTGACGCGAGGAGCGAGGACACAAGCCCGCCATCCCACCTGCTCGCCACCGCACCGCGATCGCGCCGCCGCAGCGCGGACGCGCCGTAGACCGGCCCGGGCCGTTCGCTCCGGTCCAGGGCAGGATTTCGTTCCGGGTTGCGGCGCGCGAGGTGGTAGACTCCCGCCTCTCCTGTTTCGATTCGGAGGTCGTCATGCCGCTCTACGAATACCGCTGCCGCAAGTGCTCCCGACGCTTCGAGACCCTCGTGTTCGGCGACGAGAAGCCGGCGTGCCCGAAGTGCCAGGGACGCGACCTCGAGAAGCTCTGGTCGGCCTTCGCGGTCGCGGGGAGCGATCGCAAGTCCGACGACTTCGGCGGCGGTGATTTCGGCGGCGGTGACGATTTCGGCGGCGACCTGGGAGGCGGCGGCGACCCCGGGGACGACTTCGGCGGCGGCCTGGACGCCTCCGGCGGCTGCGGCCGCTGCGGCGACCCGCGCGGCCCCGGCTCCTGCGCCGTCAACTGATGCCGTCCTCCCGGAAACCCGATCTGAAGAAGGGGTTGAAGAAGCCCCCGGTTCCCTCGTCGGCCCAGCGTGGTCTCGGCAAGGCCGCCCGGGTGGTGCGAGCCGCGGCGGCGCGCGCAGCGCGGGCCTCGTCGACGCTCGTCGGCGGCGAGGGAGCGCAGCGGGTCGTCCTGTTCGTCGGCACGCGCAAGGGAGCCTGGGTCCTCACCGGCGACGAGGAACGCCGGAAGTTCCGCGTCGACGGGCCGCACTTCCTCGGCTGCACCGTCAACCACGTGGTGCTCGACCCGCGCGACCGCCGCGCGCTGCTCGCCTCCGCCAGGACGGGGCATCTCGGGCCGACCATTTATCGTTCGACCGATCTCGGACGCACCTGGGCCGAGGCGACGCGTCCTCCCGCCTTCCCCAGAGCGCCGGTTCCCGGCGCGGGGGAAGCGGCGGCCTCCGCGGGCGGCGGCGCCGGCGAGAGCGGCGATGGCACGAAGGCTCGCGCCGTGGAGGCCAGTTTCTGGCTGACGCCGGGACACCCGAGCCAGCCCGAGGTGTGGTGGGCCGGCACCGTGCCGCACGGCCTCTTCTGTTCGCACGACGGCGGCGTCACCTGGGACGGCATCGAGGGGTTCAACCGCAATCCGGCCGGGGTCGCGTGGGACGCGCCCGGGTTCTTCAGCACGCCCGACGGCGCCATCACCCACTCGGTGCTCATCGATCCGCGCGACGCCGACCACATGTACGTCGGCCTGTCGATCGGCGGACTGTTCGAGACCTTCGATGGCGGCGTCCACTGGTCGCCGCTGAACCAGGGAGTCGCGGCCGATTTCCTGCCGGATCCCACCGTCCCGTACGGGCACGACCCGCACTGCGTGGCGCTGCACCCGAAGAATCCCGACCGGCTGTACCAGGCGAACCACTGCGGCATCTACCGGCTCGATCGTCCCGCCACCGCCTGGGAGCGCATCGGCCGCAACATGCCGGCGGACATCGGCGACATCGGCTTCCCCATCGTGCTGCACCCGCGCGATCCGGACACCGCCTGGGTCTTCCCGATGGACGGGACCACCGTGTGGCCCCGCACCAGCCCGGGCGGGCGCCCGGCGGTCTACCGCACGCGCGACGCGGGCGCGACCTGGGAGCGACAGGATGCGGGCCTGCCGCGCGCGCAGGGCTGGTTCACGGTGAAGCGCCAGGCGATGACCAGCGATGCGCGCGATCCGGTCGGGCTCTACTTCGGCACGACGAGCGGCGAGATCTGGGGAAGCGCGGACGAGGGCAAATCGTGGCGTCCGATCCTGCAGCACCTGCCGACGATCCTTTCCGTCGTCGCCGCCGAGGTCCCGGCCGCGGCGCTGGCGTGAACGGCCCCGAGCACCGCATCCGCATCCCCTCTCCGCTCCACTCCTACACCGGCGCCCGCGCCGAGGTGGTCGCGCGCGGCGGCACGCTCGCCGAGGTCCTCGCCGATCTCGAGACCGCCTTCGCCGGTCTCCGCTTCCGGATCATCGACGAGCAGGATCGCATCCGTCCGCATATCCTGATCTTCATCGCGGGCCGTCCGGCCCGCACCCTCGCCGCCGCCGTGGCCCCGGGGGACGAGGTGCAGATCGTCGCCGCGCTCAGCGGCGGCTAGAGCGGAGGCGGGCCATGACGAAGACCGGTGGCGGGCCGGCGACGCCGCGCGCGGCGCTGGCGTTCGTGCGGCGGCACGGCATCGTCCTGATGGCGGCGCGGGGCCCCGTGCCGAGCCTGGCGGACGCCATCGCTGGCGGTCCGTTCCGCGGCTCCTGGTGGGGTCACCCGCTCGGCGGGCGCATGTTCCGGCTGTTCGAAGCCGTGGCCGATTCGCGCGACGTGCTGGTCTGCCGGCTGGTGCAGGGGAAGATCACCTTCGTCCACCGCCGTGTCTGGCCGGCCCTGGTCCGCCTCGCGCCGCGGTTCGCGAAGCGGTCGCTTGCGGCGGTGCGGCAGGAACACACGTCCTCGGGCCGGCACCGCAACGTCGTCACGCCTTTCCCGAAGTGGGTGCCGCGCGACGTCCTCGCGCAGGGGCGGCGGCTCGATGCCGCAGCCGCCGGCGTCACGCTCGCCGGAGTCCTTCCCGCACCCCGCCGTCGCGCCGCGCACGCCGCGGGACTGCTGGTCGCCGGGCTGATCCTCGCCGCGCTGCCGGGATGCGGGCCCGCCGTGCCCCCGGCGCCGCCGGTGCCGGCGACCCCGGTGGACGCGCCCGGCGTCCCCTACGCCACGACCTATGCCGGCGAGATCCCGTGCGCCGACTGTCCCTCACAGCGGCTCACCCTCACGCTCTTTCCCGACGGCTCGTGGCGCCTGCGGCGGACGTACAAGAGCGTGGAGAAGGGCCAGGACCGCAGCGTCTACGAGATCGGCCGGCGCGAGGCGTCGGACACCGATCGCAGCCGGCTCATCCTGCAGGGCTTGGGCGACGCTCTGCAGCTGCGCTTCGTGGCCGGCGATCGCCTGCAGCTCCTCGATCGCAACGGACAACCGATCGCGTCGAAGGCGAACGACCTGCTGGCGCTGCAGTCGACGGTGGACACGATCGCCGGGCCGCTGCCGCTGCGGGGTCTTTACACCTACAAGGCCGATGCCGCTTCGTTCCAGGAATGCCTCACCGGGAAAACCCTGCCGATCCTCCCGGTCGCCGCAGGCACCGCTCTGCAGTCGGCCTACCTCGCGGCACGGCACAAGCCCGGGGCGCCGGTCTTCGCCTCACTGACCGGCGCGTTCGTCGACCGCTCCCCCGAGCCGGGAGCGCCGGTGCGCGAGCACCTGATCGTCACGCAGGTCGAGCGGCTCGCCCCCGGCGAGGCGTGCAACCCGCCGGCGCAGAAGCCGTGAGCGCAGGCAACACCCGGGTCCCGGGAAAACGATCCATAATCCCGTGACCCGATTCCCGCAGGAGGCGCCATGAAGAAGGACTACGAACCGCCCCGCATCCTGATGACCGAAAAGATCACGACCCGCGCGGCTGCGTGCGCCAAAGGCGACGATTCCTGTCGCGTTTTAGGCGGCCCGATTGAAAGCGCCTAGCTTTCTCCGTGACCGGAGGTGACCGATGATGAAAAAACCCTACGAACCGCCCCGCATCCTGATCACTCAGAAAATCATCGGCCGCGCCGCCGCGTGCGCCAGGATGGACGACACCTGCCGCGTCAACGGCGGCCCGATCGAGTGCTGACATGGGGAAGCGTGACCCGCGCGTCGATGTGTACATCGGCAAGGCGGCCCCGTTCGCGCAGCCGATCCTGAAGCACCTGCGCAAGGTGGTGCACGCCGGCTGTCCCCAGGTGCAGGAGACCATCAAGTGGGGCATGCCGAGCTTCGATTACAAAGGCATGCTCGCCGGCATGGGAGCGTTCAAGCAGCACGCCGTCTTCGGCTTCTGGAAGGAGAAGGTGCTGGCGCAGCGCCTCCCCCTCGACGTGCGCACGCAGAAGGACGGCATGGGCACTTACGGCTGCCTCAGGTCGGTGGACGATCTGCCGCCTGTGGCCCACCTGAAACGCCTCGTCGCCGAGGCGGCCAAGATCAACGACGCCGGCATCAAGGCCGCCACGACGCGCAGGCGGACGCCGCGGCCTCCCCTGGCGGTGCCCGGTGCGTTCATGGCGGCCCTCCGGAAGAACAAGAAGGCGCTCGCCGCCTTCGAGGCGTTCTCCCCCAGCCATCGGCGCGAGTACGTCGAGTGGGTCATCGAAGCGAAGCGGGAGGAGACCCGCGCGCAGCGCATCGCCACCTCGATCGCCTGGATGGCCGAGGGGAAGCCGCGCATGTGGAAGTACCAGCGGAAGTAGGCCCGTCGTCGCGATGACCGACACCGCCCTGCTCCTGCTCCAGCTCGTGGTGGTCCTCGCGGTTGCGCGCCTGGCCGGCCGCGCCGCCGGCTTCGTCGGGCAGCCGCGCGTCATCGGCGAGATGGTGGCGGGGCTGGCGCTCGGCCCGTCCCTGTTCGGATGGGTGGCGCCGGGGGCGATGCACGCCCTGTTCCCGGCCGACCGGATGGGCTCCCTCTCCACCCTCAGCAACGTCGGCGTCATCCTCTTCATGTTCGTCGTCGGCCTGCACCTCGACGGCGCGCTCCTGAAGCGCCGGGCCGGCGCGGCCGTCGCCGTCAGCCAGGCGAGCATCATCGCGCCGTTCGCGCTCGGCGCCGTGATGGCGCCGTGGCTGCATCCCCGCTTCGCGGGTCAGGGTGTCGCCCTGCTGCCGTTCACCCTGTTCTTCGGCGCGGCGATGAGCATCACCGCGTTCCCGGTCCTCGCCCGCATCCTCAACGAGCGGCGGCTGATGAACACGCCGGCGGGTTCAGTCGCCATCGCCAGCGCCGCCGTGGACGACGTCACCGCCTGGTGTCTCCTGGCCTTCGTCGTCGCGGTGGCGCGCGGCGCCGCGGCGGGCGGCGGGTTTGCCCTCCTGTTCGCCGGTTCGGCCGCCTACGTGCTGTTCATGCTGTTCGTTCTGCGTCCGGCGCTGCGGCGCTGGCAGGCCCGGAGGCTTCGGGCCCGCGCCGCCCACTCGGAGGCGGGGCTGACCGCAGCGCAGGAGGAGCGGGCCGCCGCCTCGGCGGAGGCGATCGGCGCCGCGGTGCTGCTGGCGATCGGCTCCGGGCTCGTGACCGAGTGGCTGGGCATCCACGCGCTCTTCGGGGCGTTTCTCGCCGGCGCCATCGTGCCGCGCGAGGGCGGGCTGGCGCGCGATCTCGCCTCGCGGCTCGAAGGCATGGTGACGACGGTGCTGCTGCCGCTGTTCTTCGCCTTCACCGGGCTCAAGACCGAGCTCGGCCTCGTGAGCGGTTCGCTGTGGGGCGTGGCGGCGGCGATCCTGGTCGCCGCGATGGCCGGCAAGCTCGGCGGCGCGGCCGCCGCGGCGCGGCTCGGCGGCATGGCCTGGCGCGACGCGCTCGCCGTCGGCGTCCTGATGAATACCCGCGGCCTGATGGAGCTGGTGATCCTCACCATCGGCCTCGACATCGGTGTGATCACCCCGACCCTGTTCACCATGATGGTGCTGATGGCGCTGGTCACAACGGTCATGACCGCGCCGCTCCTCGGCCTGCTCCAGCGCTCGGCGCGCGCGTCGGGCGGCTTCGGCCGCGCCAGCGCCTGACTCGGCGGGCCGCCGGGGCTATGATGGCGGCCTTCCCGGGGAGGCGCCGATGTCCATTCGACCGATTCGCAGGCTGATCCAGTCCAAGCCCACCCTGGAAGGCGCCGGAGTCCACCTGCGCCGCGCCTTCGGCTTCGGCAACACCTCGGACTTCGATCCCTTCCTGCTGCTCGACGATTTCCGCAACGAGCGGCCGGAGGATTACCTGGCCGGCTTCCCCTGGCACCCGCACCGCGGCATCGAGACCATCACCTACGTCCTGGCGGGCACGGTGGAGCACGGCGACAGCATGGGGAACAAGGGCGTCATCGGCCAGGGAGACGTGCAGTGGATGACCGCCGGGCGCGGCATCATCCACCAGGAGATGCCGAAGGGGGATGGCGACGGACGCATGCACGGCTTCCAGCTGTGGGCCAACCTCCCCGCGGCGCAGAAGATGATGGCCCCGCGCTACCAGGAGCTGAAGGCGAAGGACATCCCGGTGCTGAAGGAAGACGACGGCACCGAGATCCGCATCGTCTGCGGCGATTACCGCGGCAGGCGGGGCCCGGTCGAGGGCGTGGCCGCCGATCCCAACTACTTCGACATCACCGTGCCGGCCGGGAAGCGCAAGACCCTCGCGGTCGAGACGACGCGCCACGCTTTCGCGTACGTCTTCGGCGGCAGCGGCAAGGTGTGCAACGCCTCCCATCCGCTCGACGTCCCCACCGAGCCGGCCGGCTGGGCCGACACCCACCCACCCGCGGCGGCGGAGAACCGATCGCTCGTCCTCTTCGATCGCGGTGACGAGGTGACGGTCGAGGCGGGCGCAGAAGGGATGCGCTTCCTGTTGATCTCCGGCAGGCCCCTCAACGAGCCGGTGGCCTGGTACGGGCCGATCGTGATGAACACCCAGGCGCAGCTCCGGCAGGCGTTCGAAGAGCTGGAGAGCGGCACCTTCCTGAAGCAGTCCTGAAACACGCCTCCGTCGCGGAGGGCGCGCGCGGCTAGGTCACCACGCAGGCGAGGCTGAGCAGGGTCTCCTGCTCGAGCTTGTGCGAGTCGGTCGAACCGGTCGCGGGGCTGGCGCTGGCGGAGCGGTGCACCGTGGAAAGACGTGCGTCGCCGATCACCTGCTGGATGCGGCGGCGCACGAACGACTCGGCCCCCATGTTCGCCGGCTCCTCCTGCACCCAGACGATCTCGCCGTTGCCCCCGAAGGGAAGAAGCGCCTCGCGCAGCTCCTTGTCGGGGAACGGATAGAACTGCTCGAGGGTGACGATGGCGACGCGGTCGGCCTTTTTCTTGTCGCGCCAGGCGCGCAGGTCGTGCGCCACCTTGCCGGAGCAGATGAGCAGCTTTTCCGCCTGGGCGGCGCGCGGGTCGCCGAGCACCGGCTGGAAGCCTCCGTCCGACAGCGCCGCGAACGGCGCCGCACTGGAGTCGGCCCGCAGAAGGCTCTTCGGCGTCATGACGACGAGCGGCTTGCGCCACCTGCGCAGCGCCTGGCGGCGCAGCAGGTGGAAGTACTGCCCCGCGTTCGCCGGCTGGCAGACCTGGATGTTGTCCTCGGCGCAGAGCTGCAGGAATCGTTCGAGACGCGCGCTCGAGTGCTCCGGCCCCTGCCCTTCGTAGCCGTGCGGCAGCAGCAGGACGATCCCCGACCACAGGTTCCACTTGTCCTCGGCGGCGCTGATGAACTGGTCGAGGACGACCTGGGCGCCGTTGGCGAAATCCCCGAACTGCGCCTCCCACAGCACCAGCGCCTCGGGCGTGTCGCGGGAGTAGCCGTACTCGAACCCCAGGACCGATCCCTCCGACAGCGGCGAGTCGTACGCCTGGAAGCGCGCCTGGCCTTCCGCCAGGTGCTGCAGCGGCAGGTGGTCGGCGCCGGTCTCGAAATCGATCCAGGCCGAGTGCCTCTGGTTGAAGGTGCCGCGCCGGCTGTCCTGGCCGGAGAGGCGCACCGGGGTTCCTTCGAGCAGGAGCGACCCGAAGGCCAGCGCCTCGGCCATGCCCCAGTCCACCAGGCGCTTGCCGGCCGCCATCTCGGCCCGCTGCTCGATGCCCTTGCGTACTTTCGGATTGAGGTTGAACCCCGCCGGCACGTCCGTGAGCCGCGCGGCGATCTCGCGCAGGCGCGCCAGAGGCACCGCCGTCGGCACCTCGAGGCGCCGGTCGTAGGCGCCGCCGACGTAGTCGTTCCAGTAGGCCGGCAGGGTCCGCATCATCGGCACGGCTTTCCTTTTCTCGGAGTTGTCGCGCGCCGCGGCGTAGCCGGCGAGGATGTCCGCCTCGACCTGCTTCATGGTCTCCGCGCCGGCGCCGATGCGCTCGCCATACGCCTGCCACAGCATCGGCGTCTTCTCGATGCGCCGGTAGAGGATCGGCTGGGTGACGGTCGGGTCGTCCACCTCGCTGTGGCCGTAGCGGCGGAAGCCGATGACGTCCACGACGACGTCGGTGCGGAACGCTTCCCGGTACTCGGCGGCGATGCGGCCGACGCGCGCCACGGCCTCCGGCTCGAGACCGTTGACGTGGAAGATCGGCACGTCGAGCCGGTGCGCCGCGTCGGATGAGAAGCGCGCCCCGTGCAGGGCGCCGTGCGCCGTCGTGAAGCCGATGAGGTTGTTCACGATGATGTGGACCGTCCCGCCGATCTGGTAGCCCGGGAGCAGGTCCAGGTTGAGCGTCTCGGCGACGATCCCCTGGCCCGCGAAGGCGGCGTCGCCGTGCAGGCAGATCGGCAGGACCTTCTCGCGACCCTCGGGACCGATGCGGTCCTGGCGCGCCCGGGCGCGACCCATCATGACCGGATCGACCGCCTCCAGGTGGCTGGGATTCGAGACGAGGTGCAGGCGCAGGACGCGGCCGGCCGGCGTCCGGTACTCCCCCGTCGCCCCGAGGTGGTAGCGGACATCCCCGCCGCCGAGGAAGGCGCGCGGATCCCCCTCCTCGAAGCGGGCGAAGACCTCGCCCGGGGCGCGGCCGACGACGTTGACCACGACGTTCAGCCGGCCGCGATGGCTCATGGCGATGAGCGCCACCTCGGCCGAGGCCGCTTCGTCGAGCACATTGTCGATCGCCACGAGCACCGACGCGGATCCTTCCAGGGAGTAGCGCTTGCTGCCGACCCAGCGCCGGTGCATGAACTGCTCGAGCAGCTCCGCCTGCGCCAGGCGCCTCAGGATCGCCGGCCGGTCGGGGACGCGCGGCTCGCGCTCCATGCGCGCCGCCACCCACTCGGCCACCTCGCGGCGCCGCAGGTGCATGAACTCGACGCCGATGGGCCCGGCATAGATCGCCCGGTAGCGCTCCGCGGCCGCGGCGGCTCCCTTCCCCTTCCCGGCCTCCTCGATGTCGGGATGGGTGATCGGCGGGAGCCGTCCCAGCCCATCGAGATCGGCCTGGAGGTAGCCCCAGCGCCGGTAGGCATCGGCAATCGACTTCTCGTCGGGCACGCGCGCTCCTTTCCGTTCGGGCGGGTATGGTACCAGCCCGCGTGGCGCGGGCGAAGGAGTCGCGAGGGCCCCGAAAAAAAGTTCCCCGCCGGCGGGCCGCCTCAGCGGCGGCCCTCCCCGGCGGGGCGCCTGCGCCCGGAGGGAGCCCGAGAGACCGGGCTCCCCGGCGGGATCAGATCGATGGGTGCGTCAGAACGACCATCGCGCCGCCAGGCGAATCGTGCGAGGCGGCTGGAACGTCAGCGGCTGCAGGAAGTCCGGATCGGTGACCCCGGCCGTGAGCTCGATGTTGTCGTTGTAGTTCGTCACCGTGTCCTCGTCGGTGACGTTGAAGACGTCGAACATGACCGACAGCGACGTCTTGCCGATGGCGATCGGATAGTCGGCGTGCAGGTCCAGCGTCCACAGATCCGGCGTCCGGCCGAGGTTGCCGCGCTTCACCGGCGTGTAGCTGCGCAGGAAGATGTTGCTCGCGGCATTGGGATCGGCCAGCGCCGTCGCCAGGTTGTTGGTGGTCGCGAGTGTCAGCGTCCCGGTGCCGTCATCCACCCAGTACGAATAGATCGGGTCGATGCCGGGGACCTCGCCGGCGTTCTGGTAGATCGGATGCGCCAGCATCGAGGTGCGCGGGAATCCCGAGGACCACGAGAGATTGGCGCCCACCCGCAGCTTGGAATCGAAGATGTACGAGGGGAAGATGTGCACCACGTGGGTGGCGTCCGACGGCAGCGGGCCCTTGATGAACTGCCCCTGCATCAGCGGCGAGTTCGGGAAGTCGTAGAGCGACGTGATGTTCGGATCGCTCTGCCCGTTGTCGTTTCTGAACAGCCCCTCGTAGTTCCCCTCCAGGCGCGACAGCCGGTAGTTCGCGAACAGCGACCAGTGCGGGTCGAGGCGCTTCGTGTAGATGGCCTCGAGCGCCTTGTAGTTGCGCTCCGGCTTGGGGAAGCTCATGCCCGCCACGAGTCCCTGCGGGATCTGGTGCGTGCCCGGGTTCGCCAGCTCGTACGTCCCGAAGGTGCGGGCCGGGAACTGGGCGCTGTTCGGGGCGGCCGGCGACCCGCCGAACGGGTCGTACGGGTAGCCGTAGGCGGTGCCGTAGTAGAAGTTCTGGATCTGCTCCACCGCGTTGACCTGCGTGTCCTCGAGGACGCGGCCCTGGGTGCGGAAGATCGCCCGCACTTCGAGCGACGACGAGCCCGTGAGCTCGAAGGCGTAGCCTCCGGAGATCTCGTCCTCGTACGGCAGCTTGACGCCGCCGACCACCTCGGTCTGGTCGACCCCCTGCGTGAACACCGGGAACGAGGTCGCGCAGGTGGTGGTCGCCGCGCCGCCGAGGTCCACGCAGCCGCCGGTTCCGGCGGTGCGCGGCGTGGCCAGGGTGCGATCGTTGAACTCCTGCAGGCTGATCCCGACCTCGTTGCTGAAGGCGCGGACGGCGAGATCGCTCGGCACCCGCTGGAAGTAGCGCGCGTAGTTCGCGTACAGGCGGCTCTTGCCGCTGCCCAGCACGTCCCACGACACGCCGATGCGCGGCGCCCAGTTGCCCGCGAAGGTGTACGAGTTCGGCGTGTAGGTGGAGGTCCCGGGCGTGAAGATGCGGGTCGCGACGGTGTTGCCTCCGCCGATGTCCTGCTCCACGTTCTCCGTCGCGAACGGCAGCGTGAACTCGCCGCCGCCGTCGATCGACTCCTCGGTGTAGCGGATGCCGGCCTTGAGCGTCACCCGCGACGTGATCGACCAGGTATCCTGGCCGAACACGTTCCACTCGTTCGCGTCGGTGTAGGGGAGATTCGGTCCCATGCGCGCCCGGGTGACGCGGAAGGTGTTGGCGCTGTCGAACGCGATGGTCGGGTCACCGGTGCCGTTGCGCACCTGCACCACCGCTCCGCCGCGCGACGCGACCGGCAGGAAATCCTGGTTGCCGTCGCCGTCGGCGTCCACCGGGGACACCGTCGCCGTCGTCGCGTCGAAGAAGGACACCGGCAGCTCGATGTTGAAGGACGGACCGGTGTACGACGCGTTCTCGCGGTAGCGGATCTTGTCGTACTCCAGGCCGTACTTGAGCTCGTGAGACGTGAAGGTATTCGTGAATTTGAGGATCGCCTGCGCCTGTTTGTCGTCCTGCGAGGTGATGAACCCCACGCCTCCCTGCGTCGGCAGGACCGGCGCCGCGGCGAACGGCTGCGGTCCGAGGGCCGGATCGGTGTAGGTGGTCGCGCCGCGGCGGAACTCCAGGTTGTCCCGGTAATCGATGTAGCGGTACTGGTCGAGCCCCGGGCTCTCGCGGAAGTAGCCGTCATGGCTCGCCAGGATCCCTTCCATGAAGAACTTCGGCGTGATGACGCCGTTCCACTTCAGCGCGATGTTGTTGGAGCCGTAGCGGACGCTGCTCTCGCCGCCGCCGTTCTGGAAGTCGCCGAACAGCGGCGCGAGGTCCCGCTGCGGCCCCATGTCGCCGACCGCCGGGTCGCCGAAGGCGGTCAGCTCGAGCTGCTGGTTGTCGGTCATCTGGAAGGTGAACTTGGCCGCGTAGTTGTTGGCCTGGCGCCGCCGCTCGAGGTCCTGGCCGGCGGCGGGGAACGCCAGCGCCGACGGCACGCCGAACCCGGTCGGATCGGTCTCGTCGAAGACGGTCACGCCCGCCTGCGCCGCGTCGAACGCCGGGTTGTTGAGGAACTGCGCCTGCCGCGTCGTGGTCGTGATGACCGGGTTGTAGGCCAGGAAGTAGAACAGCTTGTCCTTGACGATCGGCCCGCCGACCTGGAAAGCGAAGTCGTTCACGCCCTCCTGCGTGGTGTTGGCGGCGCCGGACTGCAGCTCGGCCAGCGTGTAGTCGGAGCGCGTCGACTGCGGCGTGGCGTACCAGGCCACGCTCCCCTTGAAGTCGTTGGTCCCCGACTTGACGATGGTGTTGATGATG
>DASRAU010000030.1:0-18732 GCA_035638075.1 Verrucomicrobiia bacterium
AATACATCCAGGGCTGGCTCGACCGCCTCGGAGCGCTCTGAGCCTGACCGTCAAACAGGACGGGATGCCTCGGCCGGAGGGATCGATCGCCTCGACCCGGCCGGAGACAGCAGGACCACGAGAAGCACCAGCAGCAGCGCCGGCGCGCACATCACGCTCCCTTCGGGGCCGGCCGTGCCGCCGGTGAGCCACGCCGGTCCGCGGAGCGAGGCTTCGAGCAGGCGCCCGTGCGAAAGGACCCCGCTGTCGGGCATGCCGAACAGGAAGGCCTCCATCCAGTTCCACGCGAGGTGGAAGCCGACCGCCGTCCACAAGGATCCCGTGCGGCGGATGAGAAGGCAGAACAGGAGGCCGAACGCGAAGGCGGAGAAGAGGCCCCGGGCGTTCTCGCCCGGATTGAATCCATGCGCCGCCCCGAACAGGGACGAGAGGACGACCGCGGCGGGCCAGAAGCGGATGGCCGAGCCCAGTGTCCGCAGCGGATAGCCTCGGAACAGGCTCTCTTCGAACAGGGCGACGGCGAAGCAGCCGATGGCCCAGAGCATCCCGGACCGCAGCGCATCCGGAACGGTCAGGAGCACGCTGTCGAAGCGGAGCGCACCGGTCGCCCACAGGCCGCCCACGACGACGCCCATGGCGCCCAGCCCGAGCAGCACCCCCGCACCCAGGGAGGGCGCCGCCCCTCGGTCGAGAGGCAGGCCGTGCGCGGGCGGCCTGCGCTCGATCCTGGACATCACCCAGACCGCCGCCAGGACCGCACCGAAACTCACGAACTCGAGCAACGCGGACCATGCCGTGTCTTCCCCGACGGGTCCGTTGAGAATCAGCCGCCGGGCTTCCCCGGGAAAAACGAACAGGACCAGCGCGCGGCGGACCTGCCGGACGACCCTCAATTGCAGGAGCAGCCATCCGGCGGAGAAGAACAGGAGATGCCACCACGGTCCGAGCGCCGCCAGGCGCGCGCGAACCGTCTCGAGGAGGCGGCGCGCCTTCGACGGGCGGCCTGCGTTCCCGTGTCCTCTCTCCGGTGTCTCGAGCGTCACGTGGCCTGACTCTACACACCTCCGACCGTGCGCGGTTCCCTCCTCCGCTAGAATCGCCGTCGGCCGCCGCCGTCGCCGGGGCGGCCGACCAACCGGGGCGACACCTGGGCCTGAACGCAGGACAGACACTCGGGCACTACCGCATCGAACGCCTGATCGGCCAGGGCGGGATGGGAGCCGTCTATCTGGCCGAGGACACGCGGCTCCATCGTCGGGTGGCGATCAAGATCCTCCCGCCGGAACTGTCGTCGGACACCGACCGCCTGGCGCGCTTCGAGCGGGAGGCGCAGGCGGTCGCCGCCCTGAATCACCCGCACATCGTGACGATCCACTCGGTCGAGGAGTCCGGCGGGATCCACTTCATCACGATGGAGCACGTGGACGGCGTGAGCCTCGACGCGAAACTGACGGCCGCCGGGTTGCCGCTGGCGGAGGTGTTCGACATCGGAGTGTCGCTGGCCGACGCGCTGGCGGCGGCGCACGCGCACGGCATCATTCACCGCGATCTCAAGCCGGCCAACATCATGCTCACGAAGGACGGGCGCGTGAAGGTGCTCGACTTCGGACTGGCGAAGCTGGCGCACGCGGCCGTCGCGAATCCGCCGCCGGGAGAAGCCCCGGGCGCTTCGCGACCGGGAGAGTCGCGCCCTTCCGCAGACCGTCTCTCCGGGGTAGCGACCGCAGTGGTCCCGGAAGGATCCCTGACCAGCGCCGGTCTCGTGATGGGGACCGCGCCCTACATGTCGCCCGAGCAGGCGACCGGCGAGGTCGTCGACGCGCGCACCGACATCTTCTCCCTCGGCGTCGTCCTCTACGAGCTGGCGACCGGGCACGTGCCTTTCAAGGGAACGACCCGGGTCGAGACGATCACCGCGATTCTCCGCGACACACCGCGGCCGGTGAGCGAGGCGCGGCACGATGCGCCGCGCCACCTCGGCCGGATCATCGAGCACTGCCTGCAGAAGGATCGCGACGCGCGCTTCCAGTCCGCCCGGGACGTCGGCAACGAGCTGCGCGCGCTCCACAAGGAGGTGGAGTCCGGCGCCGCGACGGCGCGGCGCGGCGCGGGACGGACGCTCTGGCTGGGGCTCGCCGGTGTCGTCGTCCTCGTCGCCGCCGGCGTCGGCGCCTGGAGCATGCGGGAGCCGAGGTCCCGCGGGACGGCCGCGGGCGCCTCCGCCGCAACCAGTGCGAACGCCGCGGGCAGCAGTGCGGCGGCCGAAGCGGATCCACGCTCCATCGCCGTGCTGCCGTTCGTGGACATGTCGCAGGCGAAGGACCAGGAGTACTTCTCCGACGGCGTCGCCGAGGAATTGCTCAACCTGCTCTCGAAGGTGCCCGAGCTGCGCGTCGCGGCACGCACCTCGTCCTTCTCGTTCAAGGGGAAGCAGGTCGAGATCCCGGAGATCGCGCGGCAGCTGCACGTGGCGCACGTGCTCGAAGGCTCGATCCGCAAGAGCGGCGACCAGGTGCGGATCACGGCGCAGCTCATCCATGCCGCCGACGGGTTTCACCTCTGGTCGCGGACCTACGACCGGCGGCTCGACGACATCTTCAGGATCCAGGACGAGATCGCGGCCGACGTGGTGAAGGAGCTGAAAGTCACGCTGCTCGGCGACGCGCCGCGGGCGCGCACGACCAATCCGCGGGCGTACGCGCTCTTCCTCCAGGCCCGGCAGCTCGGGCAGCTGTTCACCGCCGAGGCCTTCACGAAATCCGACGCCCTCTACCGGCAGGTGCTGCAGATCGATCCGCGCTACGCCCCGGCATGGGAGCGGCTCGGCGTCAACGCCGTCAACGAGTCGGTCTTCGGCAGGCTGTCGAACGCGGACGCCTTCGCCCGGGCGCGCGAGGCGGCCGGGAAGGCGCTCGCGCTCGATCCCGACGGCGCGCTGGCGCACGGTCTGCTCGGGTGGGTCGCCATGACCTACGACAACGACCCGGGCGGCGCCGCGCAACACTACGAGCACGCGCTCGCGCTCGATCCGGGCGATGTCACGCTGCGGCGCGCCGCGGCGGTGCTGCTGCGGAACCTCGGCCGACTCGACGACGCCATCGCGCTCCTGCAGGAGGTCGTGCGCCGCGATCCGGTCAACGCGACGTCGCTCGGCAACCTGGCCACGTGTCTCGTCTCCGCCCGGAGGTTCGACGAAGCGATGGCCTTGTACCGGACGACGCTGAGCCTGAGCCCGGGACGGGGCGGAGCGCACTACGGGATCGGGCTGGCTCTCCTCCTGAAAGGCGACCCGGCCGGCGCTCGGGCGGAGATGGAGCAGGAAACGAGCGAGCCGCAGCGGTTGCTCGGCCTCGCGATGGCCGATCACGCCCTGAAGCGCGCGGCCGACTCCGACGCGACGCTCGCCGCCTTCATCTCCAGGAACCAGCAGGACTGGTCCTACAACATTGCCGGTGCGTACGCCTTCCGCGGCGAGAAGGACAAGGCCTTCGAGTGGCTCGACAAGGCGATCGCCTACGCCGACCCCGGGATCACCGACCTCGTGACCGACCGGCTCTTCGATGACATCCGCAGCGACCCGCGCTTCGTCATCTTCCTGCGCCGCATCGGCAAGGCCCCCGAACAGCTCGCGAAGATCGGGTTCAAGGTGACGCTGCCGCCCGACGCGCCGAAGTGACGGGCCCTTGACGCGCGATGCTTCGCGTGCCATCGCGGCCGGGGCGTTGTTAACCGGCCGTTAAATCAGTCCCCCGCCGACGCCGTTCGGGCGGCCGGCGGGCGCTCCGGCACGCGCCGTGAATCCTCCCGGCCGGCGCTTTTCCGCGTCCTGCAAGGTTTTCGCCCACTTGCGCCCGGGGACCGGTGGAGCGATCATCGCCTCGCTCCCGACACCACAGACAAGCGCAGCACATCCCCCGGGAGAAGAGGCAACCGCCATGCTGGCCGGTCTGACGAACTGGATCGCCACGAACCCGATTCACGCCCTGGTGTACGTGCTGGTCGCCGCGCTGGTGCCGCTGGTCCTGTCGATGTGGATCCGGTACATCCCGAACACGCGCGTCGGCATCGTCGAGAAGCTGATCAGCGGCAAGGGATCGGTGCACTCGGGCCTCATCGCGCTGAACGGCGAGGCGGGCTTCCAGCCGCTCATCCTGCGCGGCGGTTGGCACCTCCTGACGCCGTTCCAGTACCGCGTGCATCGCATGCCGCTGGTCACCATCCCGCAGGGGAAGATCGGCTACGTCTTCGCGCGCGACGGCCAGGACCTGCCGCCGACCCAGGTGCTGGCGTCGAACGTGGAGGCCCGCAACTTCCAGGACGTCGTCGGCTTCCTGCGCGGCGGCGGCCAGAAGGGGCCGCAGCGGATGATCCTGCGCGAGGGAACCTACGCCATCAATCTCGCGCAGTTCGTGGTGATCACCGAGGACCAGATCTACTACCTGCCCCTCGACCGCAGCGAGCAGGCGGTGTTCACGAAGATGGCGCAGGTGATCGCCTCGCGCGGCGGCTTCGAGCCGGTCATCCTGCGCGGCACCGACGACATGGTCGGCATCGTCACCGTGCACGACGGGCCGTCGCTTCCCAGCGGCGAGATCATCGCGCCGACCGTCGGCGAGGACCCCGCCGCCGCCGACACCTATCACAACAAGTTCCAGGACCCCGACCGCTTCCTGCGCGCCGGCGGGTTCCGCGGCCGGCAGCTCCAGGTGCTGGTCGAAGGGACGTATTACATCAACCGCCTGTTCGCGACCGCCGAGATGATCCCGAAGACCGTCGTGGACGTCGGCAACGTCGGCGTCGTGGTGTCGTACACCGGCGTCACCGGCGTCGATCTCTCCGGGACGGACTACCTGCACGGCGAGCTGGTGGCGCGCGGCCAGCGCGGCGTCTGGAGCGAGCCGCTCCTCCCCGGCAAGTACGCCTTCAACACCTACGCCGGCAAGGTGATGACCGTGCCGACGACCAACTTCATCCTCAAGTGGACACGCGGCGAGACGGGGTCGCACAAGTACGACGAGAACCTCGCCGAGGTGAGCCTCATCACCAAGGACGCCTTCGAGCCGAGCCTGCCGCTGTCGGTCGTCGTGCACATCGACTACCGCAAGGCGCCGCTGGTCATCCAGCGCTTCGGCGATATCAAGCGGCTGGTCGAGCAGACGCTCGACCCGATGGTCAGCGCCTACTTCAAGAACATCGGCCAGACGCGCACGCTCATCCAGCTCATCCAGGAGCGCTCGGAGATCCAGAAGCTGTCGAGCGAGCAGATGAAGGAGAAGTTCGCGCACTACAACCTCGAGCTCCAGGAGGTGCTCATCGGCACGCCGACGAGCGGCCAGCCCGGAGGGCAGATCGAGCAGATCCTCACCCAGCTCCGGAGCCGCCAGATCGCCGTCGAGCAGATCGAGACCTACTCGCGCCAGCAGACCGCCGCCGGCAAGGAGCGCGAGCTGCGCGAGGCGGAGGCGCGGGCGCGCCAGCAGCAGCTCTTGACCGAGTCGGAGATCAGCATCCAGGTGCAGTCGAACCAGGGGAAGGCCGACTACGCGCGCGCGCAGCAGCAGGCGGCGCAGATCCAGACGCTCGCCGGCGCCGAGAGCGAGAAGACCAGGCTCCTCGGCGAAGGCGAGGCCAAGAAGATCCGCGTCCTGGCCGAAGCCGAGGCCGAGCGCGCCGCCCGCGTCGGCGTGGCGCAGGCGCTCGCCATCGACGAGCAGGTGCGCGCCTACGGCGGACCGCAGTTCCAGATGGCCCAGCAGGTCATGGGGCGCTTCGCCGAGGCGATCGAGCAGTCGCGCGTCGACGTCGTGCCGAAGATCAACTTCCACAGCGGCAACGGCTCGGGCGGCGGCGGGGGATCGCTCCTCGACAGCCTGCTCGGCGTGCTCCTCAGCGAGAAGCTCAGCGCCATGGCCGGCGTCGCCACCACGGCGCCGCGCGATCCGGCGGCGGAGGACATCCGCAAGGAGCTCCGCCGCAAGATGGACACCACGAAGGGCAACTGAGGCGGGGGGTCCGCCCCCGTCACGGAGGCACCGATGCAGGATCGGAACGAGTGGCCCGCCCTGCCGTTCGCGGCATGGGAGAAGACCTGCGACACGCTCCACCTCTGGACGCAGATCGTCGGCAAGTCGCGCCTGGCGCTCGCGCCGATGCAGAACCACTGGTGGCAGGCCACGCTGTACGTGACCGCCGCCGGCCTGGGGACCTCACCGGTCCCCACCGGCGGGCGGTCGTTCGAGGCCGAGTTCGACTTCCTCGAGCACCGGCTCCACGTCCGCACCAGCGACGGTCGCCGGGCAGTGCTGCCCCTCGAGTCGCGCACCGTCGCGGATTTCTACCGCGCCTGGCTCGACACCTTGCGCTCGCTCGACCTGCCGGCGGACATCAAGTACCCGAGCCCCAATGAAGTCGCGGACCCCATCCCGTTCGGCGAGGACACCGTGCACGCGACCTACGATCCCGAGGCGGCCGGGCGCTTCGGGCAGGCGCTGGTGCAGGCGGACCGGCTTCTGAAGACCTTCCGCGGCCGGTTCCTCGGCAAGTGCAGTCCCGCCCATTTCTTCTGGGGGTCGTTCGACCTGGCGTGCACCCGCTTCAACGGGCGCCCCGCCCCGCGGCACCCCGGCGGCATTCCCCACCTGCCGGACCGCGTGACCCGCCAGGCCTACTCGCACGAGTGCATCAGCGCGGGCTTCTGGCCCGGCAACGGCGGCGGCCCGGTGCGTGAGCCGGCCTTCTACGCCTACGCCTACCCCGAGCCCGCCGGCTGCCCGGAGGCGCCGATCCGGCCGCCCGAGGCGTCGTATCACCCGGTGCTGCACGAGTGGATTCTTCCCTATGAAGCCGTGCGCCGCTCCGTGACCCCCGACGACCTGGTCCTCGACTTCTTCCAGAGCACCTACGAAGCCGCGGCCGGTCTCGGCGGCTGGGACCGCAAGGCGCTCGAAACGACCCCGACCGGGCCTCTTGCGTAAATGCCGTTGACGGAATGCTCCGGCTCCGGTAGGATTCCCCATCCTTAAACACTGCTCCGCGGGTTGACCACGACGTGCCGCATGGACGTTCCGCGTACGGTTCCGGTGCAATGGATGGCCGGTCGAGGATCGAAGAGGGGCAGCGTCCCCTCGTTTTGAAGCGGCACAATGAGGAGAGAGTCACATGGCGACTGGTAAGGTGAAGTGGTTCAACGACGCGAAGGGCTTCGGATTCATCACCCCGGATGACGGGTCGAAGGATGTCTTCGTGCATCACTCCGGCATCAGCATGTCGGGCTTCAAGACCCTGGCCGAAGGCCAGGCGGTCGAGTTCGACATCACGCAGGGCCAGAAGGGCCCGGCCGCGCAGAACGTCAAGCCTGTCTGAACGCGGCATCCCACCGGAACATCTTTCAACATTCCTTCGAACGAAACGGGGTGGCCGTCCGTCGCATGACGATGGACGGCCATCGTGTTTTTTCCCCTCGTTTCCCTGCCTGAGAAAGAGACAATGCCTTTCAGTCATTTGAAGCTCCATCCCGATCTGCAGAAGGGGATCAAGGAGCTCGGCTTCACCCGTCCGACTCCGATCCAGAACGACGCCATCCCGCCGGGCCTCGCGGGCAAGGACGTGCTCGCCTGCGCCATGACCGGCAGCGGCAAGACCGCGGCCTTCCTGCTGCCGATCCTGCATCACCTGATGCACCGGAAGCGCGGCGCCACCGCGGCGCTGGTGCTCACCCCGACCCGCGAGCTGGCGGCGCAGATCCTCGAGGACCTCAACGACCTGGCCGTGCACACGCCGGTCAGCGCCGCCGCCGTCATCGGCGGGGTCGGCATGGGGCCGCAGGAGCACGCCTTCCGCAGCGCGGTGGACGTCATCATCGGCACGCCCGGCCGCCTGCTCGATCACTTCCGGTACCCGTACGCGCGCCTCACCGGGCTCGAGTTCCTGGTCCTGGATGAGGCCGACCGGATGCTCGACATGGGCTTCCTGCCGGACATCCGCCGCATCCTGCGGCACATCCCGGCGCGCCGGCAGACGATGTGCTTCAGCGCCACGATGCCCGAGCCGATCGTCGCGTTGACGCGCGAGATGCTGAAGGACCCCGTGCGGATCAACCTCCAGCGCCAGGCGGCGCCGGCGGTCGGCATCACCCAGGCGGTCTACCCGGTGCCGCGCGACCTCAAGTCGGGGCTGCTCACGAGCCTTTTGCAGCGCGGCGAGATGCAGGAGGCGCTCGTCTTCACCCGCACCAAGCACCGCGCCAACCGCCTCGCCGAGCACCTGAACCGCAACGGCATCCAGGCGGAACGGATTCACGGCAACCGCTCGCAGTCGCAGCGCACCGCAGCGCTGGCGGGATTCAAGAAAGGCCGCTTCCGCGTGCTGGTTGCGACCGACATCGCCGCCCGCGGCATCGACGTCGAGGCGCTCGGTCACGTGGTCAACTTCGACGTGCCGGCGGCCCCGGAGGATTACATCCACCGCGTCGGCCGGACCGCGCGCGCCGAGGCGACCGGCACCGCCTTCACCTTCGTCTCCCCCGATGAAGAGTCGGACCTGAAGGGCATCGAGCGGGCGGTCGGCAAGCGCCTGCCGCGCGTCCTCCTGCCCGATTTCGACTACAAGGCCAAACCGCAAGAGCGCCCTCAAGGCCGGCCCGCCGGCGATCACCGCGCCTCCCATGGCGGCGCAACCCACGGGCGCGCTCATCAGACCGGACATTCCCAGGGGCGCCATCACGAGGGCCGGCCGCATCGGGGTCGGTCCCACCAGGGCTCGTCGCATCAGGATGGGTCGCACCAGCCGCGCCATCACGGCCCGAAGCGAAAGCATCAAGGCCAGCGACACGGCGGTGGTGCTCATCGCCAGTCGGGTCACGATCGACCGGCGGACCAGCCTCGCCACGGGAATGGACAGGGCGGTTCCCATGCCGGTCCCCAGGCACACTCGCACACGGGATCGAGCGGCGGACCGGGTTCGGGCGCCACGTCGGGTCACGGGTCAGGCGCCGGGTCGGGCTCCGGACAGCACGGCCAGCATGACAAGGGCCGCATGAGCCGCTGGGGCCGTCCGAGACGCTAGCTCGAAGTCGATTGAGGCGGTCGCGCGTTGTTCCCCGCGGGAAAGCCGCCCCCGCCCGGCCGAAACTCCTGCAGGGTGTTGGTTCTCGGCGTATAGTCGGGTCAATCGCCGGGGATGGGGGAACTCCAATGGCAGCCCGCACAGACTTGAGTCGCGGAGGGGCCTCGATCCGTCCGCGCGGCGTCCTGCTGCTCGCAGGTCTGTCGCTTCTCATCACCACCGCGGCACCCGGCGGAACTCTATCCGCGCCGGGTCTCCCCTCGCCGGCCCCGATGGCGCCGCCCGGAGTCCAGCCGCGGCTCCTCGTGCGCACGGGGGATCCGTCGCCGGTTCCGGGGCGTTTCGACTTCGCTTACAGCATGGCGCTGCTGCCCGGAGGAGGGCTGGTGGTTCTGAGCGGCTACGGCCCGGCCCTGGTGCTGCGCGACGAGACAACACCGGGTCGAATCCTCCTGCACGTCGGCGATCGGGCTCCCGACTGCGGCACCGTCACCGAAATCCTGCAGGTCGCAACCGGTGCCGACGGCAGCATCGCTGCCCGGGTCTTCTGCTCCGGGGTGCTGGCCATCGTTCGGGTCGATCCGAAAGGCGGCGGCGCGACCGAGACGCCCATCCGCACCGGGATGACCCTCGCCGGCGACCTCCTGCCGCTGGGCGGCGCCGTGTGGGGCCCGGCGATCGACGGACAGGGGCGGATCGTCGCGATTGTCGATAACGGCCTGGATGCCGCGGCCCTCCTGCGCCAGGCGCCGGGGGGAACGGCCGAGATCCTGATCCGGTCCGGAGATCCCATCGGTGGAGGAACACTCGGGCAGCTGATGTACGAGCCCGACGTGAACTCCGGCGGCACGGTGGCCTTCCGGGGGATCCTCAGCAACGGGCCGGAGATCATCGCCACCCTCAGTCCCGGCGCAGCGCCTTTCGTCGTCGACTCCGCCCCCGTCGTCATCGAGCCTCCGGGGATCCCGAGAACGCATCTCGGTCCGCCCACCATCAACGATGCCGGTGCCGTGGCCTTCCTGCACGCCGATGGCCTCGATGACTACGGATACCCGTCGCATTTCCGGCTCATGCGCGCGACGGGTGGCCTGGCGGAAACCATCGTCGCCGAGGGCGATCCCGCACCCGGCGGAGAAACCTTCAGCGCCATCGAATGGGTCAACCCGGTGATCGAGTCGACGGGGTCGGTCGTCTTCGGCGCCTCGGCGACGCACGGGTACGAGCGGCTGTATCGCTTCGACGGTGTTTCCACCGCCATCATGGGTTCCGACATCGCGGGGGGCGACCAGTTCACCTGGGGAGGCGGGTCCGCGGCCCCGCTCGTGGCCCCCGATGGCTCGGTCTACTTCAATGGCTACATCTTCCACGCCTCCTCCTTTCTCGAAGGGAGCGCGGTCCTGGCCGCGCGCGACGGCCAGGTCCGGGTGGTGATCCCCCCGGGAGCGCCGCTGGGAGAGCCCGGCCGGTTCGTCACGCTCGGCTCGGCGCCGTACCCGCATTTCTATCTTTCCGCCGGCCCGTTCATGGCGCCGGGCGGCGGCATCCTCTTCGACGCGTCCGTCACCGGCGGCGTGGGCGGGCTGTTCGCGCGCGCCGCGGACGGGACGCTGTCGGCGGCCGTGCTCGCGGGGGATGCGGCGCCGGGAGGCGGTCACTTCGTGGATCGCTCCTTCTCCTTCCATTCGATGGCGGCGGATGGACGGATCGCCTTCCTGGCGATGCGCCAGGACGTTCCGGATGGGGGGGAAGTCGAGCTGTTCACGGGCCCGGCCGGAGGTCCTTTCGTCGCGGCCGCCCGTCCGGGGGACGAGGTCGGCGGCCTGACCGCGTCGATCGCATCGGTCGGTCCCCCGTCGCGCATCGATGCGCACGGCGCGATCACGGTGCCGGTGGGACTCTCCGATGGCGCCACGGCCCTCCTCGTCTGGAACGGGGAGACGCTGCTGCGCTTCGCCGCGAGCGGCGACACGCTTCCCGATGGTGAAGCGATCGCGCTCATCCGCACCGGCGAGGAGGAGGCTCCCCTGCCCCCGCTGCTCGAGGACTCGGGGAATCTGTATTTCGGCGTCGTGACCGCCGGCGGGACGCGCGCCCTGTACCGGGCGAGCCTGTCGCTCGGTCTCGACTCGGCCACCCGCGTCCTCGGCGATGGTGATGTGGTGGAAGGCGGGGTCCTGCAGCCGTTCCTGCTGCGCGCGCTGGCGAGCGACATCTCGGGCCGGGTCGCGTTCCAGGCGGTTCCGTCACCGGGGCCGCGTGCGGCGACATACGTTCTCGGCGCGGGTGGAACCTCCGCGCGGGTCGCCGGACCGGGAGATGTCCTGGGCCCGGCGGAAGTCACGGCGGCGCTGCCGCGGCTGGCAGCGACCACCGCCGGGATCGTCCACGAGACGTCGAATCGGTTCATCGGTTCCAGCGATGTCCTGTGGCTTGCCACGCCCCGCGCTTCCACCGGCAGCGGGACGAGCTTCGACCATGTCCCGCTCAACCTGGGAGGGATGCCGTCTCCCGACGGAGGGGCGTACCCATACAATGTTGGATACGGGTGTGGTCCGGGATGCAGCCCATTCAGCAGACCGGCACGGATCGGCTCGGACGGGGATCGATTCGCCGTCTCGATCGAGCGCACGACGGTCGGACCCGACGCCCTGATCCTGTGGGACCTCCGTCCGGAGGGGGACGCCCCGGTCGCGATGGCGGGACCCGATCAGACCATCGAGTGCACCGGACCGGCGGGCGCGACGATCGCGCTCGACGGCAGGGGCTCGTCCGACCCGGCGGGCGGACCGCTGGAATACACCTGGACGAGCCCGTTCACGACGATCAGCGGCCCCACGGCGACGATGACCGTGCCGCTGGGCTCGTATCCAATCTACCTCAGCGTCCGGAACGCCGCCGGCCTCGTCTCCACCGACCGGCTCGACGTCGCCGTGCGCGACACCGTGCCGCCGTCGATCACCGCGCAGGCCATCCCCGCCTCGTTGTGGCCGGCGAAGGGACAGATGACGCCGATCGAAGTGTCGGTGAGCGCCCAGGATCTCTGCACGCCGACCCCGTTCATCTTCCTGACCTCGATCTCCAGCAACGATCCGAAGGCCAGCTTCGAGCAGGACGTCAGCGGCGCGGCCATCGGCACCGACGACCGTTCCTTCGCGCTGCGCGCCCGGCGCGCCGGCCGGGCCTGGATCGTGACCTACACCGCTTTCGACTACGGGGGGAACCGCACTCCCGTCCAGCTCACGATCCCGATCGCGCGCCCGCGCGGGCGCTGATCCAGTCGCGGATCAGCCGCTCGAGCACCGGGAGCGGCACCGAGCCGTGCCCGAGGATCTCGTCGTGGAAGGCGCGGCGGTCGAAACGCTCGCCGAGGTCCTTCTCGGCCTGGGCGCGCAGCTCGCGGATCTTGAGATAGCCGATGTAGTACGACAGCGCCTGGCCCGGCCAGGAGATGTAGCGATCGGTCTCGGTCGTCGCTTCGTGGACCGGGAGCGAAGTATTCGCGACCAGGTAGTCGATGGCCTGCTGGCGCGTCCAGCCGAAGGCATGGATGCCGGTGTCCACGACGAGCCGGCTGGCGCGCCAGGACTGGTAGCCGAGCCGGCCGAACTCGCTGTACGGATCGGTGTAGAAGCCGGCCTCGATCCCGAGCCACTCGCAGTAGAGTCCCCACCCCTCGCCGTAGGCGGAGATGTAGCTGTAGCGCCGGAACGGCCGGAGATCGGTGTTCTCCTTGGCGAGCGCCCCCTGCAGGTGATGACCGGGCACGGCCTCGTGCAAGGTCAGCGCCTCGAGGTTGTAGAGCGGGCGCGTCTCCAGAGCGTAGGTGTTGACCCAGTACCAGCCGGGCTCGGTCCCGTCGATCGGCGATCCGGAGTAGCGCCCCGAGGTGTATTTCGGCGCGAGCGCCGCCGGCACCGGCTGCACGCCGTACGGCTGACGCGGCAGCCGCCCGAAGAGCGACGGCAGCTTCGCGTCCATCCGCTTGGCGATGTAGGACGCCTCCTTGAGCAGCGCCTCGGGAGTCTTCGCATAGAAGCGCGGGTCGGTGCGCAGGAATTTCTGGAACGCGGCGAGATCGCCCTTGAAGCCGGTCTTCGCGATCACCTGCTGCATCTCGGAACGGATGCGGGCGACCTCCTTCAATCCGAGCTCATGCGTCTCTTTGGGGTCGAGGTCGAGGCTGGTGAAGATGCGAATCTCGTGGCGATAGAACGCGTCGCCGTCCGGCAGCGCCGTGGCGGCGATGGTGTCGCGGCAGCCGGGGACGTAGTCCTTGCGCATGAACTCGAGGAAGCGCGCGTAGCCCGGGATCACCTGCTCCGCGATGACCTGCTTCGCGCGCGCGGCGAGCCGCGTCGTGTCCGCCTCGGCCAGCGTCGCCGGGAAGGCGGTGAAGGGCTCGTAGACCGGATGCTTCTCGGGAGCGCCGGACGCGAGCGGCGCGATCGAGGTCTCGATGCCCGCCATGGTCGCCTTCGGCACCGTGATGCCGCGCTTCAGCCCTTCGCGCATGCGCTCGATGTTCTGGTCCATCCACGCCGGGAAGGCGGCGAGCCGCGCCAGGTAGTTCTCGTAGTCCTTCACCGTGCGGAAGGGCATGGAGCGGTGCATCAGCATGAACTCGGTGTGGAAGCCCGAGTCGGCGTTGAGCGTCAGGAGCGGCTCGCCGAGGCGCACCGAGTCGATGGCGTCCACGAACTGCGTGCGCAGGATCTCGGCGTCGATCCGGTCCGCGGCGGACAGCGAGTCCTTCGGAATCGCGTCGAGCTCGGCGAGAAACTTCTTCGTGTCGGCGTCGCGGCGCTCGATGGCGGCCAGCGACGCGTCGTCGAGGCGGTCGTTGAAGTCGTTGACCCCGACCGACGTCGCGAAGGTCGGGTCCTCGCGCAGGCGCCACTGCCAGTTGCGCTCGACGAGCGCCGCGAAGCGGGCGCCGGCGTCCCCGGACCCGCCTGAGCTCTTTGCAGCGCCGCCGGGCGACTGCGACTGCGGAGACGGCGGCGACGCAGAGCGACCGCAACCGGTCGAGGTCAGGAGCGACGCGCCCAGAACGGACACGGCGAGCGCGGCGGGAAACACGGCGCGGCGCAACGTCAGCTCTTGTCGCGCCGTTTCGAGCGCGGGAGAGGACGGACGGCGAGCCCGGGCCGCGGCTTGATCTCGTCCACGCGGCCGGCGATGCGATAGATCGGCTCGAGGCAGCACGGATCGTAGGCGGTCACGGTGAGGATGTTGCCCGGCCACTTCGCGAGATCGAAGTCCGCTGGAAGCCGGTCGGAGGCGCCGACGGCGTTACCGCTCGCGTCCGTGAGCGTCCACGAGATGACCGTGCCGGACGACGTCGTGGCCCGCAGCCGGAACTCGTCGGTCGATCCCGCATCGGCCGGGTCGAGGCGATCGTTGGCGATCGCGGCGGCGTAGGCAGGCGCTGCGAGTGAGAATTTGCCGGACTGGAGCGTGATGCCGTATGCGCCGCCGCGGCCGGGAGCCACGTTCAGAAAGGGCACGGTCGTATCGTAGGTGATCTGTCCCCGGAGGCCTTGTCCCGCCTGGATGCGTCCGGCGAGCCGGCCGAGAGGATCGGCGACCTCGGTCACCCGGCCCTTGTAGAGGAAGCCCACCGGTTGCGAATCGAGCACCACGGGCTCCGGCGGAAGGTCGAACGTCTTCAGGAGCATGGCGCCGAGGACGCCGCTGGAATCGTCACCGAGCGGCGTCAGGCTCGACGTCGACACGTCGGTCTGCGCGAAGAAATGGGACGACCCATTGACCCAGGAGAAGAAGGTCCCGGGGTCCTTGAGTGCCAGGCCGAGCACGACGTGATACGGCGTCACGGCGACCGTCTCCGCGGCGACCGTCGCGGGGTCGATGCGAATCACCCGGGTCGCGTCCGGGTCGTCCCAGGGGCCTGCGGCGATCACGCCCAGCCCATAGAGCATGCGATCCGTCTCGCTGAACGCCAGGCTGGAGATCCACGGTCCGTCGATTCGACCGAGGACCGTCAGGTCACCCGTCCACGGGTCCACCTTGACCAGGTCGTTCGAGATGGAGCCCACCGGGTAGTTCGTCCAGTGCCCGACCACACCGTAGAGCGTGTCGGTCGTCGGATCGTAGGCCAGACAGGTGACCTCGGTCACCGTCGGAGTCCCGGAGTCTCCCAGGTCCCCGGCGCCGGAGACGAGGATCCGAAGGGGCACGACATTGGCGATCCGAAGCGTGGAGGCATTCAGGGTGTAGAGGAGGTGATCACCCTGCGACAGAGCGTGCAGCTTGCCGTGATTCCGATCGAAGGCGAGGGAGCTGAAGGATTCGGTCGGATCGATCTGGACGTAGGTGTGCAGGATGGCGCCGGACGCCGGGTCGAGCGAGACGAGACTGCCGTCCGACGAGGTCATGCCGATGAGGACGTCGCCCGGTTCGTCCTGCGCCCGGTTCGCGACCCCGGCCGTGCAGAACAGCAGGCACACCCACACCACCGTCTCCCTGACGGCCGATCTGCTCACCGCCGCCCCCCCCGGAACGCCCCCGATCCGTTTGGATGCGAGCAATATCCCGCGAAAGCCGCGGCGGCGCAAGACCCGATGCCTTGACACGCTCAATCAGCGGTTGTTAGCGTCTCCGCCCCATGTCCACGCGTGCTTTCTGGACGCTCGCGGCGGTGGCTCTGCTGGTCCGCCTGGCGGTGCTGGCGACGAACTTCTCGCACCCGCAGGAGCTCGTCACCGTGCCGGATTCGGGCTCGTACCTGAAGTGCGGCGCGAGCCTCGCGGCGCACGGCGGCATCGTCGGGGACGACGGCCGGCCGGCATGGGGTCGTCCGCCCGGGTACCCCGCCTTCCTGGCTTTGACGTTCGTGACCGGTCTCGCGGCGCCGGACCGGCTCGCGGGCGCCCTGGTCCTGCAGGCGATCGTCTCCGCCCTCGCCGTCGCGCTCGCGGCCCGGGCGGCTTCGGTGCTCGGCGGCCGCTCGGCCGGCCTCCTGGCCGGAGCGATCCTCGTCCTCGAGCCCTCCGGCATCTCCTACTCGGGCCTGGTCCTGTCCGAGACGGTCTATGCGTTCGCGCTCATGGCCGCCGTCATTGCCGGCTGGCGCTGGCTGACCGGGCCGGGCCTGGCGAACCTGGCCTGGTTCGCCCTGCTCATCGCGCTGCTTCCTCTCATTCGTCCCGTCGCCCTCTACCTGCCGTGGCTGCTCCTGCCGATCGTCGCCTGGAGCGCGCCCCGCCCGCTGCGGTTGAAGGCGGCCCTCCTGTTCCTGGCCATCGCGCTCCTGCCGTCGGCCGCCTGGTCGGGGAGGAACTGGGCCTACTTCGGGTCTCCCTTCTTCGACCAGACCGGCCCGCTGGGGAAGGCCATCTTCGCGCGGCTGGTCGAGGCTCGCGCCGTGCCCGAGGTGCAGGGCGAAGGGACGATCTGGACGGGGAACTCGGAGCCGTGGCAACGCTATTACTCCGAGAAGGGGCCCCTGCCGACGCCGCAGGCCATGGATCGGCAGGCGTCGTATTTCCGCGAGACGCTGCTGAAGCACCCGGTGGCGGCGTTCGTGGAATGGGCGTACACGGGCGCGACCATGATGGCCGCGCCCGACACCTGGCTGCACTCCCAGCTCACCGGACACCGGATCGAATTCGAGGCAGGAGGCGCCGCGCGGTTGCGATGGCTTCTCGGCACCGGCCCGCTGCTGCCGCTGATTCTTTTCGGAATGGCCGTGTCGCTCGGCGGTGCTCTCCTGCTTCCGGTCTTCGCGTGGTCGGCGCTCGAAGATGCGCCGCCGCTTCGCTGGTTCAGGATCCTGCTGGCCACGGTGATCGTCTATCACGTGATCCTCTCTTCGTTCATCCGCTACCAGGCGGAGCGCTATCGCGTCCCGATCATCCCGTGCCTGGCGATCGTCCTGGCGGTCGGCGCGCTCGTCCTGGTGACGGCCGCGCGCCGCAGGCAGGTCGATTGACGCTGCGATGAGAGCGCCGCGCGGCCTGCCGGCGATCGTCCTGGCCGCAGCGCTTTTGACGATCCCCTCCTGCACGCGGCAGACCGATCCGCCGGCCCCGCCCGCACGGACGGCGCCGGACCGGCCGGTCCTCGTCCTGGTCCACAGTCCGCTGGTCGGGCCGTTCTCCTGGTCGCCCGTGGCCGAGGTCCTGCGCCGGCGCGGCGAGACCGTCGTCGTGCCGGACCTGGGGCCCGGGCTCCAGCCGTGACGGGCGCGGCCGGCGAACCGGCGACGCGCGGCCTCGGCTCGTGGATGTGCGTGTCGCTGGTCGCCGGTAACATGATCGGCTCGGGGATCTTCCTGCTGCCGTCGTCGCTTGCGCCCTACGGACGCATTAGCCTCGCGGGCTGGATCCTCTCGTCGGCCGGTGCTTTGGCGCTGGCGCTGGTCTTCTGCCGGCTCGCGCGCCGCCTGCCCGCGGCCGGCGGACCCTACGCGTTCACGCGCGCGGTCTTCGGGGACTTCGCCGGCTTTCTCGTCGGCTGGGGCTACTGGATCTCGATCCTCGCCACCAACGCCGCCCTCGCGGTGGCGCTCGTGAGCTACCTGACCCGCTTCGTGCCGGTCCTCGCGACCGACCGTGTGGCCGCGGCCGTCGCTTCGCTCGCCGTCGTCTGGAGCCTCACCGGCGTCAACGCCCTCGGCGTGCGCGCCGGGGGACGGATGCAGGTCGTCACGACCGTTCTCAAGGTCCTGCCGCTCGTCGCCATCGCGCTCTTCGGGCTCGCCCACTTCGACGCCGCCAACCTCGAGCCGGCGGCCGGCATCGCCGCCCACCCGATCGGCTCGACCACCGCCGCGGTGACGCTGACCCTGTGGGCCTTCCTCGGTCTCGAGTCGGCCACCATTCCGGCGGACGACGTGCGCGAGCCGCGGCGCACCATCCCGCGCGCCACGGTGATCGGCACCGTCGCGACGGCGGTTCTCTCCATGGCGAGCACGACCGCCGTCATGGGCGTCCTGGATCCCGCGCGGCTCGCCGGAAGCTCGGCGCCGTTCGCCGAGGCCGCCGCGCTGATGTGGAGGCCGTGGGCCGGGGACGTGATCGCGGCGGGGGCGGTCGTCTCCTGCTTCGGCGCGCTCAACGGCTGGATCCTGCTGCAGGGCGTGATCCCGCTCGCCGCGGCGCGCGACGGCCTGTTCCCCGGGATGTTCGCGCGCCTGTCGTCCAATGGCACGCCGCTCGCCGGGATGCTGCTTTCGAGCGTCCTCGTCACCGTCCTCATCGCGATGAACTTCACCCGCGCGCTCGTGCCGATCTTCACCTTCGCGATCCTGCTCGCGACCTTCACGTGCCTGCTCCCCTACCTGCTGTCGGCGGTGGCCGAGCTGGTCCTCACGCTGCGCGAAGGGCACGGCGCCGGGGCGACGCTCGTCCCGCTGCACGTGGCCGTGGCCGCGACCGCCATCCTCTACTCGATCTGGGCCTTCGTCGGAGCGGGCCGCGAGACGGTGATCTGGGGCAGCCTGCTCCTGCTCGGCGGCGCGCCGGTCCATGCGCTCATGAGACGGGCGTCGCGGGCGTCGGACTCCGCGCACTGACGGCGGCATGCGCTGGCGGCATCGGCGGGGTCATTCCGGGCAAACACTCCTTGACAGGATCCGGGACGCGGCGTAATAGGTGCGCATTCGTCAACCGATCCGCGCGTTGGCGCGGATCATCTTGCTCACTGGAG
>DASRAU010000031.1:0-106249 GCA_035638075.1 Verrucomicrobiia bacterium
CCCCCCCCGAAAATCCCGAGGGCGATGATCAGGGCCTGGGCCGCGCTGGAACCCGCTCGGCGGGCCCCCAGGCGGACTGCCGCAGCCAAGGGGCCAGGTCGGCCGCGAGGAGGGGTGGGCAGAGATGGAAGCCTTGCGCCGAGTCGCAGCCGAGACCGCGCAGGCGATCCAGGGTCTGCTGATCCTCGACCCGCTTGGCGGCCATCCTGAGCCCCATCATGTGACCCAGGTCGACGATGGGACGGATGGTGGTGTCGTGCGCGGCGAGGGCCCCGTCGATCTTGACCTCGCGGACCGGCAGACCTGCGAGATGCTGCAGCGACGCGGCGCCGGCGCCGAAGTCGTCGATCGTGAGTCCGATCCCCATGGCGCCGAGCCGCGTCGCCGTCTCGACCGCCGGGGCCGCCAGGACGCTGCTCTCCGGGAGATCCGCTTGCAACCGGCCGGGATCGAACCTCCAGACCTTCAGCAGATCCCGGGTCATGGCCGGCAGGTCTGAATCCAGCAGGCTTCCCGCCGAAAGATTCACCGCGACATCGATCTCCAGACCGGCCTTCATCCAGGCCCGCGCCTGCTGCAGGGCGGAATTGAGCACCCACCGCGTCAGGGGCATGGTGAGACCGGCCTCTTCCGCGACGGGGATGAAGCTCCCCGGAGGCAGCAGGCCTCGTTCCGGATGCTGCCACCGGACCAGCGCCTCGACGCCGATCGCCCTGCCGATCTGCAGATCGATCGTCGGCTGGAAATGCAGCACCAGCTCGTCGTGTTCGATGGCGTGCGCCAGCTCGCCGCGCTGCACGCGCTGCTCCGGGATCGCGCTGTCCTGCCGCGGAACGTAGAACGCGTAGCCGCTCCGGGCGCGCTTGGCCACGTACATCGCCTCATCGGCGCGGCGCATCAGGCTCGACGCGTCCCGTCCGTGCTCGGGAAAAAGAGCAATGCCGATGCTGGCGCTGACGCGGAGGACTCGATCGTCGATCGTGAAGGGCTGCTCCAGCACCCGGAGGACCTTTTGCGCGGTCCTCGCTCCATCCTCGCCGCCCATGCCGAGGCCGGGGAGAATGGCGAACTCGTCGCCGCCGAGGCGGGCCACCGTATCGGAGCTCCTGAGCAACCCCTCCAGGCGCTGGGAGATCTGGAGCAGAAGACAGTCCCCCATGTGGTGTCCGTGGGAGTCGTTCACCTCCTTGAAGCCGTCCACGTCCATGATGAGCAGGGCGGCCGTTTTTCCCTGCCGGCTCCCCGTCAGGATGGCCTGGCGCAGCCGATCGTTGAGGAGAGTCCGATTCGGGAGCCGCGTCAGAGCATCGTGCAGGGTCCTGTACTCGAGCGCCTCGGTCTGGGCCTTCCGCTCGGAGATGTCCCGCAGGACGGCGACGAGATACGGCGCGCCGTCAAGCAGCATCCGGGAGGCGCGGATCTCGAGGGGGAAGGTGGAGCCGTCCTTGCGACGACCCCACAACTCGCGCGGCCCCGCGGACGACACGGCTGCCCGGCCCGATCTCTCCCAGCCGGCCGCGAGGTAGTCCGCGAACTCGTCCTGGCAGGGTCCGGCGATGATCCGGCCGGCCTCGCGGCCGAGGATCTCACGGGGCTCGTAGCCGAACAGGCTCCGGGCCGCCTGGTTGAACGACACGATGCTGCCGTTGCCGTCGATCGTGACGACCCCGTCGAAAAAATCGTCCAGGACCGCCTGGGCCTCGCCGCGCCCCCGCACCGCATCGACCTCGAGCACGCAGGCGAAGGAGCGGTCCTCGAGGCCGCTCGTGACGGAGGCGCTGAATCGGCCCGGAAACTGACGGCCATCGGCATGGAGGAAACGCTGTTCCGACCGGAATTCGTCGATTTCGCCGGCCAGGAGCCGGCGGGAGTTCGACTCCATGAGCTGCTGGTCGTGCGGATCGATGACCGCTCCCAGGGTTCTGTCCAGGAGCTCCTTCTTCGTGTAGCCCAGAAGCGAGCAGAGCCTCGGGTTGACCTGGAGGAAGCGTCCCTCGGAGCTGATCAGCGCCAGACCGACGGGGGCATCATCGTAGGGTCTGCCCCCCCGGCGCCTCGAACGTGACCTCATCCGAGTCTGCTGCTTCACCCCACCTCCGCTGTCAGGATGCGTTATAGCCCCGCCGCGAGACGCCCACAATTCGGCAGAATCATGAATCGTCGGTCCGGACCGTCCTGACAGTCGGCTGTCCCTGTCGACGGGTGATAGGATTTTCCCCACACTTGAAAATGAGGAGAACCGGATGGCCGACAAGCCGTTCCTGACCGACATCAAGACCCTGAGGCAGCGGGCACGCCAGCACATCGAGACGGGCGCCGTGACGCCGGGATACAAGGCCGACCGCGAGACCGTCGTCCGTCTCCTGAACGAAGCGCTGGCCACGGAGATCGTCTGCGTCCTGCGATACCGCCGCCACCATTTCATGGCGAACGGCATCAACGCCCAGAGCGTCGCCCAGGAATTCCTCGCGCACGCCAACGAAGAGCAGGCGCACGCCGATCAGATCGCGCAGCGCATCGTGCAGCTTGGAGGCGAGCCGAACTTCTCTCCGGAGGGGCTCTTGACCCGCAGCCACGCGGAGTACGTCGAAGGCAACTCCCTCCTCGACATGATCAAGGAGGACCTGATCGCCGAACGGATCGCCATCGACAGCTATCGCGAGATGGTCGCCTGGCTCGGGCACGACGACCCCACCACGGTGCGGATGCTCGAGGGAATCCTCGCCATGGAAGAAGAGCACGCGGAGGATCTCGTCAGCCTGATCGAAGAGCTGGGGAAAGCCGCGCCCCGCTGAACGGCCCGGGGATTCGGCGGGCGGCGGGCATGTGAACGCCCGCCGCCGCCTCGCTTCACCGCGCCGGGGCTACCGGGTCGCCTGCTGGGTCTCCACGGTCATGTCGTTGCGGACCGAACGGACCCCCTGGACGGAGCGGGCCGAGTAGACGGCCGACAGGCTGCGCTCCCACGAGGGGACCTTGCCGGTCAGTCGAACGACGCCGTTGCTGACTTCGACGCCGATGCTGGCGTTCTCCTGATCGCCACGGTCCTTCAGCGCCTTCTTGACGTCTTCCTGAAGCTCCTCATCGCGTGCCTGGACCGAGTTCTGCTGCTGCGCGGTGACGATCTCCAGCTTGTTCTCCACCTTCTTGACGCCCGACACGCTCTGGACGACTTCCTGGGCCGCCGACTTCGATTCCGGGGTGGGAACCATGCCGAAGAGCGTCACGGTCCCGTCCACCGTGTCGACGTTGATCTCGGTCGCGGGGGTGCGGGAATCCGCGGCCAGTTTCATCTTGGCGGCGGAGGTGATCCACAGGTCGTTCATGACGCTGCCCACGCTCTGTTTCGCGGGGTCCGGCTTCGTCGCCTCATCCAGCCTGAAATCGCCGTCGGCGACCTCGTCGCGGACTTCGATCTCGGACACGATGCGCACGACTCCGGGCTTGCCGGAGGTGAGGTGCAGGGCACGCACGTTGTCGTTCCAGGAGGCGGCCTTGCCGGCGAGCAGGACGACCCCCTTGTTGACGGACTTGACGGAGATGTTGCTGTTGTCGAGCACCGGGTCGGACTTCAGCGCCGAGGCGACGTCGGACTTGATGGCATCGTCGGAGCGCTGCACGTGAGCCTCCTTCGCGGGAGGCACGATCTGCAGGTAGTTCTTGACGTCGACCACGCCTTCGACCTTGCGCACCTCGGCGGTCGCCTTCGCCTTCTCCTGCTCGCTGCGCACCTTGCCGAAGAGCGACACGCGTCCGTTGATGGTGTCGACATTGATGGACGTGCCCTGGACGTCGGCGGCGAGATAGAGGGCGGTCTTCGCCTTCATCGTGATCCAGGAATCCGGCCGGGTCGCCGCGTGGGCGGCCATCGGCAGGGAAAGAACGAGGGCCGCGAGCAGGGCGTGGCTCATGGGTGGACGTTTCATTCTGAGGATCTCCTTGAGATCAATCGTTGACATGAGGTCGTTCATACCTTGTCCGCACGGCGCGTGACCTCGTCGCGCGCCTCTTCGTAAGCCGCCACCCCGGTCTTCAGGGTCCGGTCGCCCGCCGCCCGGATCGCCGCGGGGGCGCGTTCCACCTTCCGCTTCAGGCCGAGCGCGGCGCTCTTGAGCTGCGCCCGCGTCTCCCGCCCGGAGCGTGGCGCCATCAGGAGAGCGGCCACGGCACCCGCCGTGGTGCCCAGCATGAAGACACCCAGAAACGACCCGAACCCTCGCGGCGCGGCACTTTTATTGAACATGGAATCCTCCTTTGTTGACTTTCTGTGTGTAAAGACGACCGCCGGGCCTCATCGTCAGAATGCCTTCCTGGCGCGGTGCTCCCGGGGGAACCCACAGCCTACCCGGCCCGGGTGGATTTGTAAGTCGGCCCCGTGCTGAATTGATGGTCAGGAATAGCCCCATGGATGGATCGCTCCGGATCCGGTATCCATGAGCCTGCGGAACAACGCGTGAAGAACACCTGGAACGCCTGGTCGTGGTGGCGGCGGATGATCGCGGTCGTCGCGGGTTCGCTCGCGCTGGCCTTCGGCCTGCTCGTCCTCTACGGATTGACCGCGAACCTGCTGATCCGGACGCGATTGCTGCGGGCCCTCATCAACCATGGCCCGGACACCCTCTCCGTGGAGTACGGCTCCGCGTACTCGCTGCTCCCGGGACGAGTGCGGGTCAAGGACTTGCGCATCCGTGACCGCGGGGTCGCGACCGAATGGGTGATTTCACTCGAGCGTGGCCGCGGCTCGATCAGCCTCGTCGATCTCCTCCGCAAGCGGTTCCACCCGACGCGCATCCGGGGAAGCGGCCTGTCGGTCCGCGTCCGGAGCCGGCTGACGCCCGAGCAGGCGACGCCAAACCTTCTCCCCTTCCTCCCCCCGATCGCCGGGTTTCCCGCTCCGCCGCTCCGGAAGCCCGGCGAGGAGGCGCCGCTCCCCACCGGACACGAAT
Source organism: Verrucomicrobiia bacterium (assembly GCA_035638075.1). GTDB lineage: Bacteria > Acidobacteriota > Polarisedimenticolia > Gp22-AA2 > Gp22-AA2 > DASRAU01. The sequence goes on from DASRAU010000031.1 coordinate 4,947, forward strand.
GGGTCGTCCGGCTCGACGATGTCGCCGTCGCGGTCGGCGAGATCTGGGTGAACGAATACCACTACACCGGGGACGCCACCCTGACGGGCGGCATGCTGCTCCATCCCCGGCTCCGGTTCGAGGTCTTCCCGACCGCGCTCGAGGTCACGAGCGGCACGCTGCGCCTGCGCGAGGAGCCGCTCGCCGCCTCGCTGCAGGCGCATCTCGCCGGCGTCATTCACCCCTACGACCTGCGTCACGCGCCCGGCGAGGCCGCCCTTCTGGCCATGACCGGAGGGGGACGAGGCACGGGAACGATCGAAAGCATCCACTTCCTCAACGGCCTGCTGCACACTCCGCCGTCACTCAGCCTGGAAGGCGGGACCGGCACGCTCGCAGCCGAGCTGTCGCTCGACCACGGCTCCGGGACGGGAGGGCTGGATTTTTCGGTGCAGGGGGCGAAAGCCTTGATGCCCGACGCGGCCATGACGGGTGAGGCTGAAGGCCGGCTCGCTCTGGCGCGGCTCGAGTTGCAGAACGGCCTGGCGGATTTCGGCGGGAGCCATCTCGAGGTGCGCAAGGTCCTCGTGAAGCGGGGGAACGAGACGCCCTGGCCCTGGTGGGGAACCCTCACGATCCCCGCGGGGGATCTGCGCACCGGGCCGCCACGCGTCCTCTACGCGCACGCCGACCTGCGCGCGCGAAACGCCCAGCCCCTCTACCACCTGCTGAACGCGAAGCTTCCGCCCTGGGCGGAGTCGCTGTTGAAAATGAAGGGGATGACCGCGACGGCCGATGTGGCGCTGTCACGATCTTTCGTGGACGTGAAATCGCTCGAAGCGCAGGGGGGATCGTTCCACATCCTGGGGCGGTATCACGCCGCCCAGGGGAAGAAGGACGGAGCGTTCCTGATCGACTCCGGTCCCCTGGCGATCGGCGTCGGGATCGGCGCAGGCAAGTCCGAAATCGTCCTCGCCGGGCCGCGGACCTGGTTCCGCGAGCAGTCGGCCCGCCAGGTCGCAGCCTCGCATGCGGGGGGCCCGGACCCGGAAGCCCGGGCCCTCAGGCAATGATCCCGGCTCTCTCAGGAACCCCCTGACGAGCTGCGCATCGCCGATGTGTTCAACTGCCGGTCGATGCGCCCGGCTCGCGTTTCGCTCCTTCTGTTGCTGGCACTTTTCGTCGCGACATGCTCCCACCGGGAGCCGGTCACCTCGGATGCGGGGCCCGCGAACGTTGCGACACCGGCGGGCGTCCAGCCGCCCGCCGCGACGCCGGCCGCGCCGGCCGCGCCCATCCCGGCCGAGCCCGTCCCGCCCGTTGTGAAAGCACCCGCGCCGGCCCGGCCGCTGGACTTGAACACGCTGGAGACGCAGCTCAAGGAGACCAGGGCGATCGGCCTCTTCACCAAGATCACCCTCAAGAACCAGGTCGACGATCTGCTGGGCCAGTTCCGCAAGTACTACCGGGGGAAGGCGAAGCTCACCCTGAAGGACCTGCGGCGGTCCTACGACCTCCTGATGATGAAGGTGCTCACGCTCCTCCAGGATGAAGACCAGCGGCTGGCGACCGCCATCGTCTCCTCGCGCGAGGCGATCTGGCGCCTGCTCGCCGACGAGAAGACCTTCTCTACCCTTCAGGGCTGATCGGGAGAGCCACGATGAACAGAGTCACCCTGGGATGGGCCCATGCGTTCGTGGTCGCGGCGCTCTTCGCCAGGCCCTCGTCCGCCGCCGACGACGAAGCGCTCAAGAAGGACCTGACGGCGGTGATCGCGCTCCAAGGATTGCCGTGCGGCAAGGTCGTCGCCGTCAAGGTGCTGGCCGAGAGCGACTACAACGCCTCGTGCGAGGACGGGAACAGGTATCACGTTCACCTGAGTCCCGAGGGGCGGGTGGTGGTCGAAAAGCAGAAGTAGCCGTCCACGCATCGTCCCTTTCACTGTCACGTCGCGAGCCCGGATCGGCTCGCCATTTCGAGGAGGATTTCATGCTGCGCAGGATCCTGATGGCCGTCGGATTGCTCTGGCTCGGTTCCACCGCGGTGCTCGCCGGACCGTTCTACATCGGCGCCAGCGCCGCCAAGACCAACCTCCAGCAGGACGACCTGAACGGGTCGTTCGACGCCAGCGACACGACGTTCAAGGCATTCGCCGGGTTCCGCTTCCTGAAGTTCCTCGGTGTCGAAGGGGGCTATGTCGATTTCGGCTCGCTCGAGGACACCAACGCCGGGACCAACACCACCGTCGAGGGGAACGCCTACGACCTCTTCCTGGTCGGGGTGCTGCCAATCGGCAAGCACTTCGAGCTGTTCGCCAAGGGCGGCGTGTTCCAGTGGGACCGCAACGCCGACTCGGATGGGCTTCTGAGCGGGAACGACAGTGACAGCGGCACCGACCCGGTCTGGGGCGGGGGGCTGGCGTTCGTCTTCGGCAAGCACATCGGTCTTAGGCTCGAATTCGAGCGGTACGAGATGACCGACGTCGACAGCCTGGACCAGGAGAGCGCCGGGCTCGAACTCCGCTTCTGACGTCCCGGACCCACCCTCGCTAGAGCGGGAGCGTCCTTACGTCTCCGAGCTTCGGGACGTTCGTGGTGAATCCCTTCCCCTGCAGGGTCGCCGCCAGCGCGGCGGCCGCCTCGGGCTCGCCGTGGGTCAGGTAGATGGTCTTCGGCCGCTCTTTCAGGGCGCCGAGCCAGCGCAGGAGCTCGTTGGTGTCGGCGTGGCCTGAGAAGCCGCACAGATCGGCGATGGCGGCCTTGACCTGGACCTGCTCACCGTGGATCGAGATCGTCGGCGCGTGATCCTGCAGCATCCGTCCGCGCGTGCCGGCCGCCTGGTAGCCGACCAGCACCACCGTGTTGCGCGGATCCGGCAGGAGCCGCTTCAGGTGGTGCAGGATGCGCCCGCCGGTGAGCATCCCCGACGACGAGATCAGGATGCCGGGCCCGCGGAACGAGTTGAGGGCTTTCGACTCCTCGACCGTGGCGTGGGTGATGACGTTTCTGGCCGTCAGCTCGCCGAGATCGGCCTCCTGCTCGGCCGGATGCGCGGCGTAGATGCGCGTCGCCTCGACCGCCATCGGGCTGTCGAGGTGGATCGGCAGGTCGGGGATGCGCTTCTGGCGCATGAGCGTGTTGAGGACGTAGATCACCTGCTGGGCCCGGCCGACCGCGAAGGCCGGGATGACCAGCACGCCGCCGCGCTTCATCGACTCGAGCACCAGCGCCGCCATCTGGTCGTAGAGGCTCCCCTCCGGGTGCGGCCGGTCGCCGTAGGTCGACTCCATGACGATGGCGTCGGCCGGCGGCGGCGGCTCCGGGTCGGGGTTCAAGGGCACGTCGTAGCGGCCGAGATCTCCCGAGAAGAGCAGCGTCGTTTCCTTGCCGTGCTCCCGGATGCGCATCTCGACCGTCGCCGAGCCGAGCAGGTGCCCGGCGTTCCTGAAGCGGACGGCGATGCGCTCGGGGAGGTCGGTCCACTCTTCGTACGGGCGGGTCGTGAAGCGCTCGAGGGTGCGCTCGGCGTCGCGCGCATCGAACAGCGGCAGCGCCGGGGTGTGCTTCGTCAGGCCCTTGCGGTTCAGGAAGGCCGCGTCTTCTTCCTGCAGCTTGGCGGCATCCATCAGCAGCAGGCGGCACAGCTCGAAGGTGGCGAGGGTCGAGACGATCGCCCCCTTGAATCCCTGCCGCACCAGCCGCGGCAGCATCCCGGAGTGATCGATGTGCGCGTGCGTCAGGACGACGAACGGGATGGCGGCGGCATCGAACGGGATGGGCTCCCAGTTGCGCTCGCGCAGCTCCTTCGAGCCCTGGAACATGCCGCAGTCGACGAGCACCCGCTCGTCCCCCGCCCCGCCGCGGGCGCCGTCGCGCGAGGTGACCAGATAACGCGAGCCGGTGACGGTGCCGGCGGCTCCGAGGAACGCGATGTCGGCCATGGCCGCCGATCCTAGACGCAGAGCGCCCGTCCGGGCAATCATCCCGGTCACGGCAACCTTCCGCACGGTGGTTTCGTTGGAGGTCGGCATGAACGCATCCAGGATGGCGGCGATGGTCCTGCTGTGCGGCCTCGCCGGGGGCGGCGCCCTGCGCTGCGCCTCGACCGGGCGCAGTTCCGAGCGGCCGGCGCTCGTGGTCATGGTCGCGGTGGATCAGCTCCGGGCGGATCTCCTCGATCGCTACGATGCGGCCTTCGACGGCGGCTTCCGGCGCCTGCGGCAAAAAGGCCTGTGGTTCACCAACACGCTCGTGGACCACGCCATCACCGTGTCGCACCCGGGGCACGCCACCCTCGCCACCGGGGTGCACCCGGGGCACCACGGCATCGTGGATGCCGCTTTCTATGCCGGGCCTCCAGGCGGCAGGGTCTTCACCGACGCCGTCGACGATCCGGCCGCGCCGATCGTCAACGGCCCGATCGTCAAGGGCAAGCCGGCGCTTCCCGGCGCTTCGCCGCGGCAGTTCCTCACCACCACGCTCGCCGAGTGGGTCGCCCTGGCCTCACCCGACGCGCGGGTCGTCGCGGTCGGCTCGGGCCGCTTCTCCTCCCTCCTGCACGCCGGCCGGGCGAAAGGAGACGTGTACTGGTACGACGGAGACGCGGGGCGCTACGTCACATCCTCTTATTACCGGGCCGCCGACGCCGACTGGGTCGCCCGGTTCAACGCCGAGACGCTTCCCGGGTTCATCAAGGCGGCGGCGACCTGGGAAAACGAGGTTCCGGAGCCGCTGCGTTCTCTCGCCGGCCCGGACGCGGCCGCGTGGGAGGCCGACCACCAGCACACGACCTTCCCGCATGCCCTGTCCGAGCTCGTCCCGCCGGAGAGGCTCGACGAACCGGCGGTGCTGGCGCGCTGGTTCTCGACCATGCCGGGGCTCGACCAGTCCACCTTCGCGCTGGCCGCCGCCGGCGTCGACGCGCTGCAGCTCGGCCGGCGCGGCGCCACCGACTACCTCGGCATCGTCGCTTCCCAGGTGGACGACATCGGACACTGGTACGGCCCCTCGAGCCAGGAGCAGCTCGACAACCTGCGCCGGCTCGATCGCGCCCTCGGAGACTTCTTCGATCACCTCGACGCCACCGTCGGCGCCAACCGCTGGGTCGTGGCCCTTTCCGCCGACCACGGCATTCCCGACATCCCCGAAGAGCGGCTGGCCCGCGGCGAGCAGGCCCGCCGCGTCAAGGCCGAGGAGTTCACCCCGGTGCTGGCGAAGGTGCGCGCCGAGCGGACACCGGGCGCCGCGACGGACCCGGACACGCTGGCGGAGCGGGTCGCGGCGCTGGTCGAGAAGGCCGACTTCGTCGCCGCCGCCATGACGCCGAAGGACCTCTTCGACGGCCCGGCGTCGGACGATCTTTACGTGACGCTCTACCGGCACTCGGCGCGGCCCGATCGGATCCCGCGCTACCCCTTCTTCGACTTCGAGAGCGGCCGTTCCCCGGTTGCCGAGTCGGGGGTGTCGGTGCGCCTGGCCGAAGGGGCGATGCCCGACCTCGACCCGGCCGTGCACGGCTCTCCTTATCTGTACGATCGCAGCGTGCCGCTCGTCTTCATGGGGCCGGGGGTCGAGCCGGGCCGCAGCACCGAGCCGGCCCGCACCATCGATGTCGCCCCGACCCTGGCCCGTCTCGCCGGCATCCCGGTCCCCGAGGGTCTCGACGGCCGGCCGCTGCTGCGCTGACCCGACCAAAGACGGCGTCCGGTCCGATCCGTTTCCCCTTATAGTTCGGTGGCGATGTCCACCTCCGTCTCCCTTCCCGTCGCACGGGGAGGATCCCGCGCCCGGCCGGTAGGCGGGCTCCGCCCGCCGCTGAAGTGGGCGGGGGGGAAGCGCTGGCAGGTGCCGCACCTGCTGCCGTACTGGGAGCCGCATCGCGCCCACCGGCTGGTCGAGCCGTTCTGCGGCGGGCTGGCCGTCTCGCTCGGTCTCGGCCCGCGCAAAGCGCTCCTCAACGACGTGAACCCGCATCTCGTGAATTTCTATCGCCAGCTGAAGCGCGGGTTTGTGACCGACCTCGGGATGAAGAACGACCGGCGCCACTTCGACCGGGCCCGCGCCCGCTTCAACCGGCTGCTCGCGGAGAACGAGGAGACCGGCGCCGAGGCGGCGGCGCTCTTCTACTACCTGAACCGCACCGGTTACAACGGACTGTGCCGGTTCAACCGTCGCGGCATCTTCAACGTTCCGTTCGGCCGCTACGCCAAAATCACCTACACCAGCGACTTCAGCGCCTACGCCGCCGCGTTCGCGCGCTGGGAGTTCCGCGTCGGGGATTTCGAGCGGCTGGCGCTCGAGCCGGGCGACTTCGTCTATGCCGACCCGCCGTACGACGTCGAATTCACCAGTTACTCCAAGGGAGGCTTTTCGTGGGAAGACCAGGTCCGGACCGCGGCATGGCTGGCGCGACACGACGGTCCCGTCATCCTCGTGAACCAGGCGACCGATCCGATCCGCCGGCTCTACCGTTCCCTGGGGTACCGGGAGCGGCTGCTGACGGCGCCGCGCATGATCAACAGCACGGGGGATCGCACCCCCGCGGTGGAGATCCTCGCGACCCGGAACCTGTAGAGACCCTGCCGGCGCCGCGCGACACCACGACCGGCTCGGTCCTCGAGCAGATGGTCCTGCCGGCGCTGGCGCGCGGTGGCTACCAGTGCCGGACCCAGCTGACGATCGGCCGGCGCCCCGGCGGCCGGCCGCACAAGGTCGACGCGGTGGCCACGAAAGGAGAACGTCAGTGGCTCGTCTCGATGAAATGGCAGCAGGTCGGCGGCACCGCCGAGCAGAAGGTGCCGTTCGAGGTGATCTGCCTCGCCGACGCGCTGGCCGCGGGCGGCTACGCGGCGGCGTACCTGGTGCTCGGCGGCCTCGGCTGGACCCTGCGCGAGTTCTACACGAAGGGCGGGCTGAGCGCGCACCTGTCGCGCGCCGCCGCACAGGTGAAGATCGTCACCCTCGAGGAGTTCGTGGCGCTCGCCAACCGCGGCGCACTCTGAACGGACCCCTACTTCAGCCGCACCGTCTGCGACCACGAGCCGGTCCTGCCGAAGTTGTCCGAGACGATGACGCCGGCCGGGCCGACGACGTAGACGTACTTGCCGTCGCCGCTGGTGGCGACGGCGATGCCGCCGTCCTCCGCCGCGATCTGCAGCTTGTCCTTGAAGTTCTCCTGCACCTTCTGCGCCGCGGCCTTTCCGGGAAGGAAGAGCGCGGCGAGCGCGATGGTCGCGGTCAGCGCGACGGCGACGAGCGCGCGGCGTCCCAGACGGATCTCCACCACCGGTCCGTTGTTCATCGGGCCTCCTCGGCAGGAAAGATTGTTCCGGTTCGGGCGAAGGTCCAGTCCGCTGGCTATTTCACGATCTCCAGCAGCTCGACCTCGAAGACGAGGGTCGCGCCCGGCGGAATCACGGGAGGGCGGCCGTTGTCGCCGTAGGCGATGTCGGACGGGCAGACGAGCTTCGCCTTGCCGCCGACCGCCATCTTGCCGACCCCTTCGGTCCAGCACTTGATGACGCCGTTCAGCGGGAAGGTGGCCGGCTCGTTGCGCTTGTAGGAGGAATCGAACTCGGTGCCGTCGGTGAGCGTGCCCTTGTAGTGCACCTTCACCTGGTCGGTCGGCTGCGGCGAGGGGCCGGTCCCTTTCTTGGTCTCGAAGTAGACGAGGCCCGAGGGCTGCACCTGCGCGCCCGGCTCCTTGGCCGCCGACTCGAGGTAGCCCTTCCCCTTCTCCTTGGCGGCGCCGGCCGCGGCGGTCATGCGCGCCTGGTACATCTCGCGGATCTTCGGGCCGTAGGTGTTGAGATCCACCTTCGGGCTGCCGCCGGTGGCGGCGTCGGCGATCCCCTGCTTGACCATCTCCAGCTCGGGGCCGGTGAGCTTGAAGGAGGCGATGTTGTTGCCGAGCGACAGGCCGAGGGCGTAGAGGGTCTTCTCGTCCTCGGTCTTGGGCTCCGCCGGCTTCGGGGCCGCGCCGCAGGCGCCCAGGCAGCCCACCATCAACGCCACCGCGAGGGCCGCTCCGCCCCGCGAAAAGTTCCCGGTCCAGCGTGTCGCTCGGTTCATGCAGTCTCCTCGGTTCATGGTGAGATGCGGGAGAGGACAGCGTACCTTACACCGAATCGCCGCCCCCGCGCCCGAGAGCGGCCCGGGAGGCGGATGGCCGAAAAAGTGGGAACGTTGGCATTGTCACCCACCCCGGCCCGGTCCACACTTCCCGCCATGCCGACCCCGTACGCCGCGACCCGCGCGGTCGCCATGCTCGCCTACCCGGACGCGCAGATCCTCGACGTCGTCGGGCCGCTCGAGGTCTTCTCGCGCACCAGCCGGTGGCTCCGGGATCACGGCCGCAAGGGTCCCGACGCCTACTCGGTCGAGATCCTCGGCCTGAAGCCGGGCCCCTTCCGCGTGTCGTCGGGGCTGCGGCTGTACGCCACGCGCGGGTTCGCGTCGGTGCGGGGCGGCCTCGACACCCTGATGGTCGCCGGCGGCATCGGCACCACGGCGGCCTTGCAGAACCGGGCGCTTCTGCGCTGGGTGCGCGGGCAGACCGGGAAGGTGCGCCGCATCGCCTCCATCTGCACCGGTGCCTTCGTGCTGGCCGAGGCGGGACTTCTCAAGGGCCGGCGCGCCACGACGCACTGGGGGTACTGCGGCCGCCTCGGCGAAAAGTACCCGGAGATCGAGGTGGAACCCGACGCGCTGTTCGTGCGCGAGGGCTCCATCGCCACCTCCGCCGGCGTCACCGCCGGGATGGACCTGGCGCTCGCCCTCGTCGAGGAGGACCACGGCCGCGACGTCGCCCTGCAGGTGGCGCGCGAGCTGGTCATGTTCCTGCGCCGTCCCGGCGGCCAGTCGCAGTTCAGCGCGCAGCTCCAGGTCCAGATGGCGGGCAAGGAGCCGATCCGCGACCTGCAGGCCTACATCCTCGAGCACCCGGAGGCCGACCTGTCGGTGCCGGCTTTGGCGCGGCGCGTGGCCATGAGCCCGCGCAACTTCGCCCGCGTCTTCACCCGCGAGGTCGGCGCCACCCCGGCCCGCTTCATCGCCCAAACCCGCGTCGAGACGGCCCGCCGCCTGCTCGAGGACGGCCCGGCCGATCTCAAGACGGTCTGCGCCAAAAGCGGCCTCGGCTCCCCCGAGGTGCTGCGCCGCACCTTCCAGCGGGTGCTCGGCATTCCACCCAGCCGTTATCGCGAGCGCTTCAGCGCCAGGAGGCTTCGATGATGCGATTCCCGTTCGTCCCGACGCTCGTGACCCTGCTCGTCGCCGCGGCGCTGGCCGTCGTGCCCGCGCCGGCCGCGGACCAGGACGGCAAGGACGCGCCGGCGAAGCAGTACGTCTGCAAGCCCTGCGGCAGCGACTGCGACCGCCAGGCCTTCGACAAGCCGGGCCAGTGTCCCCACTGCGGCATGCCTCTGGTCGAGAAGGACGCAGCCGCGAAGGAACTCCAGGTCGGCATCCTGATCTTCGACGGCGTGCAGATCATCGACTACACCGGGCCGTACGAGGTGTTCGGGCAGGGCGGCTACCGGGTCTTCACCGTGGCGGAAGAGAAGCGGCCACTGCACACCGCGATGGGGATGACGGTCGTGCCGGAGTTTTCCTTCACGGACGCGCCGAAGGCGGACATCCTCGTCGTGCCGGGCGGCGACGTGTCGCGGCCGACCGGGAGCGCCGCCACGATCGCCTGGGTGAAGGAGCAGAGCGCCGCGTCCACCCAGACGCTGTCGGTCTGCAACGGCGCCTTCATCCTGGCGAAGGCGGGACTCCTCGACGGGTTGAGCGCGACGACCTTCGCCGGACTCATCGACGACCTGCGCACCGCGGCGCCGAAGACGAAGGTCGTGTCTGACCAGCGCTTCGTGGACAACGGGCGCATCGTCACGGCGGCCGGGCTGTCCTCGGGCATCGATGGCGCCCTGCACGTCATCGAGAAGCTCAAGGGCCTCGGGACGGCGCAGGCAACCGCCACCCACATGGAGTACGACTGGCGTCCCGACTCGGGCTACGCGCGCGCGGCGCTCGCCGACCGGCTCATCCCGGACGTCGAGCTCGGGGACGGCTCGAAGACCACGCTCCTGCGCACCCGGGGCGACCGGAACAGCTGGGACATCGCGGTCGCGGTCAAAAGCCCCCTCACGCCCCAGGCCATCCTGGAGAAGGCCGGTGCGGCCCTGACGGAGGCCCACTGGTCGAAGGGGAAGACCACGGCGACGGCGCACGGCACCGCCACCGACTGGACCCGCCGCGCTGCCGAGATCGGCTCCTGGACCGGCCGGGTCACCCTCGAGCCGGACGGCGCCGAGGCGGGCCGCTACGTGCTGGGGATGACCATCAAGCGCGCCGCCTGAGCGGGAATCCGGCTCGCCGGACCATCGGGAGGCCCGTGCTATCATCCGCCTCCCGTGTCGAAAATCATGACCATGAAGGACGCCGTCGGGCGCTTCGTGCGCGACGGGGACCTCGTGGTCATGGAGGGGTTCACCCACCTCATCCCGTTCGCCGCCGGGCACGAGATCATCCGCCAGAAGCGCCGTGACCTGACGCTGGCGCGGCTGACGCCCGACCTCATCTACGACCAGCTCATCGCCGCCGGCTGCGTGAAGAAGATGATCTTCTCGTGGGCCGGCAACCCCGGCGTGGGACCGCTGCATGCCTTCCGGCGCGCGGTCGAGAAGGGCATCCCGCAGCCGCTCGAGATCGAGGAGTACACCCACTTCGGGATGGTGCTGCGGTTCATGGCGGGGGCGTCGAACCTGCCGTTCCTGCCGACGCGCAACTATCCCGGCACCGACCTGACGACGGTCAATCCGAACTTCCGGAAGGTGCGCTCCCCCTACTCGGACGAGGAGCTGTGGTGCGTGCCGGCGCTTTTCCCCGACGTCACCATCGTGCACGCGCAGCGCGCCGACGAGGACGGCAACACCCAGGTGTGGGGCCTGTACGGCGTGCAGAAGGAAGCCGCCTTCGCGAGCAAGCGGGTCATCGTCACGGTCGAGGAGATCGTCCCGGCGAAGGTCATCCGCTCGGACCCGAACCGCACCATCATCCCCGGGATGATCGTGTCGGCGGTCGTGCCGGAGCCGTTCGGCGCGCACCCGTCGTTCGTGCAGGGAGCCTACGACCGGGACAACGACTTCTACGTCGAGTGGGACACGGTGTCGAAGGACGAGGCGGGGCTGAAGAAGTACCTCGACGAGTGGGTCCACGGCGTCCCCGACCGCGCGGCGTATACAAAGAAGATGCAGGACCGGCGCGAGGCGCTGGAAGCCGACCGGCAGATGTGCGAGCCGGTCAACTACGGGTTCTGAGGGCATCATGGCGGATTACACGACCAGCGAGCTGATGGTGTCGCGCGCCGCGAAAGAATTGAAGAGCGGCGACGTCGTCTTCGTCGGCATCGGCGTGCCGTCGCTGGCGGTCAACCTCGCCTACCGCATGCACGCGAAGGATCTCTGCATGATCTACGAGTCGGGGGCGGTGGGCTGCGTGCCGACGCGGCTGCCGATCTCCATCGGCGACCCGTGCCTCGTGACCGGGTCGCTGGCGGTCGTGCCGATGCTCGACGTCTTCAACCTCTACCTGCAGGGCGGCAAGATCGACGTCGGCTTTCTCGGCGGGGCGCAGGTGGACCGCTTCGGCAACATCAACTCGACGGTCATCGGCGACTACCGCAAGCCGAAGGTCCGCCTTCCCGGCAGCGGCGGCGCGTGTGAAATCGCCGCGCTCGCGAAGCGGGTGGTCATCACCATCTCGAACTCGAAGCGCACGCTTCCCGAGAAGGTGGACTTCGTCACCAGCCCCGGTTACCTGCGCGGCGGGCGCGAACGCGAGGCGCTGGGCCTTCAGGGCGGGCCGGACCTGGTGATCACCGACATGGGGGTGTACCACTTCGACCCGCAGACCCGCGAGCTGGTCCTCGAGTCGCTCCATCCCGGCATCACGCTCGAGACGATCCGCGACAACACCGGCTGGCCCCTGAAGACGGCGCCGACCCTGAAGGAGACGCCGGAGCCTTCCGCCGAAGAGATCCGCATCGTGCGCGACGAGCTCGATCCGCAGGGGATCTTCCTGCGCTCGCGCGCCGGATAAGAAGGAAGACCGTGGGCGGCCATCGCCCGCATCCGAAAGGAACACCGGCATGAAGAGGGCGACGAAGAGGAAGGCCGCGGCCCGCAGCGCCGCGCCGAAGCGGGGACGTGTCCGCGCGGCGGCACGCAAGGCCGGCGCGCGGAAGGGCACGGCGGCGAAGCGGCGCGACTCCGGCAAGGGGACCACGCTCCTGGCCTCGGCGGCGATCGCCCGCGCCACCGGCCGCGCTCAGGCCAGCGTGCGCACCGAGCTGAGCCAGAAGCCCGGGCTCGCCGAGCGCATGACCGAGGCGGCGCTGCACGAGGCGGAAGAGATCGGCATGCTCCTCGACGAGGACGGCGAAGACTCCGCCGACGACGAGGACGCGTCGGGCGAAGCGGACTATTTCCTCAAGCCGCAGCCGGTCGGCCCGCGCCGCCCGCGCGTGCGTCCGGCCCCCGGCATCGAGAGCGGGCTTCCCCCGGCGGCGCAGCGCCTGCGCGAGGCGGCTTCAGCGACCGGGGGTTCGAAAGCGAAGCGCGCACCGGCCGGATCGGCGAAGAGCGCCGGAGCCGCTGGCCGTCTGGCCCCCCCGCTGCCCCGCGGCGGCGAACACCTGTTCCCGCGCAACCTGCGCCTGACCTACCCGGTCGCCGTCAAGGCGGAAGGGGTGTTCGTCGAGGACGCCGACGGCAAGCGCTACCTCGACGGCTGTGGCGGCGCGGTCGTCTGCTCGATCGGCCACGGGGTGAAGGAGATCGCCGACGTCATGACCTCGCAGGCGCGGCGCCTGGCCTTCGCGCACTCCTCCCAGTTCGTCACCCGCGAGGCGATGGACCTCACGGCCCGCATCGCCGCCCTCGCCCCGGGCGACATGAAGGAGACCGGGCGCGTCTATCTCGTCTCGGGAGGCAGCGAAGCCATCGAGACCGGCATCAAGCTGGCCCGCCAGTACCAGGTGGAGAGCGGCCGCCCGGGGAGGCACAAGATCATCAGCCGCTGGCAGTCGTACCACGGCTCGACGCTCGGGGCCCTGTCGATCACCGGCAACACGGCGCGGCGCGACCTGTACCTGCCGATGCTGGCACCGTCGCCGCACATCGCGCCGTCGTTCTGCTACCGCTGCCCGCTCGGTCTCGAGTACCCGGAGTGCGCCGTCTCGTGCATCGACGAGCTGGACACGGCCATCCGGCAGGAGGGCCCCGACACGGTCGCCGCCTTCATCGCCGAGCCGGTGGTGGGCGCGACCCTCGGCGCCGTGCCGACCGTGAAGGAGTACTTCCGGAAAGCCCGCGCCATCTGCGACGCGCACGGCGTGCTGCTCATCTCCGACGAGGTGATGACCGGCGTCGGACGCACCGGGCGCAACTTCGGCATCGACCACTACGGCGTCGTTCCCGACCTCATCGTCACCGGCAAGGGCCTGTCGGCCGGCTACGCCCCGCTCGGCGCGGTCATTGCCGGCGGCCACGTGGTGGACGCTCTCGCGAAGGGCCGCGGCTACTTCGAGCACGGCTTCACCTACAGCGCCAATCCCCTGTCGGCGGCGGTCGGCAGCGCCGTAATGCGCTACCTCGAAGACCACCGCCTCATCGAGCGGGCCGCGACCATGGGGAAGGTGCTCGGCCGCCGCATGACGGAGCTGAAGCGGACGCACCGCATCATCGGCGATGTGCGCGGCCTCGGCATGCTGTGGGGGCTGGAGCTGGTGCGCGACCGCACCTCGAAGGAGCCGTTCGCCCCGGGGATGAAGATGGCCCGCCGGCTCTACGACGCCAGCATCGCGGAAGGGCTGCTCATCTACCCCGGAACCGGCACCCGCGAGGGCCGTGACGGCGACCACGCCATCATCGCTCCGCCGTTCACCATCAAGAGCGGCGAGCTGGACGACCTGATCGACCGCCTCGACCGCGCCCTCGGCCGCGTCGCCAAGTCGCTCGACTAGAGCGACGCCAACGAAGCCGCTCGACTAGTGCGCGGGCGTCACTTGCCCGCGGCCGCTGCGGGGGCGGGCGCCGGCTTGAAGAGCAGCTTGGTCGCGTCGATCGCCACCGCCTTCTCGAACAGCGATCGCAGCTCCGGCCCGTCCATCGCGTTCAGGCGCTGACGCGGCAGGGACATCGTGCGGCGGCATTCGAGGCCGCCGCCGTCGACGGTTCGACAGGTGGCGCTGAGCTTCCCCACGATCGTGGCGGCATTGCCCGGCGCCGCGGGCGCGGCCGCCGCCATGCCGGCGGGCGGCCGGAAGGTGGTCGTGGTCTCCGTGCGGATCCCGCGGTCCACGTAGATCGCGTGCCTGCGGTCGCCGCGCGAGACGGGGTTCGACGTGACGCAGTCGACCGTGCAGGCGCTCACCGCGAAGATCTCGTCCGCCTTGGTCACGAAACCCGGGAGTTCCAGCCGCGCGTGGATGTTGAGCGGCCGATCGAAGTCCTCGAGGTCCTTGAGCTGCACGTCCCCCAGGCGGGCGCCGGTGTGCAGCCGGTCCGCCCACTGTTCCAGGTGCTGATGCCGCTCCGCCTCGGAGGCGGGGACCAGATCCGCCCGCAGATCGGCCGCCTCGTCCCCGGGGAGGTCGGCGGTGACCTCGGCTTCCGCCTGCCCGTCGGGACGCAGTGTCATGGTCACCTGGTAACGGGTGGGAAGCGGCTCCCCTCCCGCCGGCAGCACGACGATCTCGCCGCCCGCCCCTTCCGGGTGCATCAGCAGGGCGGACGCGCCGGCGTCGTACCAGGGAAGCCCGGTCGACGCGGCGTACGTGGCGGTCGGATCGAGCCAGACACGCGTGCCGGGGGTCGCCCCCGGAATCGCCACCACGCCGTGGCTGAACTGCGCCAGGCTGTAGAAATTGCCGTAGACAGGTCCCTTCGTCCGGGCGCCGACGAGCGCGATCTCCGGCTTCAGGCCCAGCCTGCGCAGCGCCGCCGCCAGCAGGATCGCTTTCTCCTCGTTGTCGGCGCTGTGGTCCTGGATCATCTCGGCGATGGTGCGGGTCGAGCCGTACACGTTGTCCGCATCGATGTAGCGGAAATCCTTCCGCACGTGCTGCAGGACGGCGCGCTGTTTCTCCTCGGGCGTCGTCAGCCCCTGCGTCCAGGTCGCGACCAGGGCCCCGATGGCCTGCTCGTCGAGCAGGTAGGCGCGCTTGTAGTGGAAGTCGACGTAGCGCGCCACCGAGTTCCAGTCGATGAACAGCTGGTTGTCGCGCCCCAGCTCGTCCCAGTGCGTGTTGTCCCAGGCCTTGAGCACCATCTCGAAGCGCGGGTACGCCTCCCGTTCGGGGGGCATGAGGACCTCGTCGTGGTCGGCGGGGACGTCCTTCATGTCGATGGAGAAGATCCGCCCCTTCATGTGGTTCTCGTTGTAATCCGTGCGCACCGGTTCGGGGTTCGGGCACTTGTCGCACAGGACGACGTAGTAGGCATCGGCCGGGACGAGCTGCGAGACGCGCGAGAACAGCGTGACGAGATCCGAGGAGAACTGCCACGGCTCGATGTAGATGAGCCCCGAGTCGCGCTCGTAGCGATATTCGAGAATCGCCCCCGGCTCGACCGCGGGGAAGGAGAAGACCATCGCGGTCCGGCGGATGCCGCGCCCCTTCTCCAGGACCTTCTCGAACATCTGATCCGGCGCCACCGGCACGACCGTTCCGTCGGCCTTGATGGTGCGCGCCTGCAGACCGCGCATGCGGAACCGCTTGTCGGCCGGGATGGAGACCTCCGAGTACTCCTTCCCCGCCTCGGTCAGCACCTTGAGCCGCCAGTGGAACGCGAGCACGTTGGTGTACGACCGCATGCGCAGGAGGACGCGGCCTTCCCGGGTGTTGCGCAGGACGATCGCCGAGGCCCCCGGCTCACCGGGGGCGGCCTTGAGCGCCTTCTCCTCGGCCGTGATCTCCGGCCAGGGGGCTTCCTTGTCTTTGGCGACGGCCGGCACCATGGCGCCGAGGGCGGCGAGTCCGGCCAGAAGGATGGGCGCGATCCCGGTTCGTCTCATCGGCCACCCTGACCCGCGGGGGCGGGGGCGAAGCCGATCGTCGTGCGGTCGGCCTGGACGATCTTGTCGTACATGGCGCGGGCGCCCGCCTGCTCGGTGGCGGGGAGTCGGTTGCGCCTGGCGCTGAACTGCCGCTCGCAGCGCGCTCCCCCTTCGCCGTAGGCCGAGCACGTCAGGCTCATGGTCGCGAGCGACGAGCGGGCCTGCACCGCCGCCGGCATCTGGCCCGCGGCGAGCCCCGCCGGCGGCTCGATGGCGACGCTCTCGGTGACGTTCCAGCCGCGGTCGACGTAGAACGGGTGCTGGCGCACCGAGCGCGACAGCGGGTTGGTCTCCGCGCACGTCAGGATGCAGCCGCGCACCAGCACCACGTCGTCGGCGACGGTGACGAGCCCGGGCGCCTGGAAGGTCATCTTGAGCGTCAGCGGCTTCGACGGATCGTCGAGCGCCTCGAAGGCATACGACGCGATGACCGCGCCGGCGCGCCGCCCGCCGAGCCATTCCTTGACGGCGGCCTCGCGCTCCGACTCCGAGTCGGGAACGAGCTCGCCGCGCAGCTCGAGGGCGTCCTCGCCCGAGAACTCCGCCTGCAGGTCGACCTGCGCCTTGCCGTCGCGCGCCGGCTTCACGGTCATGCGGTAGCGCGAGGTGCTCACCTCGGCGCGCACCGGCAGGTTCACCAGCTCGTCCTTGAGCCCGTGGATGACGAGCGCCCCGGTCCCCGAATCCCGCCACGGCACGAACCCGTACGGCACGTACGAGACGGTCGGGTCGATGAACTCCCTTCCCGAAGCCCCCGGCAGCGCCACGATGACGTGCGAGAACTGCGTCAGGCCGAAGAACTTGGGGTTGAGGGTCCCGAGATCCTTCCCGGCCACGAGCACAGGATCCGCCTCGACCCCGGCGCTCCTGAGCGCCGCGAGCAGGAGCACCGCCTTCTCCTCGTTGTCGGCCGTCTTGTCCTTCACGACCGCGGCGAGTGAGCGGGTGCCGCCGACGACGTCGACGAACGGGACGTAGCGGAAATCGTCCTGCACGTGCTTGACGATCGCCCGGATCTTCGCCGGCGGATCGGCCGCCCCCTGCGTCCAGGCCTGCACGAGCGGCGCCACGTCGGACGCGCCCTGCTTGATCGCATGGTCGTAGGAATCGGCGACGTAGCGGGCCACCGACTCCCAGTCAACGAAGAAGCGGTCCTGCCGCCCGAGCGCCGAGGAGTAGTGCCCCTGCCAGACATTGAGCGCCATGTCCAGACGCGGCGTGGTCTCGCGGGCCGGCGGCATCAGCGCCTCGCCGCGCGACGCCGGCACGTCGGTAAGCTCCCGCGTGAACACCTGCCCCTTCTGGTTCCCGTCCCGCCACTCCCCCCACTCCGGCGGCGCCGGCGGGCAGAGGGAGCACAGGATGGCGTAGCTCGACCCCTGGAGGAAGCCCTGCGAGACGTGCGACTTCAGGGTGTAGGCCTCGCCGCCGAAGACGTAAGGGTCGATGAACAGCAGCCCGTTGTCGTGCCGCACGTAGCGGTACTCGAGGATGGCCCCCGGCTCGACCGCCGGGAAGTTGAAGACGTGCTCCGTCTGCCGGATGCTCCCCACCTGGAACGCCACCTTCTCGAAGATCTGGTCGGCTGGCACCGGCACGACCGTGCCGTCGGGCTTGATGGTCCGGGCTTCGATGGAATCGACGCGCGAGTACTTGCCGGCGCGGACGTGCACCTCGCCGAACGCCTTGCCGCGATCGTTGAGGACCTTCAGGCGCCAGTGGTAGCGCATGACGTTGACGAAATCGTCCGCCTTCTGCTGGATGCGCCCGTCGCGCGATTGCCTCAGGATCACGGCGCCCGCCTCGGGGTCGGCGTCGAGCTTCGTCAGCGCCTTCTCGGCCGGGGTGATCTCCGGCCAGTCGGCGGCGGGGTCGCCGGCGGGCCGCTTGGCCGCGCCCGAAGGACGGGTGCTGACCATCAGGGCGGCGACCAGGAGCAGGAGCGGCGGGATGCGGGACGGACGGGGGGCGGATGCCTTCACGTGAGCCTCCTTCAACCTCGAAGAAACCGCTGCCGGGAGCGACTTGGCGGTATTCTAACCGACATGCGCGGGCGCCCGACCCTCCCGATCCTGCCGGCACTGCTGGCTCTGGCGGCGGTACTCCTCCCCCTTCCGCTCCACGCGGTGGAGGCCGACCTCGGGCGCGGGCAGGACGCCATCCTGCTCGAAGAGCGGATGGAGATCGCCGTGGTGTCCGACACCTCCGCGCGCGTCCGCTACCTCAACCGCACCCAGGTCCTGACGGCGAGCGGCGCGGAGCACTACGACACCGCCTACGTGAGCTATGGCAAGGGGGTGGCCATCCGCGACCTGCACGGCGCGGTCGTCTCCCCCGCCGGCAAGCGGACGGAGGTCAGGCGCCAGGAGATCGCCGACGGCGCCGCCTTCGCGTCGTACACGCTGTACGCCGACTCGATGGTGCGCGCCATGCACTTTCCGGGCGTCGTGCCCGGGGCGACCGTCGAATACTCGTACGAGCAGGAGGTCAGCAACCTCTTCTTCCTCCCGTCCCGCTTCGACCTGCAGGAGCCGATCCCCGCCCGTCTCAAGACGCTGAGCGTGCAGGCGCCGGCCGGCTTCGCGCTGCGCACCCCCGTGCAGGGGGCGACCCCCGAATACGAGCGGACGGAGAAGGGCGGTGTCGTCACGCAGCGCTGGACCGTGAAGGACGTGGCGCCCCTGAAGCGCGAGTCGATGCTGCCGCCGCTCGCAGACATCGTGCCGAACGTGGCGATCATGCCGCGGAAGATCGTCTGGGCCGGCGTGACCACCATCGACGCCGCCAACTGGAGCGGCATCGGCCGCTTCTACTGGGACCTGGCGCACGATCGCCTGGCCCCCGCGCCGGAGGTGGCGGAGGCGGCGCGCACCCTCGTCCAGGGGGTGACGGACCCCGACGAGCGGCTGCGCACGCTCTTCGAGTTCGTGCAGGGGAAGATCAACTACGTCTCGATCTCCCTCGGGGTCGGCGGCTGGCAGCCGCACACCAACGGCGACGTCTACAAGTACCGCTACGGCGACTGCAAGGACAAGGCGACGCTGCTCATCGCCATGCTGCGCGCGGTGGACCTCGAAGCGCGCCCGGTCCTCATCCGCACGCGCGACTCGGGACTCATCGATCGCGACAACCCGTCGGTCGACTTCAACCACGCCATCGTCGCCGTGCCGCGGCCGGACGGCTACCTCTTCGTCGACCCGACCGACACGCGGACGCCGTTCGGCGATCTCCCGGACATCGACCAGGGGGTGCCGGTGGTCGTGGTCAAGCCGGACGGAACCGGGGAGCTGCTCGAAACCCCGCTCTCTCCACCGGAGCGCAACCGCCGCGACCGCATCGTCCGTGCGGTCCTGAGCCCGGCCGGCAATCTCGAAGGCACCTTCGAGATCACCGCCTGGGGCCAGCGGCGCGTGGACATGGCCGGCTTCCTCGACAGCAAGCCGAGCGAGCGTGAGGACGACCTCGAGGACGTGGTCGCGTCGCTGTGCCCGGGCGCCGTGATGAAGGGGTACGAGGTCACGGCGCCGAAGGGTCCGCAGGACCCGATCAAGGTGTCGATCCGCTTCGCCGTGCCGCAGTTCGTCACGCGCACGGCGGGGCTCGAGATCCTGAGCCCTCAAGTCATCCGGCTGCCGTGGCTGACCCAGCTCGCGGCGGCGCCGGACCGCGTGCACCCGCTCTACATCGACTACCCGCGACTGGAGAACTCCGAGGTCCACCTGTCGCTCCCCGCCGGCCGCACCATCAAGAAGATGCCCGCCGACCGCGAAAAGTCGGGGGCGGGAGTCTCGGCCGTTTCGCGCTACACCCTCCGCCAGGACGGCGACCACGGCGTGCTCGAGGTGGTCCGGTCGGTGTCGATCGGCCGCCGGGAGGTCCCGCCGGCCGACTTCCCCGCGCTGCGCGGCGTCCTCGGCAGCCTCGCCGAAGAGGACGCCGCGGCGGTGACCCTCATCGCCGCCGCTCCGGATTCGTAACTCCGATCACAGTTCCGCGCTTTCACATATCAATTCCGACATCCGGACAGCCTCTTTCCGTCACGAAACCGTGCTTTCCCGGGGATCCCCAAACTGATCATGGATTTCCGCTGAATTCGTCGTAGATCGCTGCTCACCTGAAGGGCGGACCGCACACGGCTTCCCGGACGGTGACAGACATGCTGGACCTCCGGTCCCTTTCGTCGGCTCAGGCGGCTCGCTTCGCGGCCGCCGTTTTCTCCTTGCGCTCACTCAACAAATCGAAGAGGATGACGCCTCCCAACCCGTCAGCCGGAAGGAGCCCCCTCATGCCCGCAGGCCGCCGACGCCTGCTCCTGGTCTTCGTCACCCTGCTCACGCTGGGGGCGCTGCCGTTCGTGCACCCGCCGACGACCAGCGCCGATTCGTGCTCGCCGGAGGCGCCGCCGGGGAACTACGGCCTCGACCTCGACGGCCAGAACTCGTACGTCGATCTCGGCACGCCGGCGTCTTTGGGCTCCACGGTGTTCACGCTCGAGGCGTGGGTGCGCCGCCAGGGTCCGGGGCTCCCGGCGGACACCGGCGCGGTGCAGGCGACTCCGATCCTGGCGCGCGGGAACACCCTCGACCTCAACTGGTTCCTCGGCCTGCGCCAGAGCGACGGCGTGCTGGTGGCGGATTTCGAGGACGTCTCCGACGGCTCCAACCACCCGGTCGCCGGGACCACTCCGGTCGCTCCGAATGTCTGGGCCCACGTCGCCGCGGTGTACGACGGCGCCACCTGGCGCCTGTACCTCAACGGCGGGCTCGAGGCGACCCTGGCCGTGGGCGGCACGCCGCGCTCCGACAGCCTGGCGCACGCCGCCATCGGCGCCGCGCTCGACTCGGCCGGCGCGCCGCAGGGCTGGTTCGACGGCGTCGTGGACGAAGTGCGCATCTGGAGCGTGGCCCGCACCGACGCGGAGATCAACGCGGGGATGACCGCCGCGATTCCGTCGGCTCCGGGTCTCGCGGGGCGCTGGGCGCTCGACGAAGGGCTCGGCAGCGTGGCCCTCGACAGCAGCGGCGGCGCCAGCCACGGCGCCATCACGGCGGGCGCCTGGGTGCGCGGGTCGCCGTTCGCCCCGCTGCCGGAGGCGCTCGCCGATCACGCCCTGGAGTTCGACGGCGTCACGTCGTCGGTGTCGTTCGCGCCGGCGCCGTCGCTCGGGCTCGGCGTCTTCACCCTCGAAACCTGGTTCAACCGCCGCGGCGCCGGCACGTCGATCACGACCGGGGCCGACGGTGTGACCGCCATTCCGCTCGTCGCCCGCGGCCGTGACGAAACGGACGGCGACGCGACCGACCTCAACTGGTTCCTCGGGCTGCGCGCCTCCGACGGCGTGCTCGTCGCCGACTTCGAGGACGCCGCGACGGGCGCCAACCACCCGGTGGCCGGCGTCACGCCGGTCGTCTCTGGACGCTGGAACCACGCCGCCGCGGTGTTCGACGGCGCGACGTGGCGCCTGTACCTGAACGGCGTGCTCGAGGCCGAGGTCGCGGCGGCGTTCGCGCCGCGCACCGACAGCCTCGCGCCGGC
This sequence comes from Verrucomicrobiia bacterium, assembly GCA_035638075.1. GTDB lineage: Bacteria > Acidobacteriota > Polarisedimenticolia > Gp22-AA2 > Gp22-AA2 > DASRAU01. The sequence continues at coordinate 26,576 of DASRAU010000031.1, forward strand.
GGCGCTGGCAACCGCGCTCGATGCCACCGGGACGCCGGCCGGCTTCTTCGATGGCAGCCTCGACGAGGTGCGCCTCTGGAGCGTGGCCCGCTCCGCCGCCCAGATCCAGGACGGACTGAAGCACGAGATCACCACCGGCGCCGGGCTCGTCGCCCGCTACGGCTTCGGCGAAGGCACCGGCACGAGCCTCAGCGACCCGGAGCATCCCTCGGCCCCGGTCGGAAGCCTCGCGGCGACGGCGTGGGTGGACGGCTACCCGTTCGCCGATCGCCTGATCGTCCTCGACGACACCTGCGACGGCATCGACCAGGACTGCGACGGCGTGGCGGACGACGGCTACCAGCCGGTCGTCTGCGGCACCACCGACCTCGGCGCCTGCGCTCTGGGAACGTCGGTGTGCACCGCCGGCGTCATCTCGTGCGGCGGCAACGTCGAGCCTATGGCGGAGGTCTGCGACGGCGCCGACAACGACTGCGACGGTCAGACCGACGAGGGCCTCGGCACGATCGCCTGCGGCGTCGGTGCCTGCGCCGCCACGGCCCCCGCCTGCGTCAACGGCATCCCGGGCATCTGCACCCCCGGAACGCCGCAGACCGGAAGGAGCCTCACGTTCGACGGCGTGGACGACTACGTCGACTTCGGCAACCATCCCTCCATCACCACGTTCGGCTCGCAGAGCTTCACGGTCGAGGAGTGGTTCAAGGCGACGGCCGCGGGCCCCTTCGCGGGACTGTTCCGCGCCGGCCGGCAGGGGTCCTGGACCCAGGTGGCCATCCAGATGCCGGGGTCGGAGCCGTACAACCGCCTGACGGTGTCGGTGGAGAACAACTCGGGGGAGCAGGTGGACACCTCTCCCGTCTTCATCGACCTCAACAAGTGGTACCACGTCGCCGCCGTCATCGACCGCTCCGTCAACGAGGTGCGGGTCTACCTCGACGGGAACCTCGTCGCCACCGCCGACGCCGCCTCCTGGGGGACCTCCACCATCGGCGACGCCTTCTTCCCGACGATGATCGGCGCCGCGCGCCGCCTCGACGAGACGCTCGGCAGCTTCTTCTCCGGCTCGATCGACGAGGTGCGCATCTGGAGCTACGCGCGCACCGGGCAGCAGATCCAGCACGATCGCTTCCAGGCGGTCCCCTCGGCCCCGGGCCTGCTCGCCCGCTGGGGCTTCGACGAGGGCACCGGGACGCAGGCCTTCGACTCGGTCAGCGGCGGGGCGCGCAACACCGGCGTCCTGGACAACGGCGTCGCCCGGACCGAGGCGTCGGGCATGGGCGTCGAGGCGGCCTGCGACGGCATCGACAACGACTGCGACGGGCTCGTGGACGAGGACTATCAATCGGCGCCGACCGCCTGCGGCATCGCGGTCTGCGCTTCCACCGGCGTGACATCGTGCGTCGCGGGCGTGGTGCACGACTCGTGCGAGCCGCTCGCCGGCGCCCCGAGCGACACCTCCTGCAACAACATCGACGACGACTGCGACGGCCAGGTGGACGAGGACTTCGTGCCGCAGCCGGTCTCCTGCGGCCAGGGCGTGTGCGCGGCTCTTGGCCACACGACCTGCGACCTCGGCCTGCCTGGGACCGACTGTTCACCGAACCAGCCCGCCGCCAACTATGGCCTCGACCTGGACGGCGCCGGCGAGTACGTGACCTTCGGGCCGGCCCCCGCGCTCGGCCTGCAGACCTTCACGGTCGAAGCGTGGTTCAAGCGTCACGGCGAGGGGATCGGCGCCGACACCGGCCAGCAGGGACTGTCCGAGGCGGCTCCGCTCGTCACCAAGGGCCGCGGCGAGGCGGACGGCGGACGCTTCGACATGAACTACTACCTCGGCGTCAGCATCTCGACCGGCAAGCTCTCGGCCGACTTCGAGGACATGGCGACGGGCGGCAACCATCCGATCATCGGCACCACGCCGACCGGCTACGACACCTGGTACCACGCCGCGGTCACCTACGACGGCAGCGTCATCCGGCTGTATCTCAACGGCGTGCTCGATGCGGCGCACAACGAGCAGGGCGCGGTGCCCCGCTTCGACTCGCTGCAGCACGCGGCGATCGGCACGGCGATCAACTCGCTCGGCCAGCCGTTCGGCTGGTTCGATGGCGTCATCGACGAGGCGCGCATCTGGAACTACGCCCGCAGCGCCGAGGAGATCCAGGCCGACATGGGTCACCCGGTCCTCGAAGGCTCAGGTCTCGTGGGACGCTGGGGCCTCGACGAGACCGGCGGCACGACCATCCACGACTCGGTCGGGACGACCAACGGCACGCTCGCCGGCGGTGCGCTCGTGACGGGCACCACGTTCGTCTCGGCACCGTCGCCGAACCCGGACCACGCCGTCGAGCTGGACGGGCGCCACGCCTACGTCGCCGTGCCGCCGAGCCCGGCCCTCGGGCTGAGCACCTTCACGGTCGAGACCTGGTTCAACCGCAAGTGGCTCGGCGACTACACCGACAGCGGCGACGGAGGCGTCCAGGCGGTGCCGCTCGTCGCCCGGGGGCGCGGCGAATCGGACGGCGACAACCGGGACGTCAATTACTTCGTCGGCCTGCGCTACTTCGACGACCGCCTGGTAGCCGACTTCGAGGACATGGAGGGGAACAACCATCCGCTCACCGGCCCGACGCACGTGACCGAGGGGTCGTGGAACCACGTTGCGGCGGTGTACGACGGCTCGACCTGGCGGCTCTACCTCAACGGCCGGCTCGAAGCCATCCAGGCGGTCACCGCGACGCCGCGCTTCGACAGCATTCAGCCGGTGGGAATCGGTTCGGCGCTCGACTCGAACGGCAACCCGGAGGGCTACTTCGCCGGCGAGATGAACGAGGTCCGCATCTGGAACGTGGCGCTGAGCGCCACGCAGATCCAGGACCGGATGCGCCGGCAGATCGCCTCCGCCCCCGGACTGGTCGCCCGGTGGGGCCTGACCGAGGGTACGGGCGCGCTCGCCGCCGACACCGCCGGAGGCGCGCACGACGGCGCGTTCGTCAGCGGCGCCTGGGCCGACGGCTATCCCTTCACCAACAAGCCGGTGGTCGTGGACAACACCTGCGACAACGTCGATGACGACTGCGACGGCACCGCCGACGAGGACCTGGGCACGGTCACCTGTGGCGTCGGCGCCTGCCAGGTGACGACGCCGGCCTGCATCAACGGGCAGCTCCAGGGCTGCTCCGCCGGCTCCCCCGTGGTCGAGACCTGCGACAACATCGACAACGACTGCGACGGCCAGACCGACGAGGGCCTCGGCACCATCTCGTGCGGCGTCGGTGCCTGCGCCGCGACCGTCTCGGCCTGCACGGCCGGCGTGGCGGGCACCTGCACGCCCGGCACCCCGACCGCCGAAGTCTGCGACAACATCGACAACGACTGCGACGGCCAGACCGACGAAGACCTCGGCGTGATCACCTGCGGCGTTGGAGCGTGCTCCGCCTCGGTTGCGGCCTGCACGGCCGGCGTGGCGGGCACCTGCACGCCCGGTACTCCGACCGCTGAGGTCTGCGACAACATCGACAACGACTGCGACGGCTCGACCGATGAGGACCTGGGCGTCATCACCTGTGGCGTCGGGACCTGTGCCGCGGCCGCCCCGGCGTGCGTCAATGGCTCGGCCGGGATCTGCGTCCCCGGCTCACCGGGGGTCGAGGTCTGTAACGGGCTGGACGACGACTGCGACGGGACCGCCGACGAAGGGACACAGCCGCTGGAGGCGACCAACCTGAAGTTCACCAACACGACGACGATGACCTGGACCGCCGCTTCGGCGGCCGCATCGCACGACCTCTACCGCGGCACGGTCGCGACCGGCTCGTGGGCCTGGAACGAGGTCTGTCTCCAGACGAATCTCGCTTCACCCACCGCGCAGGACACGGATCTGCCGACCGTCGGCACGGGCTTCTTCTACTTCGCCGCCGGTCGAAACGCCTGCGGCGTCAGCCCGCTCGGCAACAGCTCGAACGGCGCGCCGCGACCCGCCCCACCCGCCTGCCCGTAACGCCGGCGCGGCGCCGGAAAACGCGACACACAGGTTGCCAGTTTTTCAGACCGAGGCGGCGCGGCGGCGACGCCAGAAGAGGTAGGCCGGGATCCCGATGACGAGGATGCCGAGCCCGATCCCGGACTCCCGCGGCTGCGTGACCAGCGTGTTCAGCAGCACGACCACGCAGGTGCCGACGTACAGGATCGGCGTCCACGGGTAGCCCCAGGTGCGATACGGGCGTGGCCACGACGGCCGCGTGCGGCGCAGCACGATGACGGCCGCCCCCGCCAGCGCGTAGAACAGCACCGCCGCGAAGACGACGAAGGTGTAGAGGCGCGTGTAGGTGCCGGAGAGGCACAGCACGCTCGACCAGATCCCCTGCCAGAGGATCGCCGGCGTCGGCGTGCGGAAGCGCGGATGGATCCACGCCAGGCGCTTGAAGAACAGGCCGTCCTTCGCCATCGCGTAGAACACGCGCGGGCCGGAGATGACCGTCGCCGAGATGCACCCGAAGACCGAGACCAGCACCGCGAGGGCCATGGCGCTCGCGCCGGCCGGGCCGAACAGGCGGCCGGCGGCCGCTTCGCCGATGCGCGGCGTCGTCACCATCTCCCCCACCGGCATCGCGTAGATGTAGAGGAGATTCATGGCGACGTAGATGAGCGTGATCGCCGCCATGCCGAACACCAGCGCCAGCGGGAGATTTCGCTGCGGGTCCTTGATCTCTCCCGCGGTGAAGGTGATGTTGTTCCAGCCTTCGTAGGCCCACAGCATCGCCACCATCGCCAGCACGAACGTGCCGAAGCCGACCGGCGCCGCAGTCGAAGCCGCCGCGTCGACGGCGGCCGCCGGGGCCGTGCCGAAGAGCGGGGTGAAGTGCGCCAAGGCACCGCGCCCGACCGCCACCCCGAGCAGCAGGAAGCCGGCGAAGGAGGCGATCTTCATCACCGTCACGACGCCCTGGAACAGGCTCCCCTCGCGCACGCCGAAGTAGTTGATGACCGACAGCAGCGCGATGACGAAGACGGCATTGAGCTGTCCCGCCGAGATCGGCAGCGCCATCCCGGGGATGGGGAGCGTCATCAAGATACGCTCGGTGCCGAGCGACGGGAAGAACGACCCGAAGTACTCGGCGTAACCAACCGCCAGCGCCGCCATCGTTCCGGTGTGGATGACCGCGAAGAGGGTCCAGCCGTACAGGAAGCCGACGAGATCGCCGTAGGCCTCGCGCAGGAACAGGTACTGGCCGCCGGCGTTCGGCATGAGCGCGCCGAGCTCCGCGAACACGAGCGCGCCGGCGAACGAGATGATGCCGCCGACGATCCACACAAGGATGAGCGCGCCCGGGGACGGCAGGAGCCGCGCCACGCCGTCCGGCCCGCCGGTCACCATGAAGACGGCCGAGCCGATGACCAGTCCGATGACGAGGAGGGTCGAGTCCCACAATCCGAGCGCGCGGACGAGCCCGGTGCCCGATTCGCCGGAGGACGCGCCGCCGCTCAGTGGCGCCGCCCGCGCGTCCCGGCGCTCATGGGCACGGGGCGTTGTTGGGACGGAGGTGGCCGCTGGTGTCGGTGCCGAGGCTGCCTTCCACCGGGAGCCCGGTGGTCACGTTGAAGTACAGGCCGGTGACGAAGTAGAAGAACGCCTCGCCGGCGTTGGGGAGCGCGGGGTCGATGAACGACGGGCTGGTCAGGCCGCTCGCGAAGCACGTTCCGAAGTCGCTCGCGGAGACCCGCGGAATCGTCCCGCGGTAGACGTTCCACGAGAGCATCGCGGGATCATCCCCCCACGAGAACGACACGCCGTCAGGGCCCGCCATCGCTTCGGCCGACATCGCGGCCGCATCATACGCGCCCTCGAGGACGCGCAGCTTCCCCCATCCCCAGCGCGTGTTCGGCACGAGGTCGGTCTGGAAATCGGCGCGCGCCCCGCGCTGCAGCGCCAGGCGCACCTGCGCCGAGTCGTACTCCGGGTGCAGTCCGAGCAGGAGCGCCGCGGCGCCGGCCACATGCGGCGTCGCCATGCTGGTGCCGGCGTAACCGCCCACGTGGGTCCGATCGCGCTCGAGGAACGTGTCGGACGCCGGGACATCCCTGGATTTCGTGGAGCCGAGGTATTCCCCGGGCGCCGCGAGGTCGGGCTTGAATCGCCCATCGCGCGTCGGGCCGATCCCGGAGAAGCCGCTCAGTCCTCCGATGGAGTTGCTCGCGGGCTGGTTCGTCGTTCCGCCGATGCCGTTGATCCAGGAGGTCTTGCTGACGAACGCTCCCGCGGTCAGGGCGTTCCTGGCCGTGCCCGGGATGGAGACGCTCTTGGCGAGGGCGAAGTTGCTGAGCTGCACCCAGCCTCCGCCGAAGCCGACCTGGCTGCGGGGCGTCGTGCACTGGTTCCAGAGATCGAACGGCCCGGCCGGGGCACCGCCGAGCGCGTTCGTCGTCACGCGCACGGTCCACAGGCCGGTGGCCGGCTCGACGATGGGAGCGCACGACGGGCTGTCCCAGATGGTGACGAAGACCTCGTTGTCGCCGTTCTCGAGGTCTCCCGCGTTGGTCGCATCCACGCGGACCGCTCCCGAGGTGGTGCAGACGACGCCGCTGTCGGTCCCGCGCGCGGCGCTCACGACCTGCGCCCCGGGCGTCTGGATCGTCACGGTGGCGCTGTCCGACCCGCGGTACCAGAGATCGAGCCAGATGAGGTCGTTGTTGCTCCCGGCGTTCGGCGGCAGCGAGTTGAGCGTGAAGGTGGTCGTGGCCGTCAGTCCGACGTTGGGAAGAGTCCCCTGCCAGTGGAAGCGGCGATTGGAGGAGCCTTCGTTCCCCGCGGCAATGGCCATCTGGCTGCCGGCGCGACCCGGCCGCACCACCGCGTCGATCGCCAGCTCGTCGGGGCTCGTGCCGTCGTGCGGGCCGAGATCGGATCCGAGGCTCATGTTGCCGACCCACGGCTCCAAGCGGGCCCGCGCCATCCCGTCCACGAACTCGACCGCGGCCACGAGATCGCATTGCGGGCAGAACTCCCCGGTGTTCGTGAAGGCGCGCACCACGATGAGGTCGGCTTTCGGCGCCATTCCGGCGAACGTTCCCGCCGGAATGCCATTGCCGGTGGCGAGGCCGTTGCCGGCGGCGCTGCCCGCGACGTGCGTGCCGTGCCCGTAGCCGTCGCGCGTCGGGAGATCGGTTCCCGCCGCGAGCGCCGCATCGATGTCGGCGCGGCTGTAGAAGGAACCAAACGTAGAGCCGGGCGGCGGCGGGTAGGAGCCGCCGCCGATCGTCTGATCCCAGATGCCGAGGAGCCGCGTCGTGCCGTCGGCGTTGCGGAAATCCATGCTCGTCCAGTCGATGCCGGAGTCGATGACCGCGACGATGACCCCTTCACCCGCATTCGCGAAGGTCGAGTTCTCGGTGCGGGCCGCGGTGTAGGAATCGGAGGTGCTCACGTCGTTCATGAGGTGATAGGACGTTCCGGTGCGGAGCCAGACGAGCTCGTCGAGCTGCGCCACGCTCTCGAGCGCCGACGCAGGCACTGCCAGCGTCACGATCGATCCCGCGCGTCCGCGCACGGTGACGCCGAGCGAGTCGAAGCGTCCCGCGAGCCCCGGCGGAACCCGCCGCAGCGCCGCTTCGAGCCGGCTCGTCACGACACTGCGCCGCGCGGTCGCTGACTCCCTGCGATCACCGTTGGCGACGTCGTCACGCAGCCGCGCCTTGACGTAGAGGATCGGATCGTCGGCGTCGCGCTCCGCGCGCACGAATGGCGGCAGCATCGCGATCGCCTCGCGCGATCGCGCCGGCAGCCGCTCGACGAACACGCCCTGGCGGCGCTCGACCCCGAGCGCGACGCCGCGCAGGAACGGATCGAGCTTGCGATCCCACGAATGCCCCGGACCAGCCGGTGGCGCAGCCGGCGCGGACGGAGGCGCCGCCAGCCCATTCGGGCCGGGCCATGCGATCAGCAGGGCCGCGACCAGGAGGGCTGGGAGGGAAGCGTACAAATAAGGATGGGACCGCCCGGACATCGGCCGAAATGGTACGGCGACAACGACCCCCATGCAATCAACGTGGTGCGAAGAATGTGGGGGATTCGGCTGAACCCCGGAAGCAGCGCGGGGTCCGGGCTCCCGGGCGGGGTTTCAAGCCGGCAGGGAGGTCCAACTCCAGCCTGGTCCCCCGTTGTGCAGATCCTCCCCCCAATCTCAGGCGCACCATGTGCACGCCGGGTTGGACGGGGGTCCAATGTGTTGGGATCCGGGGGCCCTGCGGTCACAATCGATCGCCTGTTTTCGAGGGACTTCCCCCCTCATCTATCTCCTTCATCCTGTTTGGATTACGTCGAAATAAATCGGAATTTCTTGTTGACACCTTACAGGGGGCTCCGTATAGTCCGCAGTGGAGTCGGGTGGACCTACGTGGGTGGGCTACCCTGACCATCGACATTCAAACGATTGGCTAGGCGCGAGCGGCGCGCGGGATCCCCGGACGGGATGGACCGATGCTGAGAGGCAACAGTCCGGCCAAGATCGACGCGAAGGGGCGGCTCAAGATTCCCCAGGTTTTCCGCCGCTTCATGGAAGAGAAATATGGCCGGGAGTATTTCGTCACCTCGATCAACGGCGAGAGCGCCCGCATCTACCCGATGCCGGTGTGGCTGGAAGTGGAGCAGAAGCTCGCCGCCGCCCCGTCGCTGAACCCCGCCGTCGGCCGCTTTCGCAACCTCGTCAACTACTACGGTCTGCCGGCGACCGCGGACGACCAGGGTCGGCTGCTGATCCACCCGCTGCTGCGCAGCAAGGCGAGTCTCGACGGCGCGGTGGCGGTGCTCGGCAACATGAACTGTCTCGATGTCTGGAGCCGCGAGCGCTTCGAGGCGAAGCTCACGAACGAGCCGCTCGCGGACGATCACTGGCAGATGCTCGCGGGCCTGGGCTTGTAAGAACCGGCCTCAGTTCTTAGGCGAACCGCTGGGAGCGTCGTGAAACCCGGAATTCGATGGAGCACCGTGTCGCGCATCGGCCGGTCCTGCTGCAAGAGGCGCTGGCGGCGCTGCGCTGCTCCCCGGGCGACCTCGTCGTGGACGGCACCGTCGGCGCCGGCGGCCACGCCGAGGCGCTGCTCCAGGCCATCGCACCGGACGGCCGTCTCGTCGGACTCGATCGTGACCCCGAGGCTCTCGTCCTGGCGCGCGCGCGCCTCGCGCCGTGGGGCGACCGTGTCCGCCTCGAGCAGGCGGATCACCGCCGCCTTCCGGAGCTGCTCGACGCGTGGGGCCTCGTCCCGGTCGATCGCATCCTGCTCGACCTCGGCGTCTCCTCGATGCAGCTCGACGACCCCGGGCGCGGGTTCTCCTTCCGTCTCGACGGACCTCTCGATATGAGGATGGATCGCGCCCACGGCGGGACGACCGCCGCCGACCTGGTGAACGGGCTCCCCGAGCGCGAGCTGCGCTCGCTGCTGCAGCAGGTCGGAGAGGAGCCGCACGCGGCGCGCATCGCTTCGGCCGTCGTCCGCGAGCGCGAGAAGAACCCCTTCACCCGCACCGTGCGGCTCGCCGAGACGATCGCCGCGGCCATCCCCGCTCCCGCCCGGCGCGCCGCCGCCCGGCGTGGCGCCGCGAAGCGGGCCGCCGGGACCGCGGGCGCCTGCGGCGGATCGGTGCACCCGGCGACGCGCACGTTTCAGGCTCTGCGCATCGCGGTCAACGGCGAGATCGACGGGCTCCCGGCGCTCATCGAGCGGTCGATCGATCGGCTGCGGCCGGGCGGGAGGATGGCGGTCATCTCCTTCCACTCGCTCGAGGACCGCGCGGTGAAGGAGACCTTCCGCGCGCTGGCGCACCGGTGCGTCTGCCCCCGCGGGCTGCCCGTCTGCGGCTGTGGCCGGCCGGATATCGTCCGGCTGGTGGACTCCGGCGCCGTGAAGGCCACGGAAGAGGAAGCGCGCGACAACCCGCGCAGCCGCAGCGCACGCCTGCGCGCGGTGGAGCGCCTGACGGTGGAGCGGCCGGCCGAGGAGCGGTCATGACCCGCGTCCGCGCCGCCGCCCAGATCCAGGTGAACCAGCGCCTGGTGCGCGAGCGGGACCGGAAGCACGCGCGCGAGCTGTGGCGCTTCCTCGCGACCGCCGCGGTGCTCGCGGTGCCGGTGCTCGGCTACGTCTGGCAGCGCATGGACTTCCTGCGCGTCTCGAAGCGCTACGAGCGTCTCCAGCAGGAGTTGCAGTCGCTCGGCGAGGACGAGCAGCGGCTGCGTCTGGAGCGCTCGACCCTCATGGATCACGAGCGCATCGAGACGCTGGCGCGCCGCAACCTCGGTCTCGTCGACCCGGCGCCGGACGATGTTCGCAACGTCCGCCTCTTCGACGTGACCGGCGGCGCCGTCGAGCGCGCTCCGATGGAGACGAACATGGGGTCACTGCCGACGCCGATCATCACCCCGTCGAAGGGCAAGGCCGCGGAGTCCGGACCATGGAAGAACAAGACGGCCGGCGGCGTGTCCGGCGGCGCGCGCAGCGCCCCCAGGCCGGCGCCGGCACGGAAAGGGCGCCAGTGAGCCGACTGAAGCGACGCTTCCAGAAGCGAGCCTCCGAGGGAGACGAAGCGGCTCCTTCCAACCTGTGGCGCGGCGCGCGCTTCCGTCGCGGCCCGGCGCCCGGTCCGCCGTCCGAGCGGGCGCGGCGCGAGCGCCTGTCGATCGTCATCGCGGGCGTCACCTTCGGATTCCTGGCCATGGGGGCGCGCTGCATGCACCTGCAGATCATTCGCGCCCCGGAGCTGCTGGCCCAGGCTCGGGCGCAGCACGAGAAGGCGATCGACCTCGACCCGCGGCGCGGTCCCATCCGCGACCGCAACGGCGAGGAGCTGGCGCTCTCCGTGGACGTCGATTCGCTCTACGCCGACCCGTCGAAGGTCGGCAACCCCGACGCCGTGGCGCGCCGGCTGGCTCCGGTGCTCGGCATGAAGGCATCCGAGCTGCGCGAGCCGCTGGCCAGAGAAAGCCACTTCGCGTGGCTGAAGCGCAAGATCGACCCGGCGCTGCGGGCGCGCGTCGAGTCGCTCGGGATCGAAGGTCTCGAGTTCGTGCGCGAGAGCCGCCGCTTCTACCCGAAGCGCGACCTGGCGGCGCACGTCCTCGGCGCCTGCGGCATCGACAACCAGGGACTCGCCGGGCTGGAGTTCGCCTACAACGACCACTTCACCGGCACGCCGGGCCGTCTCGAGTTCCTGCGCGACGGCAAGGGCCACCGCGTCCTCGACCGTTCGCGCGTCGAGCCGATTCCCGGCGACGGCATGCTCCTGACGCTCGACGCCACCATCCAGCACATCGCCGAGCGCGAGCTCGACACGGCCATGAAGGAGACGCGCGCCGACGGCGCCGCGATCGTCGTGCTGCGCCCCGAGACCGGCGAGATCCTCGCCCTCGCGAGCCGCCCCGGCTTCGACGCCAACGAGTTCTCCGAGGCCACCGAGACGTCGCGACGCGACCGCGCCGTCAGCGACTTCTTCGAACCCGGATCGACCTTCAAGGTGATCACCGCGGCGGCGGCGCTCGACGCCGGGCGCGTCCGGCCGAACGAGGTCATCTGGTGCGAGAACGGCTCGTACGTCGTGGCCAAACACCGCTTCAAGGAAGACAAGCTGCCGTTCGGCAACCTCACCTTCCAGGAGGTGCTGGCGCACTCGTCGAACGTCGGCACCATCAAGGTGGCGCAGCGCCTGTCGTCGAGCGACTTCATCGCCGTCATCCGCCGCTTCGGCTTCGGGCGCTCGACGTCCCTCGAGCTGCCGGGCGAGAGCCCGGGGCTGCTGCGGGATCTGAAGCGCTGGTCCGGCCTGTCGCACGCCTCCATCTCGATGGGACAGGAGATCGGCGTGACGCCGATCCAGCTCGCCGCCGCCTTCGGCGCCATCGCCAACGACGGCATGTACAACCCGCCCTATCTCATCGAGGCCTTCGTCGGTCCCGACGGCGCGCGTCGCGAGCCGGACCGCGAGGGCGACTTCCAGCCGCGGCGCACGGTGTCCGCGAAGACCGCCCGGACGCTGCGCGACATGCTGCAGGAAGTGACCATCGACGGCACCGGCACCAAGGCCTCGGTCGTCGGCTACACGACCGCCGGCAAGACCGGCACGGCCCAGAAGATCGATCCGGTCAGCCACCGCTACGTGCGCGGCCACTACGCGGCCTGGTTCGGCGGCTTCGTGCCGGCGGCGCATCCGGCGCTCGTCATCGTCGTGATGGTGGACGAGCCCAAGGGCGCGCACCAGCACGGCGGCGACGTCTCCGCGCCGGTGTTCTCGCGGGTCGCCGATCCGGTGCTGCGCTACCTCGGCGTCCTGCCGGATCACGAGGAGCCGGTGATGATCGACCGGCCGCTCGTGGCCATCAACGAGAACGCGCCCGAGCCGCTGGTGCGGCCCGCGAGCCTGCGCACCTCGACGGTCGCCGGGCCCGCCGCCGGGCGCCGCCCCGCCACCATGAGCCTGCCGGTGTCGAAAGCGGGCATGGGCCTCTTCCCGGCGCTGCCGGTGTCGATCCGGAAGGCGGCGCCTGCCCCGCCGGCCGCGGACGGCTCCGTGGTGATGCCCGACCTGACCGGGCTGAGCCTGCGCGAAGCGACCGCAACCCTGGCGAGCGTCGGACTCAATTGCAGCAACCGGCCGGGCGGCCAGCGGGTGACGCGGCAGGAACCGGTCCCCGGCATCGCCGTTCGTCCCGGAGTGCGTTGCTCGGTCATCTACGAGTAGGGGGAGGAGTTTGCAGTTGCAGTCACTGTTGCGTGACGTCCCGGGCGCCCGGATTGCGGGAGAGGCGACGACCGCCATCCGCGGACTGGCGTACGACTCGCGCGCCGTCGAGCCCGGCTTCCTGTTCGCCGCCCTCGAAGGAGAGACCCACGACGGCCACGACTTCCTCGAGATGGCGCGCGCGCGGGGTGCTCTGGCCATCCTGTCGTCGCGCCCCGCCGACCCGCGCTACGCCGATCTCGCGTGGGTGCAGGTCGAGGACGACCGGCGCGGTCTCGCGCTCGTGGCCCGCAATTACTACGGCCGTCCCGACGAGCGGATGCTCATGGTGGGCGTGACCGGCACCAACGGCAAGACGACCGTCTGCCACCTGCTCGAAGCGGGGCTGCGCGAGGTCGGGATGAAGCCGTGCCTCTTCGGGACGGTGTCGTACCGCTACGGCCGAGACGAAACCAAGGCCGGGCGCACCACCCCCGAGTCGCTCGATCTCCAGCGTCATCTCGATCGCTTCGCGACCATGGGGGCCCGCTCCTGCGCCATGGAGGTCTCGTCGCACGCGCTGGCGCTGCGGCGCGTGGCCGGGATCTCCTACCGCGCCGCCGTCTTCACCAACCTGACGCAGGACCACCTCGACTTCCACGGCGGCATGGAGGAGTACTTCCAGGCGAAGGCTTTGCTGTTCCGCGCCCTGAAGCCGGACGCCGTCGCGGTGCTGAACGCCGACGACGCGGCGGCCGAGGGGCTCGCGGCCGTGACGAGCGCGCGGGTCATCACTTTCGGGACGTCCTCGCGCGTGCACCTGCGCATCACCGGCGTGCGCGCCAACCTCGACGGCACCGAGGTGACGCTCCTCCCCTCCCCCGGCTTCCCGGGCGAGACGGCGGGGACCGGGCCGTTGACGCTGAAGTCTCCCCTGCTCGGCCGGCACAACGCGCAGAACCTCGCCGCCGCGGCGGCGACACTGCTGGCGATCGGCGCGCCGCGCGAAGAGGCGCTGCGCGGGCTCGAATCGCTGCGCGGCGTGCCCGGGCGGATGGAGCGGGTGGACGACGGGGGCGCCTTCCTCGTCCTCGTGGACTACGCGCACACCGACGACGCGCTGGCGCACCTGCTCGACAGCGTGCGTGCCCTCGGGCCGAAGCGCATCGTGACCGTCTTCGGCTGCGGCGGCGATCGGGATCGCGACAAGAGGCCGAAAATGGGCTTCGCCGCCACCTCGCGCAGCGACATCGTCGTCGTGACCTCCGACAACCCGCGCACCGAGGACCCGCACAAGATCGTCGACGCCATCCTCCCGGGCGTGCGCCGGGCGCTCAACGTCCCGGACGACGCGCCTTTGCCGGGAGATCGCTGCCACATCGTGGTCGAGCGGCGCGAGGCCATCGCCCGCGCCATCTCGCTGGCGCTCCCCGGCGATTGCGTCGTCATCGCCGGCAAGGGCCATGAGACCTACCAGATCCTGGGAGAGCGCACGCTGCCGTTCGACGACCGGCAGGTGGCGCGCGAAGCGCTGCGCGGCGGCGGTGCCGTGCGCGGCAGGGCGGCCTGCGAATGAGCCGGCTCACGCTCCAGGAAGCGGCGACGGCGATGCGCGCGCGGCTGACCCTGTCCGACGCGCACCGCGGCCGCGTCACGGGCGACAGCGAAGTCGGCGGCTACAGCATCGACTCGCGCACCCTCAAGACCGGGGATCTCTTCTTCGCCATCGTCGGCCCGCGGGTCGACGGCCACGACTACGCCCGCCAGGCGGCGGAACAAGGCGCCGCGGCGGTCGTCGTCGCCAAGGGCGGCCCGGGCCGTTACCCCGAAGCGCCCGCGGTGCTGCGCGTGGACGACACGACGCAGGCGCTGCAGGACCTCGGCGGGCACGTGCGGCGCCGCCGCCCGCTCAAGGTGATCGGCATCACCGGCTCCGCCGGCAAGACGACCGCCAAGGAGATGACCGGCGCCGTCCTCGACCGGCGCTTCACGGTCCACCGCTCCGAGGGGAACCTCAACAACGCCTGGGGTCTGCCGCTGACCCTCCTGCGGATGGCCGACGCGTGCGACGCGGCGGTCCTCGAGATGGGCATGTCCTACAAGGGCGAGATCGCCCGCCTGGCGGAGATCGCCGACCCGGACGTCGGCGTCATCCTCAACGTCCTGCCGGTGCACCTCGAGCACTTCGCGTCGATTGCCGGCATCGCCGCCGCCAAGGGCGAGCTGTTCCGTGGACTGCGGCGCGACGCCGTCGCCGTCTACAACGCCGACGACGCGCGCGTGGCGCGGCTCGGGCGCGCCTTCAAGGGCGAGCGCCTCGCCTACGGCATCACGGCGCGCCGCGCCGACGTCGGCGCCGACGAGATCGTCTCGCTCGGGCTGAAGGGGACCCGCTTCACGCTGCGCCACGGCAAGTCGCGCGCCCCCGTGCGCCTCGGGATCCCCGGACGGCACCACGTCTACAACGCGCTCGCCGCGGCCGCCACCGGCTTCGCCTGCGGGCTCGACGCCTCCGACATCGCCGCCGGGCTGGCGCAGGTCCGCCCCGCCGCCATGCGCGGCGTGCTGCACCGGCGCCAGGACGGCGCCGAGATCCTCGACGACTCGTACAACTCCAACCCCGCGGCGATGGAGCGCGCCATCGAGCTCCTCGCCGAGACCACGCCCCGCGGCCGCCGCATCCTGGCCGCCGGGGACATGCTCGAGCTCGGGCCGGTTTCGGCCCGGGCGCACACCCGGATCGGGGCCCTCGCGGCCCGCGCCGGGATCGATCTCCTCGTGGCCGTGGGGCCGCTGTCGCAGAAGATGGCCGCGGCCGCCTCCCAGAAGCGTCCCGCACGCGTCGCAGCCTCCTCGGGCTCGGGCGGGCGTCGGCGCGCCGCGGCCCCCACGCCCGCCACGCAGGTGCGTCACTTCGACACCTCGGAGGAGGGCGCCGCCTGGCTCGCCTCCGAGGTGCGGCCCGGCGATCTCGTCCTCGTGAAGGGATCGCGCGGCATCAGGATGGAGCGCGTGGTGCGGGCGCTCCTCGGCGACTCCGGCCCGTCGGTCGGTTCCGCCGCGCACAATGCACCGGGGGAGCACTGATGCTCTACTCCCTCCTCCTGCCGTTGCACGAGTCGTTCAGCCTCTTCAACGTCTTTCGGTACATCACATTCCGGACGGCGCTGGCCACCCTCACGGCGCTGTTGATCAGCCTTGCCCTGGGCCCGTGGTTCATCCAGAGACTGCGGGACTTCCAGATCGGGCAGCAGATCAGACCCGAGGGGCCTCTTTCCCACCAA
Source organism: Verrucomicrobiia bacterium (assembly GCA_035638075.1). Lineage (GTDB taxonomy): Bacteria > Acidobacteriota > Polarisedimenticolia > Gp22-AA2 > Gp22-AA2 > DASRAU01. Next base: position 42,566 of record DASRAU010000031.1, read on the forward strand.
CGCAAGAAAGGTACCCCGACGATGGGAGGGCTGCTGATCCTCATCGCAGTCATCCTTCCCTCTCTCCTATGGGCAGATCCCGCCAATCCCTACGTGTGGATCGCACTCATATCCACGCTCCTCTACGGAGTCATCGGCTTCGCGGATGACTACCTCAAACTCACGAGAAAGAGGTCTCTCGGGCTGACAGCCCGGCAGAAGTTCGCGTCACAGATTCTCGTCGCGCTCGGCATCGGGTACGTGCTCTTCTGGATGGCCGGTCGCGGGCTGTACACGACCCACCTGAGCCTGCCGTTCTTCAAGCGCTTCGACCCCGACCTCGGCTGGGTGTTCATTCCGTGGACGGTGCTGGTCATCGTCGGGGCCGCCAACGCCGTGAACCTGACCGACGGTCTCGATGGACTGGCCATCGGGTCGTCGCTCATCGCGTCCGGGACGTACGCCATCCTCGCGTACGTCGCCGGGCACGCGAGGGTCTCGACCTACCTCGACGTGCCGAACATCAAGGGCGTCGGCGAGCTGGCGGTCATCTGCGGGGCGCTCGTCGGCGCGTCGCTCGGATTCCTCTGGTTCAACTGCCACCCGGCGCAGGTGTTCATGGGGGACGTCGGCTCGATGGCGATCGGCGGGGGGCTCGGGACCATCGCGCTGCTGATCAAGCAGGAGGCGCTGCTGGTCTTCGTCGGCGGCCTGTTCGTCATCGAGGCGGTGTCGGTCATCGCCCAGGTCGGCTCGTTCAAGTTGCGCGGCAAGCGGGTGCTGAAGATGGCGCCCATCCACCACCACTTCGAAGCTTGCGGCTGGGCCGAGACGCAGGTGGTCATCCGCTTCTGGATCGTCGCGATCATCTTCGCCCTGCTCGGACTTTCGACGCTCAAACTGAGATAAGGATGATGCCCGCCCGCACTCCGACCTCGAAGGCTCCGAATCTCAGAGCCGCGCGCGTCGTCGTGGCCGGCGCCGCGAAGAGCGGCGTCGCGCTGGCGCGGTTCCTCCTGTCGCGGGGCGCGAAGGTCACGATCTCCGATAAGCGCCAGGCGCGCGACCTCGGGCCCGAAGTGGCGGCGCTCGGCAAGGACGGCGCCGCGTTCGAGTTCGGCCGGCACGACGAGAAGACCTTCACCTCCGCCGACCTCGTGACGGTGAGCCCGGGCGTGCCGCTGGCGATCGCGCCGATCGCCGCCGCCCGCAAGGCGGGCGTGCGCGTCGTGGCCGAGGTCGAGGTCGCCTCCTGGTTCCTCGAAGGGACGCTGGTCGGCATCACCGGCTCGAACGGCAAGAGCACGACGACCTCGCTCGCCGGTCACATCCTGGCGAAGGCCGGCCGCAACGCCGTCGCCTGCGGCAACCTCGGCACGCCGCTCATCGAGATGGTCGAGGACGACTCCCCCGACCGGCTGTACGTGGTCGAGCTGTCGTCCTTCCAGCTCGAGGGGATCGAGACCTTCCGCCCGCACATCGCGGTTCTCCTGAACCTCAGCCCCGACCACCAGGACCGCTACCCGGACATGCCGGCCTACTACGCCGCCAAGGCGCGGATCTTCATGAACCAGAGCGCCTCCGACCACGCCATCCTCAACCAGGACGACCCCCAGGTGATGGCGCTGGCGCGCGGCATCACCGCGCGCCGGCACCAGTTCTCCCGCGGCGGCGGGGTGCAGGAGGGCGCGTACGTGCGCGACGGCCGGGACATCATCCTGGTCGAGAACAGCCGCCCGACGGCCGTGATGCCCCTCTCCGACGTGCCGCTGTTCGGCGTGCACAACCAGGAGAACGTGCTGGCGGCGATCCTCGCCGCGCGCCTCTGCGGCATCACGGTGGAGCAGGCGGCCGAGGGCGTCCGGTCGTTCCACGGGCTCCCCCACCGCCTCGAGAAGGTGCGCGAGCTCGACGGCGTCGCCTGGTTCAACGATTCGAAGGCGACCAACGTCGGGGCCGTGGCGCCTTCGGTCCGCTCCTTCGCGGGCGGCATCGTCCTCATCATGGGCGGCAAGGACAAGGGCGGCGCCTTCGCCGAACTCGAGCCGCTGATCCGCGAGCGGGTCACGACGCTCGTCCTGATCGGCCAGGCGCGCGAGTCGATCGCGAAGCAGCTCGGCCCGATCGTGCCGACCCTCATGGTCGAGGGACTCGAAGAGGCGATCCCGGCGGCGCGCGACGCGGCGAAGCCCGGCGGCGTGGTGCTCCTCGCCCCGGGGTGCGCCTCGTTCGACCAGTACTCCGGCTTCGAGGCGCGCGGCGATCACTTCCGCCGCCTCGTCAACGCTCTGAAAGAAGGGAATTGATGGCGCGCAAGCTGGCGTTCGACCGGACGCTCTTCGTCGTGGGGATGGGGCTCGCCCTCTTCGGGCTCGTGATGATCTTCAGCGCCTCGGCGCCGCTCGCGATGGAGCGGCACCAGACGGCGTACCACTTCCTGATGCGGCAGCTGCTCGCCTTCGTCATCGGCCTCGGCGGAATGGCGGTGGCGATGCACATCGACTACCGCACGCTGCTGCGGCGCGAGTTCGTCGCCATGGCCGTCGGCGGGTCGCTCCTGCTCCTCGCCGGGGTGCTGGTGGTCGATCGCACCCACCAGGTGCACCGCTGGTTCAAGGTCGGGCCGATCCAGGTGCAGCCGTCGGAGATCGCCAAGCTCGCGGTCGTGCTGTTCCTGGCGGCGCACATGGCGAAGCACGAGAACAAGGTGAACGACTTCTTCAAGTCGCTCCTGCCGGCGGCCGTCGTCATCGGGCCGCTCGCCGCCCTCGTCGTCCTCGAGCCGGACCTCGGGACCGCCGTGCTCTACGCCTCCCTCACCGGGGCGCTGCTGTTCCTCGCCGGGCTGCGCTGGCAGTACGTCGCCACCGCCGCCGCGTCCGGCGTCGCCGGCATCGGGGCGATCGCCTTCGCGTCTCCCTACAAGTGGGAGCGCCTGATGACGTTCATCCACCCGGACGCCGACCCGCTGGGGGCCGGCTTCCAGATCAACCAGTCGCTCATCGCCATCGCCAGCGGCGGGCTGCAAGGCGCGAGCCTCGGCGAGAGCCGGCAGAAGCTGTTCTTCCTGCCGGAGCCGCACACCGACTTCATCTTCTCGGTCGTGTGCGAGGAGCTGGGGCTCATCGGCGCGCTGTGCGTGCTGGCCGCCTTCGGCGTCCTCTTCTGGCGCGGCCTGAAGGCGGCGCAGGGAGCGCCCGACCGCGGCGGCTTCTACCTGGCCATGGGCATCACGCTGATGCTCGTGGTGCAGGCGCTCCTCAACATGGGCGTCTGCCTCGCGGTGCTGCCGAACAAGGGCGTGCCGCTGCCGTTCCTGTCGTACGGCGGGTCGAGCCTGGTCGTGAACCTGTTCGCGCTCGGGATGCTGCTCAACGTGTCGCAGCATTCGAACGAGTGAGGACGTGCCCGAGACGTACCTGATCGCGGGAGGCGGAACCGGGGGGCACCTGTACCCGGGCATCGCGATCGCGGAGGAGTTGAAGAAGCGGCGGCCGGACGCGCGCATCGTCTTCGCCGGGCGCGGGCTGCCGCTGGAGCGGTCGATCGTCGAGCGTCACGGGTACGCGCTCGTCGGCATCCGCAGCGGTGGAGTGGTCGGGCGGTCGCTTCTCGGCCGCCTGTCGGGAATGGCGAACGCAGTGCGGGGATTTTTCGAGGCGGGCAAGGTGATCGACATCCTGAAACCGAGGGCGGTCGTCGGAGTCGGAGGCTATGCCTCCTTCCCGATGGTGCTGGCGGCGCAGGCGCGCCGCGTGCCGACCGTCGTCCAGGACCAGAACGCCGTGCCGGGCCTGTCGAACCGGCTGCTCGGCCGCTCCGCCCGCGCCATCGCGCTGACCTACGAGGAGACGAAGAAGTTCTTCGGAGGACGCGGCACCGTCACCGGCAACCCGATTCGCGCCGAGTTCCACGAGGCCGATCGGGACCGGGCGCGCCGGCGTCGCGCCTCCGGAGACCCTCGTCTGCACCTCTTCATCGTCGGCGGCAGCCAGGGCTCGCGCGCGCTGAACGACGCCGTGCTGGCCGCGCTGCCGCACCTGGCAGACCGGCGCGACCGGCTGCGCATCGTGCACGGGACGGGCCCCGCGGACGCGGACCGGGTGCAGGCGGCCTATGCCGCCGCGAAGTTCGACGCGACCGTGCTCCCCTACATCGAGGAGATCCGCGCCGTGTACGAGGGCTCGGACCTGGTCATCTGCCGCTCGGGCGCCAGCACCGTGAGCGAGCTGCAGGCCTGCGGCAAGGCGGCGATCCTGGTGCCGCTGCCCACGTCGGCGCACGACCACCAGAAGAAGAACGCCGAGGCGGCGGCCCGCGCCGGCGCGGCCGTGCTGCTCGAGCAGAAGGAGCTGACCGGCGCCAGCCTCGCCTCGGAGATCAGCCGTCTCCTCGACGACCCGAAGCGCCTCGAAGCGATGGAGCGGGCGGCCGCCGCCCTCGCCCGCCCCGACGCCGCCGCCCGCATCGTCGACCTCGTGCAGCAGGTGGAGGCACGGGCATGATGATGCTCAGGAAGACGCGCCGCATTCACTTCGTCGGCATCGGCGGCAGCGGCATGAGCGGCATCGCCGAGGTGCTGGTGAACCTCGGCTACTCCGTCACCGGCAGCGACCTCGAAGAAGGCGCGACGGTGCAGCGCCTGCGCGGCCTGGGCGCGACCATCGCCAGGGGTCACAAGGGCGATCACGTGGGCGACACCGACGTCGTGGTGATCTCCTCCGCGGTCAGGCCGGACAACCCCGAGGTCCTCGAGGCGCGGCGCCGGCAGATCCCGGTCATCCCGCGCGCCGAGATGCTCGCCGAGCTGATGCGCCTCAAGTACGGCGTGGCGATCGCCGGCAGCCACGGCAAGACCACGACCACCTCGATGGTCGCGACGATTCTCTCCGGCGCCGGGCTCGACCCGACCATCGTCATCGGCGGCCGCCTCAACATCCTCGGCAGCAACGCGCGGCTCGGCGGTGGCGACCTGCTGGTGGCGGAAGCCGACGAGAGCGACGGCTCGTTCCTGCGGCTGACGCCGACCATCGCGGTCGTGACCAACATCGACGCCGAGCACCTCGACCACTACGGGTCGCTCACGGCGCTGCAACAGGCGTTCGCGGATTTCCTCAACAAGGTGCCGTTCTACGGCTGCGGCATCGTCTGCCTCGACGAGCCGCGTGTGCAGGAGATCCTGCCGTCGCTGAACCGGCGCGTCGTGACCTACGGGTTCTCGGCGCAGGCGGATCTCTCGGCCGCATCGGTGGACCTGAAGGAGTTCACGGCCGCCTTCGACGTGCGGATGCACGGCAAGAAGCTCGGCCGCGCCCGCATCCAGGTGCCGGGACGCCACAACGTCAGCAACGCGCTGGCGGCGATTGCCGTCGGGCTCGACCTCGACGTGCCGTTCGCGACCATCGTCGCGCAGCTCGAGTCGTTCCGCGGCGCCGACCGCCGCTTCCACCTCAAGGGCGAGGCGAACGGCATCATGGTCGTGGACGACTACGGCCACCACCCGGTCGAGATCCTCGCGACCCTCTCCGCGGCCAAGAAGGGCTGGAACCGGCGCACCGTGGTGGTCTTCCAGCCGCACCGCTACTCGCGGGTCAAGGCGCTGATGAACGAGTTCGGGCGCGCCTTCTACGACGCCGACGTGCTGGCGGTGACCGACATCTACCCGGCCGGTGAGGCGCCGCTCCCGGGCGTCACGGCCGAGGCGGTCGCGCACGCCATCGAGGAGCACGGCCACAAGGACGTGACCCTCGTGAAGGACCTGAAGGAAATCCCGGCGTGGATCGCCGCGAACGCCCGCGAGGGCGACATGGTGATCACGCTCGGAGCGGGCTCCGTCTACAAGGCCGGAGAGGAATACCTCCGTCGGTTGAAGGGGGACGCCTGAAGAGCAAGTCGGGTTCGGGAGCCGGGACGATGACGATGACGGCACACGCGTGGGAGGACAAGGCGGTGGCGGCCCTCGAAGGGCGGCCGGGTGTCGGCCTGCTCCGCGACATCCCGCTCTCCGACCACACCTACATCGGCATCGGCGGGCCGGCGCGCGTGCTCATCGAGCCCGAAACCGTCAAGGACCTCGCCTGGGCCATCACGCGCCTGCACCAGGAGCAGGTGCCGTTCGACGTCCTCGGCGCCGGCTCGAACCTGCTGGTGGCCGACGAGGGCCCGTCGTTCGTCGTCGTCTCGTGCGCCGGGCTCGGCGACGTGCCGATCGTCGAGGGCACCGGCGTGCGCGCCTCCGCCGGCTTCTCGGTGCCGCGCCTGACGCAGCGGCTGCAGAAGGCCGGGCTCGCCGGCATCGAGTTCGCCGAGGGGATCCCCGGCAGCGTCGGTGGCGCCGTGAAGATGAATGCCGGCTGGCACGAGGGCGAATTCGGCGCCCACGTCCGGTCGCTCATCGTGGTGACCCGGCACGGAGACATCGAGCGCCTCGACTGCAGCCCCGGGTTCTTCGAGTACCGCAAGAGTCCCGGGCTCGGAGACGCCATCGTCGCCGAGGCGACGCTCGAGCTGACCCCCGACAACCCGGCCCGCATCGCCGAGCGCATGCGCGGCTTCCGCGACCACCGCGTCAAGTCGCAGCCCACGGGCGAGCGCAACGCCGGCTGCATGTTCAAGAACCCGCAGGGCGACGCCGCCGGCCGGCTCATCGACCAGAGCGGCCTCAAAGGCACGCGCGTCGGCGCCGCCGAGGTCTCCCCCATCCACGCGAACTTCTTCATCAACCTCGGCGGGGCGACGTCGCGCGACGTGCGGAGCCTCATCGACATGGTGCGCGAGCGCGTGCGCCAGGCCACCGGAGTCCTGCTGGAACCGGAGGTGATGCTGTGGACATGAACATGCGCCCGCGCGGGACGCGGATGGAGGACGACGAAGCCCAGGCCGCGTCGCCGGCGCCGTTCCTGCGCCAGAACAACGCCGAGCGGCTGCGCCGGACCCGGCGGGGCCACCGCAACCGCCTCATCCTGCCGGCGGTGCTCGGGCTGCTCGCCCTCGCGGGGTTCTCGGCGCTCGTGTTCGGCACGCGCTGGTTCCTCCTGCACTCGAGCCGCTTCAACATCGCCAAGACCGACGTGACGAAGACCGAGCACGCGTCGTACGCCGAGCTGAAGCGCATCGCCGACCGGGCGCGCGGCCGCAACATCTTCACGCTGGACCTCGCGAAGCTGCAGACCGATCTCGAGAAGGTGCGCTGGGTGAAGAGCGCCGCGGTGCGGCGCGTGCTGCCCGATCGCCTGATGGTCGGCATCGAGGAGCGCGGGCCGCAGGGGCTGGCGCTCGTGCACGGGCGCGTCTCCCTGATCGACGCAGACGGCGCGGCGATCGACCTCTACACCGGCGGCAGGGAGTTCGGGACCTTCCCGATCTTCACCGGGCTCGACGACATCCGCGCCTCGCGGGCGCACGACCAGGTGGCGCGCGGCTTCGAGTTCGTGCGCTTCCTCGAGGCGACGCACCCGGGCCTCCTGTCCGAGATCTCGGAAATCGACCTGTCGCGCGACGACCGCATCGGCCTGACGCTCAACGGCGGCGGGCCGACCGTGCGCGTGCACCCGACCGACTACGCCAGCAATCTCGACCGCTGGCTGGAGATGCGTGAGTGGCTGCAGGCCCACCTGGGGGGAGGAGCCTACGTAGACTTGAGGTTCAAGGACCGGATCGTCTGGCAGCCGGTGACCACGAAGAAAACCGGCTAACGGGGGAAGAGAACGATGGCACGACGCAGCACGCAGGTGGTGGGGCTGGACATCGGCACGACGAAGGTCTGCGCCCTCATCGTCGAACCGTCCGAATCCGGGCTGCCGACGGTCCTGGGGGTCGGATCCTGCCCGTCGCGCGGCACGCGGCGCGGCGTGGTGGTCAATATCGAGGCCTGCGTCGCCGCGATCAAGCAGGCGATCGAGGAGGCCGAGCTGCAGGCGGGGCTCTCCGTCGAGCGGGCCTACGTCGGCATCGGCGGCCCGCACGTGCGCGGGCTCAACAGCCGCGGCGTGGTCGCCATCGCGGGGCGTGACCGCGAGGTGACGCTCGAGGACGTGGCGCGGGTCAAGGACGCCGCCCGCGCCATCTCCATCCCGCCCGACACCGACGTCTTCCACGTGCTGCCGCAGCAGTTCGCGGTGGACGGGCACACCGGCATCCACGACCCGGTCGGCATGACCGGGGCGCGCCTCGAGACCGACGTGCACATCGTCACCGCGTCGATCACCGCGGCGCAGAACCTGGCCAACTGCGTCAACCGCGCCGGCGTCGAAATCGAGGGGATGGTGCTGGAGCAGTTCGCCGCGGCCGACGCGGTGCTGGCGCCGGACGAGACCGAGATGGGCGTGGCGCTGCTCGACATCGGCGGCGGCAACACCAGCATGGTCATCTACGAGCGCGGCGCGCTGCGGCACATCGCGGTGCTGCCGACCGGCGGCGAGCACGTCACCAACGACATCGCCGTCGGGCTGCGCACCCCCGTCCCCGAGGCGGAGCGCCTCAAGCGCCGCCACGGCTGCGCCATGGCCTCGCTCGTCGATCACGAGGACACGCTGGAGGTCCCGAGCGTCGGCGGCCGCAAGGCCCGGGTGCTGTCGCGGCAGATCCTCTGCGAGATCATCCAGCCGCGCGTCGAGGAGTGCTTCGCCATGGTGGCCGAGGAGCTGGGGCGCAGCGGCTTCGAGCGGACGCTGCACGCCGGCGTCGTGCTGACAGGTGGTGGTGCGATGCTGGAAGGGATCACTGAGATTGCCGAAGATGCGCTCGATTGCCCTGTCCGCCGCGGCGGCCCGGGCGATCTCGGCGGCCTCGCCGACTCGGTGGCCACGCCGCAGCACTCCACCGCGGTCGGGCTCGCCATTCACGGATGCAAGGAGCGCCGCGCGGCGCCGCACCGCGGCAACACCAACCCCTACTTCTTCACGCGCATGACGGGAAGGGTGCGCGACTGGATCCAGGAGCTCTTCTGAAGCGGAAGGCTGGCCTTCCAAACCGGAAACACCGTGAGCCTGACGCTTCACGGAAACGCAGTGAGCGCGATCAGCGCGCGTTATTCATGGAGGATGGTCCCATGATCCTGATGGATCCGAAGGACGCCGGGAAGCCCCCGCGCATCTCCTTCGACGAGAGCAAGGCGGTCGGGGCGAACATCAAGGTGATCGGCGTCGGCGGCGGCGGCAGCAACGCCGTCAACCGCATGATCGCGTCGGGCCTGCAGGGCGTCGAGTTCATGGTGGCGAACACCGACGTGCAGGCGCTCAAGGGGGCGAAGGCCCCGCTGAAACTGCAGATCGGCTCGAAGCTCACCAAGGGGCTCGGCGCCGGCTCGAACCCCGAGGTCGGCCGCCAGGCCGCACTCGAGGACTCGGAGAAGATCATCGAAGCGCTGCAGGGCTCCGACATGGTGTTCATCACCTCGGGCCTCGGCGGCGGCACCGGCACGGGCTCCGTGCCGATCATCGCGTCGCTGGCGTCCGAGCTGGGCGCGCTGGTCGTCGCGGTCGTCACCAAGCCCTTCGCGTTCGAAGGGAAGAAGCGCCGCGACCAGGCGGAAGAGGGGCTGAAGGAGCTGCAGAACTCCGTCGACACCGTCATCTGCATCCCGAACGAGAAGCTGCTGAACTCCGTGGACAAGGCCATGCCGCTCGGCGCCGCGTTCCTGTTCGCCGACGACGTGCTGCGCCAGGCGGTGCAGGGCATCTCCGACCTCATCACCATCCCCGGCGAGATCAACCTCGACTTCGCCGACGTGCGCACCATCATGAGCGGCATGGGGATGGCGCTCATGGGAACCGGCATCTCCAACAGCGGCCCGACGCGGGCGGTCGAGGCGGCGCAGAAGGCCATCTCGTCGCCGCTGCTCGAGGACGCGACCATCGACGGCGCCCGCGGGATTCTCATGAACGTCACCGGCGGCCCCGACATGACCCTGCACGAGGTGGCCGAGGCGGCGAGCATCGTCCAGCGCTCCGCCGACGCCGACGCCAACATCATCTTCGGCACCGTCATCGACCGCGAGATGGCCGAGCAGGTCAAGATCACCGTCATCGCCACCGGCTTCAACCGCGAGGAGATGGCCAAGACCGAGGCGGCGAAGAGGACCGCTGTTGTTCCCGCACCCGCGCCGCAGGCGCGCGTGAATCTCGACACCCCGGCGTTCCTGCGCCGCGCCCCGTCGGCGGCTCCGTCGAGCCCGTCCCTGAACAACGCCGATCCGGGCACGACGCTGCACTACGCGCCGCTCCCGGACGACCTGGAGATCCCGACGTTCCTGCGCCGGCAGCTCGACTGACTGCGAGGCGCGCTCGGCAGATGTGGTGACGGATAGGATGGCCTGAAGCGAAGACCCCGGGCGGGGGGCCCGGGGTCGCTTCGAACTTGGGTCCGGAAGGGGGGCGCGTCATGGCGGGCCACTACAAGATCCTGGTCGCCGACGATCGCGAGGACAACCGCGGCCTGCTGCGCGAGTGGCTGACGGCCCAGGACTACCACGTCCGCTGCGCCCGCGACGGGCGCGAAGCGCTGGAGCTGGCGCGCCAGGACCCGCCCGACCTCATCCTGCTCGACAAGGTGATGCCCGAAGTGGACGGCCTCGCCGTCGCCCGCGAGCTGAAGCGCGAAGACCGCTTCGCCTCGGTGCCCATCATCGTCCTGACCGGGCAGGACGACTCGCGCCGCGGCGCCATCTACGACGAGGCCTCGGCGGACGACTTGATTCTCAAGCCGCTGCGCTTCGAGGAGGTGGACACCCGGGTCCGCACCATGCTCAAGAAGCGCGAGGTCTTCCGCGCCCTCGAGCGCGCCAACGCCGAGCTGCGGCTCGCCAACCAGCGGATGGAGACGCTGTCGCGCCTCGACGAGAAGACCGACCTCAACAACTACCGCTTCTTCATCGAGCGCCTCACCGAGCAGTTCAAGCTGGTGCGGCGCTACGGCTCCAACCTGACCATCGTCATGTTCGACCTCGACCACTTCAAGGCCGTCAACGACCGCCACGGCCATGTCGTCGGCGACAAGGTCCTGAAGCAGTTCGGGCAGATCATGGTGCGCACGGCGCGCGAGACCGATCTCGTGGCGCGCTACGGCGGCGAGGAGTTCGCCATCCTGCTGCCGCACACGTCCGCAGCGCAGGGGCAGCGCCTCGCCGAGCGGGTGCGCAAGTCGACCGAAGGCTTCGCGTTCGAGGGGAACGGCAACCCGGTCGGCGTGACCGTCTCGGCCGGGGTCGCCACGTTCCCGATCAACGACCGCATCGTCGAGCCGCACGACCTCATTCAGGCTGCCGACCTGGCCCTCTACCGGGCCAAAGAGCTGGGGCGGAACCGGACGCACGTCGACGAGCGGTCGCTCGTCAGCCTCTACTGAAAGCGGCAGGCCCGCCCGGCGCGGCGGGCACCAACCCGTATCTGGACATGACGGCGATCAGGGCGCCTTTGTCGGGCGCCCCTCCGGCGTTGAGCACCGTCGCGACGTCCTTGAAGTACTGCGCCCCGATGTCCGGAGAGTTGACGATGAGCGCCCGCGCCGTCTCTGGAAAGGGGTTGGAGAAAGCATGGACCACCCCTTTCGGGGTGCTCATGCTCTGACCGACGGAGAGATCCCTCGTTTCCGAGCCGACCGTATACCGGAGGACTCCCTCGAGCACGTACACACATTCTTCGTTGTTCGAATGGCTGTGTGGAGGAGGCACATTCGAACCAGGGGGGACCGTCAGTTCGAACAGGCCGAGGCTCCCGGTGCCGGAGCCGTCGGCGATGTAGTTGATGCTGAGCTGACCAATCTTGATGACGTTCGAGCTCATGGTCTTCCTCCCTTGAATCACGATGAAGCCGGAAGTGTAGACGGCCTGGCCGTCGTCCATGGCCAGCGCGGAGCGGTTGACGAAAACACCTGGTCTTGACATATCTTGACATGTCAAGGCGAGGTGCTTCGTGGCGCACGTCAAGGTCAGTTCGAAGGTGGACGAATCGGCCTGGCGGGAGTTGAAGGACCTCGCGGCGGAATCCCACCAGTCGATCTCCGGCGTGCTGACGGAAGCGATCCGTGAATATGTTGCGCGGCGCCGCGTCCGACCCGACGTCCTGAAGCACCTCGAGGACTCGCTGTCCGCGAACGAGCAGCTGGGCCGCCTGCTTGCCAGGTAGGCCGCGCTCGAGCGCCGCGAGTGCTGAGATGTGAGCGCCGCGCGCGCGACTTCAGGGACGCGTGCTAGGCTTTCGCCGCTCGCCCGCCTTCGATCGGGGCCGCGTCGCGCATGGACTTCGATACCAGGGTCAAGGTCGCCATCTACACCGCCACGGCTGAGAGCGGCCGCGTGCCCGCCCTGGCGGACGTGGCGCACCGGGTCCAGGCATCGCCCGAGGCCGTGACCGAAGCCTTCGCACGCCTGCGCGCCAGTCGGTTGCTCTGGCTGGAGCCGGATGGCATCACCATCCGGATCGCGCCCCCCTTCTCGGCTGTCCCGACCCAGCACCTCGTCAGCGTGGCCGGCATCGACTACTTCGCCACCTGCGCCTGGGATGCCCTCGGCATCGTCGCCGCCCTGCGGCAGACGGGGGTCGTCCATTCGCGGTGCGAGCAGAGCCTGGAACCGCTCGAGCTCGATGTTCCTCTCAAAGGCCCGGACCCTTCGCCCTGGCTCTTCCACTGCCTCGTTCCGGCCGCCAAATGGTGGGACGACCTCGTCTTCACCTGAAACAACATGCTGTTCTTCCGGTCGGAAGAACTCATCCGCGCATGGTGCCAGGCCCGAGCCGTTCCGCCCCGGCCGGTGGTCCGGATGGATCAGCTGTGGCACCTGGCCGTGACCTGGTACGGCACCCGACTCGAGCCGGTCTCGCGTCGCCCCGCCGCCGCCGAGATGCGGCAGATCTTCGAGTCCATCGGTCTGCGCGGTGACTTCTGGGATCCGCAAGCGGACTCGTTCCGCCAGTGAGCGCGATCGTCCGGGCCTCAGCCGTTACTGAGTCGAAGCGAGCTCCGCGCTCGCCTCGATGAGGGAGAGCACCTCCACGGTCGCCGAAGACCTTCCGGTGCGCCTGCGCCCTACCGCTCCAGCCTGGAGAGCAGCGCGGTCAGCGAACCATCCAGCGTGTTCGTCTCGGGGACCTTCCCATCGGGCGTCAGGTGGTCGATCGCGGCCGGCAGCAAGGCGGCGAGAATCGACCCGGCTTCGGACGCCGGGACGCCCGCCTGGCGCGCGAACTGCCCGATCGTCTCGTGGCCCAGGACGTCGGTCACCTGCGCCGCGGAGACCGGCGGGTTGGGCCCGGTGGAGATCCAGCTCGACATCATGTCGCCCAGTCCTTTGCTCTGGAAGGCGCCGATCAACCCGGCCAGCCCGCCGCTGCCTCCGACGGAGGCGTCCTTCGTGCTCAGCAATCCCGCCAGGGCGGTGAGGATCTGCGGGTTCTTGGCCACCAGGGTCGCCAGCCCCGCGAGGCCTCCGGATTCGGCCTGCCCGCCCATCGCTTGCTTCAGGATTCCATCGAGAAAACCCATGACTTCCCCTCTCCTGCGGCGGTGAGCCGCCGCGCGCCGGTGCGTTTCCGTCGCTTGTCTCGGTGCCGGCATCCTACGCCAACCGCACCGCCGTGGGTCAACCTCCACGACCTGGTCAGGCCTGATCGTTGGGGTCGAGCTTGTCCAGGATTTCCAGCCGCTGTTCGGTCCTCCGGGTCACCCGCCGGAGGATGAGCGCGCAGCCGAAGCCCCCCACGACAATCGCCAGGAGCAACACGCTGACCCAGGGCGCCCGGAAGATGAATCCGACGATGAGGGCCGTGGCGTAAAGCCAGAGTCGAGGGTGCGCAGTGCGCCAGAAACTCTGAGCGCCGGCGTCGTCGCACAGCTCGGAGTCGAGCCCCAGCGCCGCCAGCTTCTTCATCATGGCGCGGGCCATCTCTTCGTCGCCCGGATCGAAGGGGATGTCGACCTCGCGGCCCTTCGTGAGCCGCTTGAACGCCGCCGCGACCTGGTCGGCGTCCATCTCGGCTTCGTCTTCGAGCAGCGCGCTCAGGGATGGTGGCAGCACGGAGGGCGCGCCGGCCGGTGGCCAACCTTTGATCCTGACGGTGGGCATGGCTTCAGGGGTCCTCGGCCCGGGCGCGGTTCACATCCGGCCGGCGTCCACGTCGTGGAGGAACCGGATCACGCCGTCCATGTAGACGGCCTGGTCGTCGTACATGTCCAGGTGGCTGCCGTTGGGGCAGTAGAGGTATCTCCCCTTCCGGAGCTTGCCGGCCATCATCTCCATGTGCGCCGGGTCCATCGTGTCGTAGCGCGCGCCGATCACGAGGGTGGGGACGGTGATCTTCGGGAGGTCGGCGGTGCGGTCCCAGTTCACCAGCTTGCCGCTGGCGCCGAGCTCGCTCGGGCCCTGCATGGGGACGTAGATCTCCCGGTTGAGGTGCGCGAAGGCCCGGTTCACGGGGTCGGGCCAGTCGGCCGCGGGCATCCTCAGGAGATGCTTCTCGTAGTGGTTCGGCAGCAGCAGCTCCATGTAACGCGGGTCTTCGGTCTTCCCGGCGGCTTCGAGCTTTTTGATCTCCAGAAGCGCGGTCTGGTCCATCGCGGGCATGAGGACTTTCCTGGCGTACTCGTTGTAGGCCGGGATGCTGGCCATCATGTTGGAAATGACGAGTCCCTTGAGGTGCTCCTGGTGCGCCAGCGCGTACTCGAGGGCGAGGACTCCGCCCCAGGAGTGTCCGAGCAGGTAGAGATTGTCGTGGTCGAGCCGCAGGGCCTGGCGCACCTGCTCGACTTCGTCCACGAAGCGCGGGATCTCCCACAAGGACGGCTCGTGCGGCTGGTCGCTGTAGAACGACCCGAGCTGGTCGTAGTAGTAGTACTCGACGCCGGCCCCCGGGAAGTAGCTGTCGAACGCCTCGAAGTACTCGTGCGTCGCCGCCGGCCCCCCGTGCAGCAGCAGCACCTTGACCCGCGGATTGTTCCCCACCCGCTTGGTCCAGACGCGGAACTGCCCCTTGGGCGTCCGGATCGGGATCATGCGGGCTCCGCCGGAGAGGCGGTCGGGGCGGGCGCTGTTGTCGAGGTAGGTCGCGGAAGCGGCGACGGGAGGAGCAGCGGCAGGCGGAGCGGGTGCGGGGGGATGGGCGCTGCAGGAGATGACGGTGAACAGGGCCGCGGCCAGTGCGAGGATCTGTCTCATGACACCTCGTGTCGGGGAATCTTCTCCAGGTCGGGCTCGACGAACCGCGCCCGCGCCTCCGGGGAGAACAGCACCTCCGCGGAGTAGTGCGTCAGCATGATCTTCGCATCCAGCATCCGCGGATTGTGGGCGATGAACTCGGCCGCCGATGCGGCCGCCGGGGAGGTCGCCATGAAGTGGCGCACCGCGAGGATCCACGCCCGCGTGAGCGTCTCGTGGTACTTCGCGACCGGAACGTTGTGGTGCCGGATGAAGGCCTGAAGGGCGTCCCGCATCGACGTCAGCGCCGTCTCCGTGTCGTGCTCCGCCAGGAGGATGTAAGCGAGCCGGATGTGGGCGCGGTGGTCGAATGCGGCCGGCTCGATCCGACCGGAGGCGAAGTCGTCGGAGAAGCGGCGATCATCGGGAGACAGCGAGTGGCGCATCAGGATTCCGGGCATGCAACTTCGTGAACGAGTCCCGCTATCATCGTATGGTGTGGCTATGAGTCCTCGAGGTCACCGCTCTTCCGAAACAACGACTTGAAGGCCTGCTTGTATTCCTTATCGTTCTCAAGAGCGTTGATATCCACAGCGTAGTTGACAACTGAGAGCAGCCGCTCATTAATGAAACTCTTCTTGCCATCCTTCCCCTGGAACTTGAAGTAGGCGCCCAGAACCCGAACGCCTTGCTTATTGAGCGCTCGGACCAGTGGCACGAAGTCTCCATCTCCTGTCACGAGCACGGTAATATCGATCTTGCCGTCCAAGCCGACTTGAAGGGCGTCAACGGCGAGGGCGACATCGATGCCCTTCTCCCCGTGCGTCTGAGACATGGGCAGGTACTTGGGCTCAACTCCCGAATGCATTAGGTCGTGATGTAAATTGCGGTCCGATCGGAGTTGCTCCGGTGTGGCATTCTTGCTAGTGAAGAGCCCCTGGTGCCAGGCCGCATACACAACCTTGTAGCTTGCGTATCCCTGCTCCTTGTCGGCGATGAACGTTTCGATGAACGCGTGAAGCGGCTGAAACCGGATCCAGCCTAGGTCGCGCTCATGGTAGTAGTAATATTGAGCATATCGGAAGAAAGACCCGTCGTAGAACACACCGATCCGACATATAGAGTTACTCGAGGCCATCGACTTCTCCCACCCTAATCCTGTCGCGCTAACGCCACTCAGACTACGCTTTCGACCTCACGTCAAGGAGATCGACCAATTCGCAGATAGGTCGGGTTCGAACTCACATAAACTCGTAACCCCCTGCCCTGATCGCTTCGCGACATCGATCCCCGTCAGTTGAGAAGTTGACGGGAGAGACTCTTCGTTATCTCCCAGAACATCTTGGAATCATGCTCTGACAGTTCAATACCCAAAGAACGCTGTTTCTCTGGGTGTATCAGATTCCGACAATCTCGGAGAACGACTGCAATATCCTTCCCGGAGCGAGTAATCCAGCCAAGCTCGTGAGCCACATCGATATAGCCCCGCAGCGTCCATTCCGCCAGCGGGAGGGGTTTCCTGGTCTTTCTGTCAATCGGAGCCTGTCTTGCTTTGAATAGAGGCGCCTTATCAGGCATTGCGTTCGCCCGTGCGACGAACAGCGCTTCTAGGAGGCCACCCATCATTACCGTGGCGGCCAAGTGAGCTCCAGAGCTGATACACCGTTGGCATTCCTCCCAGCGGGTGCCTAGAATGCGTTGCATGAATAACTCCGCCACTAGCGTTGAGAATCTTGGCGGAATCTCACTCGATGTAGTTGATCCACGAGGAATAAGGTAGTGAGCTCTCAGCGCGCGCACCTGAGACATCGCCTCTTTGATTGCCTTCAGGTACCCACGCGTTGAAGTGAAGCGATCAGTTCCCTCCAGAATTCTCTGGAAGGGCAGATCAACAGCGGACAAGTCGGGTCCAGTCGTTATTGCAAGACCTGGCCTGTGTGATCGAAACCATGAATGCGCGATCGCCTTGAGCAGGTCCCGATCGTCATTATTTCTAATTTGACGATCCTTGTGTCGGGCAACGACAGCCTGCCCCCGGCGCAGTTCTTCAAGGACAGTGCTCAAGGTCACCTGGGGATCGATCATTTCCGACTGGTTTTTCGCCCCATTGAGCGCTTTCCCCGTTTCGAACCAGACGGCTTTCTGGCCGCTTTCACCGAGTTCCTGCCTTGGCCTGGCAAAGTCATTGCGACCAAGTTCTCACCAACGGTATTGATAGTGAATTCGCCGGGTTCTGATAGGTCCAGGTATCCCATGTTTTTCGCATTCCGAAGAGTCCTTCCAGGATCGCCCAAGCGGCTCCGACCGGCACGACGAGTCGCCTCCTGAAGGACTTCAGCTGAGATTGAGTCTTTTCGCTGGTTTTGCGGAGCTTCGAACTGATAATAGTAAGCAACTGCCGCAGCAAACTGATTATCGCTCTTGGGGTCTTTGCCTGTAATGAACGACTTGATGTCGACTGCACTAGGAGTGGCAGGATGAAAGGTTCCGTCCGCCGTGGACCGGACAGAATGCGCGGCGCCAGTTCGGGGCTCGATCGGATTCACGACCCCGAGGCTTTCCGAAACCCATCTGAGAATCCGCACCTGTCGTTCTGTGGAAACGGGCCTTAGGAGGTCGGATACGGATTTCGCGACCTCGAAGTCATCGTCAGTGCTCATTTGGCCCCCCTTCGATCTCCCAGATCGTTCGTTTCTCTGTGGACTTTTCGCAGGACTGCAAGGCAACGCCTGTTCTCTAGAATCCTGATCCGCGAAAACGTTCTCACGCCTTAACCTTCGGTCTAGCGCACGGCATCAGCTGCGGACAGCGCGTAGTCTGCTGACTAGAAAAAGGGTGGCTGCGAACGCCCGCCGAGTGTCCCCTGGACGCGGCAATTGCCCATCGCCTGATCATGCCTTCACGGGAGGCTTGCCTGCGCTCGACAGCTTGGCGTTCAAGACGTCCTTCTTCTTCGAAATGATCGCAGGCTGAACAAAGTAGAAGTCGAACAGCGCTTCAAGGACGTCGAGGGTCCATTCGGCTTCGGCAGGTTCTACAGGAAGGATTTCACCGCTCTTCTGACTCTTTAGCGGGTGAGCCGAAAAGTTTCCTATCACTCGGACAGTGTCTATCACCTGGGCTAGGTGGGACGGGAGCCCCCCGCCATCTATGATCTGCTGAATCTCGTGTGAGAGATCGTGGGTTTGACTCCGGCGAAATCACGCAGAAGGTGCTGGAGACAGCGTCGGCTAAGTGCTGCGGATGCCTTTGGACTGTCTGGGAGCACCAGGCAAGCCTGGATGTAGTCTTCAGTTATTGCAGCCGGCACTTCAGGTGGACAGGGTGACCTGCCGGCTCCACGTGGCCGGATCTGTGTACGTTGTGAGATCTCCCGCAACTCAAGTACCCGCCACCTTGCCTGTACAGAGGGGTTCCGTTCACCAAGAAGAGGACGAGTCGCTTGCACGAGGCGCAGGTATACGAGTGGATGCCCCAAGCGCCGTCTGAGTCTTCTCCCACGAAATGGAGTCGCTGTTGGTCATGAAATGCAACGAGACAGTGGGGGCAGGTCATCTATAAACCACTCCTTGAATGACCGCGTTTCTCTTGGCTGCATGTTTGCTCAGGGCGTACACGTCACCCGATCCGGCTCCGTCCTCTCGCATGCGATGACTTCCGTCATCCCCCCCGCCATGTTCGAGCACGCCGACGTGACGGCGCTCTGAACCGCGGCCTCCTTCGTCGCCGCAGCCCCCTTCCGGCAGGTGGTGGTGCCGTGGAAGGTGACGCAGACTTCGCAGGTGACCTGGGCGATGCGGGTGCTCAGGTAGACGGTGGCCAGGATGAAGAGGGCCAGGAAGACCAGGGAGGTCTTCGTCGTTCGGCTCATGGTGGGGCGGATTCTACGCCCGCTGGGCTGGTTTCCGGGAGGCGGCGGGGGGTTGCCGGAGTCGGCCGGCCGGGCGCTGGTGACTACTGCGCCTGCTCCAGGAAGACCTCGGCGGTGCCGTTCTCGTCGTAGGACACGTGGACGTGGCAGGGCTGGCAGCAGACCTGGCAGTCCTCGACGTACTCCTGCGACCGGCCGCCGCTGGGGTCGAGCGGGATGGTGATCCGCTCGCCGCAGTAAGGACAGGCGGCCTCGGCAGCACTCTCGAGACTCCCCTCCCCGGACAGGACATCGAGCTCGCCGCTGTCCGTCTCTTCGTCGCCGTCTTCGACTCGGACCATGAGGCTCCCTTCCTCTTTATATGTGGTGGCGGGCCGAGACCATCGGACCGACCTCCACCGACAGCGGCATGTGGTCGCTCCTCGCGGCCCAGGCCCGATGCTCGCCCACCGACACATCGCGCAACCGGCCCAGCCAGGAGGCGGGCAGGAAGCAGTAGTCAATATGGTACGGGCGCCGCCGGTGCCGGTACAGGAAGAACGTCGGCCGCGACTCTTTCCCTTGCGCCTCCCTGTAGCGACTGTGATACGCGCTCACCAGCCCCAGCTCCCCCAGGTAGCGCACGAGAGCGCTGTGGGACCGGTCGGCCGGGTGCTCGGCATCCCAGATCGCGTTCGAGTTGAAGTCCCCGAGCAGAACCGTCGGCTGCGCCCGCATGAGCGACCGGCACGCCCGCACCGCCCGGTGCATCCCCCGGACGTACGGAATCGTCGGGTGCGGCATAGCCCAGACGGCCAGCAGCAGGAACGACTCGGGCCCCGACACCTGCACCGGGAGGGCATACCGGGGAAGCCCAGGCGGCGCCGGCGCGCGGTGCACCCGCCACGGCGGCGCGGCGAAGACGGCGAGGCCTTTTGACGGACGGGTCCTGTTCGAGGACCGGGCCGGCCGGGTGGGCTTCCCCGCTCTCGCCGCCCGGCTCCCCCACCAGAGCGAGACGCCGGGCAGCTCCTCAATGCGGGGGCACTCCGGCACCACGGCGATGTCCGCCTCGAGCGTCTCGAGGTCGGAGAGCTTCCGCGCCAGCGGCCCCGAGCAGCAGTTCCAGGTGACGAGTCGCACCGAGGGATCTTATGACCGGGGGCGGGGATGCCCGATCGTTTCCGAGTTGCTCGCCGGGTTATCCGGCCTTCCGCAGCTTGGAAATGCTGCGCGTCGGGCGAGCGCTTGCCAGGTCGTAGTTGGTCTGCAGATTGACCCAGAACTCGGGCGTCGTACCGAACGCCTGCGCGAGGAGCCATGCCGTATCGGGTGTGATCCCGCGCTTGCCACGGACGATCTCGTTGATGCGCTGCACCGGAACGCCGATGTGCTCGGCCAGCTTCACCTGGGTCAGTCCCATCTGGTCGAGGAACTCCTCCTGCAGCACCTCACCGGGGTGTGTCGGCACTCTGTTGCTGGGAATCATTTCCAGTCCTCTCGTTGACTGCTATGAATGGTAATCGGCGATCCGGACCTCGTAGGCCTTGCCGTCCGACCAGCGGAAGACCAGGCGCCACTGATCGTTGATTCGTATGCTGTTGTATCCCTTCAAGTCGCCGGTCAGCGCCTCCAGGCGGTTGCCTGGGGGCGATGAAAGATCCTGCAAGGCCTGAGCGGCGTTGACCATATCCAGCTTGCGGAAGGCAACGGAAAGAATGCCCGGCGGGAGCCGTCGCACAGCCTTGGATTTCCTGCCATGGTACAAGTCCTCGGTGGCCCGATCTCCGAAGCTCGCTATCATCGAGCCCCCCCGCAGAAAGAATTATACTGGATTCACGGATACCATGTAAAACTGGAAATGGCCAAGCTGACCCTGAACGTGGATGAGAGAGTCGTGGCTCGCGCCAAGCGCTATGCAGCACGGCGCGGGACCTCCGTGTCGCGGCTGGTTGAGCAGCTACCGGCGCTGGTCATCGGAAACACACGCGAGGATGGCGAGGAACTCCCGCCCGTCCTTGCGCGTCTTCGCGACGAGCTGAAGGGCTCGGCCGCCGATCCGGCCGCATACCGCCGACACTTGGAGCGCAAGCACAGCAGATGACGCAGATGGTGGTGCCAAGGTCGCTTCTCGTCGCGTCTGCGTTTCTCGTCGCCCTGGTCGGCTCCGCGGCTCTTCAGGCCGGCACCGCTTTCCCGTCGGCCGCCGACTCATCCCCGGACCGGAGCAGCGCGCAACCGGGCGCCACTGTTTCCGCCGATACCGTCTTCCTCGGCGGCCAGGTCCTCCTCTATCCCAGAAGTAACGGTTCCCCTCCCTCGCCACAGTCCCTGATGTCCCCCGCCGTCGGCTGGGCGCAGGCGCTCGCCGTCAAGGACGGCCGCATCTCATTCGTTGGGGACAACGGCGGCGCGAAGCAGCGCATCGGCCCCTTGACGCTGGTGATCGACCTCCACGGGCGCATCCTGATGCCCGGACTCGGCGACGGGCACCTTCACGGCGGAACCTGGGGATCGACGTGTCCCATGGGCTACGAAGGCGGCACGGTCGACGAGGTCCTCGGCAAGATCAAGACGTGCCTCCTGCGCGACGACCAGGCCGCGCAGCTCAAGACCGACTTCCTGCTGAGGCCGGATGAGTTCAACGTCAACGGGATGGTGCCGGCCGGGACCACGCTCACGCGCCACGATCTCGACCGGCTCAGCAAGAGTCCGGCGCAGGACCGGTTCGGCACCGGGACGACCCGGCCGATCGTCATCTGGGACATGGGGGGGCATCAGACCTTCACCAACTCGAAGGCGATCGCCAACGCCGGCCTCGACGCGAAGACGGTGCCGCCGCCCGGCGCGTTCATCGGGCGTGATGCGGACGGCGCTCCGAACGGCCAGTTCGCCGACTTCCACCCGGAATGGGGGACGCGCCCTCCCGAGGATCCCGCCGCCGACTACCAGGGGACGGTGGCCGACTACCGCAATGCCAACCGCGTCGGGATGACGATGCTCCTGCACCCGGGCGGCGACGCGGATTCGCTGCGGGTGCTGAAGCGGGTCGCCGACGACGGGCACCTGACGGTGCGGGTCAACCAGGCACTCATGGCCGGCGGGTTCGGCCGCGGAGCCGACCCGCTTCGCGGCCAGAAAGACCCGGCGGCCGTGGACAAAGTCATCGCGGGGCTGAACGACCTGCGCCGGCAGTACAACGGCTACCGCAGCCCCGCCAGCCCCGGCGACCTGACGGTCGACACCGTGAAGATCTTCTGCGACGGCATCGCCGAGTTCCCGGGCGAGACGGCGGCGATGATCGAGCCGTACCGCGTCAACACCGGCACGCCGCAGAAGCCGGTGTTCACGCCGGGCACGCGGCGCGGCGAGGACCCGTCGTGCTCCGACGCCCTCCTCGGCTTCAAGAGGCTCGACGCGGCGAAGTGGACGATCCACGTGCACGCCATCGGCGACCGGGCGGTGCGCGAGACGCTGGACAACTTCGCGGCCGCCCAGGCCGCGAACGCCTCCTGGGATCGCCGCCACACCATCACGCACCTCGAGTTCGTGCGCGACGAGGACATGCCGCGGTTCGGCAAGCTCGGAGTCGTGGCGAGCATGGCGGCGGTGTGGTTCGAGCGCGACATGTGGACGGTGACCGCAACCGAAGGGTTCATCGCGCCCGACTCGATGGACGACATCTATCCCGCCGGGGGTCTTGTGCGCGGCGGCGCCGTCCTGGCGCTCGGCAACGACTGGCCGGTCTTCCCACCCTGGATGCCCTGGACCGCCATCGAGCAGACGGTGACCCGCGAGGGCCGCGCCGACCCGAAGCGCGCCATCTTCGCGGGCCGGCTGAGCGAGCGCCATGCGCTGACCTTCCCGCAGGCCGTGAAGGCCGCGACCATCGGCATCGCCTGGCAGCTGCACCGTGAACGGGACTTGGGGTCGATCGAAGAAGGTAAGCTCGCCGACCTCATCGTCATCGACCGTGACCTGCGCAAGCTGTTCGATGCGCCCCCCGCCGCGCAGCAGGCGCTCTCGGCGCACATGAAGGCGGTCTACGACGCCAACGTCGCCGCGACCAAGACCCTGCTGACGATGGTCGGCGGCAAGGTGGTGTTCACCGACCCGGGGCTGTGAGTCGGCAGCCTGAGTTCCCGCGCCGGATCCCCGCCAGCGCGGCCGGTTAACGGCTCGCCGGCGGCGTGATTCCGTTCAGGCGCAGGTACATGACCAGCTGGCCATAATGGCGAGGCGGCGCCGGTCGCGGGCGACGCCAGGATTGCCAGGACGAAGACGGCGACCACGATCCGATGCGCGCGTGACGGCCCGCGAAGACAAGTCGCTTCATGTCTCTCTCCCCCTCCGTGGATCCGGCCTCCGGCCTCCGTGGAAACCCCGCGGGGAAACCACGGCCCGGACGAGGCGGCGCCCACCGATGCGCGGGCCCATCCATTGGCATGACGATGGGGCCCCACTCGAAAGGGAGGTCACCGTCATGGATGCCGTCGGATTCGCACACTTACTCGAGGTCTCGAAAAACGACACCGGCAAGATCTCCCTGCGCGACCTCCAGGAAGCGCTCGGCCGGCGCGGGCTGCACGAGCTGGCCGGGGCGGTTCGTTCGCTCGCCGGCTACGTGACGCCGGGCAGGCTGAGTTTCGACGAAACCGTTCCCTGGTTCTAGCGCGACGGTCGCCGGGATTCCAGCCGTGCTGCACTTCCTGCGGGCCCAGGTGGCGGATGCGGTCATCACGCACGCGGAGCCGACGATCCATGCCGACTTGATCCGGCTGCTGTCGCGGCCCGGATACGCCCTTCACCCGGAGGGCACCTGCCGGGCCGGACTCTTCGCGCTCGAGGTCTATAGGTCCGCGCGCGGCCGCTACGACTCGACGGGGCTCGTGGCGGCCGCCGCGGTCGAGCTGCAGATGCAGTCGGCCTCGGTGTTCGACGAGGTCGCCGACGGGGATGCGTGCGACAGCCGGGCCGAAGACCTGGCCCTGGCCATCGCTTTGTTCACCGCCGGCACGGCGGCCGCCGCCGAGGCGACCTCGGGCCTGCCGGGCGGGGCGAGCGCCATGCGTCACTTCTGCGTCGCGACCAGCGGCGCGTGCGCCGGACAGTTCCTCGACGCGCGGCTCGGACGGCGGGGCGGCGCGACTTACGAAGAGGCGCTGCACATGACGCGTCTCAAGTCGGGAAGCCTGGGCGCCTTCGCCGCCGGCTTCGCCGCCCGGCTCGCCGGCATCGATCCCGGACTCTCTTCCGTCTTCGAGAGCCTGGGCTTCAATCTCTTCACCTGCGCGCAGCTGGTGGACGACCAGCGCGACGCCTGCGCCCCCGGTGAGCGCTGCGACCTGGCGCGTTCGAAGGCGACGCTTCCGGTGGTCTACTTTGTCCGGCAAACCTCGCTGGAACCGGCCGCGGCAAGCGATGGTACGCTGTCGCCGAAGTCCCGCGATGCCTACCAATCCTCCGGCGCCCCGATCTACGCGGCCGTTCTCTCGCTGGCGTACATGGGACGGGCTCGCGCCGATCTCCGGAGCCTGGCGGAGCGTGGCTGCGCGACGACCTCCCTGGAAGCCTTCGTCGGGCGCGTCGAATCCGAGGCCGCCCTCACCCTCTGCGCCCTCGGGAGCGGCGTGGTCGTGTAACGCTGCGCGCCTCGGGGCGCTGGTCATTCTCGTGGCCTATCTTCTGACAGCCGGATCATCGCACCTGGCGCTACGCCGGCCGGCCGACCTGGGCGTGAGACTCGAAGCCTGCGACACCGGCACGTGCGTGGGCTGGGTCATGCCCGCGGGCTACGGCTGGCATCGCGGCGTCCGTCCGGGGATGCGGGTGCTGTCGGTCGAAGAAAGGGCCGCATCCGGCCCGGCCGCGAGCCGGCGCATCATCGCCGGACGCTTCGAGTCGTCGCAAGGGACGGTGCTTTCCGCCGCCGTCGCCCCGGGAGCCTCGATCTCGATGCCGGCGGAAATCGCCATCGGCCTGATCGGACTGGCCTTCGCGCTGCTCGCCGCGGCGGTGCTGGTCCGGCGGCCGTTCTCCCCGGCGGCCCGGCTCTTCGCCGTGTTCGGGGGCCTGGCGGCGGTGGCGCTCGGCGTCGCCCCCGCGGCCGGCGTGCCGCATCCCGCCTGGGCGCTGATCGTGCAGTTCGTTTCGTGCCTGGCGCTGGCCGCCACGATGCCGGTGTTCGCCACCACCTTCGTCGGCAGCACGGACGAGCGCCGCAGGGCGATGCGGACCCTGTTCCTGGCGGCCGCGGTCGTCCTGGCCGCCTATCTCGGCGCGCTGGCCTGGCGACCCGCTCTGTACACCACCGTGCGCGTGGCCTTCGGGCTCCTCCTGTCGATGTCGATCCTCGCCACCGTCGCGATCCTCGCGGTCCGCGCCGCCGGTTCGAGAGAGCGGGCCGGGGTCGCCGACTCGCGGCTGGCGCTCGCCGGCATCGCTTGCGGCTCGCTGCCGTTCGTCCTGCTGACCCTCATCCCGCTGACGCTCGGGTACAAAGAGCTGGTCCCGTGGTACGTCACGATCTGCCTCTGCGGGGTCATCCCCGCCACGTTCGCGTACGCGATCCTCCGGCATCATCTCCTCGGCATCCGCCGTCTGGTCCACCGCGGCATGGTCTACGGCCTCACCGCGTGCGTCCTGCTCGTCGTGGTCGCGCTCCTGGCGAACGCGGCGCGCGTGCTTCTGGGCGACGTGGATGCGTCGGCGGTCACGGTGGTGCTCGTCGTCGCCGGCGCCCTGCTGTTCGATCTGGCGCGGCGCGCCGTGCGCGGCCTGCTCGATCGGCTCGTCTACCGCGACCAGGTGGACTCGCAGGCGCTCCTCGCCGGCGTGCAGCAGAACCTGATGGGGAGCAATGGCGCCGAGAAGGTCGCCGAGGTCCTGGTCGGACGCCTGCGGCACGATCTCGAGCTCGAAGCGGCCGTCCTGTTCCTTGGAACCGATCGCGCCGACCTGCGCGTGGCCGCTTCGGCCGGCGGCCGCACCCGGGAGTGCATCGCCTTCGCCCAGCCGCGCCTGCCGTCGCTGGTGTTCGGCGAGGACGGCCTCGTCGACGTCTGGTGGGACCCGGATCGGCTGGTCGTGGCGCTGCTGCAGACCTCGAGCGACACGCTCGGCTATCTCGTCCTGGGACCGAAGGCGCAGGGGGAGGTCTTCGTCCACGAGGAGCGCCTGCTGATCGC
This sequence comes from Verrucomicrobiia bacterium, assembly GCA_035638075.1. Taxonomy (GTDB): domain Bacteria; phylum Acidobacteriota; class Polarisedimenticolia; order Gp22-AA2; family Gp22-AA2; genus DASRAU01. Next base: position 68,709 of record DASRAU010000031.1, read on the forward strand.
GACCGTCGCGCCGATCCTGGCGCTGGCATTGCGCGAAGCCACCTTGCTGTCCGAGCTGCGGGACGTGAGCCGGCAGCTCATCCACGCCCAGGAAACCGAGCGCACCCGCATCGCCAGCGATCTGCACGACGGGCCGCTGCAGAAGGCGATCCTCCTCGGCGGGCCCGGAGTCGGCGACCTGCGCGACCGCGACGGCGTGGCGCACGAGCTGGTGTCCGAGCTGCGCGAGCTGTGCGCCCGCCTGCGGCCGGCGATCCTCGACGACCTCGGCCTGGTTCCCGCCATCGACTGGCTGCTCGAGCAGGCGTCGCGGCAGTTCGCGGTGGTGCCGCGCCTGACGCTGTCGGGCCTGACCGAGGACGACCGTTTCGCGCCCGAGGCGGAGGTGGCCCTTTTCCGCGTCACCCAGGAGGCCATCACCAACGCCGTGAGGCACGGACAGGCGGGCGCCATCCTCGTGTCGCTCGCCAAGCGGGACGACAGCCTCGAGCTGCGCATCAGCGACGACGGCCGCGGGTTCGCCGACGCCGGCCGCGTGCCGCGCGGTCTCGGCATCCCCGGCATGCGTGAGCGCCTGCGCCAGATCGGTGGCGGCGTGACGATCCTGTCCGACAGCGGCCGCGGCACCGTCGTCACCGCCTTCATCCCGGCGCTGAACGAGGCGCGGACGTGCCCGGCCGGGGCGATTCCCAGCATGCGACGGAGCCCGGCATGAGCTGGATCACGACGAGATGAGCCAGGCGACCCGGATCCTGATCGTCGACGACCACCGCATGTTCCGCGAGGGGATCCGCACGCGGCTGGCGCGCCATCCGCGCTTCCGCGTCGTCGGCGAGGCCTCGAACGCGGAGGAGGCGCTGACGATCATGCGGGACGAGACTCCCGGCATCGTCGTGCTCGACATCCGGATGCCGCACGTCTCGGGCATCGAGCTGGCGCGGCGATTGCGCACCGACTGGCCCGACGTCAAGATCCTCGTGCTGAGCGGCTACGACTTCGACCAGTACGTGCGCGCCCTGGCGCGCATCGGCATCCACGGCTACCTCCTGAAGGACTCGCCGCAGGAGGCGCTCGTGGACGCGCTCGACCAGATCGCCTCGGGCGGCGTGGTGCTGCCGCCGAAGATCGCCTCGAAGGTGATGCGCACCTACTCGAGCGCCGCGTCGCGCGGCGAGGGGTTGTTCGACCTGACGGTGCGCGAGATCGAGATCCTCGAGTGCCTGCACGAGGGGATGCGCAACGCCGCCATCGCCTCCGAGTTCGACCTGTCGATCCGCACCGTCGAGACCCACGTCAGCAGCATCATGTCGAAGCTCGACGCCCGGTCGCGCACCGAGGCGGTCCGCAAAGCCCTCGAGAGCGGCCTGATCCGCTGAACCCTCCGATCCGCTGAACCCCCGGCGCGGTCCGTGTTTCCACGGATGCGCCCCGTTCCGCCAGGCCCTAGTTTTCCCCCGTGGCCACAGTGCTCATCGTCGATGACGAAAAGGAGATTCGCCGCCCGCTCGCCGAGTTCCTGCAGGGTCGCGGGCACCGCATCGTTGTCGGGCACAGCGGGGCGGAGGCGCTCGCCCTGGCCGGCCGGCGCCGCTTCGACGCGGTGCTCCTCGACATCCTGATGCCCGGCATGGACGGCATCGAGGCGCTGCGACGGCTGAAGAAAGCGGATCCGAGCGTGCTCGTCATCATGATCAGCGGAGCGACCGATGAGGCGGCCGCCGCCGAGGCGCTCGCTCTCGGCGCCTTCGACTACATCCGCAAGCCGTTCGACTTCCACGACCTGGAGCGGGTGCTCGCGACGGGCCTGGCGATGCGCGGCTGACGGGAGATTCGCAGCGGAGGAGCCCCGATGACGGAATCCGATTCAACGACCCCCGGCGCGACGGCCGGCGGAATTCCTTCGGCCGACGAGCTGTACATCGCGTTCCAGCCGATCGTCAACTTCGAGCGCCGCGACGTCTTCGGCTACGAGGCGCTGCTGCGTTGCAGGACTCCGACGCCCCGGCACGCCGTCGAATTGATCAACGACGCGATCGCCGCGGGCGGGATGGGGCAGATGGGCCGGCACCTGCGTGCCCTCGCCGTCCGCGGTTGTCCCCGAACCGCGCTCTTCCTGAACCTGCATCCGTCCGAGTTCAACGAGGGCTGGCTCGTCCGCCCCGACGATGCGATGTTCTTCCACGACGAGCCGGTCTACCTGGAGATCACCGAGTCGGTCCCGCTCAGCCACTTCAAGTACTGCCACGGGCTGCTCAAGGAGATCCGCGGCCGCGGGATCTCGCTGGCCATCGACGATCTCGGCGCCGGCTACTCGAACCTGAAATACATCGCCGACCTGGCGCCCGAAGTCGTCAAGCTCGACCGCCAGCTCATCGCCAACCTTCGGGGCGAGAGCCGGCTGCAGAAACTGGTGGCCGCCCTCGTGAAGCTGTGCGACGGCATGAACGCCAAGATCGTGGCGGAAGGGATCGAAACCCCCGAGGAGCTGACCGCCGTCATCGACACCGGCGCCCACTACGGCCAGGGCTTCCTCTTCGCGCGTCCCGCGTTCCCCGCTCCCGCCATCGTCTGGCCAATGCAGGGTCTGCGTTCGCGGAAGGGCTGACCGGCCCGGCGGCGGCTACGGCGAAAACCTGATTCCGTTGACCATGAGGCGGACGACCACGAAGACCAGGGCGGCCGCGGCCGCGTCCGCCCATCCCAGCTCGAAGCGAGTCCCGCAGCCGAAGTCGAGCGCCTCGGTGCCGCGGACGTGTTCGCGGAGGGCCGCCGGCAGGTCGCGGAAGGCGAGCCAGTAGGTCCCGGGGAACTCGAGCCCCGCGTAGGCCTTCGCGCGGGCGTTGTCGTCATAGGCATTCTGGAAGACCGGGTCCATCGCTGGCCGGATCTTACGTCCGGTGTGGTAGTTTTCCGGTTGGCGTGCGGACGCCGTTCCGGTGGCCATGACACCTCCCCCTTCTGTTGACGCGATGGATGCGCCGAGCGCCGAAGACATGCTGCCGGGCGGCACGGAGCGGCTCGTCCGGCTGGTTCTGGGGGACGAGATGGCCGACCACCTCAACCGCAAGCATCCGGGCCGCATCAACGTCTACGCCGACGCCGTGCGGTTCATGATTCAGACGCTCCACGCCATGGGGGCGGTCGACGGGAAGCACGGGCTGCCCGTTGAGTTCCCGGCAGACCTGATGGGGCTGAAGCCGGTGGAGAACCGGCTGCTCCTCGAGGGCCTCGTGGCCTCCGGCCGCTTCGTCCGCGTCGGTGCGGCGGCCGGCGCCGAGCCGGCCGGGCGCGTCGAGCCGGGGGTCGGAGCCGCGCTGGGAGTCCGCTCCCAGCCCGAGGGCTACCGCCTGACCAAAGCGATGTTCCTGGCGATCGTCCCGGGCTCCGGCCAGACGCAGTAGGCGGCTTGCCCACTCACCCGCGTCGTTTCCGGTTTCCGATCGTGGCCGCGGTGCTCGTCGTGGCCGCGATGGTCTGGCTGCGCCTGGGGCGGGCGGAGCGGCCGGTGAATCCGCCGCTGCTGCAGTACAAGGCGAGCGAGGCGCACCAGTTCGAAAGGCTGGAGCTGAAGCGCGGCGCGCACGAAGACCTGGTCATCCTGGCGTTCTCCGGCGGCGGGACACGGGCGGCGGCGTTCGCCTACGGCGCCCTCGAGACGCTGCGGCGCATCCAGATGATCCAGGACGGCAAGCCGGTCCGCATGCTCGACGAGGTGGACCTGATCACCGGCGTGTCGGGGGGCAGCTTCACCGCCCTCGCCTACCGGCTCTATGGCGACGCGCTTTTCGATGAATACGAAAAGCGCTTCCTGCGGCGCGACGTGCAGGGGATGCTCGTGCGCCGGGCTCTCAACCCCACGCACTGGCCGGCGCTCGTCTCGCCCGGAGGGGGACGCTCCGAGATGGCGGCGGACCTGTACGACGAGCTGCTGTTCCAGGGGAAGACCTTCGCCGACCTCGAGGCGACCGACGGGCCGGCGGTGGCGGTGAGCGCGACGGACCTGTCGAGCGGCTCGCGCGTCGCCTTCATCCCGCAGAACTTCGACGTCATGTGCGCCGACCTGGGCGCGTTCCGGCTGGCGCGCGCCGCCGCGGCGTCGTCGGCGGTGCCGGTCGTCCTGTCGCCGCTCACCATCGACAACTATGGCGGTCGCTGCGGGTACCAGGAGCCGTCCTGGCTGAAGCAGTTCACGCAAGCCTCCCGGCCGCCCCGCCCCGCCGGCCGGATCCTGAAGCGCCTGCAGGAATTGCGCGAGCTGGACGACGCCAGGGAAGACCGCTACTTCCATCTCGTGGATGGCGGCGTGTCCGACAACCTGGGGCTGCGCGGCGTCCTCGACTATCTCGAGACCTTCGAGGCGCTGCGGATGAGCGGCCAGCCCACGCCGCTGGACCACGTCCGCCGCATCATCATCTTCGTCGTCAACTCGGTCTCCTCCCCTGCGACCGCCATGAACGAGACGGTCGACCCGCCGGGCACGCTGCAGATCCTCGAGAAGTCGGCCGGGGTGCCGATCGACCGCTACGCCAGCGAGTCGGTGGAGCTGCTCAAGGACATCGACGCGCGCTGGGACGCCCTGCGCGAGATTCGCGCCAAGGCGGTGCGGGGCGGGGTGGTGAGCAAGCTGGGCTACATCGAGAACGCCCCCGAGGCCGAAATCCACGCCATCGAGGTCTCGTTCCAGGCGCTGAAGGACGAGAAGGAGCGCCGCGCTCTCAACGAGCTGCCGACGACCTTCCACCTGCCCGACGAGGCCATCGACCGACTGCGCGCCGCGGCCGCGAAGATCATCCTCGATTCGCCGGACCTGCGGGAAGTGCTGCGCCAGGAGGCCGCGATCGTCGCCGACCCGCCGTTCGCCGAGGCGGAGCGACGCCCGGAGCACTGATCCATCCGGAAGCCGCCGGGGCGCTGGTTTCCCGAAACGGTGCGCCAGATCCGGAGCGGCCGGACCACCCATCTCATCGGCGCAGGTGGGGCCGGCGCCGGAGCGCCGGCCCCGCTTCGTTCAGGTCAATTGCACGTCAGAGCCCTGCAGCCGACGGAGCACCCATTGATGATGGGGCCCTGGAACTCGGCGTGGGTGCACGCCGTGGTGGCCATGATGCCGTCATCCCCGCAGCCGGGGGTCACACAGGTTGTGTGCGGACAGTCGTGTGGACAATGACCGCCACCGGCGCAGGCATCGTCGACGGTGCCGAAGTGGGCCGGGATGAGGAGCACGCACGCCGCTATGGCGATGCTCACTGCCAGCAGACGCAACGCTTTCTTCAATGACATGGACATACCCTCCCGCGGTCGGCCTTGGTTGGTTCACTCCGGGAGCGGGCCGAGAGGCGTTCCCGGCGTGACGGTGCGGCGACGAGTGCCGCGACCGTACTCCCCGGAAACGGCCGGGTCAATGAAGCAGACTTGCAGAGGGATCGAAAGCGGACATTCCCGAACGGACGCTGCAGCCTCGCGGGGGCCTACGGTTTCGCCGGCTCCTCTTTCTGCAGCGCGTCGAGGCGCTTGCGTGCGTAGTCGTTGGCAGGATCGACGGAGAGGGCGCGCTGCATCGCCTCGATCGCCTTCGGCTTGTTCCCCGCCTTGGCGTAGAAGTCGCCGAGGCCCGACTGAGCGAAGGTGTCCTCCGGGTGCAGCTCGGCGTTGAGCTCGGCGGCCTTGATCGCGTCGGCCGGCTTGTTGTCGCGCATGAGGCGCTCCGCCAGCATGTTGAGCGAGACGGGCCCGAAGTCGTACTGCGCCCCGCCGTAGTACTTCTTGCGCAGCGCGCGGTACTCGTCGAGCGCCGCGTCGATCCCCTTCTCGTTCGTGGTGCGCGTCAGGATGGTCTGGAGCTGCTCCGGACGGGTGAGGCCGTGATGGCAGGTGACGCAGTTGATCTGCATCCGCTCGGTGCGGCCGAGGTCGGCCTTGGCGATGTACTTCTTGTTGATGGTATCGGCCATGCGGATCATGTCGCGCGCCGCCCGCTTCGTGGTCTTCTCGTCGCTGACGAAGTCGAAGGTGGACAGCGGCTTCCCGTCCTCGCCGACATGGCAGTACGCGCAGCGGACGCCGAGCGCCCCGGCGAACATCCGCATCACCCCGACCAGCTCCCCCTTCTTGATGTCCTTCGGCAGGACCTTGAGGTTCTTGAACGTGTCCGGGATCTCCGGGGCAGGCGCTGCCAGCGCCGGAGAAAAAAACGCCGCCAGCAGCACTCCGACGATTGCGCCCCCGGCCGGCCTTCGCCCCGCGCTCACCATGGTCATGACGTCCTCCGCACGCTCGGACCACCGCACGCTGTGGCTGGACGTTAGCCGCTGAAGGCGGCGGGTGGAGGCAAGGATTCGGTGCGGGATTTGTCAGGGTTTCGTCAACTCGCACGGGCGCCTCACGGCGCGGACGGGGGGTGCGTTAGAGTCGGAGCATGAGCCTGGCGCCGAACCGCCGCGACGCGCTCCGCGGGAGCGGGTTGATGATCCTGCTGGTCGCCGGGCTCGTCCTGGCGGGGGTCCTGGCGTGGCAGGCGGCCGATGCCGCCCGCTCGCACCAGGATGCGACCGCGGCGGTGCTGCGGGATTACGCCGGGCTCGCCGGCACCGAGTTCGTCCGGCGCTCGTCGGCGCTCGTCGGATACGAAGGGTGCTTCCGGCTCGTCACGGCCATTCGACAGGCGACCCCGCCGCTTTCGCCCGGCTCGGCCGCCGCGCGCGACCAGGTCGCGACGCAGGACGAGGTGGCGGCGCGTCTCGACGCGAACACGCGCCGGGCGCTCGACCTCGCGACGCGGTACCTGCGCTTCCATGCCGCCTCGGGACGGCTGGCGGCGACCGATCCGCTGCCGGAGGCGCTGTCCCAAAAGCTGGCCGGCCGGCTCGGCGAAGCCTCGGGGCGGAGCGCCTCGGGCCGGGGGGCCTTCACCACCATCCAGCTGAACGACGAGGGCACCGCGCGCGCCTTCGTGGTGGCCCCGATCGAAGCCGCGCCGGCCAGAGGCGGAGAAAGCGCTCCCGCCGACCTCGTCGGGTTCGAGCTGAACCTGGACGCCCTCACCCCCTGGTTCCAGCAGGTCCTCCAACGTGCGCCGCTCCTGCCACCGTCCATTTCTCATGGCAAGGTCGGCAACGACCGCCTCACCGTCGAAGTCGTGGACGCCTCCGGCCGGACGCGCTTCCGCTCGGGAGCCCTGACCTACGGGGGATTCGGCGAAGAGATTCCGTTCGGCGACGCCTACGACGGGGTGTTCGAGGGAATGCGGCTGCGCGTGTCGCTGAACGCGGCGGCCGCGCCCGCCCTCGTCATCGGCGGCCTGCCGCGCTCGCGCCTGCCGCAGCTGCTGGTTCTCCTCGTGGTCGCGGCGGGGCTGACGGCGGCCGGGCTCGTCCTGCTGCGGCGCGAGCGCGCGGTGGCGGCCATGCGGACCGAGTTCGTCTCGCGCGTGTCGCACGAGCTGCGCACGCCCCTGACGCAGATCCGCATGTTCTCCGAGACGCTGCTGCTCGACCGGGTGCGCACGGACGGGGAGCGCCGCCGCGCGCTGCAAATCATCGACGACGAAGCACGGCGGCTCGGCCACCTCGTGGAGAACGTCCTGCAGTTCGCCCGCGGCGAGCGCGGCGCGCTGCAGCTCGATCTGCAGCGCCGCGATCTGGGCGCGCTGATCCGCGAGACCGTCGAAGGGTTCGAGCCGATGGCGCGCCGGGCCGGCGCGGCCGTCGAGAGCCGGTTCACGGGAGACCTGACCGCGCGCCTCGACACCGGCGCGCTGCGGCAGGTGCTGCTCAACCTGCTGGACAACGCGGTCAAGTACGGCCCGGAGGGGCAGCGCATCCGCGTGGAGGCGGAGCGGCTGGACGGCGTCTGCCGCATCCGCGTCGAGGACCAGGGGCCCGGAATCCCCGCGGGCGAGCGCGATCGCATCTGGGAGCCGTTCCAGCGCCTGCGACGCGAGGAGACGGCGGCCGTGGCCGGCACCGGGATCGGGCTGTCGGTGGTCCGCGAGCTGACGGATCTGCAGGGAGGGCGCTGCTGGGTGGAGGAGCGCCCGGAGGGCGGGGCGCGCTTCGTCGTCGAGCTTCCCGCCGCGGGGACGGACGCGTGAGCCGAATCCTGATCGTGGAGGACAACCGCACGCTCGGCTACGGCCTGCGCAACAACCTCGAGATCGAAGGTCACGAGGTCGAGGTGGCACGCGACGGGAAGGCCGGTCTCGATCGGGCGCGCGCGTGGCGACCCGACCTGGTCGTCCTCGACCTGATGCTGCCGAAGCTGGACGGCTTCCAGGTCCTGAAAACGCTGCGCCAGGAAGGGCACGAGGTCCCGGTGCTCATCCTGAGCGCGCGTGGCGAGGAAGCCGACAAGGTGCGCGGCCTGCGCCTCGGGGCCGAGGACTACCTGACCAAGCCGTTCGGTCTTCTCGAGCTGCTCGCCCGCGTGGAGGGTCTCCTGCGCCGCGGCGCGCGGGCGGCTTCGAAGTCCGGGCCGGCGCCCGGAGAGAACGGCCGATCGGGGGCGCCCGAAACCGATCGGTTCGGCTCGGTGGTGGTCGATCACGCCCGCCGGACGGTGACGCGCCATGGCCGCCCGGTCGAGCTGGCTCCGCGCGAGTTCGACCTGCTCGTCGCCCTCATCCGCCGTCGCGGCGCCGTCGTGTCGCGCACCGACCTGCTGCGCGAGGTCTGGGGTTACGCCTCGGGCGCGGTGTCGCGCACCGTCGACACCCACGTCGCCGAGCTGCGCCGCAAGCTGGAGGAGGACCCGGCCGCGCCGCGCCACATCCTGACGGTCCGCAAGGTCGGGTACCGCCACCAGGACTAGATGTCAGCCACGACGAGCAAGCCGATCACAGGTCCAGGTATCTCATCGGCTCCCCCGGCTCTCTGTACGGCCGAACGAGCTGGCGCCGCTGTACAACGACGAGAAACAGGCTGAGAGACGACATCAGAACACCGGACGCGGCGAGCACGTAAAGCGCCGGACCGACATGAATCCTGGTGTTGTTGGCGAAGGCCTGAGTCGCGACACCCGCCAGCTCACCGAGGGGACCGGCTTCAGAGAGGTCAGCGGCCGTCGCCCGCGAGAGCTCGCCAAGGGTGTTCCTGAACCCTTGGACGAGGAGAAGGTGGAACACCAGCGCATATAGGGAAAGGAGAGCCCAGGTGAAAAGGACCGTCCGAAGGGCTGCGAGTCCGATCTCGGTGTGACCGAAGGGAAGAAAAACCAGAGAGGCTGCCGCCAGCATCAACGCAACCGCTGGAATCCAGGGCGAGTATGGCGGTAGACGACGGATGCCTGCGGCCAATTTCGGGTTGATGCCCTCCTTGTCGAGAGCAAGAAGGTGGTCCCAAAGATTCATCCCTCCGGGCGGCGGCGACACGTAATAAGCGTCAATCCAGCCATCACCTTGACTCGTAGGGATCTTGAGCCACCCACGCTCCTCGCCGACGACCGAAATCCTTGTCCCCTTGGTGACTTGTCCCATTGCGGGGTACTCGGGCCCGGGGCCCTTTCGAACGTTCAGGACATCGGCATCGACGACCCGCGTTTCATCGACCGCACCCAACGTGTCGGGAGCTTCCGCTTTGGCGGCAGCGCCCACTCTGGCGGCAGCGGAAAAGCTATCCACCAGCGAGGCCTCGTGGAGCCCGAAAATCGGCATCTCAAGGGTCAGGTAGTTCACGAACGGCGCGATGCCCGCCACTAGGGCGACAAGTGTCATCGCGACCTTCAGAATCTTGTTCCTCTCCTTCAGACGGAGATCGACCGACTCTTGAAGATCGGAGTCGAGATCCTCGCGCTCACTCAGATCCAATGTCGTAAGCGGTGACATCCGTGCTCGGTAGAAAGAGATAGAAAGACCGGGGTGGTCTTCCTCCGCTCATCTTGCGGCGGATTCTACGCCCTGCCAGGCTTTTCCAAGGCGGAGGGGCTTCTTCCCTACTCGCAGGCGTCCCCCACCCCGTTGGCGTTCGTGTCCGCCTGCGTCGGGTTGGCGACCAGCGGACAGTTGTCGTCACAGGACGCGATGACACCTCCCGTGCACGGATGGTCGCCGGCGACGCCGCTGGCGTCGCCGTCGTCCTGGATGCCGTCGTTGTCGTCGTCGGGGTCGCAGGCGTTGCCGAGGGTGTCGTTGTCGGTGTCGGTCTGGCTGGTGTTGGCGACCGCCGGGCAGTTGTCGCAGACGTCGCCGTGGGCGTCGCCGTCGAAGTCGGCCTGGAGCGGGTTGTTGTAGCCGGGACAGTTGTCGGTGGCCTCCTCGGTTCCGTCGCCGTCGGCGTCGAGGCTGGCCTGAGGACAGAGGTTCGGCTGGGGAATGACCGCGTTGCCCGGGTAGCTGCGGCCGAGCGGGCTCTCCTGCCCGGCGGGGCATGACGCGGACACGTAATAATAGAAGAGGGTGAAAGCCCGCGGGTCGAGCGCGTCGGTGGTCGAGAGGCTGCTGGTGCGATTGACCAGGCATTGCTGGTCGTAGGCCCAGGTGTCGCCCTCGGTGCGGTAGCCGCGGTAGACGTTGTAGCGCTGCACGCCGACGACGGAGCTCCAGCCGATGGTCATCACCCCGCCTGAGCGGGTCACGGTCACGTTGCCGATTTCCGCCGGTGGCGGGTTGCCGGCGTTGTTGGGAGTGCAGTCGCACAGGTCGCCGAAGTTGTCGTGGTCGGCGTCCTGCTGCCCGGGATTGTAGGCGTCGGGACAGTTGTCCGTGCAGTCGGCGACGCCGTCGCCGTCGGCGTCCCCCGCTTCGTCCACGACGCCGTTGCAGTTGTCGTCCTTGCCGTTGCACGTCTCGGGTCCCGGGCCGACGTTGCGCACGCAGGTGAGCGCGCCGGCGGTGCAGTGCATCGTGCCGAGGGCGCAGACGCCCGGCTGGCCGGTGCCGCAGGAAAGCCCGGCGCCCGGATCCCCTTCATCGACGACGCCATTGCAGTTGTCGTCGAGGCCGTTGCAGGTCTCGGCGCGTCCCTGCAGGCCGTCGTCCACCTGGCCGTTGCAGTCGTTGTCGATGCCGTCGCAGATCTCGGCGCTGCCGGCGCCGATGCCGGGGTTGTTGTCGTTGCAGTCGCCGCAGACCTTGTTCACATCCGAAGAGCAGCCGGCCGAGCAGACGGTGAAGCCGTCGTTGTCGGCGTCCGGGCAGCAGGGGCCGTCGCTGACGATCGTCAGCACGGCGGTCGTGGCGGTGTAGGTGACCTGCCAGGTCAGGCCGCAGCCGATGCCGGGGAAGCTGGTCGTCGCGAACGTGCCGGTGCGCGACAGCGCGTTCACGATGGTGAAGGTCTGGCCGAGCGAGGGCACGAAACCGTTCGCCAGCGTGACGTTCAGCCTGCCGCCGAGGGTGGCGGCCCCGCCGGTCGCCGCGACGTTGAGCTGGTCGTACTGCGTGCCCGCCGTGGTGCCGCCGATCTCGACATCGAGCGAACCCTGCACCTGCTGGATGTAATTGCCCGCGACGGTCAGAAGGCCCGGCGACTGCCCCGGCACGACGTGGCCGGCCACGCTGGTCATGCCGCCGGTGATCGTGCCGGTTCCCTGCACCATCCCGCCCTGGATCGACAGCGGCGTATTCGCAGTCAGGTTGCCGCCGTTGAGCAACGTCGTTCCGGCGGTCTGGGTGTAGCCCGCCTGAAAACTCAGCGTCCCGCTGGTGCTCTGCACGGCGCCCGAGGTCGAAAAGCTCGAGGCGAAGGCCGAGATCCCCGTCCCCCCGGTTTTCTTGAGCGTGCCGTTGTTGACGAAGGTCGAGGTCCCTCCGCCACTGAGGTTGATCACCGCGTCGCTCTGCAGGTCCCAGGTGCCGCCATTGACGATCACGCACGTCAGACCCGTGGTGCAGGTCTGGATGGCGCCGGTGGACCACGTCGTCGTGCCGTTGGTGGTGAGATGGCGGCCGCCGTTGAGAACCTTGGTGCCGCCGGAGAGTGTCAGCGCGCCGTTGTAGGTCGTCGTGCCCACGCCGCCCATGAAGCCGCCGCTCCAGGTCGAGGCACCGGAGGCGGTCACGATGTCGCTGCCGGTCAGCGTGCCGGCGGACATGTTCAGCGTCGTCACCCCGATCGGCTCGCCGCTGCTCAGGTTGAGGGTGCCGTTCGAGAGCGTGAGGGTCGTCCCCAGGCTCGCCACCGTCGCGGCCGCGTTGAAATTGACGGTGCCGCTTCCGACACTCGTCGAGGTCGTGGCGTTGTACGAGCCGTTGATGTTGACCACGCTTCCGTTGATGGGGAACGTCACCGCCGGAGCGGCGATCGACGAGCCGGTGTTGAGCGTGGCGGCGCCGCCGAAGCGCAGCGTCGTGCCGGCGGCGCCGGTGAACGAGCCGGTGCTGGTTCCTCCGTTATCGAAGGCCAGGGTCCCGCCCGATGCGGTGATGTCCGCCACGTTCGCGTTGTTCATGGCGATCGCGAACGCCGTGACGCCGGTTCCCGCCGTCTTGCGCACGGTGCCGTTGTTGACGAAGGCCGCCGTCCCGCCGGCAGCGAGATTGATCGTCCGGTCGCTCTGGATGTCCCAGGTGCCGGTGTTGGTGATCACGCAGGTCTGTCCGGTCGTGCATGTCTGGATGTCGCCGGTGCCGGTCCAGGTGGTCGTGCCGTTGGTGGTGAGGCGCCGCCCGGCGCTGAGGACCTTGGTGGTTCCGCTGAGCGACAACGCCCCGTTGAACGTCGTCTCTCCCGAGCCGGTCATGGTGCCGCCGCTCCAGGCCGAGGCCGCGGAGGCGGTGACCGTGCCGGCGCCCCCCAGCACGCCCGCGGACTGGTTGAGCACCCCGACGCTGGCCAGGACGCCGGTGTTGAAGTTGACGGTGCCGGCGCTGAGGTTGGTCTGGCCCGTGTTGTACGTGCCGTTGACGTTGGTGGTGGCGGCGCCCGAGCTGAACGTCACCACGGGAGCGGTGACCGACGATCCGACGTCGAATGTCGTCGCGGCGCCGAAGCGCAGGACCGTGCCCGCCGAACCCGTGAACGAGCCGGTGCTCGTCCCGCCGCCGTCGAGACCCAGCGTCCCGCCCGACACGGTGATGTCCACCAGGCTGGCGTTGGCCATGGCCGCCTGGAACGAAGTGACCCCGGCTCCCGCGGTCTTGCGCACCGTGCCGTTGTTGACGAAGGTCGTCGTCCCGCCGTAACTCAGGGTGAAGGTCTGGTTGCTCTGGATGTCCCAGGTGCCGTCGTTGGCGATGACGCAGTTCTGGCCGGAATTGCACGAGGCGATGTCGCCGGCGGTCCAGGTCGTGGTGCCCCTGGTCTCCAGCCGCCGGCTGTTCCAGAGGTTCTTGACGGCGCCGGAAAGGGTCAACGCGGCGTTGTAGACGGTCGTCCCCACCGGCGGCGTGGCGCCGGCTCCCTGCTGGGTGCCGCCGCTCCAGGTCGAGGCGCCGGAAACGGTGATGGTGTCCGAGCCTCCGATGAGGCCGCCGGACTGGGTCAGCGTCGTGACGTTGATCGCCTCGCCGCTGCTGAAGATGATGGAGCCGCTGGTCACCGCGAGAGTCGTCCCCACGCTCGTCACGGTGGCGGGCGCGTTGAAGTTGACGGTGCAGCTGGGGCAGCCGACGGTCGTCTGCGTGCCGGCGTTGTACGAGCCATTGATGTCGATCGTGCCGTTGACGCCGAACGACACCGTGGGGGCGGCGATCGACGAGCCGGCGTTGAGGGCCGTGGCCCCGCCGAAGCGCAGTGTCGCACCGGCCGAGGCGGTGAAGGAGCCGATGCTGGTGCCGCCGCCATCGAGACCCAGCGTCCCGCCCGCGATCGTGATGTCCACCAGGCTGGTCGGGCCGGCGTTGTTCATGGTCGAGAGGAACGAAGTGACGCCGGTGCCCGCCGTCTTGCGGACGGTGCCGTTGTTGACGAACGTCGTCGTCCCGCCGCCGCTGACGTTCAGGGTCCGGTCGTTCTGGATGTCCCAGGTGCCGGTGTTGGTGATCACGCAAGTGAAGCTGCTCCCGCAGGAGGTGATGTCGGCGGTTCCGGTCCAGGTCGTGGTGCCGTTGGTCTCGAGGTCGCGGCCGCCGACGAGGCTCTTGACCACGTTGCCGCTGATGGCGAGCGGTCCGTTGACCGTCGTCGTTCCGGTGTCGGTCATGGTGCCGCCCGACCAGTTGTAGGCGCCGTCGACGGTCAGGGTGCCGGTGCCCCGCAGGGTTCCACCCGAGTGCGCGATGACGCCGTGCGGCCCGACGGACCCCGGACCATTGAGCGTCAGCGTGCGTGGCAACGCCGCCGAGAGGCTCAGGGTCTGCGTCCCGGTCGTGCCACCGAGGGTCAGGCTGCCGGGGGCGGCGTCGACGTCCAGCGTCACCGTGTAGGTGCCGTCGAGGGTGATCTGCGCGTCGTCGGCGGCGCCCGGGACCTGCGCGGGGTTCCAGTTGGCGGCGTTGTTCCAGTTGCCTCCGGCGGGATTGATCCAGCCGATCGGGGTCGCCGCCGGGATCGGGATGTTCGCAACGAAGCCGAGCCCGACGGCGTCGTCCGGACGCAGCCGGCTGATTTGGGTGGAATCGGCGGAGCCCAGGGCGCCGAGGTCGGGCGAGCCGGTCGCCCCGGCGACGACGGCATCGCCGCTCTGTGTGACGGCGATGCCGCCGCCGCGCTCCTCCCCCTGCCCCCCGAGGTAAGTCAGCGAGGAGATTCGTGCCGCCGCGCCGGAGAAGACCGCCACGTACTGGTCGGACGGGCCACGGCGCTCGCGCTGCCTCGGGCGGATGGTCGCGAGGTCCGCGGATCGCGTCGTCCCGGTGATCAGCGCGCGGCCGTGGTCGTCCATCGCGAGGCCGGAGACGTCGTCGTCCTCCGCGCCGCCGAGCCGCGCGCTTCCCGTGATGGCCTGGGCGTCGGCCGTCAGCCGCAGCAGGAAGGCATCCGGTCCGCCATGGGCCTCCGTTCCATCCGGGAAAGCTGCCGAGGTCGTGCGGCCGGCGACGGCGATGCCGCCATCCGGCGCCGCCGCCACGCCCGCGACGTCTTCATCGCCCTCGCCCCCGAAATGGAATTCGGACAACGGCGCCCCGTCCACCGGTGACAGGCGCGCGACAAAGCCATCCCAGCCGCCACCGGCACCGGCCTTCGCGCCCGACTCGATCGGGATCCCGGCATGGGCCCTTCCAGCGATCAAAATGGACCCGTCGGGAGCAACCGTCACCGCCTGCGGCTGTTCCCGGTTGCCGAGCGGGCGCAGGAAGCGCGGGGAAGAAGCGCCCGGATCGAGGGCGGCAATGAAACCGTCCTCACCCCGGGAGCCCTCGTCTTTGGTGCCGACGATCCAGAGGGTTGTGTCGCCGGCTGCCGCGATGCCGAGGCCGCGCTCGCTTCCCGGCCCGCCGAGCCAGGTCGCGCGCACGATCGAGGCGGCGTCGGGGGAGAGTGAGAGCGCGAATGCATCGGCAGAGCCCGAGAGCCCCACCTGGAGCGCGGCGCGGGCGGGGAAATCGTCCGAGGTCGTCGTGCCGGTCACGTGGATGCGCCCGTCGGCGCCGACCGTCACCGCGGCGGGCTCTTCGTCGCCCGAGCCGCCGAAGATGGTCGTGGAGAGGACCGTCCTGCCGTCGGCAGAAAGCCGCGCGACGTACCCGTCGCGCGTGTCGCGCCCGTCACGGCCGTCGCGCCCGGTGCGCGCCTCGCCGGGCTGGCGCGAAGGGAGCGCGGGGATGCGACCGACGGCAACGAGGGTGCCGTCCGGCGCCTTCGCGAGCGCCGGCCCGCGATCCGCGTCCACACGCGCGGAGCCCGGAGCCGGGGTGAGACGCCCTTCGATGATCAGCGGCAAGGTCGCATCGGCGGCTTTGGCCTCGAACCCGATGCCTGACGCGCCGCGCTGCAGCACCCGGCCGTCGAGACCGACCCGCTGCTTCTGGATGGGCTCCGTCTCCGATGGCCGTTCCTGGAAGAACTCGGCGGTCAGGTGCGCCGCCCCATCGGTTTCGAGGGCGAGCGTCGCGGGATCGGTCCCCGGTGGTAGCGTCCACCGCAGGCGAACGCCTGCCTCGTCGGCGCGCGCCTCGAGGTCGAACCCTCCCCCAGCGGGGGCATAGCGGACACTGGCGAAGGTGGGGATGTCGCGCAGCCAGCGGTCGGGATCGGAGCCGGTGAAGTAGTGGACCCGCTCCGGGGTCGGCTCGACCCCCGCCGTCGACCGGTTCCCCGGTCCGAACGACAGTCGCACTGAGGGGCCCTGGGCCCCGGAAGCGGAAGGATTCGTCCCGCCCCCGGCCCCGGGCCCCCCGATGGGCGCCAGCTCGACCCCGTTGGCGAGAAAGAAGGCCGCGAACCGCGGGCCCCGGGCGAGGTAGAGGACGTCGGGGTCGGCCTGTCCGGCGTTGGCCTCGAGGCGCACGGGTGCCGCGTCGATGCGAATCGGTCGGGCGGCCGCGGGTTCGGTCGAGGAGGCTCCCCTGCCCCTGGCGGTCACCCCGCCGGCGGGGAGCGGCTCCCCTCCTGCAGACCGGGCCCGGTCCGAGAGCAACGCCAGGGACACGACCGCAACGGCGATGAACCAGCCCACCCGACCCGGACGCGGGACTCCCGGACCCATGTCACCCCTCCCCCAATGAGTCGCGGTCCCCACACCAGGGGACCCCCGATTCTCAGACAGGGATTGTGCCGGTAACTTCAACGGCTACAACGGGCGAGAGCGGGATGAGCGCTAATAAGCGGCCGGCATTACCTTGGGAATCGAGCCGCAGGGGGAGGGGGGAATGCTGGTATTCTTCCCACCACCCCGGAAAGACGACCAAATGCACGGGAACGAGCCACCCCGGCACGAGCAGGACCCGCCACCGCATCCACCCGAAGACCGTCTCGACTCCTGGAAGGAGATTGCCGCCTACCTGCGCCGCGACGAAAGCACCGTGCGCCGCTGGGAGAAGGACGGCCTCCCCGTGCACCGGCACCAGCACAAGCTCCGGGCCGCGATTTTCGCCTACAAGTCGGAGCTGGATGCCTGGTGGAAGAATGCGGAGAGCGGGGCCCGCGAATCCCGCCCGGTGCCTGCGGCCGCGACGATCCCCGGGGCCGGTGCCGCCGCGGCAGGGCCCGGGGGCGCGCCGGCCATCGCGGGCGGCGGGACAGCGCGAGTCGTCAGGATGGCGGCGTTCCTTCTGGCCGGGCTCGTCATCGGTTACGGCACCTGGTGGATCTCGAAACGACCCGCGCGGGCGGCTCTCGCCGACCGGAACATCATGCTGGCCGTGCTGCCGCTGCAGAACCTGAGCGGCGATCCCAACGAGGAGTACTTCAGCGATGGTCTCACCGAGGAGATGATCACGCAGCTCAGCCGCGTGCAACCGGCGCGGCTGGGCGTGATCGCGCGCACCTCCTCGATGCAGTACAAGGGAACCGCGAAGAAAGTGGATGCAATAGGCCGCGAGCTCCACGCGGACTACATCCTGGAAGGGAGCGTGCGGCGCGCCGGCGGGGCGGTGCGCATCAGCGTGCAGCTCATCCGCGCCTCCGACCAGACGCACGTGTGGGCGAACAGTTATCAGCGCGAGGCGCGCGACATCCTGGCGCTGCAAAGCGACTTCGCCGCGGCGGTCGCCGAGGCCGTCAGTCTCACGCTGACGCCGCAGGAGAAAGCGGATCTCGCGAGCGCCGGGCCGGTGAATCCCGCGTCCTATCAACTCTATCTGCGCGGGCGTTACCTGTGGAATCAGCGCACCGAAGAAGGACTGCAGAAGAGCATCGCCTCTTTCCAGCAGGCGCTCGCCGCCGATCCCTCGAGCGCCGCGAGCTACTCCGCGCTCGCCGACGCTTACAACGTGCTGGGGAACTGGGGCCTGGTGCCTCCCAGGGAGGCCTATCCGCAGGCCAAGGCGGCCGCCGGCAAAGCCCTCGAGCTGAACCCGCGGCTCGCGGAGGCGCACATCGCCCTGGCCTACGCGATCCATCTGTACGACTGGAACCGGCCGGCGGCGGAGGAAGAGTTCAGGAAGGGCCTGGCGCTGAATCCCAACTACGCGCCGGGCCACCAGTGGTACGCGGTCTTCCTGGCGTCCGACGGCCGCTTCGACGAAGCGGTGGCGCAGATCACCCGGGCACGCGAGCTCGATCCCCTGTCGCTCATCATCGGCGACGTCGTCGGCTGGATCTATTCGCTGGCCCGCCGGAACGACGACGCGGTCGCTGAGTTTCGCAAGGCGATCGACCTGGATCCCCTGTTCTATCCGACCCACTACGACCTCGGATTGACATACGTGGAGATGGGGAAGCACGAAGAGGCCATCGCGGAGCTCGAGCAGGCGCGGAAGCTGGCGGGCGACACTCCTCGGACTCTTTCAGGCCTCGCGTACGCGTATGCCCGCGCTGAGCAGCGGGACCGCGCCAGGGAGTTTCTCGACCGGATGCAGCAGCTTTCCGCCCGCCGCTATGTCCCGCCGTTCGACGTCGCCGTCGTTCATGCCGCCCTGGGTGAGCGCGACCAGGCGTTCAACTGGCTGGACAAGGCCTACGAGGATCGGCATCCGTGGCTCGTCATGCTGAAGGTCACACCCAAGGTCGACAGCCTGCGCTCCGACCCGCGCTTCGCGGCGTTGCTTGCACGCGTCGCCGAATCCCGGCCGCCGGTGTGATAGTTTTCGGACAGTGGCTGGCGGTCTGGAGATCGAGGTCAAGCTGAAGGTCGGCGAGCTGGTGGATGCGCCGGAGCGGCTCACCGCCACGAAGATCCGTCTCGAAGAGATGGGCGCCACCATCTCCCACCCCCGCGAGTTCGAAGACAACCTGGCGTTCGATTTTCCGGATCGCTCGATCGTCCGGGCCGGGTCGCTCCTCAGGGTCAGGGTCCTGGCCCGGGGCACCCTGCTGACGTTCAAGGGTCCGGCCGCCCCGGCGCTGGCCGGTCTGATGTCCGGCGGCGCCTCCCAGGCCGCCGGCACTTCTGCGACGGCCCCCACTCCGGCGACCGCCCACGCTCCGGTGAAGGCCCGCCACGAGACCGAGCTGATGATCCCGTCCAACGAAACGGACGCGCTGCTCGCCATCATCCGTGGGCTGGGGATGCAGCCGGTCTTCCAGTATCAGAAATACCGGACGACCTGGGAGTGGCAGGGGCTGCACGTGCTCCTCGACGAGACGCCGATCGGAATCTACCTTGAGCTCGAAGGAGACCGGGCGTTGATCGAAGCGGGGGCGCAGGCGCTGGGTTATCGTTCCGGGGACTTCATCACGAAGTCATACAGGGATCTGTATCTGGAGCATCTCGACCAAGGTGCACAGGGGTTGCAGGGGTCACGTTCAGCGGACCGGATGGTATTTTAATTCCAAGGGCTTGGTTGCCGATGCAGCAACGCTCGACAGTGTCGATGAGAGTGGTTGCCATGGCCTGTTTTTCCACAACGCAGACACGGCGCGGTGTTGCGGTGATGTCGTCCCGCCGACTTATGGTGTCATAGCATCATGAAGGCGATGATCCTTGCGGCTGGACTCGGTGAACGGATGCGTCCGCTCACCGAATCGCGCGCCAAGCCCTCCCTCCCCCTGCTCAACAGGCCGATCATCTCGCAGACCCTTTCCTACCTGAAGGCGCACGGCGTCGACGAGGCCGTGATCAACCTGCACTGGCAGCCGGAGTCGATTCGCGGCGTCATCGGGAATGGCCAGCGTCTCGGCGTGAAGGTTCATTATTCCGAAGAGCAGCTCATCCTCGGCACCGCCGGTGGTCTGAAGAAGGCCGAGTCGCACTTCCAGGGCGGCGGCACCTTCGTCCTGATGAATGGAGACTTCGTCACGGACTGCGACCTGTCGGCGGTGATCGCCGAGCACAAGAAGAGCGGAGCGGTCGCGACCATGGTCCTGACCCCGCACCGCCCCGGCACCGACTACGGCAGCGTCGAGGTGGACCCCGCCTCCGGTCACGTCGTGTCGATCGCCGGTCGCGGCCGCAAGCCGGGGCCGCGCGTCGCCGAGATCGAGAGCTACACCTTCTGCGGTATCCATATCCTTGAACCGACCATCCTCGACCTGATTCCGCCCGGCGTGAAATACGAGATCAACCGCGAGGTCTACCCGGCCCTGATGCAGAGCGGCGGGCTGGTCAAAGGCTATGTGCACCGCGGCAACTGGTTCGAGATGGGGACGCCGCGCCTTTATCTCGAAGGGAACCTGGCGCTGCTGTCGACCGCGTCGGACCCGGCGACTGCGGCGGGAGCCGATCCGTCGCTCGCGGCCCTGAAGAAGTCGGACGGCGTTTTCCTCGAGAATGTGAGCCTGCCCGCCTCAACCACGGCCGCCGCACCCTATCTCATAGGTAAGGCCATGGCCATGGGAGAGCACTGTTCGATGCAAGGGGGCGTGATCATCGGTCGCCAAGTCCGCATCGGCAGCAATTGCGCCATTCGGTCGAGCCTGATCTGGGATGGCGCCCGCCTCGGCGACAAGGTCCACCTCACCGACAGCATCGTGACGAGCGGGGTGTTCGTGCCCCCGGGCTCGAGCCTGTCCGGCCGGATCCTGTTCCGGGTCGAGGGCTACCAGGGGAAACGTGACAACCTCGAGCGGGTCGGGTCGGCCTGGGCAGCACGCATCGGGTGAGCCAGGGATCCGGAACGCTGGATCAGGCCGCCATGGATTTCGTCCGGCGGCTGTTCGGGCCCGACGCGACCGCGGTCGAAATCGCCGGCGACGCGTCCACCCGCAGGTTCTTCCGGGTCACCTCCCGGGCTGGAACCGACACGGTGGTGCTCATGGTTCACGGCGAACCACTCGCGCCCGACGCCCCCCTCTTCAGCAACCACGGGATCCTGTCGGCCATCGGCGCCCCGGTTCCCGAGATCTTCGGCCGTAACGAACCCCTTGGCCTGGTCCTGGTCGAGGACTTCGGCGACACGACGCTGCAGCGGCATCTCCTCGACGCCACAGGCCTGGATCCGAAAAATAGGATCGAAATGGCCCTTCCTTTATATATAGCCGCCTGTGACCTCATCGGGCTGATGCAGGCTCGGGCCGGCCAGGCGATGCGCCCGGACGACTTCGCCGCCCGCAACGCCCTCGACCGGGACCGGTTTCTCTTCGAGCTCGGGCACTTCGACCGGCACTTCATCCGCGGGCTGCGTGGTCTGACTCCGACCCCGTCCGAGGAGCGGTTGCTCCAGGCGTTCTACGAAGATCTCGCTTCGGCGTGCGACCGGCTCCCCCGCGTCTACTGCCACCGTGACTACCAGTCGCGGAACCTGATGGTCCGGTCGGGCGGCCGGCTCGGCCTGGTCGATTTCCAGGACGCCCGGATGGGACCGTACGCCTACGACGCGGCGTCGCTTTTGCGCGACTCGTCCCTGGATCTCGACCCGGGACTGGTGGAGCAGCTGCTCGACCGGCTGGTCGAGACCATCGGGAAGCCGCTCGCCATCGGCCGGGAGGAGTTCCGCCGCGACTTCGACCTCGTGGCCCTGCAGCGGAACATCAAGGACCTGGGGACCTTCGGCTACATGGCGACCATCCGCGGCCGCCGCGACTACCTCGAGTACGTGCCGCGGACGCAGGAGTCGATCCGCCGGACCATGACCGCCTCCGAACGCTGGCATCTGCCGTTCGAGCTGGTCTCCCGGCTGGCCCTCAGTCCGCTGACCTGAGGCGTTCAACGTGCACCGGAGATTGTGGAGTCCCGAGTCACTAGGGGATCTCGTCCGGATCTGCCTCAATTTCCTGGACTTGATGGGATCGTTCAGCTCCTGCGCGTGTTGACTTGGGGCATGGACGCCTGCTGCGGCAAAGGAGGGATCAACCCAGCCTGGGGCAGAAAAGGAGCTTGAAAGCTGCCCCGCCAGGCGAGCGACGTCGGTGGACGTGCCTGCATCGAGCGGCCTCAATGACCTCGAGTCCGCGCGACCATCGGTTTTCCCGAGGTTTTCAGCCGGTCGGCCTCTCCTCGCGTTCGCCGGCGGACACTTCCGGGCCAACCCCCTGCCGCGAGAGTCCCCACAATCTCGCGTGCACCTTGTGAGGCGTTTTGTCGGCTCGTCCGGCCGGGCGTATCATCGGGACCCTCATGCCCCCACGAAAGCCCGCCGTTTCCCCCGATCGACCATCCCTGCGCCTGGTTTCCTCCGAGGCGCCGGTCGGCCCCGATCCGGCTCCCGAGCCGAAGGTCGCCCCCAACGACGCCTCGCTGCTCGACGCCTACTCGAGCGCCGTCGTCGGGGCCGTCGAGCAGGTCTCCCCCGCGGTCGTCTTCCTCGAGGTGATGGTGCGCGGGGACAAAAAGCGCGGCACGGCGGACCGGCGCGGCAGCGGGTCGGGGTTCGTGTTCACGCCGGACGGGTTCATCCTGACCAACAGCCATGTCGTGCACGGGGCGTCGCGGATGCGCGCCACGCTGACGGACGGGCGGACCTTCGACGCCGACCTCATCGGCGACGACCCGGGGACCGACCTCGCCGTCGTTCGCATCCAGGCCCCGGGACTGGCGACCGCGGCGCTCGGCCTGTCGTCAGCGCTGCGGCCCGGGCAGATCGTCATCGCCATCGGCAACCCGTACGGCTTCCAGTGCACCGTCACCGCCGGAGTCGTCAGCGCCCTCGGCCGGTCGCTGCGCGCCGGCAGCGGGCGGCTCATCGACAACGTCATCCAGACCGATGCCGCGCTCAACCCCGGCAACTCCGGCGGGCCGCTGGTCAACACGCGCGGCGAGGTGGTCGGCGTCAACACCGCGATGATCCCGGCGGCACAGGGACTCTGCTTCGCCATCGCGGTGGACACGGCGCGCTTCGTCGCGGCGCGCCTCATCAAGGACGGCCGCATCCGCCGCGCCTGGCTCGGCATCGCCGGCCAGACGGTCCCGCTGCCGCGCCGCGTCGTGCGCTACTTCGACCTGCCGGTGGCGACCGGCATCCTCGTGACCGGCACGGAGGAAGGCAGCCCGGCGCGTGCCGCCGGCCTGCGCGACGGCGACCTCATCCTGTCTTATGCGGAGACGCCGCTCGCCGGCGTGGATGAGCTGGCGCGTCTCCTCACCGACCTCCACGTCGGCGTGCGCGCCTCGCTCGGCGTGCTGCGCGGCACGGAACGGCTGGCGCTTGCGATCGTGCCGCGCGAAGCGGCTTCCTAGATTTCAGGCGGTCGCTCCGGCCGGCTGCACCCGCAGCCCCTCGACGAGAATCGTCGGCTGCCCGACGGCGGCGCGGGCGCGCTGGCCGTCCTTGCTGCATTCGCCGGCACCGGAGTCGAAGCGCAGGTCGGTGCCGATGGCGCGCACGCCGGCCAGCGCCTTGAGGCTGTTGCCGTGGATGGCGCACGGCCCTGACGCGGCCACCAGACGCCCGCCGGCGATGAGCGCCCCGCGGCGCACCTGGAAGGCGAACTCGCCGGTCGCCGTGTCCACCTGACCGGCCCCCAGTTCTTCGACATAGAGACCGCGCATCACCGACGAGACGATGTCGCCGGGGCGGGCGTGTCCCTCGCGCACGAAGGTGTTGGTCATGCGCGGCAGCGGCAGGTCGCGGTAGGTCTCGCGGCGCGCGCTGCCGGTCGGGGCGGAGCCGGCGCGCCGGGCGGTGGCGCGGTCGAGCAGCAGGCCCACGACCCGGCCGCGCTCGATCAGCACGGTCGGGGCGGTGCGCCACCCTTCGTCGTCGAAGCGCCGCGATCCCGGCAGGCCGTCGAGCGTCGGGTCGTCCACGATGGTCAGGAAGTCGGGAGCCACCTGCTCGCCGAACAGGCCCGCCAGCGCCGACTTCCCCTCCAGCGCCCGGTCCCCCTCGAGGGCGTGGCCGCACGCCTCGTGGAACAGGATCCCTCCCGCCCCTGGGCCGAGCACGATCGGCATCTCCCCCTCCGGCGCCGGGGCGGTCGCGTTGGCCGCTTCGAGCGCCGCGACCAGCAGCCGCGCCACCTCCGCCGGAGGGTGCACCACCCCGAGGCGCAGCGCGTTGCGGGCGCCGCCGCCGACGACGGCGGACAGGCGGCCGGCGGCGCCGGGCGCGACCGCGGCGGCCCGCCCCGGGCCCTCGACCCGCAGGCTGAACCAGGCCCAATCGCGGCGGTCCTCGATGATCTCCCCCTCGGACGTGGCGATGAGCACCTGCTGCGACCGGATCTGCGCCTGCGACTGCAGGGCGACCGCCCCCGGCTGGCTCATCCACGACGCGCCCCAGGAGGTCCCGCCGGCCGCCCGCAGGAGCAGCCGCTCGACCTCCTGCAGGTAGGCACGCATCCCGGCCGCGGCCGCGGCCCGGCCGGGGCCCGCCTGACCTGGAGGCGCGGGGGCCAAAACCGCCGCCACCCCTCCCGGGCCGAGGCCCCTGGTTCCCCCTCCCCCGTCCACGCGGTCGGAGAGCGCCAGGATGGCGTCGGGGTCGACCGCATCGGCGACGACGTGCCGGGTCTTCCCCTCGGCGGTCATCAACCGGGCGGCCGCCCCGTGTCCGCTCAAAGACTCGGACCCGGTCTCCTCCCCTCCCAGGCGCACCACGGAGGTGAGCGCCGTCCCCTCGAGGAAGAGGTCGCCGTACTCGCCGGCCCGGCGCACGAGGCGCGCGGCGGCGCGGCGCAAAAGGACCGGATCGGGGAACGCGACGGAGACCATGGCGGCGCGGGAAGGCTCCTGTGACCCGGACATTCTACAGAGGGCCGTTTGGCATACGATCCGCCGCATGCCGCCGTACCCTTTGATGCGCCTGGGCGGGATCCGCGTGGTCGTCGACCCGACGTGGATCTTCGTCTTCGTGCTGGTCGTCATCAGCCTCGGCGGCTCGTACCTGCCGACCGTCGCGCCGCATCTCGACCCGCTGACGACGTGGCTGCTCGGACTGCTGGCGGCGGTGCTGCTGTTCGGCTCGGTGCTGCTGCACGAGCTGTCGCACGCCCTCCTCGCGCAGCGCGCCGGCATCCAGGTGCCGCGCATCCGGCTCTTCCTGTTCGGCGGCGTGTCGGAGATGGCGGCCGAGCCGCACTCGCCCAGCGCCGAGCTGCGCATCGCCGCCGCCGGCCCGGCGGTGAGCCTGCTGATCGCGCTCGGCGCGGGCGTGGTGGCGCAGCTGTTCGCCGAGCCGAGCGGCATGCGGGCGCTGTGCGACTACCTGTCGGTCTCGAACCTCCTGCTCGGGCTGTTCAATCTGCTGCCGGGACTGCCGCTCGACGGCGGCCGGATGCTCAAGGCGTTCCTGTGGTCGCGCCACGGCAATCTCCTGCGCGCCACGCGCTCGGCGGGGCGCGGCGGCGCCGCGCTCGGGTACTCCTTCATCGGCATCGGCCTGTACTTCATCGTGCGCGAGGAGTGGCTGTCGGGCATCTGGCTCGGCATCCTCGGGCTCTTCCTGCAGCGCGCCGCGTCGGCCTCGTACAAGACGGCGCTGCTGCGCGACACGCTGTCGGGGGTGCGGGTCGCCACGCTGATGACGCGCGAGGTGGTGACGGTCCCCGACCACATCAGCCTCGACGAGCTGGTGCAGGAGTTCGTCCTGCGCAAGCCGCACGGGGCCTTCCCGGTGATGAGCGGGGAGGCGTTGCAGGGGATGATCAGCATCGCGCAGGTGCGCCGCGTGCCGCGCGACGAGTGGGTGCGCACGCCCGTGCGCCAGGTGATGACGCCGCTCGCCGAGCGCGCCGCCATCGGTCCCGACGACGACGCCGTCCTCGTGCTCGAGCGGATGATCCGCGAGGACGCCTCGCCGCTGGCGGTGACGCGCGACGGCCGGCTCATCGGCATCCTCAGCCGGCGCGACGTCCTCAAGGTCTTCCAGGTGCGCGCCACCTTCGCGGAATCGCGGTGAAAGGGCCGCTCACGGCGCGGCGGCTGATCCTGTCGCTGCTGCTGCTCGGGCTGGCGCTCGTCGTCACGCTGGCGATCGGGGCGGGCATCGGCAGCAGCAAGGCGGGCTGGGGCGACTTCTTCGGAGGCGGCGAGGCCGCGGTCACCATTCTCAGGCTGCGGCTGCCGCGGCTGCTGCTGGCGGCGATCGCAGGGGCGGCGCTGGGCGCGGCGGGCGCCGTGTTCCAGGCGGTGCTGCGCAACCCGCTCGCCGACCCCTACATCCTCGGCGTCTCGGGAGGAGCCGCGCTCGGCGCCTTCGCGGTCACGGCGGCCGGCCTGACCGCGATGGCGCCGCTCCTGCCCATCCGGCAGGCGGCGGCGTTCGCGGGGGCCATCCTGACGGTGCTGTTCATCTTCCTTTTGTCGAGCGTCGGAGGACGGGTCGCGTCCTACCCGATGCTGCTCATCGGGGTCGTGACCAACACCGTTTACCTGGCGGTCATCCTCTTCATCCAGACGCTGGTCGAGCTGACCCGGCTGCACGGGCTGCGCATCTGGATGATCGGGAGCATCCCGATCGAGGGCTACGACGTATTGACCCCGTTGGCCGCGCTGACCGCGGCGGGGGTCGTCGCCATAGGCGTCTTTGGAAGGGACCTGAATCTTCTCTCAGCGGGCGAGGACGCGGCGCGCTCGCTCGGCGTCGGGGTCGAGCGCTCGCGGATGGTGCTGGTCGCGGTGGCGTCGCTCGTCACCGCGGCGGCGGTCGCGGTGACCGGGCCCATCGGATTCGTCGGCCTCATCGTGCCGCACGTGGCGCGCATCCTCTTCGGGCCGGACCACCGGCTGCTCGGGCCGGCGGCCGCCCTGTGCGGCGCCATCTTCCTGGCCGCGGCCGACACCCTGGCGCGCACCGCCATCGCCCCGACCGAGCTGCCGGTCGGGGTCGTCACCGCCATGGCCGGCGGCCCGTTCTTCCTCTGGCTCTACCGCCGCCAGCGCGGCCGGACCTACTTCGAATGACGACGCACGCCGCCGCGGAGCCGGGCGCGCCCCTGACGGCCGCGGCTCCCCTGCTCGAGGCGCGCGGGGTTTCGTTCCGGCATCACGGCGCGCGGGTGCCGCTGTTCGACCGCCTGTCGCTGAGGCTGGCGCCGGGAGAGTTCGCCGGCATCCTCGGGCCGAACGGTTCGGGGAAGACGACGCTGCTGCGCCTGCTCGCGGGTCTGCTCCGCCCGGACAGCGGCCAGGTCATTCTGGAAGATGCCGAGCTCGAGGCGCTGTCGCCGCGGCTGCGGGCGCGGTCGATCGCGGTCGTCCTGCAGGAGCCGTCGCTCCTGTTCAACTTCAGCGTGCTGGAGATCGCGCTGATGGGCCGCGCGCCGCACCTCGGCCTGTGGGGGCTGGAGGGAGCCGGCGATTTCACGGCGGCGCGGCGCGCCCTCGCCGAGGTGGACCTGGCCGGCTGCGAGGACCGCCCGGTGCAGGAGCTGTCGAGCGGCGAGCGGCAGCGGGTCTTCCTGGCGCGCGCGCTGGCGCAGGAGCCCCGCCTGCTCCTGCTCGACGAGCCGACCGCCTTCCTCGATCTCCGGCACGCCCTCGGGCTCTACGAGATCCTGCGCCGGCTCAACCGCGAGCGCGGGCTCACGGTCGTCACCGTGAGCCATGACCTGAGCCTCGCGGCGCGGTATGCCGGGCGGTTGATCCTCCTGAATCGCGGCCGCATCGCCGCCGACGGCGCGCCCGGTGAGGTGGTGACGCCGGCGCGCCTGCGCGACGTGTACGGTGCCGAGACCGACGTCTTCCTCGATCCCACCACCGGCACTCCGGTCGTGATCGCCCGCGGACCGGCCCTCGGCCCAGCCGACGGGGCCGAGCGAGGCCCGGCGGCGTGAAGCTGGCGACGTGGAACGTCAACTCGGTGCGGGCGCGCAAGGATCGGCTGCTGCGCTGGCTCGAGACGCACCGTCCCGATGTCCTCTGCCTCCAGGAGATCAAGGGCAACGAAGAGGACTTCCCCACCGTCGAGACGACGGCGCTCGGTTACCACGCCGCCATCCACGGCCAGAAGGGCTGGAACGGCGTCGCCATCCTGTCGCTCACCCAGCCGCAACGTATCGAACGTGGATTCGGCGATGACACCGACGACGGGCACGCGCGCCTCATCTCGGCCGAGATCGGCGGCGTCCGCGTCGCTTCGGCGTACGTTCCCAACGGCCAGGGGGTCGGCTCCGACAAGTGGGCGTTCAAGCTGGCGTGGCTGAAGCGGCTGCGCGCCTGGCTCGACAGGCGGTCGCCTCTGGCGCCGCTCGCGGTGTGCGGCGACTTCAACGTCGCCCCCGACGAGCGCGACGTGAAGCACCCGGCCCTCTGGGAGCCATCGGTCCTCTTCCATCCCGAGGCGCGGCAGGGGCTGCAGCACGTCATGGCCTGGGGACTCGAGGACGTCTTCCGCCGGCACCACCAGGAAGGCGGGCTCTACTCCTGGTGGGATTACCGGATGCTGGCGTTTCCGAAGAACGACGGCCTGCGCATCGACCTCGTCCTCGCGACACCGTCCTTGGCCGAACGCTCGACGGCAGCCTCCATCGACCGCGAGGAGCGCAAGGGAGTGCAGCCGTCGGACCACGCACCGGTCATCACCGAGTTCGACCTGAGCCGACCATTCTCCGGGAGTGATGCTCCCGGCATCGGGGGGAGCCATGCGGCATCGTCGTGATTTCCTGAAGGCGGGAGCGATCCTGGGCGGCGCGCTTTTCTCCGGCTTCGCCCCGGGCGTCGCCGGCGAGGCCGCCAAAGCCACCGGCACTGGATTCAGTGCCGGGTCGAACGACGTGGTGGAAGGAACGGAGCCGGCCAAAGCGAAGAAGCCCAAGGTCAAGGGGCCGAAGCCGCTCGACCTGCTCGTCCTCGGCGGCACCGGCTTCATCGGGCCGCACTTCGTGCGCCACGCGGTGTCGCGCGGCCACAAGGTGACCATCTTCACGCGCGGCCGCAAGAACCCGGACCTCCCCGAGGGGATCACCCGTCTCACCGGCGACCGCAACGGGCAGCTCCAGGCGCTCGAAGGGAAGAAGTGGGACGCGGTCGTGGACGACTCGGCCACCAACCCCGACTTCGTGCGCCAGAGCGCGGCGCTCCTGAAGGACGCCGTCGGCCGGTACCTCTTCACGTCTTCGACCGGCGTCTACTATCCGTACCTGACGCGCGGGCTCGACGAGACCACGGCGCCGCACCTCGAGCAGCACATCGAGAACGACGGCAGCGAGACGTACGGAGTCAACAAGGCGAACTGCGAGAAGATCGTCGCCGACACGTTCGGCGACCGCGGCCTCGTGGTGCGGCCCGGCTACATCGTCGGCCCGGGCGACACCAGCGACCGCTTTCCCTACTGGCCGGTGCGCTTCGCCAGGGGGGGCGAGATCCTCGCGCCGGGCCAGGCGGACGACCCGTGCCAGTGCATCGACGTGCGCGACCTGGCGGAGTTCTACCTGCACCTCCTCGAAGGCGGACGCAACGGCGTCTTCAACGCCACCGGACCCGCCTCGGTCATGACCGCGCCGGAGTTCTACAAGCTGGCGCGCAAGACGCTGAACAAGGATGCGACCCTGACCTTCATCGAGGACTACGCCTTCCTGAAAGACCACCAGATCGAGTACTCCATTCCCTGGGCGATGCTCGTGGACAACGAAGAAGGGATGATGTCGATCAACATCAGCAAGGCGATCGGCGCGGGGCTGCGGCATCGTCCGCTCGCGGAAACGCTCCGGGACACGCTCGCCTGGTGGCCGACCGTGCCGGAGGAGCGCCGCAGCAAGCCCGCCTTCGCCATCACGCCGGAGATCGAAGCGCAGGCGCTCGCCGACTGGAAGAAGCGCCAGGAGGCCGCATGAAGGGTGGAGGCCCGATGATCCGGGATTACGCACGCGTCGTGCTCGCTTCGCTGGCGATCGGCTTCGGCTCCGCCGCCGCGGCCGAGGCGCCCTCCGCCGCGGCCCCGTCGCCAACGGCCTCGGCCGCGGTGCCGGTGTCGTCCTACCAGGCGCTCGAATGGCGGCTGCTCGGGCCGTTCCGTGGCGGGTGGGCGACGGTGGCCGCGGGCATTCCGGGCGACGCGGTGACCTTCTACTTCGGGTCCGCGGACGGCGGCGTCTGGAAGACCGACGACGCCGGCGTCACGTGGAAGCCGCTCTTCAACGACAAGGGCAGCGCGTCGATCGGGGCGCTGGCGATAGCACCCGGCAATCCCAAGGTGATCTGGGTCGGCACCGGGCAGGTGCAACAGCGCTGGGACATCGCCGAGGGAGACGGCGTGTACCGCTCCACTGACGGCGGCGCGACGTGGAAGCACCTCGGTCTCGAGCAGACGCGGCACATCGGGCAGATCTGGGTCGATCCGAAGAACGCCGACGTCGCCATCGTCGCGGCGGTCGGGCACATGTTCGGCCCGAACCCCGAGCGCGGACTGTTCCGCACCGCCGACGGCGGCCGCACCTGGACCAAGGTGCTCGACCGCGGTCCCGACGTGGGGGCCGTGGACATCGCCTCCGACCCCGCGGTGCCGGGCGTGCTCTACGCCTCGACCTGGGAGGTACGCCGGCATCCGTGGCTCGATTACTGGCAGCCGCCCGCCGGACCGGGCAGCGGCATCTGGAAATCCATCGACTCGGGCCGCACCTGGAAGCAGGCCGGCACGACCGGGCTGCCGAAGACGCCGATGGGGCGCATCGACCTCGGCGTGGCGCCGGGGCGCCAGGCGCGCCGCGTCTACGCCGGCGTCGACGCGCACGAGGGCGGCGGGCTCTACCGCTCCGACGACGGCGGCGCCACCTGGACGCAGATCAACCCCGACACCGATCTCGCCGGCTCGTACATGAACTGCATCGTCCCCGACCCGAAGAATCCCGACATCGTGTGGGCGGCGGGGCGCGGGCTGCGACGATCGACCGACGGCGGCAAGACCTTCTCGGTGCACAAGGGCGCGCCGGGCGGCGATGACTACCACTTCCTCTTCATCGATCCCCGCCAGCCGCGTCGCATGATCCTCGCCGCCGACCAGGGCGCGGCGATCACGCACAACGGCGGCGAGACCTGGAGCTCCTGGTACAACCAGCCGACGGGGCAGTTCTACAGGCTCGCGGTGGACGACCAGATCCCGTACCGCATCTACAGCGGCCAGCAGGACAGCGGCACGGTCAGCATCGCGTCGCGCAGCGACTACGGGCAGCTCACCTTCCGCGACTGGAACCCGACCGGCGGCGACGAGCGCGACGGCGACGTCCCCGACCCGACGAACCCGGACATCGTCTACGGCGCCGGCCTCGGCGGGCGCCTGTCGCGCTGGGACGCGACCACGGCGCAGGTGCAGAACGTCACTCCGTGGCCGATCTCGACCTACGGCCAGCGGCCGCAGCCCGACAGCGAGCGTTATTCGTGGATCACGCCGCTGGCGATCTCGAAGCGGCCGCCGCACGCCATCTACCACGGGACGCAGAATCTCTTCCGCTCGACCGACGGCGGGCATTCCTGGACGCCGATCGCCGCCGACCTCACCGGTGCGGCCAAAAAGCCCGAGAGCTGCGACGGCGATGTGCCGGTCGAGCGCGCCTCGGCGTGCGGCTACGGCGTCATCTTCGCCGTCTCTCCCTCCGCCGCCCAGGACGGTGTCGTCTGGATCGGCACCGACAACGGCCGCGTGCAGGTGACGAAGGACGAGGGCGGCTCGTGGACCGACATCACGCCGCGTGGCATGGCCGACTGGACCAAGGTGAACTACATCGATCTCGATCCCCAGGACGCAGGCTTGGCGTACGTCTCCGCCGACCGCCACCGCCTCGATGACCGCCGCCCGCTGGCGTGGCGCACCCGCGACTTCGGCGCCACCTGGACGGAGATCGGCGCCGGCCTCCCCCGGGATACCTGGGTGGGCGTCGTGCGGCACGACCCGAAGAAGCCGGGACTTCTGTTCGCGGGGACGAACCGCGGCGTGCACGTCTCGTTCGACGACGGCGCCCACTGGCAGCCGCTGCAGCTCAACCTGCCGACGACCGGCATCAACGACCTGGCCGTGCACGACGACGACATCATCATCGCGACGCAGGGTCGCGGCATCTGGGCGCTCGACGACATCGAGCCGCTGCGCCAGCTCGCCGCGATGGCGGGCGGCGACGCGAACGGGGCGGGCGGCGCGAAAGTCTCCGCGGGCGGGCTCGTCCTGGTGAAGCCGCTGACCGGTTACCGGATCCGCTCGAACCAGAACAAGGACACGCCCCTGCCGGCGGAGGAGCCGCGCGGCGAGAATCCGCCGCTCGGCGCCATCCTCGATTACGTCCTGCCGGCGGGTGCGAGCGGACCGGTGACCATCGAGATCGCCGACGACTCGGGCACCGTCGTGACGCGCTTCCGCAGCGACCAGCCGCGCACGCGCGAGGCCGAGACGGTGTACTTCGAGGAGAAGTGGGCCCATCCGCTGCCGAGCCCGACGGCCCGCCCCGGTCACAACCGCTTCGTCTGGGACCTGCGCCTGCCGCCACCGCGCGCCCTCGAGGCGGAGTACACCATCGCGGCGGTGCCCGAAGAGCCGGAGTACGTCATGCCTGCCGGCGCCTTCGTCCTGCCGGGGAAATACGAAGTGCGGGTCACGGCCGGCGGCGCGACGGTCACGCAGCCGCTCGCCGTCGAGCTGGACCCGCGCCTCAAGGTGAAGCGGCGTGATCTCGAGGACCTGCTTTCTTTTCAGCGCGAGGTCGCGGCGACGCTCGCGCAGTCGGCGTCGCTGGTGGAGGAAGCCGAGGCCGTCCGCCAGCGGCTCGAAAAGGCGCTCAAGGATCCTCAAGGGGAAACCACCCGGCCGGAGGTGCGCCGCGCCCTCGACGCCCTCAAGGGGCTCGACGAGCCGCGCGACGAGCGGCCGCGTCGCGCCAACCAGTTCCTGTCGTCACTCGCGACCGACCTCGAGTCGGCCGACGCCGCGCCGACCGACCCGCAGCACCGGATGCTGACCCACTTCCGCGACCGGCTGAAGCGCTACCAGTCCCGCTTCGACGATTACAAGACGAAGGTCCTCGCCGCCGCCGACCAGGGCGCCGCCCGATGACGCGCGCCTGGCCCGCCCTTCTGCTGCTCGCGACGCCTCTGCTCGCCGGGGTGTCGGGCGTCGTCTTCGAAGACGCCAACCGCAACGGCCGGCGCGACGCCGGCGAGAAGGGTCTCGAAGGGATCGTCGTCTCCGATCAGCGCGGGGTCGTGCGCACCGACAAGGAGGGGCGCTACACGCTGCCGGCGGCGGCCGGCGCTCGCCCTGTCTTCGTGAGCCTTCCCGACGGCTGGAGCACGGCCGGGTCGTTCTGGCGCCCCGCCGATGCGGCCGGCTCCGGCTCGACCGCCGACTTCGGGCTTTTGCGTCGCGCGGGATCGTCCTCGTTCACCTTCCTGCACGCCTCCGACACGCACCTCGACGAGGCCAGCCTGCCGCACCTGGTGCGACTGAGAGAGCTGGTGGCGGAGAAGAAGCCGGACTTCGTCGTCATCACCGGCGACATGGTGCGCGACTCGCTGCGGGTCGGCGAGGACAAGGCGCGCCCGCTCTTCGAGCAGGTCGCCGCCGAGCTGAAGAAGTTCCCGGTGCCGGTGTTCACGGTGCCGGGGAACCACGACATCTTCGGCATCGAGCGGCAGCGGTCGCAGGTCTCAGCCGACCATCCGCTCTACGGCCGCGCCATGTACCGGAAGTTCCTCGGACCCGACTACTACTCGTTCACCTGGGGCGGGGTGCGCTTCCTCGGGCTCAACAGCGTCGATGCCGATGACATGTCGTACTACGGGCACTTCGATCGCCAGCAGCTCGACTGGGTGGGGGCCGACCTCGCCGCGGCGCCGGCCGACGCCCCGGTCGTGACCTTCAACCACATTCCGATGGCCACGTCGATCGAGGGGCTGCTCGGGCTCATGGAGGAGCCCCCCGCCCCGACCGTCATCACCATCGGCGGCCACGCGCAGTTCCGCCACATCGTCTCGAACACCGGCGAGCTGCTGCAGGCGCTGGGAGCGCACCGGCTCGAGCTCGCCCTCGGCGGGCACATGCACGTGAGCGAGCACGTGCAGGTGGACACGACCATCGGCCGGGTGCGCTTCCACCAGACGGCGGCCGTGGTCGGCCCTCAGGAGGCCGGCGGCCTGCAGTATCCGTCCGGAGTGACGCTCTACCGCGTCAGCGGCGGGCACGTGGACGACGGCACGTTCCTGCCGCTCGTCGTCGCGCCCTGACGGTCAGGGACAGGGGAGGGGCAGGACCCGCTCGGCGCCGCCGGTCATGAACCCGGCGGTCGACTCCCCGCGGCAGTTCGCCCCGGTGACGTAATAGACGAACCGGCTTCCCGGCGCGAGCACTCCGCCGCCGTCGCCGGTCGAGAGTCCCGCCACGTCGGGGGTCAGGCACGCCAGGTCGGCCAGGTCGGCGCGCAGTCCGCGGTAGACGTTGTAGGTGTCGGCGAACTGGTCCGCGCTCCACGAGAGAATCGCGTCGGTCACCGATCCGACGGCGAGGCTCAGCATCAGGCCCTGCGTCTCCGTGGTCAGCGAGCGCACGCAGACGCCGCCGTCCACCGGATTCGCCGCGATCATCCCCTCGTTGAGCTGCGCCGACTGGAAGTGCAGGGGGGACGTGGTCCCCTCCCCGCCGACGGCGCTGAAATTGAGGAGCAGGAAGTTCCCGCTCCCCGACAGGGGCGTCGTCCCGAACAGCGAGATGCGGATGACCCCCGGCGTCGCGAGATTGGTCGTCAGGGTGTGCGGATTGGTGATGGCGGTCTTGCTCACGGCGGTCGCCTGCAGCGTCGCGGCCGTGTAGGTGATGACCAGGTCGGTGCCGAGGATGCCGGAGGCGTTGTCGATGGTGATCGGCACGCTGAATGCGGTGCCGGGCGCCACTCCGGTCGCGGGAAGGGTCAGGGTGGCGGCCTCGAGCGGCGCCGCCGCCACGAGCAGCAGCCCGGCCCCCAGGAGCGGCAGCAGACCCGCCCCCGCGAGCGGCCGCGCCGCTCCCCGGGCGAACCGGCTTGTCACTCTGCTGAGCATCGTCAGATCCCCCACCAGCCCCATGTCTTCCAGATACCACCCGTCCATGTCACCGGGTGGTCGAGCAAGCGGCGATTCTCCCCGTGGACGCAGGTCTTGGCCTGGACGCCCGTGAGGCAGAAGCCGTCCTCGCCGACGAAAAGCTGCGGCGTGTTCGGATGATCGACGTGCATGGTCACCTGCTTGCCAGTGCAGAGATCGATGCAGGTGAGAGTCGCCACGGGCGGTTTTTCTATCGGCGTCGCCCCCATGGCAACCACGGCAAGCGCAACAACGACTACGGCTCGTTTCATTCTCGGTCTGGTCATGCGGACGGCTCCTTCCGGCTTCCCGACCCGGCCGGTGAATCTACGACGAACCCACCCCGGTGGGTATGGAAATCGGCGCGGAACCGGGCCGTCGCCCGACCCGCCTCGGGCGCGTCAGGGACAGGCGTTCGCCGACGCGGCAATCTCCGCGTCGCGCGAGCCGACCTGCGATGCCGCGCCCGAGTCGTACGTGCCGCCGGTGCAGCCGGTGGCGCGCATCAGGTAGAAGTACCCTCCGCCGACGCCCGGCGTGGCCGGGTCGAGGAAGCTCAGGGATGTCACGTCGTTGGCCAGGCACGTCCCGACGCTGGTGGTGAAATTGCCGCCCGAGGAATTCAGCGTCAGCAGATCACCGCGCACCAGGTCGTAGAAAGACGCTCCCGGAATCGCGGTCCAGTGCACGTCCGCCGTCGTGAGCGTGGTCGGCGTGACCGCCAGCAGGAGATCGGGCTGGCAGGCCGACGACAGGCCGTCCTGCGAGCAGACGATGTGGTACGGCAGCGGGCAGGTTCCGGTATTCGGACCGCACGTGGCGCCGGCGTTGAAGCCCTCATCCGTCGTGCCGTCGCAATCGTTGTCGCGCCCGTCGCAGAACTCCTGCGCGCCGCACGAAGAGACCGAGCCGTCCACCGGGCAGGTGGAGGGGCTCCCCTCGTTCAGGGTGGCCGACTGCAGATGCACCGGCGAGGTCGTGCCGGTCAGGCCGTTCACCTGGAAGGTGATCTGCGCCAGGCTGCCGCTCCCGGAGAGCGGGCTGGTGCAGAAGACGGAGATGAGCACCTGGTTGGTCACGCCGAGGTTGGCGTTGACGGTGCAGGACCCGGTCAGCGACCCGGCGCTCACCGACTGCGCCACCACCACGGTGCTGTCGTAGAGGATCTTCAGGTCGGCGGAGACCACGCCCAGTCCCGTCAGGTCGCTCGCGTTGACCGGCACGACCACCGTGACGTTGGGTGACGAGGTCGTCGTCGGAACGCTCACGGTCGTCGTCTCGGCGACGCACGAGTCGTGAATCGTGCCCCCGGAACAGGTCGCGGTGCCGGTGCGATCGCAGGGAGCGGCGCCGCAGTGCGTCGTGTACGGGACGAAGTCCTCGTCGGTCGATCCGTCGCAGTCGCCGTCGATGCCGTCGCAGGTGAGGTCCATCGGCCCGAGCGGCGGATTGGGCGTGCAGGTCTGTGGCTGCCCGTTCACGCAGACCGGGACGGTGTGCTGGCAGGCGCCGACGCCGCACGTCGTGGTGCCGAGATCGACCGGCGTGAACACGCAGCCGCTCGCCGGAGCGCAGGAATCCGACGTGCACTGGTTGTTGTCGTTGCACGCCAGCGGTCCGCCCGGGGTGCAGACCCCCGTGTGGCAGGTGTCGGTCTGCGTGCAGGCGTTGTTGTCGCTGCAGCCGGTTCCGTCCGGCGCGCTGGGATTCGAGCAGGTGCCCGTGCCGGGGTTGCAAGTGCCTGCGACGTGACACTGATCGCTCGCCGAGCAGATGACCGGGTTGCCGCCGCTGCAGGTCCCCGCCTGGCAGGTGTCGGTCTGGGTGCAGGCGTTGGCGTCGTTGCAGCTCGTGCCGTTCGGCTTGCTCGGGTTCGAGCACGTGCCCGTCTGCGTGTCGCACGTTCCGGCCACGTGACACTGGTCGAGCGCCGTGCAGACGACCGGGTTCCCGCCGCTGCAGGTCCCCGCCTGGCAGGTGTCGGTCTGCGTGCAGGCGTTGCCGTCGTTACAGGCCGCGCCGTTCGGCTTGCTCGGGTTCGAGCACGTGCCCGTCTGCGTGTCGCACGTTCCGGCCACGTGACACTGGTCGAGCGCCGTGCAGACGACCGGGTTCCCGCCGCTGCAGGTCCCGGCCTGGCAGGTGTCGGTCTGGGTGCAGGCGTTGGCATCGTTGCAGCCCGTGCCATCGGTCGCGTTCGGGTTCGAGCACACCCCGGTGCCGGGGTTGCAGACGCCTGCGACGTGACACTGGTCGCTCGCCGTGCAGATCACCGGGTTCCCGCCGCTGCAGGTCCCCGCCTGGCACGTGTCGGTCTGCGTGCAGGCGTTGCCGTCGGTGCACGCCGTGCCGTTCGTCTTGTTCGGATTCGAGCAGGTGCCCGTGCCGGGGTTGCAGGTTCCGGCGTCATGACACTGGTCGCTCGCCGTGCAGACGACCGGGTTGCCGCCGGTGCAAACGCCCGCCTGGCACGTGTCGGTCTGCGTGCAGGCGTTGCCGTCGGTGCAGGCCGTGCCGTTCGTCTTGTTCGGGTTCGAGCAGGTGCCCGTCTGCGTGTCGCACGTGCCCGCGTCGTGGCACTGGTCGAGTGCCGTGCAGACCACCGGGTTCGCGCCGGTGCAGACGCCCACCTGACAAGTGTCGGTCTGCGTGCACGCGTTGGCGTCGTTGCAGGCCGTGCCGTTCGGCTTGTTCGGGTTAGAGCAGGTGCCCGTGCCGGGGTTGCAGGTTCCGGCGTCATGACACTGGTCGCTCGCCGTGCAGACGACCGGGTTGCC
>DASRAU010000032.1:0-21125 GCA_035638075.1 Verrucomicrobiia bacterium
GAACCCGGAGCGCGGTCCGAAGGGATCACCCCGCAGCGAAGCGGCCCGGGTCCGCGATGAGCGGATGTTCCCGGTGGATCTGCTGCACAAGATCCTGCGGCACTCGCTGGCGCACCAGCGGCGCGAGACGATCGCCTTCGGTCGGCGCCTGAACGCGGTCATGGAGCAGATGTTCCTGACCGCGGTGTGGCGCAACTTCGTCAAGAAAAGAAGCGAGCGGGTCTCCCAAAGCAGCACTCCCGCCATGCACCTCGGCCTGACAAGCGAGCGCTGGCCCTGGTCCCGGGTCTTCTCGCGACGCCTGTTTCCCGCCCGCACCGCGACTCCGCCTCTCTGGGCGCACCTCTACCGGCGCCTCTGGACCTCTCCTCTCTACAAGAACAACTCCCGGCACCAGTTGAAGCTGGCCTTTTAGGCCGACTCACGCGTCAGTTCGACCCCCTCTTCCAGTCTGCCGGGAATCCACATTCTCGGGGGCACGCTGGACGCGACTAGAACTGATTGGATGCACCGTACGAGCCGCCCTCCGTCCCGCCCGGGACGTGTCCGATGGCCTTCACGAGCTTGTTGTAGTTCCCCAGGATCAGGATGGTCGGGACCCAGGTGGCCATCAACAGGGCCGCATGCTTTTTCCCTGCGAGGAAGAAGCCGAGCGAGCCGGCAATGGCGCCGATGGCGACCGAGAGGAACGCCACCGACGGGACTTTCGCCGTGGTCTGCTCGATCGTCGAGGTGACGAGGTCCTCGTTGCGGGAGGGTGTCTTCGTCATGGTCATGCCCATCTTCTTCGTGCTCATCTCCTTCCCGCTCGAACCCTTGCTGCCGGTCGTGGTGTTGCTGGTGTCCATGTGTCTCTCTCCTTTCGGCCGCAGCGTACGCCGCGCCCGGCGCCTCGATCCATCGCGAGAACTGCGGTCGGTCATGGGGGGAGATGGCTGAGGGCCGGTCAACCCGACCCCCTCCGGCCTCGTATCATGGCCGGCGGTCCGGGGTCCGGATGAGAGATCTCTGGGAGAACAGCGCATGCAGCCGAATTCGAAGCGGATGAGAGATTCCCTCACGATCGTCCTGGCCGGCCTGTCCGCCTCTCTGATGCTGAGCGGCGCCCTGGCCGCGTCGCCTCCCGCCAAGGTCACCGGCGCGCCGGCATCGAAGGCCGGGGCCCCGCGGGCGGGCGCGGGGTCGGGGCGGACCGTCCTGATCACCGGGGCGAACCGGGGTCTCGGACTGGAGTTCGCGAGACAGTACCGCGCCTCCGGGTGGCAGGTCATCGCCACGGCCCGGGAGCCCGAAGCCGCGGCGGATCTCAAGGCGCTCGGTGAAGGGGTGCGCATCCTTCCCCTCGACGTCACGAAGCCGGAGAGCGTCGCCGCGCTGAAGTCGTCGCTCGGCGCACAGCCGATCGACCTGCTCATCAACAACGCCGGCCAGGGCGTCGGCCTCGAGGGCGGCTCGCTCGACAAGCTCGATCTCGCGACTTTCGAGCGGGTCTTCCAGGTGAACACGCTCGGTCCGGTGCGAGTCACCCAGGCGCTCCTCCCGAACCTGCGCGCCGGCAAGGGAAAGATGGTCGTCGGCATCAGCAGCGGCCTGGGGAGCATCGCGGAGAATCGCGAAGGGGGCTTCTACGGTTACCGCGAGAGCAAGGCGGCGCTCGACATGTTCCTGCGTGGCCTCGCCGCCGAGCTGAAGGACCAGGGCTTCACCTGCGTCGCCATCATCCCGGGCTGGGTGAAGACCGACATGGGAGGCCCCAACGCCCCGCTCACGCCCGAAGAGAGCGTCACCGGCATGCGGAGGGTTCTCGATGGCCTGAAGCCCGAGAACACCGGCCAGTTCTGGAGCTACAAGGGAACGCAGGTCCCCTGGTGAGTTGGGACAGGGCCCCTGTGGCTCGCTCTCAGCGGCCCGCGGCCAGGGACCTCACGTAACCCGCGAGGGGCACGTACTCTTCCTCTTTAATCACGCCGTCCCAGGTGGGCATGGCGATGCCGGGGCGCTCGCGCTCGGGATGCTTGATCCAGGCGATGAGCGCCTCGTCGGTCGGGTATTTCTCCGGCCCCTTGCGCAGATCGTACTGACCTAGGCCGCTGTCGCCATGACAGCTGTTGCAGCCGTAGGAGTAATAGATCTTCTTGCCGTGATCCCCCTCCACCAGCCTGGTCTCCGGCGGAGCGACCGCGTTCCGCGTGGGAGGCACCGAACGCAGGTAGGCGTAGATCGCGCCGACCTCGCCGTCGGTCAGCGAGCGGAACGGCACCATCGGGAAGCGCAGCGGCCGATTGTCCGGGCGGATGCCCTCGACCAGGGCCCGCCGGAAATCGGCGCTCGTCCACCGGCCGATGCCGGTCTCCTCGTCGGGCGTGAGGTTCGACGTGCGGATCACCGTCCCCGAGGCGTCGGGCATCGGGTTGCCGCCTGCGAGGTAGCCGGGCGACTGCGGCGGATGCACTTCGTCGAGGGTCTTGAAGTCGGCGGAATGGCACCCGTAGCAGAGGAACTTCGCATCCACCAGGTACCGACCGTAGGCGACCTCGTCTTCCGGCGCGGGGGCGGTGATCTCCTGCGATGGCCAGGCGAACGGCTTGAAGTCGACGCGGCACAGCAGTCTGGTGAGGAAGCTCGGACGCGACGGCCGGTTGTCGACGTCGCGGGCCCGGACGAGCGGATCGTCCGAGCGCAGGAACGCGATGATGTCGCGCAGGTCCTCGTCGGAGGTGTTGGGCAGCTTGACCATCCACGGCGGGGTATAGCGTCCGTCGCGCGCCACACCGGTGCGGAGCAGGTACGCCAGCTCGCCGTCCGTCCACCCGCCGATGCCTTTCGTCGGATGGGAGGTGATGTTGAGCGAATACGCCTCCCCGAACACCGCAGGCAGGTCGGGCATGCGCCTCCCGGTGAGCGCGCCCGTCTGCGAATCGAGATGGCACGACGCGCAGAGCGCCTCGACGCTCCGCCGGCCGCGCGCGATGCGCTCCGGCGTGACATCCACCGGGAACTCCACCTTCCGGATCGGATAGTGCGGGATCGGCGCCATGCCGAAATAGACCGCCGCGCCGCCGAGCAGAGCCACGACGACCGCGATGGCCAGACCAAGCCACTTCAGAATCTTCATGAGCCCCCCCGGAGCCCAGCTTACATGCGGCGCAGGGTCATCAGGAGGGACTTGCGGGTCTTTTCGGCGGCGGCGAAGGGAGCGGACGTGCCGACCTGCACCTCGAGCGCGGTCAGCACATTGCGCCCGTTCTTACCGGCGGCGAAGCGGACCGGGTCGATGGGATCCTGCAGGGCGGTCCGCCAGGCGGCGATGAACCGGTCGAGCCACCCGTCGAGCGTCGTGGCATCGAAGTCGTCGCGCTTCACGATCGTCAGCACCGCGGTTGCCAGGCGGTCGTCCTCCCCCCAGGTCCAGAACGCCTGTGACCCGCTCGTCTTGAGGACGACGCTGGCGAGGATGCGCCGCTGCGCGGCCGGGGCCAGCCTCGGGCTGCGGCCGAGCGCCTTCAGCAGGTCGGCGGTGTGCGCCACCGAGTGGTGCCAGCCCTTGCCGGGAACGAAGCCGCGCTCGTCGCGCTCGCGCGTCAGGTAGTCGAGCGCGGCCGACAGCAGGCCGTCGAACTCTTCGGCGGTCAGGAACGGCGCGTCGTTGTCGCGCGCCGCCAGGACCGACAGCACCAGCGCGGAAAAGGACCGCTTCAGGACCGAGTCGGTGCCGTTCTCGCCGATCCCCTCGCCGAGGTTCTGCTCGAGCCGCGCCAGGACCGGCCGGAGATCGGCGTCGCTGACCGTCCGCTTGCGCAGGATCCAGGCATCGGCGATCTCGTATCCGAGCTGGTCGCGCAGCTCGGGATCGGGCGAGCCGAGGAGATCGCCGCACACCTCGAGGAGCAGCGCGCCCGGCGCCGCCCCCTCGGGGACGGCGAACTCATGGGCCTTGATGCCGCGCCAGAACGCGACGTCGTGCGCCGGAGCCGCGGCCCCGGAAGGAGAGATTGAAAGGACGGACAGAACAAGACCGCAAAAGAGAAGTCTCGGCATCATGTGTCGGGAAGCCTCGCCTGCGGACCACCGTGGCGAATCCTATACCGACACGAGCCTGCGAACGCGGTCCGGCTAGTTGCAGTGCACGTGACCGAGCATCCAGAAGACCACGACGAACACGAGGATCGTGGACAGGCATCCGCCGCCCCACTTCCAGGCGGCCACGCCCGCGAGCACACCGCGCAACGGTCCCTGCATGGTCGAAAGCTCCTTCCCGCCTCAGGTCGTCACATCGAGGCCGAAAGGTCATACCCGCAGATTCGCACCGCAGCCATCCGGAACAGTGCGTACCGCGGCGCCGGGCGGTCGCGTCCTCACCTCAGCGGGTGGGCCTTGAAGAACTCCCACATCACCTGGTTGGCGCTGAACTCCCTGCTCACCTTCCCGACGATCCAGTCCGGCAGGTTGTCCGAGCCGCCGGGCCACGTATGCCCGCCGCCGTTGACCCGAAGCAGGGTGACGTCCCCTCCGCCGGAGCAGTCCGGATAACGCATTTGTGTCACGGTCGTGCCGTCGTCCGGGTCGGCGTCGGCCCAGTTGTCGACCACGGGGGTCGATCGACAACCGTTTCTCTCCGCCCAGCCAGCGACCGTGTCGGCCACCGAGACGCGGAAGCCATAGGGCTGCAGCAACGTGCAGCGTGCGTAGCCTCCTTCATAGGGGAAACAACGATCCGCCGTGCCGTGGATCTGCAGCACCGGGACGCTGCGTCCGGGCGCGCACTCGCTCGACGTCGCGTACTGATTGCCGCCGCCGACCGCCATGATGGACGCGACCCGATCCGGAAGTGCGCAGGCGAGACGATGGGACATCGCGGCGCCGTTCGACAGGCCCGCGACATGGACTCGATTCGGATCGATCCGGTACTGTCTCTTCAGGGCGTCGATGAGATCGCGGAAGAACCGGACATCATCGATGTCCGTCGTGCAGGCCTCGCCGGCGATGCAGGCGTACCCGTTGACTCCCCCGCCGGCATTGAAGCTGCGAATGGTCTTTGGCTGACCCGACTCCTGCGTGCCGTCGGGATAGACCACGATGAACCCCTCGCAGTCGGCCAGCCGGTCGAGACACCCGGGACTGTCGGGGTCCTGATCCGGGCACGTGGTCAGCCGGGCGCCCTCCTTGTTGCCGCCACCGCCATGGATGTCGATGACGACGGGGAGGGGAATCCTCCTGCTGTACGAAGGGGGCAGATGCACGACGTACGAGCGGGTCCCCCACCTCGACAGCTTGCGGGTTTCGTCCGTGCCGCGCGCGCAGGTCGCGGGAGGAGCGAGCACGCTCGACTCCGCTGCCACGGCGACGCCGCCGCCTCCGTGAAAGGCCGGGAGAAGGATCACGGACGCAAGGATGCAGAGCCTCGTCGCGGTGCGCACGTTCGGTGTCATGACGGTCCTCCCGCCGGAGCTTCGGTCGATCCGGGGTAGCCATCACCTTCGCACCATGGAGGGGCACGCGAACATCCGGCCGCGGCTGATTCGCCGGGTGAGAATCCCTGACGTTGGGTGGTCGGGCTGGCGCCGGCGACCGCGCTGTTGCGCCGGTGGGACCCGTGCGTCCCGGGAGCGGACAGGGTGCAGCGGTGTGGTGCGCCCTCCACGTGGCTGCGATGGTCGTGGCACCGAGGTACGCATCTTGCGAGGCCCGCGAGAATCGGAGGGGAACACGATGCGCGGCCTGCCGTTCGACCTGCGTCTGTCGCTGCGATCGCTCCTGCGCAACCGCGGCCTCGCCGCGGCGGCCGTGCTGACCCTCGGCCTCGGCATCGGCTCGACGACGATCCTCTTCAGC
Source organism: Verrucomicrobiia bacterium (assembly GCA_035638075.1). GTDB lineage: Bacteria > Acidobacteriota > Polarisedimenticolia > Gp22-AA2 > Gp22-AA2 > DASRAU01. Next base: position 5,833 of record DASRAU010000032.1, read on the forward strand.
ATCCTGGAGGCGGTCCTGCTGCGCCCCTGGCCGTATCCCGGGGCGGAGCGCCTGGTCGTGCCCTCCTCGGTCCAGCTGGTCACGAGCGAGCGCTGGTCGGTCGCCTACGCCGATTTCGAGGACTGGCAGAAGGAAGGGATCTTCGACGGCGTCGCGGTCTACCAGACTTCCGGGATCGACCTCAACCCGGGAGCCGAGCCTGAGCGCATCACGGCCGCCTGGGTGAGCCCCGACTTCTTCCGCGTTCTCGCTGTTTCCCCGGCTCTCGGCCGTGACTTCCCGCCCGAGGAGTTCGTGCCCGACAGCGGGCGCTCCGTCATCCTGAGCGATCCTCTGTGGCGGTCGGCCTTCGGGGGCGACACCGGGGTCGTCGGACGCACGATCCAGCTCGGAGGCCGGCCGGTCACGGTGGCGGGCGTCATGCCGCCCGGTTTCGCCTGGCCGCGCGAGGCGACGGCGTGGCTGGCGTATCGGGTGAAGCTTCCCTCTCCGGATCTCGCGCGCCGGGACAATTTCATCTTCTCCAGCATCGCGCGCCTGCGGCGGGACCAGCCGCTCGAGCCGACCCGCGCGCGCCTGGCGGCGCTGGCGAAGAAGATCGAGCAGGACGACCCGACGGCCCGCAAGGGAGTCTCCCTGACGGCCGTCCCTCTCGGAGAGTGGATCGTCGGGCCGAACCTGTCGCGCGCCCTGTGGCTCCTCCTGGCGGCGGTGGGCCTCGTGCTGCTCATCGGCTGCGTCAACGTCGCCAACCTGCTCCTGGCCCGCGGCTCGGCCCGGCGGCACGAGCTGGCGGTGCTCGCGGCGCTCGGTGCCCGGAGGGGGCGGATCGTCCGGCAGCTCCTGGTCGAGAGCCTCCTCCTCGCCCTCGCGGGGGGGGCGGCCGGGATCGTGCTCGCCGTCTGGGGTCTCGGAAGCGTCGCCGCCCTGGGCCCGGCGGACGTGCCGCGGCTGGCGGAGGCGCGCTTCAACACTCCGGTCGCTCTCTTCGCCTGCCTGGTGTCGCTTGTGACCGCGCTGCTGACCGGAATCCTGCCGGCCCTGCAGATCTCCTCCGTACGGCCTGGGCAGGCGATCGACACGGGCGGCCGCGGCGGCACCGGATCGCGCCGCGGCGCGCGGCTGCGCGACGTCCTGGTGGCGGCCGAGCTGGCCCTGTCGCTCGTCCTGCTGACGGGAGCCGGACTCATGGCGCGCAGCCTGTCGCGCCTGCACCGCGTCGACGCCGGCGTCGACGTCGCACGGCTGGAGACGGCCACCGTGACGCTGCCGGGCGCGCGCTACAAGACCGACGAGGCGAGATGGTCGTTCTACGAGTCGCTCATCGAGCGCCTGCAGGCGAATCCGGGCGTCCGGGCGGCGGCCGCCGGCTCCGCGAGCCCTTTGGGCGGCGGCGGCTTCTACCTCGGCCGCGCCTTCCTGGCGGAGGGGCGTCCGGCGCCGCCCGCGGGCCCCGAAGTCGATGCGATGTGGAACGTCGTCACGCCCGGCTACTTCGAGACGACGGGCACGGTGATCAGGAAGGGACGCGACTTCACGACGCGCGACGAGGCCGGCTCGACGCCGGTCGCGATCGTCAACGAGGCGTTCGCCCGGGCGATGTTCCCGGGCGAGGACGCGCTCGGCCGGCGGGTGAAGTCCTGGCGGGACGAAAACGTCCTGCGGGAGATCGTCGGCGTGGTCCAGGACGTGCGCTACTTCGGCGCCGGGGACGAGATCCGGCCGCTCGTCTACGTGCCGCACCGCCAGTCCGCCTGGGGCGAGATGGTCGTGACCGTGCGCGCGGCGGGCCCGACTGCGGGCGAAGCTCCCAGCCTCGCGACGTCGCTGCGCGCGGCGCTCGCCACGCTCGACCGTGACCTGGCGATGGGCGATGTCCGCACCATGAGCCAGTCGAGGACGGCCTCGATGGCCCAGCCGCGCTTCAACACGCTGCTGTTGTCGACGTTCGCGGCGCTGGCGCTTCTCCTGGCGGCCGTCGGGCTCTACGGCATCATGTCCTACTCGGTCGTACAGCGCACGCGGGAGATCGGCGTGCGCATCGCCCTCGGCGCCAGCACCGGGGCCGTCCACCGGCTGGTGCTGCGTCGCACGCTGTGGCTGCTGGCCTGCGGCCTCGTGGCCGGCACCGCGGGCGCGCTCGCCGTCACCCGCCTCATGGCCGGGCTGCTCTTCGAAGTCGCCCCCTGGGACCAGGCGACGTTCGCCGCGGGCTCCCTCGTCCTCGCCTCGGTCGCGCTCGTCGCCGCCTGGCTTCCGGCCCGGCGCGCCGCGCGGCTCGACCCGATGACGGCGCTGAGGCACGAGTAGAGCCATGGGAATCACGACCGGCGCCGAGCTCTCCTAACCCGTTGTTTCGAAGCGACGCGGGAATAAGTCGTAGACTCCGTCGCATGCACGGCTTCGCGGTGGCTGTTCTGGCGCTCGGGGGCTGGATCGTCCCCTGGCAGCACGACGCAGGGGTCGCCACTCTCGACGGGACCCGGGGCGCCCTCCACGACGTCTTTCTCTTCGCGGCGCGCCTCGACGGCGAAGGTGTTCCGGTGCTCGACGAGCGTGGCGACAAGTGGAAGGAGACCGCCGACCGCGCGCACGCTGCGGGGGCGATGGTCTGGCTGACGATCGTCAACGATCGCGTCGGCGCCACGGCTCCCCCGGCTCTCAAGGATTCCGAGGTGGTGCACTTCGTCCTCGCCGACCGGGAGGCGGGCGCCCGGCACCGGTCGGGGATTCTCGCTCTGGCGAAGCGCTTGGGCGTGGACGGTGTGGACGTCGACTACGAGAATCTCCCCTCGTCGGACCGTGACGGCTTCGCGGCGTTCGCGCGCCAGTTGGCGGGGGATCTCCGCGCCGCCGGCCTCAAGATGTCGATCACCGTGCAACCCAAGTCCGGTGAGACGGCTTCCCGCGGGCCGGGCGGCGCGGACTGGGCCGCGCTCTGCGCCGTCGCGGACCGGCTCCAGGTGATGCTCTACAACGAGCACAACGCCGCCACCGGGCCCGGACCCGTGGCGAGCCTCGACTGGATGACCGGCGTGATCGACTACGGCCTCGGCCGGTGCCCGGCCTCGAAGCTCGTCCCCGTGCTGAAGGTGTCGGGGATGGACTGGGGACCCTCACGGGCCGAGTGGCGGAGTTTCGGCGAGGTCGACTCGATCCTGACGCGCACCCGGCCGCGGCGCCACCGCGAGGGGTACAACCGGGTTCCCTGGTTCGTCTACAGCGACGCCGGCGCGCGGCACATCGTCTACTACGAGGACACCGGCTCGCTGACCGCCAAGGCGGATCGCCTGCGAAAACGCGGCCTCCACAACCTCATGCTCTGGTCGCTCGGCAGCGAAGATCCCGGCGCGATCCCGGCGCTCGGCCGCGCTCAGAATCAGAAGCGGTAGCCGAAGGCGAACGAGAAACCCGTCCGCCGGTAGTTCGGTGTCTCGCTGTAGTCCCCGGTGAGACTGCTCCGCCAGCGGCGGCTCCAATCCTGCGTCCAGGTCACGTCGGCCTGTCCCACGAGCCGGACCGAGGTCTGATCGTCACGGGAGGGTCCCACCCCGATTTCCGCATTGAGGCTCGCCCCCGAGACGAACGAGCGCTGGTAGCGGACGACCCCCAGCGCCGTGACCAGCCCCATCGGCGCGTAGTAGAGCGGCGACGTCTCGCGGCTGTCCCCCAGCTCGAGACGGCCGCCCAGCGCGACGCGGGGGTGGGAGCCGAGCGCCACGGTCCCGTCGCCCCAGGCATAGAAGACCGCGTTGCCGTCCGTGAGGTTTCCATAAGCCACCCGCGCCCGCGATCGCCAGCGGAAGCCGAATCCATCGTAGGCGACCTGGCAACCATGGCGCTGGATCCCGTCGCGCAGGGCACCGACCGTCTCGACGTCGGTGACGCCGCACGCGAGGTCGAACCGCGTCCCGTCGACGGTGGTCCGCATCCGAGCCTCGCCTTCGACCGAATTCACGCCGGATCCGAGGTCCCGCCCACGCAGCCACCCTCCCGCCGCGATGCGCTTGTCTCCGACCCAGTCGAACCCGATCGTCCCCTGCGGCCCGCCGAGTGGCGCGAAGGCCTCGTCGCGGAACTGCGCGGTCCCGATGCTTCCCCACAGGTCGTACGGGGCGTCGAAGGGATAGCGCCCCTTCGTGACCGCCTCGAACGAGTCGCGACCGTCCGAATCGGAGGCGGCCAGGGCTTCGATGCCGGCCTGCGGATCCGTCGCCCAGGCGAGGTCCTGCGTGAGCTGCCGGCGCGAGGCGTCGGGGCGGTCCCACGCCGGACCCGCGGGGACCTGCGCGTCCACCCGGGAGGCCTCCCGCTCCCGTCGTTGATCGCGGAGGTCCTCGGCGAGCGCCGGCCCCGTCTCGGCATAGACACGCGGGTTCTTCGCGATCATCTTTCGAAGCTCGGACTCGGCCTTCCTCAGCTCCGCGTGTGCGATGTCGGCTTCCGCGGCGTCGAGGCGCGCGCGCACGGCCGGCGCGCGCGACGCCAGGACGGCGAGGAGGCTCTCACCGTCCCACTCGCGCCGGACGCTCAGGCGACGCAGAATGATTGGTCCGACCGTCCCCGGCACCAATGTGTTGTACCCGGACGAATCCTGGATGAAGCCGTAGCGGTAGAGCTTGCGGAACTCCTGCTCGTTCACCGCCAGGGCCTGCGGATCGTTTCCGCCCCGGAGCTGGCCCATCTCGGAGAACGGAAACGCGTAGCCGACGACCGAAGCGCCGGGCACGCCCGCCCGCAGGCGGTCGCGGCAGGACGCGTAGTCCGCCGTCACGCGCGCGACGAACTCCTCGTGGGTTTCGAGCCGTCGCTCGTCGGCCAGCCACTCCCTGTTGACGAGGAACTCGGCCAGGCCTCCCGTTCCATCGACCGCGATCGGGTCGTGAGCGACGTGACCGTGAGCCTGGAAGTCCCAGCGCCCGGTGGCCGCAAGGCGTGCGAGCGTGGCCCAGTCGGTGTGGAACGCGCTCTCCTCGGCGATGCGGCCCGTCGGCACGAACATCGTCGCCTTCAACCCGAGACGCTCGAGCACCGGATCGGCGTGGCGGAACGAGTCGGCGCGCGCGTCGTCGAAGGTGATCAGGATCGGCCTGGCCGGGAACGCACGCCGGCCGGAGAGCATCTTGTCCATTTCGCTGACCGTGATCGTGGTGTACCCCGCGCGCTGGATCGCCCGCAACTCCCCTTCGAACCGCTCGAGGGGAACGTTCAGCGTCCGCGGATGGTCGCCGATGCCGTGATAGAGCAGGATCGGAAGCTCGACCGCGTGGGGCGGCGGCGTCAGGATGCCCGACCGGACGTTCGCCGCCTGCGTGCGCCGTCCCATCGCCTCGAGGATCAACGCCTCGGTGAGCGCCCGTTCGTCGCGGTCGAGGTACTCGGTGCCCTCGGAACGGAGCAGCGCCAGGGCCTCCTCGTTGCGGCCGAGATTGCGCAGGCAGTCCAGCTCGCCCTCGAACACCGACCGATTGGGCCCCAGCGATCCGCGCAACGCGCGGAATTCCTGGAGCGCGCGTTTCGGGTGGCCGAGCGTCCGCTCGGCCTCCGCCTGCTGCAGGCGGAGCTCGGTCGAGTCGGGGTGCTGCGCCAGCGCCTCGCGGAGGGTGCGCGCTCGCGCGCGGGATCGCTCCAGGTTGCGGTCGACATCGGCCAGCGCCGTCCAGTAGGCCACCCGCTGCGGATACCTTTCGGTCAGTTCGCGGTACCAGCGCATTGAGCCCGCGTCGTCGCCGCGCACCTGCGCATCCTCGGCGAGCAGGCGAAACACGGGCTCGCTCGCCTTGCCCGAGGCGACGGCGGCCTCGGCGGCGGTGATCGCCTCGTCGTACGCCCCGGACTCGTAGGTGGAGCGGAGCCAGTAGTGCATGGCGCGCGGCGTGTCGTTCCCCATGTCGATGACCTTCCGCCACTGATCCCGCGCTTCCTTGAAGTCGAGATTGCGCCAGAGGGCTTCCGCGTAGAGCGTCTGGACCGTCAGGTCGTCGGGGGAGGCCGCGGCCAGCCGCGACGACGTGTCCCGCGCATGGCGGAACTTCCCGTCGCCGAGGTACGCCCGGGTCAGCAGCGTCTCGACGCTCTTGGAATCGCCGCCGAGCGCGACGGCTCGCCGGGCTTCTTCGACGGCCCGCGCGGGTTCGCCGCGCTGCAGCGCGAGTCGGCCGAGCAGCTCGTGCGGCTCCGCCAGGTTCGGGTGGGCCTCGGCGTAGCGGTCCCAAGCGCCGCGCACGCCCTCCCAGTCTCCCGCGCGCCAGAGCGTCCATCCGTAGTCCCGCAACGCCGCGCGGTTGCGCGGGTCGGCGGCGAGCGCCTCGCGGTAGAACGCCGCGGCGGTGGTCGTCTCGCCCGCGCGGTAGGCCGCGCCGCCCAGGGAGGCGCGCAGCCGCGCGAGGGCGATCGCGGCGGCGTCGGCATGGGACGGGTCGAGCGCGACCCTCTCGAACGCCGCGACCCCCGCGTCGGCCGCGCCGTCCCGGATGAAGAGGTCCGCCGCCCGCACCACGTCGTCTTCGCCCGGGCTCACGGTGGAGAACATCGACACGAGCGATTCCTCCGCGGCGGCCGTCTCCCCGCCTTCGAGCGCGATCGCGATCAGCGACACGGAGGCCGCGGCGTCGCTCGGGTCGATTGCGGCCGCCCGCCGGTACGCTTCGAGCGCCCCGGCCGCGTCACCCGCGTCGTGAGACGCATCCCCCAGGGCTTGCCAGAGGTCGGCGCCGGGGTCGTGCGCGCGCGCGAGCGCCGCGCGCAAGGTCGCCAGGGCGGCGTTCGGATCCCCCCGGGCTTTCTGCAGATCGGCCAGCCGCAGCGACGCCGTGACCTCGGTCGGGCGCGCCCCGAGAACGGCCCGGTACTGCGCCTCGGCGGCGTCACGTTGCCCCAGGGTCGCGTACGCCTGGCCCAGCCGAAGCCGGACGTCCCACTGGCGGGGAGCGAGCCCGACGCTGCGCTCGAACGCCGCCGCGGCTCGCCCGGCAGCACCCTGGTCCAGCTCGACCTCGCCGACGGCGTTCCAGATCGCCACGTTTCCGGGCTCGACCTTCAGGACCGTGTTCCAGACGCGCAGCGCCTCGCGGTCGTTCTTCAGCCGGTGCTGCGCCCAGCCGATGTTCTCCCAGGCCTTCGTCAACCCCGGATCGAGCTCGACGGCCTTGCGGAAGCTCGCCAGCGCGTCGGCGAAACGTCCCCGGCTGTAGAACGCCGCTCCCTCGTCGAGCGCGCTCTGGCCGGGCGAGCGCCCCCACGCCGCACGCTCGCTCGCGAGGAGCACGACCGCGAGCGCGAAGGTGAACGCGGCCGGGCGACGGAGGCTCACGGTGTCACCACGATCAAGCGCTTGCGCAGGTCCTGGAGGCCGGCCCGGAGCTTCCGCTCCACGGGAGCCCACGCGGCTTCGCCGCCCGGAGCCGCCCGCAGATCCAGGCGCACGCCGTCCCAGCCCTCGCGGCGGATGCGCTCCGGGAGCGATCCGAGCCAGGCGTCGACGGCTCCGCCCGTCGTCGAACCGGCCACGACGACGCTGGGCAGGATCTCCCAGGCGTACCGGTGAGCGAGGATCCGGAAGAGGTCGGAGTCGACGTGCGTCTCGCGCACGGCGCTGCCGCGGATCGTGGCCCACGCCGGTGCGAGCGCGGAGATCCCTTCGGCGTCGCGGGTCAGGGCGCCGACCTCCTCGACGGTGGGAGACCGGGACACGGCACGGACCCGGTACGGGAACGACGCGAAGGCGAGGCCGGAGACCGCGACCGCGGCGGCCCCATTGCTACGGTACGCCACGAGCCCGACCTTGCCGCGCCAGCGCTCGGGGAGCGCCACCGCAGGGCCGGAGAGGGCTCGACCGTCGCACGTCACGACCAGGCCGCGCCCGCGCCTGACCACGCGCAGGTGGTGCTCCCGCGCGGCGGCGCCGCGGAGGGCCGCGCGCGCCAGCACCGCCGGCGGGGATCCCGGCGAGCAATCCTCGAGGTAGACACTGCCGCCCGACACGCCCAGACGCCACTCGCGGCCGGCCACGGGCGCCGGTTGCACGACCCAGAACTCTCCGGCGTCGACGCGGACCCGCGCTTCGAGCGACCATTCGTCGACCCAGCGCGCCGCCGGGATCCACAGCTCCGCGCGCCTCCCGCCCTCGAGACGGACGGCGTTCCCCTCGACGGTGGCGGTCCCCTCGCCGCCGACCCAGGGTGTTGGATCTCCGGGGGTGGGACCGGCGAGCGCGAGCTCGACGCGCCGGAGCAGCTCTTCGACCGACCAGCGCGGATCGACGCGCAGTCGGGCGATGTGGTACGGGTCGCCGTCGGGCGTGTTCGCTCCCACCGGGTCGTCCATGAAGCCGAGCCAGGACGGCAGGACGCCCCCGGGAGGGTCCGGGGCTTCGGCCTGCCCGCCCAGGGCGACGAGCGGATCGACTCCGCGCGGCGCCCAGGCGACGACGGGCGGCGCTGTGAGGCGCTCGCGGATCAGCGCCACGCCCGGGAGATCGTCAGGGATGGCGCCGGGCGGTGGCGCGGAAGCCGGCCGAGCCGGATCGCTCGAGCCGATCTGCCAGAGGCCGCTGTCGACCATGCGGCGCAGCCGATCCCAGAAGAGAAACGAGACGTCGCGCTCCTCCTGGCGGGCCGTCCGCAGGAACATCACCGCCGGCCACCGCAGCTCGCGGAGCACCGGGTCGGCGGCTTCGTAGGTGTCGAGGTACCCCTCGTCGAAGCTGACGAGGATTGGTCGCGCCGGCAGGGGGCGCTGCCGGCGAAAGGCCGCACGCATGTCGTCGAGGGTCACCGCCTGCCAGCCGGCCGCGGCGAGCGCCCGAAGCTCCCGCCGGAGGCCGAAGCGGTCCAGGGAGGTCCGGTCGGGCGCCGGCGCGATCCGGTCGTAGGCGAGGACCACGAACCGCCCGTCGTCCCCGGGGCCGGCCGGCCGCGGCGCTGCGAGCGGGACACGCCGGCTGAGCCACGCCCTCGTGCCGGCAAAGACGGCCGCGGCGAGAATCAGCGCCGCGATCCAGGTGCGCCGGTCCCGCGCGAACGTCCGGGATCGGAGCGCCTCGTTTCGAGTCGTCACGCCAGGGGCCCGCTCAGCGCGTCCCCCAGTGGTTGCGGCGAACGGTCGCGAGGGCGTAGTACGTCTGCCACACCAGCACCGCCATGTAGAAGAAACTGAAGACGAGGCCGTAGAACCACAGTCGCGACTTGTGCCGCACCAGGTAGACCAGGCCGTACAGGAGCGCCATGAGCCCCGTCCCGTACACGTAGAGGTAGGAGAACTGGCCGTGACCCAGGAGCGGGAGGACGAGGGCGACGAAGACCACGGCCGGCGAGACGAGAGGGAACATCACGCCCAGGTAGAAGTAGAACGCCGCGAGCGGGTGCCGCTTCCACATGAACAAGGACGCGAGCAGGCTCTCGCGGATCCACGACTTCTTCCAGCGCAACTGCTGGTGGAAGAACTGCCGCATCGACGACGGCACGACCGTGGAGCAGACGGCGGAGCTGTCATAGATCACCCGCCAGCGTCGCAGCATGAAGTTCGTCAGGCTGCGGTCGTCTCCAAACGTCGCGGCCCGCCCCAGAAACGACTGCGCGAGCCAGGTGTCGAGGACCTCCATCATGATCGAGCGCCGGTACGCGGCGAGGCAGCCCGAGCAGCACGTCACGGTCGAGAAGAGCGACTCCGCCGCTTTGACGATGCGGAAGGCGACGTAGTACCGCACCTCCTGCATCTTGGTCAGGACGTTGACGGCGGCGTTCTCGACCTGGGCGTGGCCGCAGACCGCGCCCACCTCGGGATCGGCGAACCCCTGGACGATCCGGCGGACGGCATCCGGTCGCACGAAGCTGTCGGAGTCGACGTAGACGACGACCTCGCCCGTCGCCCGCCGCGCGGCGGCCGCCATGCCGTGGCGTTTGCCGCGGTTGGCCTCGAAGCGGATCAGCTCGAGGGCGGGATGCTCGGCGCGGGCCCGCTCCATCTCGGCCCACGTGCCGTCGGTCGATCCGTCGTCGACCACGATCACCTGAAGCCGCTCCGGCGGATACTCGCTGGCGAAGATGCAGTCGATCGTTCGCCGGATCGAATCCTCTTCGTTCTTGCACGACACCGCGACCGTCACGGGCGGCTCGTTCCCCGCCTCCTTCGGGGGGCGGTAGAAACAGGCGAGCATGACGCGCGAGAGGATGTAGGTCGAGATCAGGATGCCGTAGAGATTGATGATGGGGTGGTACCAGAAGTAGTAGAGGTTGTTCCCCCGCAGCCAGACGACATTGGCCGCGGTCGCCAGGATGAGCGCCAGTCCGATCCACGGCAGCAGCAGATCGAACCACGCGAGCGCGCGCCACGTCCGGCGGCCCGCCAACGCAAACCCGTAGGCGTGGGGAAACCCCTCGCGCCGTCGATCCGGGATCTCGCGGACAACGCACGCCCGGAGTGTCGGGCGGGCGCGCAGAATCTCCGGGATGGCCGGGTGCAGACGGATCACGGCCGTCCAGTCGAGGCGAATCCACTGTCCCTTCTCGAGCGGACGGTCCGCCCGGAGGCACGCACCGTCGGTCGAGAGGTCTGTGATCACCCCTCGCCCGCCGCCCCGGCGGGGAAAGCTGAGGGTGGCATCGAACACCACCGGAATCTCGACGCCCGTCCGGACGGCACGCCGCCGCTCCTCGCGAACAAACGCCTCGATCGGCGCTTCGCTGACGCTCAGGCTGGGCGCTCCCATCTCCCACCACGGCTGGAATGAGCGGTCATTCTAGCACCGCGGTGGCGACCGGACATGTGCGCCTGGGTTCTCGGGCCACGAAGAGTCAGCCCTGGTTCAGGTGAATTCGTGACCGGGCCATTCCGGCTGCGGAATGGGATCATTTCCGGACCCGGGCGCCGGGGTGGGATGTCCCGCCGGACGAGACCTACGGTGCGCAGGCCGACGCGGCGGCGTCGATGCCAGGATCGCGCGATCCGATCTGCGCCGCGTCGCCGCCGTCGTAGGTGCCCGCGCCGGTGCACGAACGGCCGCGCACCACGTACCAGAACGCCTGCCCGGGCGCGGGATCGGCACCCGCCGTCACGGTGAGCATCGGCGTGGCCGCGGCGAGGCACGCGTCGGTGCGCGCCGCGGCGAAGGGGGTCCCGCCGCCGAGGGCATTGAGATGGCCGCGCACCACATCGTAAGACGCGGCCGATGAGAGCGCGCTCCACGAGAACGATCCTCCGCCGACCGTGTCGCCGCCGACCGCACCGGGGATCGGCACGTCGTCGGCGATCCCGTCGCAGTCGTTGTCGAGCCCGTCGCAGGTGGTCTCGACCGCGACGCAGGTGGCGAAGGTGGCGTGGAACGACTGCGGCGCCGTCGTGGCCAGGAAGGTGCGGCCCGAGTCGCCTCCGTCGTCCCAGGAGACGAAATAGCGACCGGCCTGCGGCGTGAGGGCGATGAGCGAGTTCGTGGACCCGACGATCGCCTGGCGCGTGAACGAGGTCACGCCATCGAGGCCGGCGACCGAGAAGGTCATGCCGGACGGGGTCGAGGAGAAGGAGTTGGTGACCGCCTCCGGCTCGAGCGAGACGCTCTTCGTGTCGGTCAGGCCTCCCGAGTCGGTGACCGTCAGGCGGAATTCCAGGGACGAGTAATACTCGTGGTCGGGGGCGGTGAAGGTGCCGGTCTTCACGCCGTCGAACGACTGGACGTTGTGCGTGTGGCACCCCTCCGGTCCGCCGGGGCAGTGGTGCATCACGACGTCCCAGTGGAAGGCGGCGGCGGGCAGCGTGCCGTCGGAAGGATCGGTCCCGGTGCCGGAGAAGTTGATCGCCTCGCCCACGTGCCAGGTGAACGACGCGGTCGGTGCGACGAGGGCTGCGGTGGGCGGGGAGTTGCCCACGGAGATGATCCTGGAGCCGGTGGCCGTGGCGTTGTCGTCGTCGGTGACCCGCAGCCGCGCCGTAACGTTGCCGACCGCCGTGTAGGTCCAGGTCGGCTGCGGCACGAAGGCGTCGTCGTACTGCCCGTCGCCGTCGAGGTCCCAGGCGTAGAAGAGGGTCGTCCCCGGGTCCGGGTCCGTCGAGCCGGTGCCGTCGAAGTGCACCAGCAGCGGCGCGGGGCCGTTCGAGGGGGTCGCCTGCAGATTCGCGGTGGGAGGGTTGTTGCCGACATTGTAGCGGATGCGGCGGACGTTGCCGTCGTCGTGGTCCACGATGAACAGATCCCCTCCCGGCCCGATGACCAGATCGACCGGATCCGGATCCCCCACCTGCTGGGCGTCCACGACGTGCGAGTCGAAGACCGTGGTGGTGGCCGGGTCCGGGAGTCCGCCGGCGCCGGCGGTCATCACGAAGACGCAGTTGCGCGAGTAATCGGCGAAGAAGAGCGCGCCGTTCCAGGACGAGGGATAGGTGCCGCCGTTGTAGAAGGCGAGCCCCGACACCGACGAGCCATTCGCGGTGGCGCACGGGTCGCCGCTGTACACCGGCAGGGCGTGCTTGTACGCGAAGTGGGCCGGCGTCGTGCTCGAGGTCGCGAGCGACGTGCACAGGCTCAGGTTGCTGTTGTAGCCGGCCGGGCGATCCGGCCCCTCGACGCACGGCCAGCCGAAGTTCTCCACCGTGGCGTCGATGGGAGAGGGGATGCGGTCGATTTCCTCCCAGGTGTCCCACCCGACGTCGCCGATCCACAGCTCGCTCGTGCCGGGGCGGCGCGTGGCGCGGAAGGGGTTGCGCAGGCCGTAGGCGATGATCCGATCGTCCTCGGTGGTGGCGCCGCCGACGAGCGGGTTGTCGGGCCAGGCGGCCCCGGTGTCCGGGTTGATGCGCAGCACCGCGCCGTCGAAGGTGACGGGATCGCCGGCGCCGAGGGTGCGCACGTCCTGGGCGCGCAGCGCCCCCCCTTCGGCGCCCGGCTTGGTGGTGCCGGTGCCGCGCGGCGCATTCGGATCGGCGCATGGGTTGATCGGCGTGTAGCGCTGGCCGGTGGCGGGATTGATGCGCAGGGGTGTCGGCGTGAAGTCCTGCCCCCAGTCCTCGGTCTGGAACGAGGCGCCGTCGCCGGCGGTGACGTACAGGGCCCCTTCCGGCCCGAACACGAGCGAGCCGATCGAGTGGCTCGGGTACTGCTCGCACCAGTTGTTCTCGAGGATCACCGTCTCGAAGACGCCGCCGGTGGCGACGAGCGCGTTGTTGGCTCCGACCTCGAAACGGGAGATGCGGCCGTTCACGACGCAGCCGTCGTCGTTGGCGCCGGGGCCGATGATGTTGTTGCTGCCGTCCTTGTCGGGGCAGGTGTCCCCCCAGCGCGGCGCGGGCCGCGACGGATCGAGCGGGTCGTAGTCGTAGGTGTAGAGGACGTAGATGTAGGGCGTCGCCGGGAAGTTCGGGTGGAGCGCGAAGCCCAGCAGCCCCCGGTCCCAGTAGTCGTGCACGTTGGGGCGCAGGTCGTAGGCGGCGCCGGGGCCGACCAGGATCGTGGCGGTCGTGTCGCTCAGGTCGTCGAAGACCTTGATGTTGCCGCTCTTCTCCGCCACGAAGACCCGCCCGTCGGGCGAGAAGCGAACCGCGACCGGGTGCGTCAGCCCCGAGAAAGCGACGCTCTCCGTGAAGTTCGACGGCAGGGCGAAGATGCGGTCTGCCGCGGCCGGCAGGACGAGTGCAACGGAGAGGACCAGGGCGTGGCGGAGCGAGCGACGGTGCATGGTGCGACCCCCTCGTGCCCGATGGAATCGGTGTACGGCCGGTCCCTTTCAGGTACGACCGGGATCCGCCTTGGTCAAGGGGATTCGCGGGGTGACACCTTCAGCGGGAGTCGTCGGCTGGAGTAGGATCACGCCATGCCGCTCACCGTCGGAACCCGCCTTGGCCCCTACGAGATCTCCGCTCCGATCGGCGCCGGGGGCATGGGCGAAGTTTACCGGGCGCGGGACACGCGGTTGGGGCGGGACGTGGCGGTCAAGGTCCTGTCGAGCCACTTCTCGGACAGTTCCGAGGCGCGGGCACGTTTCGAGCGCGAAGCCCGCGTCGTCTCGGGACTCAATCACCCGCACATCTGCGTCCTTCACGATGTCGGGCGCGAGAACGGGGTGGACTACCTGGTGATGGAGCTGGTCGAGGGCGAGTCGCTCGCGCAGCGCCTCGCCCGCGGCCCGCTGCCGGTCACCGAGGTGCTCCGTCTCGGCGCCGAGATCGCCGACGCCCTCGATCGCGCCCACCGCGCCGGCGTGGTGCACCGCGATCTCAAACCGGGCAACATCATGCTCTCGAAATCCGGCGCCAAGCTCATGGATTTCGGGCTGGCGCGCGAGCGGCAGCGCGTCGGTGTCTTCGGCTCCGCGGCGGACTCCCTGTCGCAGTCCCCGACCGTGGCGACGCCGCTCACCGGGAAGGGAATCTTCGTCGGCACCAGCCAGTATGTCGCGCCCGAGCACGTCGAGGGACGTGAAGCCGATGCGCGCAGCGATCTGTGGGCGCTCGGCTGCGTGCTGTACGAGATGACCACCGGTCGACGGCCCTATGAAGGCGCCTCGACGGCGTCCCTGATCTCCTCGATCCTCCGGGACGAGCCGCGCCCCATGAGCGAGCTGGCGCCGCACACGCCGCCTTCGCTGGAACGCGTCATCCGCGCCTGCCTGGCCAAGGATCCGGAGCAGCGCTGGCAGAGCGCGCACGACCTCGCCGTGGCGCTGCGCTGGCCTGTGGGCGAAGCGACCGGCGCCGGCCGGTCGGCCGGGACGCTCCTGCAGCGTGAGCTCGTCCTCACGGCCGCGCACGTGCGCCGGCTCGCCGAGCGCAATCCCAGGCTGGTGGGCTATCCGGTGACCTACGTCGACAACCAGGTTCAATCCGATCATCTCGTCGTGTTCCTGCACGGACTGGGAGCCGACGGGGGGCAGTTCGAGGCGTTCCTGAATGCCTCTCCGCATCGCGCCATCGCCGTCACGCTGGTGGGCTTCGGAAAGCTCGAGAAGCGCCGGCCCACGCTCGGGATCGACGACCATTCGCGCGTCCTGCGCATGCTGCTGAGCGAGATCACGGCCGAGTGCCGGCCCCGTCGAACGCTCCTGGTCGGGCATTCCGCCGGCGCCGATCAGCTGCTGCGCATGATGCACGACGATGACGGCGCCGGCGTCCACGTCGACGGCCTGATCGCACTCGGGCCCAACGTCAGCCTCGACACCTGCTTCGCCACCCGGCTGTACGCGAAAATCGATCCCAGGAATCCCGACAGCACGCTGGCAATCCTGAAATCGCTCGCCGAACACATCGACACCCTCGAGACCTGGCTCGTGGTGCAGAGCTACTTCGCGCAGATGTTCATCAAGCTCGGC
>DASRAU010000033.1:0-16303 GCA_035638075.1 Verrucomicrobiia bacterium
TACGCCCACGGCTACGTGGAGGCGAACCGGACGCTGGCCATCCCCGAGGAGCAGCTCTGCCTGGCCGGCGGCACCTTCTGCCTGCCGGACATCACCAACGCGCTCGGCTTCGCCTTCGTCACCACCTCCTACCGCACCAACGGCCTGGTGCTCGACGGCGTGGCGGACGTGCTCGAGGCGCTCGAGGTCTTCAAGACGGCGCACGGCGTGCCGCGCCACGTCTACCTCGTCGGGGCCTCCGAGGGCGGACTCGTCACCACGCTCGGCGTGGAGCAGCATCCGGACGTGTTCTCCGGAGGTCTCGCCGCCTGCGGTCCGATCGGCGACATGGACCGGCAGATCGCGTACTACGCCGACTTCCGCGTCCTGTTCGACTACTTCTTCCCCGGCCTGATGCCGGGGACGGTGGAAGGGGTCCCCGACGAGGCGATCGACACCTGGGACTCGCTGTGGAACGCCACCCTGAAGCCCGCCGTCTTCGCCCCGGAGAACGCCGACAAGCTCATGCAGCTGCTCAGGACGGCGCGCACCAGCCACATGCCCTCCGATCCGGCGACCATCGAGCTCGCGGTGCACGATGCCCTCTGGTACAACATCTTCGCCACCAACAACCTGATCGCGACGCTCGGCGGCGAGCCTTACGACAACCTGGCGACGAAATACATGGGGTCGTCGGACGACACCGCCCTCAATGCCGCGGTCATGCGCGTGTCGGGCGACGACGCGGCCTTCGCCGCCGTCGATGCACATCTGCAGACGAGCGGCCAGCTGGCGGTTCCGCTCGTCACCCTGCACACCTGGATGGACCAGCAGGTCGCCTACCGGCAGGAGCTGCTCTACTCCATGAAGGTGAAGAACGCCGGCGCCACGTCGCAGCGGGTGCTCTACCCGGTCTTCCGCTACGGCCACTGCAACTTCACACCGGTCCAGGCGCTGGTGTCGTTCGCCATCATGGTCGCAAAGGTGATGGGGGCGCCTCCGGCCGGGGCGGAGCTGCTGCTTCCCGACGCCGCCGACCGGCAGATCTATCTCGACTCGCTCGCCGCGCGCGGTTATGTCACCTCCGGAGCCGGCTCCGGCGCGAGCACACCCACGACGACTCCGAAGCGCCAGACGGTCTCGACCGACTGACACTGATATAGTCGGCCGGTTTCGGGGGGACGGCCGTCCTTTGAAGTCCGCGACGAGAGTCCTGGTCAGCCTCGGGCTGACGATCCTCTTTCTGGCGCTGTTCTTCCGCTCGTTCGACCTGCAGGCGGCGGGCCGGGCGATCGCCTCGGCCAGCCCGCTCTTCCTGCTCCTCGGCGTGGCGCTGAACCTGTTCGCCTACCTCGTGCGCGCCTGGCGCTGGCGGCATCTGCTGTCGCCGATGCGCGAAGGACTCGGGCTCTACAACCTGACGTCCACGACCTTCATCGGCTTCATGGTGACGTTCCTCGTGCCGATGCGCATCGGGGAGATCGTCCGGCCAGTGCTCCTGGCCCGGAGGGAGAAGATCCCGGCCACCGGCGCCATCGCCACCGTCGCCCTCGAGCGCATCTTCGACGCCATGACGGTGATGACGCTCTTCCTGATCTTCTCGCTGTCGGCGCACGGGCGGGCGGTGCTGAACCCGACCGAGGTCGGCTCGGCGCAGGCGTCGGCCGCGCACCTGCTGCGGCAGGGCGCGCTGGCCGCGGCGCTCCTGGTCGCCGTCGGCCTGCCGATCGCGCTGGCGCTCGTGATGTGGCCCCGGGTCATCGTCGGGTGGCTGCACCGGCTCAACCGCGGAGGACCGGAGAGCCGCCTCGGCAAGGCGATCGTGCTGCTCGAGGAGTTCCTCGCGGGCCTGGGCTCGCTGCGCCGCGGGCGCGAGCTGGGCAAGATCATCGCGTCGTCCCTGGCGATGTGGCTGGTGATCGACCTGTCGGTCTGGTGCACGCTCAAGGCGTTCGACCTGCCGCTGCAGTTCTTCGACATCTTCCTGCTCATGGTGGCGCTCACGGTCGGCATCTCGGTGCCGACACCAGGGGGTGTCGGGCCGTACGAGTACTTCTGCACCCTGGCCCTGACCGATCTCTGGGCGGTGCCGGCGGCGGTGGCCGGGGCCGTGGCGCTGACGCTGCACGCCACCGCCATGCTGCCGACCATCCTCATCGGGCTGCTCCTCATGTGGCGCGACGGGGTCCGGCCGGCGGAGATGCGCGTGCTCGCCGCGGAGGAGCCGTCATGAGATGCCCCTTCTGCGCCCATCTCGAAGACAAGGTCGTCGATTCGCGCGAAGGGAAGGACGGGCGGGTCATCCGCCGCCGGCGCGAGTGCCTGAAGTGCGCCAAGCGCTTCACGTCCTACGAGCGCATCGACGAGATCCCGCTCATGGTGATCAAGAAGGACGACCGGCGCGAGCCCTACGACCGCAACAAGATCACCGCGGGGCTGAGGCGCGCCTGCGAGAAGCGTCCGGTGTCGCCGTCGGTGCTCGAGGCCATCACCGACGAGATCGAGCAGATGATGCAGGACTCGCCCGAGCGGGAGATCTCAACCCAGGCCATCGGCGAGAGGGTGATGGAGCGCCTCCGCACCCTCGACACCGTCGCCTATGTCCGCTTCGCCAGCGTCTACCGCCAGTTCCAGGACGTGGACCAGTTCATGCGGGAACTGAAGGAAATCCTCGAGCAGCGCAAGTAGCGATCGGCAGCAAGACGGGCTCCCAGGTCGGTCGCGCATCCGGAACTTTGGATCGTTGCAGGTCTGTGATCGCCTCACTATATTGGCGCCGCGCCGGACGTCACGGGTTCCGTCGGGGAGGATCGGGATGGACAGCATCGGACCGTTCGCCGAAATCAGCCGCATCCAGAGCGAAATCAACCGCCTGTTCGACAACCTGATCGAGCTGCGCGCCTCGAAAGGCGAAGGCGGCGGCGAGTGGTTGCCGAGCGCCGACGTCTACGAGACCGAACGGGAGCTCGTCGTGAAGTTCGAGATCCCCGGGGTCGGCATGGAGGACGTCACGATGAGCGTCGAAGGCAACCGGCTCATCGTGCGCGGCGAGAAGCGCCGCCCGTCGAACGGCCACAAGGGCGGCCGCTACCACTGCATGGAGCGCGGCTACGGCAAGTTCAAGCGCGTCGTGCACATCTCTTCGCCCGTCAACACGCGCGAGGCGCAGGCGATTCTCGCCGAGGGGGTGCTCGAAGTGACCTTCCCGAAGGTTCCGAACCGTCGCGGCGGCGAGATGTCCATTCGCATCACGGAGAAGCCATGACCGCGGCCAGAACCGACGCACCCGAGGGGGGCGAGGCCCGGGTCCCGAAAGAGCTGCCGGTCCTGCCGCTGCGCGATCTCGTCGTCTACCCGTTCATCATCGTGCCGCTCTCGGTCAGCCGCGAGCGCTCCATCAAGGCGGTGGAGAAGGCGCTCTCCGACAACCGGATGATCCTGCTGGTGGCGCAGAAGGAGAGCGACACCGAGGAGCCGGGGGAGAAGGACCTGCACACCGTCGGCACCGTCGGCGTGATCATGCGGATGCTCAAGCTCCCCGACAGCCGCATCCGCGTGCTGGTGCAGGGTGTCTGCCGGGCGCGCGTCGAAGGCTTCAACAAGAACAACGCGTACCTCGAGGCGAAGATCCAGCGCATCCACGAGCCGCCGGCCGAAGGGTCGCTCGAAGTCGAGGCGCTCTTGCGCTCGACCAAGAAGGCGCTCGAGCGCGCCGTGTCGCTCGGCAAGGCCATCTCGTCCGAGGTGATGGTCATCGCCGGCAACCTCGAGGAGCCGGGACGCCTGGCCGACCTCGTCGCCTCGAACCTCGACCTCAAGGTCGAGGATGCGCAGGGACTCCTGAAGGTCATCGATCCCCTGCAGCGGCTGCGGAAAACCTACGACCTGCTGAACCGCGAGATCGAGCTCCTCAACATGCAGCAGGAGATCAACACGCACGCGCGCGAGGAGATCGACAAGTCGCAGCGCGAGTACTTCCTGCGCCAGCAGCTCAAGGCGATCCAGTCGGAGCTGGGGGAAGGCAACGACCTCAGCGAAGAGGTCGAGGCGTTCCGGGAGAAGACGAAGAAGGCCCGGATGCCGAAGAAGGTCAACGACGAAGTCGAGCGGCAGATCGGCAAGCTCGAGCGCATGCACCCGGACTCGGCCGAGACCGCCACGCTCCGCAACTACCTCGACTGGATGGTCAACCTGCCGTGGTCCACCCAGACCAAGGACACGCTCGACCTCAAGAAGGCCCAGGAGATCCTCGACGCCGACCACTACGGCCTCGAAGGGATCAAGGAGCGCATCGTCGAGTACCTCGCGGTGCGCAAGCTGAAGAAGAAGATGCGCGGGCCGATCCTCTGCTTCGTCGGCCCGCCGGGCGTCGGCAAGACCTCGCTCGGGCGCTCCATCGCGCGGGCGCTGGGGCGGAAGTTCGTGCGCATCTCGCTGGGCGGCGTGCGTGACGAGGCGGAGATCCGCGGGCACCGCCGCACCTACGTCGGCTCGATGCCGGGGCGCATCATCCAGGGGATTTCGCAGGCCGGCTCGAACAACCCCGTCTTCATGCTCGACGAGGTGGACAAGATCGGGGCGGATTACCGGGGAGACCCGTCGGCGGCGCTGCTCGAGGTGCTCGACCCGGAGCAGAACAACTCGTTCCGCGATCACTACCTCAACGTGCCGTTCGACCTGTCGAACGTCATGTTCGTCGCCACCGCCAACCTGCTCGACCCGATCCAGCCGGCCTTCCGCGACCGCATGGAGGTCATCACCCTCTCCGGCTACACCGAAGAGGAGAAGGTGGAGATCGCCAAGCGCCACCTGATCCCCAAGCAGATCGAGGAGAACGGGCTGCGCGCCGACCAGCTGGCGCTGCCCGACCGGTCGATCCAGACCGTCATCCAGAAATACACCCGCGAGGCGGGCCTCCGGAACCTGGAGCGCGAGTTCGCCAAGATGTTCAGGAAGCTCGCCCGCAAGGTCGCCGAAGGAGAAGCCGGGCCGTTCAACGTCACGCCCAAGACCGCCGAAGGCCTTCTCGGCGTGCCGCGCGTGACGCCGGAGATGACCCTGCAGCGCGACCAGGTGGGTGTCGCCACCGGGCTCGCCTGGACCGCCGCCGGCGGCGAGATCCTCTTCGTCGAGGCGACCACCATGCCGGGACGCGGCCGGCTCATCCTGACCGGGCACCTCGGCGCGGTCATGAAGGAATCCGCCCAGGCGGCGTTGTCCTACGCCCGCTCGCGCGCCACCGATTTCGGCCTCAACAACAACGCCTTCGGCGAGCTGGACGTGCACGTGCACGTCCCCGAGGGCGCGATCCCCAAGGACGGCCCGTCGGCCGGCATCACCATGGCGACGGCGATCCTGTCGGTCCTCACCGGCCGCCCGGTGCGGCGCAACATCGCCATGACCGGGGAGATCACCCTGCGCGGCAACGTCCTGCCCATCGGCGGCGTGAAGGAGAAGGTGCTCGCGGCGCGGCGCGCCGAAGCCTCGACCGTCATCCTGCCGGAGGCCAACCGCCGCAACCTCGAGGACGTGCCGAAGCTGTTCCGCAAGGGCCTGCACTTCGTCTTCGTCTCCGACGTCAACCAGGTCCTGGCGGAGGCGCTCGGCGAGCCCATTGCCCGGCCGCGCACCCCGCGGGTGGCGGCCGGCCGGAGCGTCGCGGCGCTGTAGCCCGGCCGGGACCGGCGCTCATCGGCCGGAGTATCCCCGGCGCTGTAGAATCCGGCGCCGCGGAGCCCCCCTCGTGGGGGCAGACCACCCGACGCCGATGCCGCAAACTCTCACCGAAGACCGGTTCATCCGGCTCATGCTCCGCCTGGGCCGCGGCCGCGGTCCGCGTCCGGTCGTCGGCATCGGCGACGACGCCGCGGTGCTCGCGACCTCGTCGAAGAGCCGCACCCTCGTCACGACCGATTTCCTGACCGAGGGGGTGCACTTCCGCTCGAAGTGGACGCCGCCGCGCGACCTCGGGCGCAAGGCGATGTCGGTGAACCTGAGCGACATCGCCGCCATGGGTGGCGTGCCCCTGACCGCCGTCGTGTCGGTCGGCCTGCCGCGCGGCACGAGCTTCTCCTTCGCGGAGGCGCTCGCGACCGGTCTCGCCGAGCAGGCGCGCCGCCACCGGGTCACCATCGTCGGCGGCGACACCTGCGCCGCCGAGCGCCTGTTCGTCTCGGTGACGCTCCTGGGCGCCGTCGAGATCGGGCGCGAGGTGCTTCGGTCGGGCGCCCGGCCCGGCGACCGTCTCTATGTCACCGGCACCCTCGGCGCCTCCGCGGCCGGACTCGCGATGCTGCGCCGACGACCTGGCGGGCGCAAACCCGGCCGCGCCGCGGCCGTTCGCGCCCACCTCGACCCCACGCCGCGCGTCCTGTTCGGCCGAGCGCTGGGGCTGAGCGGGATCGCGCGGGCGATGATCGATCTCTCGGACGGGATCGCGAAGGACCTGCCGCGACTGTGCGAGGCGTCGGGGACCGGCGCGGTCCTGGGCGCGTCAGCGCTGCCGGTCGACCCGGCGGCCCGCCGCCTCCTTGGACCACGGCGCGCTCTCGAGGCGGCGCTGGCGGGCGGCGAGGACTACGAGCTGCTCTTCGCGGCACGACCGGAGCACGAGCCGGTGCTGGCGCGGCTGGGTGCGCGCCTGAAGGTCCCGGTGCAGGCGATCGGCGCGGTCCTGCCGCGGCGTCTCGGCGTGCGCCTGCTCGGCCGCGACGGCCGGTATCGTCCGCTGCCGCGCCCCGGCTTCGAGCATTTCGCGTGAGCCGATTCGGGCGGACGGGCCGGTGACCGATCCGGAGCTGGTCGAGCGGGCGGCCGAGGGGGACCTCGACGCCTTCACGCAGCTCGTCGAAAGCCGGCGCGATCGTGTCTTCCGCATCGCGCGGCACCTCGTCGGCGACGACGAGCTGGCGCGGGACATCGCCCAGGACGTCTTCTTCCGGCTGTTCCGGGTCATCCATCGCTTCCGGCGCGGCGGGCGGTTCGATCCGTGGCTGCACCGGATGACCATCCATCTCGGCATCGACGCCCTGAGGCGCGAGCGCCCCTACCGGCAGTCGGCCTCGCTCGACGAGCTGACGGGACAGTCGGACACGGTCGCATCCCCCCAGCCCGGGCCGTCGCAGCTGCTCGGGGCCGAGGAGGTCCGCCGGGTCTTCGCCGAGCTGTCGAAAAGGCTCGGGCGCCGGCAGCGGGCCGCCTTCATCCTGAGGGAAATCGAGGGGCTCTCGACGCAGGAGGTGGCCGAGGTGCTGGGGACCTCGGAATCGACCGTCCGTAACCACATCCTCCAGGCGAGAAAGGCCCTCCAGAAGGCGCTCCGGGAGCGGTTTCCAGAGTATCTCCCGCGTGGACAGCGCTGAGGGTGTGGCTTCCCGGCGATGGCGTGGCTGTAAGGCCCGTGACATAAGGAGTTTCACGGGGATTGGCCGGGTAACTTCCCCAGCCGCACCTGCGTAGAAGCGACATAGACGAATTGCCGGAAGCCTCCGTATAAGAAACGACCGGTGAGGCCGAACCGCCGGTCACCCGAAGGAGACCGGCATGGATCACGGAAGTGGCACTGCCCGGATGGGCTGCTCGTCGATCGCCCCCCTTCTGAGCGATTTCGTCGAAGAAAGGCTGCCGGAGAACACCCGCCAAGCAGTCCGGGCCCACCTCCTGGCCTGCGCCGGCTGCGCCCGCGCCGCCACCGCGCTCGACCCTTCCATCCTCTTCATGCCGCTGGGCCAGAAGGCCGCGAAACCCGCGACCTGGGCCGGGTTCGACGCTTCGCTGCGCCGCCGGATCGAGGCCGAAAAGGCCCGGCCGCACCGCTTCTGGGAGGGCTGGGATTTCCGCCCCGCCACGCCGCTCGGTATGCCGCGCCTGGCGTTCGCCGCCCCGCTTGCGATGTTCGTCGTGCTCGCCGGCCTGGTGTTCGTCAGCCAGCCCGGGATGATCCTGCGCGGACCGCGCGGGCCGATGGTCGAGGGAATCCGGCCGCCGAACGAGGTTGTCGCGCCGGTGCGCCCGGGTGAGCGCGCCCCCTTCGATCGGGTCGCCGCCGGCCTGCGCTCCGGTTCCCGGCTCGCCACCGACATCTCCGCTCTGCCCACGCTGGAAGAGGTCAGCTCTCCCGCGGCCCGTGTCTACCGTCTCGTTCCCGGCGCCGACGTCGAGCTGACGGCGACCGACGACGCGAGCGCGGTCTACTTCGTGGTCGACGAGACCATCAACTTCTGAAAGGGACGAACGTGCGCCTCCGTGCCGGCATCCCGACGACGCTTGTCCTCATCGCGCTGATCCTGCCGCTCCTGCCGGTCGTCCCGGCGAGCGCGCCGACCAGCACCGCCGAAGCAGCGACTCCTCAGTCCGCTGCGGCAGCACCAGGGGGCGGGGCCACCGGGCGCGCCGGGGTCGGCGTCGTGCCGGTGCCGGCCGGCACCCCCGACGGGCTCGTGACCCGCGTGTTCACGCTGCGCTACAAGTCGGTGGACGACGCCTACCTGCTGGTGTCGCCGTGGCTGACGCCGAAGGGGTCGCTCCGCGCCGCGCCGCACCAGAAGACGCTCACCATCACCGACACGCCGGACGGCGTGAAGCAGGCGGAGACGCTCATCAGCGGGTTCGACCTGCCGCCGCGTGTCGTGCAGGTGGCGGTGCAGCTCATCCTCGCCTCGGCCGAGAAGAACGCCATCGTCCCGACGCCGCCGCCGATCAAGGGCGTGGTCGACCGCCTCAACGCGCTGTCGACGCGCTGGAGTGACTACAAGCTGGTCGGCGACGCGCGCGTCCTCGGCACCGAGGGGGAGCGCGGCACGCTCAAGGTCGGCGACGACTACAAGGTCGATTTCCGCATCGACCAGATCGCCGACGAGAGCCGCATCATCCGCTTCAAGCCCTTCGAGCTGGCGCGCAAGGAGGCGGCCGTCGAAGGGCAGGAACGCTACCAGCCGGTCCTCAACACGGTCCTGAACCTGCGCGACTCGCAGCTGTTCATCGTCGGCGCCTCCAAGATGGAGAAGGCCGACAAGGCGCTCTTCATGACCATCACCGCGTCGCTGACGCTGCCGTAGCGGAGCGCACGCCCAATCCCATGCCCGAATACGTCGCACGCCTCGGCGCCCCCGACGGCACCATCCTCGAGCGCTCGTACACCTCCGAGTCGGAGAAGACGCTGCGCAGCGAGCTGGCCGGCCAGTACCTCGTCCTCGGGGTGCGCAAGAAGCAGACGGTGGCGTCGCTCGTCCCGGGGCTCGGGGGACGGCGCGGCATCAAGATGAAGGAGTTCCTCCTGTTCAACCAGGAGCTGGCGTCGCTGCTCAAGGCGGGACTGCCGATCGTCGCGAGCCTCGACATCCTGACCGAGCGGCGCAAGAACCCGGTCTTCAAGCAGGCGCTGCTGGAGGTCCGCGACCAGGTGCGCGGCGGGAGTTCGCTGTCGGAGGCCTTCTCGTCGCAGGGCGATCTGTTCCCGCGCATCTACTGCTCGACGCTGGCCTCGGGGGAGCGCTCGGGCGAAATCGCCTCGGTTCTCCTCCGCTACATCGGCTACCAGAAGACCGTGATGTCCACCAAGCGCAAGGTGATGGGCGCCATGATCTACCCGGCGTTCCTGTTCCTGGTGTCGATCGGCGTCATCGGGATTCTCGTCACCTTCGTCGTGCCGAAGTTCGCCGACTTCTACAAGGACATGGGGGCCGAGCTGCCCCTCATCACCCGGGTCCTCCTCGGCCTCTCGAGCGTGATGACCACCTACTTCCCGGTGGTCGCGGCGGTCATCATCGGCTCGCTCCTGGCGTGGCGCGCCTGGTCGCGCACCGAGTCGGGGCGCTACAGCATCGACAAGATGAAGATGCGCATCCCGGTCCTCGGCGGGCTCCTGCAGGGGTTCGCCGCCAGCCGCTTCGTGCGCACGCTCGGGACCCTCGTCGCGGGCGGCATCCCGGTGGTCACCGCGCTCGGGATCGGGGCGCGCGCCGTCGGCAACCTGGTGTTCGAGCGCGCGCTGCTCGACGTGGAGCGCAAGGTGCGCGAGGGCGGCGGGCTGTGGCAGGGGCTGGAGGACACGCATCTTTTCTCCGACATCGCCGTCGAGATGACCAAGGTCGGGGAATCGACCGGTGCTTTGGCCGAGATGCTCGTGAACGTCTCGGATTTCTACGACGAAGAGATCGACAACAAGCTGGCGACGCTGATGGCCCTGATGGAGCCGGTGATGCTCATCGGCATGGGCATCGTCGTCGCCATGATGCTGCTCGCGATGTACCTGCCGCTCCTCCGCTCGTACTCGCTGACGGGCGGTTAGGAGAGGACGGGAGACAGAGATGGCGACCGCGAAGAAAGAGCAGGCCCCGGTCCTCGATCCCGGGGTGTCCGGCCCCGGAGCCGGCGCCGCCGAAGAGGCGGAAGCCCAGCGCGCCGCCGCGCGTCTCGGCATCCAGTACGTGGACATGGCCGACTTCAAGATCAACCAGGACCTGTTCCGCGCCATCCCGGTCGACCTGATGTTCCGCTACAACTTCATCCCCTGGAAGGAAGAGGCGGGGCGCCTCGTCGTCGTGATGTCCGACCCGTCGGACGTCCTGATGGTGGACGAGCTCGAGACGCTCGTCGGCCGGCCGCTGCAAGTGGCCGTCGGGACGCGCCAGGCGATCGCCGACGTCCTCAAGAAATCCGAGTCGGGACAGCGCGTGCTGGAGGCGGCGACCGAGGAGTTCCGCATCCAGGTCATCCGCGACGAGGAGGACGAGAAGGGCGACGAGGCGCTGTCGATCGACAAGCTGACCTCGGCCGACTCGCCGATCATCAAGCTCGTCGACTCGACGGTGTTCAACGCGCTGCAGCGCCGCGCCTCCGACATCCACATCGAGACGCGCGACCGCGAGGTCGTCATCAAGTACCGCGTCGACGGCGTGCTCTACCAGGCCATGGACCCGATCGACAAGAAGTTCCACTCGTCGATCATCAGCCGCATCAAGGTGATGTCGGAGCTCGACATCGCCGAGAAGCGCATCCCGCAGGACGGCCGCTTCAAGCTGAAGATCAAGGGGCGCACCATCGACTTCCGCGTCTCGATCATGCCGTCGGTGCACGGCGAGGACGCGGTCATCCGCATTCTCGACAAGGAGTCGGTCAACGAGGAATTCGCCGAGCTGCGGCTCGACATCCTCGGGTTCACCGCCGACGACCTGAAGCGCCTCCGGAAGTTCATCCGCGAGCCGTACGGCATGGTGCTGGTCACGGGCCCCACGGGATCCGGCAAGACGACGACGCTCTACGCGGCGCTCTCCGAGATCCGCTCGCCCGAGGACAAGATCGTCACGATCGAGGACCCGGTCGAGTACCAGCTGCCGGGCATCACCCAGATCCCGGTGAACGAGAAGAAGGGGCTGACCTTCGCGCGCGGCCTGCGGTCGATCCTGCGGCACGACCCCGACAAGATCATGGTCGGGGAGATCCGCGACGAGGAGACGGCGCAGATCGCCATCCAGTCGGCGCTCACCGGCCACCTCGTGTTCACGACCGTCCACGCCAACAACGTGGTCGACGTCCTGGGCCGGTTCCTGAACATGAAGGTCGAGCCGTACAACTTCGTCTCGGCGCTGAACTGCGTCGTGGCGCAAAGACTCGTGCGCATCATCTGCCCGAAGTGCCGGCACGCGGTGCGCTACACCGCCGAGACGCTGAAGGACTCGGGGATCGACCCGAAGCACGCCGAGCAGACCTTCTACGAAGGCCGCGGCTGCATCGACTGCAACGGCACCGGCTACATGGGCCGCATGGCGATCGCCGAGATCCTCGACATGAGCGACCGCATCCGCCAGCTCATCCTCGACCGCCGCTCGGCGGCGGAGATCAAGAAGGCGGCGCGCGAGGACGGCATGGCGTTCATGCGCGAATCCGCCGTGCTGCGCGTCCTCGAGGGGCGCACGACGCTGCGCGAGATCAACAAGGCGACGTTCGTCGAATAGGCGCGACGGGAGAGACGATGGGCTTGAAGGAACAACTGGAGCGGCTGCGCGTGCTGTTCGACGGCACGTCGCTCGATTCCCCCCTCCCGCCGCCCTTCCCGCCGGCCGCCATCGAGATCGGCCCGGAGCGCGTCTCGGGCGTGCGCGTGGTGCGCGACCGGCGCAGCAAGCGCATGGTCGTGAAGGCGGCCGCGTGGCGCGACCTGCCGGCGGGCGCCGTCGAAGCGACCCTGGTGCGCCCGAACGTCAAGGACGAGGCGGCGGTCGGCACGGCGCTCGACGAGGTGCTCAAGGCGGTCGCGCCGGGAGAGCACAAGGTGTCGCTGCTCCTGCCCGACGCCGCCGCGCGCGTGGCCATCCTGACCTTTCCGTCGCTGCCGGGCACGCGGCGCGAGCTCGAGGACATGGTCCGCTTCCGCATGACCAAGGCGCTGCCGTTCAAGGCCGAGGACGCGGCGATGGACCTGATGCCGCTCGGCGCGGCGGTCGGCTCCGGGGCGACGCCGGGGGCCGGCGCGGTCATGGCAGTCTTTCTGCACCGGCCCATCCTCGAGCAGTACGAAGGCCTGCTGACGGCGCGCGGCTACTGGCCGGGGCTGGTGGGACTCTCGACCCTCGAGCTGTTCAATCTCTACCGCGCGCTCATCTCGACGGGCACCCAGGAGCGGGATCTCATGCTCCTGAACCTGACGCACCGGGATCTCTCGCTCCTCATCGGCAGCGCCGGGAAGATCATCTTCTACCGCTGCAAGAACCTGCCGGTGGGCGAGGACGGCCTCCCCGACCTCCAGGCGGTGCGGCGCGAGATCTACACCTCGCTGGCGTTCTACCAGGAGAAGCTCCTCGGGCGCGGTCTCGGTCGCGTGTGGCTGCGCACCGCCGGCATGGACCCCCAGCCGATCGCGACGGCGGTGCGTGAAGAGGCCGGGACGAACGTCGACGTGCTCAGCCTGTCGCAGGTGCTGCACCTCGGCGAGGCGATGGATCTCCCGGAGACCGGGTCGGCGCTCCTGGCGCCGGCGGCCGGAGCGGTGGCGGGGAGGCGCGCATGAAGGCGCTGCCGCTCAACCTCGCGAGCCGCCCGTTCCGGAACAACGTCCTGGTCGGGACGTTCCTCACCGTGGTCGGGCTGTCGCTGGTGTTCGGCACCGCCTACAACCTGTACGTCTACCTGTCGTACGGCGCCTCCTACGCCACGCTGCAGCACGCCCAGGCGGAGGACCGGGCCCGCATCATCGAGCTGCAGAAGCAGGAGCGCGCGCTCGCCGACGAGATCAAGAAGCGCGACTTCAGGAGCGTCTACAACCGCGGCAAGCTCGCGAGCGAGCTCATCCGCATGAGCGCCTTCTCGTGGACGCAGCTCTTCAACACGCTCGAGACGGTGGTGCCGCCGAACGTCGTGCTGGCGGCCATCCGGCCGAACATCACCTCCGACGGGATTGTGCTGCGCGTCGAAGGGGTGGCGAAGGATCACGGCGCGTTGCTCACCCTGGAAGAGAAGCTGCAGCAGCACGAGGCCTTCAAGCGGGTGGCGCCGATCAGCGAGCGCCGGCTCAACCCGAACCTGCCCGACATCACGTTCCTCGTGACCTGCGACTACATCCCGCCGCGGCAGGCGGCCCCGGCCGTGACGGCGTCGAACGACGGCGCCGCGGACCCGGCGACCGGTGCCGCCGCGGGTGCGTCGGATCCCGCCGGTGCGCCGAGCACGGGAGCGGCTCCAGGCGCCGTGGCGGGGATGCCGGACACGGCCGCGGCCGGACCGGCCGGTGCAGCCGGACCGGGCGGCACGAAGGCGCCGGCGAAGCCGAACGCGCTGGCCGCGGGGACCGTCGTCGGCCGTGACGGACGGCCGAAGGACACGGGTGAAAGCGTGATCGCTCCGGGAGGGCTGCTCATCGCGCAGGCGATCGCGGCTCCGGTGCCCGGGAAGGGAAACGCGAAGAAGCCCGGCCCGAAGTCCACCGCAACCACGACGGCCGGAGCCCCGGCCGGCGGAAAGACGGCGGGCGGAAAGAACGCGACGCAAAAGACGGCCTCGATTCCCGTTCCGGCGCCGCCGACGGCGCCGCAGCGCGGCTTCGCGCAGCGCAACTACGATCCGAACGACCCGCGCACGATGCCGTCGCGGCTGCAGGCGGCCGCGACGAAGCCGAAGCCCGGGCCACCGCCGGTTGCGGCCGAGCGGCTCGACATGCCGATGACCTTCGTCGGACGGCCGGCGGGCGAGGTGTACAAGAGTCTCGCCGCGGCGCACGGTGTCCGCATCGACCTCGACCCGACGGTCGATCCGGCGGCGCGCGTGACCGTCGACCTGAAGGGCCGCCGCCTCGAAGAGGCGCTGATGGCCCTCGCCGGCCTCCTGCACACGCGCACGATGCACCCCGCCGAGGGCGTGTACCGCATCGTCTCGACCGAGGTGCGCGCTCCCAACGGCGACGCGCCGCCGACCGAGGAACCGATCGTCGAGGAGGCGCACCGATGAGCGCGCTCCTCAAGAAGACCCCGGGCGCGCCGCCCGGCGGCGGCCGCCGGCGGCGCTTCGACCTGCGCCAGGACCTGTGGCGGGTCGCGGCCATCCTCGGCGCGCTCGTCCTGCTCAACATCGGGTTCTACCTGTTCCTCAACATGCCGCGGCTGAAGGCGCTCGACGACCTGGCGACCGGCAATGACGCCATCCGCCGCACACTCGTGGACGTCAGCCGCTCGTGCCAGTCGATGCAGGACCTGATCACCCAGTACGACGGCGAGAAGTCGCGCCTCGACACGTTCTACACCGACCGGATCGGCACGCAGTACGAGCGCATGACCCGCATCCAGCAGGCGCTGCGGCAGATCGCCACCGAGTTCCGCGTCGACCCCGAGTCGATGGACTACAACACCAGCGAAGTGGAAGGCAGCGACCTGGTGCGCTTCCAGATCACCATCCCGCTCAACGGCGGCTACCCGAACCTGCGCCACTTCATCAACCGGGTGGAGACGGCGAAGTACCTCGCGGTCATCGACTCGATCGAGCTGGCCGGCTCGCGGGACGGCGGGGCGATGCTGAGCCTCACCATCCGCATCTCGACCTACTTCCGCGAGCCCGATCTCGACCGGCTGCTCGAGAAGGGCGAAGGGGACGCGACCCGCGCGGACGGCGTCGATCGTCCGAAGCGTCCGAAGAAGGGAGGGCCGGCGACGTGATCCCCGAGTCCCTCATGAAGCGCAAGGAACTCGTCCTCGGGGTGCTGGTCGTGGCCCTGGCCTTCGTCGTCTGGAAGACGCTGTTCGGCGAGGGGATGCTGATGCCGGGGATCGGAGCTCCGCCCCCGCCGCGCGCCCGGGTGGACCTCGCGTCGATGAAGATCTACCCGGTGGACTGGGCGTCCCTCGACGCGCCGCGCCCGGCCTACGACCCGAACGGTCGCAACCTCTTCCAGTACGGCGTCATCCTGCCCCCGGCGCTCCCGCCGCTGACCGCGGCCGAGAAGGCGGCGATCAAGAAGGCGCAGGAGGAGGCGGAGAAGGCCCGCCTCGCGCAGGAGGAGCAGAACCGGCTCGCCATGCTTGAGGCGAACAAGCGGCAGCAGGAGGAGGCGGAGCGTCTCGCCCGCGAGAACGCCAACAAGCCGCCCCCGCCTCCGCCGGCTCCGGAGCCGCCGGCGATCACCTACAAGTTCATCGGCTACATCGGCCCGTCGAACGCCAAGGTGGCGGTTCTCTATGACGGCACCGACACGCTCTTCGTCCGCTCCGGCGAGACGCTGCCGAAGGGGATCAAGGTCCTGGAAATCGGCTACGAATCGATCAAGTTCGGCTTCACCGACCCGCAGTTCAAGGATCAATCGCGCACGTTACCGATGAGCTCCAGCTACTGATGAAGACTCCTGAGCACCTGTTGGGTGGGCAGACGCTTCCGAGGAGGAGATCGTGCACGTCTTGAATCGCACCGAACGCAGGCGGGTGGCCGCACTCGTCCTGATCCTGTTCGTGGCGCAGATGGCCTGCGCCACCAGCGGATACAACTCGGGCATGAAGGCGTACAAGAGCCGCAAGTACGACCAGGCGGTCGTCGACTTCTCGCAGGCGCTGTCCCGGAAGCCCGACAGCACCCGCTACAAGGTCGCCCTCGCCCGGGCCCGCATCGCCTCGGCCCAGGAGCACTTCCAGAAGGGGGACAAGTACAAGAAGGCGGGGCTCCTCGAGGAGGCGATCTCCGAGTTCCAGCAGGCGGTCTACCTCGACTCGTCGCACCAGTTCGCCGCCGCCGAGCTGCAGAAGGCGGTCGCCGAGTGGCAGCGGAAGCAGGAAGAGCAGTCGTGGGACCTGGAGAAGGCGAAGAAGCGCGCCAAGGCGTCGCCGGGACGCGAGGCGCCGCGCCTGAGCCC
>DASRAU010000034.1:0-337066 GCA_035638075.1 Verrucomicrobiia bacterium
CGATCGGGGTCCTGGGGGCGACGGCGGCGCTCGTCTTCGTGGTGCCGACCGGGTTCCTGCCGAGCGAGGACACGGGGCAGGTCTTCGCCTTCACCGAGGCCGCCGAAGGGATCGGCTTCGACGCCCTGGTCGCGCACCAGCAGGAGCTGATGCAGGTCGTGCGCGAGGACCCGAACGTCGAGGCCTTCATGTCCTCGGTGGGGGCGCGCGGCGGCACCAGCGCCAGCAACGCCGGCACCCTCTTCATGCGCCTCAAGCCGCGCCGCGAGCGCGACCTGTCGGCGCAGCAGTTCATCGAGGAGATGCGGCCGAAGCTGATGACCGTCCCCGGCATCCGCGCGTATCTCCAGATCCCGCCTCCGATCCGCATCGGCGGGCAGCTCACCAAGAGCCTCTTCCAGTGCACGCTGCAGGGGACCGACACCGACGTGCTGTACAAGGGCGCGCAGGCGCTCGAGGAGCGCATGCGGGCGCTGCCCGGGTTCCAGGACGTCACGACCGATCTCCTGCTGAAGAACCCGGAGATCCGGCTCGACATCGCGCGCGACAAGGCGGCGGCGCTCGGTGTGACCGCCGAGCAGATCGAAGAGGCGCTGTTCAGCGCTTACGGCACCCGGCAGGTCTCGACGATCAACGCGCCGAACAACGAGTACAAGGTCATCCTGCAACTCCTTCCCGAGTACCAGAAGGACCCGACCGCGCTGTCGCTGCTCTACGTGCGCTCGTCGTCGGGGAAGCTGGTGCCGCTGGACGCCGTCGCCAAAGTCAGCATGGGAGTCGGGCCGCTCACCGTGAGCCACCTCGGGCAGCTGCCGTCGGTCACCGTGTCGTTCAACCTCGCGCCGGGCATGTCGCTCGGCGACGCCACCCGCGCGGTCGAGCGCATCGCGCGCGAGATCCTGCCGGCGACGATCACCACCGCCTTCCAGGGCCAGGCGCAGGCGTTCCAGTCGTCCCTGCAAGGACTCGGGCTGCTGTTCGTGATGGCGATCCTGGTCATCTATCTCGTGCTCGGCATCCTGTACGAATCCTTCATCCACCCGGTGACGATCCTGTCGGCGCTGCCGTTCGCCGGGTTCGGCGCCCTCGCGACGCTCGCCCTGTTCCACACCGAGCTGTCGATCTACGCGGCGGTGGGCATCATCATGCTGGTCGGTCTGGTGAAGAAGAACGGCATCATGATGATCGACTTCGCCATCGAGGCGCGCCAGAAGCAGGGGAAGTCGGCCGAGGAGGCGATCGTCGAGGCGTGCATCGTGCGGTTCCGCCCCATCATGATGACCACGATGGCGGCCCTGATGGGAACGCTGCCGATCGCCATGGGGTTCGGGGCCGGGGCGGAGTCGCGCCGCCCGCTCGGGCTCGCCGTCGTCGGCGGCCTGCTGTTCTCGCAGCTGCTGACGCTCTACGTCACTCCGGTCGTGTACATCTGGCTGGAGCGCTTCCGCGAGTGGTCCCGGCGGGGCGCTCGCCCGGCGCACGTCGACCCGGACGAGCGCCGCCTCCAGCACGCCGGCGCCGCAGGCTAGTTCCGGTAGGTGATCCGGTCGATGACGCCGCGCTCGTCGTCGGAGACGAGCAGCGCGCCGTCCGGCATGACCTCGACGTCGACCGGGCGGCCCCAGGCGCGATCGCCGGCCAGCCAACCCTCGGCGAACGGCTCGTACGACGCGGCGCGGCCGTTCTCGAGGCGCACCAGCGTCACGCGATAGCCGATCGGGGTGCTGCGGTTCCAGGAGCCGTGCTCGGCGATGAAGATCTGGCCGCGGTACGGCTCGGGGAACATCGTGCCGGTGTAGAAGCGCATTCCCAGCGCCGCGACGTGGGGGCCGAGTTTCTGCTCGGGAGGTGTCGTGCCCGCGCAGCCCGTTTCCTTCCCGAACTGCGGATCGGGGATGTCCCCGCCGTGGCAGGCGGGGAAGCCGAAGTCCATGCCGCTTTTCGGCGCGCGGTTCAGCTCGTCGGGCGGCCGGTCGTCTCCCAGCATGTCGCGGCCGTTGTCGGTGAACCACAGCTCGTGCGTTTCGGGGTGCCAGTCGAAGCCGACGGAGTTGCGGATGCCGCGCGCGAATATCTCGAACCCCGAGCCGTCCGGCTTCATGCGGGTGATCGACGCGTAGCGCGGATCCTTCTCGTCGCAGACGTTGCACGGCGCCCCGACCGGCACGTACAGCAGGCCGTCCGGGCCGAAGCGGATGAACTTCCAGCCGTGGTGCGTGTCGGTCGGGAAGTCGTCGCGCACGATGGCCGGCTTCGGGGCCGGCGCTCCGGCCGGCCCGTCGAGCCACGCCGGCAGCCCGTCGAAGCGCAGGACGCGGCTGATCTCGGCCACGTAGAGCGCCCCGTCCCGCCAGGCGACGCCGTTCGGCATGTTCAGGCCGGAGGCGACCGTCACCACCTTCTCGGCCCGTCCGTCGCCGTCACGGTCGAGCACCGCGTACACCTTGCCGCGGTTGACGCGGGTCCCCACGAAGAGAACCCCTTTCGGTCCCTGCGTCATCGAGCGCGCGTTCGGAACGCCGGTGGCGTACGGCGCGATCGAAAAACCGGGCGGGAGCTTGATGGCGCCGGCGGAGCCGCCGCGCGGCGCGGCGAGAGCGGCGCTGCCCAGGATCGCGAACGCGAGAAGTCCGGTGCGATAGGAAACGAAGCGAGTCGTCATGCGCCAGTCTGCTCCACCGGAGGCGGGAAGGGAGCGGCCGGAAGAGACGGAAAGACGAATGCGGCGGGCAGGCGGATGGGCCCGCCCGCCGCGGTCCTTCACATCAGCAGATGTCTTCGCACGTCGTGGCGCAGTTCGCCTGGCACTGCGACCGGGTCGTGTACGACTTCGACCCGCAGTACCAGCGGCAGCCGCCGAACTCCGGATCCGCCGGTGGTGCGCAGACATCCGGGGTGATCGGTTCGCTGAGCGACGGTGCCGCCGGTGCGGCGGACGAAGGGGCGATGGCGATTCCTCCCATCGTGAACACCAGGATTCCAAGCAGGGGCAGGACGGCGAGAACTCTCTTCGTCATGTGTACCCTCCTTGACCCGCACCTTAGCCAGATCGCGAAGCACGGTCAAGGACCGCGGCCGCGCGCATGTTGTGGCAGCATGCGGCGTGTTCGAAGCGGAGGATCGGCCATCGACCATCCGGTTGTCGAGCTGCGCGGTGCTGCCAAGCGCTACGACGATTTCGAAGCGCTGAAGCCGACGACAATGTCGCTCCAGCCCGG
This sequence comes from Verrucomicrobiia bacterium, assembly GCA_035638075.1. GTDB lineage: Bacteria > Acidobacteriota > Polarisedimenticolia > Gp22-AA2 > Gp22-AA2 > DASRAU01. The sequence continues at coordinate 3,219 of DASRAU010000034.1, forward strand.
GGTGAGCGTCCTCCTCGGGCCGACGGGGTGCGGCAAGTCCACGCTTTTGCGCCTGCTCGCGGGCCTGGCGCGGCCGAGCGCGGGGGAAGTGCTCCTGTGGGGCGAGCCGCTGACGGCGCGCACGCTCGCGCCGCTGCGCCGGCGCATCGGCTACGTCATCCAGGAAGGGGGATTGTTCCCGCACCTGACGGCGGAGGCGAACGTCACGCTTGCGGCGCGCTACTTCGGGTGGGACGCGGATCGCATGGCGCGAAGGCTCGACGAGCTGATCGCGCTGACGCATTTCCCGGGCGACGCCATGAACCGCTATCCGGCGCAGCTCTCCGGAGGGCAGCGCCAGCGGGTCAGCCTGATGCGGGCGCTGATGCTCGGGCCCGAGCTGATCCTGCTCGACGAGCCGCTCGGCGCCCTCGACCCGATGATCCGCGCCGAGCTGCGCGCCGACCTGCGCGACATCTTCGCGCGCCTCCGGCAGACCGTTGTCCTCGTCACGCACGATCTCGCCGAGGCGGAGATCTTCGCTGACCGGGTCGTCCTGCTCCGGGACGGCGCCGTGGTGCAGGAGGGCCGGTTCGCGGATCTCGTCGAGCGCCCTGCCGACGAGTTCGTCGTCCGCTTCGTGCGCGCCCAGAGCCGCCCGGGATCGATGCGATGAGGCGCCGTGGCGCCCTGCCGATCGGCGCACTGTTCCTCCTCGCGGCGTCATCGGCCGGCTGCGGCGGCGCCCGACCGGAGGTGCGCGTCGGGTCGAAGAAGTTCACCGAATCGGTGGTGCTGGGGGAGATCGCCACGCAGGTGCTGCGCAGCACCGGCACCCGCGCCGCGCACCGGGCGCAGCTCGGCGGCACGCAGGTCCTCTGGCACGCGATCCTGGCGGGTGAGATCGATCTCTATCCCGAGTACACCGGGACGATCCGCGCCGACATCCTGCGCGACGGCGGTGCCGGCGGGGACGACGCCTCGCTGCGGCAGGCGCTCGCCGCGCAGGGCGTCGGGATGAGCGGCGGGCTCGGGTTCGACGACAGCTATGCGCTCGGCATGAAGGAGGACGATGCGGCGCGCCTCGGTGTCGCGCGTCTCTCCGATCTGCGGGCGCACCCGGACCTGAAACTCGCCTTCAGCGAGGAGTTCCTGAACCGGGCGGACGGCTGGCCGAAGCTGCGCGAGCGCTACGCCCTGCCGCAGACCCGGCCGCGGCCCATGGATCACGACGTCGCGTACCGCGCGCTCGCGGCCGGAAGCGTGGACCTCATCGACCTGTACACGACCGACGCGGAGATCCCCTTCTACAAGCTGCGCGTCCTCGAGGACGACCTGGGCGTCTTCCCGAAATACCGCGCCGTGCTGCTGTACCGGCTCGATCTGCCGCGGCGGATCCCCTCCGCGCTGCCGTCGCTGTCGGTTCTCGAAGGGCGCCTCTCCGCGAAGGAGATGCAGCGTCTCAACGCACGCGCCAAGATCGACCGCGTCCCCGAGCCGGCCGTGGCCGCCGCGTTTCTCTCCGGGGCGCTCGGGATCGAAGCGGCGGCGGCAGGCGAGGGGAGAGCGGCGCGTGTCGCCGCGCGCGTCGCCGAGCACCTGGCGCTGGTGGCGGCATCGCTCGGCGCCGCGATCCTCGTGGCGATTCCCCTGGGTGTCGTCGCGGCGCGCCGCCGCAGGCTCGGGACGGCGATCCTCGCCGTGGCCGGTGTTGTCCAGACCATCCCGTCCCTCGCCCTGCTCGTCCTCCTGATCCCGCTGCTCGGCATCGGGACGCTGCCGGCGGTCGCGGCGCTCTTCCTGTACAGCGTGCTGCCGATCGTCCGGAACACCGTGACCGGTCTGAGCGGGATCCCGCGGCCGCTGCTCGAGTCGGCCGACGTGCTGGGGCTGTCGTCGTGGGCGCGGTTGATGAAGATCGAGCTGCCCCTGGCTTCGCCGGCGATCCTGGCCGGAGTGCAGACCTCCGCCGTCATCAATGTCGGCACCGCGACGCTCGGAGCCCTCATCGGCGCCGGCGGGCTCGGGCAGCCGATCCTCACGGGAATCCGCCTGGACGACATCGACCTCATCCTGGAAGGAGCGATCCCCGCGGCGCTCCTGGCCCTGCTGGCCCAGGCGATCTTCGCCGGCGTCGGCCGGGTTCTCGTCCCGCGCGGCCTGCGCCTGCGCCCCGACGCGTAGCCCGCCTCGCCGTTCGGTGGTACCCTCGCTGTGCCCCGACAGAGAATCCCAGGTCCTGCCTTCACCGGAGGGACGGCGCATGCCGCAGCCCGCGAGGCCGGAGCACAAGCCCCGGTCCGAATCCGAAAACGCCCTCGATCGCGACGCTCTCGTCGCGCGCTATCGCCGCAACCGGGAGCGATCGCGCCTGCTGTTCGATCTCCTGATCGACGAAGACGCGCACTACATCCAGCCGATCCCGCTGCGGCATCCGTTCGTGTTCTACGAGGGGCACGTCCCCGCCTTCAGCTTCAACACCCTGGTCAGGAAAGCGCTCGGAGGGCCGAGCCTCGACCCGGCGCTCGAGGATCTGTTCGCGCGCGGCATCGATCCGCCGACCGACGGCGTCGCCAACGGGGCGGAGCGCGCGACCGCGGCGCGCAACCGGGCGATCTGGCCGGAGCGCGCCGCCGTCCGGGCGTTCGCCGAGGCGGCCGACGATCGGGTAATCGAGGCGCTCGCCAACGCCGACATCGACCGGCCCGGGCATGCGCTCCTGCACCGGGCCGAGGCGGTCTTCGTCATCCTCGAGCACGAGCTGATGCACCAGGAAACACTCCTCTACATGCTGCACCGCGCGCCGCACGCATCGAAACGCGCCCCGGCCGGCTACGCGCCCCGCGTCGAAGGGCCGATCCCGCGGATGCGGTGGATCGACATCCCCGCCGGGCGCGCGCGGCCCGGCGTCGATCGCGGCGCCGTCGAGTACGCCTGGGACAACGAGGCCCCGGCCCACGCGGAGGACGTTCCCGGATTCGCGATCGAGTCGGGGAACGTGACCAACGCCTCCTACATGGAGTTCGTGCTGGCCGGCGGCTACCGCGAGCCGCGCTTCTGGCGCCCGGCGGACTGGCAGTGGGTGCAGCGCGAAGGCATGCGCCATCCGCCGTTCTGGGAACGAGGGGCTCGCGACTGGATGTGGCGCGGGCTGTTCGGAGCGATCCCGCTGCCGCCGTCCTGGCCGGTGTATGTCAGCCACGCCGAGGCGGAGGCGTACGCGCGCTGGCGCGAGGCCCGGCTGCCGACCGAAGCCGAGTTCCACCGTGCCGCGTACGGGACGCCCGGTGGAGCGCAACGCCCGTTCCCGTGGGGCGAGGCGGCGCCCGACCCGGCGTGGCACGGCGTCTTCGATTTCGCGTCCTGGGATCCCGAGCCGGCCGGCTGCCATCCTGCCGGTCGCAGCGCCTGGGGCGTGGACGACCTCGTCGGCAACGGCTGGGAGTGGACGAGCACGCCGTTCGCGCCCTTTCCGGGGTTCCGGGCGCAGGCGACCTACCCGGAGTACTCCGCCGACTTCTTCGACGGCGATCACTTCGTCATGAAGGGGGCCTCGCCCGCGACGGCGCGGGAGCTGCTGCGCCCGTCGTTCCGCAACTGGTTCCGGGGACACTATCCTTATATGTACGCCACCTTCCGATGCGCCCGGAGCCGGGCCTGATGCGCGCGGAACGCCGGCAGACCCCGTCGGCGCCGCCGACTTCCGCGCCGGCTCCCACCGGCGTGGCGCGGGACTTCGCGGAGGACGTGCGCCATTTCCTGCTCCAGGGCCAGCGCCAGCTGCCGTCGCGCTATCTCTACGACGATCTCGGCTCGGCCCTGTTCGAGGCGATCTGCCGGCTGCCGTGGTACCCGCTGACGCGCGCCGAGATGTGCCTGCTCGAAGCCCACGCGGGCGACATCCTCGACGCCGACGTCACCACCATCGTCGAGCTCGGCCCCGGCAGCGGCGCCAAGCTGTCGGCCCTGATCGCGGGCGCGGGGAAGAATCGCGGCCCGCTCGACCTGCACCTCGTGGACATCTCGGGAAGCGCTTTGGCCGAAGCGGGACGCACCCTCGAAGAGCACGCCGGCGTCCGCGTCGTTCCGCACCAGACGACGTACGAGGCGGGTCTCGTGGACATCGGGCTCGCCCCCTCGGCGGGCCGCCGGCTGGCCCTGTTTCTCGGATCCAACATCGGCAACTTCGATCCGCCGGGGCGTGACGTCTTCCTCTCCGCCATCCGCGCGTCGCTCGCGCCGGGGGACGGTCTGCTGATCGGAGTCGATCTGGTCAAGCCCGCGGCCAACCTGGTGCTGGCCTACGACGACCCGCTGGGCGTGACCGCCGCCTTCAACCGCAACCTCCTGGAGCGGATCAACCGGGAGCTCGGCGGCGACTTCGACCTGGAGGGCTTCGACCACCGCGCCGTCTGGAACGAATCCGCCTCGCGCGTCGAGATGCACCTGCGCAGCCGCTGGCGCCAGCGCGTCTCCATCCGCGGCGCCGACGTGACCTTCGTGATGGACCCGGGCGAGACCATCTGGACCGAGAGCTCCTACAAGTACCGTCCGGACGAGATCGAGTCGATGCTGCTGCGCGCCGGTTTCGGTCTGCGCGCGCAGTGGTTCGACGCCGCCGCCGGGTTCGCGCTCACGCTCGCCGAGGCCGCTTAGCGGCTTCCCTCGCTCTTCAACTGAAACCCTCGCTGCATCGCGGCCTTCATCCGGCTCTGGTACTAGGGGGGGGCCTGCATTCACATTCTGGACATACCATGCGCCTCTCAGATGATGTTCACTCAAGTGGAGAAGAGGTTCCGCATGAGGTCCGCGAGCATCGCCCTTGCCCTGGGCGTGGCCTGCGGGCTGGCCGCCGGCCCGCTGCCGGCGGCGGAGGCGACGCCGGGTTTCGACGACGTCATGACCTACCTGCATTATGACGGCGCCGAGCGCGCCCGCGTCCTGCAGGGGGAGATCGTCGGCAAGGAGTTCCGCGAAAACGACGCGAAGGAGATCTCCATCGCGGTGGTCATGCGCCTGGCGGCGCCGCTGCGGGTCCTCGCCGAGGAGATCCGCAAGGGGGAGCTGCTCCGGGCCGACCAGGAGATCCTCGACTTCCGCGCCTCGGCGCCGGGCGATCCGCTCGGGGAGATGTTCCGTCCCGCCGGCTACGCCTCCGGGGAGGGTCCGGAGGTCCGCCGCCTCCTCGCGGCCGTCCCCGGCTCGACCTTCAACCTCAGCACCGAGGAGCTCGATCGGCTGAACGCCGCGCGGACACGTTTCCCCGGGAAGGACTGCGACCGGCAGCCGGCGTGCGTCACGGAGGTGTCGGGTCTGTACCGCGGCATGCTGCAGGAACGGCTGGGGCGCTACGTGAAAGACGGGCTGGCCGGCATCGCGCCCTACGACCGCGGCGCAGGCCAATCGGTCCTCCCGGGCGAAGAGCTGCTGCGCGCCGCCGAGGACGCCGGGCTCATCCGGCGCGCCTTTCCGGAGTTCTATGCCGCGTTCACCGCGTTCCCGAAGGAGCAACGCCCGGAGTTCGAGAGCCAGCTCCTGTGGATCAAGCGGCGCGTGCAGGACAGACCGACCTTCGCGCTCGCGCACCGTCTGTTCGACGTGCGCTCCGACCGGGCGCTCATCGCCGAGCGCCAGCTGTACGCGGGCTCGTCCTACAACTCGCTGCAGACCTTCATCGGCCTGCTCCCCGACGGGGATCGCACCGTGCTCTTCTACACGAACCGCACCTTCACGGACCAGGTGGCAGGCGCGGCGTCGAACCTGCGGCACTCGGTCGGCCGCTCGAAGATGATGAGCGCCGTCATCCGGAACTTCGAGACCCTGCGCCGGCGATCATCGTGATGAGCCCGATGCTCGAGCTGCTGGCGCGACACGGCTACCTGATCCTGTTCGCGTGGATCGCGAGCGAGCAGCTCGGGGCTCCGATCCCGGGGATCCCCGTGCTCCTCGCGACCGGTGCCCTGGCCGGCACCGGTCGCCTGGGCCTCGCCGCCGTCGTGCTGGTCGCGACTCTGGCCTCGGTTCTGGGAGACTCCCTCTGGTACGTGCTGGGGCGATGGAAGGGGGCCCCGGTGCTCCGGTTCCTCTGCCGCATCTCTCTCGAGCCGGACACGTGCGTGCGGCGCACCGAGGAGATCTTCGAGCGTCAAGGGGCCCGCGCCCTGATCCTCGCCAAGTTCGTCCCCGGGTTCGCCACCGTGGCGCCGCCTCTGGCCGGAGTCTCCGGCATGTCCGCGCCGATGTTCCTGGCGACGGCGACCGCCGCCGGCGCGCTCTACGCCGGTGCCTACGCCGGGCTCGGGTACCTCTTCAGCCCGCAGCTCGAGAGGCTCGTCGAGCATGCGACCCGCGTTGGCCACGGGATGAGCGTCGTGCTGGTGACCGCCCTGGCCGCCTGGATTCTCTTCAAGTACGGCCAGCGCCGGCGTGTCCTGCGGCGGCTCCGGATCGCGCGCATCGCGCCCGAGGAGCTCAAGGAGAGGCTGGATCGCGGCGAAGAGGTTTTCATCGTGGATCTGAGGCACGACATCGACGTCCAGGCCGATCCGCGGCAGATCGCCGGGGCGCTGCACCTGTCCCCCGACGATCTCGACGCGCGGCACGTGGAGATTCCCCGTGACCGGGAGATCGTGCTGTACTGCACCTGACCCAACGAAGCCACGAGCGCCCGGGCGGCGCTCCTCCTGCGACGCCACGGCATCACGCGCGTGCGTCCCCTGCTCGGCGGCCTGGAGCGCTGGGGCGAGCGGGGCTATCCGCTGCAGGACCGCGCTTCGCCTGAGCCAGGTTCCTAGAAGCGGTACTCGAACGACAGGTTGACCCAGTCGGACGAGCTGGCGCCGTCGCTGTCCTGGTTGAAATAGCGGTAGTAGGTCAGGTGGAAGGCGAACGGGATGCGGGCCAGGTGATAGCCGATGAGCGCCTGGTACCTGCCCGGGTACGGCCTGAGCTTCGGATGGATGTCGCCGGCCACCGTTTCCCCTCCCTCGGCGGGCGCCAGGTAGGTGAAGTACGCGACGCGTCCCATCAAGGTGAAGTAGTTGCGCCACGCCGCCGGGATACCCGGAAGGGGTCCCACGGCGGGAACGTAGACCGGGTCGAGCATCATGCCGAATCCCGGGGGATCGGGGGTCTTGGTGAAACCCATCGGCAGGCCCCAGCCGAGGCGGTATTCGAACTCGCCCCAGACGTAGGTGGCGAAATTCCCAACGGCGGCCTGGCCTCCAACCGACAGGTCGTGCCCGAAATGGCCGGGGTTGAAGTACTGGTCCGTGTGGTCGGCCACCACCTTGTAGCGGTACTCGTAGTTCAGGTTGCCGAGCACCTGGTTCACCAGCTGGTTGTCCCAGCCCTCGGGGGTCTGGCCGAAGCCGAGATCCTCGTGGACGAACTTCTGCACCGATTCGGCCCCCGAGCACGGCCCCATGCAGCCGACGAAGGCCTGCAGCGCCGCCATCTTCTTGTTGTCGTACGCCGACCACGAGACGGTGACGTCGAGGACTCCGGCCCAGGGGATGTCGTCCGGCTGCGGCGTCTCGATGGTGATGTCCTCGGGAGTCAGGATGATCTGGTTGAGCCCCACCGCCCAGCGCACGATGCGGCCACCGGTGCCGTCGTCGCCGAGGCCCGGGAAGCGGCCGATCCATTTCGCGTACGCCGGACCCCACGCGTCGTCGAGCGGCGAGTGCAACTGGAAGCTCCAGCCGGCGGTGAACGCGTCGTCCGACCCGAGGAAGGTGTCGTTGTCGAATTCGAACCGGAAGAGATACTTCTGGCGGAAGTCTTTCGCGGGCTCGTCCGCGGCCGCCGCCGGCGCGATGGCCGCCGCCAGGAGCGCCAGCGCCGCGGCGGCGGCGACGGGGCCCGGATGCCGGCAGCGGAACGTCTTGCGACGAGACGAGCCTCGCATGGCGGCAGATTCTGGGACCTTTGCCGCCGTCGCGCAACAGCCTCGTGGAGGAGATCGCTGCGACCCTCGAGCGCGGCGCTGACCCTGGCCGAAGCGATCTAGGGATCGCCCAGCTCGTCCAGCATGCGGGCCAGCGCCATCTCCGCGTCGCGGGTCTGAAACCCTCGCTGCATCGCGGCCTTCATCCGGCGCTGGTACTCGGGCCGCGCCACCCCTTCGACGAAGAGCTGCGAATCACGCCGGAACTCCTCCACGGGCGCGAGACCGATGGCATTGACCCGTTCCTTGACCGCGGCCTGGCCGGCGGCGGGAAATCCGGCGATGCGATGCGCAAGGGAGGTGACGAACGGACCGAGCTCCGCGGCCGGCAGGGTGCGGTTGATCCAGCCGTACCGTTCCGCCAGATCGGCGTCGTAGTCTCCGGCGCTCAGCAGCACCTCCAGCGCGCGGGCTCGGCCCATGAGGCGCGCCAGATGCTGCGCCGCGCCGGCTCCGGGGATCACTCCGAACCCGGGCTCGAACTGGCCGAAGAGGGCCGACTCGCGCGCCGCGAACCGCATGTCGCACGCCAGCGCGAACTCGCTCCCGGCCCCGCGGACCCGGCCGGCGATCTGCGCGATGCTGACCAGGCGGCTGGCGCTGAGGTGGCGGAACAGGAGCCCGAGCGACGGCTCGCCGGCCAGCTTCGCCGTGGCCTCGCGGTACTCGACGATCCGGGTGACGTCCACGTGCGAGACGAAATAGTCGGGGTCGGCGCTGCGGAACACCAGCACGCGGCAGGTCTCGTCGGGCTCCGCCCATTGGAGGAGCGAAACGAGATCGCGCACCATGCCGGGTCCGAGGAGATTCATGGGCGGAGCATCGATGTCCGTGAACACCACGCCCCCTTCCCGGCGCACCCGGAGCGTCTCCATGTCAGGGCTTGCCCGCATCGCCCTGTGTTCCAAAGACCTCGGCCAGGTTTCTCGGCTCCCTGCGCTCCTGATTGTTCGTCCGGTGGCGCAGGAGTGATGACTGACGGTAGACCTCCAGGCGCGATCGCATGATGCTGCCGAGCGGACGGTGCTGCTCCGTGACGCGCCAGGGGGACATCGATGTCTTGTCCATCCTCTCGAAATTGTCTTCACCACCGATGTCCTGCTGCGGGAGCCGCAGCTTCGCCACCGTCACGTACGGGGAGAGACTCTCGGGCCAGAGCACCGTCGTCTTCTCGACCGGCATGCGCGCCAGGTCCGTCGAGAGCTGCACCTGGATGTCGAACTCGTAGGGTCGCTCGCGCAGTTCCGCCACCAGGGCGGGGCGGAAGACCTGTCCGGCGGAATTCAGGTCGATGGCGCGCTGCGCGACGCGGTCGGCGAACGACTGAACCGGTGCGACGCGCACCTTGGCGACGTAGGCGCCATGCCGCACCGCACCCATGGTCCAGTAGGTCGAGAGCAGCAGGTTGACGGGCTTGTGCTGCGCGAGCTGCAGGAACGCACCGAGTTCCTCCCAGGCCCATTCTTCGGGAGGCAACGTGCCCTTGCCCGTCACCCAGTTGTAGAGGAAGCGGTGAATCGCGGCCTGCTTCGCCTGCGGAGTCAGGTCGGCCGGCGGGGCCGTCCCGATGTTCGCGAACAGGCTCTGAATGAAGATGTAGTGCTTGAGCGTGTTCGCGAAGAAGACGGGATGGTTGATCAAGGCATAGTCGAAGGTGCGGCTGTCCGGCTCGTCGTCGAGAAGCATTTTCCCTTCGACGCCGAACATCTTGAGCCCGATGCCGACGATCGGCCCCAGGAACCGGTCATCGCCCACGTGGTTGGTGCCGTTCGAGAAGCGGACCATGGCTTCGTGGCGTCCCGGCCTGGCGTAGATCCCCTGCGCATAGGCTTCCGGCAGTCCCGGGAGGATCTCGACCTCCGCCCGTGCGAGACCGTAGCCCTTGGCATGGGCGTCGCGCACGACGCGACCGATCCCCTCGGTCTGGAGCGAGCCGCGCATGTGTTTTTTCATCGCGTCGAGAGTCATCTCGAGGCTTTTCTCGAAGTCGGGCTCGATCTGCTCGACGTCAGGGCTGTAGCGAACGAATGTCTGGGTCATGGCCGGTCCTCCTCGCCTCCACCGAGCCCGCCCAGCCATCTCAGGGCGGACAGGCTCGGCATGAAGAAGTACTCGCCCCCGCGAAGCACGTTGAACGTGTCGATGCCGTGGACGCGGCGTCGCAGCGGCTCGCTCGGGATCGTGAAGGTCGCTCCATTTTCCTGAAGCCCGATGATCGGGTCGCGTTCGCCGCCGAGCCCCATGAAATTGCCGTCGTTGATCCATTCCTGCTGCAGGAATTCGATTGTCGCCATCGCCTTGGCGCTGATGAACAGGAAGTAGGCGCCCCGCGGCACCACGTCGGCCTCCTCGGACAGGGCGTTCGGATCGTAGGGCGGTCCGTAGGTCGTCCCGCGCCGGATGAGTCGATGGATGTTGACGTCGGTGAGCCGGGTGAGATGCGTGTCGCGCGGGTTCATGCGACGGATGTGGCATCCCAGCGGCGCCTGTCGTCCACGGGGGTCGTGCGCGTAGTCGAAGTCGTTGTTGCGGTGCGCGTTCGCACCGAGAGCAGGGTCGTCGGCGTCCGGAGCCAGCGTCAGCGGGGCGCCGCTGCGCCAGCGCCCGACGAGCTTCGCGGCCAGCCACTCGCGTTCCTCCTCGGTGCTTCCATGGGCCTGGAGGAATCGATTGAACGCACCGACGCGCGACTGGTACTTGCGAAATCCCACATAGGTGCCGTTGCGCCCGAGGACGTCCGGTTGCGGCATCGGCAGAGGAACTCCGCCCTCGCCGGGGTATCCCAGGATGAACTCACCCGCCTTGATCGCCCGCCCCTGGCCCGGGAGCGGCTCGACGCCGCTCCCCTCGATCGCCGGCTGGTCGATGCCGTCCTTGTAGCCCAGGGGATTGAGGTCGCCCGGCTGAGCCCCGAAGTCCTGCATGGCCAGGACGCTCACACCCGGCCCCAACTGCTCGCGGGCCATTGCGAGGACGCGATTGCGCCTGGCCTCGGAGTCGCTGAAAACACTCGCTCCGATGTGGACCTGACCGCTGCCGAACGGGCTGTCCCAGGTGTCCGGATGATTGACCCCTTCGTCGCCGAGCTGGCGGGAGCGCGCCGCCATCCCCACGCGGAACGCCTCCGGGAAGCTTTGCAGCGAAGCCTCGGGGACCCCGAGGGCTTCGAGGCCCGCGTAGCTGATCCCGACCGCGAGCCAGGCGTTGGCGGCGTTCCACCAGCTGGCGGCGGAATCGACGTGCGGCAGCAGCCGGCGGAGAAAGGCGCGGCCCTCGCGGGCCTCGCCGATGCGCAGGAGGACGTGAGTGCCGAAATACGGCGCCGGCCTCTGTCTGAGGACGGTCGCCTGAATCTCGCGCAACTCGATCGCCGGCGCGGACATCCTTCGCGGCTCTAGCCGATCCGGTCGAGAAATTGCTCGACCGCCTGGCCGACATGCTCCAACCGTCGCGTCTCCGCGACGGTCAGCTTGGGACTGGAGACGTACCATGCGTCCGCCGGGATCTGGTGCGCGACGAGCCAGTCCTTCACCGTCGGGCTGTGGATGCCCGGCCAGCCCTCGATGTTGCAGAACAGCAGGTCCAGGGCATCGGGGATCTTCGTGACGAAGTCGTCGATATAGGCGTCCCACTCGCCGTCATAGGCCGTGGCGAACAGCAGCTTGCTGTCGTTGTCCAGGAAGACGAAGCGCATGTCGTGGAGCGTCCCGACGGCATCCCCGCCCCGGAAGTTGCCTTCCAGCGCCTGCAGCAGTCCGCGCAGCCGCTTCGCTCCACCCGGCGCGAAGGGGGCGACCGCGGTGAGCTCCGAAACCTTGCCCTGACGGGCACCGATTCGTCCCGCGCTCTGGGTTCCGGCCGCGGCGGCGATTTCCCGTGTGAGATTGGGGAGTCCCTTCTCCAGCGCGGCCCGGCCCATCTCGGGTGCGTCGGAATAGAGCTGTCGCAGCTTCTGGATCTTCTGTTCGACGATGCGGGCCTGCTCCGGTGTGGTCGGCTTCTTCTCGGCCGGTTGTGCCTCGGGCGCGCCGCCCTCGTCGCCGATCGTGTCGAGGAATTCATCGACCGCTTTGCCGAGGCGGACCAGACGGTCGGTCTCCGCCACCGTCAGATCCGGATGGGCGACGAACCAGCCCTCCGCCGTGATCTGGTGCTTGACGAGGTAGTCCTTGGCCCCGGGGCTGCGAATCCCCGGCCAGCCGTCCCAGGCGGAGTCGATGATGTCCAGGTAGTCCGGAATCTTCGTGACGAAGTCGTCGATGTAGGTATCCCAGTCGCCGTCGAACGACGTGGCGAAGAGCAGCTTCGTGTCGTTGTCCAGGAACACGAAGCGCATGTCGTGCAGCGTGCCGACCTTGCTCGCTCCCGGTGAGAGATTGCCGCCGAGCAGTCGCAGGAACGAGCGCAGCCTCTTGGCGCCGCCGACCGCGAGCGGAACGACGATGGTCAGCTCGGAGATCTTCCCGAGGCGGGCGCCGACCCGGCCGGCGCTTTCGATGGGCGGCGGGAGCTCCGCCACCTGCGACGTCAGCTCGCGGAGCACGTTGTCCAGCGCCTTCTTGCCGAGGTCCGGCGCGTCGGCGAAAAGCTCGTGCAGCTCCTTGATTTTCACCTGGGGGTCCACGGGCGGTGCGGATCCCCGCTTCGCCTGCTTGCGTGCCCCTGTGTCCTCGGAACCCGTCATCGTGCTCATCGGATGCTCCTTCGTGTCGTCATCGTTCGGGAATGAGGACCGCTCGACCGACGAGCCGTCCGTGCTCGAAATCGTCGTAGGCCTGCTTCGCCGCTTTGAGGGGATAGCGATCGACGAGGACCCGGATACGGCCCAGGGCGGCCAGGTCAATCACCTCCTTCAAGGCGACTCCGCCGCCGTTCAGGCTGGTCGTCAGCTGCGCGCCCGGCGGCATCTTGAAGAAGTCGAAGGGAATCGAGCCGCCCGCCGCGCCGACCATCGTCAGGCGGCCCCGCCATGACAGCGCGGCCACCGCGGTCGCGAGGGTGGCGTTCGCTCCGACGCAATCCAGGACGAACGCCGCGCCGACGCCCCCGCTGAGGTCGCGGATCCGCTCCGCGGCGTCCGGGCCGCCGGCGATCACGTCGTCGGCTCCGCATTCGCGGGCGAGCTTCAGCCTGGCATCGGTCGAATCGACGGCGACGACACGCGCGCCGGTCAGCAGGCGGAGGAACTGAACCGCGTAGAGTCCGAGGCCCCCGACCCCGATCACAACCGCAGTGCTGCCCGGCCAGAGGCCTGGAAGCGCCGCCTTGATGGCGGCGTAGGTGGTGATGCCGGCATCGGTCAGCGGCGCGGCCTCGACCGGATCGAGGCGGCCGAGGGGGACGAGGAAGCGCGCCTCGGGGACGAGGATGTACGGCGCGTGGCCTCCGTCGTAGCCGACGCCGGGCGCCCGTATCGCTTTCTGCTCGAGGCAGTGGTTCTCTTCCCCGGAGCGGCACATGTGGCAGCGCCCGCAGCTCGCCCAGGAAGGGTTCACCGCGACGGCGTCGCCACGACGGTAGCCGGTCACTCCCGTTCCCGGCTCCGCCACCCACCCCGCGACCTCGTGTCCGAGCGTGAAGGGAGGCGGATTGTCCTTCCAATAGGCTCTGTCGCGGGAGATGACGGTGAAGTCGGTGTGGCAGAGGCCCGAAGCGGCGACCCGAACCACCACCTGGCCGGGTCCCGGGTGCGGGTCCGGCACGTCCTGGAACTCCGGCTGCGCCTGCGCCTGCAGAAGTCGATAGGCGAGCATCGCTTCTCTCTCAACGATTCGTCGAGGCCCTGGGTGGACACACCTCTATAACGCTGCAGCGGTCGGAGAGAAAAGTAAAAACTGTGTCGGTGTCGTCGGAGATCGCGCGATCAGCGCGAACGCTACGTAGTTCCCGGTAGCGTCGGACGGCCTACCGCGCGCGCGCCGGGTGCGGCGCGGGCTCCATCACGACTTCGTCCACGTAGCACCAGCCCCAGTCCTCGCCCGGCTCGAAGCTGCGGATGATCGCGTGGTGAATCGTCCGGAAGTGCTTCGTCGCGTGCTTGTTGGGGGAGTTGTCGCAGCAGCCGACGTGGCCGCACGACAGGCACAGACGCAGGTGGACCCACTCTCCGCCCATCGCGAGGCACTCTTCGCAGCCGTCGGGCGTCTTCGGTGCCACCGCTTTCACTTGATCGAGATGCGTGCAGCGTTTCGACATCGTTCCTCCCGGGATCCTAGGCCAGCGATTCGGCGAGAACCTTGTGGACGAGCTGGATGCAGACCGAACCTTCGCCGACCGCCGCCGCGACCCGCTTGACGCTGCCGGCGCGCACGTCGCCGATGGCGAAAACACCGGGGCGGCTGGTCTCGAACAGGAACGGCGGGCGCGAGAAGGGCCAGGCCGCTTCGGTGAGCGCGGCGGTGTCGAGATCCGATCCGGTCTTCACGTAGCCCTTGTCGTCCATGCGGATACAGCTCTGCAGCCACGCGGTGTTGGGGTCGGCGCCGGTCATGAGGAACACGTGCCGGATGTCGCTCGTCGTCGTGGTGCCGTCGCCGTCGCGCCAGGTGACGCGCTCGAGTCCGGTCGGCTTGCCTTCCATGGCGACGATCTGCGTCTTCGTCCGCAGGGTGATGTTCGGCGTCTCTTCGATGCGACGGATGAGATAGCGCGACATGCTCTCCTGGAGTCCGGGCTTGCGGACCATCACCGTGACCTGGCGGCACAACCCCGACAGGAAGACCGCCGCCTGGCCGGCGGAGTTCCCGCCGCCGACGACGATCACGTCGTCTCCCTTGCAGAGATTCCCCTCCATCTGCGTCGCGCCGTAATAGACGCCGACCCCTTCGAAGCGGGACAGGTCGGGGATGTCGGGCTTGCGGTAGCGGACGCCCGACGCGATGACGATGGCGCGCGCCTGCACGCCGATCCCCGGCCCCAGCTCGACGCGATAGGGGCGGCCGCAGTCGAGCCGCAGCGCGGTGCGCGCGACGGCGAACTCCGCGCCGAACTTCTCGGCCTGCGTGAAGGCGTTCCCCGCCAGCTCCGCGCCGGGGATGCCGACCGGGAACCCGAGGTAGTTCTCGATGCGCGAGCTGGAGCCCGCCTGTCCTCCGGGGGATCGCGATTCGATCACCAGCACGTCGAGCCCTTCGGAGGCGGCGTAGACCGCGGCGGACAGCCCGGCCGGCCCCGCCCCGATGACCACGACGTCGCGCACCAGCAGCTCGTTCATCCGGCCGTCGAGCCCGAGGCATTCGGCGACCTGCTCGATGGAGGGATCCTTGAGGACCTGGGTGCCGCGGCAGATCAGGACCGGGATGTCGTCCACCGTCACGCCGAGGCGATCGAGCGTGTCCTGGACCGCCGCGTCCACATCCACGTCGAGATAGGTGTACGGCTGCCGGTTCCGCGTCAGGAACTCCTGGAGCGCCAGCGTGCCGGAGCAGTGGCGGGAGCCAATCAGGACGATGTTCCCGCCCCCCTGCGCCATGAGGATGGCGCGACGCTTCAGGAAGGCGCGCAGGAAGATCTCGCTCAGCTCGGCGTCGATCTGGATGACGTCGCGCAGGCGCGCCGGAGGCAGCTCGAGGGCGCGCGTCGCGCCGCGGGCGATGGCGCGCACGACGACCGGCCGGCCGGACAGGAGGTCGACGTCCCCGGTGAAAGCACCCGGCGTGTGCACCGTCACCACGTGATCGTCACCGGACCGGATCTCGATCTCGCCCCGCTCGACGATGTACATGGGCCGGTTGCGATCGCCGGCCTCCCACACGATCTCGCCGTCGCGCAGGTCGCGCGGGGTCGTGAAGGGGCGCAGGCGCTCGATCTGCGCCGCCGTCAGCGGCGGGAAGGCGTCCCTCTCGTCGTCGATCTGTTCGGCCATGGGTGTGAGACTGCATTGGACAGCAAGTCGGCGGAGACTTCAAGGGGTGTTAGCATTCCCGCTTCCGGTCCCGACCAATGAATGCGCGTCCCTTGATGAGGCTCGAAGTGGTGGTGCCGCCGCCGCAGAAACTCGGCGCGGTGCCGCACGGGACGCGGGTGATCGCGCCCATCACGGGGGGGACCTTCGAAGGGCCGCGGCTGCGCGGCAGGGTTCTGCCGGCCGGCGGAGGCGATTGGACCCTCCTGCGATCGGACGGCGTCCTCGAGCTCGATCTCCGCCTGACGCTCCAGACCGACGACGACGCCCTGATCTTCATGTCGTCGTTCGGCCTCCGTGACGGGCCGCCGGACGTCCTGGCGGCCCTCGGTCGCGGCGAGCCGGTCGATCCCTCCAGGTACTATTTCCGGACTGCGCCCCGGTTCGAGACGAGCGCGCCCCGCTACGCGTTCCTGAACCGCGTCATCGCGATCGCCTCGGGCGACCGGCGTCCGACCGGACCGATCTACACGATCGAAGAGGTCCTGTGACGCGGACGCCTCCCGGCGATCCGGACGAGCGGGACGGCGGGCTCGATCGCCGGGCGCTGCTCAAGGCGGCCGCCGCGCCCGTCGTCGCCGGGGTCGTCTGCGTCCTGGGCGGCTCGCCGCCGCGCGCCGCCGCCGCGGACCGGCCCGCCGCCGAAGGAAGGGGGAGCGCGATGAACTCGAAACCGCTGATGACGGTCAGGATCCTCGCGGGGGCGCCGCAGAAGATCGGCGCCGTGGCCCACGGCAGCCGGATCATCGTCCCGGTCGCCGGGGGCGACTTCGAAGGGCCGCGTCTTCGCGGCAAGGTGCTGCCCGGGGGCGCCGACTGGCTGTTGCAGCGCTCCGACGACGTCCTCGAGCTCGATCTGCGCATCACGCTTCAGACCGACGACCACGCCACGATCTTCATGGGGTTCCAAGGGCTGCGGCACGGGCCGCCCGAGGTGATCGCCGCCCTCGGTCGCGGTGAGAGCGTGGATCCGTCGGCGTACTATTTCCGAACGCTGCCGAGATTCGAGACTTCGGCCGGGAAGTACGCCTTTCTGAATCGCATCATCACCGTCGGCGCCGGGGAAACCCGTCCGGACGGTGCGGTCCACCGGATCGACGAGATCCTCTGACAGGAGGTGAGCGTGAAGACGGACGGTTACAAATCACGACTGCTGGCGGAAGAGAAGCGGCTGGTCGATCGGATGGGGCGCGCGGGGACCCAGGCGCGCGAGCCGGTTCGCGAGGTGTCCGACGAGGGCGACGCGAGCGTGGACGATGTGCGCAAGGACGCGCAGTTCGCCGTCGCCGACGCCGATTGGGTCACCCTGGGGCAGGTGCGCGACGCTTTGGCCCGCATCGAGGACGGCACGTTCGGCCGCTGCGAGGTGGACGGCGGTCCCATCGGCGAAGAGCGCCTCCGCGCGCTTCCCTGGACCCCGACGTGCGCGCTGCATGCCCGGCTCCAGGAGGCCTCCGATCCGCCGCGGACGCCCAGTCTTTAGATTCCCGGACGGCAAGCCGCGCGCGTTTTTCGGTAGAAGTCCCGAGACCACGCGCCGGCGGAAACCGATAGGATTCGGCCATTCGATCCGCGGTGGAGCAAGGAGCCCTCGAAAGGAGATCCCAATGTCGAACGCGTTGAAGAACGTCGTCCTGGTGCACGGGGGATTCGTGGACGGCTCGGGCTGGGCGGGCGTCCACAAGGCGCTGAGGGGGAATGGGTACAAGGTCACCGTCGTGCAGAATCCGACGCTGACGCTCGCGGACGACGTCGCCGTGACCCGCCGGGCGATCGCCGAGCAGGACGGTCCGGTCGTTCTCGTGGGTCACTCGTACGGCGGGGTCGTGATCACCGAAGCGGGAAACGACCCCAAGGTTCAGGCGCTGGCCTACATCGCGGCGTTCGCCCCCGACCGGGGGGAGTCGGTGAACAAGCTCATCGCGAACCCCCCGCCGGGAGCGCCGGTCCCGCCGATCCTGCCGCCAAAGGACGGATTCCTCTTCCTCGATCGCGCCAGGTTCCAGGCCTCGTTCGCGGCGGACGTGGCCGAGGACATGGCGCTGTTCATGGCCGACTCGCAGGTGCCGTGGGGCGTCGAGGCGCTGAACGGCGCGGTGAGCGAACCGGCCTGGAAGGGGAAACCGAGCTTCTACCTGGTCTCCACGGACGATCGGATGATCCCGCCCGACGCCCAGCGTGCCATGGCGCGGCGCGCCGGCGCGACCATGGTCGAGGTCAAGGGAAGCCACTCCGTCTACGTCTCGCAGCCCAAGGCCGTCGCCGCGCTCATCGAGAGGGCCGCGACGGGAATCGCAGCAAAGGACCGTTAGGGCGAGCGTCCGCTCGAAGGAGACCGTGGAGTCCTACGAGCAATGACCACGCGCGCTCCCCTGAAATGGGACGTCTTCGTGACCCCGGGCATCCCGGTCGCCGCGAAGGATCTGCCGCCGGGTGTTACCGAGGCCCGCTTCCAGGCGATGGCGGCGACGCTCATCCAGGGGGAGCGCGACGCCGTCCTCGTGGATGCCTTCATGACGGTCGAGCAGGCGAGCGCTTTGGCCGACTGGGTGGAATCCAAGACCGCGAACCTGACGACGGTCTACATCAGCCACGGCCACGGAGACCATTGGTTCGGCCTGGGGACCCTCCTGGAGCGATTCCCGAAAGCCCGGGCGGTCGCGACCTCCGGCACGGTCGCGATGATGCGCGTCAACGCCTCGCCGGAGGTCCTGCCGCTCTGGAAGGCCTCGTTCCCGGGACAGGTTCCGGACCGGATCGTCATGGCGCAGGAGCTCGTGGGAAACACCTTCCAGCTCGAGGGGCAGGAGCTGGTCGCGGTGGAGCTCGGCCACACCGATACCGGCAGCACCACCTGCCTGCACGTCCCTTCCATCGGGCTCGTGGTGGCGGGGGATGCCGCCTACAACGACGTCCACCTGTACCTGGTCGAATCGAATCCGCAGACGCGGCAGGAGTGGATCCGCGCCCTCGACACCATCGAGTCGCTCCACCCGCGCGCCGTGGTCGCGTCGCACAAGCGGCCGGAGAACGACGACCATCCGCGCATCATCGAGGAGACCCGGCAGTACATCCGCGACTTCGATCGCCTGGCAGAAACGACGCGGACCGCCCAGGAGCTCTACGAGCGGATGCTCGCGCTCTATCCGAAGCGGGTGAATCCGGGGTGGGCCCTGTGGAGCTCCGCCCGCGCCGTCAAGGGTTGAGCCGAACGATGCCGGCGAGCGGTCCGACGGCGACAGCCCCGACACGCCTCCTCGAGACGAGCACGGGGACGTACGCCTACCGTCGCTTCGGCGGCGGTCCCGGGCGTCCCCTGCTCTGTCTGCAGCATTTCACCGGGACCCTCGACAACTGGGACCCGGCGGTCATCGATCCGCTCGCCTCGGGCCGCGAGGTCGTCCTGTTCGACAATGCGGGCGTCGGGCGGTCGAGCGGGGAGGTGCCCCCCACCATCGCGGGCATGGCGAAGCACGCCCTGTCCTTCCTGAACGGCCTCGGGCTGACCGAGGTCGATGTTCTCGGCTTCTCGCTGGGTGGCATGGTCGCGCTGCAGCTTGCGCAGGACCGTCCGTCGATTCTGCGTCGGATGATCCTGGTCGGCACGGCGCCGCGCGGGGGCGAGGACATCATGCACCTCGAGAAGCCGAGTCTCGCCAGGCACCTCGGCGATCCGACGCTCAAGGGCTACGCCGTGCTGCAGAAGCTCTTCTTCGCGCCGACCGATTCGAGCCAGGCGGCGGGGGATGCCTTCATCGAGAGACTCTCCCGGCGCCGGGAGGATCACGACCCCGTTTCGGGGCCGTCCGTGGCCGGTCCGCAGATCGCGGCGTTCCGCGAATGGGAGCGGTTCGAGGGAATACGCTTCGGAGAACTCCGGCGCATCGCGCAGCCGGCCCTCGTCGTGAACGGCGTCCACGACGAGATGATCTCCGTCACGAATTCCTACCGGCTGGTCGAGAACCTGCCGAACGCCGTCCTGCTCGTGTACCCGGATTCGGGACACGGATCCCTGTTCCAGTTCCACGTCTCGTTCACGCGCCAGGCCGCGGCCTTTCTGGATTCCGAATCTCCGTTCGTCCCTGCCTGAGCCCGGGACGGGGCCGGGAGCGGTTCGCGCATCACTCCAGCTCGGCGAGCACCTGCGCCTGCGTCTTGCCGTACGGCGAGAACTTCGATTTGTCTCCCTTCTCCCACGCGGCTTTCTGCTCCGCGGTCTGGATGTCCCAGTCGGGGCGGCAGCGCTTCAGCACCTCGCGCAGGTCGTGGCGCAGCTCCTCGACGGTCGGCCGCCCGAAGAACCAGTAGCCGTTGTACATCTTGAAAATGCGCAGAGAGGGCTCGAGCACGAAGGTGTACGGGATCATCGGGTTGTGCTGCGGGTCGGTGTACTCGGCGATGTCGAGATCCTTCTGGACCTTGCGTCCGGGATCCGACAGGAACGTCCAGCGTGCCCCGACGCCGCTGCGGAACTCGTTCGTCTCGAGCAGATTGTCGGTCGAAATCGTCACGAGACGGCAGTAGCCGACCTGCATCTCGTGATGGAGCTGCACCAATCCCTCGTGCTGGCGCCGCTCCTTGGGACAGAAGCCGCCGCGCGAAAGAACGAGCACCAGCGGGTCGCTCCCCTGCAGGTCGGAGAGCGACCGGTGCCTGCCGTGATGATCCGACAACTCGTAATTCGGGAAGGTGGCGCCGGGGACGATGTCGGCTCGCATGAGGCTTCTACTTCGGCGCGCGCTCGAGGACCCTGGTCATGTGCTGACCGGCGTCCTTGACCGCGTCTTCGGGCTCCCGGCCGCGCTCGCGAGCGACGATGTAACCAGCGTACCAGTCCGACCAGTGATGCTTCGGGGCCGTGGCGTCGTAAGCGCCGTGACGCTCCTCGGCCTCGCGCAGAAATCCCGTCAGCGTGGCAATGTCCATCTCGACGATGTCCATGTCGATCCTCCTTTCCGGCGCGGCGGCTCAGACGCGACCGGGGAGCCGCTTCTTGATCTGCTGCAGGAGCCAGCCGTTGCCGTCCGGATCCTTGAAGGTGGCGAGGCTGGCGTAGGAGTCGGTGTCCGGGTGGGGACCCGGCACCGGCTTGCCGCCGAAGCCGCTGAAGTGGAAGGTCTCGCTCACGTTGACGCCGCGCTTCACCAGATCCCGGCGGGCCTCCTCGATGTCGGAGACGACGAGGTAGAGGTTCTGCACCGAGCCGGGCGCAGCCGCGGTGACCTTGTTGCCGAAATGGATGGAGCACTGCGAGCCGGGAGGCGTGAACTGGACCACCCGGAAGCCGCCGTCTCCCGGGAAGTCGGCATCCAGCCGCCACCCCAGCCCCTCGTAGAACTTCTTGGCGCGATCGACGTCCGATACCGGGATGACGACGACTTCGAGCTTCATGTCAACCATCGTGACCTCCTTGCTTCGCGACCGCCTTCGTGGCGAGGTCGCTCAAGACCGAACCGAGCACCCGGTTGAAAGCCGGGAAAGGGTGAATGACGTCAGCGAGGGTGCGAAGCGGCGTGCCGAGCTTGATGGCGAGCACCAGCTCGCCGAGGATCTCGCCGGCGCGCGGCGTGACCAGCGTCGCGCCGACGAGGACGCCGCGCCCGCGATCGCCGACCAGCTTGATGACGCCGCCGTGGAAATCGGCGATGGAGCCGCGGGCGGTCTCGGCCGGATCGGCCGAGGCGACGACGACGTCCAGCCCTTTCGCGCGCGCGGCGGCTTCCGACAGGCCGACCGAGGCGATCTCGGGATCGGTGTACGTCACGCGGGGAACCGCCGTGTGGTCGGCGCGCGCGTCCTGGCCCCGCAGCCGTTTCGTCACCACTTCGCTGTGGTACCAGGCGAGGTGCGTGAAGCCGCCGAGGCCGGTGACGTCGCCCGCGCCGTAGACGCCGGGCTGCGCCTCGAGCGTCGCCGGATCGACCTTGAGCCAGCCGCGCTCCGTCTGCGGCAGCCCGGCCCCTTGCCAGGCCTCGAAGTTGGGGCGGCGGCCGGTCGCCACCAGCAGGCGATCGGCCGCGATGATCTTCCCGGATTTCAGCCGGACCGCAACGGCCGAGCGCGCTTTCTCGACGCCGACGCATGGGTCGCCGAGGTTGAGCACGATGCCGTCCGCTTCGAGGTGCGGGCGGAGCGCGGCCCCCGCTTCCGGCTCTTCGAGCCCGAGGAACGTCGACCCCGCCTCGATCACGGTCACCTTCGAGCCGAGGCGCGCGAAGGCCTGCCCCAGCTCGATGCCGATGGCGCCGCCGCCGAGAATCGCCAGGGTGGCCGGCAGCTCCCGCGGGATGGCCGCCTGGCGGTTGGTCCAGTATTCGACGGCGTCGAGTCCCGGGATCGGCGGGATGACGGCCGTGCTCCCGTTGGCAACGACGACGGCGCGGCGCGCCGTCAGCCTCTGCCCCTTCACCTCGACGGTGCGCGGGTCCAGGAGTCTCCCTTCCCCCCGGATGAGCCGCGCGCCGGTTTTCTCCAGGGCGGCGGCGGGACGCGCGTCGTCCAGGTCACGCGCCATCCAGAGCACGCGCTTCGAGACTTTCGGGAAGTCGACGCTCCATTCGACGCGCGAAGCGGCGAGGGTGCGGGCGCGATCCGCCTCTTCCAGCGTTTCGCCCGATCGCAGCAGCGTCTTGGAGGGGATGCAGCCCCAGTACGGGCACTCGCCGCCGACCAGCTCGCGTTCGACCACCGCGAGGGTCAGGCCGCTGTCGCGCAGGCCGGAGGCGATGCCTTCGCCGGCGACGCCGCCGCCGAGACAGACGACGTCGAACTCCCGCGTGCGATTGTCCGTCATCGCTCCCTGCGTTCGAATGTCAGGTGAGCGAATCACACACCCATCGCGCGTTCCAGCGCAAGGGGTTCCCTCCGTACTATTCGGGAGGTTTCATGAAATGAGATTCAGCGCGACGGGAGGAGCGACGTCCAGTTCGACACCAGGGTGATCAGCTTCTGCCCGGGCGTCGCCTTGTTCAGGTTCATCAGGAAGCGGCCATCCGGCGCGACGTCGTACTGGGTGACCACCTCGAGGTGCAGGATCTCTCCCGGGATCTTGAAGAGGCGCACCGGGGCGCTCCCCTTGAACTCCGCGCCCGGTGCGACGGAGACCGACATCAGGTCAGCGTCGGTCGAAAGATAGAAGAGCTCGCGGCCGTCGCGGCTCCAGACGGCGGAGTCGCCGCCGGCGCTCGAGACGCGCCACTTCCCTCCGGCGCCGGATGCCGCCCGGACGTAGACCTCCGAGCGTCCCGATTCGTCCGAGTCGTAGGAGACGAAGCGTCCGTCGGGGCTGAAGCGGGCCTGCTTCTCGGAGAAGGGGGAGGCGAGCCAGTTCTCCGCCTTGCCGTCTCGCACCAGCTGGAGATCCGTGGCCCCGTGGCCCGCCGTGCCGTTGATCTGCGCGAGGATCGATTTCCCGTCCGGCGACCAGTCGCTGGGGATGTAGTCGGCCGCGCCGCTCAGCAAGGTCTCCGGGTTGCCGCGCCCGTCGGCCGCGATCGTGAAGAGGTCGTTGTGTCCGGGGGCGTTGCCGAAGAACACCATCCGGGCGTCGTCCGGGGACCAGACGGGCGCCGATTCGTTGCGCGGATCGAAGGTCAGCCGCGTCGGGATGTTGCGCTCCAGGTCCAGCACCCAGATGTCCCCGTTGTCGGTCGTCACGTCGCTCAGGTCGTAGGCGATGTGCCGTCCGTCGTGGGAGATGCGCGGAGAGAAGCAGTTCATGGGCACGCCGATCGTGCCCAGCACGGTGCCGTGCCGATCGACCCAGGTGAACTGCCGCTGAAGAGACTTGTCCCCTTCGACATAGGCGAGCAGCCCGTTGTCGGACACCGTGAAGACATGCTCCATGTAGAAGCCGATGTATTGCACGCTGTCGAGCAGCGCGATCGACTCGCCCTGCAGCTCCAGCCGAACCGGATCGAAGCGCTGCGCGCGCAGCGTCCCCTCGCGCGCATAAAGGAGGTATCCCGGCGCCAGGAACCGGGCGTTCGACAGGACGGGCAGCAGGCGGCGCTCGTCCTTGCCGTCCACCGTCGCGACGAAGATGCCGCTGCCTCCTGCCGTCTCCATCCCCGTCCCCAGCCTGTCGTTCACCGAGTAGAGAATGTGACGCCCGTCCGGGAGCAGGCTGGGATGCCCGAAGGACGGCTTCGAGCCGCCATGCGCGATGTCGATGGCCTTGGCCTGGCCGCCCGACGCCGGGATCCGCGTGATCGGCGCGTACCGATCCGGGACGTAGAGAATCGAGCCGTCGGCTCCCCAGGAACCGCCGAAACAATCGGTGACCGGGGCGAGCGTCGTGATCTCCCCGCTGGCGACATTGAGCGACCGGAGCTGTCCGCTGGAACCGAAGGCGAGCGAGCGCGAGTCCGGCGACCAGAAGGCGCACCCTCCGTCGGCGACGCCGGGGGCAACCTGGCGCGCCTTCGTTCCGTCGAGGGCGCGGATCCAGAGGCCGAGTCCATCCGGACCGCGGGCGACATAGGCGATGGACCGGCCATCGGGCGAAAGCGCGAGCCCGATCGTGCTCTGCTCGAAGGAGCCTCCGGGCGGCGCCGGGATCGCCGAAACCACCAGCGGCGCCGACGGCGCCGGCTTCACGAAGAGACGCGACGCCGCGACGACCGCCAGGAGAGCCGCCAGGGCCCAGGCGATCCCCTCGCGCAGCAGCCTGCCGGGGGCGGGGACCGCGGTCCCGGCGACGGTCCCGGCGGACGCCGAGGTCTCGCCGATCTCCTCGATCCGCAGGCGCACGTCGTGCGCGCTCTGGATGCGCTCCTCGGGATCCTTGCGAAGACAGAGGCGGACCAGCCGATCGAGCGCGGGAGGCGACATCGTCTGTCGGGAGGCGATCGACGGGGGCTCGTCCTTCAGGATGGCGGCGATGAGCGAAGCCTGCGTCTTGCCCGCGAACGCCGGCCGCCCCGTCGCCATCTCGTAGATCACCAGCCCCAGGGCGAACAAATCGCTGCGGCTGTCGGCCTCGCCCCCCTCGAGCTGCTCGGGGGCCATGTACTGGAAGGTGCCGACGATGGTCCCCTCCGCCGTCAGCGGGCTCGTGGCGGTGGGGGCCGCGGTCAGCGCCGACGCGGACGAGGCCGGCCCCGCTCCCTTCGCGAGACCGAAGTCCATCAGCTTCGCCCCGGTCCGGGTCAGCATGACGTTGCCGGGCTTGAGATCGCGGTGCACCACGCCGGCGCGGTGGGCCGCTTCGAGCGCGGACGCGATCTGGATGGCGAGGCGCAGGACCTCGGCGGTGGCCAGGGGGCCACGCAGAAGGCGGGCCGCGAGCGTCTCCCCTTCGACCAGCTCCATCACGAGATAGTCGATGTCCGCCGCGCGCCCGACGTCGAACAGCGTGCAGATGTGCGGATGATTGAGCGACGAGATGGCCTTCGCCTCGCGCTCGAAGCGGACGCGGCCGCCGGGGTTCGTCGCCAGGTGCGGCGGCAGCACCTTCACGGCGACGTCGCGATTCAGCCGGGTGTCGCGGGCGCGATAGACCTCGCCCATGCCTCCCGCGCCGAGGGGGCCGAGAACTTCGTACGGCCCCAGGCGGGTGCCGGGATCGAGCGACATGGCGGGGAGGGTACCAGAACGGGCCCCGCGCCCGGTGCGCGCTCCCTCCGCTTCGCCTCTCTTCAGTTCTTGTGGTGCGGTTTGCCCTGCGGCTTGCCGTGGCCGTGGCCGCCGGCGTGGGCGGCGCCATGGCCGTGATTCTCTCCAGCGTCGTTGCCGTGGACGGCACCGGGCCAGGGGCGTCGCTTCTTGTCCGCGACGTAGACGGGAGCGGTGATGCCCTGCGCGTAGCCGCGCGCCAGGTCGGCCTGCCGGATGCCGACCCACTGCGACGCCATCTGGATGCGCACGAGCTCGCACACGTCACGATCCTGGAGGCGCGCGCCGCGCGGGTTCTTCTTCCAGTAGCCCCAGGCATGGCCGTACGGCGGGCCGGGGTCGTCGGGCATTCCCTCGAAGAGCACCGCCTGCGGCACGCCGACGTGCGTGAAGATCACCGACCACGAGGCGCCGCGCGCGCGCAGATCGACGAGCTGCGGCAGCGGCCAGCCCGAGGCGTGCTGGAGGTAGAGGAGCACCGGCAGGTCGGTCTCGACGTACCGCACCCTCGGCAGCAGGGGTTCGATCACCGGCTGCGGGAAGCCGGAGTTGCTCACCGCGAGATTCAGGAAGTACTGGGTGTCGTTGTGCACGTGGTTCAGGCTGAACAGGAAATCGAACGAGCCGGCGGACGCCGGGCTCCCGGTGACCGCGAGCACGGCCGCGAACAGGAATGCGAACACCAGTCGGCGCTGACGCTTCAGGACGCTCATCGGACCGCACCTCCCCCCGGAAACATGATGCCGGAGAGCGGGCCGGGCAAGAACGAGCCGGTTGCGCGGTTACGGTTTTGGCAGTGACGCGAGATTGGCGCGCAGGCGCGTGGCGAGGTAGGGGGAGAAGCGGCGCAGCGAGTCCATCGAACTCCGGCCGAGGGCCAGCACGCGCGTCGGGCCGCACGCGAAGGCCGGCGCGGCTTCCGCGTGGAACGCGGCGCCGGGGGCGAGACGCCCGCCGCCGTCGCGGCGATCCGCCTCGCCGTCGAGCACGACATAGAGCGCGGGATCCGCCCCGGGCCCGCCGAGGCGGTCGCCGTCCTTCAGGGTCAGCAGATCCGAGGCGAGCACCAGCCGGCGCGCCTGCCAGGAGCTCAGCCCCGCGAAGATCGGACACTCCTCGACCAGCACCTGCCGCAGGTGCAGGCCGATCACGTCCCACAGCGTCACGACGCGGGCGCGGGCGAACAGCACCGGCGACATGAAGACGTCGGCGGCAACGGCGATGACGATGACCGCGGCGCTCAGCAGGCCGAACTGCCGCACCGGCACGAAGCCGGAGAAGCCGAGGATGGCGAAGCCGCCGGCCAGCGCCGCCGCGGTGGACAGGGCCGCCAGGAACTCCTCGCGCGCCGCGGCGCGGATGGCGGCGTGCTCCTCCTTGTAGACGCGCACCTCGCGGCTGTAGCGGACCAGGAAGTGCAGCGTGTCGTCGACGACGACCCCGAGGGTGATGGAGGCGATCATGCAGGTGCCGACGTTGAGCGGGATCGAGGTGAGGCGCATCAGGATGAACATCGCCGCGACGGCGACCAGGTTCACCGCCACGGCCGCGAGCGCGATGCGCAGCGACAGGAAGATCGCCGCCACGATGACGAAGAGGGTGACGACCATGCCGCCGAGCGACGCCGCCTGCGCCGAGGTGATCGCCTGCGCCGCCTCCGCCGCCGCCAGGCCGCTGCCGGCGACGAAGACGCCGGCCGGGTCGAAGCCGGCCGCCGCGGCGTGGGTGCGCAGCGCCCCCGCCAGGCGCAGGAGACCCGTTTCGTCGTGACGCGCGGTGCGGACGACGATCTCGGCCGCCGACCGATCGGGCGTGACGTAGGGGGCCGTCACCCGCGGATCCGCGAACAGGAGCACCTGGGCGACCCCCGACGCGGTCGCGGGGATTCCGCCCGGCGCGCCGTCCGCCTGCAGCGCCCCGGCGGCGTGAGCGACGACGTCGGCGAACGAGGTCGCCGAATCCACCCCCTGGTCGTCGCGCACGTCGGCCGTGAGGTCGCGCAGCCGCTGCAGCGTCGCGGGCTGCGCGAATGTGCCCGGTGTGCCGCGCAGCACCAGGTGCAGCGTCTCGGTGCCGTTCATCTGCGTCTCGAGGGCGCGCACCCGCCGGGCGATCGGGTCGTTCTTCCCGAGGAAGCCGAGCAGGTCGTTGCCGCGCGGGAGGCCGGCGAGCGCCGCCAGACCCGCGAGCGTGACGAGGGCGAGGACGGTCATCAGCCATCCCGGCCGGGCGTGCAGGTGATCGACGAAGGCATCGACGCGCCGGCCGGCCGGTCCCGGCTCCGATGCGCCGGTGGTGCGGGGTGTCGCCAGCCGGCGCGCCACGAGACCCAGCGTCGCCGGCAGCACGATGAGGGTCACGAGAAAGCGCAGCACCATGCCGATGCCGGCGGCGATCCCGAAGGCGCGCAGCACCGGCAGCGTGCCGAGGCCGACCGAGGCGAACCCGAGGATGGTCGTCACCTCGTTGAGCAGCACCGCGAACCCGATGCGCTCGGTCGTCTCGTAGACCGCCAGCTTCTCGAGGCCGTGCTCGTGCAGGCGCTCGCGGAACTCGACGAGCAGGTGCACGTCCTCCATGCCGCCGACCACGAGGATCAACGCCGGGAGTGTGGCGTTGAGCAGGTTGATGGGAATGCCGAGCAGCGCCATCGCCGCCAGCGTCAGCGTCGTCGCGAGCGCTCCGTTGAGGATCGGGATGGCGGCGAGCAGGGGGCTCCCGAGCGTCAGCGCCAGGATGACGAAGAGCACCAGGGTCGTGATCGGCAGGATCACCCACTGGTCGCGGCGCAGCGTGTCCTCGAGGCCGATGCGCAGCGTGGCGCCGCCGACCGCTTCGAGCGTCGCGAAGCGCGCGCGCCGGGGCAGAAGGGCAGCCTCGATCGCCGCGGCCAGGGCGCGCGGGGGAGTGTGCCCGTCGTGCAGCACGAGGCGCAGGATCGTGGCGGTGCCGTCTTTCGAGACGACGCTCCCCATATATAAAGGATGCGCCGTGACCCGCCGGCGCAGCCGCTCGAGCCCTTTGGCGTCCGGGGGGATCGCGCCGACGAGCGGTCCCGCCGCCAGCGCCCCGTCCTCGTCGCGCAGGTCCGGGACGGAGAAGAGGCTGTCCACCCGGGCGACCGCCGGCAGCGCCGCGAGCGCGTCGTGCACCTCGCGCAGCGCCTCGAGGCGATCCGGCGTGAAGAGGGACGGGTCGGCGGCGAAGACGATCGCCGACTCCTCCGCGCCGAACAGGCGGGCCACCTCGTCCTGGGCGCGCCGCTGCGGGCTGTCGGGCGGGATCAGCGCCTCGGAGGAGACGTCGAGCGACAGACCCGAGGCGAAAGCGATCGCGACGACCGCCGCCGCGAGCGCGGCGGCCAGGACCTTGAGGGGGTGCTCGAAGAAGAAGAGGGGGATGCGCCACACGGGGGCGAATCTTACGGTGTTCGCGCGCTGCGCGGATGCTTACGGCTTGCCGTCCACGACCATGCCGAGACGGAAGATGAACTCCTCGACCTGCGCCGGTGTCCAGGTCTCCTGCCGCCTGGCGGTGAACAGCTCGTCGGGGATGGTCTCGCCGACCCGCCCCTCGATGACGGTGAAGTCGGTCCAGGCGTCTCCGGACACCGCGCGCATCACCGCCCTGCGCGGCCGGCGCGTCTCGCCCTTCACCTCGGCGGAGCGGTAGTCGAAGGCGTTGAGGCTCTTGGCGAGGCGACCGTCGCGCCGGTAGAAATCGACGCGCAGCAGGTCGGAGGTGTCGCGCCCGATCAGCAGGTCGCGCCACCCGTACGCGCTCGAGCCTTCCGCCTTCTCGCGCGCCCGCACCTTGAAGCAGGGGACGTCGCGCACCGTCGCGTCCTCCAGCCGCTCGTAGTCGTGGATGTCGGGGAGCTCGCGCCGCAGGTCCTCGAAGGTGAAATCCGAGCCGAGGAACGCTCCGGAAAGCGACCCGCCCGCGAGCGGCCGCACCTTGCCGACCTCCGGCAGGAACAGCGACACCTGCGCGGCGCCGGCCGGCGGCTCCACGACCATCAGGGAAACACCCTGGACGTCTTTCGGGCGCACGACGCGCAGGAAGGCGTCGCGGCCGCCGTCGGTGCGCTTCCGGTGCACGGCCAGGAAGCGGTATTCCTTCGGCGGCGCTCCCGGACGCGACACCACCATCGCGATGAAGGCCATCTCGGACGGCACGTCCTGGGTCTTGAGATAGCGCTCGACGATCGCCTGCCCGGTGAGCGCGGACTTGGGCGCTTCTCCCGCGGCCGTCGACAGAACGAGGCTCAAGCCGGCCAGGGCGGCCATCGGCCAGCGCCTTGGCGTCGCGCCGGCGTTCCCGCGCGAACTGCGCGCCATCCAGGACATCTCATCCCCCACGAAGCCGCCCATGCTAGCCGAGCAGCCCGTGGTTCCGAGGGGCGCGAAAGGTGACGATCGTGTGGCGGAGGCCGTCCGTCGTGGCGTCAGAACGCTTCGTCCGGAAGCCCGCCCTGCGCCGCCCCGAAGGCCGCATCGGCGAGGGCTTTCCGGACGTAGTCTTCGAACCGGTGGGCGAGGAACGGATCGCCGTGGGTGAAGCGCGGCTCGACGGCCGCGTAATCCGCCCGGGCAATGGCGTCGTCTCGGGCCACGCCCTGGTCGGCGAGTGTCTTCATCTGGCCCGCGATCGTCCGGATGGCCTCGCACAGCAGATCCAGGTACTGCGCCTCGTGCTCGACGGCGCCGTGGCCCGGGACCAGTGACTTGAAGCCGAGCGCCCGGATCGCGGCGAGCACGCCGGGATAGTCGCCGGTGTACGCGCTCGGCATGAGCGGAACGGGGGCGGTCACGATGTCTCCAGTCGCGACCACCTTCTCCTGAGGCAGCCACAGGACGATGTCGCCGGCGGTGTGCGCGCGTCCGAGCCAGAGCAGGTCGATCTCCCGTCCGCCGGAATAGAGACGCAGGGCTCCGTCGAAGGTCCCGGTGGGGTTGACGTATTCGGTGGCATGGTTCTCGGAGTCGAGCGCGTCGACGTTGGCGAGCCCCTGCTCGATCCAGGCCTTCTCTTCCGGGATGAGCGGGCGGCCGCCCAGATCCTGGTGCGCGTCCAGCGCCTGCTGCACCATCTTGCGGATGTTCGGGACCATGCTGACGCGCCGCTTCAGCCAGCGATCGCGCGTCTCGAGGATCCGATCGCGCGCGTGCGGGTGGGCGAGGATCTCGACCCGCGGGAACGCCGCCACGATCGACTGCAGCCCCCGCATGTGATCGCCGTGCCAGTGGCTCAGGATCACCAGCGTGATCGGCTTGTCGGAGACCGCCCGCGCCTTCTCCACGATCGCCTGGCCCATGGCCGGCGACCCTCCCGCGTCGAAGACGACCACGCCGCGATCCGTGACGACGAGCAGGGTGTTCCCTTCCTGCGGCAGCTCGAACGGATCGGCGCGGATGCCGGCCCAGACGCCCGGCGCCAGCTCCTGCCATGCGTACTGGAAGGGATTGGCGCCGGCTGCCGCGACCGCCAGCGCGGAAAGCGCCGCCGCGACGACAAAACGCCGCATCAGCGCGCTTCGCCGCCGCGGGTGTGGATGCCGCTCGAGAGCAGGAACACCCGGCCGGAGTGGTAGCCGTGGATGCCGCTCCAGGCCGAGGTGACGAGCAAGTCGATGGTGCCGTCGCGATCGACGTCGCCCATGCCGACGGCATCGAAGCCGAA
Organism: Verrucomicrobiia bacterium; assembly: GCA_035638075.1. Lineage (GTDB taxonomy): Bacteria > Acidobacteriota > Polarisedimenticolia > Gp22-AA2 > Gp22-AA2 > DASRAU01. The sequence continues at coordinate 34,346 of DASRAU010000034.1, forward strand.
GGTGTCGCCGGGGACCTTGCAGGTCCAGGCTTTCAGCGCGCGACCGTCCTTGCCGGAGTAGAGCGTGGTGCGGCCTCCCGAGACGGCGGCCCCCGCGTACTGCCAGGCGCCGACGATGAGGTCGGCCCGACCGTCCCCGTCCACGTCTCCCGCGGTCGCCGGACCGATGCCGAATCCTTCGCCGGCGGTCCCGCCGGTCAGGGTCAGCAACCGGGTTCCGGTCTTGCCGGAGTGCACGTAGATGCGGCCCGTGCTGGCCCCGAGCGCGGCGTTGGACCAGTCGGAGGCGTAGATGTCCGGAACGCGATCGCCGTCCACATCTCCAAGGACGGAGACGAACATCATGCCGAGGGCGTTACCGGTGTCGTCGGCCTCGATGACGAACTTCGGCTTCGCGGTCAGCGTGTCGTAGACGTAGGTGCGGCCGTGCTTCGAAGCACCGGCCGCCGGCGCGCCGACGATCAGGAAGCGCCGCTTCGGGTCGGCCCAGCCCGCCACCGTGCTGCCGAAACCGTCGCCGGCGCGCTCCCCTGTGAGCGTCAGCAGCGGACGGCCGGTCTTGCCGGAATAGACGTAGGCGCGGCCGGCGTCCTGGCCGCCGGCGTCGTTGCCGGGCGCTCCGACGATGACGTCGGCATACCCGTCGCCGTCCACGTCACCCGCGCCCGAGGCGTGCCGGCCGAAGGAGTCGTCCTTGTTCTCGGCTGCGAGGGTGAGCAGGACCTGCCCGTCCCGCCCCGAATAGACCAGGGCGCGACCGCCGCCGGGCGCCCCCGCCACCACGTCGGGAATGCCGTCGTGGTTCGTATCGCCGGCTCCTTCGACACCGGTGCCGAGCTGATCGTCCGGCCGCCCGTCGGCCGACCAGAGCAGCCGGCCGCTGCGCGACGAGTAGACATAGACGCGACCGGCGGGCTTGCCGTCGATCGCCCGGGTGGGCGCCGAGGTGACCACGTCGTTGGCGCCGTCGCCGTCCACGTCCCCGATGTTGCGGGCGATCCAGCCGAACTGATCGTTCATCGCCTCGCCGTCCCATTCTTTGAGAATGACGGCCGGGTCGACGAAGGGGTGCGCGAACTCCTCGGGCGTCGGCAGCAGGGCGCGGAAGCGCGCGTCGTCCTTCAGCGACACGAGATCGGCGTCGGCCTCGATCTGGGTCATGTCCACCTTGCGCGTGGCGGCGGTTTTCTGGAGCCACGCGAAGGCGTTGTCGCGATCTCCCTTGAAGGCGTAGCCGACCGCGAGGTTGTACATCGCCTGCGGGAACTCCGGCTCGAGCGCGAGGGAGCGCTGGTACGCCGCGATGGCCGCGTCGCCGTCCTTCGCCTTGAGGCTGGCATACCCGAGCACGCGCCAGGCGCGCGCGTTCGCGGGCTCCTTCGCCGTGACCTCCTTCAGGATGGCGATGGCGGCGGCGGGATCGCCGGCCTGCACCTTGGCCAGGGCCTCGGCCACGCCCGGGGCGGGCGGAGCGGGCTCGGCCGCTCGGGTGACGACCCGAGCGAGCAGGAGCGCCGCGGGGAGCGCGGCGACGGCGAGCGTGGACAGGGCACGACGGCGCACCGCGCCGGGGCGGCGAAACGGAATGTCGGGTTGCATGTCGGTCTCCGGACCGGGGGACCACCGCGGGAGTGATACGCCGATTCGCGCTTCGGCGCTATCAGAATCCTGCTCGGGTTGGCACGCGGCAGGCCGAGGGCGGGATCCCGAACTCGCGCCTGAAGGCGGCGGTGAAGTGGCTGTGGCTCGAAAAGCCGAGGTCGAGCGCCAGGCCGCTCAGGTCCCGCGCCCCCGCGGCGAGAGGCTCGAGCGCGGCGCGCAGCCGCAGGCGGGTCAGGTAAGCGTGGATCGACGATCCGGTGATCCTGCGGAAGACGCGGCAGAGATGTGCCGGGGTGACGCCGAGCCGCGCGGCCATCGACTCGAGCCGCAGCGGGCGCCGGAACTCCCGTCCCAGCAGCTCCTTCGTCGCCCAGGCGAGATCCCGGTGCGCGCGCCGCGCCTCGGCCGGCGTCGCGCGCCTCCGACCCGCGACGGCGGCCAGGAGCGCATCGGCGACGCCGATCGCCGTCTCCTCGACGGCGCCGTCATCGACCGGGCCGGAGTCGAGCGCGCGCAGCAGCGACAGGTGGCGCCGCAGCGCCGGCGTGGGACAGGGGCCGGCGGCGTCCAGCCGCCGCGGATCGTCCGCCGCCTCGGGAAGGCGCGCGGCGAGAAGGTCGGCGAACAGATCCTCGCGCAGGACGAGGGCGCTCCCCTCGTCGCCGAGACCGCACGGATGCGCCGTCTGGTAGGGCTCCCCGGGACGGAAGAAGGCGACGTGCAGCGGATCGACCAGGCTGCGGCCCCGCGGGCCGTGCACTTCATAAGCGCCGGCGTGCACGAAGGCGATCACCGGCCAGAACTGCGTGCGCTCCGCGGTGACCCCGTGGACCCGCTCGAGACAGCGCCAGCGCGTCACCCCGGCGAGCGGCGTGCGGCCGCGCCAGTCGATCTCGACCCCGGTCACGTCGCGGTCGGGCTGCATGAAGGGATTCTACCCGCCGCGATGGCCGGCGCGCCGGTGAAGTCCGCGGACCGTTTCTTCTCCGAAAAGGGCAGGACCCGGGGGAGCAGGCGCTCCACCCGGGTCCCTTCCCCCGCCTCGCGTGCCCCTGAACGGGGCGTGCGGACGCGACCCCGGATGCGGCGTGAGCCGCGGCGTGCCTAGTCTTCCGACGGCACCGGTCGCAGGCGGATCTCGATGCGGCGGTTCTTGGCGCGGCCCTCGACGCTGGCGTTCGACGCCACCGGCTTCACGTCGGCCATCGAGACCGCGAGCATCCTCTTGTCAGGCAGGCCCGATTGGGAGAACAGGCGCACGACGCTCGACGCGCGCGCGCCGCCCAGCTCCCAGTTGCTCGGGTACTGCTTGGCGAGCGCGACGCTGACCGGCTTGTTGTCGGTGTGGCCGATGACCAGGATCTGGTTCGGCGACTTCTTCAGCTGAGTCGCGACCTTGGTCAGGACCACCTGGCCGTTCTTGTCGAGCTCGGCGGAGCCGGAGTCGAACAGGATGTCCTGCGCGACGTTGACGCGCAGGCCGTCACGCAGCTGCTGCACCTGCACCTGGCCTGACTGCACTTCCTTCTTCAGGTCGGAGACCAGGCCGTCGTAAATGGCCTTCTGCTTCTTCGACTCGGCTTCCCTGTCCTCCAGCTTCGAGCCGAGCGACTCCTCCTGTTGCTTCAGCTCGGCCAGCTTGGCCTGCAGGTCGGTGCGCTCGGCTTCGAGGGCGTTCTTTTCCTGCGCCAGCTGGGCGCGCTCCTCCGCCAGCCGCTCGCCTTCGGTTTTGGCGTCGCCGACCTGTCCCTTGAGTGACTCGTTGTTCTTCTCCAGCAGGTCGCGCTCCTGCTCGACCTGCACGTAGCGGCCCTGCGAGACGCATCCCGTCAGGGCAAGGATCCCGGCCGCCAGGAGCGCGGCCGCCCGCGCGCCCGGTGGGGACGTGCGCCTGGGCCGGGCATCGTGAGAGCAGGGTGCGGTTCCCATCCGTCGTGAATCCCGAGGTGTGACAGGCATGGTCGACTTCCTCCCCGAAACCGCCCGCGCGAAGGAGAGGAACCGCGCCGGCGCGACGCGATCGAATGTAGGAACCGGTCCGCGGGAGGGGCAAGGGGAAAACCGACCACGATTTCGTCCCTGTCAGGAGCCTGCCGCGAAGAACGTCGGCCGGTGGCCACGTTGCGGACGCCCGGGTCGTGGGAAGGGGGGGATCGAATCGGGACATCCGAAAAGAGTGCACGGGGCGATTTTTGAGCGTAGTATCCCGGCCGCCGCAACTCGCCGCGCGGCGGGGTTCGAGATGTCGGGGGGAAAACGTTCGCGCCCGCGCGGGGCGTGGATTGCCGCGGCAGCGGCCATCGGGCTTCTCGTGGTGGCGTGGGCGCTGGTCCGGCGACCGAACGATCCGCTGGCCCGGATCGCGCGCCTCGCAGGCCGGAGTCGTCCGGTCGAAGCGCGCCTGACCGGGTTCCAGCACGCCCCGTTCGCTCCGCCTCCCGCCGACAACAACGCTCTCGAGGGACCTGCGGGCCCCGCCTCACCGGGCGCGGGCGACGATCCCCGTCTTCTCGAAACCATCGCCCGGCTGGACCGGGAGATCGCCTCGGATGACGCTTCGGCGCCGGTGCTCCAGGCCCGGGGTCTCGCGGACCTGCTGCGCGGCCACGCCGACGGCGCCGTCCGTTTCCTGGAGGAGGCCGGCCGGCGCGCGCCGCACGACGCGCGGGTCGGCAGCGACCTCGCCGGCGCCTGGCTCGCCCGGGCCGACACCACCAACAGCGAGGAGGATCGGGTGCGCGCGCTCGACACGGCGCGGCACGCCATGGCGCTCGCCCCGGGCCTGCCCGAAGCGCGCTTCAACTTCGCCCTCGCGATCGAATCGCTGACCGCCGGCCGCCGCCGCGCCGCCGCGCGGCCCGACGTCGCCGTCGCGATGCGGGCCTGGAACGAATTCCTCGGCTGCGATTCCGACTCCGGCTGGGCGACGGAGGCTCGCCTGCGACTGGCCGAGCTCCGGCGGATCTCGCGTGGTGGCGCGGCCGAACCGACCGCCGACGCGATCGAACGGGCGGCCCGGGACGGCCGGGCCGCGGAAGTCGGGCAGGCGATCGCCGCGCTCCCGCGCATCGGGCGGGAAGTCTTCGAGCGGCGCCTTCTTCCCTGCTGGGCGGAGGCCGAGGTGAAGCACGACACCGGCGCGTCCGCGGCCGCGCTGGCGGCGGCCCGCCTCGTGGCCGAGGCGCTCGAGGCGGCCTCGCATGACGACACGGCGTCCGGCACCGTCGCGCGGATCGAAGCCCTGCCGCAGGGAAGCGCGGCCTCGACCGACCTCGCCCGCGCGCTCCTCGAGTACCGCGACGCGATCCGCCTGCACGATGACGATCGCATCGCGCAGGCGCTGCCGCGCTTCGCGTCGGCCGAGGCCGGCCTGGCGCGCGCGCCGGTCCCGCTGCAGCAGTCGGCCGGGCTCTACCGGGCGATCTGCGAGTACTACGAAGGCCGCGCCGGGGCGGCCGAAGCCGGGGTGCGCGCCCTCGACGCGGCCCCCGGCCTCGATCGGCGTCCGTCCCTGCGCGCCCGCGTGCGCGCCATGCTGGGCCTCCTGCTCGCGGTGCGCGGCCGCCAGGCCGATGCCCTGGACGCGTACGAGTCGTCGCTGCGGCTGTACGCCGCGGCGGGCGAGGCGGACGGGATGGCGCGCGACCACATGCTCATCGCCGAGATCCTCGGCTACATGGGCGACGACGCCGATGGGTGGCGGCATCGCGCCGAAGCGATCGCCTTCGCCGACCGCGTGCAGGAGGCGCGCCGCCGTGCCATCCATGTCGAGGCGAGCCTGGCGGCGCTGCGGCAAGGCTTCCCATGGGCCGCCGTCGTGTTCCTCGAGCCGGCGTTCGCGGGAGCCGAAGGGCTGCCGCCGGTGGATCGGGTCGAGCTGCAGCTCACCCGGGCGCGCCTGCTCTCCGTCATCGGCGACGAGCGGGGCGCGGACAAGGATCGGGCGGACGCCGCCGCGGCGCTGCGCAAGGTCGAGGACGCCGGGATGCGCGACCGGCTCACGGCGGAGCTGGCCCTGGCGGGCCCACCGCCGACGGCGCCGCCGCAAGGCGCGCGCGCGGCCGCCGCCACGGGAGACAGCCGCGCCGGCGCCTCCGGGACCGCCCGGCTCGAGGCCTCGCTGCGCTATTTCGAGGCGCACGAGTCGGAGACCCGCGTCCCCGAGATCGAGCTGGCCCTCGGGAAGAGTCTCGAAGCCGCCGGCCGGTTCGAGGAAGCCGCGCGCCATTACGAGAACGGCCTCGCCACCGCCGAGCGGGTGCGCGGCCGGATGCGCGCCGAGGCGCAGCAGATCCGCGCGCTCGATCGCACCCGCGAGCTCGATGACGCGATGATCCGCCTGCAGGCCGGACCGCTGTCGGACCCGGGCCGCGCGCTCGCGTACGCCGAGCGGGCGCGCCGCCGCGAGCTCGATCTGGATCCCGTGACCGTTTCACCCGCCGCGAAAACGGCCGCCGTGGCGGGAACACCGGCCGCGCCGGCGACGACCGTCCTCAGCTTCGTCCTGCTCGACGACCGGGTGCTGCGGTGGGTGGGGACCGGCGAAGCTCCCCGGTTCCGGCCCGGTCCCCCGGGGCGAGGGGAGATCGAGCGCCTCGTCACCGACCTGCACGCGGCCGCGGCCGAGCGCGACGAGGCGCGGTTCCGGGACGTGGCGGCGCGCCTCTACGACGTGCTCATCCTTCCCGTCGAGGATTCGCTGCCGCGGGAGGGGGGGCTGCGCATCGTCCCGGACCGGTGCCTCGCGGACGTTCCCTTCGCGGCGCTATACGACCGCCGGAGCCGCCGCTGGCTCGTCGAGCGCTTCGACGTCGCCGTGGCGCCGAGCCTGGCGTTCGCCTCGCGGTCCGCAACGCTCGCCCGGCGTTCCGCCTCCGGCATGCTGGTGGTCGCCGATCCCGCCTTCGACGCCGATCGGTTCCAGGGACTTGCGAGGCTTCCGGCGGCCGACGCCGAGGGAAAAGCGATCGCCGCGGCGCATCCCGGCGCCACCCTGCTGGCGGGAGCCGAGGCGACCCCGGCGAGGTTCCTCGAAGAGGTGCGCCGCGCCGGGGTGATCCACGTGGCGGCCCATGCCTTCGTGAACGAGGTCGATCCGCTGTCGTCGGCGCTCCTCCTCGCCCCGGCCGCGGAGACGAGCGGCCTCCTCACGGTCGCGGACCTGCGCGCCGCCGGCCTCGCCTCGACCCGGCTCGTCGTCCTCGGCGCGTGCAGCGCGGCGCGCGGCGGCCATGGCCGTTCGGCGGGAAGCCTGGGCCTGGGGCGCCCGTTCCTGATGGCCGGCGTCCCGGAGATCGTCGGCCCGCTGTGGGATGTGCGCGATCGCGAGACGGGATCGATGCTCATCGCCTTCCACCAGGGGCTCGATCGGGGGCTCACGCCGCTGCAGAGCCTGTGCGCGGCCCAGCGCGCCGCCCTCGCGGGAAGCGACGCCGCCCCCCGATCGCCGGTGTCGTGGGGAGCGCTCGAACTGAACAGCACGCTGCTCGACTGATCACGGGAGGAACCATGGACAACCAGGTCACCATCGACTTCACCGGCCTCTGCGTCTTCGTCACCAATGCGCCCCATCACAAGCTCAAGGTGATCCTGGCCCGCGATCCGAAGGGCAAGATGATGCACCGGCCGATCGTGACGTTCGACGTCGCCTCGCTGTCGCATTTCCAGGGGCGCGCGCCGATGCAGGTCGTCCAGCTGCCGAGCGGGGCGCAGATCGCCTCGTGGGACGTCCAGGATCGGATCCTCCGGCTCAAGGACTGGTCCTGCGCCTATCCCTCCTGGGTCAAGGTCTGCCGTGGAGGGGACCGGCTCCCTCCGATGCCGCCGGACCCGTCGGCCGAGATGGATGCGCGCTGGGTGCCGTCGCTGAAGGCGGTCTCCGACAGCGGCAAGGTGCTTCCGGTGTACCTGCAGGACAACCCGAAGCCCTCGAAGCGCGGGTCGTCGCTGGCCGCGCGCTTCGACATCGGCGCCGGCTACCTGTTCGCCAACGCGGAGGTCAACCGGCGCCAGCCCATGGACTGCTGGGAGTTCGACGGCGGCGGCAAGGTCCACCGGCAGTACCTGGCCGACTCGATGCGGCTCGAGCTGAAATCGCACTCGAGCGAGCCCCTGGTGATCGAGGCGTACCGGTTCGGGTGCCCGTCGGTCCCCGCCGAGACGCTGGAGCTTCTGCCCGCGAACGGCCGCATCGAGCTGGCGGTCTCGAACCTGCCCGACGCGCTGCCGGGATCGGAGGCGCACGCGGCGCACACCGCCGGCGCGGGGGACGAGATGCCGCACTTCGGCATCTACTACACGCTGCTCGACAACCCGAAGCGGCGGCCGATCCCGAGGCGCGCCGCGCAGGCCTACGCCGTCGCGCCCGCCCCGCCCATGGGCGAGGTGATGCACGCCGTCATGCACGGCGTCCAGCCGGTGAAGTGCACGCCGGGCATGGTTCCCTGAACGTGCCGGCTTCCCTGACGGTCCCGGGAGGCGCCTCCATCGGGCGCGGCGGGACGGAGACCGCCGGCACCTCCGCCTGCCTGGTGGTGTCCACGGCGAACGAGCTCTTCCTGCTCGGGACGAATCACATCCTGGCGCTGGTGAACCGCGGACCGATCGGGGCCACGATCCGCCGGCCGGGATCCCGGGGCGCGCCGGGGAGCCGGGACCGGATCCTCGCGCGGCTGTCGGGTTTCGTGCCGATCTCGTTCGACTCGGCCAACGCGGTGGACGCCGCGCTCGCCAGGACCTCGGCGGCGCGCGTCGATCGCCGCCTGCTCGGGGCGCGCGGCGCGCGCGCGCGGCTCAGGCCGCCGGTGGTGGCGCCGGAGATCGGCATGCTCGTGCAGAAGACCGGCGGGCGAACGGGGCATCGCCGCGGCCGCATCGACGCGATCGGCGTCACCGTGGAGGTCGATTACACGCCGCTCGGCCGCACGGCCCGCTTCGAAAACCAGTTCCGGGTGAGGGGAATCGATGGAGTCTTCAGCGACCGCGGAGATTCAGGGGCGCTCGTGACCACCTGGCCGGGGAACCATCCCGTCGGTCTCCTGTTCGCGGGGAGCGCCGCCTCGAACACGGCCTTCTGCAACGACATCGGGACGGTGTGCCGCCGTCTCGGCGTCTCCATCCTTTATTAGAGGGCGCGCGGGGGAGGATGCCGCTCAGCGGCCGAGGGCCATCGCGCCGAGGGCGTGGGCCATGTAGCGAACGTCACCGAAAAAGTCGGCGACCTGCCAGGTGAAGAGAAAGACCAGTGTGTAGAAGGCGGCGGCCTGGTGCGCCTCGAGCCGCAGGCTGAGGTCGACGAACCTCGGCACGACGAACCCGTCCCGCATGACGAGCCAGACGATCGACACCCCCACGAGCCCGCCGGCGAGGATGTCGCTCGGATAATGCAGCCCGAGGATGAGGCGGACCGGGAAGACGAATCCCAGCACCCAGACGAAAGCCACCGCCCCCCACCGGCGCGAGATGGTCCACAAGCCGGCGGCGAGGGCGCACATCATCACGGCGTGGTCGCTCGGGAACGACGACCACTCGGCGTGGCTGGACGGATTGAAGTCCCACGCGACCTTGAGTGCCATGCTGGGATCGAAAATCGGGCGCATCCGGGGCGGCAGCAGGCGCTGGCTGACGCGCGCGACGGCGATGGCGATGCAGGCTGCGAAGAGGGTCCTGAGGATCTTCCGCCGCGTCTCCGGCTGGTCGCGGGTCGAGAACCAGAAGTACCAGAGCAGGCCGACGATGAGGCCGGTCTTGAGGAGGGAGTTCGCCTCGAGCATGACGACCACCCGGTCGAAGGCGTGGCTCCGGCCCGCGAGCGAATTGAACGCTTCGACCACGGTGACATCGAATCGCTCGACGAGGCCCAGAGAAAGCCCTCCCGGGTGTCGCGATCATCCGCTTCCGGCGCCGGACCGGCGGAGTCTATCGCGATTCGCGGGGTCACGAACGCTCCCTGGTTTTTCGGAGCAACCACCCGGAGGGGCGCTGCGTTCCCCGGGTGGTCGTGTCCGAATCCCACAAGCTCTGGGCGGCCTGGATCGCCGCCTGGCTCGCCGTCGTCCATCTCCTGCTGGGCGGGGAGGCGGCCGTGCGTCTTCTCCTTCCACGCGAAGACGCGGTGCGCTTCTTCGCCGATGGAGGGGGTCACGCTCACGATGCCGAGGGGGCCCGCAGCTTCACGGGGGATCCCGACCTGGGATGGCGGCTGCGGCCCGGCCTGCGGATGAATCCCTGGCTGGGCAAGGGCGCTCGCGGCGGCCTGCGCCGGATGGAACGTTCCCTATCTCGAGGTCCCGCTCCTGACCGAGGCGCGCGCGGCCGACAACGGCGACTTTTTCGTCGATCGCGAGCACCCGGGCCCGCTCGGCCAGCGGCTGCTCGCCGAGCGCCTGCTCGATCTCATCGAGGAGCGGAACCTCCTTCCCCCGGGGAAGTGAGGCGCCACGGCTCGCGCGGGCGCGGCGTCATGGCGTCATAATGAGCTGGTCCATCGTGCCGAGGAGGGAATCCCAATGTCGCCAACGTCGCTGACCGGCCGCTGCCTGTGCGGCGAGGTCCGTTTCGAGATCACCGCGCCGCCGCAGTTCGCCGGCTACTGTCACTGCACGCGCTGCCAGCGGCGCACCGGCACCGCCGCCGCCGTCTCGGCCCGCATCGCCCCGGGATCGCTGCGGGTCCTTTCGGGCGAGGGACACATCAAGGCCTACCGGCCGGCCGACGGCTTCGCCAAGGTCTTCTGCTCGAACTGCGGCGGCGCGCTCTGGAGCCAGAGCCCGAAAGACCCGGAGGTGATCAGCGTGCGGATGGGCGCGTTCGACTCCGACCCGGGCGTGCGGCCGTCCTACCACCAGTACGTCGCCTACGCGGCGAAGTGGGAGCCGATTCCCGAAGACGGCCTGCCCCGCTTCCCCGAAGCACGAAAAGCCTGATTCGCCCCGCTTCGATTAGCATTCTGCCGCGGCGTGCGGCTCGATGCGCCGATCCGAGGAGGTGCTTCCGCATGCACCATCGGTCCCTGGTCTTCGCCCTGCTGGCCGGCGCCGGGCTCGCGGCGCCTCGACTTCCCCCGGCCGCTCCGCTCTTCCCGAACCCCGTGTTCGAGGCGGGCCGCTTCCCGAAGCACGTCCTCACGACGGATCTCGATGGCGACGGCGTCATGGACCTGGTGGTCGTCAACGAGAGCGCCCGCGGCGTGGTGACCCTCCTCGGAGGAGGGGATGGGACCTTCTCTCCCGGCGGGGATGCCGAGGTCGGTCCGGCTCCCGCGTCGGTGGCGGCCGGCGATTTCGACGAGGACGGGCGGACCGACGTGGTGACGGCGAACGTCGCCTCGGGCGATCTTTCCTTCCTGCGCGGCCTGGGGAACGGACGGTTCGAAGCGGAACAACGGATCCCCGGGTTCTCCTCCAACGCCCATGTCATCGCCGCGAGCCTGGATGCGGACCACCATCTCGACCTGGTGGTGTCTTCCCTGAACGGCGGGGAGGTGCTGGTGCTGCGCGGGGCGGGGAATGGATCGTTCACTCCGCGATGGGTGACCGGATCCGATGCGTCCGCGCCGGCCGTGGTGGCCGACTTCGACGATGACGGCTGCGTCGATCTGGCGCTGCCCGGATCGGGGGCGATTCGGATCTGGCGTGGCGCCGGTGACGGAACCTTTTCGCCCGGCGGTCAAGTGGCGCTCGAGGCCGAGGCGATCTTCCTCGCCACCGCCGACTTCAACGGCGACGGTCGTGCCGATCTCGTTTCGTCCAACCGGGAGGATCTGGCGATCCTCCCCGGACGCGGAGACGGGACCTTCGATCCCGGCGTGAGTGTGAGCGTGGGACCCTTCCCGGCCGCCGCGGTGCCGACCGACCTCGACGGCGATGGTCGGATCGACCTCGTCGTTCCGATGCCGACCCCTTCGGTCCGCCGCGTGCTGACGCTGTCGGGCGCCGGCGACGGAACCTTTGGTCCGGCGCACGACTCCTGGGCCGGCGGAACTCCCGGCGTGGTCGTGGCCGCCGACTTCGACCGGGATGGCCACGCGGACGTCGTCGCGGTGAACGAGGAGGAGTTCGGCACGGTGACCGTGCTGCATGGTCGCGGGGACGGCACGCTGGCGCGGCCGCTTCGCCATGGGTTCGGCGGATCCGTTCCATGGCAACTCGCGGCCGGTCAATTCGGACCGGATCGAATCCCGGATCTCGCCGTCACCGATCTCGCCGACGACCGGGTCTCCGTCCTGTCCGGGGTCGGGGACGGCCGCTTCGCCGCCGCGAACGTGCTCGCACCGGGGACCAGGCCGGTTGCGATCGTCACGGGGAGGCTGAACCGGGATTCGCAGGAGGACCTGGTCGTCGTGAACCAGGGGTCGAGCGACGTGTCGATCTTCCTGCAGCGCGGGGCCGCCGCGTTCGGTTCGACACTCCGGGGGCACGCGGGGTACGGCGCGTCACGCCCCGCCGCGGGCGACCTGGACGGCGACGGCGCCGCGGAGGTCGTCGTCCCCAACACCTGGGACGACACCCTGAGTCTTCTGTCCGGCTTCCGCCAGGGTCAGCGTCCGAACAGCTGGACGCAAGTCCTCCAGGGCGCGCCGACGGCGATCGCCCTGGCTGACTTCGACGCCGACGGCGACCTCGACGCGGCGATCGCCCGCGGACTGGCGCGCGACGTCCTGATCGCATCCGGAGACGGCAGGGGAGGGCTCGATGCGGGACTCCTTCCCTCGTCCCCCGTCGGTGATCTTCCGGTGGACCTCGTCGCGGGCGACTTCAACGGCGACGGCGTCCCGGACCTGGCGACCGCGAACGTCAATGCGATGAACGTCTCGGTGCTGATCGGGATCGGCGGCGGGCGCTTCGAGCCGCAGCGGCGCTACCGGGTCGGACCCAATCCGACGGCCATCGGGACAGGAGATTTCGACGGCGACGGTGTGCCGGATCTCGCTGTCGCGAACGCGCTCTCCGGCGACGTGTCCATCCTTCTCGGACGGGGAGACGGCTCCTTCGAGGAGCAGCGCCTGTTCTCGGCCGGGCCCTCGGCGCACGCGATCGCCCTGGCCGACTTCGACGGTGACGGGCTCACCGATCTCGCGGCGGCGGCCGACGCTGACATCTGGATCCTGAAGCCGGATCCCGCGGCGGCGCGGCGGCACGCGACGCCTCGCAGGCCGTTCCGGATTCGCTGAACCGACTCCGGCGTCCGTTCCCTCGGAACGGGACCGGCGCCGTCAGGGGAGGTACGAGGCGCCGACGATCTGGTGGTCGGCGGGAGCCATCGCGCCGCTCCACCAGGAGCACCCGAGCGCCAGCTCGGATCCGGCTGCAACCGTCTCGGTGAACTGCTGGGGCAGGGTGCCGGTCATGAGGTGCTCGGTTCTCTGGAGCTGCGCCACCACCGGCGCATCGCACGTGTTGCGGAGGAAAACGTATCTCGAGCACGACGGAACCGTGTTCACCGGTCTCAACTGGAGGGAGATGCACTCGCGCGCCGGCTTCCGTTCCGGGACGTCGTTCGCTTTCCCCGCGGGCGCGTGGGAAGAGCCGGACTTGCGTGCCGGACCGGCCGGTGCGGGCGCCGGGCTCGCGGCCGCGGGCGCCGGGGACGCCGGGGCGGCCGCATCGGCCTGCGCCGCGGCGGGCTTCGGCTCGATGGGCCGGATCGCCACTTCGGACGAGCCGAGGAGAAACCGTCTGGAGTCCGGATCGCGCTTGAGGGGAACGCTCCAGGCGAAGCGCTCATGCACCTTGGCCGTCGCGCCGTCGGCGGCGACGACGACATCCTCCTCCCTCACGGCGAAGACCGTCCCCGCCTGGGAATCGACGAGGAATCGTTTCGACTCCGCCGGGATCAGCAGCAGAAGTGCGCCGCCGCGGCTGCTCCGGAAGACCCTGGCCGCTTCGATGGAATCTCCGTCCACGGTGACTTCGAAGTGCTTGTCGAGCTCGTACCTGGGGGCGGCGCCCAGGACCGGGGCGGCCCACAGCCAGGCCACGGCCGCGATGGTCAAGGCTTTTCCGGGACGACGCATTTCGGACAGCATACCAGCAGGCCTGTTCGCCGGCGCCCGACCCGCGGGCTCGGCAGCCGGGCGGGGGAACCTTTCCGGCCGGCTGCCGTTGAGGGAAGCACGACCGCGGCTGTCCGGGCGGGATCCGGTCGGCATCCCGAGAAGGAGCCCCGATGCGTCGAACCTGGATCGGTCTTTCCCTCGCGCTGTTCTCCGCGATCGAGGTCTTCGCGCAGACGCCGCGCCAGTACACCGACGTGCGTCCGGTGCCGGACACGCCGGCGCTGCGGCGGGCGCAGCAGGTGCTCGACGCGATCAACGGCGGCGACCCGGCGCGGGTGAAGGCGCTGGTGGAGTCGGCGTTCGCCCCGGCCCTGCGCGACGGGGCGCCGATGGCGGAGCACCTGGCCGCCTTCGCGCAGTGGCGCGACTTCAACCGGAACCTCGAGCCGTACGGCGCGCGCACCTACGACCCGCCCGATGACGCGACGAAAGCCGTGCTCGTCGTCCGCAGCCGGCTGCTGGAGACCTGGCAGGCGGTCGTGGTGACGGTCGACGCCCAGCCGCCGAACCTCATCACCGCGGTGGATCTGAACCCGGCCCGGCCGCCGTCGGATGTGCCGAAGGGGACGCGGCTCGAGCCGGCGCAGGTCGCGAAGGCGCTCGGCGAGTACGTGGACCGCCTGGCCGCAGCCGGGCTCTTCAGCGGCACCGTGCTCCTTCGCAAGGACGACAAGGTCCTGCTGACGCGCGCCGCCGGCGTGGCCAACCGCGACTTCGACGCCCCGGTGCGCCTGGACACGAAATTCAACCTCGGGTCGATGAACAAGATGCTCACCGGCGTTTCCACGATGATGCTGGTGCGGCAGGGGAAGCTGTCGCTCGACGACCCGATCGGCAAGTATCTCGACGCGGGCTGGCTCCCCAAGGTGGACAAGAACAAGGTCCTGGTGAAGCACCTGCTGACGCACACGAGCGGGCTCGGCAGCTATTTCGCCGACGGCTTCGATCGCGCATCGCGCCTGCTCTACCGCACGGTGGACGACTACAAGCCGCTGGTGGCCGACGAGACCCTGGCGTTCGAGCCGGGGACGAAGTGGGCCTACAGCAACACCGGCATGCTGATCGCCGGCGCGGTCATCGAGAAGGCGTCAGGCCTCGACTACTTCGAGTTCGTCCGCAGGAACATCACCGGGCCCGCCGGGATGAAGAACACCGACTGCTACGAGCTGGACAAGGTCAACACCAACCTGGCGGTCGGCTACGAGCGCGTTCCCACCGGCACGGGCGTGGAGTTCCGCAACAACGTCTTCGACCACGTGCTGCGCGGCGGGCCGGCCGGCGGCGGGTTCTCCACCGTCGAGGATCTCGATCGCTTCGCGCAGGTGCTGCGCGGCAATGCGCTGCTCGACCCCGCGTCGAAGCAGGAGCTCTGGAAGGCGCGTCCGGAGATGGCCTCGCCGACCTACGGGCTCGGGTTCTTCCTCGACGACACGAAGGCCGGCCGGCGCGTCGGGCATTCCGGCGGCTTCACCGGCATCAGCGCCGGGCTCGACATCTATCTCGACGAAGGCTGGAACGTCGCGGTGCTGTCGAATTTCGGCGGCGTCGCGCCGGTCGTGATGACCAAGGCCGCCGAGCTGATCTTCCAGGGCCGCTAGGCGGCACGGCGGCGCGGGCGCGCGGCCGCGGCGGCCGGTGCGAGGACCTTTTCTTCGGTTTCCGCGGCTTCGAGCGGCTCGGCGAAGAGGAAACCCTGGCCAAGGGAGCAGCGCAGGCGGCGCAGCTCCGTCGCCTGGTCGTCGGTCTCGATCCCCTCGGCGATGACCTCGTGCCCGAGCGCCCGGCCGAGCCCGACGATGGTCTCGACGATCTGCCGTCCCTTCTTCTCGTCCATGCGTCCGACGAACACCTGGTCGATCTTGAGGATGTCCACCGGCAGGTCCTGCAGCATCGCCAGTGACGAGTAGCCGGTGCCGAAGTCGTCGATCGCCACGCCGAAGCCGCGGCGCTTCAGGCGCGTCAGCACCTTGATCACCTGCTTGGGGTGCTCGATGAGGGTGTTCTCGGTGATCTCGAAGTAGAGGCTCGCCGGCTCCAGGCCGGTCTCCTGCAGGATCGCCTCGACGTCCTGCTCGAGGCCCGGGTTGTAGATCTGGCGCAGCGAGAGATTGGTGGCCAGCGTCAGGTCGCGCCAGGCGGGGTCGAGGTCGTGCCAGCGCCGGAGCGTCAGGCAGGACTCGCGGAGCATCATCCGTCCGAGCGGCAGGATCAAGCCGATCTCCTCGGCGAGTGGGATGAAGCGTGCCGGCGGGATCAGGCCGCGCTCCGGGTGGTGCCAGCGCAGCAGCGCCTCGAAGCCGCGCAGGCGCCCGCCGTCCAGCTCGACGATCGGCTGGAAGACGACGCGGAACTCGCCGCGCGCCTGGGCCTGGTGAAGGTCGGTCTCGAGGCGGAGCTGCTCCTGCGCCCGCGCCAGCATCGCCTCGTCGAAGATCTCGAAGCGGCCGCGGCCGGCCGCCTTGGCGCGGTACATCGCCGTGTCGGCGTCGCGCAGCAGGTCGTCGGGACGCTGGTAGGCGCCGGGGCCCAGCGCGATGCCGGTGCTGAGGGTGACGAAGAGGTCGCGCCCCTCGACCTGCACCGACTGCTTGAACTCCGCCTCCAGCGCCTGCGCCGCCTGGGTGGCGTCGCGCAGCGAGCGGATTTCCTCCAGCAGCACGATGAACTCGTCCCCGCCCATGCGGGCGAGCGTCCAGGTCAGCAGGCGCCGCTCGCCCGGGCGCGTCTCCTCGTCCTCCTCCACTTCCGACAGGGGAAAGGTGCGATCGAGGCAGGCGCGCACGCGCGCGGCGATCACGGTCAGGACACTGTCACCGATCGCGTGCCCGAGGCTGTCGTTGATGTTCTTGAAGCGATCGATGTCGACGAAGATCAGCGCCAGGCTCTCGGTGCGGCGGCGCCGGCGGGAGCGCGTGAAGGCGCGCGACAGGCGATCGACGAAGAGGGTGCGGTTCGGAAGCCCCGTCAGCGGGTCGTGCAGGGCCAGCCGGCGGAGTTGCTCCTCCATCTTCTTCTGCTCGTCGATGTCGGTCTGCGAGCCGGCCATGCGCGCGACCTGGCCCGTGGCCGGGTCGCGGACCGCCACGCCGCGCGACAGCATCCAGCGCATCGAGCCGTCGGCGTGGCGCAGCCGGTACTCCGCCACCAGGTGATCGCTGCCGCCGGCGAGGTGCGTGCGGATGCGCGCGTCGAGGCCGGCCCGATCGTCGGGGTGGACACGATCGAACCAGGCCTTCGGATCGTCCGCGACCTCGGAGTCGGCGTGGCCGAGCGCCTGCTTCCAGCGCGGCGAGTAATAGACCTGGTCGCGCCGTAGGTCCCAGTCCCACAACCCGTCGTTGGCGCCGCGGGCCGCCAGCGCGTAGCGCTCCTGGCTTCTGCGCAGGTCCTCGGTCCGCTCGGCGACCAGGTCCTGCAGGTGGCGCGAGTAATAGAGGACCCTGTCCTGGAGCCGGCCGGCCACCGCCCCCACGATCCCCAGCAGGATCGCGAAGAAGTCGGAGAAGTAGTGCACCGGCGTGACGCGGTGGAGCCCCTGGATCATCGCGAAGTCGAGCCGCTTCGGCAGGACGCCGTACAGGGTCCAGTAGTCCACCACCCAGCCGACCCCGGTCAGCGCGAGGCCGAAGCCGATCCCGATGGCGCCGTAGAGCGCCATCTTCGGGATGCGCGGACCGCGGGCGTCAGGCGGCGCGGCGGCCGGCATCGTCGGCTCCAGCTCCCGGAAGGGTCCGGTCGAATCCGGACAGGCGTGCTTCCATCGCGGCGAGCCTCCGGCCGCGATCGCGCGCGAGTCGGGCGAAGGCGCCGCAGCAGCCGCCGAGCAGGGCGGCGATCATCCACGGGACCCACGATCCGCCGCGCTCCGGCCGCGGCGGGGCGCCCGCCAGGAGGCGGCCGTTCTCCGCCTCCGACTCCTCGAGCCGGCCCCGCAGATCGTCGCGCTCCGCGATCGCGTCCATCAGGTCCCGCTTGAGCTGCCGGAAGCGGGTGAGGACGGTTTCGAGACGCGCGTCTCCCGAGAGCAGGCCCAGGATGTCGTCGCCGGTCTTCTCGGCCATCTCCTTCAGGACGTCCACCTCGAACAGCCGCTCGCTTTTCGCGTAGGCGGGGGTCCGCCGCAGGATGGCGCGTTCGTCGGAACGCGTGAGCCTGCTGCTGACGAGGGCGTCGCGCTCGGAGCGCAGGCGCTGCGTCACCGAGGTCGCCCAGTGCGTGTAGTCCTTCACCGTGGAGATCTCGTTCTTCAGGTCGGGAGGCTTGAGCTCGGCGAGCGCCTTGTCGCAGAACTGATCCAGGGCTGCGGACGCGGCGTGCAGCCGGCGCAGCCGTCCCTGCAGGGACGGGAGCAGCGTCTTGCGATACGTCCCTTCCGGGTCCCATTGCGGCCGGGTGCGCACGAGGTCACGAAGCTGTGCGGTGTCGGCGGTCGCGCCTTCGAGGTCGCCCTTCTCGAGGCGCATCACGGCGCGCTCGTACAGCTCGTTCGGGTCGGCCGCGAGCCGCGTCGCGGCGGCGAAGCACGGCGCCCCGGCGGTCGTGACGGCCAGAAGGAACGAGGCGATCAGGAAGCCGCGGCCGGGACGAGGCGCGGAGGGGCGGCGTGTCTCACGGGCAGGCATCGCGCGCTTCCCCGTCGGGCGTGATGAACAGGACGCCCCCTGCGTGGTCCAGGCGGACGCAGGAGGACGACGGCGATCCGTAGCGCGACAGGCGCGCGTCCTTCAAACGTCCGGCGGCGGTGAGACGCGGCACCGGGATCGATCGATAACCGGCGACGCTCGATCCGGGGCGCGGGGTGATCTCCCACACCGATCGGAAGTCGTCGGCCACGACGTAGAGCCGCCCGTAATGGAGCATCGCCTGCGCCGCCACCGCCTTTCCCGCGAGGCCTTCGGCCCGCACGATCGGCGTGAGATCGATCTTGCCCGACAGCGGCGGCTTCTCGGCGAAGCTCGCCTGGCCCGAGGCCTCGATGCGAATCGGAATGCGCAGCGTGTTCTGCTCGTACGTGAGCGTCGAGGCCGGGGTCGCTGGCGGCCGCGGAGCGCCGCCGCTCGAGCGGGGCGCACCGCCGGTGGCGCAGGACAGGGTGGCCGCGGCGACGAGGCAGACGAGACCTCGCGCGGCGTTCCTGCTGCGATGGGTCCCGCAGGCCGCGGCAAGCACCCTGTCAATCTTGGGTCGCGGCCTCTCTCCGGGCAAGCGCGTGCAAACACGGACGCGACTACGAAACCGTCAAGGCTCCGCGGCGCTCCGGGTGCCCGCCGGCGCCGCCCCGCCACGGTGCCGCCCCGCCGCTCCGCGCAGGGCAGGAATCCTTGCCGGATGCGGGGAATCGGGTATAGGCTTCCCCTCAATCATCCAACCGTACGGGAGGGAATCATGCGACGACTGATGTCCGTCCTCTGTACCTGTTGCGTCGGTCTTCTGACGGTGCTGGCGATCAGTTCCACCACCGCCTTCGCGGGCGGCAAACCGGGTTCCTCCGGCGGCGGCGGGAACGGCGTCGGGAAGGTGTGCCTTTGCCACATTCCGCCCGGGAACCCCGGCAACGCCCACACCATCTGCGTCGGTGCGCCGGCCGTGAAGGCTCACCTCGGACACGGCGATGCGCTCGGCGAGTGCGGCTCGAGCGCCAGCACCTGCGGCGGTGAGTCCGGCGCAACCTGCCCGACCGACCAGGTCTGCAAGAAGGACATCGGGTTCTGTGCCGCGACTGCCGAAGGGACCTGCGTCGACAGGCCGATGTGTCCCGATGTCATGGATCCCGTCTGCGGCTGCGACAGCGTCACCTACGACAGCGCCTGCGTCGCCACCAACGCCGGTGTGGCCGTGCTGCACACCGGGCCGTGCGAGTGCCCGTCCGGGAACGAGGCCTGCGGCGGAACGGGCGGCGCGACGTGCGCGGAGGGCCAGTTCTGCAAGACGCCGGAGGGGTCCTGCTCCGCCGATGCCGAGGGTGTCTGCACCCCGCTCCCCAACATCTGTCCCCCCACCTTCGCGCCGGTCTGCGGCTGCGACGGCGTGACCTACAGCAATACCTGCTTCGCCGACGCCGCCGGCGTCACGGTCCTCGCCACGGGCGCCTGCGCCTCCGGCGCGACCTGCGGCGGGGAGGGAGGAGCCGCCTGCGCGAGCGGAGAGTTCTGCAAGCCGGCGGTCGGCGTGTGCACGACGGGCGCGCCCGGGCACTGCCAGTCCACGATGCTCGTCTGCTCGAAGATCGTCGACCCTGTGTGCGGCTGCGATGGCACGACCTACGACAACGCCTGCCTGGCCGATGTCGCCGGCGTGGGTGTCAACCACGAAGGCCCGTGCGACTGCTGCCAGCCTGCCAGTTGCGGCGGCGCGGCCATGACGGCCTGCACCGCTCCGCTCGTCTGTCACAAGCCCGATGGAGCGTGCGCGGCCGACGCCGAAGGAGTTTGCACGCTGCCGCCGCTCAACTGCCCGCCGGTCATCGACGAGGTGTGCGGCTGCAACGGCACCACGTACAGCAACGGCTGCGTCGCCGCGGCCGCCGGCGCGACCGTCAGCCACACGGGGGCCTGCACGCCGTAGCCCGGCCGGCCGTCGTCGGAATCAATCAAGCGGGAAGCGCGCCGGGCCCCGTGCCGGCGGGCTTCCCGCTCCTTCATTTCGCGGCTCTTCTAGACGACGGCGGCCTTGACGCAATGGATCGGCGGCAGCGAATCGAAGAGACAATCCCAGGACTCGCCGCCGTCGCGGCCGATCCACAGCTGGCCCGTCGTGGTGCCGACGTAGAGGCCGGGTGACTTGACGCGATCGACGTCCATCGCGTCGCGCAGGACGGTGAAGTAGGAATCCTTCTTCGGGAAGCCCCTGGCGAGACGCTGCCACGAGTCTCCGCCGTTCTCGCTGCGCCAGACGGCGGGGGAGCCCTTCGGGCAGGTCCGGGTCGCGGGTTCGAGCGGCAGGACGTAGACCGTGTCGGCGTCGTGCGGGTGCACGACGATCGGGAAGCCGAAATCCGTCGGGAGCCCTTTGGCGATCGATCGCCACGAGCGGCCGTGGTCGTCGCTCCGCAGCACGCCGATGTCGGGACGGCGGCCGCCGGGGCCATCCCACTCGCCCCAGCCGCCGTGGTTCTGCATGTAAAGCCGGCCGGGGGCGTCGTCGTGCCGGGCGATCTTGTGCACGCACTGCCCGAACTCGGGGTACGGGTCGGGATTGAAGCCGGCGCCCACGCCCTTGTTGGAGGCGTTGAAGGTCACGCCGCCGTCCTCGCTCAGGTAATGGCCGCCGGTGGAGATGCCGGCGTGCACGCGCTTCCCGTCGAACAGCAGCGTGTGAAGGCACAGGCCGCCGGCCCCCGGCTGCCACTTGCGTGAGTGCTCGTGGTTCGACAGCCCGTCCACCAGCTGCCAGGTGTCGCCGCCGTCGCCGCTGCGGAAGAGAGAGGCCGGCTCGACGCCGGCCCACAGGTCCTTCTTCCCGTCGCCCGGCGCGAGCGACCAGATGTTGGCGAGGGCGCGCCCGTCCTCCTTGGGAAACGCCGGCGCGGACCTCGTCTCCCGGAACGTCTTCCCGAGATCGGTCGAGCGCAGCACCTTCATCCCGAAGAACGGATTGCAGGAGGAGGCGTAGATCGTCGGCTTGCCTCGCCCGTCGATGAGCGCCGAGTAGACGCCGACCCCGGGGTTGAACGGGCCGCGCAGGTCGAACGAGCGCCGCGTCTTCGAGCTCTCGGCGACGAAGAGTCCCTTCCTTGTTCCGATGGCGAGGACGACGCGCTCCGGCATCTTCAGCCTCCCGAGACCGCCGGAAGGATGATGACCACGTCGCCCGGACCGAGCGCCGTGTCGAGTCCTTCGCGGTCGCGCATGTGCTGCATGTTGACGAACAGGTTGATGTGCGGACGAACCTTGCCGGTCTCGTGGCAGACGCTGCGGTGCAGCTCCGGGTAGAGGCGCTCCAGCGCCTCGAGCAGATCGCGGAGCGTTCGCGCCGGCACGGCGACGCGCGCCGCTCCGCCGCACGTGGCGCGAAGCGGCCCCGGGACTTCGACGGTGATGCTCTGTTCCTGGCTCATGGACCCTGCCGGAAGGCGCGAGTCTAGGACCCTCGACGGGAAATCGCAACGCCCGCGGGTGTCCGGAGATGGGACGCCGGGGACAGTCGGCGACACGGGGTCGTCACGATGGAACGCAGCGGTCCTTGCAGGCGTTGTCAGGCCTGAGGCGGCGCCGTCTCCGCTTCGCCGATGCCCGCGACCGACACACCGGACAACGCAGTCCGGCAGGCTCCGCTGCGCGCGGAGGGCTCCATCCTTGCCGTCGGACTCTGCCTGGCGGGACTCCTCCTCCTCGGGATCCCGTACCTGCCTTTCCAGGACGTGCCGAATCACGCGCTCCTCCTGACCTATGACCGCGAGCTGGCCGCCGCGGGCAACGCCTGGCTCCAGCGCCCTTCGGACCTGGCCTTCGGCTACACGCTGTACATCTGGATCGCGCGGGCCCTGGCGCCGCTCCTGTCGATCGATTCGGTGCTGCGCCTGCTCGCCATCCTGGCAGTCGCGGCGCTGCCGCTCGCCACCGCGCGACTCGCGGCGGTGCTCGGCGCCCCGGCCGCTCTCGCCGGGATCCTGTCGCTGCCGTTCGCGCTCGGGTGGCCCCTGCGCATGGGGCTCATCTCCTTCGTGCTCGGCGTGCCGCTGGCGCTTTTCTGCGCCGCCGAGGCGGTCCGCGTGTGCCGAAGCCGGAACGTGGCCGGCGGCGGTGTTGCGGGAGGGAAGGGCGCCTCGATCCGGATCGGCCTCGGCCTGGCGATCGCCGGTGCGGTCACCTACATGGCGCACCCCTTCGCGTTCGCGCTGGCGATCGTGCTGGCGGTCTTCGCCTGGGGCTTCGAGGGAGGACGGTCGCCGCGCGCCGCTGCGCGCCTGGCCGGCGCGTTCCTGCCGGCCTTCGCGCTCCTCGGCTGGGACGCGCGGCACGGCGCCTGGAGGCCGACCGTCTCGGCCTCGATCGAGACCACCCCCGAGGAGGTGGTCCGGCTGCGGCCGGTGGGGCAGGCGCTCTCGCACATCGCCTGCCGGACTTATGGAATCCCGAACGCGGACACCCTGCTCGCGTACCTGCCGCACCTGGTGGTTCTCATCGCCGGCACGGCCTTGCTGGCGCGGGCGGTCTTCGCGCGCCGCGCGCCGGCGACCCTGCCGGCCTCCGGGTGCCGGATGCTGCTCGCCGCGGCGGCGCTCCTGACGTTCGGCACCGTCTTCGTCCCCGACTCGATCGGGCGCGCCTACCTGCTCGGCAGCCGGCCGGCCATGGCGGGGATGTGCCTGGCGGCGATCGCCGCGGCCTCCGGGCTGCGCCGCGCGATGACACGCCCGTTGACGCTCGTGGCCATGGCGACCGGGCTCGCCTGCGCCATCAGCGCGGCGTCGATCGCGCGCGACGCGAAGGCGGTGGCGCTGGTCGTCGGCGAGCATCCGCCGCGCAGCGCGCACGGCAACCTGCTCGTCGTGCGCGCCGGCACCTGCACCCGCCGCACCGGCTACGACTGGGGCGCGTGGGATCCCCTGCGGCAGGCGTGGGCGTACGCGCTGTCACCCGACTCGAGCACGCCGTATCTCTTCGCCGAGCACCGCTACGACATGGTGTGGTTCCGGCCCGGCGCCAACCCGCCGCATCCTCCGCCGGGGCGGGTGCTCTCCGACGAGCGCGACCTCGACTCGGGGGCATGCGCCGAGCGCAACCGCGAGCGTCTCGCGGCGACCGCGGCCCTGCCGGGCTACGACGGCGTCGTGGTCGTCGGGCACCCGGACGCGGGGCGGCGCGCGATTCGCGAGAGCGGGGCGCGCGAGCCGGTCCGCCTCGCGCCGGGTCTGTGGGTCGTCAGCGCTCCTGCGCCGCCAGCGCCAGGTCCAGCTGGCGCGCCGCGGCCAGGCGGGCCGTGATGTCCTTCCAGTTCCAGAGATTCCAGAGGCCGTTGAAGAAGGCCTCCTTCTCGTTGCGGTATTGCAGGTAGTAGGCGTGCTCCCAGGCATCGATCACCATCAGGGGAACGCTCCCCTGGTTCAGGTTGGACTGGTGGTCGTAGATCTGGGTGATCATCAGGCGCTCCGCGAGGGGCTCCCAGACGAGCGCCGCCCAACCCGAGCCCATGATGCCGGCCGCGACCGCCACCAGGTGGCGGCGGAACTGGTCGAACGAGCCGAAGTCGCGATCGATCGCCTGCCCCAGCTCGCCGGACGGCTTGTCGCCGCCTTTCGGCGTCAGGTTCTGCCAGAAGATCGAGTGCAGGACGTGCCCCGAGAGGTTGAAGGCGAGGGCGTGCTCCAGGGCGGAGAGGCGCGCGATGTCGCCACTGGCGCGCGCCTCGTCGAGGCGGGCGCTGGTTTCGTTGGCGTGCTTGACGTACGCGGCGTGGTGCTTGCCGTGGTGCAGCTCCATGATCTGGCCGCTGATGGCCGGCTCGAGGGCCGAGAAGTCGTAGGGCAGATCGGGAAGTCGATAGCGCGACATGGCTCGATGTCTCCCGGCGCTCGGGCGGGAAGCGCCTCATCGATGATCGACGCGATTCGACTCAAATTCCGTCGGTAATTTCCCGCACCTCCAGGCGGCCCTCTCCGTCGAACAGCCAGCGCCCATCGATTGTCACCGCGGCTCCCGCCTTGCCGTGGAGCGCCTGCGCGACCGTGTCATGGTCCTTCCCCGCGGGAGGAACGCAGGTCACCTCGCGCGGCGCTTTCATCCCCGCGAGCACGAGGACGAACGCGCCCTGGCGCTCCTCGAGCGTGCCGGCGAGGACGAGGCGCACGTCCTCCGGCACCGGAGTGAACCCGGCGTCGTGGATCGCCCGCGTCATCGCCTGCGGGTTCACCCAGGCCCCCGGTTTCACCTTCACGGTGAGGACCGGGGGGTCGAGCATCAGCTTCGCGTTGTCAACGCCATCCTGGCGTTTGAGCCCCTTGACGAGGCTGAACCCTCAGGTCGCTCAGGTCGCGCCCTTGACGGCGAGACGCACCTCGCGCACGTCGGCGAGCAGCTGCGACGTCATCAACGCCGCCGCGAGCACCACGGCGACGCCCCGCATCCCGAATCGCATCGAGCCTCCTCTGGTCTTCGTGGCCATCCGCTTCAGAAGAACATCTCCCAGCCGGCGCGCACTTCCCACGGGAAGTCGGTCATCTCGTCGTCCCCCGAACGGACGAGCGGCACGAACACGCCGATGCGGTACTGCGCGCGGCCCTTGGTGAAGATCGGGGTGACGTGCACGCCGGCGAGGCGCCAGTCGTTGCCGGCGCTCGCGCCGTCCTCGAGGGTGTCGCTGCCGGCGACCTCCGCCCGGATCCCGGCCGCGAGGTTGAACCCGAATTCATCGGCGGAGTTCGGGCGGACCAGCCAGCGACCATAGGCCGCGGTGATCTCCCCCGAGTCCCCCTTCCTGAAGCCGTCGCCGAAGTCGTGGTCGTAGAAGGCGCAGGCCCACCACGTGTCGATCAGCCGCTCGCGATCGATCGCCCAGCCGATCTCGACGCCGTGGCGGCCGGATCCTGGCTGCAGGCTCGGATCGAGGCGGACGCCGTCGGGGCCGGCGCGGTCATCGTCGCCGGTCGGCAGCTTCCAGCCGACGACCAGCGCCTGGCTGCGCTGCAGCCCCAGCTCCTGGTGCAGGTGATAGCGCCACTTGGCGTCGAGCAGCAGGTCGCCGCCACCTGCGACGAGGGTGTCTTCGACCTGCCCGCCGATGTTTTCCTCGAAGGTGGAGCGCATCCCGGGGAGCGTCATGCGCACGTTGACGTAGCGGTTGATGCCGTACTGCACCGCCGCCATCTGCTCGAACTGCTCCTGGCGCTCGTCGCCCGGGTCGCTGGTTTCGCCGCGCCGCAGATAGCCGAATCTCAGCTCCGGGTGGATCACGCCGGGGCCGAAGATGGTCGGCGTCTCGCCCCAGAGCGGCTCGTGCGCCAGCGCCGGCGGTGCCGCGAGCGTCGTGGCGGCGGCGAGAACGCCCGCGGCGGCGAGCCGGCCGATCGCGCGCGAGACACCGGGAATGTGGAGCGGGCCGGGTTTCATGGAAGGTTCGGCGCGGCGAGGGCGTCGCGCACGGCCTGATCGATCTCGCGCTCGTCGCCGCGCAGGTACCCGGCGTTGATCCAGGCGATCCGTCCGGCGCGATCGACGATGACGGTCGTCGGATGAGCCTCGAGACGATAGAGCCGCCCGATGCGCTCCTCCGGATCGAGCAGGATCGGATAGCGCACGCCGATTCCTTCGATGAAGCGGCGCGCGTCGCGGGCGCTGGCGTTCATCTCCTCGATGCCGAGGATCTCGAGCCCCTGGTCGACGTAGCGACGGCGGATTTTCTCCAGCTCCGGCATCTCGATGCGGCACGGAGGACAGGCGATCCCCCAGAAGTTCAGGAGGACGACGCGGCCGCGAAGGGAGGCGAGGGAGATCGTCCCGCCGTTCATCCGCACCGCTTCGAACGCGGGAGCGGGAGTGCCCGGGGCGAGCGGCGCTGCGGCCGCGCCGTCGTCGGCGGAAAGAGCGCCGGCACAGGCGACCGCGGCGGCCACGGAGACGAGCGCCATGGCGCAAACCAGAGCCTGAAAAAAGTTACGGCGTCGCAAGGATCGGATCCTGGCGCTCATGAAGTCGGATAACAGGAGACACCTCGTGCAACGGAACAAGCGCGTCACGGCGCCAGAACGTCGCGTCGCAACGAAAAAAGGGAACCGGACTCAGGGAAAAGTAGACGGGGTCAGCAGGCGGGAGGCGCGCGGGCGGAATCCGGTTCCGCGGGCGGATCGGTGCTGGTCTGCGTCTTCCGCGCGACGACGCGGCCGGCTTGCGGCAGCGCACCGGGCGACGGCGCCGGCTGCGAATCGAGCGCGATCACGAGGGGGGACGGAGCGGTCGCTTTGCGACCGGAGGCCGGCGGAGCGGCGGGCAAGAGCGTCTGGCAGCAGGGAGGGACCGGACCGCTCATGGTCGTCGCGGCGGGGTCAGGATTCGAGTTCGGACCGGTCGCCTGCATGTCGCCCGGGCAGCAGGGCTGCGCTCCGACGCAGCACCCGGCGAAAACCGGAGCCGCGAAGAGCGGCACGATGGTCGCCAGGGCGACCAGGATCGGCAGGAGCCGGAACCGTCGCGTGGACCGTGCTTTCCCGGGGAGCATGGCGCTCAAGATACCTCAACTCGGGCCCACTGCCAGCGTCAACGCACATTCGGGATGACAAGAAGGCCGTCCCTGTTGCACAATCCCGCCAACGCTTTCGCTGTTGACGCTCGGACGCCCGGGAGCTGTTTCATGTTCCGCAACGCGATCCGCAGCCATTCGTCGTGCCTACGGGCCGATGGCCCGCGCTTCCCGTCCGTTCGCCCTGCATCCGCCGTCACAGAAGGAGGGAGCCCTATGCGCTTCGAGGCGAATTCCCAAGTGCCGAACCTCTCGTGGAAGATCTGGCCGCTGCTCGCGATCGCGCTGTCGGTCGCCGGCTGCGCCGTGACCGACGCCGATGCGAAGAAAGCGGGGTCGGAGACCAAGCTCGCCGACGCGGGGAAGGTCAAGAAGGTCCAGCCCAATGAGCCGGGTGGTGACAAGAAGGTCGGCAGCGGGCTCTCGTTCAAGGGACAGACCAAGGTCGACACGACGCCGATGCCGGCCGCGGCGCCCGGCTGGTTCTCCGAATCGGTGGCGAGCGGCGAGGACGACTGGGAGCCGGCGATCGCGGTCGACCCCGGCAACGCCAACTTCGTCTACCAGCTCGTCACCCGCTACACGGGACCGAAGCCGTGCGGCAACTGCAAGCTGCCCGCGATCTGGCTGCGCCGCTCCACCAACGCCGGCGCCACCTGGACCGGGCAATGGCTGAAGCAGACGACCAAGGCGCAGTACGACCCGCAGATCATGGTGGACATCAACGGCAACGTGCACGCGGCGTTCCTGAACGGCACGACCCCCGGCTCGACCTACGTGAAGTCCACCGACCACGGCGTCACCTGGCCGACCATCAAGGACTGGGGCGGGAACGGCGCGAAGCCCCAGTGGAACGACCATCCCTGGCTCGGCGTGTCGCGCAACGGCAATGACGTTTACATCGGCTTCAACTCGAGCGACTCGTATGCCGTTTCTTCGCACAACGGCGGGCTGACCTGGTCGAACCCGGTGAAGATGAACACCGACTCGCGCTACTACTTCCACCAGGGCGTCGCCATCAGCCCGACGAACGGCAGCGTCGCCTACATCGCGACGAGCGACTACACCAGCGGCAACACCTACAACGGCGACTCCTTCGTGAAGGTCTGGAAGACGACGAACGGAGGGACCTCGTGGACCAGCGTGCAGATCGACACGTCGAAACAGGTGCCGCCGTGCGGCTGGGCCGCCGGCTGCACGCAGGGTTTCTTCGGCACCACCCCGTCGATGGCGATCGACAGCGCCGGCAAGCTGCTCATCGCGTATCACATCAACACGGTGGACAACGCCCCCGAGCAGATGTACGTGCGCACCTCCACGGACGGCGTTACCTGGACGGCGCGGCAGCAGATCTCGGTCGCCAACACCGCGGTGAACAACGCCTTCCCGGCCGTGGCAGCGCACCCGACGACGGCGGGGGACTTCCGGGTCGCCTGGCAGGACGATCGCCAGGCGAGCACGACCGGCTTCAACACCTGGTACAAGCGGACCACCAACGGCGGCTCGACCTGGAGCGCCGATGTCCGCGTCTCCGACCTGACGTCGGGGGCGCCGTACAAGAACGCCAACGGCTATCTGTTCCCGTACGGCGACTACATGGAGATCTCGGTCGGCCCCGATGGCGTCAACCAGCTCACCTGGGGTGAGGGTGCTTCCTACACCGGCCCCGGCGGCTGCTGGACCGCCCGCGGCCAATAGGGCGGCGTCGGTTCGCTGACGGTCCCGGCACTCCTGAGTGCCGGCCCCGCGCCAAGCATTTCGATTGACAGGAGGGCCCGGCCGCCGCATCTGGTAGCCGGGCCCTTTGTGTGTCCGCCGGGAGAGCGGCGGGTCGCAGGGCCCGCCGCCGTGACCTTCATCCGACCTACCCATCCGCTCCTGGCCGCCGCCGTCGTGCTGGTCCTTGCGGCATGGACGGCGCCCGACGCGGGCGCTGCGACTTTCGGGGCGGCCTCGCTGACGGTCACCGCCGGCGGTGGGTTGAACGCCAGCACTTACAACGCCGGCTCGTTCGTCCTCGAGAACCTTTCGCTCCAGGGGGTTCGGATCGTCCGGGTCCGGATCGATCTGTCCACCGCGCTGCTCCCGGATCTCGTCTTCGATCCGCTCGGGCTCGCCGGGGACACCGTCGCCAAATGCCTCACGATCGACTCGAACCCGGGGCTCGTCGGATTCGTGAGCCCGGCCGATCCGTGCTCGAGCCCGTTCAGCGCGCCGCACGACGGCGGCTACCAGGTGCTGACTCTCGACTTCGACGACTTCCGCTCCGGCCGCAGCCTGCTCTTCTCGGTGGACGTCGATCCCAGCCTCATCCGCGGCGCCGGCGCCCCCGGTCCGGGTGAATCGGGAAGCGTCTCGGGGCTCGAGCTGACCGGCGCGACCATGCAGGTCACCTTCAGCGACGGGGCGGTGCTGCAGGGCGCGCTGTTCCCGATCGCCGGAGAGGACGGCGGGTCGCGAGCCGTCCTGCGCTACGGGGTGATCTCGTCGCTCGCGATCGCCATGCTCGGAGCGCCGCCGCTCCCGGCCACCCTGCCCTCGGCGTCGCAGACGGTGCGCCTGACCGGCTCGCCGGGGCTGCACGCCCGGCTGCTGCGCGTGGAAGGCTCTCTCGAGACGGCCGGTCTTCCGGGTAACGGCTTCGACGTCGAGCCCTTCGAGGCCGACACCGTCGTCGGAGTCGAGCAGTGGGCGGTGACGCTCGATGTCTCCGGAGTGGCCGACATTCCGGTCAACCTGACCCGCGCGAGTCCCGACGCCGGCTTGAACTTCTTTGTCGCCGCGCCCGTCGGACCATCGGAGCGCACAGGAGCGCTCACGGCGATCCTCGTCGCCGCCCCGGAGAGCTGCACCTGGGCCCCGGCGCGCTCGCCGCAGCTCCTCCTGGAGGGTCAGGAGGTCCGGTGGACGCCGCTGCCGGGCGCCACGGCCTACGATGTCGTGCGCGGCGTCCTGCCGACCCTGCGCTCGACGCACGGGCGCTACGACTTCGCCACGACCGACTGCACCGGCCTCGCCGTGAGCGGCACGAGCGTCACGGACCCGGCCCTTCCCCTCCTCGGCGGCGCCTGGTTCTATCTCGCGCGCGGCCGCTCCTGCGGCGGCGCCGGCACCTACGACGACGCTACCGGCTGGGGCCAGGCCGCGCCGCGCGACGCCGGCATCGACGCCGCGCCCGCCTCCTGCCCCTGAGCAGCCACGGTCGAGACAGGTCGCGCGTCGCGGCCCGCCGTCCGGCCGCGCCTCGTGTATCCTCCACGGACGGAGGTGTCCTGATGAGACGAGCCTGCCTGAGCATCGCGGGACTGCTCCTGGTTTTCGGAGCGATCCTGCTGCCGCTGCACGCTGCGGAGCCCGCGAAGGAGAGTGCTGCGCCGCTGAAAGTGACCTATTACTACCTGCCCGGCTGAATGATCTGCGCGCAGTTGAAGCCCGCCGTGAGCGGGCTCGAGCAGGACTTCCCCGGGAAGGTGAAGGCCGAGAACGTGGATGCGTCGGGCGAGGCCGCCCGGAAGGACATCAAGGAGCTCGGGTTCAAGAATCACGGCCTGGTGATTCGCGACGCGAAGGGGAAGGTCCTGCACAAGGAGCCGGACCACACCGTCGACATGGACGCCGTCAAGAAGGCGATCCAGGACATCCTCGCGCAGCAGAAGTAGGCGCGAGCGCTCAAGTCGTGCGCAGCACCAGCGCGCCGGTGCTGCCGCGCCTGAGATCGCCGAGCGCGCAGTTGGCGTCGCGCAGCGCGTAATCGCGCACCTCCGGCCGCAGGCCCGTGCGGGCCGCGAGCCCCAGGAACTCGTTCACGTCCACCCGCGTCACGTTGGCGACGGAGCGGATCTCCTTCTCCATCCAGAGGTCCGACGGGTAGTCGAGACGGAGCAGCGCCTCCTTGTCGGCGCTCTCCTTGCGGATGGCGTTGATGACGAGCGTGCCGCCGGGGCCGAGGGCGCGCAGCGCTCCGACGATGGGTGTCCACGCCGGCGTCGTGTCGATGACCGCGTCGAGCGGCTTCGGCGGCGCATCGAGGAGATTCCCCGCCCACTCGGCGCCGAGCTCGATGGCGAAGCGCCGCTGCGCCTCGTCGCGCGCGAAGACGAAGACCTGCGCCCGCGGGTCGGCCGCCAGCACGGTGCGCAGCACCAGGTGCGCCGAGGCGCCGAAGCCGGTCAGCCCCAGGAGCTTTCCCGGCGCGTAGCCCGAAAGACGCAGCGAGCGCCAGCCGATGGCGCCCGCGCACAGGAGCGGCGCGGCGTGCTGGTCGTCGATTTCGCCGGGGATCGGGATCGCGAAGGCCGCCGGCATCACCAGGCGATCGGCGTAGCCGCCGTCGGCGTCGCGGCCGGTGGCGCGGAACTCCGGGCAGAGGTTCTCGCGCCCTTCGCGGCAGAACGAGCAGTGGCCGCAGGCGGAGAAGATCCACGCGGCGCCGACGCGATCCCCGACGCGCCATCCGACGGCTTCGGGGCCGAGCGCTTCGACGCGTCCGACCGCCTGGTGCCCCGGAATGACCGGCAGCCGCGGCGGCGGCATGCGCCCTTCGATCTCGTCCAGCTCGGTGTGGCACACACCGCACGCCGCGACGCGAATGAGGATCTCTCCCGGCCCGGGGACCGGATCGGGGGAGTCGGCCGCCTTCAGCGGCTCGGGCTCCTCCTGGAGCGGCGCCGGCCGCTCCAGCATCATCGCCCTCATGTTGCCATTTCCCGTCGAGGCTCCTAGACTGGCCGCCTCATGAACTCAATCCATCGCACCTGAACGGCGTTCCCGCCCGACGGCGTCGGGCCTGAATCGCCGGCCGCTCCCATCGCGCGCAGACCGTAGTCCGCCGCGCCGGGATCGCCGGCGCAGCGAGGTCTGCATGACCAGCGTCACATCGGCGAATCTCGGCGACACTCTCGACAGACTCAGCCACGATACCATCGCGCCGGCCGCCCCCGAGGTGGACAAGACCGGCGCCTTCCCCGATCGCGCGCTGGACGCGCTGCGCGGCGCGGGCTTGCTCGGAGCCACGAGCAGTCAGGACGTCGGCGGGCTCGGCCTCGGCCTGCGAGAAGCCTCGACGATCGTGCGCCGCGTCGCGCGCGACTGCGGCTCGACCGCGATGGTCCTGTGCATGCACTACTCCGGCGTCTCGGTGCTCGAGGCGCTGGGCGACAAGGAGACGCGCCGGGCGGTCGCGTCGGGTCGCCACCTGAGCACGCTCGCCTTCAGCGAAGTGGGATCGCGCAGCCATTTCTGGGCTCCCCTGGGCACGGCGGCGCGCCATGGCTCCGGGGTGGTGCTGAACGGGCGCAAGTCGTGGGTGACCTCGGCCTCGAAAGCGACGGCCTACGTCTGGTCGTCGAAGCCGCTCGCGGCCGAAGGCTTCAGCACGTTGTGGCTCGTCCCGGCCAACGCCCCGGGCCTCAGCGTGCGCGGCCCATTCGACGGCCTCGGCCTGCGCGGCAACGACTCGTCCCCGGTCGGCGCCGAGAACGTCAAGGTGCCCGAGTCGGCGATGCTCGGGGAGGACGGCCGTGGCTTCGACGTCATGATGGGGACGGTGCTGCCGGTCTTCCAGGTGCTCAACACCTCCTTCTCGGTGGGCGCGATGGAGTCGGCGGTGGAGCGCACGGCGGCGCACGCCTCGGGACAGCGCTACGGTCACATCGACGCGTCGCTCGCCGACCTGCCGACCATCCGGAGCCAGGTCGCCCGCATGCGCATCAAGACCGACGCCGCCGCGGCCCTGCTCGACGACACCCTCGCGGCCGCGACCTCGGGTCGCGCCGACGCCATGCTGCGCGTCCTCGAGTGCAAGGCGATGGCGGGGGAGACGGCGAACGAGGTCCTGGATCTGGCCATGCGCACCTGCGGCGGCCAGGCCTTCCGCAAGGAAGTCGGCGTCGAGCGACTCTTCCGCGACGCGCGCGCCGCCGGCGTCATGGCTCCGACGACCGATCTCCTCTACGACTTCATCGGCAAGGCGGTCTGCGGCCTGCCGCTGTTCTGAGGGTGGCGCGACCATGAATGACACGAAGCTGTCCGGAAGCGCACCGCTCGTCCTCGGCGCCGTCGCGTATGACCCGAAGGTCGTCACCATCTGGGACGGCTTCAAGGCCTGGTTCGAAGACCGCGGCCTGCCGTTCGACTACGTGCTGTTCTCGAACTACGAGCGGCAGGTGGAGGCGCAGTTCGAAGCGGTCATCGACGTCGCCTGGAACTCGCCGCTCGCCTGGCTTCAGGCCGAGCGCATCGCCGCCGCGACCGGACACCGCGCGGAAGCGATCGCCATGCGTGACAGCGACCAGGACCTGACTTCGATCATCGTGGTGCGGGCCGACACGGACATCACGGCGATCGAGAGGCTGCGCGGCAAGCGGGTCGCCGTCGGCGCATCCGACTCGCCGCAGGCGACTCTCATCCCGCTCGGCCATCTCGCGGCGGCCGGGCTCGAGCCCGGCACCGCGTTCGAGGTGCTGGTCTTCGATCGCCTGCCCGGCAAGCATGGCGACCACATCGGCGGCGAGCGCGACGCCGTCCGCGCCCTCGTCCGCGGCGACGCGGACGCCGCCTGCCTCATCGACTCGAACCACCTGCTGTTCTCGCAGGACGGCACCCTGCCCGCCGGCGCCGCGCGCGTCCTGGCGCGCACCGCGCCGTACGACCACTGCAACTTCACCATCCTCGGCGCCTCGACCCCGAAGACGGACCGGTTCCGCGAGCTCCTGCTCGGCATGCGTTACGCGGATCCCGACGTGCGCGCGCTGCTCGATCTCGAGGGGCTCAAGGAGTGGCGTCCCGGACGCACCAGCGGTTACGCGCCGCTCGCCGCCGCGGTGGACCGGTTCGGGACGATCGACACGTTCGTCGCCCGGGTGGCGGCCCGGTGCGGCTAGAGCCGGTGCGGATCGACCTCGGCGATCTCGGCTTCGACGAAGGAGGCCATCTCCTCGTCAAGCGCGCGCTGCGCCGCCTGTCGCCGGGCGCCGAGGTCGAGGTGGGCGGCACCGGCCCCGACCTGGAGCTGCATCTCGCGACCTGGTGCCGCGCCCAGGGCCACCGAGTCCGTCCCGGGTCACCGGCCGCATCCGGTGCGTTGGCGGCCTGGATCGTCACGCGTGCGGCCGACGCGCCCGGGGAGGCCGACGGACTCGGGTGGCCCGGCGCAGCGCGCGCCGGTCACGCCGACGCGAGCCGGCCCGGCGCCGTCGTCGAGCATCCGCCCGCGACCTGGGGTCTCGCCGCGCGCGGCGCGCGGGTCGAGCCGGGTTCGCCCGACTTCGGCTTCACGCTGGCCGATCGCATCGAGGTCTGGAGCGACGATGCCGCGCGGCTGTATGCGCAGGCGGTGGCGGCGCAGTGGGACCCCGCCACCGCCGTCCCCTGGAGCGCGTCGTTCGAGCTGCCCGACGACGTCGAGGACGCCGTCGTGCAGGTGATGACCTATCTCATCGAGAACGAGACCGCGGCCCTGGTCATCCCGAGCCGCTTCATCGCCCGCCTGCACCCGCACTTCCGCGAAGTGATGCAGCTCCTGGCGGTGCAGGCGGCGGACGAGGCGCGCCACATCGAGGTCTTCACGCGCCGCGCCCTGCTGAAGCGCGCCGAGCCCGGTCTCTCGACCGCGGGAGGACAGGCGAGCCTCCTGACGCTGGTGCAGGAGCCCGACTTCCCGATCGCGTCGTTCCTGCTCTCGGTGCTCGGCGAAGGGACGTTCCTGATCCTGCTGCGCTTCCTCGAAGAGCACGCCCCCGACCCGGTGACCGCCGCCGTGTCGCGCCTGGCCGCGCAGGACGAGGCGCGGCACGTCGCCTTCGGCCTCGCCCACCTGCGCCGCCACCTCGCCGAGGATCCGGGCTTCCGCGCCCGCCTCGCTTCCGCCGTCCTCCGCCGGCACGACGCCCTGCGCCACACCGCCGGCCTCAACGCCGAAGTCTTCGACGCCCTTCACCTGCTCGCGGCCGGATCGTTCGCCTCTTCGGCCTTGCGCCAGGGCCACCGCAAGGTCCAGGCCCTCCTCGCCGCCATGGACCAGGGCCGCAAGGGCAATCTCGAACGATTGGGGTTCAGCCCGACCGAAGCCGCCGACCTGTCGTCCCTGCACACCCGCAACTTCATGTAGCCGCGACCCCCGCATTTCGCCGGATGGGAGGACCGGTGATAGGCTCTCCACCGGCCAGCTCGACGGGGTCCACGAAGGTGGTTCGCGGGCTCGGGGGGCCGCAGGAACAAGCGACCATCGATCCGTCCGGATCCCGAGTACGACCATGAGCGAGCCCGTCATCTGCCTTGGGCAGCAGCCCTGCGGCTTCTTCCCCAAGCGCTTCCTCGTCGCCAAGATCACCGCCGCGCGCCGCCTGCAGCAGCGCCTCGGCGGCCGCATCGTCTGGTTCTTCCACGACAGCGATCACGACTACCGCGAGACCACGACGCCGCTGCGCGACCGGCAGTCGGGGGAGCTGAAGCACATCAACTTCGACCAGGCGAACAAGATCCAGAAGAAGTACTCGCCGCTGTTCCTCAAGCGCATCCGCCCCGACTGGCAGGAGCGCACCGCGCGCGTCATGCCCTGCTTCGTCGAGCCGGCGTTCCAGGATGTCTTCGAGCAGGCGCAGGGGGAGACGGCGGCCGCGTTCTGCCTCGACATGTACCGCCGGCTCGGGCTCATCGACGACATCGCCATCGTGCGCTCCGGCGATCCCGAGGTGCGCCGCCGCGCCGTCGCCATCGACGACTACTACGCCGACGTTCCCTATGAAGGCGAGATCGTCCGGGCGCGCGTGCAGGACGGGCGCTACATCCTGCACCGCGGCGGCGATCAGTTCCTCGAGATCCCCGGCCCGGCGAGCGTCGCCAAGGAGCAGATCAGCCCGACGCGCGACACGCGGCTGCGCTGGATGCAGTCGGTCGTGGGCTGCACCCACTACGTCTGCGGAGCGGGAGAGGCGAAGTACCTGAACAGGGACGAGGCGCCCGGCATCGAGTTCGTCGATCGGGATGTCGTCGACCGCCCGCACGAGTCGTGGATCGGGGAAGAGGAGCCGCCACATGCCGCCGCGCGCGTCTGATCCGCTGCGCATCCTCGCGGTCGGCCCGCACCCGGACGATGTCGAGTTCGGCTGCGGCGCCATCCTGATCGGCGAGGCGAAGCGCGGTCACGCCGTCACCGTCCTCAACCTGTCGCGCGGCGAGTCCGCAACCAGCGGCACGCCCGAGGTCCGGGCGCGCGAGGCGGCGGCCGCCGCCGAGCGCATGGGCGTCGCCCTCGAATGGCTTCCGCTCGACGGCGACGCGCGTCTCCAGGAGAGCGTCGAGAACGCCTTCGCCCTCGCCCGCGCCATCCGCCGGCTCCGGCCTCAATTGCTGCTCGCGCCGCTGCCCGTCGAGAACCAGCACCCCGACCACTTCAAGGCGGGCCGGATGGTGCGCGACGCGGCGCGGCTGGCGCGCTACGGAGGGCTCACAGGGCTCGGCGACGCCGAGCCCCACTCCATCGACGCGCTCTACTTCTACGACATCACCGGCACGGGCGAGGGGCCGCGCGACCCGGCGCTGGCGCGGCTCGTCGTGGACGTGTCGGACGCCTTCGCCACCTGGACCGAGGCGATGCGCTGCCACGTCTCGCAGATGAAGACACGCGACTACCTCGAGATGCTGACGGCGCGATCCCGGCTGCTCGGGACCCAGGTCGGCGTCGAGCACGCCCTGGCGGTCTGGGCGAACGATCCGGTGCGCCTCGCGGGCCTGAGCGACCTG
This sequence comes from Verrucomicrobiia bacterium, assembly GCA_035638075.1. GTDB lineage: Bacteria > Acidobacteriota > Polarisedimenticolia > Gp22-AA2 > Gp22-AA2 > DASRAU01. Next base: position 70,917 of record DASRAU010000034.1, read on the forward strand.
CGCGGGTCGGGGAGGCGCTTCTGAGCGCGGACCGGCTGCGCATCGCCATCGCCTCGTACCCGTCGGTCGGCGGCAGCGGCATCCTCGCGTCGCAGCTCGGACAGCAGCTGGCGCGCCGCGGACACGAAGTCCACTTCGTTTCCTACGGTCCGCCGTTCCGGCTCGACCCGGCCACGCCGAACGTCACGTTCCATCCGGTGCGCATCAACGAATACGACCTGTTTCGCTATCCCGACTACACCCTGCCGCTTTCGGTGGCCCTCGCGGACGTCAGCCGCGAGCACCGCATCGATCTCATCCACGCGCATTACGCCGTGCCGCACGCGGTGGCCGCCTACCTGGCGCGGCAGATGCTCGGCGCGGCGGCGCCGCGCGTGATCACGACGCTCCACGGCACCGACACCACGCTCATGGGGAAGGATCCCTCGTACCGGCCGGTGGTGCGGCACGCCATCGCGGCATCGGATGCGGTCACCGCCGTCTCGGCGTTCCTGCGCGACGAGACGCGGCAGATCTTCGGCATCGACCGGCCGATCGACGTGGTGCACAACTTCTTCTCGCCCATCGCGCCGAAGCGGTCGCGCGCCGCGGTGCGCTCGTCGCTCGGCATCCGCGAGGACGAGGTCGTGGCGCTGCACATGTCGAACCTGCGCTCCGGCAAGCGCATCGAGGACCTGCTGCGCGTCATTGCCGAGGTCAAGCGTCGCGATCGCCTGCGGCTGCTGGTGCTCGCCGGCGGCGACTTCACGCCGTTCCGGGCGCTGGTGGAGAACCTCGGGATCGCGCGGCGCGTCACCGTCGTCGGCGCGGTCCCCGACGTCGAGGACTACCTGCACGCCTCCGACCTGGGCCTCTACACCTCCGAGAGCGAGTCGTTCGGCCTGTCGATCCTCGAGGGGATGTTCCACGGACACCCGATCCTGGCGACGCGGGCCGGCGGCGTGCCGGAGGTGGTGGTGGACGGCGAGACCGGCTTCCTGTTCACTCCGGGCGACATCGAGGGGTTCGCCTCCCGGCTGCAGGAGATCGTCGAGGCGCCGGAGCGCTTCCGCGACCTGGGGCAGAGGGGGAAGGCGCGGGCGGAGGCGCTGTTTTCCGCCGAGCGCATCGTCGGGCAGTATCTCGAGGTGTACCGCCGCGTCCTCGGCGGGGTCGGGGACGGGACTCATTCCTGAAGAAGGGGGCGACGCGATGAAGGGTGCGATTCGACCGGCCGGGATCTGCGCGGCCCTGGGGCTGGCGGGGTGGGCCGGCGCGGGAGCGGCGCCGCTGCAGCCGCCTCGCCCCGATGCGGCGGCGATCCAGCTCGCCCTCAACAAGCTGCAAGTCCTCGAGAGCGTGCTGTACGTCGCGGCGCACCCGGACGACGAGAACACCCGGCTCATCGCGTGCATGGTGAACGGGCGGCTCGCCGACACGGCGTACCTTTCGATGACCCGCGGCGACGGCGGCCAGAACCTCATCGGCCCGGAGATCGGCGAGCTGCTCGGGGTCATCCGCTCGCAGGAGCTTCTGGCGGCGCGGCGGCTGGACGGCGGCCGCCAGTTCTTCACGCGCGCCATCGACTTCGGCTTCTCCAAGACGCCCGAGGAGACGCTGCACATCTGGGACCGCGACCAGGTGCTCTCCGACGTCGTGCGCGTCTACCGGACGTTCCAGCCGGATATCGTCATCACGCGCTTCCCGCTCTCCGACACCGACACGCACGGCAATCACACGGCATCAGCCATGCTGGCGAAGGACGCCTTCGCGGCCTCGAGCGACCCGAAGATGTTCGCGGACCAGCTCACGACGCTGCCGCCGTGGAAGCCGAAGCGGATTTTCTGGAACACGTCGCCCTTCTGGTACGACAACAAGGACGATTTCCACCCGGAGAAGATGGTCAAGATCGACGTCGGCGGGTTCGCGCCGCTCCTCGGCGAGTCGTTCCCGGAGCTCGCGGCGCGCAGCCGCAGCATGCACCGCAGCCAGGGCTTCGGGGCGAGCGGCTCGCGCGGCGACGTCACCGAGTACCTCGAGCCCATGGCCGGCGATCCGGCCAGGGACGATCCGTTCGAGGGCATCGACACGACGTGGAACCGGCTCCCCGGGGGCGCGCCGATTGGCGCCATCCTGGCGCGCGCCGCGAAGGGGTTCGATCCGCAGAATCCCTCCGCCTCGGTGCCGCCTCTGCTGGAGGCGCGCAAGGCGATCGCGGCGCTCCCCGCCGGCCGGTGGCGCACGGTGAAGCTGCAGGAGGTCGACCAGGTGCTGGCCGCCTGCCTCGGTCTGTACCTCGAAGCCTCGGCGACCGAGCCGGCGGGCATCGCCGGCGGGAAGGTCTCCGTCAACGTCGAGGCCGCCAACCGGTCTCCGGTGACGGTGAAGGTCGGCACGGTGACCGTCGCGCCGATGGGTGATGCGACGTCGTGGGAGCAGACGCTCGCCGGCCGCTCCTCGGCGAAGAAGACCCTCGAGGTGGCGCTGCCGGCCGACCTGCACGACTCCGAGCCGTACTGGCTGCGCGAGCACGGCACGCAGGGCATGTTCCGCGTCGACGACGCCTCCCTCATCGGCCTGCCGGAGAACCCGCCCGCCCTGGCCGCGTCGTTCGCCGTCGAGGTGGACGGCTCCTCCTTCACGGTGGAGCGGCCGGTGGTCTACAAGTGGACCGACCCGGCGCGCGGCGAGCGCTACCGGCCGTTCGAGATCGTCCCGGCGGTGACGGTCGAGTTCGACGCCAAGACGCTTCTCTTCCCCGATGCCAGACCGCGCGACGTGGCGGTGCGGCTGCGGGCCGGGCGCGCCAATGCCGCGGGCACCGTGCGCCTCGAGACGCCCCAGGGCTGGAGCGTCACCCCCGAGAGCCGCGACTTCTCGCTCAAGGAGAAGGACGCGACCCAGGCGGTCTCGTTCACCGTGAAGCCCCCGGCCACGCCGTCGTCCGCGACGCTGCGTGCCGCCGCCGAGGTGGACGGCAAGCGCTTCGACCGCGGGCTCGTGAAGATCGAGTACGACCACATCCCGACGCAGACCATCCTGCCGCCGGCGGAGGCCAGGGTCGTGCGCCTGGCGCTGGAGCGCCAGGGGCAGCAGATCGGCTACGTGCAGGGAGCGGGGGACACCATCCCCGCGAGCCTGCGGCAGCTCGGGTACACGGTGACCGAGCTGACGACCTCCGACCTCGTCCCGGACCGGCTGAAGCGCTTCGACGCCGTCGTGCTCGGCGTGCGCGCCTACAACACTCTCCAGGACATCCGCTTCCGGCAGCAGGCTCTCTTCGACTACGCCAACGCCGGCGGAACGCTCGTCGTGCAGTACACCACCCCGCAGGAGATCAAGGTGGACGCGCCGCTGCCGATCCCGCTGAAGCTGTCGCGCGACCGCGTGAGCGAGGAGACCGCGGAGGTGAAGGTGCTGCTGCCGGACAACGCGGTGGTCAACCGTCCCAACAAGATCGGTCCGGCCGATTTCGACGGCTGGGTGCAGGAGCGCGGCCTCTACTTCGCCAGCGAGTGGGACCCGGCCTACCAGGCGATCCTCTCTTGCCACGACGCCAACGAGCCGGCGCGCAACGGCGGCCTGCTGGTCGCGCCGTACGGCAGGGGGCACGTCGTCTACACCGGCTACTCGTGGTTCCGGCAGTTCCCCGCCGGCGTGCCGGGCGCGATCCGCCTGTTCGTGAACCTGCTGTCGCTCGGCCGGGCCCCCGCCGCCTCGTGAAAGCAGACGAGGCGCGCGCGACCGCGCCCCCGATCGAGAAGGAAGCCGAGCCGCCTCCCTTCCTGGGGACGTGGCCGCGCCTCTATGCGGCCGTGCTCGGCTGGCTCGGGTTGATGGTGCTGCTGATGCACTTGTTCACCCTGCGGTACCGGTGAGCGGCGGGCGAAGCCTTTGAGCGGCATCGACTGGATCGTCCTCACCGGGACGCTGCTGGCGATCGTGCTCTACGGCATGTGGCGCACGCGCGGCAGCCGCGATCTCGAGCGCTACTTCCGCGGCGATCACCGCATGAGGTGGGGAACGATCGGCCTGTCGGTCATGGCGACCCAGGCGAGCGCCATCACCTTCCTCTCGACGCCCGGGTTCGGGTACGAGAAGGGGATGATGTTCGTGCAGAACTATCTCGGGCTGCCGCTCGCGCTCGTGATCGTGTCGGCGCTGTTCATCCCGGCGTATTTCCGGGCGAACGTCTACACGTCGTACGAGTACCTGGAGCGGCGCTTCGATCTGAAGACGCGCCAGCTCGGGGCGCTCCTGTTCCTGGTGCAGCGCGGGCTGTCGGCCGGCATCACCATCTACGCGCCGGCGATCATCCTGTCGAACCTGCTCGGCTGGGACCTGCGGCTGACCATCCTCGCCGCGGGCGGGCTGGTCATCGCCTACACCGTGTCGGGCGGGTCGCCCGCGGTCAGCCTGACGCAGAAGCACCAGATGGCGGTCATCATGACCGGGATGGTGGTCGCTTTCGCGATCATCGTCGCGGACGTGACGAAGGAGATCCCGTTCACCACCGCCCTCGGCATCGCCGGGAAGATGGGCCGGCTCGAGGCGATGTCGTTCTCCTTCGATCCGCACGTGCGCTACACCTTCTGGTCGGGGATGCTCGGAGGCCTCTTCCTGGCCCTGTCGTACTTCGGCACCGACCAGTCGCAGGTGGGCCGCTACCTGACGGGCGCCTCCACGGCCGAGAGCCGGCTCGGGCTGATGTTCAACGCGGTCCTCAAGATCCCGATGCAGTTCTTCATCCTGTTCGTCGGCGTGATGGTCTGCCTGTTCTACCAGTTCACGGCGCCGCCGCTGCTCTTCAAGAAGACGGCGCTGCAGGCGGTCGAGGCGAGCCCGCGCGCGGGGGACCTGCGCGCGCTCGAGGCGCGCCACACCGCGCTGTTCGAGGAGAAGCGCGAGGCGGTGCGGTCGCTGGCGATGGCGCTCGAGCGGCACGACGACGGCGCCGCCGCGAGCGAGGGGCAGCGGGTGCGCGACCTGCTGGCGCGGGACGAGGCGGTGCGCACCGAGGCGAAGGACCTCGTCGCCCAGGTCAACCCGGCGGTCAGGACCAACGACACCGACTACGTCTTCCTGACCTTCGTCCTGGCGTTCCTGCCGAAAGGGGTCGTGGGGCTGCTCATCGCGGTCATCTTCTGCGCCGCGCTCTCGGCCAGCGCCTCGGAGATCAACGCCCTCGGATCGACGACGACCGTGGACCTGTACAAGCGGCTGGTGCGTCCGGGCCAATCCGAGCGGCACTACGTGCGGATGTCGAAGCTGCTCACGGCTGTGTGGGGAGCACTGGCCATCGGCTTCGCCCTGTTCGCGGGGCTGGTGGAGAACCTCATCGAGGCGGTCAACATCCTGGGGTCGCTGTTCTACGGCACCATCCTGGGGCTGTTCCTGACCGCCTTCCTCCTGAAGCGCGTGCGCGGGACAGCCGTGTTCTTCGCGGCGCTTGCCGCGGAGGCCGCGGTGATCGCCCTCTACCTCTCCACCGCCATCGGCTATCTGTGGTTCAACGTCATCGGCTGCGCCCTCGTGCTCGCGCTGGCGTCGCTGCTCCAGACCGTCCTGCCCGCCGGGAGCGACCGGGCCCCCGGCGGAAACGCCGTTGCTCCGGCGGTCGGGGGGAGATAGGATCCCGGTCCATCCACCGAAGTCACAGTCGTTGCCAGGCCGTTTTCGAACCGACGTCTCGAGGAGGACGTGTATGAAGAAAGTCGTGGGTACCGCCGCACTGCTCGCCCTGCTGATTCCGGCGGGAGCTTCCGCCCAGCAGGCGCTCAAGCTGCCGCGCCCGAGCCCCAAGGCCTCGGTCGTGCAGACCGTCGGGCTGACCGATGTCACCATCAACTACTGCCGCCCCGGCGTGAAGGGGCGCACCATCTGGGGCGACCTCGTCCCGTACGACAAGGTCTGGCGCACCGGCGCCAACGAGGCGACGACCATCCAGTTCAGCCAGGACGTCAAGGTGAACGGCAAGCCGCTGCCGGCGGGGCTCTACAGCCTGCACACCATCCCGGGCAAGACGGCGTGGACGGTGATCTTCAACAAGAAGGCCGAGCAGTGGGGCTCGTACGACTACAGCGAGAAGGAGGACGCCCTGCGCGTCCAGGTGACGCCCACCGCCGGGCCGATGCAGGAGTTCATGGCGTTCTCCTTCCCCGAGGTCACTCCCGACGGCGCGACCGTCGAGCTGGCGTGGGAGAAGCTGCGCGTCCCGTTCAAGATCGAGGTGGCGACGAAGGACCAGGCGATGGCGTCCATCCGCCAGGCCCTGTCGGGCGACGTCAAGGAGTGGAACGTGCCGTACGGCGCCGCCAACTACGCCTTCACCAACAACGTCGGCACCCCCGACGAGGCGATGAAGTGGATCGACCAGTCGGTGTCGCTGAAGGAGACCTTCTACAACCTCCGCCTCAAGGCCGCCATGCTGGACAAGGCGGGCAAGAAGAAGGATGCGGTGGCGGTGGCGGAGAAGGCCGTCCAGGTCGGGAAGGCGAACCAGGACGACGAAGGGGAAATCGCCAAGACCCAGAAGCAGATCGCGGAGTGGAAGGCGAAGAGCTGAGTCCTAAAGCCGGGAGGGGCGGCGCTTCGGCCCTGCAAGGTTGAAGCGCCGCCTCTCCGCGACCAGCTCAGGACTGGCAGGCCGCCCGGAAGCGATCCCGCCAGGAATGAATGCGAGCCCGGGTCTCCTCGGGGGAGAGCCTCAGGAGCACGCAGATGTTCTCGAACGTGAAGACGTGAGTGCGGGCGTGGCTGGCGATCCAGCGCTCCGCATCCCGGCGATCGACGCGCGCCTGGAACTGGCGCGTGCCGTAGCCGCGTTCGATGCAGCGCACCGCGTCCTCGAGGACGGCGATGGCCAGCCTCACTTCGCTGATGCGACGCAGACGGTTGTCCAGCGACGCGAACACGTCGCGGACCAGCGATCCGCGCCGCGGCGCTTCCTCGATCGGGGTTGCGGTTGATGCCTGGGAACGAATCATGAAGGTGTCTCCCTCATGCTGGGAAGTGCAACTGGTTCGATGCGGGGGATTCTTGCAGGCGGGGGAAAAACCGGCTATCCGTAAAGGCCGGTATTCATCGCTCGGGCTGATCCGGAACTCGCGGGGCGCTGCGGTGCGGCGCGCAGGTGACGCGCCGATGGCGCGCGGACGCGCCGGGTCGTGCGGGACCTCGGCGCGCCGCGCGCGTCAGACCGTGATGATGTGGTTGCGGATGGCGTAGCGGACGAGATCGCTGAGCGAGCCGCACTCCAGCTTGTGCATGATGTTCGAGCGGTGCGTCTCGGCGGTGCGCACGCTGATGCCGAGGATGTCGGCCACCTCCTTGTTGCTCTTCCCCTCGCCGAGCAGCTGCACCACCTCGCGCTCGCGGTGCGTGAGCGACACCGGCTCGGCCGGCGGCGGCTGCTGGCCGTCGGTGCGCCCGAGGCTGCGCTTCAGCACCACCTGCGCGACGCTCGAGGTGAAGAAGATCCGCTGCCGCCCGACCGCCTCGACGGCGTTGACCAGGTCGCGCCCCGCGTCGGACTTCAGCACGTAGCCGCGGGCCCCCGCGGCCAGCACCTCGCGCACCACCTGCTCGGATTCGTGCATCGTCAGGATCAGGATGCCGCTCTTGGGCGCGGCCTTGAGGATCTGCCGCGCCGCGTCGAGACCGTTGAGCCCGGGCATCCCGATGTCGAGGATGATGACGTCGGGCTGCAGCCGCTTCGCCTTCTCCACCGCCTCGCGCCCGTCCACCGCCTCCGCGACCACCTGCCAGCCCGGCCGGGCCTCCAGCAGGGCGCGCACGCCGTGACGCACCACTTCATGATCGTCGGCCACCAGTATTCGCATCGTCATCAGGCCTCCGCATGGGGCACGTCGATCGCGACGCGCACCGTCGATCCCTTGGTCGTCGAGTTGATGGTCATCGAGCCGCCCAGCTGGCGCACCCGTTCGCGCATGCCGAGGAGCCCGAGACCCAGGTTTTCGATTCCACCGCTGTCACCGACCGCCAGGGCCACGGGCATGCCGCGCCCCTGGTCCCGCACTTCCAGCTCCACGCCGTCGGTCGTGCGGTGCAGCGCGATGCGGGCGGTGAGGCTGCCCGAGTGCCGCTGCACGTTCGAAAGGCATTCCTGCACGATGCGGTAGAGGGCGTTCTCCACCTCCATCGGCAGCCGTCCGAATTCGGGAGGGAGATCCACCGCCACCGTGATGCCGCTGCGCTGCGTGAACCCCTCGGCGCACCAGCGCAGCGCCGCCGGCAGCCCCATCTCTTCGAGGAGCGGCGGGTGCAGCAGGTACGACATCGAGCGGATCTGCCGGACGCACAGGTCGGCGAGCGACGCGCACTCGTCGAGCGTGCCGTGCAGCTTCCGGTCGAAGCGGGAGACCCCCTTGTGCAGCACGGTGAGCTTCATGGACAAAGCCGCCAGCACCTGCGCCGTGCTGTCGTGCAGGTCGCGCGCGAGCCGCTGGCGCTCCTCGTCCTGCACGCGCAGGAGGCGCGTCGACAGCTGCCGCAGCGCGTCCTCGGTCTGGCGCCGGACGGCGATCTCCTCCTCCAGGGCGCGGTTGGCGTCCTGCAGCTGCTGCGTGCGCCGGCCGATGCGGGCCTCGAGCTCGCCGTGCGCGGTGCGGAGATCGGCCTCGGCGTGGCGCCGCTCCATGAACTGGCCCATCTGGCTGCCGATGGCCGACAGCAGCGCCTGGTGGGAGTCGTCCGGATCCTTCTGACGCCGGCTGAAGAAGGTCAGGACACCGTGCACGCCGTGCCCGAGCAGGATCGGAACGCCCATGGCCGAGCGCAGCCCCAGCTCCTCGGCGGTCGCCGCGCGCACGAGGTCGCTGGGCCCCTGCAAATCACGGATCCACAGGCTCCGGCCTTCGCTCCAGATGCGGCCGGCCATGCCCACGCCGGGATGGAAGACGACCGTCTCGGCGGAGCGGGCGCACAGCATCAGGCGGTCGCGCGCCGGGTGCCAGTGGGCGCGGTGGCGCAGCACCCCGGCGTCGTGATCCACCGTCCAGACATGGCCGCAGTCCCAGCCGAAGTTCTCGCAGATCTCCCGCAGGATCGCCGGCGACGCCGCCTCGAGGCTGGTCGCTTCGCCGAGCGTGCGGGCCACGACGTAGCCCACGTGCAGGCGGCGCTCCGTCTGCAGCCGGTCGGCGAGCCCCGCGGAGAACACCAGCATGGTGATGGCGGTGATGCCGAGGAACACCTGCACGAGGAGCAGGCTCTCGTTGAGCGACGGACGCGCGAAGGGGCCGAGGTGCTGCGCGGTGCGCAGGATGGCGACGGCGGAAAGGAGGCCCACGGCGCTGACCGACCCGAGCCGCCCGAAGCGCAGCGCCGCCCAGATGAGCAGCGGGAAGAACGTCGAGGGGCGCAGGAACCCGCTCTCCTGGGCCGGGGTGTCGCCGAACACCAATCGCGCCAGCAGCAGGAACGAGGCGGTGAGCGCGACCGCCTCGGCAACCTTCCAGGCGCTCGGTCGGAACCGGGGCGCCTCCGCCCAGGCGATCAGCAGCGGACCGAGGACGAGGATCCCCATGAAGTCGCCGAGCCACCACGAGCTCCAGGCGCGCGCGAGGCTCGCCATCGGAATGACTCCGCCGACCAGGCCGCTGGCGACTCCGAGGGAGGCGCCGACGAGCGGAGGAACCGCGGCGCCCAGGAAAACGAAGCGCAGCACGTCCCCGATGCGCTCGAACGAGCCGCGCAAACCCCGGCCGCGGCTCAGCAAGGCGACGGCGAGCAGCGCTTCGAGGGTGTTGCCCACTGCCATGCCGGCCGCCGTGAGCACCGGCGCGCCGGCCGCCAGGTTGACGGCCAAAGCTCCCAGGGCGACGCCGGGCCAGAGCCGCGATCCGAAGACGGCCAGGGCCGCGACTGCGATGCCGGACGGGGGCCAGACGGGAGACGCAAATCCGCCGACGGCATCGAGCATGAGCCCGAGCCTGGCTGCGAGAAAATAGGCGGCCACGAGGATCAAGATCCCCGCCCAACGGTCCCACTCCAGTCCGTTGAGCCCAGCCTGGGGACCCGGGGCCGTCGCCTGATGGCTCCGCGTGTCGTCCATGGGCCTCAAGAATCCCAAGAAATGACCCTAATTTGTACCGCACGGCCGGGATGCGGACAACCGGAAAACTACGCAGGAGGCGGGATCTTGACGGTAGGGGGGGGTCGTGGCACATTCCCGGCCAGCCGTGGGTTTCCGCCCAAGCAAGCAACGATTCGCCGTCGTCGTGGCGGCTTTCCTGCTCCTCTGCGGGCGGGAGGGCACCACCCGTGGTGCCACGGATCGCACGGTGCCGGCCCGCAGGGTGCTTTCGGTCCGGACGCTGGTCGCCGCCTTCCTGGTCGATCGCTTTGAGGCGCGGCTTTTGACCGTCGAACGGAAGGACCGTCCCTTTCTCGAGCCGCCGGGGGCTGAGGCGCTGCGCGAGCCGCGGGCCGGCGAGCCGGTGCAGGTGGAGGTGACCCTGCGGGATGCCGCCGGGCCGCGCCTGACGCTGCGCCCGGAGGTCCGCGGACTGTGCCTCGACCACGACCCCTCGGAGCCGCCGCACGTCGACGGAGACACCATCCGGCTGCACCGTGAGAGCTTCCTGGTGGAGCTGCCGGATCTCCCGGGGGCCGACCGGATCGAGGTGGCGGTGGGACGGGCGCGGGCGGGAGGGGGCGCCCCGGAGCGGCGCGTCCTGGCGACGGAGCCGCTGGACGCGGCGCGCCCGGGCGGCGCTGCCAACCCCTCCGCCGACGCGGCGCCGGGCCTCGCGACCGCGAGCACGCTGCACTGGCCGGAGGAATTCGGCGACCCCGACATCACCACCACTTGGGGCGACCCGGCCGAGGCCGCGAAGCGGATCAACATCGTGCTCGTCCCCGACGGCTACACGCACGCCGAGAAGGCGACCCTGCAGTCGCACGCGCAGGGGCTGGTGAACTACCTGCGCTCGACGACGCCCTACCGCGAGCACGACCGGTTCATCAACTACACGCTGGTGTACGCCTACTCCACGCAGTCGGGGACCGACCAGTGCGACTGCGCCGTGGTGACCGACACCGCGATGAACACCGGCTTCCCCGCCGCCGGAGAGCCGTGCGGCGGCAGCGGCAACCGCTGCCTGTATTACGACTCCGGCTGCGACAGCGGCTCGGCGGCACACATCGCCCTCGCGGAGGCGCGCGCCCCGGCGGTCGACACGACCATCGTGCTCGTGAACACGACGCGCTACGGCGGCTGCGGCGGCGCCCGGGCGGTCTACGCCGCCGGGAATTCGTCGGCCTCGGAGATCGCGGCGCACGAGCTGGGGCACAGCCTGGCCGGGCTCGCCGACGAGTACGTCTCCTACAACGGCTGCGGCAATGCCGGGGAGGTGAACACCTCGACCAACCCCACGGTGGGGGCCTGGCCGGAGTGGATCGGCGACCTCGGCGGGCCCTATCTCGGGGCGCAGTACTACAACCAGTGCGTCTACCGGCCGGCCGGCGACTGCAAGATGCGCTCGCTGTTCGCGCCGTTCTGCCCGGTCTGCAACCAGCGCTGGAGCCTGACCATCTTCGGGCACCCGCGGGTGACCTTCTCGGCGCCGCTGTCGTCGCTGACCCCGCCCGAGCAGACGATCTCCATGCCGGTCGGGGGATCGCAGTCCTTCTCGGTGACGACGCGCCTCCAGGAGATGTCCGGGGTGACGAACAAGATCACCTGGAAGGTCCAGGGGCCGGGCGACCCGGCGCCGGTGCAGGTCGCGACCGGGGTGCTCTCCTACAACCGCACCTTCTCTTCGGCCGGCGCCTACACGGTCAGCTGCGACATCGAGGCGGATGCGAACTTCGTCAAGCCGGCGAAGACCGGCGCCAACCTCGGACGCGCCACCTGGACCCTCTCCGTCGGCTGCCCGGTCGATTCCGACGGCGACGGCGTCGGCGACCTCTGCGACACCTGCACCGATTTCGATCGCGACGGCTTCGGCAACGGGGGCTTTCCCGCCAACACCTGCCCGCTCGACAACTGTCCGTCGGTTTCGAACCCGGGCCAGCAGGACTTCGATTTCGACGGGACCGGGAACGCCTGCGATCCGTGCACCGACATCGACGGCGACGGCGCCGGCGACCCGGCGCTCGCGACCAACACCTGCGCCCCCGACAACTGTCCTGCGCTCCCGAACCCGGGCCAGCAGGACGGCGACGGCGACGGCCGGGGGGACGCGTGCGACAACTGCCCGGCCGCGGCGAACGCCTCGCAGGCCGACCAGGACGCCGATGGCCGCGGCGATCTGTGCGACAACTGCGTCGCCCTCGCCAACGCGGGACAGCAGGATGCCGACGGCGACGGCCGCGGCGACCTGTGCGACAACTGCCCGACTGCCGCCAACCCGGGCCAGGCGGACGCCAACGGCGACGGGGCGGGGGACGCCTGCCAGCCGGCGCTCGTGCTGACCTCCATCCGGCAGGACGGGGGGACGCGCCTCGAGGTGCAGGCGAAGGCCGCCGACCCGCAGGGGGAGCCTTTGACGGGACAGGTCCGCTTCAAGCCGATCGCCTCGCTGCACCTGCTCGACGCGGGCTTCACGGGGGACTGCGGACTCGCATGGCTCCCGGACGGACACCCGGGAGAGGGCATCGGCTACGTCAACGGCTCGGGCGGCAGCCCGGTGCTGTTCGATTTCGACAGCAACTTCGGCTGCTCCGACGGTCTGGTCGATTTCCGCATCGCGCGCGGCACGTGCGCCCAGCCGCAGGGGACATTCGAGGACCTGGTGTTCTTCATCGACGAGCCGCCGCCGCTGTCGTTCTGCGTGCGGCGCACGGGTCAGTCCACCGGCGGGACCGATCTGCTCGTCACCGCCTACGACGAAGCGGCGCTCGACGCGGAGGCGAACGGGGCGATCGCGCTGACCATCCCGTTCTCGGGGCCCGGTCTGCCGCGCGACAGCGACATCGCCGCGCTCGCCGCGAGCGGCCGCTTCCTGATGACCATCGACGCGACCGACGGGCACACGCCGGGGCTGCACGCCGAGCAGTCCTTCCTGCACCAGGGAGAGACGCGGCTGGTGTTCAACCAGCCGCCGGTGGCGGCCTTGTCCGCCCCCGCCTCGGCGGAGTGCACGAGTCCGGCCGGCGCGGCCGTCACGCTCAACGGCACGGCCTCGAGCGACCCGGACTCGAGCCCAGGCACCGCGAACGACATCGCCCTCTACCAGTGGGTCGAGAACCCCGGGCCGTCCGAGCACGTGCTCGGCACCGGCGTGATCCTGCAGACAACACTGCCGCTCGGACCGCATGCGCTCGGCCTGCGCGTCACCGACACCGTCGGCGACGCGAGCCTCGCCACCGGCGGTGTCACGGTCGTCGACACGACCGCCCCGTCCCTGACCGTGACGCCGGCTCAGCCTGTCCTGTGGCCGCCGAACCACAACCTGCGCACGGTCTCCGTCGGCCGGCAGGCGACCGACGCCTGCGACCCGGCGCCGATCGTGACGCTGCAGTCGGCCGGGAGCAGCGAGCCGGACGATGCCGCGGGGTTCGAGGACGGCGACACGATCGGCGACATCGCGGGAGCGCAGCCCGGCACCGCCGGCGCAACGCTGACCCTGCGCGCCGAGCGATCCCGCTCGGGCGGCGGGCGCGCCTACACGCTTTCCTACCGGGCGGTGGATGCTTCCGGCCACGGCGCCACGTCGTCCGGGACAGTGAACGTGCCGCTCGCCTCGGGGCCCGACCCGGAGCCTTTGATCGTGCGCCTGCAGCCGGCCGGCGCCGGCGGGATCGTCCGCCTCGACTGGGACGCGGTCGCAGGCGCCACCGGCTACGACGTCATCGCCGCGGACCTCTCCGCGGCGAGCCTGGTCAATCGCGTCTTTTCGCTCGGGACGGTCGCGGTCCTGGCGCGCGGCACGACGGGGCTCTTGGTGATCGAGGCCGCCGGAACGCCCGCGCCGCCCGTCGGAGGAGTCCAGCTGTACTTCGTGCAGTCGCGCACCGCGTCCGGGGGCGTCGGCTACGGCACCGAATCGGCCCCGTGGCCGCGGGTCCCGACCTCCTGCCCCGGCGACTGCCCGTAACGAAGGGTCTACTCCTTCAGCTCCAGGAGCCAGAGGTCGGCGTCCTGCTCCTGCTCGACGAGGTAGACGGTGCGTCCATCCGGCGCCAGGGCGGCGCCGAAGAATTCGAAGAGCCCGCGCATGTCGACATGGAACTCGCGCACCTTGCGGGTGGCGACGTCCACGACGTAAAGCTGCTTTTTCCCCTGTCGCAGGTACAGCAGCGAGCGGCCGTCGGCGAGCCACATGGGCCACAGGCCGGCGTCGGTCAGCCGTTCGTACGAGCCGCTGGCCACGTTGAAGAGTCCGATGCCGGTGTCGTAGGCCTTCCCGCTGTAGAAATGTCCCGCGATGGATGCCCCGTCACGCGACCAGGAGACGGGGATGAAATGGACTCCGTCCGCCGGATCGGGGGCGGGAACAGGGGCCTTTTCGCCACGGGGAAACGGACCGATGGACATCCGCTGGCTGCGGCCGGTGTCGGCGAAGGCGAGCCGGTCGCCCTGCGGCGACCAGGTCGGATAGATGACGTTCTTCGTTTCCGGGTCATACGGCGTGAGGTCGCTGCCGTCGGCGCGCACCGTGTAAATCGCGTAGCCGCCGCTGCGGTCGGAGGCGAACGCCAGCCGGTCGGTTTTCGGTGACCAGACCGCCATCCGGTTGCGCGAATCGGAGACCGCCAGCTGGCGGCGCGACGAGCCATCGAGGGCGGCGACGACGATTTCTTCGCGCACCTGGCCGGGCCGCCCTCCGGTTCCCACGGTCGTGTAGGCGATCGAGCGGCCGTCGGGAGAGACGCGGGGCCAGAGGATCGGGCTCGACACCCGCGCGGTCGCCGGTGGGGCGACGGTGACTTTCCCGGCGGCGAGATCGAGATCGACCTTGCGGATGGTGTTGAACTCGACCGAGCCGACATAGGCGATGTGCCGGCCGTCCGCAGCGACCGTCGCGGAGTGCAGTCCGGACGCGGATCCGAACGTCACCGGCTCCGGCGCGCCGCTCACGACCCCGGTGTTCTCGTCGATGGCGACGCGCCACAGGTTCATGCTGCCGCCGCGATCGCTGGTGAAATAGAGATGCCTGCCGTCGGCCGCCCAGGCGGGATTCCAGTCGAGCGGCGGGTCGTGCGTGACCGCGACCGGGTCGCCTTGCCCCGACGCCGCGATGGTCCACAGGTCGCGCTGCCCGCCCCCGATCGGAATGGCCCAGTAGGCGATACGCGTTCCGTGCGGCGACCAGGCCGGCTGCACGGCGTCTCCGTCGTAGAGCTTCTTCGGCTCGCTCCCCGAGGAATCCACCACCCACAGCGAGGACACCCCCGGCCGCGCCGTGGGGTAAGTCCATGAGTCGGTCTGGAAGACGATCCGTTTTCCGTCGGGAGACCAGGCGGGACGTTCGCCGAAGTCCGTCAGCCGCACCACCGACTCGCCGCTCGCGCCCATGACGAAGAGCCCGCCACGGTCGCGCGTGGATCGGAAGGCGATCCGTTCGCCGTCCGGGGAGAAGGCCGGCTGCAACTCGTCCTCGACCGAATCCTTCGTGAGGTTGACCGGGTTGCTGCCGCCGACGCGCTGCACGAAGATGTCCCAGTTGCCGGCGATGCGGCTGCAGAACGCGACCGACTTGCCGTCGGGGGAGAGGGTGGGCTGGACCTCCTCGCCGGGCATGTCGGTGAGCCGCGCCTGCGTCGCGGCCGCGAAGCCGGCGCTCGTCGTCCCCGGTTCCGGGCCGCCTCGCCGCAGCGCGATGACGGCGACCGCGGCGATGAGGCCGAGCCCGAGCCCTCCCGCGACGAGCCACGGCAACGGCGCCGGGCGCCCCGTAGTCCCTGCCGCGGCCGCGCCGACCTTGAGCGCGCCGGTGTCGATCTCGCGCTTCAGGTCGACGAGCTGGTTGCGGACGTCCTGCGCGCTCTGCGTCCGCTCATCCGGATTCTTGGCGAGACAGTGACGCACGATGCGCCCGAGGTGCCGCGGCAGGCCGGGATTCAGCTCGGCGGCCGAGGCCGGCGCGTCGCGCAGGATGGACGAGATGATCGACGCGCCGCTGTCGCCCTGGAACGGACGCCGCCCCGTGGCCATCTCGTAGAGCACCACGCCGAGCGAGAAAAGGTCGGTGCGCTGGTCGAGCGTCTTCCCCTCGACCTGCTCCGGCGACATGTACGCGACCGTGCCGAGGATCTGTCCTTCCTCGGTGAGATGACGCGTCGGCAGGGAGGACGCCTCGGTGTCGGGTTGCTTCGAGCCCGCATCCATCTTGGCGAGCCCGAAATCGAGCACCTTGAGCCGCCCATCGTTCGTCACCAGGATGTTGTCCGGCTTCAGATCGCGGTGCACCACGCCGGCCCGGTGCGCCGCGGCCACGGCATCGGCGAGCGGAATCGCCAGCTCGAAGAAGCGGGCGAGAGGCAGACCGCTGCGCGGCACGAGCTCCGACAGGCGCTTCCCTTCCACCAGCTCCATCGTCATGAAGTGCACGTCCTCGGCCCGCTCGACCGAGTGCACGGTGACGATGTTCGGGTGGCTCAGCGCGGCGACGGCGGTCGCCTCGCGCTCGAAGCGGGCACGGCGAGCCGGGTCGTCGGCCATCGCCTTCGGCAGGATCTTGATGGCGACCTTGCGGTGCAGCCGCGTGTCCTCGGCGGCGTAGACCTCCCCCATCCCGCCCGCGCCGATCTTCTCGAGGATCCTGTAGTGGTTGAGCGTCCGGCCGACCATTCCAGCGGGGGATTTTAGCCCCCCGTCAGGATCTCCTGACCCCGGATCGGCGGATTTCTGGCATTTCCGGGGGCTGCACACTAAGTTTTGATACCTGCCGATGCCCCAGGACGGTGCCGGCGGGCCCCCCTCACAGGTGAGGCCGAAAAGGAGCGCCATGAATTCGCGCTGGATCTTTCCGTTCGCGGTCCTTCTGGGGCTCGCGATCTGGTCGCTGGGCACCGTCGAGGTGCCGCAGCCGGCCGGGGCCGCGCCGATCCGGGCGGGGGACGTCGCATGGCTCCTGACCGCCACCGGGCTCGTTCTCCTCATGACCCCCGGCCTGTCCTTCTTCTACGGGGGCATGGTCAGCGCGCGCAACGTCATCTCCACGATGCTGCAGAGCTTCGTGGCGCTCGGCGTCATCTCGCTGCTGTGGGTCGCGTTCGGGTTCAGCCTGGCGTTCGGACACAGCCTGTACGGGCTCATCGGGAATCCGTTCACGTACATGATGTTCCGCGGCGTCGGCGTGGCCACCGACCCGGCGCTCGCCCCGACCATCCCGCTGCTGCTGTTCGCGATGTTCCAGCTCAAGTTCGCGGTGATCACGCCGGCGCTCGTCAGCGGCTCGTTCGCGGAACGCGTGCGCTTCTCGGCGTACCTCCTGTTCATGTGCCTGTTCAGCATCTTCGTCTACGCGCCGCTGGCGCACTGGACCTGGCACCCGGACGGCTTCCTGAAGCAGTGGGGCGTGCTCGATTTCGCGGGCGGCACGGTGGTGCACATGTCGGCCGGGTTCGCCGCGCTCGCCGGCGCCATTTATCTCGGGCCGCGGCTGAACCACGGGCGGCACCACAGCGGCCCGTCGGAGGCGAACACCCCGTACGTCATCCTCGGCACCGGCATGCTGTGGTTCGGCTGGTTCGGCTTCAACGCCGGGTCGGCGCTTGCGGCCGACGCGGTCGCGGCGCAGGCGTTCGCGACGACCAACACCGCTTCGGCGTCCGCGATGCTCGCGTGGATGTTCTTCGACGGCCTGCGCGGTCGCAAGCCGGGCGCTCTGGGCGCCTGCATCGGCGCCGTCGTCGGCCTCGTCGCCATCACTCCGGCGGCGGCCTATGTCAGCGTGCCGCACAGCATCCTCATCGGCGTCGTCGCGAGCCTCCTGAGCAACATGGCGGTGCACCTCAAGAGCCGCTCGACGCTCGACGACACGCTCGACGTGTTCCCGTGTCACGGTGTCGGCGGCATCGTCGGCATGCTCCTCACCGGGATGCTGGCGCGCGACGTGGGGCTGCTCTCCGGGCAGACGACGATCTTCCTGCGCCACGTGATGGCGCTCCTCATCGTCAGCGGCTACTCGTTCAGCATGTCGCTGCTGCTCTTCAAGGTGACCGACCTGTTCGTCTCGGTGCGCGTCACGCCCGAGGACGAGGCCATCGGGCTCGACATCAGCCAGCACGCCGAGCGGCTCGCCCTCGTTCCGCATCCTGAACCCGCGATTGTGACCGGGGATACGGACAAGGTTCGCGCCCGGGCGTAAGGTCCGCTTCAACCAGTCGAGTCCCCCCTGCCGACCAGAGGGATCGCCCGTCCTCCGGCCGCAGCTGGCGGAGGGACGCACTTCGACAGCCATCGGCGTTTCCGGAGGACGGGCCTTCCCCAGCGGCACCACCGCCGCCACCTTGAGCATCTGATCGTCGGAGTGTTTGAACTCCGCCCGAGCACCGCGCGACGACGCCTTTCAGAGTCTGGCTTCCCACGAACCCGGCGAACGACCGAGGTCCGCGACGAGCGGACGATTGCAGCTGAGGCGGTGGCTGAGGAGAGTTGTTCTAGCTCGCGGTCGGCCGCTGAGCGCGATCGAGCGCCTGCCGATCGAGGACCTCGATCTTCTTCCGCCCGAGCTTGAGCACGCCCGACTCCTGGAAGGCCTCGAGCGTGCGACTGACCACTTCGCGCGTGGTGCCCAACTCGTCGGCGAGCATCTGGTGCGTCACGGCGATGGGAGCGTCGGCCGCGAGCAGGCGCGACGCGAGGCGCTGGTCGACGCGGCGGAAGGCGACATCGTCGATGAGCGCCATCAGGTGCGCCATGCGCAGCGACAGGTAGCGGAAGACGAACTCCCGGAACTGCGGCACCTTCAGGATCAGCTCCTCGAAGAGCGCGCGCGGGACGCCATAGACGAGCAGGTCCGCCTCGGCCGCGCCGATGGCCGGGTACGCCGTGCCGCCGAGCAGCGCGATGACCGTGATGACGCAGGACTCTCCTGGATTGAGCCGGTACAGGAGGATCTCGTGGCCGTCCGGGCTCGACTTGGTCGCCCGGATGATCCCCTCCACCAGCAGCGGGTAGTGCGTGCAGGGGCTGCCTTCGCCGAACAGGCGCCGGCCGGCAGGGGCCTGGATCGTCACCGACTCCTGCTCGAGCCGCTTCAGCAGCTCGGGGGAGAGATGGTTCAGGACGGGATAGCGCTGCAGCAGCCGGTCGCGTTCGGTCGGTGTCATGCGGTCCTCTCGGTGATGCGGATGGCCCTCATCATACGCTCAGGGAGCCGTCCGCGCAGCGATTTCCTGCGAGCCGGGCCCGATGTCCGGCGTCGATCCGCCCGCCGCTTGAGGGGGTTAGCGGCCCCAGTCCCAGGGGCCGTCGTTGAAGGCGATGCCGATGGACAGCCCGAGCGTCTGCGTGTCTCCGCCGAGCCCCGCCAGCGCGGTGGCGGTGAAGGCGGCGCCGTGCCCCGGCACCAGCGGGTGGTACCAGGCGAGCGAGAAGGTGTTCACCGGGTCGCCGCGGTCGGGGTTGACGTCGCCGCGCGACACCATCGTGGTCAGGGCGTCGAGCAGGCCGAGCCGCACGATGCCTCCCAGGCTCGCGGCGAGGTGGTCCTCGTACTCGATGTCCGGGGAGTCGCCGCGCACGTCGTAGCGCACCATTCCGCCGGCCGTGAAGCGCGTGCCGAGCGGAACGAGGACACCGAGCCCGGGCGAGTAGTCGAACTGGCCCGTCCCCAGACCGTCCTGCTCGTCGGCGGTCGGGAACTTGGCCCGCACGCTTCCCCAGAGGGCCGAGCGCCCACCCCCGCCGGCGAGCAGGACGGCGGGCGTGAAAACGACGTCCCCGATGCCCGATTGATGGATGTCCTGCTCGGGGATGACCAGCCCGGGAATCAGGCCGGGGATCGGGATCTCCGGGGTGGTCGCCGACAGGTCGAGATAGGGAACGGACGCGCGCAGCGACAGCCGGCGCACGCGCAGGCCCACGGTGATCGGGATGCTGGCGAGGTCGCCTTCGACCCCCGAGTCGGCCGAGAAGCGCGCCATGCCCGGGACGAAGCTGCCGAAGGTCTGGATGTCCGCGGCGGAGGCGTCGGCGGCGGCGAGGAGCGCTGCACCGGCCGCGATCACGAGGGAGCGGCCGAGACGTGCCGCCCGGGACGTCGCCGGCCCGTGCGCCGGCGTGCGCATCAGGAGGGGTCCCGTCCCGGGGCCGCGCTGGCGAGAACGACCTCGAGCCGATTGCGCACGTGGCGCACCCCTTCGACGTCGCGGGCCATGGCGCCGGCGCGGTCGCGGGTGCCCGGGTCCTGCACGCGGCCGCGCAGCGTCACCACGCACGCGTGCGTCTCGACGGTGATGCGCGAGGCGTCGACGTACGGATCGACGAGGTAGAGCGTGTTCAGCCGTGCGGTCAGCGACACGTCCTGGATGTCGTCGCAATCGCCGGCGGCGGGCGGAGGCGACAGGACCGAGGCATCGGTCGTGGGGTCCTCGGCGCAGCCGAGCGGCAGAAGGGCGAGGGGAAGGGCCGACAGCAGCACGGACAGACGGGCACGCGAAGACATGGAAGTCCTCCTCGTTCTCGACGCCGCGGCCCCGCGGCGGGCACTCTGTCTTTCTGTGGCGACTCTCCCCGATGGCGAGCAAGAACGGTGCCCGCGCGCGAAACCGTGCGCCGCAATGCGAACTGCCGTGCCGGCCGTGACTTGTGGCGGGGATTCCGGACACGCCGGTGGCGGGAACTACCGAGCGGCGTGTCCTCCCGCGAGGATGAAATGCGTCCTCATCCGGAGCGGGGACGTGTGGTGCGGAAGACGGCGGGAGTGTCGGGGCGCTCCTGCCGGAAAACGAATCGGCCGCCGCGCCCCGGTGCGGAACACCGGAGCGCGGCGGCCTTGTTTCAGACCGCGTCCCTCACAGGGACGTCAGACTTACTTGATGCTCGGGCACTTCTCCCCGTGGGCCGACATGATGTAGCAGATGCACAGGCCCTGGTTCGGGAAGGTGCGCGGGTCGTTGAAGCGCCCGAAGTTGCCGTTCATGCACTGGGCCTTGTCCTGCGGAGGCCCGGTGAGCGGGTCGCAGACATCGCCCTTGCCGTCGCGGTCGAAGTCCGCCTGGTCGGTGTTGCCGACCAGCGGGCAGTTGTCGGAGCCGTCGGCGACGCCGTCGGCGTCGTCGTCGTTGTCGCAGGCGTTGCCGAGACCGTCACTGTCCGTGTCGAGCTGGTCGGCATTCGAGGCGAACGGGCAGTTGTCCGCGCCGTCCATGACGCCGTCGTTGTCGTCGTCCGGATCGCAGACGTCGCCCAGGGCGTCGTGGTCGTTGTTCGCCTGGTCGGCGTTGGCGTCCACGGGGCAGTTGTCGACGTCGTCGTTCACGCCGTCGCCGTCGTCGTCCGGATCGCAGGCGTCACCGAGATGGTCGCCGTCGAGGTCCGCCTGGCCGGGGTTCGAGACGTCCGGGCAGTTGTCCGCCGAGTTCGCGAGACCGTCGACGTC
Source organism: Verrucomicrobiia bacterium (assembly GCA_035638075.1). Classification (GTDB taxonomy): domain Bacteria; phylum Acidobacteriota; class Polarisedimenticolia; order Gp22-AA2; family Gp22-AA2; genus DASRAU01. The sequence goes on from DASRAU010000034.1 coordinate 92,414, forward strand.
ACGGTCCGGGTACCAGCCGATGTCGCGCATCAGCGCCAGCGTCAGGTCCACGCCCGTGACGTTGTGCGTCAGGTCGTTGTTGATGTTCGGCTCCATCAGCTGGTTCGGGAAGGCGCTGATGTCGTAGTGCGAGATGGACGAGCCGCCGACGACCGGGTTCGGCGCGTAGAACTGCGCGCGATCCATGTCGTCCGCGCCCTGGCGCTTCGTCAGGTCCCGGGACAGGGTGGCGTTGACGGTGTTCGAGGCGAGGGCCGCCTTGATGGTGTTCCCGTCCGTGATGGTGATGCGCACCGACGGAATCACGATCGTCGGGTCGACGCCGCCCAGACCCGCCGGCGGCGCCCCGGCGGCGTTGTCGGCGACCACCATGGCGATGGCGCCGGCCGCCTGGACGTTGGCCACCTTGACGATGAACCCGCAGGTGCCGCGATCGACGAGGGCGATCTTCCCCGCCACCGCCCCCGCGTTGGTGATCGCGGTGCAGGCGTCGAAGGTGGTCGGCCCCCCCGCGTTGGCCGCGTCGAGCGCCTGGACGATGTCGCCGCTGACGCCGGCGTTGGTCAGCAGCGGGCCGAACTGGGCCTCGCCGACCGCATAGCTGCCGGCGATCGAGCCGGGGGCGTTGACCCGGAGGTTGGGCAGGCCGAACGCCAGCACGCCCGGGACCTCGGAGTTGACCTGGTTCCCGGTCCAGACCACGTGCCCGTAGTTGATCGAGGAGGCGACGCGCTCGGCGTTGGTCATCTGGTTCCAGGTCTTGCCCGTGGTCGTATCGAGGAGCTGGCGACCGTAGACGTCCGTCAACCCCTGGATCTGCGAGCCGTTGCCCAGGCTGGCGAACTGCTGGAAGCCGAGACCATGGCCGAACTCGTGCAGCAGCACGGTCACGAGGTCGATGGCATTCGGGCCGTGGTTGTTGTCGAACCCGAGGTACCACGGGATGCCGGTGAGGCAGCCCGGGTTGCCGAGGTTGACGTTGAACCGGGCGCGGATCTCAGCGTCGGTGCAGATCTGGCCGGCGCCGCAGTCGGAGTTCTGGGTGCAGGGGTTGCCGGTGTTCAGGCAGATCGGCTGGGTGTTGATGTCCGTCCCGATCCGCTTGCTGGCGAGCGCCTGCGAGTACCAGGAGTTCACGAACCCCGCCCCCGGGAACGTCCCGTTCGGAGGCATGTTGGCCCAGATGAAGATCGTCCCCGCGCTGCCGAGGGTTGCCCCGGTCGCATTGCAGGACAGCGGCTCGAACGAGGCCAGGATGTGGATCGGCACGTTGCTGTCGAGCGTCGCGGCCCAGACATCGGCGGCGAACTGGAAGGCGTTCAGGCGTTGCTGCCCGAGCGTCGTTCCGGGATTGCCGCCGACCGGCGCGACCACCGTCGGGTCGTTGAAGCCGACGCCCGGGGCGTTGTTGTTGTCGATGATGATGGTGGCGTTGGCGAAGGCCGGCGTCGCCGGCAGGATGGCGAGGCCGAAGGCGAGAAGGGCAATCGGGGCCAGGAGGCCCGCGTCAAGGTGTCGGCGCATGGTTACTCCGTCTCCGTGGGGGTCGGGGTGGCCTTCTGGCCGGCCTTCTTGCCGGTGGTCTTCGCTTTCTTCTCGTTGTAGACCGGGCCGACGTTCGCCTTCCCGTTGAGAACGCGCTCGGCCGACGCCTGGTCATTGACGCAGTGCAGCCGGAGGTTCCCCTTGGGGTCCCGGCTGGCCATCGCGACTTCCTCGAAGTCTTCCCCGAGGATCGCCATCATGGTGCCATCCGGCTGCTCGATGACGGGCACGGCACTGGTGTCGCGCTTCACCATGTTCATGAGCGCGGCGGTGAGCGCCGCCGCCTGTTCGGGCGTCGGCGGGACGAGACGACCGGTGGCGGGATCGACGCTGACCGTCGCCGCACCGATGGTGCGGGTGACCGGCGCGGGCTTCTTGTCGGTCGCCGTCGGCGTGGGCTTCTGCCCGGTGGCCGGCTGGGTCGCCGCCCCCTGCTGCTGGTTCTTCTTGTCCTGGGCCTTGTCCGAGTTGGCCCAGGCAAGTCCAAGGACACTGGCGGCGAGAATGGTCGCCGCAGCCATGTAACCGGTGAGGCGACGCGGCCCCACTCCCCCTGAGTTCCGTCCGGTCATGGTCTGCCCTCCTTCGAATGAGCAGAGACTTGCCTGCCACCACGCATGGAAGCCAGAACGGGACGACGATCGCCCCGGCGGCGGTCAGGTCACATCGGAAATTCCCCCAGCAGTTGCGAAAGCAGGTGCCCTGAAACTACGGCGTGAACACGGTATAAATGCGGACGGGCCTTTGTGTCAAGGGGTGGCACCGTCGAAAAGCGGCCGGGGGCGCGGTTTTCCGGGGAGGAGGCCCTTCCGGCGGTCGGTGCGCGGGGTCACATTCGTCCCAGTTGCGCGGGCCGCGCAGCCGGGTCCAGAATGAGGACCGCTCTTCGGTGGACGAGGCTCGCTTTCGGGAGGGAGACGGCATGACGACATCGTGGGTGTGCGGGGCGCTGCTGGCCCTCGCCGCGGTCGGGATGGCCGCGGCGCCGGCGCCGGACAAGCCGCTCGCCAAGGGTGATCCGGCCCCGGCGTTCACGCTCCAGGGCTCGGACGGAAAGCTCTACTCGCTCGACAACTTCAAGGGGAAGAAGGCGGTGGTGATCGCCTGGTTCCCGAAGGCGTTCACCGGCGGGTGAACCGCCGAGTGCAAGTCGCTGCGTGCCAGCGGCTCCGAGATCAAGGCTTACGACGTCGCCTACTTCGCCGCCTCCACCGATGACGCCGAGACCAACCGCAAGTTCGCCGAGTCCCTCGGCCTCGACTACCCCATCCTGAGCGACCCCACGAAGGAAACCGCCAGGGCCTACGGCGTCCTCATGGAGCAGGGCTTCGCCAACCGGCACACCTTCTACATCGGCAAGGACGGCCGCATCCTCGACGTCGACCGCGAGGTGAAGCCGCAGACCGCGGGGGAGGACGTCGCGAAGCACCTCGCCGACCTCAAGGTCCCGCGCACCGCGAAATGAACGCTTGCAGGACCTGACGAAGGGATCGATCCCGCGCCACCTGGCGACGATCGCGGCGTTCATCGCGGTCAGCATGATCGTGCAGACCCTCTATCTCCTGGCCGACCTGTATTTCGTCGGGCGCCTGGGGAAGGAGGCGATCGCCGGCGTCAGCTTCGCCGGGAACCTCATGATGGTGACGCTGGCGATCACCCAGATGCTGGCGGTCGGGACGACCACTCTCGTGGCGCACGCCGCCGGCCGGCAGGATCGCGTCCGGGCGACGCACGTCTTCAACCAGGCATTCGCGCTGTCGCTCGCCGTCGGCCTCGTGGCGGGGGGCGCCGGCTGGCTCCTGCGCGGCGCGTACTGCCGCGCCCTCGGGGCGGACGCCGAGACGGCGCTCCTCGGGGCCCGTTACCTCGACTGGTACATCCCGGCGCTGGCGCTGCAGTTCATCGTGGTGGCGATGGGGGCGGCGCAGCGCGGCTCGGGAGTGGTGCGCCCGGCCATGGTGGTGCAGGTCCTGTCGGTGCTCTGCAACATCGTGCTCGCGCCCATCCTGACGCTCGGCTGGCTGACCGGCCGGCCCTACGGTGTGGCCGGCGCCGGGGCGGCGACCTTCCTCGCCACGGCCGCGGGCGTCGCGGTCTACGGCGTGTGGTTCGTGCGCGGCGAGCGGTTCCTCGCCTTCTCGCCGCGCGACTGGCGGCCCGAACCGGCGACCTGGAAAGGTCTGCTGAAGATCGGCCTGCCGGCGGGGGGAGAGTTCCTGCTGATGTCCCTCTATCTCCTCCTCATCTACCGCATCACGCGCCCGCTCGGCGCCGCGGCGCAGGCGGGCTTCGGCATCGGCGGCCGCGTCATGCAGTCGATGTTCCTGCCGGTCATGGCGATCGCCTTCGCGGCGGCGCCGATCGCCGGGCAGAACTTCGGGGCCCGCAACGCCGCCCGCGTGCGCGAGACCTTCCGCGTCGCCGCCGTCCTGTCGTGCGCCTGCATGGCGATCCTGACGCTCGCCTGCCACCTGTCGCCGGCGGGCCTCATCGCCCTCTTCTCACCCGATCCCGACGTCATCGCCTTCGGCGCGGAATTCCTGCGGATGATCTCCTGGAACTTCCTCGCCACCGGGCTGATCTTCACGAGTGCCAGCCTGTTCCAGGGGATGGGGAACACCCTGCCGCCGCTCGCCGCCTCATCGCTGCGCCTCCTGCTGTTCGCGCTGCCCGCGTACCTGGTGTCGCTGCGACCCGGATTCGACATCGACTGGATCTGGTCCCTGTCGATCGCCTCGGTGGCGATCCAGGCGACGGTCAACCTGCTCCTGCTGCGGCGCGAGTTCGGCCGCCGGCTGCGTTTCGATCCGCTCGTCGCGCCGGCCGCACCGGTGCCGGTCCCCGCCGCGGCCACCTGAGCCGCGCGACCCCGCTTCGGCTCGCCCTTCCCGGAGACGCGCCCGGCCCACTTGACACCGTCCCGGGCCGCGGCTATATTTCGTTCGTTCGCGAAATAACGAAACGCGACGCCGCGATGGCGGCGCACGGAGGACGGGATGACCGAGGTGCTGCAGGCGCTCGCGGATCCGACGCGGCGCGAGATCCTCAGGCTCCTGAGGAAGCGCGACCTGAGCGCCGGGGAGATCGCCGAGCGGTTCCCGCTCGCGAAATCGACCCTCTCGGGGCATTTCAACGTCCTCAAGCACGCCGGCCTCGTGGTCACCGAGCGCCGCGGCACGACCATCCTGTACAGCCTGAACGTCTCCGCCCTCGAGCAGGCGGTCGCCTCGTTGTGGGAGCTGCTGGGGCGGGCGAAGTCGAAGGAGGGGAAGCGATGAACGCGCAGAAGATTGCCGACGCGACGTGCGGTGCCCTGATCGCCGGGATGCTGTTGTACGGCGGGTTGTCGTCCTCCACCGCCCCGGAGCGGTTCCCGATGCACTGGAACCTGCACGGCGAGATCGATCGCTACGGCGGTCGGGTCGAGGGACTCTTCGCGCTGCCGTTCGTGGCGCTCGGCGTGTGGCTCCTCGTCCGCTTCCTGCCGCGTTTCGATCCGGGACGGGCGAACTACGCCAATTTCATCGGCGCGTGGGCGACGTTGCAGGTCGCGATCGTGACGCTCCTGACGGTGGTGTACGGCATCGTCCAGGCCGCGGCGCGCGGCAGCGCCATCGACGTCCGCACCCTCATGCCTCTGGCGATCGGGGCGCTGTTCGTCGTGCTGGGGAACCTGCTCGGAAAGCTGCGGCCGAACTGGTTCTTCGGCATCCGCACGCCGTGGACGCTGTCCAGCGCCGAGTCGTGGAACCGCACGCACCGCGCCGGCGGCTGGGTCTTCGTCGGGCTGGGGCTTCTGACCATGGCGACGGGGGTGCTGACGCCGGGGCGATCCATTCTCGTCATGGTCGGGCTCGTGCTTCTCGCGACGCTCGGCCTGGCGGCGTACTCGTACGCCGTCTGGCGCCGCGACCCCGACAAGGTGCCGCCGGCCGGCCGCACCGCGGCGTCCTGAAGGCCGACGCGCTCACGTGACGCCGCCGGTCCACGGCGGCCGGGCCGGGGCTTCGCGGGTATCATCCCCCGCATGCCGGCAGGGTCCGCGGGGGTCGCCATCCGCTGCAGCGGCTTGCACAAGCGCTTCGTCAGCCGCTCGTCCACCGTCGACGCGGTGAACGGCCTGGATCTCGAGGTGCGCTCGGGGGAGTGCTTCGGCCTGCTCGGCCCCAACGGCGCCGGCAAGACGACGACCATCGAGATCCTCGAGGGCCTGCTGGCGCCGACGTCGGGCGAGGTCGAAGTGCTGGGCAGCCGCTGGGAGTCGCATCCCGACCAGCTGCGCCAGCGCATCGGCATCTCGCTCCAGGAAACCCGCTTCGCCGAGAAGCTGAGCGTGCGCGAGACGCTGGAGCTGTTCCGGTCCTTCTACCGGCGCGGCCTGTCGCCCGAGGAGGCGATGGCGCAGGTGTCGCTCCAGGAGAAGAGCGGCGCCTGGGTCGGCAAGCTCTCGGGCGGACAGCGGCAGCGGCTGGCGGTGGCCTGCGCGCTCATCGGCGATCCCGAGCTGCTCTTCCTCGACGAGCCGACGACCGGCCTCGACCCGCAGTCGCGCCGATCCCTGTGGGACATCCTGCGCGAGCTGCGCGCCCGCGGGCGCACCATCCTCGTGACCACGCACTACATGGACGAGGCCGAGCGGCTCTGCGACCGCGTCGCCATCGTGGACGCCGGCAAAGTCATCGCGCTCGGATCGCCGGCGGAGCTGGTCGCCCGCCTCGGCGGCGAGCATGTCGTCGAGTTCGCTCTCGATGCCACGGCCAAAGGCATCGGCGAGGCGGAGTACCGCGCCCTGCCCGGCGTGAGCGGCGTGCGCATCCATCCCGACGGCGTCGCGCTGACCGTCACCGAGCCTCACATCACGGTGCCGGCGCTTCTCGAGCGGCTGCAGCGCGAGCGGCTCGCGCTCGCCCGCCTCGCGACGCGGCACGTCAGCCTCGAGGACGTCTTCGTCGAGCTGACCGGCCGCAATCTGCGGGACGAGGCCGCCTCCGCGGCATGAGCGGCACCGGTCCTTTCCGCGCGCTCCTGGTCAGCCGGCTGCGGGAGTTCTACCGCGAGCCCGAAGCGCTCTTCTGGGTCTATGGGTTCCCGGTGCTGCTCGCCATCGGTCTCGGCATCGCCTTCCGCGAGCGGCCGCCCGAGCAGGTGCGCATCGACGTCCTCGGCGCCCCAGTCGGTGACGACGCCGCGCTGCGCACGCTGCAGGCGGACCCCCGCTTCCAGGCGCGCGCCTGCGCCGGCGGCGAGTGCGCCCAGCGACTGCGCCTCGGACGCACCGATCTCGTGGTCGTTCCCGGTGCGCAGGGGTTCGAGTTCCGCTTCGATCCGACGCGTCCCGAGAGCGTGCTGGCCCGCGCGCGCACCGAGGACGCGCTGCAGCGCGCCGCCGGCCGCGCCGATCCCGTCAAGGTCGAGGAGCAGCCGGTCACGCAGCCGGGCTCGCGCTACATCGATTTCCTGATCCCGGGGCTTCTCGGCATGAACCTGATGGGAGGCGGGCTCTGGGGGATCGGCTTCGTCCTCGTGGACATGCGGGTGCGCAAGCTCCTGAAGCGGCTGGTGGCGACGCCGATGCGGCGCAGCGATTTCCTGCTGGCGATGATGGGAAGCCGCATCCTGTTCATGCTGCCGGAGGTGGCGCTGCTCCTCGCCGCGGGGGCGCTGCTGTTCCACGTGCGCGTGCAGGGGAGCCTGCTCGCGGTGCTGGCGGTGTCGCTCCTCGGTGCGGTGTCGTTCGCGGGGCTCGGGCTCTTCGTCGCCTGCCGCGCGCAGAAGATCGAGACCGTCTCGGGGCTGATGAACGTGGTGATGCTGCCGATGTGGCTCCTCTCGGGCATCTTCTTCTCGTCCGAGCGATTCCCCGCGGCGCTGCAGCCGGCGATCCAGGCGCTGCCACTCACCCTGCTCAACGAGGCGCTGCGCGCGGTCATCCTCGAGGGGGCCTCGCTCTCCTCGCAGGCGATCCGCCTCGGCGGCCTCGCGCTGTGGGGCGCGGTGTCCTTCGTCCTCGCCCTGCGCTGGTTCCGCTGGTCCTAGCCCCGAGAAACCGGGCTGACGGATCACCGTCGCTTCGACAAGCCCCCCCTGTCGCAGTCCCCGACACGCCGGGCTCTCCAGCCCTTCTCACGTTGCGCCCCGGCGTCTGCGGCCCTACTAATAAGGATGGGCGCCCGCGGAGCGTTCTCCTGACGATTCCGTGATCCGGCGCCGGGGCTCGGAGGAAAACATGGCGACGAAGACGGGCGGCGGCGGGCTGGGATTCGTGATGGCGATCGTCGTGCTGGTCATCGTGATGCTGCTCGCGGGCAAGGCGTGGAATGCGGTGATGCCGACGGCGCAGCAGGCGCTCAACCCCAATGCGTCGAAGCCCCATGTGGATGATCACGGCCAGAAGGAAGTGGGCGACATGGTCAGAAGCGGCAGCCTCCCCGGCCTCAAGCAGCTGGGCGGGGCCACCGACCAGCACATCCAGCAGGTCCAGGACGCCGCGAAGAAGCAGGACTGATTGAAGCCGTGGCCGTGAGCCCCAGCGTCTCCATCGTCATTCCGAGCGTCCACGAGGACGCGCTCGTGCCGGTGCTCGAGAAGTGCCGGCCCCACGCCGGCGAGATCCTCATCCTCGATTCCCTCTCCGGCGGGCGCACCCGCTCCGTCGCGGAGGAACTCGGCGCCCAGGTCGCGCCCGGCGACGGGCTGGGCCGCGGGGCGGCGCTGCGCCGCGCGCTCCAGGACGTCCGCGGCGACATTGTCGTCATCCTCGACGCCGACGGGGCTCACGATCCCGGGGACATCCCGAAGATGGTCGCGCCGATCGTCGCCGGGCAGGCGGATCACTGCATCGCCTCCCACGTGCGTGGCGGATCCGACGAGCCGCTGGCGACGATGGCGCAGCTGGTGCGCCGGTTCGGCGGCCAGATGGCCACGCTGGCGATCAACCTCCGGTTCGGCTGCCGGCTGACGGACGCGCAGAACGCGTTCCGGGCGCTCCTCACCTCGGCCGCGCGCCGCCTGCCGCTGCGCGAAGACGGGCCGGCGATCGAACAGGAGATCACCATCCAGTCGATCCGTCACGGCCTGCGGCTGAAAGAGATCCCGATCCACGAATACGCGCGTCCCGCCGGCGCCTCCGCCCTGCACGTCTGGCGCGACACGCCCCGCCGCGTCCTGTCGCTGGCGCGCATCCTGGGAAAGACGGCGATGAAGACGGGAGCCGGCGCGCTGCCTTTGGATCAGTAGGCGAATTCGAGGCCGAGCGAAACCTGCTTGCGCTCGATGTCGGTGAAGTCGAACTGGTTGAAGTCGCCGACGAGCCACACGAACGCCTTGTACTTGCCGCGCAGGAACCAGTTGGTGGTGCCGTCGGTGCGCGGCAGCCAGCCGGGCTCGATGTAGAACTGCGGCCCGTGGTAGAAGCGGTGGGAGAACTGGAAGGTCCACCGTCCGCCTTCGCGCGGATCGCTGATGGCGCGGAAGGTGCCGAAGTCGTAGTCGCCGTGGTACCAGTCGAGCCCGGTGCCGAACTGCACCTGGTTCTGCCCGCCCGGAATCCCGTCGGGGATGCCGTCGCCGTTCGAATCGTCCGGGATGCCGTCGGCGTCGTCGTCCACGGTCGTCGGGATGACGTGGATGAAGCGGATCGATCCGACCCAGACGAGACCCTTGCCCAGGATCTGCCCGGTGTCGAACTGCGCCACGTCGTCCTGTCCATTGCGCCAGCGCACCATGCCGCCGTAGGACGACTTGCGGTGGTCCTTGACGTAGCCGCCGATCTCGACCCCGTCCGTGTACTGGCCGCTCCACACCTGCGTGTACACCTGCTTGTACGAGATGAAGAAGGAGAAATCGTTGTAGTCGTTGTCGTTCGAGTCGCGGTAGTGATCCCACCAGAAAGCGTACTTGCCGCGCTTCCCGGGGACCCACGGCGTCTCCTTCAGCGAGGTGCGGGCGGGGGGCGGCTCCGTCGCCGTTCCGGACGGCGGCACCGCCGTCGATCCCTGCGCCAGGAGGTCCGGCGTGGACGTCGTGTCGTCCAGCGACGCTGAAGCCACGGTGTCATCCGCCGCGAGCGCGGGGCGCGCCGCGAAGCCGAAGACGGCCGCGGCGATCAGCAGCAGGAAGAACGCCCGGTGCGACGCGCGTGCGGGTGTCATCGGGCGGCCTGGGGCTGGTTCCATTTGCGGTCCTTCTCCGTCTTGCGGCGCATCTCGCCGGTCACGAAGCGCTTCCACACCCAGACGAACCAGGCGATGACGCGCAGGATGGCGTTGATGAAGCCGAACACCGGGTAGAGGAAGAACACCAGCCAGCGCTTCCCCGTGTCGAACTCTCTTTCGATCACGATGAACGGATACAGCTCGAGCAGGAGGTAGAGCACGTAGAGCACGAACAGCTCGAGCCAGACCTGGTGGTAAATCATGAGTCCGAGCGACAGGATCCGGAACGGCTCGGTCAGGACGACGAAGACGTTGTAAGCCATCTCGTGCCGCAGCCGCCAGGGGGACGAGGGCCTGAACAGCAGCTTCAGGTACGAGAAGAACATGTGGTAGTGGGCCGGGTACCAGCCGGTCAGCCGCTGCCGCGCCAGGTCGGCGATCTTGTCCGGCACCACCGTCCACACCGGCTCGTCGGCGAACACGACGGTGCCTCCGTTCATCAGCTCGATGATGGTGCGCTGCAGGTCCTCGCCCTGGAAGACGCCGCTGTGCTTGTGGTGGAACGACTGCAGGCGCTCCTTCTTGAACAGCCCGATCGCCCCCGAGATGCAGGAAATGCTGGCCGTGGCGTCCTGGAAGCGCCGGCCGATCTCCATCGACTTGCGGTACTCGTAGCGCTGCAGGGCGGCGACGGCGTTGCTCCCCTTCGGGCCGTAGCGGTCGCGCCGATCCGGGATGACGTTGAAGGCGACCGCGTCGAACCGGTCGAGCAGCGACGTCGGGATCTTCGCCGCGCCGACACGCGTGTCGTCGTCGAGGAGCAGCACGTACTTCGTGGTGACGCGGTGGATGCCGAAGTTGATCGCCGACACCTTGCCCATGTTCGGGATCCGGAAGGTGCGGACTTTCAGCTCGGCCAGGAGCTTCGGCGTGTCGTCGGTCGATCCGTCGTCGATGACCAGGATGCGGTCGTGCGCCAGCCCCGCCTTCAGCAGGTCGTTGATCGTCTCGCGCAGCACCCCCGCGCCGTTGTGCGTGGGGATCAGCGCCGTCAGGTTGGCGAGGTCGGAGGTGAAGTCGCGCCGCACCGGCCGGTTCCAGATCTCGATGAGGACCTTGAAGGCGTCCACGAGCAGGAACAGGACGATGAGCCAGAACCAGGGCGGCCAGATTGCCGGGAGGGAGGGGAAGGACGCGAGACTCACGGCCCGGGAATATAGACGATCCAAGCCTACGGACAACGACGGATCGTGAACTCAAGAACGGAAGGAATCACGATTCCGAAACATGCGCTTGGCGCCATCACGAAATCGATGCCAGCCCCCTTCGATCCGGCGAGGAACCTCTTACGCTTTCTTCATCGCCAGGACCGGCAACGCGCCGATCGAGAAGGCCGCGGCCATGATGACGAGCCCCGTGGCGCCGTAGGCGAGACATCCGACCGCCCCGGCGAGCGAAGCGATCACGCAGGCGACCAGGAACGGCCGCACGCCCTCGAGGGCGGGTCGTGGAGCGAGGAAGGCGAGGAGGAGCCCGCCGGCGAGGCCTCCCGCACCGCAGGCCAGCGGCATCCACGTCATCATCTGGGGACTGCAGCCGTGCGTGCACGCGGCCTGGCAGAGGCTGGGGGCGAGGAGCGGCACAATACCGGCCGCGATGCCGGGCCCGGCGCCGCGGCGGAACTCGCCGCCGCGCCAGTAACAGAAGAAGACGGCCGCGAGGAACAGCGCTCCGGCGATCACCGTCGTCCGCGGCTGGCACCCGCAGCCGAGGGCCAGCACGGGAAGCGGGGCGAGGAGCAGGGCGCGACGACCGGCCGAGACCAGGTGTCCCCCCTCGTAGGCGCGCCGGGCGCGGTCCGCGAGGACCGATTCAGGAACGCCCATGTCGGACCTCCCACGCGGCGCGCAGACGCGCCAGGGCCCGCTCCACCCGCTTGCGGAACGTCGCCGCCGCCACCGCGGCCCGCTCGCCGCTCCGGAACAGGTCCAGGGTCTCCCGATCGACGGGAGAGAGTGCCCCCATCGTCTCTTCCATCATGCGAACCATGTCACGCTCGAGCAGTGCGTCCTCCATGTTTCCATCGGCCGCGGGCCCGGCATCGCCGCCGGCCGCCAGCGCGTCCTCGCGGCGCCTCTGGCGCCGGCGATGCGCGGTGCGGATCTCCCAGCGCGCGATCCCGAGCGCCCAGGCCAGCGCGCTGCGCCGCGCGTCGAACTCGGCGGCGCGCCGGAAGATGCGCAGCAGCGCCTCCTGGGCTGCGTCCTCGGCGTCGGCCGCCGGCAGGTGGCGCGCCGTCAGGGACCGCAGCACCGGCCACAGGATCGCGTAGACCGGAGGGAAGGCGGATCGGTCCCCATCCGCCAGCCGGGCCATGAGCCCCTGGAGATCGGCGAGCGACCCGTCTTCCATCCGTGAACGCGAACCTTTCCTTTCCGCGACTCCCCGCTACATCAGGATGCAGCACCCGCCGCCGCAGCCCGAGCACCCGCAGCAGGAGCAGACCGTCTCCGCCGCCCAGGCCGCCGCCGGCACCGCCAGCACGGCCAGGGCCGGCAGCAGCACTTTCACACGACGCAGCACGCTCATCGATTCACCTCCTCCCCGGACCGTCCGCGGCCGACGCTTCGGTCGCCGCCGTCCACCCCTTTTAGGCGCGGGACGGGGGAAGCGTGACAGGGCGCGGGCGATTTTGTCGATCGGGTATAGTCCGCCGGCCATGGAATTCGTCCACACCGCAATCGATCTCTTCCTGCACCTCGACAAGCATCTGGGCACGATCCTCGAGACCTACGGGGTCTGGACGTATGCCATCCTGGGCGTGGTCATCTTCTGCGAGACCGGTCTCGTGGCGACGCCGTTCCTGCCGGGGGACTCGCTGCTGTTCGCGGCCGGCGCCTTCGCCGCGCTGGGGTCGCTCGATGTGGGGATTCTGCTGGTGCTGGTGCCGGCGGCGGCGATCGCCGGGGACAACCTCAATTACTGGATCGGCCGCCGCGTCGGGCCGCGGGTCTTCACCGACAAGGTTCGGTGGCTGAAGCGCGAGCACCTGCTGCGCACGCAGGCCTTCTACGAGAAGAACGGCCCGAAGACGATCGTGCTGGCCCGCTTCGTGCCCATCGTCCGCACCTTCTCGCCGTTCGTCGCCGGCATCGGCGCGATGCCGTACCGGCGCTTCCTCGCCTGGAGCGTCTTCGGCGGGTTCCTGTGGGTGCTGATCTTCGTGCCGGCCGGCTACTTCTTCGGCAACCTGCCGGTGGTGAAGGAGAACTTCTCCCTGGTGATCCTCGGCATCATCGTCGTCTCGGTGCTGCCGATCGTCATCGAGGTGCTGAAGCAACGGAAAGTCCCCGCCCCTCCGGCCTGAAGCGACGCGAGCGCCGGATGCCCCAGCGGTCGAGGCGGTATTCGAGACCGGTCCCGAGCACCCCGAAGCCGTAGCGCACGCTCGAGCCGAAGCCGATCGAGGACATCTCCGGGAAATACCGGCACGGGCTCGACACCTCGCCGATGGTGAAGCCGAAGGCGATCGCCTGGCAGAGGACCTGGTTGTCGAAGACGAAGCCGTCGGAGTTCTCGAGGAGCGGCAGCGTCTCCAGCACCCGCCGCGAATAGGCCCGGTACCCGGTGTGGTACTCGGACAGCTTGCGCCCGACCAGCAGGTTCTCCGCGGCCGTGAGCAGCCGGTTGCCCGCGTACTTGTAGAGCGGCATCCCGCCTTCGAGCGCGCCGCGTCCGAGGATGCGCGACCCCAGCACCACGTCGAAGAGCCCCGACCGCACCAGCTCGACCATCGCCGGCAGGATTTGCGGCGGGTACTGGTAGTCGGGATGGAGCATGACGACGATGCCGGCGCCGCGCTCGAGCGCCGCCCGGTAGCAGGTCTTCTGGTTGCCGCCGTAGCCGAGGTTCTTCGGATGGGTGACGACGGTCAGCCCGAGGCGCTGCGCCACCGCCACGGTGTCGTCGCGGCTGGCGTCGTCCACCAGGATGATCTCGTCGGCGCTGCCCGGCGGAATCTCGGCGCAGGTCCGCTCCAGCGTCCGGGCCGCGTTGTAGGCGGGCAACACGACGATCACCTTCTCGCGCGGGTTCATGTCCGGCGTATTCTATGCGGCCATGTCCCAGCCGCCGCGCGGCCTTTCCTACGCAATCGTCGTTCTCGTGGCGGCCGCGGTGCACCTCCAGACGCTCGGCTTCCCGTTCGTCTTCGACGATCGCTACCTCGTGGTGCTGAACGCCTTCCTGCGCGAGGCGTGGAGCCCCATCGACGCGTTCGCGCACCATTTCTGGTACGGCACCCCTTCGGGCACCGCCTACTACCGGCCGCTGGTCATCGCCTCGCTGGCGCTGAACGGGAAGCTCCTGGGCTGGGGGCCGGTCGGATTCCACCTGTTCAACCTGCTCCTGCATGCCGCCAACAGCGCACTGGTCCTGGCCGTGCTGCTCCGCATCGCCGTGCCGAAGCGGGCCGCGGTCTTCGGGGCGCTGCTCTTTGCCGTGCACCCGGCGACCGCATGGCCGGTCGCCTCGATCGTCGCGCGCGTCGATCTGCTGCCGGCCTTCTTCGTGCTCCTCGCATGGCTCGCGCTCGTGTCCGGCAGCCCGGTCGCCACGGGGCTGGCATTCCTCGGGGCGCTGCTCTGCAAGGAATCGGCGATCGCGTTCCTGGGGGTGCCGTTCCTGGCGCTGCGCGCGCCGCTCCTGCCCGCCACGGGCCCGCGGGCGCCCGCCCCGTCAGGGTCGGGGACGCGCGCGACGGCTTCGTGCGCGCTGGCGGCACTGGCTGCCGTCGCGGCGGCGATCGCGCTCCGGCTGTTCGCGCACGTCGGCCTCGCCATCGCGCGGTCGCGCATCGACGGCGCGGTCAATCCGCTCGCGATGATGGACGGCTGGGAGCGGCGGCGGGCCGCGCTGCGGCTGGCGGGACGCTACCTCGGCTACCTGTTCGTGCCGTGGCGCTTCACCGACGCCGCGGCCTATGGTCCCGGGAAGAGCGGCCCCTCGTGGGGAGATCCCGGCGTCCTCTTCGGAACCATCCTCCTCGTGCTCCTCGCGGGTCTGACCGTGTGGCTGTGGCTGCGGCGCGATCGGCTGAGCCTTTTCGTCGGCTTCATGGTCGCCGCCTTCCTGCCGGCGTCGAACCTGCTGACGCCCATTGGCTCCCTCTACGCACAGAACTTCCTCTACATGCCGCTGATCGGCCTGGCGCTCGCGGCGGCGGATGCGCGCGGCCGGTTCGCGTCGCGCACCCGCGTGGCCGGCCTCGCGGCGGCGGGAGTCCTCCTCCTGTTCGCGGCCGGCACCCTCGTCGAGGCGCGCCTGTGGCGATCGGGCCCGGCCCTCTTCACGGCCTGGACCGAGAGGTTCCCGAACTATGGGTTCAGCTGGGCGGGGCTGGGGACCACGCGTCTCGACGAGGGCGACGCGGTCGGCGCCGAGGAGGATCTGCGGCGGTCGCTGACGCTCGACGACCGCAACGCCAAGGCGCACTACAACCTCGGGGTCGTGATCATGATGACGACCCCGCCCCCCGAGCTCGGCGGCACCGAGGCGGACGCCGCGCGCCTGCGCGAGGGGCTCGAGCACTCGCGCCGCGCGGCGGAGATCGATCCGCTGATGACCGAAGCGAGGATCAACGCCGCCCGCCTGCTCATGCTCCTCGACCGGCCCGCCGAGGCCGAGACGGAGGCACGCCGGGCTCTCGAGGCGACGAAGGGCTCGGCGCCGACGGCGGGGACGATGGCGCGCCGCGCGCTCGCCGAATCGATCTTCAAGCAGCACCGCTACGCCGACGCGCTCGCCCTGTACACCGGGCTCCTGCCCGCCACGCCCGACGATCCGAACCTGCGCGCCCAGTATCTCGACGCCCTCTTCGAAGTGGGGGACCCGGCATCGGCGCGGCGCGAGGGGGAGCGGGCGCGGGCCGACTTCCCCGACCTCGCCTGGTTCATCCTCTATTCCGCGCGGGTCGAGGCGCGCGACGGGCACGCCGACCAGGCGCGCGAGCTCCTGCGCACGGCGCGCACGCGCGACCCGAAGGTGGACGAGTGGATCGGCCGCTACCCGGAGCTGCGCGGACCGTCCCGCTAGGGAATGAGGATGGTCGAGCCGACGGTGTTGCGCGACTCGAGCGCGCGGTGGGCGTCGGCCGCCTGCGCCAGCGGGAAGGTCTGGCCGATGGTGACCTTGACGGCGCCCTTGCGCACGACGTCGAAGAGGGCGCCGGCGCTCGCGAGCAGCTCTTCGCGGGTCGCGGTGTAGTCGAAGAGCGTCGGCCGGGTGAGGTAGAGCGACCCCTTGCGCGACAGGACGAGCGGGTCGAACGGCGGAGCGGCCCCGGACGCGTTGCCGAAGGCCACCAGCATGCCGCGGCGCGCCAGGCACTCGATCGATCCCTCGAAGGTCGCCTTGCCGACCGAGTCGTAGACGACCGGCACGCCGGCCCCGGCGGTGATGGCGCGCACGCGCTCGGCGAACTTCTCGCGCGTGTAGACGATGACCTCGGCGCAGCCTTCCTGCTTCGCGCGCTCCGCCTTGGCGTCGCTGCCGACGGTGCCGATCACCTTCGCGCCGAGGTGCTTCAGCCACTGGCAGGCGATCGCCCCGACGCCGCCCGCGGCCGCGTGGAACAGCACCCACATCCCCGGCTCGACCTTGAAGGTGCGGCGGATGAGGTATTCGGCGGTCATGCCGCGCAGCATCATCGCGGCCGCCGTGCGGTCGTCGATGTCGTCCGGCAGCGGCACGAGCCGCGCCGCCGCGACGACGCGCCGCTCGGCGTAGGCGCCGGTGGTGCCGGCGGCGTAGGCGACCCGCATCCCTTTCGTGAGGCCGGTCACACCGTCGCCGATCGCCTCGACGACGCCGGCCGCCTCCTGCCCGAGCGCGTGCGGCAGCGACGGCAGCGGGTAGAGCCCGGTGCGATGGTAGGTGTCGATGAAGTTGACGCCGATGGCGGTCTGGTGGAGGAGCACCTCGCCCGGACCGGGTCGCCCCGGGTCGATCTCCTCGAGCCGCAGCAGTTCCGGGCCGCCGGTCTGGTGGATGCGGACGACGCGCGCCATGGCCGGCATGATACACGCCGGTCGCGCCGGTCGCGACCTGCTATCCTCCGGGCATGGCCGCACTGTTGCGCGCTGTCGAGATGGAAACCGGTGGGAAAGTGCGCGCGTCGATCCTCTGGCTGCACGGGCTGGGGGCCGACGGGCACGACTTCGAGCCGATCGTCCCGCACCTGGGGCTCGACGGGCGCGGCGTGCGCTTCATCTTTCCGCACGCACCGCGGCGCGCCGTCACGATCAACATGGGACTGCTGATGCCCGCGTGGTTCGACATCCGCGAGCAGGACTTCAGCGCCAAAGTCGACGACATCGGCATCCGCGCGTCGGCGGCGCAGGTCGAGGCGCTCGTGACCCGCGAGCGCGAGCGCGGCGTGCCGGCGGAGCGGATCCTTCTCGCCGGCTTCAGCCAGGGGGGCGTCATCGCCCTGCACGTCGCGCTGCGCTGGAAGGAGCGGCTCGCCGGAGCGATCGGCCTCTCGACGTTCCTGCCCGAAACGGTGACGCTGCCGGACGAGCTGTCGCAGGCGAACTCCGCGCTGCCCGTCTTCCTGGCGCACGGGGACGAGGACCCGCTCATCCCGCACCTGTGGGCGCAGCACGCGCGCGATCGCCTGATCGCGCTCGATTACCCGGTCGTCTGGAAGACCTACCCGATGGAGCACCAGGTCTGCGCCGAGGAGATTGCCGACCTCGCGACCTGGATCGAGCAGCGGCTCGGCTGAAACGCCCGCGGCCGTTTTCTGCCCGGCTGAGTCCTACTCGGAGCGCAGCGCCACGGTCGGGTCGACGCGACTGGCGCGGAGCGCGGGAATCCCGGAGGCGAGGAGCGCCACCGCGCTGAAGAAGGCGGCGATCGAGGCGAAGGTCATCGCATCGGTCGGAGTCACGCCGAAGAGCAGGCTCGCGAGGAAGCGGGTGACGCCGAGCGCCAGCGCGACGCCGGCGACGAGGCCGGTGAGCGTCAGGCCCATTCCTTCCTTCAGCACGAGGCCGAGAATCGTGGCGCGGCGGGCGCCGAGGGCCATGCGGATGCCGATCTCGCGGCACCGCGCCCCGACCGACAGCGACACGACCCCGTAAATCCCGACGGCCGCGAGCAGGACCGCGACCCCGGCGAAGAGGCCGAGCAGGAGCGTGTTGAAGCGCCGCGCCGCGTGCGCCCCGGCGAGGACCGCGGTCATCGCCCGCACGTCGTCGAGCGCCAGGTCGGGGTCGAGCCGCTGCAGGCGATCGTGCAGCTGCGCGGCGATCGGCCCGGACGGACCGGAGGTGCGCACGACGAACGTCATCCAGCTCATCCAGGCCTGCTGCGCGTCGCGCTGCGCCATCGGCGAGTAGACGATCGGCGCCGCGGGCTTGTCGAGGCCGAACTCGCGCGTGTCGCCGACGACACCGATCACTTCGCGCCACGGTCCCTGCGGTCCCTCGAAGCTGACGCGGGTGCCGACGGGGGAGCCGTCCGGCCAGAAGCGATGCGCCAGCGTGCGGCTGACGAGGACGACGGACGGCGAGCCGGAGGCGTCGAGCTCGTTGAAGGCGCGGCCTTCGAGGAGCGGGATGCCCATGACGCCGAAATAGCCCGGGTGGACGAAGCGCGTCGGGACCTGGGGCAGATCCCCCGGCTTGCCGGGGTCGCGCCCTTCGATGAACAGGTTGCGCCCCTGGCGGAAGCCGGCGATCGGCAGTTCGCTCGTGGCGCCGGCCGCCTCGACTCCCGGCGTGGCGGCAGCGGCCGCGACACCCGCATCGAAGAAGCGCAGCTGCGCCGCGGTGTCCTTCCGGTTTGACGCGAGCTGCACGCGCAGTGTCAGGACGCGCCGATCCTCGAAGCCGGCCTGCACGGTGTTCAGCGCCGCGAGGCTCCGGATCATCAGCCCCGCGCCGACAAGCAGCGCGAACGACAGCGCGACCTCGCTCACGAGGAAGACGGCGCGCGCCCGCCGACGCGCCGGGTCGGAAGCGATGCGTCCCCCCTGGCGCAGCGATTCGAGGGAGCGGGGCGTCAGCGCCTGGAGCGCCGGGAACAGCCCGACGGCGAGGCTGGCGAGGAGCGCCAGGGCCAGTGTCGCCACCAGCGCCGGCGCGTCGAGATGCACTCGCGCCAGCCACTGCAGCTCGCGCGGCGCGACACCGCGCAGCCCTTCGAGCAGCCAGAAGGCCAGGAGCGATCCCACGGCACCGCCGGCGAGACCGAGCAGGGCGCTCTCGACCAGGAGCTGGCGCAGCAGGCGCCCGCGCCCCGCGCCGAGCGCGGCGCGCACGGCGAGCTCCTGGCGACGCGCTCCGAGCGTCGCGAGCAGCAGGTTGGCGACATTGGCGCAGGCGATCAGCAGGACGAAGCCGACCGCGCCGAGCAGCGCCAGGAGCGCCGGCCGCACCGGCCCCGCCGTCACCTCGCTCAGCGGCATGACGACGGCGACGCGTCCCTGCATGGTCTCGGGGTGATCGAGGTTCAGCATCGAGGTGATGGCGTCGATCTCGGTCGTCGCCTCCTCGAGCGTGACGCCGGGACGCAGCCGCGCGATGACGGCGATCTCGCGCGAGGCGCGCCCGGATTCGTCACCGGCGCCCAGGCCCAGCGGCACCCACGCCTCCACGGCGGCGGAGGGGAAGGCGAAGTCCGGCGGCATGACGCCCACGATCGTGTAGGGCGCTCCCTCGAGCGTCGCCGGAGCGCCGATGACGCCGGGGTCGGCGCCGAAGCGCGCGCGCCAGAGCCGATCGCTCAGCAGCACGACGTCCGCTCCCTCCCGGCCTCCCTCGGTCCCGGTGAAGGTGCGCCCGAGCGCGGCGCCGACGCCGAGGGTCGTGAAGAGATCCGGAGTGGCGAAGCCGATCTCGAGCTGCGTCGGCGTCCCGCGGCCGGTCAGCGTCAGTCCGAAGCCCGGGTAGTGCAGGTAGGCGCCGCTCGAAACGATGGTGCGGTTGTCGTGCGTCCAGTCGAGATAGGTCGTGCGGGACGTCGCCCCCAGGGCGTGATCATTGGCGGAGACGCTCTCGCCCATCTGCACGAGGGTCGCCGGGTCGGGATAGGGGAGCGGGCGCAGCAGCATGGACTGCACCATGCTGAAGATGGCGGCGTTGCCGGCGATGCCCAGGGACAGGGTCGCAATGGCGACGACCGTGAAGATCGGCCGCCGCCCGAGCACCCGCGCCGCGTGGCGGATGTCCCGCGCCAGCTCCTGCAGCATGTCCCTTCGTTCTCCCCGAGGATTCGGCGATCCCGCGCCGCGGCCGGATGCAGCAACGCGTGTGCCATCCGGGACATCCCGGTGGCCCGCGGACCGGCCGGAAAAATGCCATCTTCGAACAGGTTCCACCCTCATCGGAAGGCGGGAACGACATGCGAACGCGGTGCGCCGTCCGCGGATGGGACCGGCCGTCCCGGGATCGGAACTCGGTCCCGAGTTCGGCAGCTCGTGGCATCATCGGTGCCCGATGTCACCGTCGGCCGGCAACGCGTGGGGAAAGGTGGTCTCCGAGACCTACTCGGCCGAAGCCGTCTCATACCGTGAGCTCTGGGCTCCCCTCCTCCTGCCGCACGGGGAGCGGCTCCTCGATGAGCTGCCCATGGCCTCGGCGCGGAGCGTGCTGGACCTCGGCTGTGGATGCGGCACGCTCTTTCCGGCCATCCGCCGGCGCGCACCAATGGCCACGGTCGTCGGCGTGGACCGGGCGGCGGGGATGCTCGCCCTCGCGCCGCGTGAACTCGCTCGCGCGCTCATGGACGGCCAGAGCCTGGGGTTCGCCGCCGGCGTCTTCGACGCCGTGGTGACGGTCTTCGTCCTGTTCCACACGCGCGAACCGCGCCGGCTGGTCGATGAAACCCGTCGCGTCGTGAAGCCCGGCGGCGCGGTCGCGACGACGACGTGGGGCGGCAACCCGGACTTCCCGGCGCACCGCGTCTGGCTCGAGGAGCTCGACGCCTGCGGCGCCGCGGCGGATCCGGTCACGATGACCGACCACGAGCCGGTGCGCAGCGAGGCGCGGGTTGAGAAGCTCCTCGAAGCGGCGGGGTTCGGCGGCATCCGGACCTGGACCCGCCCCTTCGGTCACACCTACACGGTGGACCAGTTCCTCGAGCTGCGGACGAAGCACGGCGCGAACGCACGCCGCTTCGGCTCGCTCGATGCGGATGCGCAGCACACCGTTCTCGATCGCACCCGGCGCCGGCTGGAACAGCTGGATCCATCAGGGCTCTCTGAAGACACGCCGGTGATCTCCGCGATCGCGGTCGCGTGCTGAAATGCCGTAGAGATCGACTGCCACTTCGATCGTCTTAGAACAGAGTGTAGATGAAGGGCGCGACGGCCGATCCGTGGGTCAGCACCATGAGCGTGCCGAGGAGCCCGAGGACGAGAAAGATCGGGAGCATCCAGAATTTCCTCCGCTCCCGCATGAAGGTCCACATCTCGCGCACGAGCTCGATCATGTCGGTCTCCTTCGCTCGAGGATCGGCTGGATGTCCGCCGCCAGCCGCTCCGCAATCACGCGGTTCCCTTCGACCGTCAGATGGCAGACGTCGAGGAAATGCGCCGGGTCGGGACGCACGCCGCCGGCGATCTCGCTGACCGCCCAGCCCTCCGCACGAGCCACGTTGCGGATCTGTTCGTTCTGCATGTCGATGATGACGCGCGCGCCCGGGATCGACGCGCGGGCTCCGCGCGCCCAGGGCTGGAAGCTGGACTCGATGCGGCGTCGATCGGAGGCGTCGAATTCCCCGGGCCAGGAGATCGCGAAGGTCATGGGCAGCGGCACGGCCCGCGCGCCCGCGATGGCGCGCCCCAGGGCGCGGTATTCGCGTTCGAACGCCTCGAGCCCGGCGCGGTCCGGCTGTGTGAGCGGCGGCCGCAGCCGCGCCAGGGCCGCCCGGCGCAGCTCGTGGCCGGCGCTGATCAGGTAGCTGTTGCGCCCGAGGATGTCGAGCACCTGGTCGAACGGCGGCAGCGACCACGACGGCTCCACTTCGCCCTCGAAGTAGAACGGCATCGTCGGCCGGCCTGTGTAGTTGGCGCGCCGTGGGATGTCGGCATCGGTGCCGCGATGGGTGTAGAGGTCGTTGATGCCGTGGTAGACGGTGACCACGTCGGCGTCGAAGCGATAAAGATTCAGCTCGAACAGCCGCAGCGACCCCGGCAGATCGTAGGCAGGAATGCCGCCGTTGATCACCCGGATGGCCGTGCCCGGATTGCGTGCCCGGAGCATGGCCCCGAGCTGCGCCGGATACGTCTCCGCCTCGCGGACTTCCTCCCCGGCGGTCGTCGAGCCGCCGAGGCAGAGGATGCGGATCTCTCCCGGTGGTTTGGCGATCGGAAAGTCCTCACCGCGCAGGCCCTGGGCGTTGATGTGGAGCTGGACCTCCGGATCGTCGATGCGGAAGCCGGGGTTGTAGGTCCAGCCGAAGAGCGGGTGGTGGCGCGCGCGCTCCATTCCGAGAGCCGCCCGGGCCGCCTGGATGCGCTTCTGTTTGTCGACGAATTCACCGTAGGGCACGTCGATGAGATGCGTCGCGACGACGCCGCGCCACGAATTGCGCAGCTCCGCCGGGCCGTAGAGGAGGAACATCGCCGACTCGACGGCGACCAGGCACAGCATCGTGAGGACGGCGACGAACAGAATCCGCCGCCGCAGCGGTACCGGACGCGGCCGCGCCGGCAGGCCGAAGATCGCCGGGACAACGACCGGTCTCTCGACCGCGATGGGATGCCGCTTCGACTCCCGCACGGGCGGAATCTAAGCCGCGCTTCAGGCGCAGACCATCGGCAAGAACCCGGATGGGCTGTCAGGGCGCGCCCGGAGGCACTTCGGTTAAGATGCGCGCTTCGACCCAGGTCTTAGGAGCCCCTTGATGAGCCGAAAGCCGCGCCCCGTCCAGACTCTGTCCCGCATCGCGATGCTGTGCTTTGCCGTCGTCGCCGTCCTCCTGACGGTCACCGCGCGAGCCGCGGACGACGACAAGCCGGAGAAGCCGGGGAAGGGTCCGGCGGAGTTCAAGAGCCTGAAGTACCGGCTGGTGGGCCCGGCGGTCGGCGGGCGCGTGGCGCGCGTCGCCGGCGTGCCCGGGAACCCGCTCGTGTACTACGCGGCCACGGCTTCGGGCGGCGTGTGGAAGTCGGAGGACGGCGGCATCGACTGGAAGCCGATCTTCGACGACCAGCCGATCTCCTCGATGGGATCGATCGCCGTCGCGGCCTCGGATCCGAACGTCATCTACGTCGGCTCGGGCGAGGCGAACATCCGCGGCAACGTCGCCGACGGCAACGGCATCTACAAGTCCACCGACGCGGGGAAGACCTGGAACCACGTCTGGAAGCAGGTGGGGGCCATCGGCACGATGGTGGTGAACCCGAAGAACCCCGACATCGCCTTCGCCGCGGTGCTCGGTCACGCCTTCGGTCCCAACCCCGAGCGCGGCGTCTACCGGACGAAGGACGGCGGCAAGACCTGGCAGCAGGTTCTCAAGAAGGACGCCGACACCGGGGCGTCGGATGTCTGCATGGATCCGTCGAACCCGAGCGTGCTGTTCGCCGGGCTGTGGCCGGCGCGGCGCACGCCGTGGGGCATGACGAGCGCCGGGCCCACCGGCGGTCTCTACGTCTCGAAGGACGGCGGCGACACCTGGAAGCAGATCACCGAGCACGGCATGCCGAAGGGGCCGATCGGGAAGGTCGGCTGCGCCGTGGCTCCGTCCGACAGCCAGCGCGTCTACGCGCTGATCGAGGCGGAGGAAGGCGGGCTCTTCCGCTCGGATGACGGCGGCGACTCGTGGGATCGCGTCAGCGAGCACCACGCGCTGCGGCAGCGGCCCTGGTACTACAGCACGCTGACCATCGACCCGACGAACCCCAACGTCGTCTGGTTCCCCCAGGTGCCGATGCTGCGCACCATCGACGGCGGCAAGACCATCACCCGCATCCGCGGCGCGCACCACGGCGACCACCACGACATCTGGATCGATCCGACGAACCCGAAGCGGATGATCAATGGCAACGACGGCGGGGTGGATCTCTCGTGGGATGGCGGCGAGTCGTGGTATGCGCCGCCGCTGCCTCTCGGCCAGTTCTACCACGTGTCGGTGGACAACGCGACGCCGTACCACGTCTCCGGCGCCATGCAGGACCTCGGCACCGCGTGGGGTCCGAGCGACAGCCTGTCGGACAGCGGCATCCGCAACGCCGACTGGTTCGACATCGGCGGCGGCGAGGCAGGGCACACCTCGTCGGACATCTCCGACCCGAACATCATCTACGCCGGCGAGTACATGGGGATCATCACCCGTTACGACCACCGCACCGGCATGACGCGCCACGTCGGCATCTACCCGGAGGACGGCAGCGGCCACGGCGCCGAGGACCTCAAGTACCGCTTCCAGTGGACGGCGCCCATCCTCGTGTCGCCCCATGACGGCAAAACCGTCTACCACGGGGCCAACGTGCTGTTCCGGACCAACGACGGCGGCCAGACCTGGACCGCCATCAGCCCGGATCTGACGCGCAACGACAAGTCGAAGCAGAAATGGGCGGGAGGGCCGGTCACCGGCGACAACACCGGCGTCGAGTGGTACGACACCATCTTCGCCATCGCCGAGTCGCCCAGGGAGAAAGGGCTCCTGTGGGTCGGCAGCGACGACGGCCTCGTGCACGTCAGCCGCGACGCCGGCGCGCACTGGGACAACGTCACGCCGAGGGGCGCGCCGGAGTGGGGCACGGTCGATCTCATCGAGGCGTCGCCGTGGGATGCCGGCACCGCCTACGTCGTCTTCGACGCCCACCGCCTCGACAACACCAAGCCCTACCTCTACAAGACGACCGACTACGGCAAGTCGTGGAAGAGCCTCGCGGGCGGGCTGCCGAACGACGTCTACCTGCACGCGGTGCGCGAGGATCCGAAGAAGAAGGGGATGCTCTACATCGGCACCGAGCGCGGCGTGTCGTTCTCGCGCGACGACGGCGGCACCTGGCAGGTGCTCGGGCTGAACTTCCCGACGGTCGCCGTGCACGACCTGCAGGTGAAGAACGATGACCTCGTCGTCGGCACCCACGGTCGAGGGATCTGGATCTTCGACGACCTGTCGATCATCCGCGACTGGACGAAGGAGATCGGCGACAAGGACGTCTTCCTGTTCCCGGTGCGGCCGGCGATCCGCTGGGAGGAGCGCGGCGGCTTCCACGAGGACGGCCACGGCGAGAACCCGCCGCGCGGCGCGGTCATCGCCTACTCGCTGAAGGGGAAGGTCGAGGGCGACATCCGCCTCGACATCCTCGACGCCAACAGCAAGGTCATCCGGACGATCTCCTCCAGGAAGGACGAGGACGAGACCGAGCCGGACGATCCGGACGGCGGCTCGCGCAAGAAGGCGCGGCTCACCAAGGAGCCGAACGTGCAGCGCGTCGTCTGGAACCTGCGCACCGACGGCGCGGAGAAGATCAGGAAGGCGAAGGCCGAGGGGAATCCGGAAGGCGCGATCCAGGTGCCGCCGGGCTCCTACACGGCGCGTCTGACGGTCGGGAAGACGATCCTCTCGACGCCGGTCGAGGTGAAGCCCGATCCGCGTCTCGGCCTGACGCCGGCCGATCTCGAGGCGCAGTCGAAGTTCGTCGGCGAGATGCAGGCCCAGCTGACGCGCCTCACCGGCATCGTCACCCAGATCCAGTCGGTGCGCGACCAGCTCAACGTGAAGATCGCGGCGCTGAAGCGGAACGACAAGGCGGCCGACTGGGTGAAGGAGGCCCAGGGGGTCATCGGCAAGTGCGATGCCCTCGAGGCGAAGCTTCACAACCCGAAGGCCGAGGTCGAGTACGACATCCTCGCCAAGGGCGCGATGGTCTACTCGCGCCTGGCGCAGCTGCTGGCGTACACGCTCTCCGGCTCGGGCGCGCCGACGCAGGGCCAGCGCGAGGTCTTCGACATCCAGCGCGCCGACCTCGACAAGCTCGACGCCGAGTGGCGCTCGCTCCTCACCGAGCAGGTGCAGCCGGTCGCGAAGAAGGCCGACTCGTTCGCGCCGGGGGGACTCATCGTCCCGGGTCGCTGAGACGCAGCCGGATCAGCGACCGGCGTCAGCGCCGCCGACGGGCGGAGTGAACCGGAAGACGACTCCGCCGCCGCCGGGGCCGAAGCGGGGCGTGGCGCCGTAGAGGACGCCGTCGTCCGCCTCCACGAGAGGCGAGGTCGGCTGGCAGCCGTCCGTCGCGCAGTCGAAATGATGCAGGACGGAGAACGAGCCGGCGCCGTCCATCCTGTAGAGGGTTCCGCCGGTGAGCTCGCCGGCTCCCTGGAACGTCGTCCCGTACAGCAAGCCGTCGGCGGCCGGCAGGGGGCTCGACGGATTGCACCCGTCGGTCGCGCAGTCGAAGGAGTGGAGAACGACGGGATTGCCGTCCAGGCTCGTCCTGTAGAGCGTGCCCGCGCCGCCGGTGCCGCCATAGGTGGTCGCGCCATAGAAGAGGCCGTCCTGCCCCTGGGCGAAGCCGACCGACTGGCATGGAGCGGCGCCGCTGCAGGGAAGAAGACCCAGGATCTGGAACGAGCCGGCGGCGTCGATGCTGAAGATCGCCTGCTGGCTCGTGCCGTACAGGTTTCCGTCCCGCCCGCGCACGAGAGCGTCCATCGTCCGGCCCTCGGCACTGCAATCGAACGCGTGGATGACGGTGAGATGACCGGCCGGCTCGAGGCGGAAGAGCGTCCCGCAATCGGCGCCCCCGGTGCCCTGCGTCGTGCCGTAGAGGTTGCCGTCGGGGCCCTGGGCGAGTCCGGCCACGGGACAGGAGCCTTCGACGCCGCGGTCGAAGGCGTGCACGACGGTGAACGCGCCCGCGGTGCTGATCCGGAAGGCGGTGCCCGCGTTGGCGGATCCGCCGTGACAGGTTGTCCCATACAGGCTTCCGTCCGTCGCCTGGACCAGGCCGGCTTGCGGAAGACAACCGTCCGCGGCGCAGTCGAACGAGTGGAGAGTCCTGGTGACGCCGGAGCGGTCGATGCCGAACACGGTGCCGGACCCGTTGCGGCCTCCGGAGAGCGTCGTGCCGTAGAGCAGGCCGTCGCCGGCCTCCACGAGGTGGCCGCAGACATCGAACCCCTCGGGGGTGCGGCCGAAGGCGTGCAGCGTCTGCACGTGACCCGACGGCGGCAGCATGAACACGGTGCCGTAGTCGCCGGCCGCGCCGAAGCCGGTCGTCCCATAGAAGCGCCCGTTGTGCGCCTGCATGAGCGCGCCCGGCTGACAGCCGTCGGGGCCCTTGCAGTCGAAGGAGGAGAAGAGCGTCCTGACCTTGCCCTTCTTGTCCATCTTGAAGAGGCCGCCGCCCGCGTCGAAGTCGAGGCCCCGCGTCGTGCCGTAGAAGGCGCCGTCACGGGCCGGCGCGAGGGGGCTGCTGGGGACGCAGGGTTCCGACCGGCAGTCGAAGGAGTGGAGGGTGACGAGGTTGCCGGCGGCGTCCATCCGGAACGCCGTTCCACCGTTCGTGTCCCCGCCGCTCTGCGTGACGCCGTACAGGAATCCGTCCCGTCCCTGCGTCAGCCCGAGAGGATTGCAGGCCTCCTGGCCCCGGCACCGGAAGGTGTGAAGCACCGTGGCGGCGCCGCTCGAGTCCATCCGGAAGATGTCGCCGCCGGTGACGTCGTAGGCCGCATGGCCGGGCCGGGTGCCGTAGAACAATCCGTCCGCGCCCTGGATGAGGCTCGCGATCCCGCACCAGGTCGGTGAGACGTCGCAATCGAGGACCGAAGTCCTGAAGCTCGTGAACCGACCGGCGGTGTCCAGCTTGAACATCAGGCCGTCCGCCGCTCCGTAGAGAAGACCGTCGGCCGCCTGCAGGAAGAGAGCGTGGCCGCACCCCGGGGCGTCTGAGCAGTCGAAGGAGTGCAGCGTCGTCACGCCCGACTTGTCCATGCGGAAGATCGTGCCGCCGCCGGAGTCGCCGCCGTACGCCGTCGTGCCGTAGAGGAAGCCGTCGCCGCCTCGGACGAGTCCGCCCGGGTAGCAGCTCAGGAAAGGCCCGCAGTCGAAGTGGTGCAGGGTGGTCAGCCCGCCGTCCGGATCGATCCGGAAGATCGTTCCTCCCCCCTGCAACCCGGCCCGGCCGCCGTAGTAGGTGGTGCCGAAGAGATTCCCGTCGTCGTCCTCGATCAGCGCGGCCGTGCCGGGGAAGCGACCGGGGTGCTCGAAGGCATGCAGCACTTCATAGGAACCCTGGGCCCGGGCCACTCCCGGGCTCCCCAGGACAAAGGCGATGGCGACGAACAACACGACGAGGGGCCAGTGACCGCGAATCATGAAGTCGCCCTCCGGCCTGACTTGGCCTGCGAGGGTGTCGATCGACAGCAGGACAGCGAGGCTGAATGAAGCGACTCTAGTCAGACCCGGGTCTTGTGCCTATCGCAGAAACCCGTGAGGGGAGCGTCCGAGGACTACGGGGGGCGGGGTCAGGTTTCGCGCCGGGACAGGGCGTCGTCGGCGCGGACCATCAAGGACCTGATGGGCAGGTCATAGGCGCACGCTTGCTCGCAATAGCCGGCACAGTGCAGGCAGTGGGCCGCGCGCTCGGCTTCGACGAGGCGGCCATAGGCTTCGAGGCCGCGCTGCTCCTGGCCGTAATCGTGGAAATACATCGAGAAGCGCAGGATGTCGGCGATGCGCACGCCCTCGGGGCAGGCCGGCAGGCAGGCGCCGCTGTAGCGGCAGACCTGGGTCGAGAACGCGGCCGCGTATTCACCGAGGAGGCTGCGGTCCTCGGCGGTCAGCGGCTTGCCGGCGGCGGCGACGTACTCGTCCACCTGGCGCGTGCTGTTGATCGAGATGACGAGGTTCGAGACCTCGCGGTTGGACAGCACCCACTTGAGCGCCGCCTGCTTGAAGGTGACGTGCCGGTCGCGGAATTTGTCGAGGTCCGCCCCCTTGGCGCCGGCGAGGGTCTTCATCGCGATGACGCCGACGCCCGCGGCGTGCGCTTTCGCGACCAGCGCCTGCTGCTCCGGGTAGTCCAGGAACGAGTAGCGGCACAGAATGACGTCGAACGGCCCGGCCTCCATGGCGTAATCCAGGATGGGCATGAGGTCGGCGTCGTGGCCGCTCATGCCGAGGAAGCGCGCCTTGCCGGCCTGCTTCGCCGCGGCGAAGGCCTCGAGCATCTCCGGGTTCTTCAGGCGATCGACGCCGATGCCGTCGGAGTTCTTGCCGACCTCGTGGTTGAGGAGCACATCGACGTGGTCCGTCTGCAAACGGGTCAAACTTGAATCGAGCTGCTTCAGGAACGCCGCCTTCACCGGCTTCTCGCCGAGGTGATGCGGACACCACTTGGTCGTCAGCGTGACGCGATCGCGCCGCCCCTTGAGCGCGCGGCCGATGGTCGTCTCGCTCGCCCCGTGGCGATAACAGTTCGACGTGTCGATGTAGTTGATGCCGTGGTCGAGCGCGTAGTGGATGACGGCCGGATCGTCGATCGGGAAGCCGCCGAAGCCGATTTCGGAGACCTCGAGCCCGGTGCGTCCGAGCGTGCGCTTCGGCATCGCGGCCGCGGCCGCGGCGGAAGCCGCATCGTCTCCGCGCGCGGGCTCGGCATCGTGATGGCAGGCGCTGGAGGCGGCCGCGGCGACCGCTCCGGTCAGGAAGATCGACTCGCGAAGGAAACTCCGGCGGTTGACCCCGGGGGCCTTCATGGCCGTAGAATCTACCCCAGATCGTTCGACCCGGCAGGAGCATCCCATGAACTCACGGTCGACCTGGGTGATTCTTTCCGTGATGGCAGCGGCCCTCCTCGCGGTTGGCGCCGGCCCATCGGTGCCGCCATGGCGCGCCCCGGAGGCGCGCGCGGTCCCGGTTTCGCCATCCGTTCCGGCGCGCGCGCCTGTTTCGCTCGTGCCTCCGTCCATTGCACCGGCGCCCGCCGTCGCCTCGGGCGCGGCCGTTTCGCAGGACCCGCATCCGAGCTCCGGCACGAGCGGGAACGCTTCGGGCCCGGGAGGGACAGCGGGACCAGCGGCGGCGCCGAATGTCGGGGCCGGGTCGGGAGACAAGTACGAGGTGCCGGTCGGCCTGGCGCCGGTGACCAACCGAAGCACCTGCCGGCACGCTCCGCGCGACTGCTGCGACGAGACGAAGGACTGGTGCCTGGCCGAAGGATTCGTCTGGCAGTCCTGCAAGAACTGCTACTGCGGTTCGCAGTGCATGGCCCCCGCTCTCTTCAAGGACTGACTCTTTCACATCCGCAGGAGCTCTCGTGCACACACGGTTGACCTGGCTGGTCCTTCTGGCGACGTCGGCGGCCCTGCTTGCGATCAGCGTGGGTCCGTCGCTTTCCCGGCCGCCCCTCGATCCGGCCCCGCGACCGGTCGCGGTTTCGCCGGCCGGTCCCCGGGAATGCTGCGATGAGTCCAAAGGCTGGTGCCCGCCGGAAGGCTTCTTCTGGCAGGACTGCGGGAAGAACTGTTAGTCCGGAACCGGGCTAGCCGTCGGCGGGGCGGCGCCGGAGCAGCGCCGCGAGGAAGAGGCAGAAGAACCCGAGCACGTAGATCTTGTTGGTGAACCACAGGAGCCGCCAGAAGGTCCACTCGGGCGCCCGCAGGAACAGCACGAACTTCACCACCACGATGACGATCTCGACCGACGCGATCGCGTAGCCGGCGGCGCGCGCCATCCGGTGGCCGTTCCACAAGAGCCACGCGAGCGCCAGGTGCGCCACCCACCAGAAATCCCACAGGATCGGCGCGGCGATGTCGCGCCCGGCCGAGCGCTCCGCCGCGGCATAGAGCACGGGCGCCAGGTCCTTGATGACGAGCGTCCACGTCGCCATCACCACCAGACCGAAAACACTCGCCGTCACCCAACCGGGGCGCGTCGCGCGGGACCAGTCGGCGCGGACGGGCAGCCCGATGCCGGTCCGGGTCATCCGCTCGCCGCGCGGCGCGCGGTGGCCCCTCCTCCGGCGACTCCGGCGTCCGACGCAGAGGCAACGCCGCGGCGGCAACCCCAGACGACGAGAAGCAGCGCCGCCGCGGCGGTCGCGGCGCGCAGCAGGTAGAAGCGCGGCTCGCTCGTGGTGTACTGCGCCAGAGGCAGGAACAGGCTTTCGACATCGGTGATGATGCGTCCCTCGAAAAACATCAGCAGGCCGCGGCCCAGCCCGGCGAGCGGCAGTCCGCCGCCGCGCAGGTAGATCAGGACCAAGCCGATCTCGCGCACCAGCGCGACCGCCAGGCTGGCAGTGACGAAGGCGGGGTCGCCGAACTCTCCGGCCCCCACGAGCGCCGGCACCGCGAGCGCCAATCCGGCCGCGACCGACAGCGTGACGCCGGCGCGCAGGCCCCATCTCCGGGCCGCGCCGTCGAGCACCCCCGACCGCAGCGCCCGCTCCGTCCCGAGCGAGCCGAGCAGCAGGCACGCGGGCACGCCGAGGAGCACCGTCTTCAGCGGGTGCGCCGCCAGGTTCTGGTCGCCGTAGGTGAACGAGACCCAGCCGAGCACGTGCGCGATGCCGATGAAGGACTGATCGAGGACGAAGGCGCCCGCCATCCACGGCACGAGGCGCAGGGCGGGGGAGAAAAACGGCGCCGCGGCCGATGCGACCCGCCGGGCGTCCCGCGGAGGCAAAGACGGTCCGAAGAACGCCAGGAGCAGCGCGAGCGCCGGGAGCCCCCAGAGGACGACGACGGGGAGGCGACCGGGTCCGATCGCGCTGCGGATCGGATCGAGGGACAGCAGGAGCGCCGCCGCCATGAGCGGCAAAAGGATGACGAGGGCCGTCCGGCCGGTCGGCATGCCGCCGCGGGTCAGGACTGCATCGCCGCGAGCGACTCGGCGATGGTCGGGGTCAGGCCGCGGGCGACGTCGCGGCGGCGCACCGCGTGGAAGGCCGTCAGCACCTCGTTCGCCCGCGCCAGCTCCGCCACGCGCGCGGTGAACGCGGCCAGGCGGGACCCGGGGATGGCGTAGAGGGCCACGTCGGATTTGAGGATGTCGAGGTAGGCGCGCGCGCCGCAGCACCCGAGGCTGAGCGCGGTCCGCTGCGAGTTGGCGGCCTGAGGGACGATGGCGCAGGCCGGGCGTCCCATCGCCGGCGGCGTCCCCGCCTCGGTCTGCTGCGACGCCTCCGACAGGATGAGCGCCTGCTCCGGGCGTGCGAAGAGGAGCACCACCGCGGGGCGCACCGGCACGCGGTCGAGAGGCCCGTAGATCACGAACTTCGGGCGCTGCTTCAGGACCGGGATCTGCGGCAGGTCCTCCGGCCGGACGTACCCGAGCGAGGCGAACACCTTGAGCGCTTCGCGCCTTTCGGCGTCGTGCGCCGGGCTGGTCTCGAGGTTGTGCGTCCAGGTGCCGATGGCGCACAGGTCGTGATCCACCGCCGCCGTCGCGAACAGAGCGCGGCTGCCCTCTTCCCAGAAGCGGCAGCCCGCGGGGACCTGTCCTTTCCACATCGGCACCCCCGCCGGCACCTCGTCGGCGAAGGCGATCGCGACGGGAGGCTGCCTCAGGTGCAGCGCGGCGGTCAGGGTCGCGGCGTGTGCGGTCCAGTCATTCGACATGCGTTCTCCTTGCGGCGATTCCCGTCGTCCGTCAGGACGTTTTGCGGCGGCGCTCGGCGCGCAGCGACTGGTAGAGGTCGAGCGCTTCTTTCGGCTTCATGTTCTCGTGCACGACCTTGCGCACCGCCTGGAG
This sequence comes from Verrucomicrobiia bacterium, assembly GCA_035638075.1. GTDB lineage: Bacteria > Acidobacteriota > Polarisedimenticolia > Gp22-AA2 > Gp22-AA2 > DASRAU01. Next base: position 124,831 of record DASRAU010000034.1, read on the forward strand.
CATGGCGGCCGGCGCCTCCGACTGGAAGATGTTGCGCCCCATGTCCACACCGCAAGCGCCTTCCTGCACGGCGCGGTGCGCCATGGTGAGCGCCTCGATCTCCGGGAGCTTCTTGCCGCCGGCCATGACGATCGGCACGGGGCAGGACGCGGTGACCGTCTCGAAACCCTCCTCCACGTGGTAGGTCTTGACGAAGTGCGCCCCCAGCTCCGCCGCCATGCGGCACGCGAGGCGGAAGTAGCGCGCGTCACGGACCATCTCCTTGCCGACCGCGGTGACCGCGAAGACCGGCACGCCGAGGCGGTTCCCGAGATCGACCAGCCGCGTCATGTTGTGGATGGAGCGCGTCTCGAACGGCCCGCCGACGAAGATCTGCACCGCCAGGGCCGCGACGTGCAGCCGGCAGATCTCGTCGGCGTCCACGGCGATCTCCTCGTCCGACAGTTCCTTGAGGAGGGACGGCCCGCCGCTGGCGCGGAGCACGATGCCCTTGCGGAAGGTCGGCGGGATGCTGGTGCGCAGGATGCCGCGCGTCACCATCAGCGCGTCGCAGTAGGGCAGGAGCGGCACGATGGAGACGTCGACGCGCTCGAGACCGGTCGTCGGCCCCTGGAAGTAGCCGTGGTCGATCGCCAGCATCACCGTGCGGCCGCTTTCCGGGTCGAAGATGCGCGACAGCCGGTTCTGCGTCCCCCAGTCGAGCGCGCCGCTGCCCTTCAGGAAGAAGGGGCGGTTCTCGGCCGCGATGTCGAGATGGAATTCCTTGGACTCCTTGCCGGCGTCGACTTCGGGCATGTCGTCATCCTCTCCCAGTGCGGGCTGCACGCCGCTTGTATCAGAAGAACGCGGGCCGGTTCAACCGCGCCCCTCCGCATTCCCCCGGACGGCTGATTCGGTAATTCCTCGCCGCCTTCCGCCCTTGGCAGGCGCAGGGCGGACGCTACGATGAGTTCATCACCGAAGCGCCGATCACCGTCGAGTGCGGCACGCGAACCCTTCGCTTCTCGTAAGGAATGCAGATGAAGAACATCGTCCGGAGACTGGAGTCATTGCTGCTCTTCGTGGTCCTCGGGCTATCCGTTTCGTCCCGTGCGCAGGCGGAGTCGGAGGCCTGGACGACAAACGGCCCGGAGGGGGACTGCTGTGTCTCGGTCGTCGCCGCCCGGGACAACCTGTTGTTCGCGGCTTCGACCCGCGGCATCTATCGAAGCCGCGACGGAGGCAACCGGTGGGAGTTGAGCCTTGCAGCGTCGCCCGATGGACTGCTCGCGGGAGGATTTGTCACCACGCTGACGATCGATCCGGCGGATCCGTCCGTGGTGTTTGCCGGAATTGGTTCGTACCACGGACGGGTGCTGCTCAAGAGTACGGACACGGGAAAATCATGGAAAGCGATCACCGCAGGGCTGACATTCCCGGACGACGGGTACGGGTATTGGCTCTCGGCGCTCGCCATCGATCCCCTGGATTCGAGAGTCCTGTATGCCGCGCACGCGCGGGAGTTTGCCATTGCCATCGGACCTGGCGCGGTCGTCAAGAGCCTTGATGGAGGTGAGAGCTGGCAACCGCTCGACTCCAATCTGTCCGGCGGATGCGTGACCGACTTGAAGATCGATCCCGAGGATCGCCGCACACTCTACGCCGTGACCAACGGCTGCGGCACGCACGCCTACAGCACGCTGGCGAAGAGCACAGATGGGGGGGTGGGATGGGCCAGGATCGACGACGGTCTGCCCCACGATGATCGCTCGACCTTCTACCCCACCGCTGAGATCAGGACGATCGTCATCGATCCTCGCAACCACTCGACGCTGTACGTCGGCACCTACGACCATGGCGTCTACCGCAGCCGCGATGCGGGCGCGACGTGGCAGCCCACCAACTTCGGCCTGCCGCTCCTGCAGCGATACTCGGGCTATCCGGTCGTCGGGACTCTTGCCTTCGATCAGGACGGCGCGCTGTATGCCGGGCTCGACAAGTACGGCCTCTTCAAAAGCGTGGACGGCGGCCAGGTCTGTAGCCCATTGAATTTCGGCGGCTCGGTGACCGGTCTGAGCATCGGGGTCTCCTCCCGGTCGCTCATCTACCTGCTCGGTCCCCACGGTCTCTACCGCAGCGCGGACGGCGGTAGTTCATGGAAGGCCGCCGATACCGGCCTCGTCAGCGCCAGAGTCGAGGTGGTGACCACGGACCCCACGTCGCCGGGGACGGTGTACGCAGGGACGGCGTCCTTCATTTATGACCATTCCGATGGGCATGCGCCCGACGGCAGGTGGACGCCGTCCGACCGGTCGCCCGGCGTGTTTCGAAGCGATGATCACGGGCGGACCTGGTCGCGCACCTCGCTGCCGGCGCGGGATGTCTATCTCCTCACGGTCGATGCACGCACGGGATGGATCTATGCGGGGGGGCGGGGGTGGCCGTTGTCCAGGAGCGAAGACCACGGCGCCACGTGGCGCGAGCTCCAGCTGCCGGTCCAGGCCGACATCTGGTCGGTTGCCAGCGACTCGGAGCATTCGACCATCTATATCGGAACGGTCTATGCGGGAATCCTCAAGAGCGAGGACGACGGAGCCTCCTGGTCGACCGTCAACAACGGCTCGATCGAGGGCGGACCGTACATCATCGTGACGAGCCTCGCGATCGATCCGAGCGACTCGAGCGTCATCTTCGCGGCGACGGACAGGGACGGGATTTACAAGAGTCCCGACCGCGGCGCGACGTGGTTCAGGTACGACGACGGGCTCACTTATTACGAGACATGCCCGAACTGTTACTTGTACAAATGGCATCAGTACGTCAACCGGATTGCCGTCGATCCCTCCAATCCGCTAACCCTCTATGCCGGCACGAGCTACTCCGGCGATCCGAGCACGGGCGGTGTCTTCAAGAGCGAGGACGGGGGAAGGTCATGGAGGCGGGCTGGTGAAGGGCTTCTGACTGCCGGTTCACGCGGGGTCTCGGATGTGGTGATCGACCCGCGCCAGGGTCATGACCTTTACATCGCCACGTTCGATGGCATCTATCGAAGCCAGGACGGGGCGATCTCATGGGATCCGTTGCGCGAACGGATTGAGGACCCGGTTCCGAGGACCATAGCTCTCGACCCGCGTTCCCCGGGCGCGCTGTATGCGGGAACGGCGGCCGGGGTGTTCACGCTCGAGCCGCGTGGCGCGTCGAAGCCGCGCTAGTAACCCTCGCCTTCCGCGGGGACTTCCACCTTGCCCCGGTGCAGCCGCGCGACGACGACGAAGTAGACGACCGCCAGCGGGAAGGCGATGGACCACCAGGCGAAGGCGATGCGCAGGCTCGAGTCGGCGCTGGCGGTGCCCGGGGCGGTCAGCGACAGCGCCGCATCGGGTCGCGAGCGGAGCAGCACCGGGTACATCGCCGCGGCCGTCGCGGCGAGCAGCCCGCCGAGGAAGAGAGCCGATCCGAGGAAGGCCCGCCCGTCGCGCCCGGTGCGCAGATCGAGGTTGAGCAGGACGAGCCCGGCGGCCGCCAGCAGCGCGGCGATCCAGGCGACCGGCCGCGACGGGACCGAGCCGAGGAAGCCCGGGGTCACGAAGGCGGTCGCCACCGTGACGACGCAGAAAAGACCGGCGACCCCCGCGGCGAGCCACCGGCCGAAACGGCGCGCCCGTTCCTGCACCGGGCCCGAGGTCTTGAACGCGAGGTAGGCCGCGCCGTGCGCCGACAGGGCCGCAAGCGTGAAGACGCCGACGAGCACCGTGTACCAGTCGAGGATGCCGATCTCCCCCGACGTGCCGAAATCGGTGAACAGCGTCAGCGCGAACCAGCCGTCGCGGTCGATCGGCATGCCGCGCACCAGGTTCCCGATGGCCGCGCCGAGCACGACGATCAGGCTCGTGCTCGCGACGCCGAAGACGACGTCGCCCGCCTGCCGCCACAGCGGCGCCTGCAGATGACTGCGAAACTCGATCGACAGCCCGCGCAGGATGAGGGTCCAGAGGACCAGCATCATCGCGAGATAGAAGCCCGAGAGACCCGACGCCAGCACCTGCGGGAAGGCGACGTAGGTGAGGCCGCCCGTGGCGATGAGCCAGACCTCGTTGCCGTCCCAGTAGGGACCGATCGCCGCGAACACCTGCCGCCTTTCGACGTCGGTCTTCGCGACGAAGAGGTGCAAGGCCCCCGCTCCGAGGTCGAACCCGTCGAGGAGCACATAGAGGGTGATGGTCAGCGCGACGATCGCGAACCAGATCTCAATCACGGCCGGTCTCCGTCGTGCCACCCCGGACGTTCTCGCGGGCCGCGGGTTCGGCGGGCCCGTGCAGGATCTCGCGCCCGACCAGGAACAGGAACGCCAGGCCGATGACCAGGTAGAGCCCGCAGAAGCCGATGAGGGTGAACAGGGTCGATCCGGCGTGCACCATCGGGCTCGCGCCCTGACTCGTCCGGAACAGACCGTACACCAGCCACGGCTGCCGTCCCAGCTCGGCGGTCATCCAGCCGGCGGTGTTGGCGATGTAGGGAAACGGCGCCGCGAGCATCAGCACCCACAGGATGGGCCGGCTGCGGAACAGGAGCCCGCGCCACAGCAGGAGCGCCGCGAGGCCGGTGACGCCGATGAAGATCGTCCCGAGCCCGACCATGATGTGGAAGACGTAGTAGAGCAGCTCGATGTTGTCGGGCCAGTTCTCCGGCGGGAATTCGTTCAGTCCGTGCACCTCGGCGGTGATGGCGCCGTGCGCCAGGAACGACAGGATGCCGGGGACGGCGATCGGGTTGTCCATCTTGCGCTGCGCCACGTCCGGCTGGCCGATGATGGTGATCTCCGCCCGCGGGCCGCTCTCGAACCGTCCTTCCATCGCCGCGAGGGACGCCGGCTGGTGCGCGGCGACCAGCTTCGCCTGGTGGTCGCCGGTCGGGAAGGCGACGAGCAGGCTCGCCGCGAACCCGGAGACAACGCCGATCTTCAGGAAGCGCCGCGCCGCCTCCGGGTGCCGCCCGGTCAGCAGATAGAAGGCGCCGATCGCCGCGACCACGAAGGCGCCGGTGACGACGGCTCCGAGCATGGTGTGCACGTAGGCGGCGAGCGCCCACGGGTTCAGCAGGAACGCCCAGAAGTCGACGAGACGCAGGCGTCCGTCCTCGCCGACGGCGTGACCGACCGGGTGCTGCATGAAGGAGTTGGTGCAGATGATGAAGTAGCCCGACAACCAGGCGCCGGCGAAGAGCGCCTGCGCCGCGAGGAAGTGCCCGATGCGGCCGACGCGCCGCTCGCCCCAGACGAGCAGCGCGAGGAACGACGACTCGAGGAAGAAGGCGAACATCCCTTCCATCGCCAGCGTCTGGCCGATGACGCCGCCGGCGTAGGTCGCGAAGCGCGCCCAGTTGGTGCCGAACTGGAACTCCATCGGGATGCCGGTGACGACCCCGACCGCGAAGTTGAGGCCGAAGATGCGGATCCAGAAGCGGGCGGCGTCGTTCCAGCCGTCGCCGTTGGCGTCGCGCCGGAGCCCGAGTCCTTTCATGACCGCGATGAGGAACGCCAGCCCCATCGTCAGCTGCGGGAAGAGGTAGTGATAGATGATGGTGAAGGCGAACTGGATGCGGTGCCACAGGAGCGGGTCGGTCACGCCCCGCGCGGCGGTCGCAGCGTCGGCGATCATCCGGTCTTCGATCCCAACAACGGCGCCAGGGCCAGCAGGATCCAGCCGGCGATGAACGCCAGCCCGCCGAGCGGAGTGATCGCTCCCAGGCCGCGGACGCCCGTGAGGACCAGGGCATAGAGTGACCCGGAGAAGAGGACGATGCCGGTGACGAAGAGCCAGCCGGCGGCGGTGGCGCATACGCCTGGGAATCGCTCCGCCGCCCACGCCACCGCGACGATCGCCAGTGCGTGGATCAGGTGGTAGCGCGCCGCGGTCTCGAAGACCGCCAACAGATCCGCCGTGACGCGGCTCTTGAGCCCGTGCGCTCCGAAGGCGCCGAGTCCCACCGCCGCGGCGCCGAGGATCGCCCCGGTCGAAAGCCAGCCGGGCGACGTCATGCGGGCAGGGCCGCGTACGCTTCCATCTCGCACAGCCACTCGGCGCGGCACACCTCGGCGACGCAGACCACGTGCGGCACCTCCGCGGGGAACCCGGCGCGGGCGCAGGCGGCGGCGATCGCGGGGGCGTCCTCGGCGCGCTTGACGTACGTGACGGCGTGGGCAAGCGACTCGAAATCGGCGCCGGCCGCATGCAGGAGGCGATCGACGTTCTGCAGCATGCGGTCCGCCTGCATCTCGATGTCGCCGGTGTGCAGCACCTCGCCGCGCCGGTCGATGCTGGCGGTTCCCGAGACGAACACCAGCCGTCGATCGGCGAGGCGCACCTCGAAACCGCGCGAGAAGTCGGAGCCGTACGAAGGCGCCTCGTTCATGGTCGGCGCGCTCAGCGGCCGCATGGCGTCGCGTTGCAGGCCGTCGAAGGCGACGAGGTCGAGGGCGATGAGACGCCCGGCGGCCGCAGGCCGCCCGCCGATTCCCGTGCTGGCCGGCGCCGGCCGGACGTCCGAGGCCTCGAAGAAGGCGCGGCGCGCCCGGTTCAGCGCGGCATAGTCGCGGTCGATGGCGGTGAGGAAGATCCAGGTGCGCGCCACCTGCTTGAACGGAATCCCCGCGCGCATCAGCACCGAGCCGGCGCGCGCGAACAGGCGCGCCGCCTGGCCCTCGAAGTCGAGCCGGTCTCCCGGGTCGCCGCCGACGATCCCGGTCACAAGGACGCGCCTGGCGCCGCCCGCGTGCGTCTCGATCCCCTCCGTGCCCCCGGGCAGCCCTTCGAGCCTCCGCGCCGCGGCGCCGCCGGCCGGTCCCGACCCCGGCAGGGCGTGCGCCAGGACGGCGAAGGGAACGGCGGGATCGGCCGGGGCCTGCCCCACCATCGAGACGATCGGTGGATTCGAAATGCCGGCCTCCTCGTAGGCCAGCGCCCGCCCGGAGCGGATGGCGTCGAGCGAGCCGGGGTCGCGGAAGAAGATCCGCTCCACCAGGACGTCGCGCGGCCCGGCGCCGCGGCCGCGCAGCTCCTCGAACAGCCGGACCCAGGCCTCGTGCGCCGCCGCCTCGACCGGAGCGGCAGCGGTGCCGGTTGCCGCCGCCGAGATCTCGATTCCCGTTCCTTCCATGGGCCGCTCAGCCTATCATCCCCGAGAGATCCGACCGTTTCCGGGAGCCCGCATGCGTCTCGTCAGGAAAGCCGTCCTTCTCTTCTTCGTCCTGGCCGTCCTGTTCGCGGGTGTCGGCCTGCTGCTGCCGCGCCACGTGCACATGGAGCGTTCGGCGGTCATCGGCGCCCGCCCGTCGACAGTCCACTTGTTGGTCAGCTCGTTCCGCAATGCCGACAAGTGGCTGCGGTTGCAGGAGCTCGACCCGCAGGCGAAGGTCACGCTGTCGGGCCCGGATTTCGGCGTCGGCGCGAGGCTCGACTGGGCCAGCGAGAAGAAAGACCTCGGCTCCGGCAGAAAGACGGTGGTCGAGAGCCGCCCGCCCGAATACGTCAAGTGCACGGTGGATTTCGGCGCGATGGGCACGTCCGACGAAACCTTCCACCTCACTCCCGAAGGAGAAGGGACGCGGGTGGTGTGGGGCGTCGATGTCGACATGGGGGCGGGCCCCGCCGGCCGCTGGTTCGGGCTGATGCTGGACAGCGTGAGCGGAAAGGACTTCGAAAAGGCGCTCTCCGCGCTCGATCGCTTCGCATCATCGCTGCCCAAGGACGATGTCGGCGACCTCGTCGTCAGCCGCGTCGAGGTGGCGCCGGTGACCATCGCCTACGTGCCGGCGATGGCGGGTCGCGACGACGCCGCGTACGCGGCCGCGCTCGGGGCCGGTTACGGCCAGGTGGCCCAGTTCATGTCGAAGCACGGGGTCAGGCAGGCGGCCCCGGTCCTGGCCATCAACAATAAAGAGGATGCGGCGGGGTACCAGTTCGACGCCGCCATCCCGCTCGACCGCGCGCCCGACAAGCCGGTCGGCGCCGACTCGAAGGTGCAGGTGAAGCAGACCTACGGCGGCCCGGCGCTCAAGGTGGTGCACAAGGGCCCGTACCACGGAATTCCCGCGACCTGGGCGAAGACGATCGCGTTCATGAAGACGGTCGGCTACGAGCCGGCGGGCCCGGCGTGGGACGAGTTCGTCAGCGACCCCGGAAACACGCTGGAGTCGGAGCTGATCACCAACATCTACGTCCCGATCCGCTGAGGTCACCATGGCGCGACCCGATCCCCATTCGTATTTCGAACCGGAGCAGCCGCGCACGAAGCACGTGCTCCTCGACCTCGAGGTCGATTTCGAGCGCCGGGTTCTCGCGGGCACGGCGCGCCTGACGCTCGCCTCCGCCTCGGGAGGCCGGCTCGATCTCGACACCAAGCTGCTCACCGTGCGGTCGGTCTCCGGCGCCGACGGCCGGCCGATTCCGTTCGCGCTCGAGGACGAGCAGCCGATCCTCGGTCGAAGGCTGCGGCTCGATCTCCCGAAGGGCACGATCGCCGTCGTCATCGCGTACGAGACCTCGCCCGATTCGACGGCGCTGCAGTGGCTCGAGCCGCGGCAGACGTCGGGGCGTCGCCATCCGTTCCTCTTCAGCCAGTGCCAGGCGATCCACGCACGGGAGATCTCGCCATTACAAGATTCGCCGGGAGCGCGGCTGACCTACTCGGCGTCGCTCACCGTCCCGGAGCCGCTGGCCGCGGTGATGTCGGCGGGGCCGGCGGGCGACGGACCCGGCCCGCGTCCCGGCACGCACACGTGGCGCTTCGAGATGCCGCAGCCGATCCCGCCGTACCTGCTGGCGCTGGCGGTCGGCGACCTGGCGTCGCGCGACCTGTCCCCGCGATCGCGCGTCTGGGCCGAGCCCGGCACGGTCGGGAAGGCGGCGTGGGAGTTCGCCGGCATCGAGGACATGCTTCGCACGGCCGAGGGCCTGTTCGGGCCGTACGACTGGGAGCGCTACGACATGCTGGTCCTGCCGCCGTCGTTTCCCTTCGGCGGCATGGAGAACCCGCGCATGACGTTCCTGACGCCGACGCTCCTGGCGGGCGATCGGTCGCTCGTGGACGTCGTGGCGCACGAGCTGGCGCATTCGTGGACCGGCAACCTCGTCACCAACACCAGCAACGAGCACTTCTGGCTCAACGAGGGGACGACGGTGTATGCCGAGCGGCGCATCCACGAGGCGCTGCACGGCGCCGAAGCGGCGGCGCTCGCGTGGGCCATCGGCGAGAAGGTGCTCGCCGCCGAGTTCGAGCGCTTCGCGGGCCGGCCGGAGATGACGCGGCTGCGGCTCGATCTCGACGGCGTCGATCCCGACGAGGCGTTCTCGTCGATCCCGTACGAGAAGGGCGCGCGCCTGTGGGCGCTCCTGGAGCGGACGGCGGGACGCGAGCGTTTCGACCCGGTGCTGCGCCGCTACATCGAGCGCTTCCGCTTCACCTCGATCACGACCGAAGAGTGGGAGCGGTTCATCGCGTCGGAGCTGCCCGGCATCGGTGACACGATCGGGATGAACGCCTGGCTGCGCGAGCCGGGGCTGCCGGCGAACGCGCCGCGCTTCGCGGCGCCGACACTCGAAAGGCTCTCCACCCTCGCCGCGGGCTGGACGAAGGGAGTCCGCCCGCCCGCCGACGCGGTGAAGTCCTGGGGGACGAGCGAGACGCTCGTGTATCTCCAGCGGCTGCCGCGTCCGCTCGCGGCGGCGGACTGCACCGGGCTCGACCAGGCGCTTCGGCTCGGCGAGCGCGGCAACTACGAGATCCTCGTGGAGTGGCTGTCGATCGCCGCGGTGTCGGCGTACGCGCCGGCGTTCGATCGCATCCGCGAGGTGCTCACCACCGTCGGACGGATGAAATACCTGCGCCCGATCTACACGGCGCTCGGCCGCAGCGAGACGACGCGCGCGCTGGCGCGCGACATTTTCGCCGCGGCGCGGCCCGGCTACCATCCGATGTCGCGGCGCACCGTAGAATCGATTCTGGAAAAGTACTGAGACTCTTGTCAGGCGCCCGTTTCCGGATCGTCGCTCGAAGATCAGCGTGCTAGCATGCGTCTTGCTTCGGGAACGACTCGGGATGTTCCCGTTGAACGAGTGAAAGGAAGTGAATGCCCCCTCCCAAATTCATCAAGGAGGCGTTCATCATGAAGGCAATTCGCATTCTCGCCATCGTGGCCATCGCGGCGCTCGTGCTCGCCCCCGTGGCGAGCGTTTACGCCGGAACCGACAAGGACAAGGCTGCCACCACGCAGGGGAAGAAGACCGAGAAGGTGGTGACGGTTGTGTCGGTCGATCCGGATGGGAAGACCATCACGGTTCGTGACCTCGGCGGCAGCGCCGGCAGCACGGGCAGCGCGACGACGCCCGGCACGCCGGGCAGCCCGACCACGGGCAGCCCCACCGCCAGCGGCGACGAAAAGACGCTGAAGGTGACGGGTCAGGCGATCAGCAAGCTGAACCAGGTTCGCCCGGGGCAGCAGATCACCGTCGTGTTCAACAACGACAACCAGATGGACACCATTTCGGACCTCAAGTTCGACACGGCGTCCACGGGCACCACGCCGCCGGCGTCCCACTGAGGACCACCACAGCGTGAAGCGGTAAAACGGGGCGTTCGGGCTCGACCCGAACGCCTCTTTTTTTGTCCGAACGGGGGGATCGGTACAAATGCGGATCAAAGGGACGGCGGCATTGATCGGGGCGTTTGTGGCGATGCTGGGCGCAGTGGAGCTGGCCCGCGCGGCGGACGGAGCGAGCACAGAGGATCGGCCGGCCACATCCGCACCGGATCAGGCGGATTCGCAAGCGCCCGCGACCGCCGAAGCGGCAGCGCCACCGTCGAGCGTGTCCGCTCCGGAGGACGCCGAGGCGCTTCGCCGGCGCATCCAGGCGCTCGAAGAGGAAATCGCCCGGCTCAAGAGCGAGTCCGCGGGCGTCGCCGACATCCAGAAGCGCCTGACCGCGCTCGAGGCCGAGCTGGGCCGGCTGAAACAGGAGCACACGGGAGGCGTCGCCGCCAGCGAAACCCACAGCGTCAACGGCCTCTCGCCTTCGGCGTCGCGCGTCTATCTCACGAAGCGCGGCCTGGCGCTCGGCGGTTACGGCTCGGCGCTGTACCAGCGCTTCACGGCGCACCGCGACAACGACACCGACGCGAATGTCCCCGACCGTGCCGACCTGACCGAGGCGTTCGTCTACGTCGGCTACCGCTTCGACGACCGGCTGCTCTTCAACTCCTCGTTCGGCGTCGAGCACGCCCTGGTCGAGGACGGATCGGATGGCGACGCCGCCGTCGAGTTCGCCTACGTCGACTTCCGCCAGCGCAAGCAGCTCGGCTGGCGCGGCGGCCTCCTGCTGATGCCGGTCGGCTGGGTCAACGAGCGGCACGAGCCGAACGATTATCTGGGCACCAGGCGCCCCTTCGTCGAGCAGCGCATCCTCCCCTCGACCTGGCGCGGCGTCGGCGCGGGCGCCTACGGCGAGGCGGGTCCGGTGGAATGGCGCGGCTACGTCGTCGAGTCGCTCGACGCCTCCGGCTTCACGGCGGTGGAAGGCGTCGCCGGAGGCCGCCAGCAGGGATCGAACGCCCTGGCCGAGGACATGGCGTTCACGGCGCGCGCCGACTGGCGGCCGCTGCGCGGCAAGGGAATCGGCGACCTGGTGCTCGGCGCGTCGGGGTTCGTCGGGCGCACCGGCCAGCAGCAGGCCAACTTTCCGCCGGGCCGTCTGACGCTCTGGGACGCGCACGCCGAGTACCGCTGGCGCGGCTTCCAGGCGCGCGCCCTGTACGCACAGGGGATCCTCGGTGACGCGGGAGAGATCAGCCTGGCGATCGATCCGACGGGCCAGACGGCCATCGGCGAAAAGCTGGACGGGTTGTACCTGGAGATGGGCTACGACGTCCTGAGCACCTGGCCGAAATCGAAGCAGGACCTCATCTTCTTCTGCCGCTTCGAGAACCTGGACACGGAGCAGGAGGTGGCGTCAGGCCTTGCCACCACCCCGCTCGCGGACCTGACGGTGAAGACCTGCGGGATCCAGTACGCCCCGATCAAGCAGGTGGTGATCAAGGCGGACGCGACCAACTACTCCGACCCCGACGAGCAGGAGGTCGATCAGGTCAACCTGGGACTGGGCTGGAACTTCTAGGCACTGCAGCCGCAGCGCCGCCTCTCAGACGCCGCGCTGGCGCTGGGGCTTCGGCGTGGCGTAGACGTGGGCCGGGACCGGTTTCAGGTCCCACACCAGGCCCATCCACGACATCACGACGAGGATGTACCAGGTGATGTCGATCTGCCACCAGTGATGTCCCTGGCGGACCGACGCCTGGTAGAAGTGATGGTTGTTGTGCCACCCCTCGCCGAAGGTGAGGAGCGACAGGGTGAAGGAGTTGCGGCTGTTGTCGGTCGTCGGGTAGCGCTTGCGGCCGAGCCAGTGCGCCACCGAGTTGATGCACACGGCCGAGTGCAGCAGCACCACGGTGGAGACCAGGCTCCACACGAACATCTGCGGGCCGGTCGTTCCGAGACCCGGCGCGAAATGGTGCAGCACCGACCCGAGCGCCCACATCACCGCGCCGGCCAGGACCGGGATGAGCGTATCGAACCGGTCGAGGAAGCGCAGCTCGGGGAACTTCACCAGGTCCTTCACCAGCTCGAGCCGCGGCGCGAAATGGGCGCGCGACATGAACCAGCCCATGTGGCTCCACATCAGCCCGAAGCGGACCGGGGAGTGCGGGTCCTCGTCGGTGTCCGAGACCTTGTGGTGGTAGCGGTGGTGCGACGCCCACCAGATCGGCCCGCGCTGCACGCAGGTGTTGCCCATGACGCCGAACATGAACTGCATGAAGCGGGAGGTCTTGAACGAGCGATGCGAGAAGTAGCGATGGTAGAAGCCGGTGATGGCGAACATGCGGGCGAAGAAGAAGAACGCCGCCATGCCCACCGCGATCGGGCTCCAGCCCACGACGAGCACCAGCAGGCAGGCGGCGTGCAGGCCCAGAAACGGCGTCACCCGCATCCAGTCGATCTCCCTCGGCTGGTTGCGCGCCGCTTCGTGGTTGATCCCCGACCAGGAATCGAACCAGCGCACGACGGACAGGATGAACGGTTCCCGCTGGGTGGCTTCGCTCAACGTATTCTCCCGAAAGGTGTTACCGCCTGGGGGTGACGCCCCTCGCAGGGAGCGCCGCCTCGAGGTGCATCGTACCACAACGTAATGCCGGGGCCCTTCCGGCGCCAGCTCCCGGGCGCGGGCTCCCACCCCTATTTGGCGGCCTTGAGCGGGCGCGGGGTGATCGGCGGCATCGGGGCCAGGTCGCGCGGATCCTTGGCGATCTTGTCCAGCAGGTCCTTGATGGCGAAGTCGAGCTGCTCGTCCACGCCGTCGAGGAAGCCATCCGCGCTCAGGTCGAGGACGACGTCGGGATCGACGCCGTGCCCCTCGATCTGCCAGCCCTTGCCCTTCGGGTCCCAGCCGCCGAACTCGGGCTGGGTCGTGACGCCGCCGTCGCGGAACGCCTTGTCGCCCCGGATGCCCACCCAGCCGCCCCAGGTGCGGGTGCCGATCACCTGGCCCAGGCCGAAGTCCTTGGCCTCGAGGGCGAGCGTCTCGCAGTCCGAGCCGCCCTGCCGGTTGATCAGGACGTCGAGATGGCCGTGAAAGGATCGATCCGGGGTCGTCTGGCGCGCGTTGCTGTAGCGGTTGCCGGCGACCGAGAAGAGCTTGCGGTCGAGGTGCGCGATGATCATCGGCGCCACGAAGCCGCCGTGGTTCCAGCGGTCGTCGATGATGAAGCCGCGCTTGTTCCACTGCGGCGGGAAGTCGCGCGCGAACTGCTGCAGCCCGTAGCCGCCCATGTCGTAGAGGTGCAGGTAGCCGATCGTCCCGTTCGACTTCTTGTCCACGTAGGCCCTGTTCTCGCGGATCCAGTCCGCGTAGCGCAGCCGCGTGTCGTTCCCCACCGGCTTCACGATGATGCGGCGCGAGCCCTCGTACTTCGGCTGGTCGCTGACCGACAGCTCGACCTCCTGGCCGGCGCGGTTGGACAGGCGGCGCATGTAGTCCTCGCCCTTCATGAGGGGCCGGCCGTCGATGGCCACGAGCCACATGCCTTCCTTCACCCGGAGATCGGGCCGGGCGAGCGGCGACGACACCTTGGGATCCGGGTAGTCGGCCTTGTAGATGTGGCCGATTTTCCAGAAGCCGGAGGCATCGTCGTAGGTCAGGTCGGCGCCGAGGAGACCGGTTCCCACCGGCTTGCCGCGGCGCAGCTCGGTCGCGAAGTGGTAGGCATGCCCGACGCTGAGCTCGCCGAACATCTCGCCGATGATGTCTTCGAGGTCGTCGCGGCTCGACATCCGGTCGGCCAGGGACCCGTACTGCGTCCAGACGCCGTTCCAGTCCACGCCGTGCATCTGCGGGTCGTAGAAGAAGTCGCGCTGCAGGCGCCAGGACTCGCGCAGCTCCTGCTTCCACTCCTGGCGCGGGTTGACGCGCACGGTCCAGCCTGACAAGTCGATGCGCGGGTCGTCGGCGCCGCCCTGCGGTCCTTCCGCCTGCGGGGTCGACATGGTGCCGGCCTCCGCGCGGATGAACTGGTCCTTCGTCCGGTAGACGAGCACCTTGCCGTTCCCCGACACGTCGTAGCCGCGCACGCTCTGCGCCAGGGGCAGCATCTTCTCCTTGGCGATGTCGAAGGTGTAGAGCGTGCCGCCGCCTCCGTCGTCATCGTCCTCGCCGTCGCCGTCGGGCGGCGTCATGCCGCGCGGCTCGATGCCGATGAAGTGCAGCTTGCCCTCGACCGCCTTGAGGCCGAAGTACCGCCCCGGCGGGACCGGCGCCTGCACGATGCGGTCGGCGAGGCCGTCGAAGTCGATCTTGATCGGCTCGACTTTCTCTTCCTTCTTCTCATCCTTCTTCTTGTCGGCCTCCTTCTTCTTGTCCGCGTCCTTGTCGTCGTCCTTGTCCTTCTTCTCGTCCTTGGGGTCCATGTCGCTGCGCGGTGCGAACGGCAGCTTGCCGTCGGCCTGCAGCGCCACGACGATCGGCAGGGCGGATTTCTGCACGATGAAGCGCGCCTCGAAGCGGTCGAGGTACGGGTTGATGAAGCGATCGGAGAGGTAGTAGAGGTACTTCCCCTTCGGGTCCCAGGTGGGGGAGTACGAATTGAACATCTCGGTGGAGACGTTGTAATTCTTCTTCGCCTGCGTGTCGTAGATGCGCACCTGGCTGAAGCCGTTTTCGATCGGGATCTCGTACGCCAGGTAGCGGCTGTCGGGCGACCACTCGTAGGTGTCGGTCTCGAAGACGCCGGTGTCGACCACCGTGGTCGCGCCGCTCGCGACGTCGGCCGCGATCATCCGGTACTTCTGGTCGCTCCACGCAATCCTCTTGCCGTCGGGGGACCAGATGGGCGCGTAGTGCCAGCCCGGCTCCTGCTTGCCGACCTGCCTGAACGGCTGGCTGTTGTCGGCGGAATAGAGAATGAGCTGCTCCTCGCCGTCCACCTCGGTCCAGGCGGCGACCGAGTTGCCGTCGGGCGCGAAGGCCGGGCCGCGGGTGCGCGCCGCCGAGTTCTCCGTCAGCCGGCGGATGAGCCCCTTGCGCTTGGTCCGCGTCACGAAGAGGTCGCCTCGGGTCTCGAGGACGATGCGCTCGCCGTCCTTCGACAGCCCCCAGCCGCGCAGGTTGGCCATCGGGTCGACGAAGCGGTCCCTCACCTGCAGCCGATCGCTCGGCAGCGACACCGGGATCATCGCCGCCTTCCCCGAGGGGATGTCGAACGACCACAGATCCATCTTGTGCTGGAAGACGATCGTCTTGTCGCCCATCGAGGGCCAGCGGACGTCGTAGTCGTCGAAAGTCGTCAGCCGCTTCACATCCGAGCCGTCCGGCTTCATCGACGCGAGGTTCGGGCGTCCCCAGCGGTCGGTCACGAAGTAGATGCGGCCGTCGGTGCCCCACATCGGGAAGGCGTCCTTGCCGTCCCAGTCGGTGACCTCCTTGATCGCCAGCGGGTCCACCGTGCCGACGTAGATCTGCTCGGCCTCGCCGCCCTTGTAGCGCTTCCAGTTGTGCGTCTCGAGGCCGATCTTCTCGAAGGCGACCCGCTTGCCGTTCGGCTCGAACGAGATCCACGCGGCCGGCTCGAGGCGGATGAGGGTCGGGATGCCGCCTTCGCGCGGCAGCGTGTAGACGCGGTTGTCGTTGTGCGGCGTGTCGCGCCGGCTGCGGAAGACGATCTTCCCGTCGGCGGTCCAGCCGATCACCTGGTCGGGCGACGGATGGAAGGTGAGGCGCGCCGGCTCGCCGCCGGACGCGGACATGACGTAGACGTCGTCGTTCCCTTCGTACTGCGCCGTGAAAGCGATGAAGCGCCCGTCCGGAGAGAGGGCCGGCCATTTCTCCTCGCCTTCGTACGCCGTCAGCCGCTGCGCCACGCCGCCCGCGAGCGGCACCTTCCAGAGATCGCCTTCGGAGGCGAAGACCACCGTCCCCTTCGCCACCGTGGGGTAGCGATAGAAGCCGTCGGGAAGCGTGTCCTCGGCCGCGCGCGCGACCCCGGCGGGCCCGGAGGCCGGAAACAGGGCGAAGAGCAGGCCGGCCGAAAGGACGGCGGCGGACAGGGCGATGACGCGCAGACGTGACATGGGCTCCCCCCAGGTCTTCAGAAGGTCATTGACGGAAGGCCGGATTCTACACGACCGCCGGGCGGGGCCTCCCCAGGCCGGTGGCGTTGCTCTACGTGGGAGACGGTGGGAAGGTTCCGGGCAGGCCTAGGGCTTGGGAGCCGCCTGCTCGGTCAGCTTTCTCATGACCTCGTCGATGTACGGCCGGTCCTTGAGGGAGGCGTACTCGCCGGGGAAGCAGGTGATCGTGAGGTCGGCGTTGGTCTTCGACCACGCGCTCATGGTCACGGCGCACCTCTGCCCGTTGGCCAGGCGGGTGTTGTCGATGAGCGGGAAGTCGTAGAAGCCGACGCTGAACATGGCGCGCGAGTCGGTCAGCTCGGCGCCTCCTTCGGGGGAGCTCACCGTGAGGCGCACGAAGAGCTGCTGCTGCCTCCGGTCCACCTCGAGGACCCGCAGGGCGACGACCACCCGCGTGTTGTCCACCTGGACTTCCTCGGGCTCGAGATCGAGGCCGAAGCGGCCGGTCTTCTCCAGCTCGTCGAGATCGATCGATCGCCGGAAGGAGTCGCCGTGACCTTCGAGCGAGAAGAGCTGCCGCGCGGTGATCTCCCGGGCCACCCGATCGATGCGGGCGCGGTACTCCTCGCGCTCGGGATCGGGGGCCTTCGCGAGGCGGCGCTGCAGGTCGAGGAAGAGCGGCTTGAGATTGAGCGACTCGTGGAAGTTGTAGGCGAGCAGCTCGAGGTTGAGGACCAGGGAGTCGAGATCCCCCGCGGAGGGGCGCAGGAACGACTGGATGATCGACACCAGCATGTCCTTGCGCAGGCTCGACTCCGCCTCCTCGCGCCGGCTCATCAGCTCGGAGTAGAGGCGGGCGTTGGTCTCCGCCGCCTGCCGGTCGTTCAGCACCTGCGAGCCGCGCAGGCCGACCACCGCCACCGCGAGCGCCGCCAGCCCGCCGCCGACCGGCTGCAGGAGGACCGCCGCCTTGTCCCAGAGATCCTTTTTCTCGCCCATTGCTACCGGCGCCGGGCGCTCAGCTTGCCGTCCCTGGTGTCGAGGACGATGTCGGCCTCGACCGGGTCGTCGTACGACACCACGTCCACCGTGGCCGACTGCCCCTTCATCGTGATCGTCAGGGTGCACTTGCCGGTCCTGCCGGCGATGATGTGGTAAGCGCCCTTGGCGTCGATCGGCTTGGCGGGATAGTCGGCGTCGGCGCACTTGGCGGCGACGGTCGTTCCCGCCGGGGCCGCGGCGTTTCCGGAGATCACCCGTCCGTAGATCTCCCCGGCGAAGGCGAAGGGCGCGAAGAGCGCGGCGCCGAGCGCGAGCGCGCCCATCGGCGCGAGGACCTGCGTGCGTCGTCGTGTCATGGTCTCTCCTCGGGGTGGGGCGCGCGGAGATTACCGCATGCGCGCGGCGCCGCCAAGTTGCTCCGCTATCATGGGGCGCATGCGCGACTGGTTCGGGGCCATCGAAGCGGCGGCGGAGCGGATCCGGCCGCACGTCCGGGAGACGCCGGTGGATCCGTCGGCCGAGCTATCGCGCCTCGGCGGCGCCGACGTGTTCCTGAAGATGGAGAACCTCCAGGTCACGGGCTCGTTCAAGCTGCGCGGCGCGATGAACCGGCTGGGCCTGCTCTCACCCGAAGAGCGGCGGCGCGGCATCGTCGCGGCCTCGTCCGGCAACCACGGCATGGCGGTGTCCTGGGGGATGCAGGCGCTCGGCGGCCAGGCGACCATCTTCGTGCCGGAGAACGCCTCGCCGGTGAAGCTGCAGGCGATGCGCGATCACGGCGCCGAGGTGCGGGCGCGCGGCACCGACAGCGGATTGTCGGAGCTCGAAGCGCGCCGCTTCGCGGAAGAGCAGGGCCTGACCTACATCTCGCCCTACAACGATCCGGAGGTCGTGGCCGGGCAGGGCACGGTCGGCCTGGAGATCGGCCGCCAGGTGGACGCGCCCGAGGCCATCTTCGTCGCCCTCGGGGGCGGCGGACTCATCTCCGGTATCGGTCTCGCCTTCGAAGGGCTCGGCCGCAAGGTGGAGCTCGTGGCCTGTTCGCCTCAGAACTCGGCGGTGATGCACCACTCGCTCGCGGCCGGCCGCATCCTCGAGATGGAATCGCTGCCGACTCTGTCCGACGGCACGGCCGGCGGGGTCGAGCCCGGCGCCATCACCTTCGATCTCTGCCGGCGCCTCGTGACGCACTCGGTTCTCGTCAGCGAGGACGAAATCCGCTCCGCCATGCGCCTGGTGATGGAGCGGCATCACACGCTCATCGAAGGGGCCGCCGCCGTGGCGGTCGCCGGCTATCTCAAGGAAAAGCAACGCTTCCGCGGCCGCCGCGTCGTCATCGTCCTGTGCGGCGCCAACATCTCTCTCGCAAGGCTGCGCGAAGCGATCGCCTGAAGATCAGGTCGCCGTGCTTCACCGGCTCATGGGCAGGGGAGCCTCGTGAAGGTGCTGGAGAAAGCCGCCGCCGTCGCCGGACGCTTGACCTTGACGATGTCGTAGGGCGACGTCAGGACGAAGAAGCAGCCGCAGTTGTATTCGATGTCCGTGGACTCGACGCGCACTCCCGTGCCCGCCTTCTCGACGCAGGAGATTTTCGTGTCGGCGCAGGTGTCACGGCCGGCATAGACGTGCGCCAGCGCCACTTCCGTATTGAAATCGATGAGTCCAGCGTTGCACAGGGAGGGCATGTAAGCGCACCACTGTGCCAGGCTGTCGATGAGGAGATTCGGCGACGGCGTGAAACTTCCTCCATCCCGCGCGTGCGCCACGCGCGTCATCGGCAGGCAGCCGCAGGGGTAACCGTTCGGGCGTTCGTCGCCGCTGCTGTCCTCTCCGAGACCGCCGTCCACGTTCCCGGCGCTCCCGCTCACGAAATAGAGGATCGCCTGGCCGGGAGCAGGAGTTTCCTGCGACACGTAGTCGCCGGTCAGATCGCAGGCGCGCGCATTGTCCGGGCCCGGATGGCTCTGCGGATCGACGACGTACACCCCGCTGCTTTGCAGCGTCGCGGCGTCTCGCTTGTAGAGGTTGTACCCGTTGAACGGGAGCTCGTGCTGGTAGATCAAGGTGTTCCCCTGCCACCGGACGAAGATCACCCCGTCGTCGAGATCGCACACGTCACCCTCGGAGTCCAAGTCCATATCCTCCTGGCCGGGGTTGGTCTCGAACGGGCAGTTGTCGACGTTGGCGCAGAGGCCGTCGTGGTCCAGGTCGTTGGCGCCGTCGAGCGGACACGTGTCGCAGACGTCGCCGAGGCCGTCCTGGTCCGCGTCGGCGTTGGAGGGATCGGCGACCAGCGGACAGTGATCCGCGCCGTCGGAGAGGCCATCGCCGTCGTCGTCGGGATCGCACGGGTTGCCGACACCATCGCCATCGGTGTCGGTCTGGTCGGCCGACGGCACGTCGGGGCAGAGATCGCTCGCGTCGAGGAGGCCGTCGCAGTCCAGGTCGCCCGGGCAGCCGACGGTGAGGACGAAGGGCGCGAATTCCACGTTCACACCGCGCGCGTCGAACCCGAACGCGGCGGCCGGCGTGTCGGGGATCGGCAGGGTGCCGATCGGGGTCCCGTCGACCTTCAGCTCGAGTGTCGCGCCGTACAGGTTCACCTGGATCGATCGGTTGATGTCCACCGGCAGATCGAACGGCAGCGTCCCGAGGAGGGGACCGCTTGCGCCGCCGATCTCCTCGGTCAGCTCGACCCGTCCCCGGGCAAGGCTGAAGAAGACGCGCAGCCCGGAGGCGGCGTGCACCGGTTCGCAGCAGGCCGACGGGCTGGTCGATCCACTCCAGTGCAGGAGCAGGCTGAAGCCGTCGGTGTCGGCGCCGTCACGGTCGCCGCGCATCACCTCGGTCTGGATCGAGACGTTCGCGAAGTCGGGGGTGAGCCTCAGCCATGCGTCGTAGGCCTGGTCCCAGGCCAGCAGGAAGAACGCACCGTCGGCCTGGCAGGCGCTGTCACCGCTCCCGCCGGAGCCGCCGGGCGCCTGCCAGCCGCCCGTCTCGGACACCGGGCCGGCCGTGTTGCAGTCCCAGGTGACGACCTGGGGCGGCGCCTCGATGGCCGAGGCGAAGAGCCGGGGCGCCGGGCAATCGGTTATGGCCGTTTCGATCGCGGCGAGACGGGTGACGCCGTGGACATGCCCCGGTGTCATGCCCCGGGCCAGGTGCAGCGGAAGCGGGAGTGCGGCGAAAAGCGCCGCGACCAACAGCCGCCGGTGAGCGTTGCGGCTCATGAAATCCTCCGGCCTGGTTTTCTGCGGCGATCAGAGCAACCAGTGCAGAGAGCTTGACTCCCCTCTACGCCGAGAACCGCCCCCTGTCAACTGCTCGCTACTTGTGGCCGGCGCGCCGGCGCAGATCGGGGATGAGCGGGCGGATCTTGTCGCGGATGTCGTCGTACGTCGTGCTCGCGTAAAGCGGTTCGAGGATTGCCAGCGCGCCGGCGTAGTCGCGGCCGTTCGCCAACTCAATGGCGCGGTTGAACTTCGCCACGTCGCGGTCGTAGGTGTCGGCGGAATACTGGCTGGGCGATGACGGGCCCGGCTCCTGCGGGAGCGGCGGCGGCTCATCGACCGTCTCCTGGCCCGCGGCGGGATCGCCCGCCAGGCGCCGCTGGTAGTCCGCCTCGGCCTGCGCGCGCCGCCGGAACTGGTCGAGCGAAGCGCGCGCCCAGGCGAGCGACTCCTTGTCGTTGAGCACCGGCAGCGCGCGGGTGACCAGCGACTCGGCCGCGGGGAAATTGCCGCGCGCGGCGAGCAGCACCGCCTGAGTCGCCAGGACGTCGGCGCGGTAGCGCAGCTTGTCGCGCGCCGTGTTCAGGAGGGCGATGGCGCGATCCAGCTCCGCTTCGGTCGGGTCCGGCGGCCCGGCCAGGAGGCTCCGTCCGTAGGCGGCGGCGATCTCGGGGACATCGGGACGGACCGTCGCCCCGGCCAGCAGCAGCGAGCGGGCGCGCGCCACCGCGTCTCCCTGCTCGAGCAACAGCTCGCCGAGGCTCCAGGCGGCCATGCCGTCCTGCGGATCGGCCGCGACGCGCTTTTCGAGAAGCGCGCGCGCTTCATCGCTCCGCCCCTGCTGCCTGCGCACCAGCGCGAGCCCGCGCTGCGCCGCGGCGTTGTCCGGCTCGGCGGCGAGGGCCGCTGCGAGCAGCGACTGCGCATCGTTCGTCCGGTCCGACGCGTCGTGCGCCAGGAAATCGCCGAGGCGCGCCTGGATCTCCGCCTTGCTCACCGGGCTCTTCTTGATCGAAGCCTCCACCGGAGGGCCCATCAGCGTGACGACCGTCTTGAGATACTGGCCGTGCTCGAGGTTGCGCTTCAGCTCGGCTTCGAGCGTCACCGGCGAGGTTCCGAACGCCCCGGCGAAGGCGGTCCGGGAGTCCTCTCCCAAGCCGAGCCGTTCCAGGAAGCCGACGACGCTCTGCCGGTACTTGCTCGTGTCCCACAGCAGGTAGTGCACGAGCGCCCACGACTCGGCATAGAAGACGCTGCGGCGGTCTCCTTCGTTGTACTCGGACGAGTCGTGACGCACCGCGAAGAGCTGATCGAGCGGCATGAACGGCACCTGGCGCAGGTAGAGGATGTGCTCCACCTTGCCGCGCCCCAGCTCGGCCGTTTTCCCGTCGGTCCGGAAGGTCTCGTAGCACTCCGCGATCCCTTCGCTGAACCACGGGGGAAGAGGCGGGAGATTGCGGATGGTGAAGTAGTGCATGTACTCGTGGTACACGGTCGGCATGTGATCGTCGCTCCCCGATCCGTTGACGACCACGAAGTTCTCGTCGCGGGTCCAGGTGAACTGCCCGTCGATGGTGACCGTCTTGTCGCCGTAGCGCGGCGCGAACGGCTCCATCGTCGGCCAGTCCTTGAAGACGAACATCGTCGTCTCGACCGGCGACGCGACGTCGAAGCTGGGGAAGATGGTGCCGAGCACCTCGCGGAAGCGCTCCAGCCGGACGATGAAGTCCTCGGTGCGGCGCTCCGGCGCGCTGCTGAAGACGGTGAAGTTGGGCGTCTGGTAGCGGGTCCACTCCCGGGACTCCGCTGCGACCGCGGCGTGGGACGGCGGCGCCGTCGCGAGGAGCGCTGCCAGAGCGACGGCGGCCGCGATCGCGATCGCGAGAAACGGAAGGCCGGCGCGCGGGCCCGTCATCGTCCGGACGGCCGCGCCAGCGGCGCTTCGAGCCAGCGCGTGCCCGGGACCGGGTTGTGCCGGTACGCCGGGATGTCGCGGAACCCGAGCGATTCGTAGAGGGCGATGGCGCTCTGCATCGCCGGGACGGTGTCGAGCCGCATGCGTGCGTAGCCGAGCCGACCGCCTTCGTCGAGGATGGCCGCGGCCAGCCGCCGGCCCAGCCCGGTGCCACGCCACGACGGCCGGACGTACAGCCGCTTCATCTCGCACACCTCGCCGTCGATCGGGCGGAGCGCCACGCATCCGGCCCAGGCGGCGGAATCGACCGCCAGGAGCAGCGCGCCGCGCGGCGGCACGTAGTCTCCCGGGAGCGCGCCCAGCTCGGCTTCGAATCCCTGGAACGCGAGGTCGAAGCCGAGCCCGGCCGCGTATTCCCGGAAAAGCAGGCGCGCGGCGTCGATTTCCTCCGGTGTGCGCGCCTGCGCGATCCGCAAGCCTCCGGTCGCCTTCGCCGTCATCGGGTACCCCGAGTCAGACCTTGTCGAGCGCCTGCCTGAAGTCCTCGACCAGGTCCTCCTGCGCCTCGATGCCGCACGAGATGCGCAGCAGGTCGTCGGTGATGCCGCAGGCCAGCCGCTCCTCGCGCTTCATGCCGGCGTGCGAGGTCAGCGACGGCCGCACGATGAGCGTCTCCACGCCGCCGAGGCTCGGGGCATAGGTCGGGATGCGCAGGCTCGCGACCAGCTTCTCGGCCGCGGGCACGCCGCCCTTGAGCTGGATGGACAGCATGCCGCCGAAGCCGGAGAACAGCTCGCGCGCGTGCTTCTGATCCGGGTGCGTCTCGAGCCCCGGGTAGTTCACGCCGGCGACCTTGGGGTGGGCGCTGAGCGACTTCGCCAGCGCCAGCGCGTTCGTCCCCTGCGCGCGCACGCGCAGCGCCAGCGTCTTCATGCCGCGCGCCAGCAGGAACCCGGCGTGCGGATCGAGCGTGCCGCCGTAGTGGTTGAGCGTCTCGCGCACACGCTCGATGAGCGCCTTCGATCCGACGAGGCAGCCGGCGACGAGGTCCGAGTGCCCGTTGAGGTACTTGGTGGCGCTGTGGAAGGCGAGGTCGTAGCCGAGCGCCAGCGGCCGGAAGTTCACCGGGCTCGCGAAGGTGTTGTCGATGATCGTCGTCAGCCCCGCCTGCTTCGCGAACGCCACGACGTCCTTGTGGCGCGCCACGCGCATGAGCGGGTTGGTGATCGACTCCACCAGCATCGCCTTCGTGTTGGGTCGCAGCGCCGGCTTGAAGGTCTCCGGCTTGCCGGGATCGACGAAGGTGACCTGCCAGCCGAGGGCCGGGGCGTGCTCGGTCAGGAAGGTGTGCGTCCCGCCGTAGAGCGTGTCGCCGGCGATGAGGTGGTCGCCGGCCTTGAGCAGCGCGTGCAGGGCGGTGGTGACGGCGGCCATGCCGGAGGAGGTGGCGACCGCCGCCTCCGCCCCTTCGAGGGCGGCGATCTTGTCGTGCAGGTATTTCTGCGACGGCGTGGTGTTCAGCCGGATGTACTTGATGTCGTGGTACGACGCGCCGTCGTCGTAGGTGTAGACGGTCCCCTGGTAGATGGGGAAGACGACCGATCCGTCGGGGCCCGGGCGGCGCTCGCCGCCGTGCACCGCGAGCGTCTCGATCCGGGAAGGAGTCGAGCGGTGGTCCATGAAAGCCTCCAGGTTGTCGGGGGTGTGTCCCGAAACGGAATGATACCGCGAGGGGAGCACAACTTCGTGATCGGGCTGGCCCGGCCGGGGGCGGCACATCATATTGATGCCGGTCCCTGGGAGCCGGCGATGGACGAATCGAGCCGAGTCGGGATGTTCGGCGGGGTGGTCGGGCGCCTGGTGCGCGACGCGACCAGCCCCGGGACCGCTTTCACCGGCTTCGTCCTCGGGGTCATCCTGCTCGCATCGGGCTTCGTCTGCCGGATGGTCAACGCCGACGCCATCGGTCAGCTCTTCGGACAGATCGTCATGGCGGCGGCGCTGGCGCGCTTCGCCCTGAACGGCTATTCGGGGGAGTACCGCGGCACCATCCTGTCCACCGCGGGCGGCACCTGGCCGCAGGCGCTCATGGTGGCCGGGCGCTACCTGACGCTGCAGCTGATGTGGGTGATCCCGGTGTTCCTGCTCGGCTGGAGCGCCATCGCGTCGGCCCTGCACCCTGATACGAATACCGTCGCCATCTCCCCCTTCGGCGGCGCGACATCGCCCGCCCCGTCACCGGGAGCCGCGGGGTTCCTGCCGATCCTCGGCGTCCTGACCTCGGGGCCATTCCTCTGGTCGATCGGCCTGCTGTTCTTCGGGATGCTGCTGCTGCCGCCGGTGTTCCTCATCGTCGCGGTACGGTCGGAGAAGTTCGAGCACATCTTCTCGCCCTCGGTGTGGAGCGCCACCTTCGGCGGCCGCCTCGGCGATCTCTACACGCTCTACGCCATGCAGGCGGGCGGCATGGCGATGGGCATGGTGGTGATGGCTCCGCTGGTCCTCGCGGCGTTCTCCGCCGGCTCGGAGCTGGGCTTCTTCGCGATGGCGATCGCGATGGCCTTCCTCGCGGGGCTGGCCGTGACCTTGATGGGACGTCTTTGCGGTTTCTTCGCCTTCGGGGAAGAATCGCCGGCGCCTGCGGCCCGGGCCGGCGGGTTCGCCGGGCCGCACGGCGTCGGGTCCGCGCCTGGCGGGGGTTCACGCGCGATCGCCGCGTTCCCGGGGGGAGGGCCGGCCGATGTCGCCGGGTTCGGCCGACCGCCCGAGGTCTTCGAGGGTGGCGAGGGAGCGGAGGCGGGCTCGGACTCGGCCCCTGCGGAGCCGGTCGAGGAGGAATCGTCGCTGCCGCCACTGCCCGCCGCCGCCGAGCGCGCCGTCGAGGCCCGACGTCGCTTTCAGACCCATCCCGAGGGTGCGATCGCCGAGCTGGAGTCGCTCGTGGCGGAGCATGCGCCGAGCCCCGAGCTGCTGCACGCCCTGGCCCTGATGCTGCACGCGGCCGGCCGGACGGAGCAGGGCGCCGACACCGCGCGCGCCGCCATCGCGCTCGGCCTGAAGCGGGGCCACACGGCGCTCGCGGCGGAGGTCTTCGCAGCGTACTGGAAGCAGTCGAAGGCGCTCGGCGTGACCGGTGAGCAGATCGACGTGCTGGCCGCCGCGCTGTCGAAGGCCGGTCACCTGGGCCAGGCGACGACCGCCTTCGGCGTGGCGCTCAACCTCGATCACGGCGACCGCAAGGCCATCAAGGGGCTGCTGCAGATCGCCGACCACCGCCTGCACCGCGAGGCGAAGCCGAAGGACGCGGCGCGCATCTACACCTTCCTCCTGCAGTACGCCGGCGCCTCGCCGTTCGCCGAGGACATGAAGCGCGGGCTGGCGGAGGCCGAAGCCCGCCTCAAGCGCGCCGTCTGAGACTCCGGACACCCCGGCGGCCCTTGGCCGGGACGGGGTTGCGGTGGCGCAGTGCATAATGCGCCGGTGAGTTTCGCCGACTCACGCCCGACATTCGACGCGCCATTCCGTCGCCTGATCGTGGCGGCTCTCCTCGCCGCGCTGCCGCTGGCGTGCGCCCGCTCCACCGAGCAGGCGGAAGGCACGCGACCGCCTGCGAGTCCGATCGCGCCGCCGACCCCGGCGTCCGCGGGCCCGGCGGGTCTTCAGGAAGGCGGAGCGAAGCCGACCCGCCCGCTTCCGAAAGGGGAGGGAACGCGTCGCATGGCGGAGCGTCTCCAGGCGCTCAACGCCGCCGCGAAGCCGGGGGTCAACCCGTTCCTCAACGCGGAGCGCGCGGCGCAGATCAAGGACACGCTGCCGCGCATGAACGACCCGCTCGACCGGATGCTGGCGACGACGCAGATGGCGGACGAGTTGCTGCGCGCCGGCCGGATCCAGGAGGCGATCGACACGGTCACCCCGCTCGTGAACCTGCCCGCGGGCACGCCCTATGCGCCCCCGGAGGTCGAGACGCGCGAGTTCCTCGGCCTTTGCTGGCTGCGCCTGGGGGAGACGGCGAACTGCATCCGCGACCACACCATCGAGTCGTGCCTGCTGCCGATCCAAGGCGGCGGCGTGCACCGGCAGAAGGAAGGCTCGCGCAGGGCGCTCGAGGAGTTCGCCCGGGTGCTGCGGCAGAAGCCGGACGACCTCGGCACGCGCTGGCTCTACAACCTGGCGGCGATGACGCTCGGCGAGTATCCCGACAGGGTCCCGCCGGAGTGGCGCATCCCGCAGTCGATCTTCAAATCGGAGGCGGACATCGGTCGCTTCACCGACGTCGCGCCGAAGGCCGGCGTGGACGTGCGCCAGCACGCGGGCGGCGCCATCATGGACGACTTCGACGGCGACGGCCTGCTCGATCTCATGATGTCGTCGATGGGGCTCGAAGACCCGCTGCGCTTCTTCCACAACAACGGCGACGGCACCTTCGAGGAGCGCACGGGCGCGGCCGGTCTGAAGCCTCTTCTCGGCGGCCTGAACATCATCCACGGCGATTACGACAACGACGGCGACGACGACGTGGTGGTCCTGCGCGGCGGCTGGATGCAGAAGGGCGGGCGCCTTCCGACGTCGCTCCTGCGCAACAACGGCGACGGGACGTTCGACGACGTGACGGAGGAAGCCGGCCTCCTGTCGTTCCACCCGACGCAGACCGGCGCCTTCGCGGACTACGACGGCGACGGCCTGCTCGACCTCGTCATCGGCCGCGAAGACATGCCCGACGACCCGCACCCGAGCGAGCTGTGGCGCAACAACGGCGACGGCACCTTCAGCGATCGCTCGAAGGATCTCGGCGCCGACACCCGCTTCGGCTACGTGAAGGGCGTCGTCTGGGGCGACTACAACAATGATGGGCGGCCCGACCTCTTCGTGTCGGTGCTCAGCAAGCCGAGCCACCTGTTCCGCAACGACGGCCCCCTCGGCGCCGGTGCGGCGGCGAACGGAGCGAACGGCTGGCGCTTCACCGACGTGACGGCGGAGGCGAAGATCACCCGTCCGGCCGACTCGTTCCCGACCTGGTGGTGGGACTACGACAACGACGGCTGGCTCGATCTCCTCGTCGCCGGCTTCAAGTTCAACGGCATGCCGGACCTCATCGCCTTCGAGCTCGGCCAGCCGACGAAGACGGCGCTGCCGAGCCTGTTCCACAACAACCACGACGGCACCTTCACCGACGTGGCGCACGACGTGCGGATCGACCGCGTCGCGCTGCCGATGGGGTCGAACCACGGCGACCTCGACAACGACGGCTGGCCCGACTGCTACTTCGGCGATGGCGAGCCCGGGTTCCGTTCGCTCATCCCGAACCGCATGTTCCGCAACGACGGCGGGAAGCGCTTCCAGGACATCACCCACTCGGCCGGCGTCGGCCACATCCAGAAGGGGCACGGCGTCGCCATGGGAGACATCGACAACGACGGCGACCTCGACGTCTTCGAGGAGATGGGCGGCTGGTACCAGGCCGACCAGGCCCACGCCACGCTGTACCGCAACCCGGGACACCCTGCGAACCACTGGGTGACGCTGCGGCTCGAGGGGAGCGCGCGTCCCGCTGCCGGCGCGAAGGCGACCAACCGGTCCGCGATCGGCGCGCGCATCCGCGTACGCGTCCTCACGGCGGCCGGCACGCGCGACGTCTACACGTCGATTGGATCCGGCGGCTCGTTCGGCGGCAACAGCCTGCAGGCGGAGATCGGTCTCGGCCCGGCGCGCTCGATCGAGGAAATCGAAGTCGTCTGGCCGACGACCGGGCGCACCGACACCCTGAAGGACGTGGCGATGGATCGCTTCTATCGCCTCGCCGAGGGGACCGGCCACCTCGAGCCGATCACGCTGAAGAAGATCCCGCTCTAGTTGCCGGCGGCTTGGGCCGCCTCAATCAGCGAGCCGGGCGTCCAGCTCCATCGCGACGTTGGTCTTGATCGCGTTGCTGATCGGGCAGCCGTCCTTCGCCTTCTCGGCCGCCTCCTTGAAGGCGGCCGGGCTCAGGCCGGGGACGTTGCCGCGCACTTCGAGCTTCATGCGGGTGACGCGGAAGGCGTCTCCCACCTTCTCGAGGGTCGCATCGGCGCGCGTGCTGATCATCGTGGCCGGGGTGCCGGCGCGCTCGAGAGCGGCCGCCAGCGCCATGCTCAGGCAGCCGGCGTGCGCCGCGGCGAGCAGCTCCTCCGGGTTCGTGCCGTCGCCGGTCTCGAAGCGCGAGGCGAACGTGTAGGGTCCCTCGTAGGCTCCCTTGCCGACCCGGACCTTTCCCGAGCCGTTCTTCAGACCGCCGTTCCAGACCGCAGACGAGCTTCGCGTGGGCATCATCGGCCTCCTTGTGCGTTGACATCGGTTCCCGGTGGCAGCTCGCGCGGCTCGGCGCCGCGCACGAACAGGCGCGCAGGGTGCGACCCACCGAGGCGGGCGACCTGCCCGCCTCCGGTCCCCTCGACCTCGAGCCACGACCCCTCGCGCAGTCCGACGACCGGCCGGTCGTTCTCCTCGTGGAACTCCCGGATGCGGGTCTCGCGCGTCTCTCCCATGTGGCGCGAGTCCTTGTCGGCGTCGAGGTAGTGGCAGTTCAGCTGGAACGGCACGAGCCCGAGCGACTCGAAGGTCAAAGGCTTCACGATCGGCATGTCGTTCGTCGTCATGATCGTGGGCGCGGCGATGCCGGTGCCGGCGCTCGAGCCGAGATACGGCATCCCTTCGAGGACGCGGGCGCGGATCGGCTCGATGAGCGACGATCGCTGCAGCCGGTCGAGGAGACGGAAGGTGTTGCCGCCGCCGACGAAGATCCCCTCGGTGCTCTCCACCAGGGTGCGGCCGGCGGTCCCTTCCACGACCCTGTCGGTCTGGATGCCGAGGGTCTCGAAGTGGGCGCGGGCGCGGCCGAAGTAACCCTGCTGGTCGGCGAGCGCGAACGGCACGAACGCGATCCGCTTCAACCCGGCGAAGAGAGAGACGATCGGCCCGCGCGCGTGCCCCAGGTAGGTCCCGCCGAAGGTCGTCGAGTTGCTCAGGAGGAGCAGCCGCACCTTAGCCTCAGCCATCGCGTCGAAGTCCCCCGGGTGAATGCTCCGCATTCTACGCGCCCGCCGGGCCGCCGCCGAACCCGGCTGGACGGGCAGGCGGGGCGGGCGATCGGAACGAGTGGCGATAGAATCCGCGCCGCTCCACCATCTCGGGGGTTGACCACGATGCGGACCAGGGTCCAGGCAATCGTTCTTCTCACGTTGACCGCGGGCGCGCTCTCCACGGCAGCGCTGTTCGCGCAACCAGCGAAGCGGCTCGTCACCGTCGCCGACATGAACGCCCTGCGCTCGGTCTCCGACGTGGACATCTCCTCCGACGGGGCCTGGGTCGTCTACGGCGTCTCGTTCGTGGACACGAAGCACGACCGCTACGACAGCGACATCTACATGACCTCGTGGGACGGGACGAAGACCCTGAAGCTGACCAGCAGCCCGGCGAAGGAGCACTCCCCGCGGTTCAGCCCGGACGGCCGCTTCGTCGCCTTCCTCTCGAAGCGCGCCTCGGATCCCAGGGCGGACCAGGTGTGGCTGCTGCCGCGCGAAGGCGGCGAAGCCTGGCGCCTGACCGACCTCAAGGGGGGCGTCACCGACTTCGCGTTCTCTCCCGACGGCAAGCGCATGGTCGTCGTGGCCGAGGATCCCGATCCGGACGAGGTGGCCGAATCCGAGAAGCCCTGCACCGACAAGCCGAAGCCGGGCACGACCGCGACCGTCGAGACTCCGGGCGGCGCCGCCCTCGTCGGCGAGGACGACGACGAGGACGAGGAGCCGACGCCCAAGCCGATCGTCATCAACCGCTACCAGTTCAAGGAGGACGAGACCGGCTGGCTCAGGAACCTCCGCAGCCACCTGTATCTCGTGGATCTCGCGACGAAGAAGATCGACACGCTCACCGGCGGCAAGTTCGACGAGCTGATGCCGGCATGGTCGCCCGACAGCCAGCGCCTCGTCTTCGTGAGCAAGCGCCAGGACGACCCCGATCGCAACGACAACTGGGACCTCTACCTCATCGACGCGAAGTCGGGTGCGGAAGCGAAACGGCTCACCGCCAACGAGATCGCCGACAACGATCCCTCGTGGGACAGCCGGCCGGCGTTCAGCCCCGACGGCAAGTGGATCGCGTATCTCCAGGGCGGGATCCAGAAAAGCATCTACTACGCCGGTTACCACCTGGCGCTCATCGGGTCGGACGGCTCGAACCCGCACGTCGTGCAGTCGAAGATCGACCGCAACATGACCAGGCCGGCCTGGACCCAGGGAGGGGCGAACATCCTCTTCCTGCTCGAGGACGACGGCGCAGTGTCGCTGTCCCGCATCGCCGCGCCCGGCAGCGGACTGACGAGCCTCGGCGGCGAGGGTCGCGTCTACAGCGACTTCGCCGTCTCGAAGGACGGCCGCATGGCGGCCGTCATGTCCTCTCCCGACACTCCGGCCGAGGTGGTGGCGCTGGAGGCGGCGGGGCCGCGGCCGCTGTCGAAGCAGAACGAGGCGCTGATGGCGACGCTGCACCTCGGAAAGACCGAGACGATCTCCTACAAGAGCAAGGACGGCACCGAGATCCACGGCTTCATGGTGAAGCCACCCGACTTCAAGGAAGGGAAGGCCTACCCGACGATCCTGCGCATCCACGGCGGGCCGGTGTCGCAGCACCAGGCGGAGTTCGACATCGACTGGCAGGTGTTCGCGGCGAACGGGTACGTCGTGGTGGCCGCCAATCCGCGCGGCTCGTCGGGGCGCGGCGAGTCGTTCTCGCTGGCGATCTACGCCGACTGGGGGAACAAGGACGGCGAGGATGTGCGCGGCGCCGTCGATCACCTGATCGCCCGCAAGATCGCCGACCCCGAGCGGCTCGGCGTCGGCGGCTGGTCGTACGGCGGCATCCTGACGAACTACGTCATCGTGCAGGACCAGCGCTTCAAGGCGGCGACGTCGGGCGCCAGCATCGCCAACATGCTCGCCGGCTACGGCACCGACCAGTACATCCGCGAGTACGAGTCCGAGCTGGGGTCGCCCTGGAAGACGGCCGATGTCTGGGTGCGCCTGTCGTCGCCGTTCCTGCACGCCGACCGCATCACCACGCCGACCTTGTTCCTGTGCGGCGACAGCGACTGGAACGTGCCGCTGCAGAACACCGAGCAGATGTACCAGGCGCTGCGCTCGCTCGGACGCGACACCGAGATGATCGTCTACCCCGGCGAGTCGCACGGCCTGTCGGTGCCGTCGTACGAGGTCGATCGCCTGCAGCGCTACCTCGACTGGTACGCCAGATACCTGAAGAAGTAATTAAGGATACGGGGCGGGCGAGCCCTCTGCGGTGCGCCTCCCGGCTGCGGCGTTACAGGATCGTATCGGCCCGCCGATCCCTGCGTAGTTCCCCGGACGATTTCGCGCCGCCCGCAGACTTGCGGAGGTTCGAGCGTCTGCCTAGATTCGGCACGGTGGGCGATCCGAAATCAACGGAGCTGTTCGGCCGCATCGCGGTCCATCTCAAGCTGATCACGATGGATCAGCTCGCGGAGGCGATCCGCGAGCAGGCGGTCGAAGGCGGCCAGCTCGGCGAGCTGCTCATCCGCAAGGGCGTGCTGACGCCGGACGGCCTGCAGAAGATCCTCGCCTACCAGAAGGAATACCTCGCGAAGCAGGCTGCTGCCGGCGCCGCCGGCGCCGCGAAGCCGACCGCGCCGAAGGGGAAGCCGGCAGGCCCCGCAAAACCGGCCACGGGCAAGGTCGGCGCGAGCACCGCTCCGCTGCCGGCCGCCACGGTCGCCGAGGTCGCGGCCTCTCACCCTTCCGAAGCTGCGGCGGCGCGTCCCGCTGACGCCGTCGCCGCGCGACGCCAGGACGCTCCTGCCGCGCGGCCGCCCGCCACACCGGGTGCCGCGCGCGCCGGGACCGCCGCCCAGCCGGGCGGACAGGGATTCGCGACGCAGCCTCCCCGCGATCGCCGGCGGCTCGATGCGCTGCTGGCGAAAGCGGTCGAGCGGCGGGCCAGCGACCTGCACGTGCACGCCGGAGCGCCGGTGAAGCTGCGCCTCAACGGCGAGCTCCTCGACGACGCGCCCGCGCCGCTGCCGGCGCCGGAGGCCGAGGCGATCCTGCTGGGCGGCCTCGAGCCAGAACAGGCGGCGCTCTTCGACCAGCACGGCGAGCTGGACTTCGCCTACACCATCCCGAACGTCGGGCGCTTCCGCGCCAACGTCTACCGCCAGCACCGCGGCATGAACGGCATCTTCCGGGTCATCCCGCCGGCGCCGCCGACGCTCCAGGAGCTGGGCCTGCCGGCCACACTCGCCCGCGTCGTCAACTTCCACCAGGGGCTGGTGCTCCTGACCGGGCCGGCCGGGTGCGGCAAGTCGAGCACGCTGGCGGCGCTCGTCGACATCCTCAACACCGAGCGGCGCGACCACATCCTGACGATCGAGGACCCCATCGAGCACCTGCACCCGTCGAAGCGCTGCGTCGTCAACCAGCGGCAGGCGGGCCGGCACACCGAGTCGTTCGCGCGCGCCCTGCGCGCCGCCCTGCGCGAGGACCCGGACATCATCGTCATCGGCGAGCTGCGCGACCGCGAGACCATCTCGCTGGCGCTGACCGCGGCCGAGACCGGGCACCTGGTGCTCGGGACGCTGCACACGAACTCCGCCATCCGCACCATCAACCGCATCCTCGGCGTCTTCCCGCCGAACCAGCAGTCGCAGATCCGGACGATGATCTCCGAGTCGCTCAAGGCGATCGTGTCGCAGCGCCTCATCCGGACGACCGACGGCAAAAGACGCGTCCCGGCGCTCGAGATCCTGATGTGCAACAAGGCGGTCGGAAACCTCATCCGCGAGGGGAAGACGTTCCAGATCATCTCGGTGCTGCAGACCGGCGGGCCGCAGGGGATGGCGCTCATGGAGAACTCGCTCGCGGCCCTCGTGAAGTCGGGGACGATCAGCAAGGACGAGGCCCTGAAGTTGTGCGACGACCCGAAGCGGCTGGTGGCGTGACATGGCCGAACTCGACAAGCTGCTCGTCTACCTGAAGGAGACCGGAGGCTCCGACCTCCACCTCGCGACCGGACTGGAGCCGCGCATCCGCCGGCACGGCTCGCTCGAGCCGGTCGAAGGCTGGACGACGCTCGACGCGGCGCGCATGACCGCGCTCCTGTCGGGCATCACGACGCCGAAGCAGTGGGATGAATACGACCGCGCCCGCGACCTCGACTTCGCCTATGGGCTCCAAGGCGTCGCGCGCTTCCGCGCCAACTACCTGTACCAGGAGAACGGGCCCGGCGCGGTGTTCCGCATCATCCCGGAGAAAATCATCGCGCTCGAGGACCTGAAGCTCCCGGCCGCGGTCGAGAAGCTGGCCCACATGACGCAGGGTCTGGTGCTCGTCACCGGGCCCACCGGCTCGGGAAAGTCGACGACGCTCGCCTCGATCATCAACACGATCAACACGACGTATTCGCGCCACATCGTGACCATCGAGGACCCGATCGAGTTCGTGCACCAGAACCGCAAGTCCGTGGTGTCGCACCGCGAGGTCGGCACGCACACCAACTCGTTCGCCCCCGCGCTGCGCGCCGCCGTCCGCGAGGACGCCGACGTCGTGCTGGTCGGCGAGATGCGCGACCTCGAGACCATCTCCATGGCGATCACCGCCGCCGAGATGGGCGTGCTGGTCTTCGGCACGCTGCACACCAACAACTGCGCCAAGACCATCGACCGCATCATCGACGCCTTCCCGGCCGACCAGCAGGAGCAGGTGCGCGTGACGCTGTCGGAAGGCATCGCCGCCATCCTGTCGCAGCTGCTGATCCCGGCCGCCGACGGCAAGGGCCGCCACGCCGCCATCGAGCTGCTGCTGCGCACCCAGGGGCTGCCGAACATCATCCGCGAGGGGAACACCCCGATGCTCTACTCGGTGATCCAGTCGGGGAAGAAGGACGGCATGCAGACCATGGACGAGTCGCTCATGGCGCACCTGCAGGCCGGGCGCATCTCCCATCACGACGCCCTCGCCCGGGCCATGGACAAGACCAAGTTCGAGAAGCCCGGCGAGCAGCAGGCCGCCCCCGCGGCGCCGCCCGCCACGCCCAAAGCCGCCTAGACCCTTCTCCGGCAGCGAAGTCCACCCGAAGCGGCCAATCCGGCCACGCGCGCACGGCTGCTTGCGGGCGGGTGGGGTTGTGCGCTACTAGTGCGGGCCTATGGACACGAAAGAGTTTCGTGAGGCCGGGCACCGGATGGTGGACTGGATCGCCGAGTACCTCGAGTCGATCGAGGGGCGGGCGCTGTTCCCGAAGGGGGCGGACCCGCGGGCGATCGAGGCGCTGTTCGACGAGGAGCTGCCGCGAGGCGAGACGCCGCTCGCTGAGCTTTTCGGCGAGCTCGACCGGAAGCTCGTCCCGAATTCCTGCCACGTGAACCACCCGGGGTACTTCGGCTTCATCACGCCGACGCCGACGCCCGCCGGGATGCTCGGGGATCTGCTCGCCTCCGCGCTCAACCAGAACATCGGGGCGTGGTCGATCGGCCCGGGCGCCGTGGCGCTCGAGCGGCGGGTGGTGCGCTGGCTGTGCGAGCTCGCCGGCTACGGTCCGCAGGCCGGGGGCCACCTCACGAGCGGCGGGATGATGGCCAACTTCACCGGGCTGAAGCTGGCGCGCGACGCCATGAGCGGCGACCGGGCGCAGAACACCGGCGTCAGCGGCCGGTTCGTGGTGTACGGCTCCGAGGAGCGGCACGTCTCGGTGGACAAGGGGGTGGATGCCATCGGCTTCGGCCGCCAGGGCTACCGGGCGCTGCCGACCGACGACGACTTCGCGGTGCGGCTCGACGCGCTCGAGGAGGCGATCGCCACGGACAGGAAGGTCGGCATGCAGCCGGTCGCCATCGTCGGCATGGCGGGGACGACGAACACCGGCGCGCTCGACGATCTCCAGGCGCTCCGGCGCATCGCCGACCGCGAGAAGCTGTGGCTGCACGTCGATGCGGCGTACGGCGGCGGGATGCTCCTCTCCGGGCGCTGGCCCGGGCTCCTGAAGGGAATCGAGACCGCCGACTCGATCACCATCGATCCGCACAAGTGGTTCTACGCGCCGCTCGACGCGGGCGCGGTCCTGGTGCGCGACGGCGCGCAGCTGACGCGCTCGTTCGGGATGGAGCCGGCCTATCTCAAGGACGACATGGACGCGTCGGGGGAGCGCTTCCAGTTCTTCGTGCACTCGTTCGAGCAGTCGCGCCGCTTCCGCGGCCTCAAGGTGTGGCTGTCGTTCAAGCGCTACGGCGCCGTGCAGATCGGCCGCTGGATCGACGGCAACATCGAGCAGGCGCGCGCGCTGTACGAGCTGGCGGTCGCGTCGAAGCGGCTGGTGCCGGCGGCGCGGCCGCGCCTGTCGGCCGTCTGCCTGCGCTTCGAAGACCCGCGCCTGCCGCGCGACAGGGAAGAGCGGCTGCACGCGCTCGTGGCGCGCCGTCTCGAGGACGCGGGGGAGTACTGGATCACCACGACCCGTCTCAAGGGACGCCACGTCTTCCGCATCAACCCGGTGAACTTCCGCACCCGCCTCGAGCACATGCAAGGCCTGCTCGAGGCGATCCTGCGCGAGTGCGACCGGGCACTCGCCGAAGGCTTCTAGCGGTTCTGCGCGGAGATCGTCAGGAGGCGGTTTCGACCGCGGCGCGGGCCAGCGTGGCGAGATCGGGAACCTCGAGATCCGGTCCGGCGCCGGCTGCTGGAGTGGCGCCCGTGCCAGCGCGGCCGGAGCGGCGGTTGACCCAGACGGTCGTGAAGCCGAGGGCCTGCGCCGGCGCGATGTCGTGGAAGCGGCTCTGGGCCACGTGCAGGACCCGCTCGGTCGGCAGCCGCAGGGCCTTGAGCGCGCGCAGGAAGTGCGCCGGCGCCGGCTTGTACGAGCGCACCTGCTGCGCCGTGATGACGGCGTCGAACGGCACCGCGAGGCGCCGCGCCACGCCGTCGAAGAGGTCGTCGTCCACGTTCGAGACGATCGCCAGGCGGTAGCGCCGCGCCAGAGTCACGAGCGACGCGACGGTGTCCGGGAAGAGCGGCCAGGAGGGAAGCGATCGCGCCAGCCGGCCGCGCTCCTCCGCCTTCGGCTCGAAGCCGAGAGCCTCGCCGACGCGATCCATCACCCGGCCGAGGACCTCGGCATAAGAAAGGTAGGGGCCGGCTTCGAGATCCGATTCGGCCTCGGCGTACAGGCGGAGCAGCCGCTCCGGGTCGGCCTCGAGGTCGTGACTCTGCACAACCGGAAGGAGGGCGGCGAGGATCCCGCTCTCCCAGTCCACGAGCGTGCCGAAACAGTCGAAGGTCAGCGCTTCGAACCGATCGAAGGGAAGCATCGTATGTCCCGAGGCGGGGCGGCGGCCGCTCTTGCGGGGGAGGATAGCCGATCCCGGCTGCGGCGGGATCGCCGGTCGCTCGTGGACCGCCCCGTGGCTCGGAGCCGTGCTATCGTCCGCGCTTCCGACCATCGCAACGAAGGGGACCAACGTGCCGGGGAGGATTGCCATGCCGCGTCTTCGACTGCTCGCCGTGCCCGCCGCCTGCGCCGCGGCGGTCGCCTGCCTCCTCGCGGCGCCGATCGCCCGCCCCGCCATCGCAGCGGCCGCGGGCAGCGCGGCCTCGGCGGCGCCGGCTTCCGAGGCCGCCGCCGGGACGCGGCTCGTCATCCAGCCGGCCATCAACGAGAACGGCATCGTCTTCGTGCACTCCGGCGATCTCTTCTGGGTGTCACGCAAGGGGGGAGAGGCGCGGCGGCTGACGACGAGCCCCGGGCTGGAGAAGGATCCGCACTTCTCGCCGGACGGGCGGCTCATCCTCTTCACGGGGTCCTACGGCGGCAACGCCGACATCTACGTGATGCCGGCGGAAGGAGGCGAGCCGCGGCGGCTGACGTGGCACCCGGCCACCGACGAGGCGCGCGGCTTCACCCCCGACGGCAAGTCGGTCCTCTTCACCAGCAACCGCGACACGCCCTTCGGCAGCGACACCGTCGTCTTCCGCCAGCTCTACACGGTGCCGGTCGGGGGCGGCTTCCCCGAGCGGCTGCCGGTGCCGACGGCGCGCCGAGCCGCGTACAGCGACGACGGGAAGATCCTCGCGTATGAGCAGGAGCGCTGGCAGGAGGAGTGGCGCCTCTACCGCGGCGGCCAGGCGCAGCCGATTCGCCTCCTGACGCTCTCCGGCCTGAACCTCTCCACCGTCCCCGGCCCGCCGTCGATGAACCAGCACCCGGCGTGGCTCAACGGCAAGCTCTACTTCGTCTCCGATCGCGACGGGAACCGGCTCAACGTCTATGAGTACGACCCGGGCGGCGGGCAGGTGCGGGCGCTGACGAAGCACCAGGACTTCGACGTGCACTGGCTCTCGGCCGGCGGCGGGCTGCTGGCGTACGAGCAGGGCGGTTACATCCACACGCTCGACCCGAAGAGCGGCCAGGACGACACCCTGGTCGTGCGGGTGCGCGGCGATTTCCCGTGGGCCATGCCGCACTGGGACGACGCCGCGCCGCTCATCGTCGACGCCTCCCTGTCGCCGACGGGCGCGCGCGCCGTCTTCGAGGCGCGCGGCGAGGTGTTCACGGTGCCCGCCGAGAAGGGGGACGTGCGCAACCTCACCCGCAGCCCCGGCGCCGCGGACCGCAGCCCGGTCTGGTCGCCGGACGGCACCCGCATCGCCTGGTTCTCCGACGAAGGGGGCGAGTACCGCCTGCGGATCGGCGACCAGGACGGCCTGGCGGCGCCGCGCGCCATCGCCATCACGCCGGCGACCTACTTCTTCAACCCGACCTGGTCTCCCGACTCGAAGCGCATCGCCTTCACCGACGCCGGCCGCAACCTGCACGTCGTCGAGGTGGTGTCCGGGCGCGATCAGACCATCGACACCGACCGCATGGCGCACCCCGAGCGATCGCTGGTGCCCGTCTTCTCGCCCGACTCGCGCTTCCTCGCGTACGCCAAACAGCTCCCGAACAAGTATCGCGGCATCGTCGTCTGGTCGTTCGAAGAGGGCAAGGCGCGCCTGGTGACCGACGGCCTGTCGGACGCGGTCGCGCCGGCCTGGGACGCGAGCGGCAGGTATCTCTACTTCCTGGCCAGCACCGACCTGGCGCTCGGGACCGGCTGGCTCGATCTCAGCAGCGTCGAGCGGCCGCTGCGGCGCGGCGTCTACTGCGCCGTGCTGGCGGCCGATGTGCCGTCGCCGCTGCTCCCCGAGAGCGACGAGGAGAAGGCGACGGACGACGGCAAGGACGCGAAGGGGGAGAAGTCGGCGAAGAGCGCCGGCTCCAAGGGCAAGGCGGCGGACAAGAAGGGCGACGCCGACGAGAAGAAGCCGGAGGCGGTGAAGGTGCGCCTCGACTTCGACGGCCTGCTCAACCGCATCATCGCGCTGCCGCTGCCGCTGCGGAACTATTCGGGCCTGTCGGCCGGCACCGAGGGGATGATCTTCGTCGCCGAGGAAGCTGAGCTCTTCCCCGAACCCGACGGCAACGGCCAGCCGGCCGCCTCGATCCACCGCTTCGACTTCGCCAAGCGCAAGGACACCACCTTCCTCCCGGGGCCGATCTCCACCTTCACGGTGTCGCGCAACGGCAAGAAGGCCCTGTACCACTCCGGCGAGACCTGGGGCATCGTCGCGACCGACGGTGACCCCAAGCCGGGGGACGGCGCCTTGAAGGTCAGCCTGTCCATGCAGCTCGACCCGCAGGCGGAGTGGCGCCAGATCTTCAACGAGGCGTGGCGCTTCGAGCGCGACTTCTTCTACGTGCCGAATCACCACGGCGCCGACTGGACGGCGGTGAAGGCGCGCTATGAGCCGTGGCTCTCCTCGGTGCAGCACCGCGCCGACGTGAGCGACCTCGTCAACCGCATGGGCGGCGAGCACGGGGTCGGCCACCATTTCGTCGCCGGCGGCGACACACCGGCCATCCCCGGCGGCAAGCCGGGCCTGCTCGGGGCCGACTTCAAGATCGAAGACGGCCGCTATCGCATCGTCCGCATCTACAGCGGCGAGTCGTGGAACCCGGATCTCCAGGCGCCCCTCGCCGCCCCGGGGGTGGACGTGCGCAAGGGGGATTACCTTCTCGCCGTGAACGGGCGGGAGATCCAGGCGCCGGAAGACCCCTCCCGGGCGCTCGAGGGCACGGCCGGTCGGCAGACGACCATCACGGTGAACGACCGGCCGACGCTCGACGGGGCGCGGCGGGTGGTGGTCGTCCCGGTGCCGGGCGAGCGCGCGCTCCGGCGCCGCGGCTGGGTCGAGGACAACCGGCGGCTCGTGGACAAGCTCTCGGGCGGCCGGCTCGCGTATGTGTGGCTGCCGAACACCGGCGGCGACGGCTACGTCTATTTCAACCGCTACTACTTCGCGCAGCAGGATCGCGCCGGCGCCATCCTCGACGAGCGCTTCAACCAGGGCGGCTTCGTCGCGGACTACGTCATCGACATCCTCGGGCGGAAGCTGCGCGGCTACTTCAACAACCCGGTGGGAGCGCGGGATCCGTGGACCGAGCCGCTCTCGGGCATCTGGGGTCCCAAGGTGATGCTGGTGAACGAGTTCGCCGGCTCGGGCGGCGACATGCTGCCGTTCATGTTCCGGCAGGCGCAGTTGGGTCCGCTCGTCGGCACGCGCACCTGGGGCGGCCTCGTCGGCATCTGGGATTACCCGGTTCTGATCGACGGCGGCGTCGTGACGGTGCCGCGCGGCGGCTTCTTCAACCTCGAGGGGCAGTGGGACGTCGAGAACAAGGGAACGCCGCCTGACATCGAGGTCGAGGTCACGCCGAAGGATGTCGCGGCCGGGCGTGACCCGCAGCTCGAGCGCGCGGTCGCCGAGGCGCTCAAGAGCCTCGAAGCGAACCCGACGAAGCTCCTGCGCGAGCCGGCCGCTCCGCAGCGCGTCCCTCGCTGAGCCCCGGCCACGGCGCTTTGCGGCGGGCGCGCGTCCTCTTCCTGAACCCGTTCCACGGGGGCTCGCACCGGGCCTTCGCGGAAGGCTGGGCGAAGCACTCGCGGCACGAGCTGACGCTGCAGACGCTTCCCGCGCGCTTCTGGAAATGGCGGATGCGGGGGGCGGCCCTGCACTTCGCGCGCAAGGTCACCGATCCTCAGACGTTCGACGCGCTCGTCGTCACCGACCTCATGAGCCTGTCGGACCTGAAAGCGCTGTGGGGCGAGACGTGCCCGCCGGCGCTGGCGTACTTCCACGAGAACCAGCTGTCGTATCCGCTGCCGCCGGGCGAGGCGATCGACTACCAGTTCGGTTTCACCGACATCACCACGTGCCTGGCGGCCCGGCGGGTGCTGTTCAACTCGCGCTTCCAGCATGACGCCTTCATCGAACGGCTTCCCGGTTTTCTCGGGATGATGCCGGAGTTCCAGCCGCGCTGGGCGATCGAGGCGATCCGTGCCCGCGCCGGGGTCCTGCAACCCGGCGTCGATTTCGGCGCCGGGCCCGGTGCGACCACGCCGCAGGGCGAGCCGGCGCCGCGCCGCTCCGATGGGGCGCCGCTCATCATCTGGAACCACCGCTGGGAGTTCGACAAGAACCCGTCCGCCTTCTTCGCGGCGCTCGATGGCTGCCTCGCGCGCGGCCGCGACTTCCGGCTGGCGCTGCTCGGCGAGAACTTCCAGGTGGTGCCGAAGGAGTTCGAAGCCGCGCGCGACCGCTACGGGGCGCGCGTCGTCCACTACGGCTACGTCGAGAGCCGGGCCGACTATCTCGAATGGCTGCGGCGCGGCGACATCGTCGTCAGCACCGCCGACCAGGAGAACTTCGGCATGGCGGTGGTGGAAGCGATCGCATCGGGCTGCCTGCCTCTCCTGCCGCGGCGCCTGGCCTATCCGGAGGTCCTGCCGGAGGAATTCCACGCCGCGTGCCTCTACTCCGACGCGGCGGACCTGGGCGCGCGGCTCGAGGCCCTGCTCGGCGGCGGGGCGCGCGGCGCGGCCGCCGAAAGGCTGCGCGTCGCCCTGGCGGCGGCGATGCGGTGTCACGACTGGGCGCGCGCAACTGTCCCGTTCGACCGCGAGATCGACCTGCTCCTGACTCAGCCCGACTCCATCCTCCGATAGCCACCGCGCCTGAACTACGGATCGCGAATCCCGCCGCGATCCGGGTCGGAACCGGGCGCGCGCTTCCTCGAAACGCTCCAGCCATGGGGGTTACCCGGCGGCGCGTGGACGAGGGGCCTGCGTGGCATTTCGCTTGCTTTTCACGGGGATGGCCGGACCGACGGGGCTCCACGCGTCGCCAGGCCTGAAAGGAAAACACACGATGACCCGACCCATGATGAAAATGCTGGTGCCCGCGGCCTTCCTCGCCGCGGTTGCCCTGGGATGCGCCGACAGGCCGGCCGAGCACCGTGCGGCCAATCGCGAAGCGCCGGTGAACCGGGCCGACGACGACACGAAGCTCAGCGACTCCTCGACCACGATGCGGATCGAGACCACCTACATGTTCAACCCGCACTTGAGCGCCAGCGACATCGACGTCCACACGGACCATGGCGTCGTGACGCTCAGCGGTGTGGTTCCGAGTGACGTGCATCGCGACCTCGCCGTCTCGATCGCCAAGAGCGCCGACGGCGTGCGCGACGTCCACGACCGCCTCGAGGTGAAGAAGGAAGGGGACAAAGGCGCCCCGCCCGCCGAGCACCGGACCGCCGCAGGACCCAACCGCAGCTTCGGCCAGTCGGTGAAGGACGCCACCATCACGGCGTCGGTCAAGATGCACCTGGCCACCGGCAAGGGCGTCGCCGCCCACAACATCAACGTGGATACCCGTCAGGGCAACGTGACGCTGACGGGGCAAGTCACCTCCGAAGCGGAGCGGCAGCTCGCCGTGCGCATCGCCCGCGACACCGAGGGCGTGCGCGAGGTGACCAACGAGCTCAAGGTGAGTCGCGGCTGAAGACGCCGCACTGACTCGCGGACGGGATGATCCATCCCGCCTGACAGACAGATCAGGAGGTTTACGGACAGCAGGACCGTCGGGAGATCCCTGACGAAAATCTTTCCCGCCGGTTCACGCCGCGATCGCAGTGGCGCAAGTTGCTGCGATCGCGGCGTTTGTTTTTTTCGGTCGCCGCTCGCGCCGGCGTTGGCATCGTCATTGCTCTGCGGGGTTCCCCGAAGCTCGCTCGATCGTTTCGAAAAAAATTCCGACCGGTGATTCGAGACAGCGATGACGGACTCCATCCACCTCTCTTCGTTGCGGCCGCCTGATTGCCGCATCCGGCGGCCGCGCCGGCTGTGGGGCGCATGCAGTGTCTCCGTCCTTGCGCTCCTGGTGTCGTGGAACCCCGTCACGACGACCTGCAAGGGACGGACGCTGTACAGCCCGATTGATCACTACGAGCTGACGATCTTCGAGATGCGGCCCATCGGGATGAGCGGCGAGAACATTCTCTACCTGCGCTCCCTCAGCCGCTCGACGACCACGACGAACACGGACGTCGATCCACCCGTCGGTGGCGTGGTCGGCTGGGACGGCATGTGGTCGGGCACCTGGACGCTCCAGAACCCTGCGGTGATCGCCGTGACCAAAACCGGAAGCCGCAGCAATCAGGGCTGTCCCTAGTTGACGCACGGGCGGGATGATCCATCCCGCTGCGCAGACAAGCCTCTCCGGCAGATTACCGAAGTGAATGACTCGCGGGCTTCCCGTGCCGCGATCGAGGTGCTCGCAAGTCGCTGCGATCGTGACGGTTCCCGTCTCGCTCCCAGGAGCGTCGCGCTGGCACCGTCATTGCTGGACCGGTCGTCGTAGCCCGCTCATCGTCCAATAAAACATGACCCGTTCGCCGAGGCGCGGGATCGTTGGCCGGTAATTGCCGCAGCGCGCGTCGGCGCCCGCTGTGGGACGCGTGCGGCCTGTCCATCTTCGTGCTGCTGGTGTCGTGGAACCCCGTCACGACCAACTGTCGCGGCGGCCCCCTGCTCACGCCGATCGATCACTACGAGCTGACGATCTTCGAGATGCGGGTCATCGGGATGAGCGGCAGCAATCCCATCTACTTGCGCTCGTTCAGCCGCTCGACGACCACGACCAGCAGCGACGTGGATCCGCCGGTCGGCGGTGTCGTCGGCTGGGACGACATGTGGTCGGGCACCTGGACCATCCAGAATCCTCCCGTCACCGCGGTGTCGATGGCGGGGAACCGCAGCGGCGAGCCCTGTCCTTAACGGGGGCGCACCGGTCCGGGGTGGGTGGCGGAGAGGGTGGGATTCGAACCCACGTGGGGATTGCTCCCCAACCCGCTTTCGAGGCGGGCCCGTTGCGACCACTTCGGTACCTCTCCGGGGGCGCGATTCTATCGCATACTGGCGGCCGTCCCCCGTCCGGACAAGGAGGTACTCATGCGCATCCTGGTGGCGTACGACGGATCCCCTTCGGCGGATCTCGCGGTCGAGGAGATGGCGCGGCGCCCCTGGCCGGCGGGCAGCGCCGTGCGGCTCATCGGCGTGCTGGAAGACGCCACGCCGGTGCCGGCCGAGGTGGGCATCGACGTCTACGGGCCGGTCCTGGAGAAGCTGAGGCTGTCGCAGCGCCAGGCGCTCGAGGCCGGGCTGCGCAAGGCGGTGACGCGCTTCTCGGGGCGGACCGACCTTCAGGCCGACGTGATGCTGCGTGAAGGCGCGGTGGTGCGGACGCTCCTCGAGGCCATCCGCGAGTTCCATGCCGACCTCGTGGTCGCAGGGTCGCACGGGGCGAAGGGGTTCGAGC
Source organism: Verrucomicrobiia bacterium (assembly GCA_035638075.1). Lineage (GTDB taxonomy): Bacteria > Acidobacteriota > Polarisedimenticolia > Gp22-AA2 > Gp22-AA2 > DASRAU01. Next base: position 169,378 of record DASRAU010000034.1, read on the forward strand.
GCCTCGTGCTGGGCAGCGTCAGCCACGCGCTCGTGACCCACGCTCCCTGTCACGTCGAGATCATCAAGCGGCCGCAAGCCTAACGGTGCTTCCAGGCGGGCGGACGCTTGTCGAGGAAGGCCCGAAGCCCTTCGCGGGCATCACCCGTCTTGAGAAGCCGCTTCAGGTAAATCGACTCGACCGAGCGCAGGGCCGGCTCGAGCGGGCCTTCCGCGCCGCGGAGCATCGCCCGGCGCGCCAGGGCGACCGCGGTTCCCGAGAGTGATGCGACGCGGCGGGCGCGGAGATCGACCGCGGCGTCGAGCTCGACCGACGGGACGACCTCGCTCACGAATCCGAGACGCAGGGCGCGCTCCGCCGGGAGAGCCTCTCCCCAGAGAATGGCCTCGGCGGCGGCGCGCCGCCCCGCCATCCGGGGCAACAGGGTCGCTGCGAGCGGCGGGAAGACCCCGAGCCCGATTTCCGGCAGGCCGAGGCGCGCCGAGTACGAAGCAATCGCCACGTCGCAGCACAGGACCACTTCGAGTCCGCCGCCCAGCGCGTCCCCCTGGACGCGCGCGATCGTCGGGCGCGGGAAGGCCAGCAGGGCGCGGCAGACGGCGTGGAAGGCGCGCAGGCTCCGCGCGGCCTTCGGCGGCAGGTGCTCGCCGATGTGGACGCCGGCGCTGAACGACCGCCCTTCGGCGGCCACGATGAGCACGCCGACGTCCGCGCGGCCGGCGAGAGCGCGCAGCGCCGCTGCGATCCCGCGGCAGGTCGCGATGTCGAGGATGTTGAGCGGCGGCCGGCGCAGCGTCAGGCGCGCGACCCGGTCACGCACCGCGATGTCGAACCCGGCTCCGGTCCCCGTCTGGGGTCGTTTCGCATGTCGCGTCATGGTCGCGGATGTTATCCCGCTCTGTGGCAGGATGGCCTCGCGATGAGCGACCAGGGGCTGTCGAACGAGCGGCTCGCCGTCCACCAGGCGGCCGACCTCATCCACGAGTCGTTCGCGGACTGGCGCGACCGCTTCGGGGCGCTGACGCGCACCGCGCGGCGCCACTTCGAGCGCCGTGACTGGCAGGCGATGCAGCGCGACTCGGCGCGCCGTCTCGACCTGCACGGCGAAGGGGTCGGGGAGGCGATCGCGCTGCTGGCGCCGGTCCTCAAGGGGCGGCTGGAGGACTGGGTGCTGTGGGGGGCCGTCCGCGAAGCCTACGCGGCCCGCATCCGTGACCGGCATGACGCCTCGCTGGCGGAGACCTTCTTCAACTCGATCGTCCGCCAGCTCTTCCGCACCGTCGGCGTCGATCCACGCGTCGAGTTCGTCGGGCCGCCCGAAGCCGGGGCGGGGCCGGCCGCCGGGGCCGGCGTGACCATCACCTTCCGCCGCGAAGGGACCGACTCCGGCTCGATCGAGCGGCTGGTGCGGACGCTCCTGCGACACTACGAGTTCGTCACGGGCTGGGACGATTTCGAGGGCGATGCCGCGCTCATCGCGGCGCGTCTCGCGGGGGACCCGGCGACCGCACGGCTCGAGGCGATCGACATGGCGCTGCCGGTCTTCTTCCGCGGCAAGGGAGCCTATCTCGTCGGCCGCGCGCGCACGCCCGCGGGCATCGTGCCGGTCCTGCTCGCGCTCGCCAATCCCGAGGGCAAAGTCGTGGCGGACGCGCTCCTCCTCACCGAGGACGAGGTGAGCATCGTCTTCTCCTTCGCCCGGTCGTACTTCTTCGTCGAGATGGACCGGCCGCGCGACCTCGTCGAGTTCCTCTCCGCCATCATGCCGCGCAAGCCGCTCGCCGAGCTGTACAACGCCGTCGGCTGCGACAAGCACGGCAAGACGATGCTGTACCGCACGCTGCTGCACCACCTCGAGACGAGCGACGATCGCTTCATCATCGCGCCGGGGCAGCGCGGGATGGTGATGTCGGTGTTCGCGCTGCAGGGGCTCGACATCGTCTTCAAGGTGATCCGCGACCAGTTCGCGCTGCCGAAGACCGTGACGCACGACGAGGTGCGGGCCAAGTACCGGCTGGTCTTCCGGCACGACCGCGCCGGGCGCCTGGTGGACGCGCAGGAGTTCGAGCACCTCACCTTCGACCGCGCCCGCTTCGAGCCGGATCTGCTGGCGATGCTCGCGGACCTCGCTCCCTCCACCGTCACGACGACCGCCGACCGCGTCGTCATCCGGCACCTCTACACCGAGCGCCGCCTGACCCCGCTCGACGTGTATCTCAAGACCGCGCCCGAGGAGAAGGCGCGCCTGGCCGTGCTCGACTACGGTCAGGTGCTGCGCGATCTCGCCGCCACCAACATCTTTCCCGGCGACATGCTCCCGAAGAACTTCGGGGTCACGCGGCACGGGCGGCTCATCTTCTACGACTACGACGAGCTGTCGCTCCTGTCCGACTGCCGCTTCCGTTACCTGCCACCGCCTGCCGACGACTGGGAGGAAGGGGCGGCCGAGCCGGCGTTCCACGTCGGCGAGCGGGACATCTTCCCCGAGGAGTTCCGCGCCTTCCTCGGGTTCAAGGGGGCCGTCCTGCAGGAGTTCCTGAAGGAGCACGGGGCGCTGCTCACACCGCGCTTCTGGACGGAGATGCAGGAGCGCCTGGCCCGCGGTGAGGTCGTGGACATCTATCCTTACGGCGCCGCGCGCCGCCTGCGCGGCTGAGTTAGACTCTGCGCGCAACCCATCTCTCAGGAGCGAGCACCATGAGCGAGCAGCGTGGCGAGGTCATCGCCCTCAAGGATGGCCGCCTGCAGGTCCCGGATCGGCCGATCCTTCCTTTCATCGAAGGGGACGGGACGGGGCCCGACATCTGGCGCGCGGCCGTGCGTGTCCTCGACGCTGCGGTGCTGCAGGCCTACGGCGGCCGGCGCGCCATCGTCTGGAAGGAAGTGCTGGCCGGGCAGAAGGCGTACGACCAGACCGGCAACTGGCTGCCGGACGAGACGGTCGAGGCGTTCCGATCGCATCTCGTCGGCATCAAGGGCCCGCTGACGACGCCGGTCGGCGGCGGCATCCGCTCGCTCAACGTGGCGCTGCGGCAGATCCTCGATCTCTACGTCTGCCTGCGGCCGGTGCGCTGGTTCAAGGGCGTCCCGTCACCGGTGAAGCATCCCGAGAAGGTGGACATGGTCATCTTCCGGGAGAACACCGAGGACATCTATGCCGGCATCGAGTTCCAGGAAGGCAGTGCCGAGGTGAAGGCGGTCCTCGCCTTCTTCAAGGAAAAATTCCCGGCGCTGTACCGCAAGGTGCGCTTCCCCGGGACGACCGCGATCGGCCTCAAGCCGGTGTCGCGCGAGGGGAGCGAGCGGCTCATCCGCGCCGCCATCGAGTACGCCCTGCGGCACAAGCGCAGGAGCGTCACCCTCGTGCACAAGGGCAACATCATGAAGTTCACCGAGGGCGCGTTCCGCAACTGGGGCTACGCGCTCGCCGAGCGCGAGTTCGGCGACCGCGTGTTCACCAACGAGCACTGGGAGAAGGCGCGCGCGGCGCAGGGCGAGGAGGCGGCCAACGCGGCGCAGAAGCAGGCGGTCGCGGCCGGGCGTCTCGTCGTCAAGGACGTCATCGCCGACATCTTCCTGCAGCAGGTGTTGACGCGACCGGAGGAGTTCGACGTCATCGCCACGCTGAACCTCAACGGCGACTACGCCTCCGATGCGCTGGCGGCGCAGGTCGGCGGTATCGGCATCGCGCCCGGCGGCAACATCAACTACCTCACCGGGCACGCGGTCTTCGAGGCGACGCACGGCACCGCTCCCAAGTACGCGAACCTGGACCGGGTCAATCCCGGCTCGGTCGTGCTGTCGGGCGAGATGATGCTGCGCTACCTGGGCTGGACCGAGGCCGCCGATCTCGTCGTCCGTGGGATGGACGGCGCCATCGCGGCGCGCACCGTCACCTACGACTTCGCCCGCCTCATGGAAGGCGCGCGCGAGGTGAAGACCAGCGAGTTCGGCGACGCCATCATCAAGGCCATGCGCTGATTCGCCGGAGCGGCACGGTTCGGGCGCAAGACCGATGAAGATCCTCTGCGTGCAGCACGTCCCGTTCGAAGGGCCCGGCAGCGTGCGGCCGTGGGCGAAGAGCCGCGGCCATGAGCTTCTGCGTGCCCTTGCCACCGACCCGGCGACGCTGCCGCCGCCCGACCGCTTCGACTGGCTGGTGCTGATGGGCGGACCGATGGGAGTGCACGACACGCCGCAGCACCCATGGCTGTCGATCGAGAAGAGCCTCATCCGCGCCGCCCTCGACGCGGGGCGGCGTGTCCTCGGCATCTGTCTCGGGGCCCAGCTGCTCGCGGAAGCGCTCGGCGCCGCCGTGTCGCGGGCGCCGGAGCGGGAGATCGGCTGGTTCCCGGTGGAGCGCCTCGCGGAGGCCGGCGATCACCCGATCGGCCGCGCGCTGCCAAAGCACTTCACCGCCTTCCAATGGCACGGCGATACCTTTGCCCTGCCGCAGGGCGCGACCCAGCTGGCGCGCAGCACCGGGTGCGAGCAGCAGGCGTTCGCCATCGGTGAGCGCGTGGTGGGGCTGCAGTTCCACCTGGAGTTCGCCGGGGAGACGGTGCAGGACCTGATGCGCCACTGTGCAGGCGATCTCGCCCCCGGACCCTTCGTGCAGGCGCCCGGGAAGATGCTGTGGGAGCCGGGACGCTTCGAGGCGTCGCACCGGCTGCTCGACGGCGTCCTCGACGCCATGGCCGCCGCGGACGCGACGCCTAGGTGATCGGCGGGCGGTGCGGCGGCCGCCCCCAGTTCTCCAGGAGCAGCACGATCCACACGTAGGCCAGCAGGGTGAACGCCGTCCACCAGAACGACGTCCCGTGCAGGAGCGGGATGGACAGGAGCGCCAGCAGCATGCCGACGGCGGTCGCCACGAGGAAGCGCCAGATTCCCGGCGCCGCGGCGAAGGTGCGGTTGAACATGCGGTGCATCGGAATGCCGAGCAGCGACCCGACGATGAGATAGAAGCAGGTGGCGATCGCCAGCCGCGGGCCGGTCTCGATGTCGAACGCCCAGACGCCGATGAAGAGCGACATGCCGGCCCGCACGATCTGCAGCGGGTGGCTTCCCATCAGGAGCGAGCCGATGACATGCAGCAGGAGGCTCCCCGAGGCGGCGACGAATCCGAGCAGGATGCCCGCCGGCAGCCCCGAGCGCAGCGACGCGCTGAAGCGGGGCAGCCCGCCCCCGAGGCGCTCATCGAGCGCCCCTTCGATGCGCGCCGCCTCTTCGTAGAGGCGCGCGAGATCGCGCCGCAGGGCGTCCTTGAGGGCCAGCTCATCCGTCTGGCGCGTTGGCCCCGCGCCGGGGCGTTGCCAGTCCCCGAGCGTCTCGGTCACGCGCGCACCGTGGCGACGCCGCGCGCGTTCGTCATGCGGGTCCGGTTCGTTGCGGCCGCGCGGCTCGGTGCACCCGGGTGCCGCCGCGCCTGGAAGAAGTCCCGCAGCAGCGCCGCGCATTCGCCATCGCGCACGCCGCCGTGGACGGAGAAGCGATGGTTCAGATTGGCGAGCGCCGGGGTCGCGAGCGACGCGACGGCGCCGATCTTCGGATCGCTCGCACCGTAAACGAGCGCACCGATGCGCGCGTGCACCATGGCCCCCAGGCACATGAGGCACGGCTCGAGGGTCACGACGAGAATCGAGCCGGTCAGCCGGTAATTGCCGACGCGCCGGGCCGCCTGCCGCAGCGCCGCGATCTCGGCGTGTCCGGTCGGGTCGTGCGCGGCCACGCTGCGGTTCCCGGCCGCGCCGAGGATCTCACCCTCGCGCAGGACCACCGCGCCGACGGGGATCTCCCCGCGGCGTCCGGCGGCGCGGGCGAGCCTGAGGGCCCGATCCATTCCAGACGAGGCGATGTGGGAAGGAAAGTCCATGCGTCATCCGCCGCACGCCCTTCCGGGGGCGCCACGGCGGTGGACAGTCTATCGCAAGCGGGGCGGGACCCTGCCCGGAACCCGGGTCGAATCCGGACTATTCGATGCTGACCAGCTATTCGGTGACGACCAGGGCGCCGTTGTTGGAGAGGCGGCCCACCCCGAAGGTGCGAGCGCACTTGAACTCGAAGGTCCCGGCCATGGCGGGAGTCAGCTCGAGCACGATCGGCTTTTCCGGCGTGAGTTTCTGCTTGATGCCGAAATCCTTGAAGCGGATGCCGTACGTGTCGTCGCGGCTGACGAAGGTGATGCGCACCGTGTCGCCGAGCTTGACGCGGATGTGGCCCGGGATGATGCCCCCGTCGGCCGCGGTGATCTGGTACTTGCGCACCTGCCCGGTGCTCTTCACCGCCGCGGCCGGAGCCGGCGCCGCCGCGGCCGCCCTGGCCGCCTGCGCGCTGTGCTCGTCCGGCTGCTCTTTGGCCCATGCTCCCGCGCTGAGCGCGAGCGCCATCCCGAATCCGGCCAGCAGCCGGGCCCGGCGCGATTGCGGATTCGTGTTCATGGTCGCACCCCCTCCTTGATCAAGATGAAGAGGGGATGGCCGGAGTCAAGCGACAGCCACCGCTGGATTCGGGCGAGGGGGACTGCGTCAGCGATCCGCCGCGAAGTGCCGGCAGCGTGTGCCGAAACCGTGCGCGGTCCGGAGGCGAGGACGGGTCAGCGGGCCAGGGTGAATTCGATGCGCACGGTGGCCTGCACGGCGACGGGGCGGCCGCCGAGGCGGGCCGGGCGGTAGCGCCACTGCTTCACCGCCTCGATTGCCGCCAGCTCGAATCCGAAGCGGGCGTCGGGGGCCTGGATCACTTCGATGGTTCCGACACGGCCGTCCTTGTCGATGATGATGAGCAGGAGGACCGACCCGGTCACCTTCGCTTTGCGCGCGATGTCGGGATAGTCGGGGTGCGCCCGGGTGGAGGGGATGACGACGGGAGGCTCGAGCCCCGGCGTGCGCTCATCCACCGGCGCCAGCTCGTCGCCGGTCCCGGTCCCGTCTCCGGGGCCAATCCCATCGCCGTCGCCGAGTCCCAATCCGCTGCCCGGACCGCAGACCACACAGCCGGTTTCGAGGCCGACCCCATCCCCCTGGCCCGTGCTCCCGTCGTTGTCGGACCGGTGCTCATCTGTGGAAGGTGCATCGATCGGCGGCAGCTCGGCGTCCGTCAGGGGCGGGGGCACGGGAACCACTTCGAGACGTCGCGGCACCGGCTGCAGCCTGGGAGGGGTCGCGGTGCTGGCGCTCGGCTTCGACCCGGGCAGGGAAGGACCCGGCGAGTGGGGTGCCGGCGGGAAGAAGATCGAGCTGGTGACGGCGCGTGGAGGGAGTATCGACGCGACCGCCACCAGCTCGACCAGCACGAATCCCGCGACGAGCCCCGACAACGACGCAGCGGCGCAGGCCAGGGAGCCGATGCGGCGACGCAGGCGGCGGAAATCGATCGGACCGGACACCAGCGAGGGAGGCGTGAGCAGCGGTTCCGACATGGCGACCCTCGCTGGAAGAAAGAGCGTGGTCGGTCCGGCGTCCCGTTCCGGACGGCCGGTGCGGGCAGGGTCCGGAACGGAATCGCGTGAAGCTCACCGGACCGACCGAACTGCGACGCCATCTGTACGACCAGTCACGCCGAGGCCAAACCAGAAACCCGGGCGGCGCGTGGAGTCCTCACCGCGACGGTCGCGGTGATTCGTCCGCGCGCGGCCTGAAGGGCGCCGTGGACCGGCCCGACCGGGGCCGGGATTAAAGGATGGAGAGGTAGGCGATGAGGTCGTCGATCTCTTTGTCGGTCAGCTTGTCGGTGACGCCGAGCTGCTGCAGGTAGCCCAGCTTCGCCGGGATGAGCGACTTGAGATCGGCATAGCGACCGTCGTGGAAATACGGAGCCGTCTTCGACACCGTGCGGAGCGACGGCGGACTGAACGACCCGCCGCTGCCGATGTCCTCGTTGTCCGGCTTGCTGAAGACGGGCGGGACGTGACAGATGTTGCAGGACGCCTTGTTGAAGACCTGCCATCCGCGCCTGGCGGCCTCGGGGGCCTTCGCCGACGGCGAGCCGTCCGGATTGAGGTTGGGATTGTCCGGGACGCGCAGCGAATCGACGTAAGCGACGAGCGCGTCGAGGGTCTCGTCGGTCGGCGGCTTCCCCTTCATCCGGTTGACGATGATCCCCTTGATGTTGTCGCGCAGCGTCTTGCCGCCGGCCCAGGAGTACGGCGCCGTGTCGTGCGCGCCCCACAGCGACGGCGTGCTGCGACCCTCGGGGTCGCCGTCCTTCACGACCTCCATCCCCTTGTAGGTCTTGTTGTCGGTGAAGCCGCCCTTCGGATGGCAGGTGGAGCAGGCGACCTGGCCGCTGCCGGACAGGGACGGGTCCTTGAACAGTTTCTCGCCCTGGTGGATGGTCTCCGGGGAGGCCGGCTTCACCGGCAGCGCCGGCTCCTGCGCCGGGCTCGGCGTCTGCGGAGGAGCCGGAGCCGGCTGCGCCGGTGGCGGCGGGTTCGGAGAAGGGTTCGGTGGCGGCACCTGTGCCAGGCCGATTCCCGCGGCGACTGAAAGCGCCATCGCCGCGCCGCATGCCACGATCCGGAAATGCCGCCGTCCGAGACCTTGCGAATTCATCGGCCGCCCTCCTTCATCCTGCCCTCGGATTCAAAGTGCGGGCGGCGGTGGTGCGCCCAGCAAGATTCGAACTTGCGACCTTCGGATTCGTAGTCCGACGCTCTATCCAACTGAGCTATGGGCGCACATCCCCGCCACGCTATCGAGGGGACGGGAGTCTAGCACGACCGACGGTGCCAGCCGCTTGCGCAGGAGCAGGTTCCGGTGACCGCGCGGATGGTCATCCACCGCGGCGATGACTTCGAATCCGCGCCGCGCATAGAACGCCGGGGCCTGGAAGCTGAAGGTCATCAGGAACAGCTGCCGGCACCCCCGCCGTCGCGCCTCCGTCTCCGCCGCCTCGAGAAGCGCGGTCCCCAGGCCCCGCCCGCGCCGCGATTCTTCGACCCAGAACTGGCGGACCTCCGCGCAGCCGCCCCAGGTATTCCCGCAGATCCCGGCGACGATCCGGTGCCTGTCGTCCCGCACGAGGATCGACAGCCACGCGCCCCCCGCGATCCCGGTCGCGGCCAGATTGAACTCGCCGATCCGATCCTCCAGGTACTGGATGTCGTCCGGGGCGGGGTCGCTGCTGACCACCGGCTCGGGACGGACATCGGTCGTCATGCGCCACGGCGGGTTCCGGCGGTTCTCGCCTGCATGGAAAAGGCAGATGCGGTTGCCGGCAGGATCGCGGAGGAAGGCCTCGCGCCAGAGCCATGGCTGGTCCTGGGGTTCCGAATCGAATTCGAGCCCCGCGGATTTCAGCGCGCTCACGGTGGCGTCGAGGTCCTCGAGCTCGAAGTAGACCGTGACACCACCCTCGACCACGGGCCCGGTTGTGCGGTGCACTGAAAAGGTGGAGCCACCGACGGGGCACTCGAAGCGGGCGTAGTCGGGCGGGCTGCTGACGATCTCGCGCAGCCCCAGCGCGCGGTAAAACGCCACCGACGCCGCCAGGTCGGTGCAGGGCACGGTGACCTGATTCAAGTTCATCGCAGGAGCCCTCAGGTCAACGCCGCGCTGCGGCTTGGAGCGTGCGCGCCCTGACGAATTCGAGGGGCACGGTCACCTCGCTGCGATGCGGTGCCGCCCCGGACGATCCGAAGTGCCCTGATAGTTCGAAAGCAGTCCGACGAGGACGATGATGGTGCCCATCGTCACGTAGAAGATCCGGCCAGGCGCATCGAATCCGAGACCGAAGGGCAGCACGATCAGGACAGGGCCGACGACACGTTCAACTCGGCCGTGCCAGGCGAACGGCAGGACCTTGGCTGCGCCGAGCGGGAAATCCGTCGCCAGGGTCATGAGGGCGTGGACTCCCGCCAGGACATGGGCGACCGTCGCCGCAGCGCCGGTCAATCCGAACAGGGAGGGTGAGACCAGGAAGAGCAGGACTGTCACGTAGTCGAGACATCCGTGGAGCGTCGCTGAAAGGTGTTTCATGGCGACTTGGATGCGCAGGATGTCGATCGGATTCAGGCGTGGCGCAGCTGGCGGATGACCTCGCGCAGGGTCGGGCGCTTGCCGTACATCAGGAGGCCGAGGCGGAAGAGGCCGCCCGAGACCCGCAGCGCTACGAAGACGCCGCCGCACAGGATCACGATCGAGACCAGCACGTCCCACCACGGCACCTTCCCGGTCCCAAGGCGCAGCATCATGGTGATCGGCGCCGTCAGCGGGAACCAGCCGAGGATGCGCGCCAGCGTGCCGGTGGGGCTGTCGAGGATTCCCATCCAGGTGAAGGCCGGCGGCATGATGGTCAGCATCGACCAGATGGTCGCCAGCTGCTGGCTCTCGCGGGCGTTGGTGCCCAGAGCGCCCGTGCCGGTCATCAGGCTCCCGAGCATCAGGAAGCCCAGGATGAAGAACAGAAGGCAGCCGGCGAACAGCTTGAAGTCGAGCATGGCGAGCGCCGCGGCGGCGAGCAGGCTCACCGCCATCGTCCCCACCGCGATCCAGACGATGAGCTGCAGCAATCCGGCGGCGCCGAGGCCGAGCAGCTTGCCGAACAGCAGCTGGTGCGGCCGTACCGAGGACAGGATGATCTCGATCACCCGGTTCTCCTTCTCCTCCGCCACGCCCTGGAGCAGGTAGCCGCTGCTGATCATCACCGACAGCAGGAACATCAGCGAGAAGATCCCCGGGATCGCGAAGCGCGCCACCCGCTCGATCGGATTGAAGGTGGAGACCTCCCCGTTCTTCCGGACGGTGTACGCCTCGGAGGCGGTGTTCGAGATCGGGTTCTCGAGGCGCGGGCGCAGCTCGTGCGGAACCCGGCCGGCCATGAGCGATCGGTTCAGCAGCTGGCCGAGGGAATCGCGGGTGCGGCCGCGCGCGAAGGAAAAGCCGGCGTCCTCCGACTGGTACGACTCGATTCCGCCGCTCGTCATCCAGTCCGCCGGGACGACGTAGAGGCGTTCGATGTCGCCGGCGACCAGCGCTTTCACTCCTTCGTCCTTGGCGGCGAAGGTGCGGAAGCGGACGGGTGCGGTCACGTCCTTGAGCAGGTTCGCGGCCATCCCCGCCCGTGGCCCGGCGATTTTCTCGATCTTCTCGGCCGCCTGGCGCAGCTCGTCGGAGTCCTCCCCCCGCGCCATGCGCTCCATCTCCTCGGGGACGATGACCCCCGCGAGGTCCACCACGCCGATCTCCTTGTTCCGAGAGCTGCTCTGGTTGATGAACAGGGTCGGGAGGATCGCGACGAGACCGACGTAGAGGCTGACGAAGAACGGCATCCCGAAGGTGACGACCAGGTAGGACTTGCGCTTGACGGTCGCGAGGAACTCGCGCTGCGCGACGATGCCGACCTTGTCGAAGTTCATCGGACTCCTCCTCCGGGGCCGGCCGCGACGGGAACCGGCGGCGGCACCGACGCCGCTCCCGTCCGGGCGCGGACGGTGGCGACGAAGATCTCCTCGAGCGGCGTGCGCATGACCTCGAAGTGGTCGACCGCGATGCCGCGCCCCGCGAGCGTCGCGAGGAGATCGCGCGGGCGCGTCCCGGGCGCGAGGAAGGCGCGCGTGTGGCGTCCCGCCGGCGCCGTGCGCACCACGCCGGGCACCCCTTCGAGCGGACCGGCCGCGTCCACCAGCACCGACGCCTCGCCATGGCCGCGCCGGATCTCCTCGAGGTCGCCGTAGAGCACGAGCTTGCCGTGGTCGATCATGGCGACCCGATCGCACAGCTCTTCGACCAACGGCATCTGGTGGGTCGAGAGGATGACGATGGCGCCTTTGCGGCTGCGCTCGCGCAGGAGGTCCTTCACGAGGACGGTGTTGATCGGGTCGAGCCCCGTGAACGGCTCGTCCATGACGAGGATCGAGGGCTCGTGCAGGAGCGTGCCGATGATCTGCACCTTCTGCTGCTGTCCCTTCGACATCTGGTCGGTGCGCCGCTGCGCCATCTCGCCGAGCTCGAAGCGGACCAGCCCCTCGAGGGCCCGCGCCTTGGCGTCGGCGCGCGACAGCCCCTTCAGCATCCCGAAGTAGATCAGGACGTCGATCACCTTCTCCTTGCGGTACAGGCCGCGCTCCTCGGGGAGATAGCCGATGCGGTCGCGCTCGGCCCGGGTCACGGGCTGGCCGTCGAGGACGATGCTCCCCTCGTCCGGGACGAGGATGTCCATCAGCATGCGCAGGAGCGTGGACTTCCCCGCGCCGTTGGGGCCGAGCAGGCCGAAGACCTCTCCCGACCGCACGTCGAACGAGACGTCGTCGGTCGCGATCGTGGCCGTGTAGGTCTTCTTCAGGTGGACGAAGCTCAGCGTCGGCATGGGGGGGCGGATTATAGTCGGGGCGGATTCGGGGTTGCGGGAGGGGTCGCGGCCCCTCTAGAATAGTGCCGCTGGAGAAACCACGTTACACGATGTGAAACGCCGGCGGCCGCCGACCCGCCGAGGGACACCCCCATGGAGATCGTGAACAGCCCGACGACCGCTTCGCCCGATGAGCGCCATGTGCGCTCCGGCGAGCAGCCGTTCCGCTACGACTCGGCCCGGCCGTTCGTCGAGCCCGACTGGCGCCGCTTCCCCGGCTACCGCGACGTCACCGCCGAGCAGTGGGAGAGCGCCCTCTGGCAGCGCAAGAACACGGTCAAGAACCTGAAGGAGCTGGCCCAGGTCTTCGGCCCGCTCCTCCCCGAGACGCTCTTGCGCGGCATCGAGCGGGACCAGCGCGAGCGGGCGACCATGTCGCTCCTCATCCCGCCGCAGATGCTCAACACCATGGACGAGCGGGATCTCTGGAACGACCCGCTGCGGCGCTACATGCTGCCGGCCTTCGAGGACCGCGACGTCGAGTGGCCCAGCCATCCGAAGGCGCAGCGCGACTCGCTCCACGAAGCGGACATGTGGGCGGTCGAGGGGCTGACCCACCGGTACCCGACCAAGGTCCTCGCCGAGATGCTCTCCACCTGCCCGCAATACTGCGGGCACTGCACCCGGATGGATCTCGTCGGCAACGACGTCCCGCAGATCGAGAAGCACCGCTTCACCATCCAGCAGAAGGACCGCTACGAGCGCATCCTCGACTACCTGAAGCGGACGCCGACCGTGCGCGACGTCGTCGTCTCGGGCGGCGACATCGCCAACCTGCCGATCGGCACGCTCGAACGCTTCGTCTCGGCGCTGATGGACATCCCCAACATCCGCGACATCCGCCTCGCGACCAAGGGGCTGATGGGGATCCCGCAGCACTTCCTGCAGGACGACGTGCGCCGTGGGCTGGAGCGCCTCGCGAAGAAAGCGCGCGAGCGCAACGTCGACATCGCCGTGCACACGCACGTCAACCATGCGCGCTCGCTGACGCCGCTCGTGGCGAAGGCGGTGCGCGAGCTGCTCTCGATGGGCTACCGCGACGTGCGCAACCAGGGGGTGCTGCTGCGCGGCGTGAACGGGGACGCGAAGTCGCTCCTCGACCTCTGCTTCACGCTCCTCGATCACGCGAAGATCATGCCGTACTACTTCTACCTCTGCGACATGATCCCGAACTCGGAGCACTGGCGTCTCGCCCTGCACGAGGCGCAGCGTCTGCAGCACGACATCATGGGCTACCTGCCGGGGTTCGCGACGCCGCGCATCGTCTGCGACGTGCCCTTCGTCGGCAAGCGCTGGGTGCACCAGACCGCCGACTACGACCGCGACCGCGGCATCTCGTACTGGACCAAGAACTACCGCACCGGGATCGAAGCCGAGGATCCCGACGCCCTCATCCGCCGCTACGAGTACTACGACCCGATCGACACCCTGCCCGAGTCCGGCCGCGCCTGGTGGCGCGAGTACACGGCCGCCGCCGCGCGTTCCTGAAGGGCCGGGCCGCATCCTGAGGCCGCCAGGGCGGCTCAGGCAGCCCTGTTGGTGATCTCCCGGGGACCGCTGCCGCCGCCGCGCGAGCGGAACGACCGCACGCCCTGCACCGTCCAGTAGAGGAGGCTCATCCACAGGAGCACGGGGACCGCCAGGAGCAGCAGGAAGACGAGATAGAGCATTCCCAGCGGCGCTTTGACGTAGCGATCGAACCAGGTCAGCCGGCGGGGCACGGCGCTCCTTCCGCGATGGCTGCCACGACGGCCGCCGTGTCGGAGAAGTCGGCGAACAGGTGGTGCGGGCCGAGCGCCCGCAAGGTCGGCTCGGGGGTCCAGCCGGTGGCGACCGCACACGAACGCGCCCCGACCTCCCGGCCGCACAGCACGTCGTGCTCGCTGTCCCCGAGGATGACGAGGTCGGTCCCCGCCACGCCGGTCCCGAAGCGCCGGCGCGCCCGCTCCAGCACGATGCCCGGCAGCCGGTAGCGGTCGTGGTGATCGCTGCCGAAGGCGCTCACCTCGAAGTCGAAGTGCTTCCCGAGGTCGAAGTACCCGAGCTTCAGCCGCGCCCCGGGCTCGACATTGCCGGTCAAGAGCGCGACCGCGACGTCGTCCCGCCGCGCCAGCGCTTCGAGCAGCTCGAGGACCCCCGGCAGGAGGCGGGCGCCCTGCGCCCGCGGCAGGTCCCGTTCGAAGTGAACCAGGTAGCGGCGCACCGTCTCGGCGATCGCCGCCTCCATCCGGTCCTCGGGGACGTTGTTCCTGGCCAGGAGCTCGCGGGCGATCTGCGGATCGGTCTTCCCCCCGAAGGAGATGCCGTCCGAGACCACCTCGCGCCCCACCGTCTCCGCCAGGGCGCGCACGAAGGCCTCGCGCGCCGCGGAGCCCATGGAAACGAGGGTCCCGTCGATGTCGAACAGCGCCACCCGCACGGCGCCGATCCTACGGTTCCGGCCGGGACGGCGCAACGGTTGCGCCGCCCGGACCGGCCGGGCGCGACCGGGGCTCCGCGGCGGAACCGCACCCCTACCTTGACGCCCCCCGGTCCGGATGGCTAGGATTCCCGCTTTCCGAACAGCGGGTGGAGGATTCCAGGATGGCCACGGCAGGCCAGTTGAAGTCGAAGCAGGACACGCTCAAGAAGAAGATCGCGGACAAGGGCAGCTCCCTGGCTCCGCTGCGGCAGCGCCAGCTGCGCAAGCGCCTGAAGCGCCTGCAGCGGGCGCGGCGCACCGCGACCGCCCTCGAGGCGCGCGGCAAGAAGCCGGCGAAGGACGCCGCCGCGGAAGCGGCGCCGGCCGCCCCCCAGGCCTGACGGCCCACTCCAGGGAGAAACTCATGTCTCTGTCGCGCACCCGCACCGCCGTCCTTTCGACCGCCCTCGGCCTCGCGGCCCTGACCGGCTGCCGCATGGATCTCGACGAGATGGTGATGAACCCCAACTCGCGCGACGAGATCATCAACCGCCTGCTCGAGGAGTCGGTCGCGAAGCAGACGATCATGAACCGCCTGACGAGCGACGAGGCGTCCAAGACCGAGCTGGCCGAGACGCTCCTCGGCGACAACAAGATCAAGCCGCTGGCGATCGAGCGGCTCACCGCCGACGGCGGCATGAAGGCCAAGATCGTCGACACGCTGCTCGCGGATCCGACCGCGAAGCAGATGATGATCGACAAGCTGCTCGCCGACGAGACCGTCCGGCCCATCCTCACGGAAGCGCTGAAGAAGCCGCTCCCGAAGAAGCCGGCCGAAGCCGCGGCGCCGGCGTCCTCCTAGTTCCCAGCCGGGGACCCAGGTCCTCGCCGCGAGTCCTTCGCGGCCCCGATCACATTTCCGTCATCGCTCCGCCCCGGATGGAATCCGGGGCATCCGACCTCTATATTCACGAGGCCGCAGAGGACGGACCCCGCGCGCATCGGAGCGCGCGTGCGCCCGCCCGCACAGGAGCCATGGAGCCCCTCCATCGCGATGGCCCGCCCAATGAACCCCTGAGCGCCGCGGACCTCCCGGCCGGCCTGTTGCCCGCGCTCGCCGACGCCGCGGCGCGACTCGAGCGCGAGACCGACCTGCACATCGCCGCCGCGCTGTTCCTGTCGGGGCTGCGCGATCACTTCGCCGCCCGCAAGGCGGTGCTGGCGGTCGCCGACGCGCAGGGACGCGATCGGCAATGGTTCTTCGCGGGACTCGGAAGCCCCGACATCGACTGGTTCCACGGCCACCGCCTCGGCGAAGCGCAGCGCACCGCGCTTTTGACCGAAGAGCGGCGCAGCGGCCGCGGGTACTCGGTGCCGGTGCCGGAGTGTCCGCGCCAGGCGGGGCTGCGGCTCAACGGATCGAAGAGCGATCTCCTGTTCCTGCCCCTCTGCGGTCACGGCGGCCTGCTGCTGGGAACGCTCATGGTGGACGACGGCCGGCGGCGGGAGGAGCGCCGGGCGCCGCTGCTCGCCGCGCTCGAGCTGTGGACGCAGCCGCTGGCGCGGCTCCTCGAGCGCAAGCGCCTCGACCACACCGCCCGCAACACCGAGATGCGCCTGCGCCAGGCCCAGGAGCAGCTGATGCAGGCCGACAAGCTTTCCTCCATCGGCCAGCTCATCTCCGGCGTCGCGCACGAGCTGAACAACCCGCTTTCCGGGGTCATCGGCTTCACGCAGCTCCTGCAGGCGGCCGAGGTGAATCCTAAAGTCAAGCGCGGGCTCGAGCGCATCCACGGCGAAGCGGTGCGCTGCCAGAAGATCGTCCAGAACCTGCTCGGCTTCGCGCGCCGCTCCCGCCCCGAGAAGGCGGCCCACGACCTGGTGCAGGCGGTCGAGGGGGTGCTCGACCTGCGCGCCTACCAGCTCGCGGTCGACGACGTCGAAATCGAGCGGCGCTACGCGCCGGACCTGCCGCCGACGCTGCTCGACGCGCACCAGGTCCAGCAGGTGGTGCTCAACCTGGTCAACAACGCCCACCAGGCGATGATGGGCGTCTCCGACCGCCCGCGCCGCCTGACGGTGACCATCGACCGGCGCGACGACCGCCTGAACGTCGCCATCGGCGACAACGGTCCGGGCATCCCGCAGGACCGCCTGCCGCGGCTGTTCGAGCCCTTCTTCACGACCAAGGAGCCGGGCAAGGGGACCGGTCTCGGCCTCTCGGTGTCGCTCGGCATCATCAAGGACCACCTCGGGACCATGGACGTCGAGAGTGTCGTCGGACAGGGGACGACGTTCCGGTTCGACCTGCCGATCGTCGCGGTGGACGCCGGGGCGAAGCCGTCCGAGACCGCGCCGCGCGGGGCCGTGACGACCTCCGCCGCGCTGCGGGTGCTCGTCGTGGACGATGAGCCGGTGCTGCGCGAGCTGCTCTCCGACCTCCTGAAGAGCGCCGGGCACACGGTCGAGACGGCGCGCGACGGGCGGGCCGCCCTGCGGGCGGCGCTCGAAAGCCCGTTCGACGTCATCCTGAGCGATCTGAAGATGCCCGGCCTCGACGGCCAGGGTTTCTACGAAGCGGTCTGCAGGGAGCGCCCGGCGATGCGCGCCCGCTTCGTCTTCACGACGGGAGACGTCGTCAACCCCGAGTCGCAGGGCTTCCTGCAGGACACCGGCTGCCCCTACCTCAGCAAGCCGTTCAAGCTCGAAACCATCCTCACCGTCGTCGCCCAGACCGCCGGTCGCAAAGCCGCCTGACCTCGTCGCAGGGAACGGTCAGTCATTGGTGACGTAGAAGTCGATTTTCATCACCAGCGAGGCCACCGCCTGCCATGCCTCCCTGGGGATCGACATCGTGACGGTGCCGTAGCCGCGCTTCTTCTCCTCGGCCTCGATGTGCTTGATCTCCGCTTCGCCAATCAGCACCTCATCGTGGACGAGGTGGAACGCCAGGCGCACCGCCTTGTCACGGCTGGCCTCGGTGAAGGTGAGGGCCCGGATCTCGAGGTCGACGTGGTCCTTGCGCGGGACGATGCGCGTCGCGATGCGGCGCAGATGGACGAAGTCGCAGGTCCAGGCGTCGAAGTCGTCCACGTTGATCCAGGTCCCCTTGCTCGTCTCGAGGTTCACCTCGAGCGGCATTTCGAGGAAGATCGGCGAGAACATCGCCTTCTCCTGAGCCGGACCCTGCGTCACCTTGATGTCGGCGGCACGGACGACGGCCTGCGGTCCTCCGGCCAGCACGCCGACCGCCACGAGCCCGGCGGCGAGCGCGATCCTGCGCGGGATCGATCCGATCCTCTTCATGGGGGCTCTCCTTTGTGGCGGAACGGTGGAATGGTGGCCGAACCCGGTGGGGGACGCAAGAGGGAGAGACCGGCCCGGGCCGGTCAGGTCCGTTTCGGCTGTTCCGCCCTGATGCCGCGGCGCGCGCCGAGCGCCGCCGCGACGAGCCCGCAGGCCAGCAGGCCGAAGAACGAGATGACGTCGTCCTGGCTGTGGATCCGCAGGCTCAGGTACGGCTTCGTGAGGAAGAAGTTGAGGCTCAGCGCCGAGCAGACGGCGGTGGCGATCGCCGCGCCGCGCCCGCCCAGCTCGCCGACCACGATGACGAGGATCACGAAGGCGAAGATGAAGTTGCCCGCGTGCGTCAGCTCCCGCAGCGGCACCAGCGCCATGCCGAGGACGAGGGCCGCGATCGCGCCTCCCGGCAGGTAGAAAAGCCCGGCGTGCGGGGTCCGGTGCATCCGTCTCATGCCCGCAAGGTACCGCGACCCGCATCAAGAAAACGTCAAGAAGAGCCGCGGCGAGGCCTTCTTAACGCCGTCTTGATGCGGGACGCGGTATTCCTCGCTCTGCCGCGGAGGGTGCGGCACGAGGAGATGCATGCGCCGCGGAATGGCAATCGCCGCTGGAATCCTGATCGGGACCGTCGGCGGGCCCGCCGGGACCGCCACCGCCACGGAGGAGACTCCCGCGACCGTCCCCCTGCCGGAGAGGCCGAAGCCGGAGGAGCCGTTCGCGTTCGCCGACTTCTCCTGGGTGCCGGGC
This sequence comes from Verrucomicrobiia bacterium, assembly GCA_035638075.1. Taxonomy (GTDB): domain Bacteria; phylum Acidobacteriota; class Polarisedimenticolia; order Gp22-AA2; family Gp22-AA2; genus DASRAU01. Next base: position 188,177 of record DASRAU010000034.1, read on the forward strand.
AACTACGGCGCGAGCGAGCGACCGCTCGCCGTCGGCCCGTTCGTGGGCGAGTTCCGGGTGGACACCGCCTTCCACCACGACTTCAGCAACCCGCAGGACGACACCATCTCCGGGTCGAGCGAGGTGTTCCGGCACGACGAGTTCCAGCTCACGCAGCTCGGGGTGGGCGGCGACTTCAACTACCGGAACGTGCAGGGACGTCTCATGACGCAGTTCGGGATGTACTCGCAGACCACGCCGCGCAACGACCCGAGCACGGCGCGCGGCCAGTGGCAGCTCGACAACGCCTACCGCTACGTCTCCGAGGCCTACGGCGGCTACCACTTCGACAAGCTCCACGGCGTCAACTTCCAGGCCGGGTTGTTCATGTCGTACGTCGGCCTCTGGAGCTACTACAACTTCGACAACTGGACCTACCAGCCGTCGTTCGTCTCCTCGAACACGCCGTGGTTCTTCAACGGCGTCCGGGTGCAGATCTTCACCAGCGCCCGCCTGAAGATCGAGCCGTGGCTCGTCAACGGCTGGCAGTCGTACGGCCGCTTCAACAACGCGCCGGGCGTCGGGCTGCAGATCCTGTGGCGGCCCAACGGCTGGCTGTCGATGCTCGGGAACCAGTATTACGGCAAGGACACCCTCGGCGTCCCCGATCGCAAGCGGATCCACACCGACGAAAGCCTCATGATCAAGTACCACGACAATCCTGCCGCGGCCCTGAGCAAGGCGGCCTTTTCGCTGACCCTCGACGCCGGTTGCGAGACCGGCGGCGGCGTGGTGTGCACCGGCGGCAGCGACAACGAGCCGGCGCAGTACTTCCTCGGCTTCATGGCTTACAACCGCCTCTGGTTCGGCCGCGACCGCTACGCACTGACGATCGGCGGCGGGCGGATCGACAACCCGGGACGCTATCTGGTGCTGATGCCGCCGGTGAACGGCGCGACCGCCTTCTCCGGGACGCCCTACTTCGGCACCAGCCCGGGAAGCCGGTTCCGCGCCTCGGACGCGCAGGTCACCGGCGACTGGATGCCGAGCCGGTACGTCACCTTCCGGCTCGAGTACACGCACCGCCACGCCGACGTGCCGTACTTCTCCGGCGCAGGCGGGGTGACGCCGCCGGGCGGGAACACCGGACCCGCCGGGTCCGACCCGAATCTCGATCTCGACGACGATCCGTCCACCGGCTGGCAGCCCGATCTCGTGAAGAGCGAGGACCGCGTCACCTTCGCGTTTTTGGTGAAGCTGTGATGCTCTTCGCCGGGATGCTGCTCCTCGGCCTGCTGGCGTTCGGCGCCATGCACGCCTTCATCCGCCTGTGCGACCGCGTGTGAGGCGGCCGTGACCGTCCTGGCGCTGCTCCTCAGCCTCGCGGCTTTCGCGTACCTGGTGTACGCGATGCTGCGGCCGGAGCGGTTCTAGCCATGGGGCTGGAATGGGTGGCGATCGCCTTCACGATCTTCGTGACCATCGTCACGAGCGTGCCGATCGGCCGGTACATCCACAAGGTCTTCGCCGGGAAGCGGACCTTCCTCGATCCGATCGTCGCGCCGCTCGAGGGGCTCGTCCTGCGCTTCTCGGGCGTGGACGCACGCCGCGAGCAGACGTGGAAGCAGTACGCCCTGTCGCTTCTGGTCGCGAACGTCTTCATGTGGCTGTTCGCGTTCCTGCTGCTGTCGGCGCAGCGGCTGCTGCCGCTCAATCCCGATCGGATCGGCGCGATGGAGCCGACCCTCGCGTTCAACACCGCCGCGAGCTTCACCACCAACACCGACCTGCAGCACTACGGCGGCGAGACGGGACTCTCGACCCTTTCGCAGCTCTTCGTGGTCGGGTTCCTGCAGTTCGTCACCGCCGCGACCGGCGTGGCGGCGGGGATCGCCGCCATGCGCGCGCTCGCGGGGGACCGGCTCGAGCGCGTCGGCCACTTCTACCTCGACCTGATCCGGGCCACGCTGCGAGTCTTCCTGCCGCTGGCGCTCGTGGTCGGGGTCGTGCTGCTGTGGCAGGGCGTGCCGATGACCTGCGGCGGCGCGGTGCGCGCCCGCACACTCGAGGGCGGCGAGCAGACGATCGCCCGCGGCGCCGTGGCGTCGGTCGTGGCCATCAAGCAGCTCGGCACCAACGGCGGCGGCTACTTCGCCTCGAACTCCGCCCACCCGTACGAGAACCCGACGCCGTTGACCAATCTCGTCGAGACCTGGGCGCTCGCCGTCATCCCCATGGCCATGGTCTGGGCGCTGGGCCATTTCACCGGGCGCCGCCGGCTGGCGTCGATGCTCTTCGCCGTCCTGCTGGCGATCTATCTGCCGATGGTGGTCTTCGCCGCCCGGCAGGAGACGGCCGGAAACCCGGCCCTCGCCGCGGCCGGGGCCGGTCTCGACCAGTCCACCGGATCGATGGAGGGGAAGGAGGTCCGCTTCGGTGCCGGGCTCTCCGCCTTGTGGGCGGTGACGACCACGGCGACCTCGAACGGATCGGTCAACGGCATGCACGACTCGCTGACCCCCCTCGGCGGGCTGATCGCGTTGTGCGGCATGTGGCTCAACGCGCTGTTCGGCGGCGTCGGGGTCGGCTTTCTCAACCTTCTGGTGTTCCTCGTCGTCGCCGTGTTCGTCGCCGGGATGATGATCGGCCGCACGCCGGAGTTCCTCGGCAAGAAGATCGAGGCGAAAGAAATGAAGCTGGCGAGCCTGGCGATGCTCTGGCATCCGCTGGCGGTCTTGGTCGGGACCGCCGTCGCCTGCCACGTCTGGACGACGGCCGCCTCGCACGGGCACGCTCTCGCGTGGCTGAAGAACTCCGGGCCGCACGGCTTCTCGGAGATGCTCTACGAGTTCACCTCCGCGGCCGCCAACAACGGCTCCGGCTTCGAGGGGCTCGGCGACGACACGCCGTTCTGGAACATCGCGACCGGCCTGGTGATGATCCTGTCGCGCTACATCCCGATCATCGCCCCGCTGGCGCTGGCGGGAACGCTCGCCGCCAAGCCGCGCGCGCCGCAGACCGCCGGCACTCTCAACGTCGAGGGAGCCACGTTCGGCTTCACCCTCTGGGCGGTCATCCTGATCCTGGGGCTGCTGATGTTCATGCCGGTGGCGGTGCTCGGGCCGATCGCCGAGCGGCTGGCGGCGGGATAGGGGAGCCGGGGCGATGGTCCGCGAAATCCGTCAGGCGATTCTCTTCAATCTGGTGACGCTGCTCCTCCTGGGAGGCCTCTATCCGCTGGTGCTGTGGGGTGTCGGGGCGGTGGCGTTCCCCGCGCAGGCGGAGGGGAGCCTGGTGCGCCGGCCCGACGGGACCGCGATCGGCTCGCGGCTGATCGCCCAGCCTTTCGAGCGAATGGAGTATTTCCGGCCGCGCCCTTCGGCCGTCGGCTTCAACGCGGCCGGAAGCGGCGGCAGCAACCTCGGGCCCTCGAACCCCGACCTCGTGAAAGAGGTCGCGGAGCGCCTCGCCGCCGTGCGCGCCCGCGAGGGAGAGGACGCGGGGCCGGTGCCTTCGGAGCTCGTGACGGCCAGCGGCTCCGGTCTCGATCCGCACATCCCTCCGGCGGCGGCCGCGTTGCAGGCGGCGCGCGTCGCGAAGGCGCGCGGCGCCCCGATTGAACGGGTGAGCGCCCTCATCGAAGAGCACACCGAGCCGCCGCTCCTGGGCTTCCTCGGCCGCCCGCGCGTCGACGTCCTCGAGCTGAACCTGGCCCTCGACACGGCCTTCGGCCCCCCCCGATGAGCGGGCGGATCCGGCGGCTGTCGATCCGGGATCGGGGCATCGTGCGGCAGGCGATGCTCGACTCCCTGCGCAAGCTCGACCCGCGGGTGCAGGTGAAGAACCCGGTGATGTTCATCGTCGAGGCCGGCAGCCTGCTGACGACGCTGGTGTTCTTCCAGGAAGCGCTCGGCGGCACGGGGCATCCGGTCTTCACCGCGCAGGTGGCCTTCTGGCTGTGGTTCACGGTGCTGTTCGCGAACTTCGCCGAAGCGATGGCGGAGGGACGCGGCAAGGCGCAGGCCGACACGCTCCGCCGCACGCGCACCGAGACGATGGCCAACCGGCTGCTGTCCGACGGGCGCACCGAAGCGGTGCCGGCGGCGAGCGTGCGCAAGGGGGACCAGGTCCTGGTGCGCGCCGGCGAGATCATCCCGGCGGACGGCGAAATCGTCGCAGGGGTCGCCTCGGTGGACGAGTCGGCGATCACCGGCGAATCGGCCCCGGTGATCCGGGAGTCGGGCGGCGACCGCTCCGCCGTCACCGGCGGGACGCGCGTCCTGTCGGACCAGATCCGGGTGCGGGTCACGTCCGACCCCGGCCACACCTTCCTCGACCGGATGATCGCGCTCGTCGAAGGAGCGGAGCGGCAGAAGACGCCCAATGAGATCGCCCTGACCATCCTGCTCGCGGTGCTGACGCTGGTGTTCCTTCTCGTGGTGGTGACGCTGCGGCCGCTGGCCGCGTCGGCGGGGGCGGTCCTGCCGCTGCCGGTGCTGATCGCGCTCCTCGTCTGCCTCATCCCGACCACCATCGGGGGGCTGATCTCGGCGATCGGCATCGCCGGGATGGATCGGCTGGTGCAGCACAACGTCCTGGCGATGTCGGGGCGCGCGGTCGAGGCGGCCGGCGACGTCTCGACGCTGCTCCTCGACAAGACCGGCACCATCACGCTCGGGAACCGCCAGGCGGTCGAGTTCCTGCCGGTCTCCGGTGTTCCGGCGCGCGACCTGGCGGATGCCGCCCAACTCGCGTCGCTCGCCGACGAGACCCCCGAGGGGCGGTCGATCGTCGTCCTCGCCAAGGAGCGGCACGCGCTGCGCGGCCGCGACCTGGCGGAGCACGCCGCGGCCTTCGTCCCGTTCTCGGCGCACACCCGCATGTCGGGCGTGAACCTCGACGGGCGCGAGATCCGCAAGGGGGCGGCCGACGCCATCGCGCGCTACGTGAAGGAGTGCGGCGGCGCCTTCCCGGACGAGGCGCGCGCCCTCGTCGATCGCATCGCCCGCGCCGGTGGCACGCCCCTGGTCGTCGCCGAAAGAGGGCGCACGCTCGGGGTCGTTCACCTCAAGGACGTGGTCAAGGGAGGGATGCGCCAGCGCTTCGCCGCGCTGCGGGCGATGGGGATCAAGACGATCATGATCACCGGCGACAACCCGCTCACCGCCGCGACCATCGCCCAGGAGGCCGGGGTGGACGACTTCCTCGCCGAGGCGACGCCGGAGCAGAAGATGACCCTCATCCGGAGCGAGCAGGCCGGCGGGCGCCTCGTGGCGATGACCGGGGACGGCACCAACGACGCCCCGGCGCTGGCGCAGGCGGACGTCGGCGTCGCCATGAACACCGGCACCACCGCCGCCAAGGAGGCGGGGAACATGGTGGATCTGGATTCCAACCCGACGAAGCTCATCGAGATCGTCGAGATCGGCAAGCAGCTCCTGATGACGCGCGGGGCGCTCACCACTTTTTCCATCGCCAATGACGTCGCCAAGTACTTCGCCATCATCCCGGCGATGTTCCTCGGGGTGTTCCCGGCGATGAGGGCGCTGAACGTCATGCGTCTCGCCACCCCGGAATCGGCGATCCTGTCGGCGGTGATCTTCAACGCCGTGGTCATCATCGCCCTCATCCCGCTGGCGCTGCGGGGGATCGCCTACCGGCCCCTGGGGGCCACGGCGATCCTGCGCCGCAACCTGCTCGTGTACGGCCTCGGGGGCGTGGTCGTCCCCTTCCTCGGCATCAAGGCGATCGACCTGCTGCTGACAGCCGCCGGGCTCGCATGAGCCGGCGGGCGTAGGATCCGCGCCATGCGCGACGAATTGCGTCCCGATCCCGACGCTCTCCTGGCGAAGCTGAAGCGGGAGGAGCGCACCTCCGGCCGCGGGCGCCTGCACGTCTTCTTCGGCGCCTCCGCTGGCGTCGGCAAGACCTACGCCATGCTGCAGGCGGCGCACGATCGCCTGCGCGAGAAGGTCGACGTCGTCGTCGGCCACGTGGACACGCACGGCCGTCCCGAGACCGCCGCCCTGGTCGAGGGGCTTCCGTCGCTGCCGCCGCGCGAGGCGCCCTATCGCGGCAAGACCGTCCGCGAGTTCGACCTCGACGCGGCCCTGCAGCGCCGGCCGCGCCTGCTGCTGGTGGACGAGCTGGCGCACACCAACGTCCCCGGCTCCCGGCACGAGCGCCGCTTCCAGGACGTCGAGGAGCTCCTGGCGGCCGGCATCGACGTCTACACCACGCTGAACGTGCAGCACCTCGAGAGCCTCAACGACGTGGTCGCGCAGGTGACCGGTGTCGTGGTGCGCGAGACCGTCCCCGACTCGGTGGTGGAATCCGCCGACGAGGTGGAGCTCATCGATCTCCCTCCGGACGAGCTGCTGGCGCGCCTGCGCGAGGGGAAGGTCTACGTCGCGGACCAGGCCGACCGGGCGCTGTCGGGCTTTTTCCGCAAGTCGAACCTGATGGCGCTGCGCGAGCTGGCGCTGCGCGCCACGGCGGACCGGGTGGACGAGCAGGTGCAGGTGTACCGCCGGGCGGAGGCGAAGCAGCGCACCTGGCCGATCACCGAAAAGCTCCTCGTCTGCATCAGCCCGAGCCCGTCGGCCCTGCGCGTGGTGCGCGCCGGGAGGCGCCTCGCCCGCCGCCTGCGCGCCGACTGGACGGTCCTCTACCTCGAGCAGCCCCGGCACTTCAGCCTCGGACGCCGCGACCGGGACTACGCCGCCCAGGCGATGCGCGCGGCGGAGACGCTCGGAGGCGAGACGGTCACGCTGGCGGGGCACGACGCGGTGGGGGAGATCCTGCGCTACGCCCGCGACAACAACTTCTCCCGCATCGTCGTCGGCAAGCCGGGCCGGTTCTGGCGGCTGCGCGACGTCTTCGCCGGGTCGTTCGTGGCGCGCCTGGCGGAGCGCAGCGGCGACATCGACGTCTTCATCGTGCACGGCGGCCGCGAGAAGGAGGCGGCCCGGCCGCGCGCCCAGGAGCCCGGGCCGCCGCCGATCGACTGGACCCGCTACGGCTGGAGCGCGGCCACGGTCGCCGCCTGCACCGTCCTCATCGCGCTCCTGCAGGCGGACCTGGGGCTCGCCAACCAGATCATGATCTATCTCGTCGGGGTGGTGTTCGTGGCGCACCGCTGGGGGCGCGGGCCGTCCATCCTCGCGTCGGTCCTGTCGGTGGCGGTCTTCGATTTCCTCTTCGTGCCGCCTGTCTACACCTTCAACATCTCCGACACCGAATACGCCGTGACGTTCGTGGTCATGCTGGTCGTGGGCATCCTGATCAGCACCCTGACCGTGCGCGTGCAGGAGGCGGCCGAGATGGCGCGCCAGCGGGAGCGGCGGACCAGCGCGCTCTACTCCCTGAGCCGCGAGCTGGCCTCGAGCCGCAATCTCGACCCGATGATCGCGGCGGTGCGTCGCCATGTGCTCAACCTGTTCGGCGCCGAGACGGCGGTCTTCCTGACCCTGGACGACGACGGTCTGGTGCTGCGCGGCGAAGGGGAGGCGCCGTCGTTCGCGAAGGACTCCAAGGAGGCGGCGGTGGCGCAGTGGGTCCACCAGCATTCGCAGCCGGCGGGCCAGGGGACTGCGACCCTCTCGGGCGCCGCGGCGCTGTACCTCCCGCTGACCGGCAGCCGCGGGCCGGTGGGCGTCCTGGCCATCCACTTCGGCCCCGGGGCCGGCGACCCCGGCACCGACCAGATGCACCTGCTCGAGGCCTTTGCCAGCCAGACGGCGCTGGCGCTCGAGCGTGCGCTTCTGGCGCGCGAGGCGCACCGCCAGCGCCTGGCGGTCGAGGGCGAAAAGCTCCGCAACGCCATCCTCGCCGCCGTGTCGCACGATTTGCGCACGCCGCTCGCCTCGATCGCCGGGGCCGCCAGCAGCCTGGAAGCGAGCGGCGAGCGCCTCGACCCGCAGGCGCGCCGCGAGCTGGTCCTGACCATCCACGAGGAGGCCGACCGCATGGTCCGCCTCGCCAACAACCTGCTGGAGATGGGCCGGCTGCAGTCGGGGACGGTGGCGCTGCGCCGCGACTGGCAGCCCATCGAGGAGGTGTTCGGGTCGGCGCTGCACGCGCTCGAAGGTCCGATCGGCAGCCGCCGCGTGGACGTGCGCGTCCCGAAGGATCTGCCTTTGGTTTCATTCGACGAGGTGCTGATCGAGCGAGTGCTGTTCAACCTGCTGGAGAACGCCCTGCGCTACACGCCCGCGGGCAGCCCGCTCGAGATCGCGGCGTCGCCGCGCGACGGCGAGATCCTGGTGGAGATCCTCGACCGCGGCCCGGGGATCACTCCCGGCGAAGAGGAGCGCATCTTCGAGAAGTTCTTCCGCGGCGAGGCGGCGCGCGCCGGGCATGGCGCCGGCCTCGGTCTCGCGGTGGCGCGCGCCATCGTGGAGGCGCACGGCGGCCGCATCTGGGTGGAGAACCGCCCCGGCGGCGGCGCCGCGTTCCGCTTCACGCTGCCGATCCAGGGTGAGCCCCCGGCGGTGACCGACGAGAACGCCGCGGGCGCGCTCGACGCGGCCGGCGGAGGCGCGTCGTGACCGCTCCGCTCCCCGAGGTGCTCCTGGTGGAAGACGACGCGCAGATCCGCCGCTTCATCCGGGCGACGCTGCCGTCGCACGGGATGCGGCTCCTCGAGGCCGCGACCGCGAAGGAGGCGCTGGCGCAGGCGGCGACGCGCACTCCCGACGTGGTCCTGCTCGACCTCGGTCTGCCGGACGCCGACGGTCTCGACGTGATCCGGGGGCTGCGCGAATGGTCGGCGATCCCCATCATCGTCATCTCGGCGCGTGGCCTCGAGCGGGACAAGGTGACGGCGCTCGATGCCGGCGCCGACGACTACCTCACCAAGCCGTTCGGGGTCGAGGAGCTGCTGGCCCGGCTGCGGGTCGCGCTGCGCCACCGCCAGGCGGGCCGATCGGGCGCTCCGACGGTCTTCGCCGGCGGCGGGCTGCAGATCGATCTCGCCGGGCACCTCGTGCGTCTCGACGGTCAGGAGGTGCGTCTGACGCCGACCGAGTTCAAGCTGCTCGCGGTGCTGGTGCGCCACGCCGGCAAGGTCGTGACCCACCGGCAGCTTCTCCTCGAGGTCTGGGGACCGGGAGCGGCCTCGAACACCCACTACCTGCGCGTCCAGATGCACGGCCTGCGGCACAAGCTCGAAGCGGAGCCGGCGCGCCCCAGGCTGCTCCTGACGGAGCCCGGGGTCGGCTACCGGTTGCGTGATGAGCCCGGGCTCCCGCCCGCGCCAGGCGGCCAGGGATCCGAGGTTTGACTTGGCCGCGGGGGGGCCGGTAACGTTGCGCCCCTCGTGCCTTTCCGCCGACTTCCTCCGGTCCTTCTCCTGCTCGTCGCCGCCGGGCACGGCCTGAACCCGACCATTCCGCGCGCCTGGGCGCGGGCCGCTGAGCCGACGCAGGAAGAGCCGGCAGGTCCCGACCCTGTCCAGGCGCGACAGAATGCCGCGATCCAGGCCGCGGTGAATAATCTCGTCCAGGAGGGGAACAAGCACCGCCAGGAGGGACGTCTGCCGGCAGCCCTCGACTCGTATCGATCCGCAGCCAGCCTCGACCCGTCGCGCTACGAGATCCGCATCCTGGTCGCGGACACGCTGCGCCGCCTCGGGCGCGCCAACGACGCGGTCCAGTGGTATCGCAAGGCGACCGCCCTCGCTCCGAACCGCGCCGAGGGCTACACCGGCCAGGCCATCCTCAAGCGCGCGGAGTACGACTACGACGGTGCGGCCGCGCTCCTCCTGCCGGCGCTCGACAAGGCGGGGGGCGCCGACCGCGCCGACCTCCTGGTGACGCTGGGGGAGACGCGCCGCCGCCAGGGATCGGCGACCGAGGCCAAAGCCCGCTTCGAGGAGGCGATCGCCCTCGACCCGACGAATGCCAGCGCGCATGCCGGGCTGGCGCGGCTGGCGGAGGAGCGCGGCGACCTCGACGCCGCCATCGCCTCGTGGGATCGCTTCCGCGCCCTCGAGCCGGACGACCTGCCGTCGGTCCAGAGGCGCCAGGAGCTGGTCGAGATGCGCGCCGTCATCACCGCCCTCGCCGACGCGGCGAAGAAGTCGGGGACGGGGACCGGGGCGGGGGAGATCTGGTCGGAGCTCGGGCGCCTGCGCGCCATCGCCGGCGACGGCGCGGGCGCCGCCGAGGCTTACCGCGCGGTGCTCAAGCGCGCCCCGAAAGACGTCGACACCCGCCGCGGCCTGGCGCTGGCGCTCGAAGCCTCGGGCGACACCGGAGAGGCCGCGGTCGAATTCCGGCGCCTGCTCGAGGTCGCGCCCACCGACGCCACCGCGCTCTACCATCTGGCGGCGCTGGCCCGCCGGCGCGGCGACGCGACAGCCGAGGAGGCGGCGTGGAGCACGCTCGTGCAGCGTCGGCCCGACGATCTGTACGCCGCGCGGGCGCTCTGCGCCTTCGTCGAGCGCCAGGGGACCGGCGCCCGCGATCGGGCGCTCGCCGCCGTCCCTCCGGGGCTTGCGGGGCTGCGGCGACGGGCGCTCCTGCTCGCCTCCGCCGAGGCGTGGCCCGAAGTGGAGGCGGCTCTCGACGCGGCGCTGCGCCTCGACGCCACCGATCCGTGGACGCTCGACGTCCTGTCCGATCTGCTGGCGCGCCGTCCGGAGATGCTGGCGCACCTCGCCGCCGGGGTGCAGAAGGAGCTGCAGGCGGGAGGCGGTGCCGACCCCACCGCGGCTCTCCTTGTTCTGGCGCGCTGCCACCTGCTCGCCGGACACCAGCAGGAGGCACGCCTGATCCTCGAGCGGGTGGCGCAGGCGCGGCCGACGCTCTCCGTCGCCCGCTCGGCGCTGGCGGAGACGCTGCAGGGCCCGGCACGGGATCCGCAGAGCGCCGTCGCCGCCCTGGAGAAGGCGATCGAGCTCGACCCGTCGCGGCCGGCGCCGCACGTCGACCTGGGCCTGCTCCTGCTGCGGTCGCGCCGGCCGAAGGAGGCCGAGACGGCGGCGCGGCGCGGGCTCGAGAAACACCCGGGGTCGGCCCCCCTGCTGTCGCTCCTCGCCGCCGCGCGGGCCGACCAGGGCGACGCGGAAGGCGCGGCGCGGCAGTACGCGCTGGCGCTCCTCGCCGATCCGGCGGACAACTTCCATCTCGCGCGCGGCCAGACGCCGGGCCTCCTCGCTTCGCTCGGGCGCACCTTCGAGGCGCGCCGGGCGCTGCGCGGCACGCTCCCGGAGCTGGGCGATCTCGAGTACCTCGAGGCCTGGTCCTTCGCGCGCGATTCGTTCCGCGATCGTGCGAAGCTCGGGCCGGACTACGACACGGCGCGGGCGCGCTTCCGCGATCTCGACGGCACCCCCGCGGCGGCGCACCGCGCCATCGCGGTCCTGCTGCAGACGCTCGGCGACCCGTACACGCGCCTGCGCGACCCGGAGGAGACCGCCGCCGTGTGGCTGACGCGGCACCAGGGGACCGCCGCCGGGCGCGACTCGCTCGGGCGCAACGTTCCCGGGGGGGCCACGGTCACGACGGGCGATCTCCCCGGAAACCTCGGCTATGTGCAGATCGCCAACTTCACCGATCCGAACGCCGTGCGCGAGCTGCGGAAGGCGCTCGCGGCGCTCGGCGACAAGAGCGGCATCGTCCTCGACCTGCGCGGCAACACCGGCGGGCTCACGAAGTCCGCCGACGAGGCCGCCGACCTGCTGATCGGTCCGGGCGCCGACGTCGGATCGGAGAGCGGCCCCGAAGGAACGGCCGAGCGAATCACCGGAGGGGAGGGAGCCGCGACCCGGCAGCCTTTGACCGTGCTCGTGGACGGCCAGACGGCGAGCGCCGCCGAACGGCTCGCCGGCAGCCTCGGCGCCGCCGGGCGCGCCGAGATCGTGGGCGACCCGACGTACGGCAAGGGACTCTTCCAGACGTCGCGCGTTCTTCCGGGGGGCTACATGGTCCTGGTCTCCACCGGAGAGACGCTCGATCGCGACGGCTCCCCGATGCAGGGACGCGGCGTGCGCGTCAATCGCGCCCCGGGTCCGGTGGCGCCCGACGCTGCTCCGGACAAGCCCGCGACCCCGGCGGATCCGCCGCCGCATCGATGAAGAAGACGGGACCGAAGGGCATCCGGGTGCGGGCGGCGCGCCCGGCCGAGCGCCGGCTCGTGCTCGACCTCGTCGAGCGGCTCCTCGCCGAGCTGGGAGAGGAAGGGGACGAGACAGGGCTCCTTCCCAAGCAAACGCTCGCCGCGTCCTGGGGACGGCGGGGACCTCTGGTCGCGGCCTTCCTCGCCTTCGACTCGAGCGGCCGCGCCATCGGCGTGACGACGCTGTCGGAATCGTGGGCGGCCTATGCCGGCGGCGCCTACGGCATCGTCAACGAGATGTACGTGGCGCCCGAGCACCGATCGCGGCGCGTGGGCGCGGCGCTGATCGCGGCGGTGCGCGAGCACGGGCGGAGCCGCGGCTGGCGGCGCATCGACGTCACCGCGCCCGAATCGCCGCGCTGGGACCGCTCGCGCCGCTTCTACGAGAACCTCGGGTTCGTCTTCACGGGACCGAAGCTCAAGCTCCTGCTCGTGTAAGATCCCCGCCCGATGCAACCGCCGACCCTCCCGACGGTTCCACCACGCCGCAAACGCTCGCTTCCGCTTCTCGCCGCCATCTCCCCGGAGGCGATGGAGGCCGCGAAGAACCAGGGAATCCTGGCGCACCTGTGGCCGGCGCCGGCGGTCGTCTTCTCCGCGTTTCTCATCGCCTGGGGAGCCGAGTGCGCGCAGTTCTGGGTGTCGCGCGGCATGGCGCTCGCCATCCTGGCGTGGCTGCAGGCGCTGCCGGAGTTCGCGGTCGAGGCGGCGATCGCCTGGTCGCAGCAGATCCACTTCATGACCGCCAACTTCACCGGCTCCCTGCGCCTCCTGGTCGGGCTCGGGTGGCCGCTGATCTTCTCGGTGGCGGCGTTCGGCTCGTGGCGGCGCGAAAAGCGCCTGCTGCGCGAAATCCGGCTCGATCCGGAGAACGCCATCGAGGTGTTCGCGCTGGGGCTGCCGATCCTCTATTTCCTCTTCATCTGGGCGAAGGCGTCCCTCACCCTCATCGACGCGGTGGTCCTGCTGGCGATCTACGGCTTCTATCTCTGGGCTCTCAAGATCGTCCCGCCGCGCTCCGAAGAGCACGTGGAGGACCTCGAAGCGGTGCCGCGGCGCATCATGAAGCTGCCGAAGAAGACGCAGGGCTTCGTGATCCTCGGGCTGTTCATCGCCGGGGGGCTTTTGCTCGCGTTCTCCGCCCATCCGTTCCTCGTCAGCATGCTGCACTTCGCCGTCACGCTGGGGATCTCGCAGTACCTGTTCATCCAGTGGGTCGCCCCGTTCCTGTCCGAGTTCCCGGAGAAGCTCTCGGCCATGTACTGGGCGCGGCAGCCGGGCAAGGCCGCGATGGCCCTGATGAACATGGTCTCGGCCAACATCAACCAGTGGACCATGCTGGCGGCGATGATCCCGATGGTGTACAGCATGAGCCGCGGGGAGCTGTCGTCCGTTCCGTTCGACGAGCACCAGCGGGCGGAGATTCTCCTGACCATCGCCCAGTCCCTCCTGGGGATGCTGCTCCTGATGAACATGTCGTTCCACCTCGTCGAGGCGGGAGGAATCTTCCTGCTCTGGTTCGCGCAGTTCGTCCGCCCCGGCATGCACGTCCCGGTCACCCTCATCTACTTCGCCTGGTCGGCCTGCGAGCTGGTCATGATGCTCGCGGTGCGGCGGCGGGTGGAGGCGTGGCACGCCCTCTCCCGGACCTGGCGGGAGCACGCCCGACGCGGCTGACGCCGCCGCGTTATCCTGTTCCGTTTCTTCGGGCTTTTCCTTCTTCGGAGCGACCGGTCCCGACATGAGCCGGCGGGTGCGAATCCTTCTGGCCGCGGCGATGTTCTGCGGCATCGTCGCCTGCGGCCTCGTGCTGGCGCGACCGTGGCTCGCGGCGCTCGTCGCCGAGCACGCGCGGCGCGAGACCATCGCCCGCGCCGGGGACGCCCTGGGCGCGCCCGTCGGCATCGACCGCGCCACCGCCGGCTTCGCCCCGGTCGTCGTGGTGCTCGAAGGGCTGAAGCTCGAAGCGGACGGCGCCTTCGGGCTGCGCGCGGGCTCCGCGATCGAGAGCCTCGAGATCAGCGGCGACCCGTGGTCCCTCGTCCGCTGGGGATCGGGGCCGATCGTCTTCCACGTCGAGAAGCCGAACTGCGTCTTCGCGCTGGGAGCCGCCGCGGCCGCGCCCGGCGCCGCCGGTTCCGGCGCGTCCGTCGGGGAAGGCGCCGGGGGGGCGCTGTCGCCGGGGACGCCGGGGACGAAGCCTTCCGGGGCAGCCACGCCCGCCGCGGCGGCGCCGGCCTTCCCTCCCGGATCGCGTCTCAAGGTGCGGCGCGGCACCGTGTCGCTCTCCGCCCCGGGCGGGACTTCGTTCGCGTGCGACGGCTTCAGCCTGGACTGCGGTCCGGGTGCGACATCGCTCAAGGGCTTCATGGGCCGGGCCGGCTTCGGCGGCGGCATCCTGACGACCCCGCTCGGTGACATCCGCGCGCTCGAAGGTCAGGTCGGGTTCGCCTGGAACGAAGGGACCATCACGGTCGATCCCATCATCCTGCACGGCGAGGGGATCGATCTCGCCGGGCGCGGCCTGGTCACCGGCCTCGCCGCCGCGACCGGAGCGGCCGGAGGCGGTGCGCCGGTGGCGAACGCGGCGGCGCCCGCTCTCGGCGGCAGCCTGACGCTCGGGATCGATGCGGCGGCGCTTTCGCGCTGGCTGCCTCCCGACGCGGCACCGGGGGGACGGGTGGACTTCAAGCTGCAGGGAACCTGGAGCGCCTCGGCGCCCCGGCTCGACGGCCAGTTCACTTCCGCCACGGCGCGTCTCTACGGCGTCGAGGCGAGCGGCGTGAGCGGAGCGCTGCGCTACGACGATGCGCTGCATCTCGAGAACGTCGCCGCGACCTTGTTCGGGGGCGCGGTGCGCGGCGGCATGACGGTCCGGTCGCGCGACACCGGAGGCTGGGACGGCAGCGCCACGATCGCCGCGCAGCGCCTCGATGCCGCGCAGCTCCTGAAAGCCGCCGGGTGGACCGGCCCGGCCATCGAAGGGACGGTCGGTTACGACGGCCGCCACACCTTCGACCAGGCGGGGACCGCGAGTCTCGGCGGCGGGGGTGAGGTCACGCTCGACGGTCGGATGCGCTCCGCCGACGGCGAAGCCCGCCCGCTGACCGCGCGCGTGGCGGTCCAGGCGCGCGGGCGCACGCTGCAGATCGCCGACGGGACGCTGCGCGCCGCCGCGACCGAGGCGCACTTCTCCGGTTCGTTCTCGGCCGAGGACGGTGTGCGCCTGAGCCTGCGCGGGGCGAGCGGGGATCTTTCCGACATTCTGCCGCTGTTCTCGGGGCCCGCGAAGCCTTCCGGGTCCGCGAGGCCCGCGGGCGCAGCAAGGACCCGCGCCGCACTCGGGGACGCGGGCGCGTCGGCGCTTCTGTCCGGCTTCGCGCCTCTGGCGATCTCGCGGGCGGCGCTCCTCGCGGCGGTGCGGGCGGCACAGGCCGACGCGGGGATGTCCGGCCTCCCGGCCATCGTCAAGCGGCTGGGTGGACGATGGGAGTGGGCGGGCGATCTGCGCGGCACGGCGAAGGGCTTCGACTTCGACGGCAAGGTGACGGCGCACGGGCTCAGCTTCAACTCGGTCCCGCTCGGCGAGCTCGAGGCCGACCTGAAATACGCGCGCGACGGCCTGACGCTGCGCTCGGTGCGCCTGACCGCGCCGAACGGCGGCGTCCTCACCGGCGACGGCACCGTGGACTTCAAAGGGGCGGGCGCGCTCCGATTGCAGGGCAAGTTCGAGAACATCCCGGCCGCGATGGCGACCGCCTTCGCCACCTTCTCCCGGCTTCCCGAAGGCGCGCTCAGCGGCGACGTCAACGCCCGCGGGACCTTCGGCACGCCGAGCGTCGATGTTCACGTGGCCGCGGGCCAGGTGAAGGTGAGCGGCGTGGACATCGGCGACATCCAGGGAAACGTGACGGTCCAGCCGTGCGTCGTGCGCAGCCAGGGACTCCACGGTCTCGTCGGCGGCGCCGTCGTCAACGTCCAGGGAGGCTTCCCTTTCTGCCCGGCGGCGGGAAGCGAGAACGAGCGCCTGGCGATCCAGGGTGACGGGTTCGACCTCTGTGCGCTCGCGCCCCTGTGCGGCGTGGCGCTGACCGGCAAGGGTGGCATCGACGGCTTTCTCGAAGGCGGGATCGTCGCGCCGCGCGGCACCATGAAGCTGACCGCGACCGACCTGATGCTCGGCGGCCTGCGCCTCGGCCCGGCGCAGATCGACGCCGACATCCAGGGCTTCCAGGCGAACCTCAAGGGAGGGCTGCCCGAACGCCATGTGACGCTCTCCGGCAAGGTCGAGGCGCGCGAGGGCGTGCCGGCGGACCTGGCGATCGAGGCCACCGACCTGCGCCTGCGCGGCGTCGACATCGACCCGACGTTCCCGCAGGACATCGGCTTCAACCTGACCGGTCGCGTCGATCTGCGCGGTCCGCTGGCGCAGCCAAAGACCCTCGAAGCCGACGGCCGCTTCGACAAGCTCCGCCTGGAAGTGGCGGAGGCGTACGCGGCCAACGAGGCGCCGATCGCGGGGCGCCTGCGCGACGGCCGCCTGCACCTCGACCCGGCGGTGCTGTCGGGGCCCGGCACGCGCATCGAGGTGTCGGGCGAGGCGGGGATCGATCCGAAGCAGTCGGTCGAGGTCGATCTCAACGGCCGCTTCGACCTGCCGCTCCTGCGCACCTTCGTGCGCGGGCTCCTGGCCGAGGGGACCGGGGAGATCGGTTTGAAGATCCGCGGGCCGCGCGACGACCCGGACTTCTCCGGTTCGCTCAAGGTGGACGCGCCCCACGTGCGCTATCCCGGGCTGCCGTTCCCGATCGACGACGTCGTGGAGCGGATCACCTTCGACGGGTTCAGTGCGGTGATCGACAGCCTGAACTTCCGCGCCGGCGGCGGCACCGTCATCGGCACGGGCGAGATGCTCCTCGGCAAGGCGGGGGCGTCGCGCGGCCTCGCATCGATCCTCGCGGCCGACGTCAGGCTGTCGGGGCACGGCGTCAGCGCCGAGTTCCCGGAGGGCTTCCGGTCGGTCTCCGACCCGGACCTGCACCTGGTGTACGACCCGACCGGACTGCAGCTCGAAGGGACGGTCGATTTCGTGCGCGCGGTGTACAGCCGCGACTTCAAGATCGAATCGACGCTTCTTTCCGGGCGCGGCGGGTCGCCGTTCTCATTCGGGGCGCCCCCCGAGCCGGTCGGCAGCATGCGGCTCGACCTGACGCTGCGCGCCCCCGAGGAGCTGTGGCTCCGGAACGACTTCGGGCGCATCGAGGGGGAGGCGAACCTGCACATCGGCGGGACCGCCGCCGATCCGTCGATCCTCGGTCGCGTCACCGCGCTCGAGGGGAGCACCATCGACTTCAACCGGGTCCGCTACCACGTGCAGTCGGGGACCATCGACTTCAACGATCCCAACGTCATCGACCCGCAGTTCGACCTCAACGCCGAGACCACCGTCGCCGACTACGGCATCAGCCTGCGCGTCGAGGGGACGGTCGAGTCGTTCCGCTACGAGCTGACCTCCGATCCGCCGCTGTCCGAGCCCGACATCGTCTCGGTTCTCCTGACCGGGCGCCCGGTCAGCACGCTGGGCTCGACGTCGAGCGCCATCTCTCCCGAGAGCGTCTCGGCCTATCTCGCCGGGCAGATCTCGCAGACGCTCAGCACGCACTTCCTCGGCCGCGTCGCCCCCGACGTCATCGCCATCGACCCGCTCGAGTCGGTGGCGACGCAGGGAAGCGACCCGGCGACCCGCGTCACGCTCGGCAAGCAGATCACTCCTGACTTGCGGCTCACGTATAGCGACCTGCTCGGATCGGGCGAGGCGGCGTCGTACCAGGTGGACTACCGCGTCGGACGTCACGTCGGCCTGGTCAGCGAGCGGACGCCGGAGGGCTCCATCGCCGGCGACCTGCGCTTCACGCTGCCGGGCAGGGATCCGGTCCCGCCGTGGGAGGCGTTCGACCTGGCGCACGCCCAGGCCGACCTCGGCGAGGTGAAGTTCGCCGGGACCCTCGGTCTCGAGGAGAAGGACGTGCGCCGCAAGCTCCGCCTGAAGACGGGGCAGCGCCACGACCGGGCCCGCGTCAGCGACCGCCTCGATCGCCTGCTCGCCTGGTACCAGCGCAAGGGCTACCTGACCGCCGAGCTGGACGTGGACGAGACCGCCACCGCCTCGGGGGCCATCGATCTGACGGTCAACGTCAACGCCGGTCCGCGCATGGAGCTGAAGATCGAGGGCACCGGCGGCCGGCAGCCGCTGAAGCAGGCGATCGTGCCGCTCTTCTCGCAGAGCCTCTTCTTCGAGGAGACGATCGAGGATGCGCGCGCCCGCGTCGAGTCGCTCGTGCGCGACCGCGGCCATCGCGTCGCCACGGTCGCGGCGCAGGTCCGGAACGACGATCCCGCCCTCACGCGGGTCCTCTTCCGGGTGACGCCGGGGCCGAAGACGCAGGCGCAGGAGGTGCGGATCGAGGGGACGCAGCAGATCGAGGAGGAGGCCGTGCGGCGCGAGATCGACACCCACGCCGACGACTGGCGCCACCGCGGCATCGTCAAGGGCGGGCGCGTCACGGAGGATGCCGCCGCCATCCACACGCTCTACGTCTTGAAGGGCTTCCCCGAGGCGGACGTGCCTCCCGCCGACGTCATCCTGCAGGGGGAAGACGGCCGCCGCGCCGACGTCGTCTTCCACGTCGTCGAGGGGCCGCGCGTCTCGCTCGGAGTGCCGCGCTTCGAAGGGAACCGCGGCATCGACGAGGAGCGGCTCAAGGTCCTGATGGACATCACCGAGGGGGAGCCGTACACGCGGGCGACCATCGAGGCGGCGGTGGCGCGGGTGCGGCGCGCCTACGACGATGCGGGCTGGCCCGACGCACGCATCACCTGGAGCGACGAGAAGACCTCGGGCGACGAGGAGTCGGAGGTGCGGGACCTCGTCGTGAGCATCGAGGAGAACCTGCGCCAGCAGGTCAGTGACGTCACCATCGGCGCCAACATCATCACCGACGACGACACCATCCGCCGCGCGCTCAGGATCCAGCCGTACAAGGCGCTGAGCCGAGCCGACCTGCTGGCCAGCCAGAGCCGCCTCTACCGGCTCGGCCTCTTCCGCGCCGTCGAGGTGCGGCCGGGCGCAATGCCGGAAGTGCCCGGTGTGCCGCCGGCTCCCCAGGACAGCAACGTCGCCACGCCGCCGGGCGCGGCGCCGGGCGCCCCTCCGACGGCGCCGATCCTGCCGCCGCCCCCTCCCATCGTCGAGCCGGATGCCTCGGTGTCACGGCCGGCCACGATCGAGCCGGCCGCACCGCCGCTCTACACCCCCGCCGTCCCGCCGCGCGACGACACCCCCGCCGCACCGCCGCCCGGAGCCGCGAGTGCCGAATCCATGGCGCCGACCGCGCCCGCCGCGCCGGGGACGCTGCCGTTGTCTCCCGACGAGACGTTCAGCCGGCCGGTCGAGGTGCTGGTGCGCGAGGCGCCGCCGCTGCGGCAGACCTTCGGCCTGGGCTTCGACACGGAAGAAAAAATCCGCGGCCTGTACGAGATCGCCCACCGCAACATCTTCGGCAGCGGCCGGTACCTCGGACTGCAGCTGCGCGGCTCGAGCCTCGAGCAGCGGGCCTCGCTCCTGTACCGCGAGCAGGGGGTGTTCGGCGGCCGCTACGACCTGCTCGGATCGGCGTACGGTCTCGACGAAGAGAAACCAGCCTTCACCGGGCGCACCGTCGGCATCACCGGCCAGCTGAGCCGCGACGTCACCAAGGCCACGCGCCTGCAGTGGCGCTACAACCTCAAGGACGTCAACCTGTCCGAGGCGACGACCGAATTCGAGGGGACGACCATCCGCCTCGCGAGCGTGGCGGGCGTCGGCATCCACGACACGCGCGACTCGCCGTTCAACCCGCGCATCGGCCACTACTTCTCGGCGGAGCTGCAGGGATTCGGCAACGCCATCGGCTCGGAGGCGCAGTTCGCGAAAGGGCGCTTCCAGGCGTTCACCTTCAAGGAGGTGGCGCCCTCGACGGTGTGGGCGCAGGCGGTGCGCGTCGGCGCGGCGTGGACGTTCGGCCAGTCGCGCAGCGACCCCTCCTCGACCGGGGACCTGGTCTCCGGGGTGCCGCAGACGGAGCGCTTCTACGCCGGCGGCGACAGCACGCTGCGCGCCTTCGGGCGCGACCGGGCGGGTCCGCTGGACGCCGAGGGCGACCCGCTCGGCGGCGAAGGGCTGTTCCTCCTGAACGAGGAGCTGCGCTTCCCGCTCTGGCGCAAGCTGCAGGCCGTGGTGTTCACGGACATCGGGAACGTCTATCGTACGTTGAGCGATTACACGCTGTCCGATCTGCGCGAGTGCGCCGGCGGGGGGCTGAGGCTCATGACCCCCATCGGACCCTTCCGGCTGGAGTACGGGCACCTGCTCGACCGCCGCGAGGGGGAGGACCAGGGACAGCTCTACTTTTCGATCGGCCAGGCGTTCTGACGCCGGTTCCGGCCCCGAGGCGGCGGCCGGACGACGGGCGGGCGCCGCGGCCGGGGAAGGAGCGGCACATGGCAGCGAAGCGACGCGTCCTGATCACCGGGGCAGGCCAGGGGATCGGGCTGGAGTGGGTGAAGCAGGAAGCGCAGGACGGATCGACGGTCATCGCGACGGCGCGCGATCCGAAGGAGTCGCCCGGCCTCCTCGATCTCGAGAAGAGCGCGCGCGGCGCCGTGGCGGTGCTGCCGCTCGACGTGACCGACGACGCCTCGGTGGATGCGGCGGCGCGCGCCGTGCAGGAGCGCTTCGGCGGGATCGACGAGCTGGTCAACAACGCCGGCACCTACGGCCCTCGCGACGACCGGCGCCTCGGCGCGCCTCCCGAGGAGGTGCGGCGCGTGCTGGAGGTGAACACCCTCGGCCCGTATCGCGTGACGCGGCGCTTCCTGCCGCTCCTGCGCCAGGGCAAGGACGTGCGCGTCGTCTTCATCACGTCGCTGATGGGATCGATCGGCGACGGCCCCGGCGGCTCGTCGTACGGCTACCGCATGTCGAAGAGCGCCCTCAACATGCTCGGCGCCAACCTGGCGCACGATCTCCAGGAAGATCGCATCGTCTGCCTCATCCTGCACCCCGGCTGGGTCAAGACACGCATGGGCGGCTCGCACGCTCCGCTGCCGCTCGACCAGTCGGTGCGAAATCTACGACGGACCACGATGCGCGCTTCGATGGCGGAGAGCGGCGCGTTCCTCGATCACTCCGGCGAGCCGCTCCCCTGGTGACTACCGGACGACCTGGCCGTCGATGAGGATGCGCAGCTTGAACTTGTCGGTGCGCGTCGGCATCTCGAAGCCGTAGATCTGCGCCTTCCACGGGCCCGGGACCGGGTCGTTGATGAGCGTGGTCTCCGGCACGTTGAGCGTGGCCGCCCCGTAGTCGGGGAAGTCGTACGGGTTGACGAGATACAGGTCGATGTCGTTGAGCGGGATCCCTTCCCAGCCGTTCTGCCATGACAGCCGCGCCTCGACCCGCTGCGCTCCCGGCGGCACGGTGAACGGGAGCTCGATGGTCTGGAACTCGCTGATCCTGCCCTGGAGGGTCTGCACCGGCGCCGGAGCCTGCACGACCGACAGGGCGACCTCGGCCGACATCTCGCCGGCGTTGGTCCAGTCGCCCATGACCGTGACGCGCACCACGCCTGGCTCGGAGGTGCCGAGCGGGAAGGTGACCGGATCCGAGCCGACGACGATGCTGGTGACGAGGTAGTCGCCGTCGCCGAAGAAGTTCCGGTGACGGCCGGTCTTGGCCGTGTGGACCGTCACGATGACGTCCTCGCCGAAGAGCTGGTTCCGCGGACCGTCGGGAGGGTGGATCGGCGTCACGACCAGGTTGACCGCCTGCACGTTGGGAGGAACCTGGTAGTAGATCTCGCTCCGGCCGCCCGGCTTCAGCGGGCCCACGTGACGGCTCACATTGCCCGTGTCCACCGTCACCCCGGCGTTCATCGCCAGGTTGGCGGCGACGCTCGACACCGCGTGCGGCAGCGGCGCGGTCGTGTCCGGAACGGTCCCGGAGAGCAGCAGGTCATACGCCGCCTGGCCGTTGACGTAGCCGGCGCCCTGGTCGTTGACGGTCGATCCGTCCTGGAGATAGTCCGGGTTCGCCGACATCACGATGGCGTTGCGGATCTGGCGGGCGGTCGCATCCGGGAAGCCCTGGCGCAGGAGCGCCGCCACCCCGGCGACCGTCGGCGCGGAGAACGACGTGCCCGAGGCGATGCTGATGCCGCTCGTCCCCGAGAAGCCCATGCCCATCGAGGCGTAGCCGCTCGCGGTGACGTCCGGGCCCGTGCGTCCGTCGGCGAGCGGTCCGCGCGACGAGAACAGCGCCGTCTCGGGACCGTCGAACGGGCGATAGAGCAGCCCGAGCCCGGGGCCCCACTGGAGATCGCGCAGGATGCGCTCGTTGTGCGCCAGGCTGGCCGCGCCGACATCGAGGCTTTCGCGCGATGAGCCGGGGCTGCCCACCGTCACGCCGCTCGGTCCGGCGTTGCCCGCGGACTCGACCACGACGACGCCGCGCTCCACGAGCCGGTCGGCCGCCGTCTCGAACAGGTCGTGGCCCGGGTGGACCGTGGTCATCGACAGGCTCATGTTCACGACGCCGATGTTCAGTCCGCCGGGATTGCCCTCCCTCCAGGCGTCGCGCAGCACCAGGACCTCTTCCATCGCCTCGAGGATCGCCGAGCCGGGGACGAGGACGAACGGGGAGAAGACGCGCATCACGAAGATCCCCGACGCGGGCGCCGAGCCGACGATCGGCATGTTGCTGGTGCCGACGATCGCGCCCGGGGCGTAGCGCTTGATCGCCTGGAGGAACTGGCTCGTCGGGGAGAACTGCGCCATGACGTTGCCCGAGATCATCCCGGCGACGAAAGTCCCGTGGCCGTCGTTCACCACCGAGCGCCACGAGAAGCCGTCGTGCGCGAA
Organism: Verrucomicrobiia bacterium; assembly: GCA_035638075.1. Classification (GTDB taxonomy): domain Bacteria; phylum Acidobacteriota; class Polarisedimenticolia; order Gp22-AA2; family Gp22-AA2; genus DASRAU01. Next base: position 211,232 of record DASRAU010000034.1, read on the forward strand.
GTCCTCGCCCCCGAGGATCGACCCGTCGAACTCGAGGTGCGGATAATTCGGCTTCAGTCCGGTGTCGATCACCGCCACGACCACGCCCTGCCCCTGGATGCCGTGGGCGTGGAGCGACGACACCCCCAGAATCCCCGCGTTGACCAGGTACGAATCGGGATGGGCGGCCGCGAGGCCCGCGATGTGGGACACCTCGGTGAGCGGTTTGAGGCTGTCCGCCACGATGGCGTGCTCGCCCCGCCGCTTCGCGGCGGGGAGGGCGCGCTCGAACCGGGAGGAGGTGTACTGCTCCGGCGCGGCGATCGGCGGGTCCTTGAGGACCGCGCCCGTCCCGGCGAAGCGGCCGAGCGAAGGCAGCGCCGCGCGCGGCACGGTCGCGGACACCGCGTCGACGATCCCGAACGTGTGGCGCACCTCGCCGCCGGCGGCGCGGATCTTCTCGACCAGCGCGTCGTACGGCGGGTGGAAGCGGATGAGCACGTCCTCCATGCCCGCACTCGGGTCGGTGAGGGGGCCCGGGTCCGGGTCGATGCCGGGGACGATCGTCCGGCCTCCGCCCGCCGCCCCCGAAGGGGCGAGCGCCAGCACCAGGACGAACGCCAGGCCGAGGGCGGAGAGGGTACGGAAGCGGGAGGGGAGGACGATGCGCATCGGAGGAGCCTCCATCGCGTGCGACGACGTCAGTTTTTCCGGACCTGAGTGCTGTATCTACCGCGATCCGCCGCCGCGTGCAATACAATGAAACAGCTGGAGGAATTCCGTTGGCGGGCGTGCGCATCATGTACTGGAAGCACATCCCTTATGCCGTGCGGGCCAAGGACGACGCGGGGCAGGTGTCGCGGTCCCTCCCGCAGGCATTCCAGGAAGCCATCGACGCCCTGGCCATGAACGTGGGCGCGGCCGCCGCCGAGGACTACCAGGCGGGCTTCCGCTGGGGCCCGACCGAAGAGGCCCCGGGGTCCGCCGCCGCGGCCGCCGATGCCGCCGTGGCCGCCCTCGTCGCCGCCTGGCCTGACGACCGTCTCAAGGCCGCGGCCCGCGGCGAAGACGAGGGTCGGTGACCCAGATGCGCACCGGCGCCGGTGGGCCTGATCCGGGTCGTCCGCCGCTGCCGGCGGGGGATCCGGCCCTTCTGCCGTTCCTGCAGGCCCGCGACGAAGCGCAGGCGGGGCTGCTCCTCGACGACATCGTCGCCCGCCACGCCGAGCCGGTCGCCCGCGCCGCCGTGGCGCGGCACCTGCGCGCCGCCGGCGCGCGCCCCGGGCCTCTTCCCGACGCGGAGGCGCTCAGCGCCCACGTCCTGCTCATCCTGAGGCAACGGCTGCGCGACCTGCGGCGTCCTTCCTCCGCCCCCGGAGACACGCGGCTCTTCGGCGAGCTGCGGTCGTTCCTGGCGGCGCAGGCGGACGACGCCTGCCGCGGCTGGCTGCGCGGCGCCTTCCCGCACCGCATCCGGCTGGCGCACCGCCTGCGATATCTCCTGGCGCGCGATCGGCGTTTCGTCCTGCGGGCCACGCCCGACGACGAGTGGCGCTGCGGCCTGGCCGGGCGCGACGCGCGCCTGTTCGCCTCGGGGGAGGCGTCGGGGCCGGGTCGTCGCATTCAGGAGGCGCCGCACGGCGCCCGGCCGGTCCCGGCGCGGCTGGGAAGCGACCCGATGGCCCTGTCCGACCGGGCGTTCGATCTGCTGACCCGCGCAGGAGGACCGGTGGATCTCGAGCACCTCGTGGACGCGCTGGAGGCGGACATCGCCCAGGTCGAGGCCGCCTCGGGCGCCGACCCCGAGGACGAGGGTCCGGTGGCGTCTTCGTCCTTCCCGGAGATCGCCGATGACGGAGGCGAGGCGGCGGAGGAGGCCGCGGCCGATCCGGTCGCCGCGCTGCGCCGCCTGTGGGACGAGATCGTCGCGCTGCCGCCGCTGCAGCGCGCGGCGTTCCTCCTGAATCTGCGCGACGGCGAGGGTCGGGGCGTCATCGCCCTGTTCCCGATCGCGGGCGTGGCCGACCTGCGCCGCATCGCCGCGGTGCTCGACATGACCCCGGAGCGGCTCGCGGAGCGCTGGCGGGCGCTGCCGCTCGACGATGCCGCCATCGCCGCGCGGCTCGGGCTGACGCGGCACCAGGTCGGCTTGCTGCGGCGCGCGGCGCGCGAGCGCCTGGCGCGGCGGCTCGCCGCCCCTCCGGCGCCGCGCAGCCGGCGCGCATGACGCACCTCGGCGCCGATCTCCTGATGGGGTATGCGCGGCGGACCCTCGACGCCGAGGCGCTGCTCCTGGCCGACGACCATCTCTCCGGCTGCCTCGAGTGCCGCGGGCGCCTGACCGACGACGACGGGCTGCGCGCCACGGTGCGCTCCATGCGGCGCGATCTCGCGGCGGCGCGGCAGGCGCCGACCAGCCACCTGCCGTACGACCAGATCGAAGCGCGTGCCGAGGGCCGGCTGCGCGGGGCCGCGCGCGAGGTCGCCGAGACGCACCTCGAGTCGTGCGCGCCCTGCGCGGTGCAGGCCCGCGACCTGGAGCGCTTCGCGACCGCCTTCCGCGACGCGCGGCCGCGCGCCACCATCGCCGGCGCCGCCGCGGCCGCCGCCGGCAACGACTTCCTGGTGGGCGCGGGGACCACGTTCACCAACGGGACGGGTTCCGCTCCAGCCTCACGCGCCGCCGCCGCTGCGGGTGACGTCGCCGCGGACGCGGGCGATGACGCCGCGGCTGGCGAAGACCCGGTGCGGGCCGACGGAGCGCGCCCGACGTTCCGCCTGTCGGACGAGGCGGCAGCGGAAGCCACGCGGCCGTCTCCGTATCGTGCGATCCGCCTCGCTCCGGCCACCATGGAGTCGGAGGAGCCGGAGGAGCGCAGCCTGGCCGCGACGGTCGCGCTGATCGTCATGGGCGCGGCGGTGCTCGTCGGCGTCGGCTTCGGCGGCCGCGCCGCGTACCAGAAGATGGTCGTGCTCAAGGGGCGCGTGCAGGAGCTCGAGCGCCGCAACGAGAGCCTGCAGGCCCAGGCCGACGCCGCGGAGCGCGCGCAGTCGGAGGCCGCCGCCTTCGCCACGCAGCCCGGCGGTGGTTCGGGCGCTGCGACGCCCACCGGTGCCGCGAACGCCGCGCCGGCGCCGGCACCGGATGCCGCCGTCCTGGCGCAGACCGCGCCGGTCCAGGCGCGGCGCGAGGTGACCATCCTGGACAAGAAGGGCGCCGTCGGTCTCGATGCCGAGGGCGATCTCGTCGGCTTCGACGGACTGCCGGTGGCCGCAGGGAAGATCCTCGCGTCGGCGCTGCGGCGCGGCGGCGTCGAAGTGCCGGACGAGATCCGCACGCTCGCCACGGTGCGGCCGAACCTGCCGGATGCCGGCGACGCGGGCGCCTCGGAAGGGGTCGTCACGCTCGCCACCGCGAACGGCACCTACGTGCGCGGGACCCGCCCCGTGTTGTCCTGGGGTGCGGTCGAAGGGGCCACCGGGTATCGCGTCACCCTCTTCGACGCGGGTGGGAACGCGCTCGCCCAGACCGGTCCGACCAGGAACACGAGCTGGACGGTGCCGCGGGCGCTGCCGCGGGGCCAGGTGTACCAGTGGCGCGTGGTCGCGCTGCGTCCCGCCGATGCGGCGGCCGTCGCGGCGGCTGTCGGCAGCGGCCCCGAGGGTGCATCTGGATCGCCTGAAGCAGCGGCAGGCGCCGCGGCGCCTGCCGTCGCGCCGGCCTCGGCGCCACGCGGCGCGGCGACGGAGCGCCTCGCCACCGGCGTCGCCCGCTTCAAGGTGCTCGGGCAGGAGGACGCGACGGCCCTCGAGCGCGGCCTGCGTGCCGCCCCGGGCTCGCGCCTCGTCGCGGGCGTGCTCGCGGCGCGCGCGGGGCTTCTCGACGACGCCGAGCGCGAGCTGCGCGCCCTCGCCACCGACAACCCCGACTCCGACGTGGTGCGCGGTCTTCTCGCCAGCGTCGAGGCGGCGCGGATCCCCTGAGACAGCACCTCGATCAGTTCACCGTCAAGACCGCCCGCGGCCTGACCGACATCACCGCCCGGGTGCGCCGCGTCGTCGCGGCCTCCGGCATCCGGCGCGGCCTCTGCACGGTCACCATCCGGCACACCTCGGCGAGCCTCGTCATCCAGGAGAACGCCGACCCCAAGGTGCTGACCGATCTCGAGGCGTTCCTGACCCGCCTGGTCCCGGACGGCGATCCCCTCTTCACGCACTGCGACGAGGGAGAGGACGACATGCCGTCGCACGTGAAAGCCGCCGTCACCCGCACGAGCGAGCAGATTCCCATCGACGGGGGAGAGCTGCTGCTCGGCACCTGGCAGGGCCTCTACGTCTGGGACCACCGCCACCACCCGCGCGACCGCCGCATCGTCGTCCACGTCCTCGGCGAATAAAACCCTGGCTAGGTCGCCTGCGGGCGCGGCAAGCGGATGACCACGACCGTCTGGTCGTCCACGGGGCGGGTGCGGCCGGAGAACGCCTCGACCTTCTGGAAGATGAGATCGACGAGGGCCTTGGCGGGAAGATCCTGGTTTCCCTGGACGATCTCCTTCATCCGGTCGAGTCCGAACTGCTCATCCTTCGCGTCGGCCGCCTCGGTGATGCCGTCGGAATAGAGGACGACGATGTTCCCCGGCCGCATGACGACGTAGCCGCGTTCGTAGCGCGCGTCGGGATCGGGGCCGAGCACCATCCCGCCCTGGTCGAGCAGGGCGAAGGCGCCGTCGCGGAAGAAGAGGCCGGGCGGATGGCCGGCGCTGCAGTAGATGAAGTTGCCGTTTTTCTCCAGCTCGCCGTAGAACAGCGAGATGAAGCGCGTCGCCAGGGTCGAGCGGTTGATGACCTTGTTCAGCTTCTCGACCGTGCTGATGAGCTTGAGGTTTTCCTGCACGCCCATGCGCAGCCCGGTGATGACGTCGCGCGCCTGCAGGGCGGCCGGCAGCCCGTGCCCCGACGAGTCGGCGACGGCGACGGCGAGGATGCGGTCCGAGATCGGGATGAAATCGAAGAGGTCGCCGCCGACCACCTCGGCCGCGACCGAGCGGCCGGCCAGTTCGTAGGCGTGGAACACCGGAGTCGAGTTCGGCAGCAGCGCCTTCTGGATGCGACGCGCCTCCTCCATCACGTCGACGAAGCGGGCCTCGCGGATCTTCTGCGCGACGACGTGCTGCACGGCCGACAGGAGATAGAGCAGCCGCTCGCGGTCGTACTCCCCCTCGATGCTGAAGGAGAGAAGCCAGCGGTTGTCCTCGCCGATGGTCAGGGCCGCGAAGGCGGAGACCCCCAGCGGGTCCTCGATCGACCGGTCGAAGCCGGGGTCGCTTTCCTTCATCACCAGCAGCCCGCGTTCGAGGAGCAGCGCCACCGCCTGGTAGGTGATCGGCACGGTGTAGCCGATCCGGTCGGGCGGGCTCTCGCCGTACCAGCGGCGCAGCACGTAGCGTTCCGGCTCGTCGAGCTTCTCGTAGAGGCGCCCGGCGACCAGGTTCAGGTCGTCGCGGTAGTCGCGCAGGATGGTCTTGAGGATGGCGTCGAGCGTCGACATCACGTCCCGCTGCGCCACGATGGTCCCGAGCGTGCCGTCGAGCCGGCGCCAGAACGAGCGGTACTGGAGTGAGCGCTCGACGGTGGTCATCTCGATCCTCCGCGGCCCAAGGCGTTCATCGGGCCTCCCCGAGCCGTTTCCGGACACCCTGCGCCGCGTTGTCGTTGGGGTCGATCCTGAGCGCCGTCTCGATCTCGCGCCGGGCGCCGTCGAGGTCCTTCTTCTGCATCAGCACCTCCGCCAGCCGGACGTGAGCCTTGACGTAGTCGGGAGCGATGCGCACCGCCTCTTCCAGCGCCTTCTGAGCCTCGTCGTTCGATCCTCCCCGGGTGAACAGGAGATTGCCGAGGTTGTAGCGCGACTTCTCGTAGCGGGGGGACAGCGCGCTCGCCTGCCGGAACTCGCGCTCGGCGCCGGCCGCGTCGCCCAGCTGCTGGAGGGTCAGGCCGAGTGAATTGTGGAAGCGCGGATCGGACGGCTGCTGCGCGATCGATTTTTCGAGCGGCTCACGAGCCTCGCCCGGGCGCTTTTGATCGAGCAGGACCGAGCCGAGCGCGAACCAGGCCTCCCCGCCGCCGGTGCCTTCTTCGGCTGCCTTGCGGTACACGGCCGCAGCCTCGTCGAGACGGCCGGCGCGCACCAGCGCCGCCCCCTCGGCCTTGCGCGCGGTCCAGAAGGTCGGGCGCGAATCGGACGCGCGCGAGAAGGTGTCGAGCGCCTCGTCGTCGCGGCCGAGCCGGGCCAGGCTGTTGCCGCGGTTGACCAGGGCATAGGTGTGCGTCGGCCACAGGGCGAGGCAGCGGTCGTACTCGGCGACGGCGTCCTCGTGCTGCCCGCGATCGGCCAGCGCCGAACCGAGGTTGTAGTGCACGTTCGCCTCGACCGACATGGCCGGCCGTCCCAGCGGCAGGAACGAGATGAGGAAGAAGACCGCCGCCGCCAGGACGCCGCGCGCCAGCGACGGGTCGGGCCCTTCACCCCGGCGGAAGGTCGAGACGGCGCGCGCGACGAAGGCGCCCGCCGGGATGAGCAGCGCCGGCACCAGCGGCAGCCGGTACCGCGACGACATGTAGAACAAGAGGGGGACGGCCGCCGCCCACGCCATATAAAGATGAAGGGCCCGCCCGCGCGCGTCTGCAGCGGCGATCCCGGAAACGTAATGGGCCAGCGCCAGGGCGCCGATGGCGGCGAACGGCAGGAAGGCGCCCCACAGGATCGGCAGCCGCTCCCGTTCGACGTACTGGCTGTACTCGGTCGAGGGCTCGTACGACCCGACGAGCGCCATCGCCTTGCGCCCCTCGAGCGCCAGCCACGAGAGAGGCGACCCGACGATGAAGGCGAAGCCCTTGCGCAGGAAGTGCGAGCTGATCTCGCTGCGCTTCAGCGGGTGGCCGACCTCGCGCTCCGCGACGGCGCGCTCCTCGTCGGCCTGCAGGTCGGCGGCGCCGGTGAACCCGGGCGGGGGCATGAAGAGCCCGACCGCCTGCGGGTTGTTTCCCTGGTAGAAGGTGACCCCGCCCTGCGCCGAGACGAGCTGCAGGTCTCCCGCGGCGGCCAGGTTGTGCAGAAGCGAAGGCAGGAGGACGGCGAAGGCGCCGAGGGCGAAAGAGAGCGCCGCTCCGAAGCGCCGCCGCGCCAGCCGATCGAGCGTGCACAGGAGCGCCAGGAGCTGCGCCGCCGGCAGGCACAGGGAGAGCAGCCCCACTCCCGCTCCGGCGAGGCCGTCGCTGCGCCGTCCGTCGTTCTCCTCGGCGCGCAGCAGCAGATGGAGCGCGACCAGGCACAGGAGCGAGCCGAGCGCGACGCCGAGGATCTTGGTCTCGAAGAACGCGAAGGGCAGGTAGAGGGCGGCCATCCCGGCGGTCCACAGCGCCGCGCGCGCGCCGGACAGGCGCTCCGCGATCGAGTGCAGCAGGACGATCGAGGCGAGCCCGAGGATCGCCTGCAGGACGTAGACGATCGTCAGCGCATGCCCGGCGACCCTCTCCAGGAGGGCGAGCAGGTAGGGGTAGAGCGGCGCGAAGTAGAACGACTCGCGGCCGATCCAGGCGCCGCCGGCGATGCGCTGCGCCCACGCGTCGTAGATCGACGCGTCGAGGATGAGCGTGTCGCGCAGGATCGGGTCCTTCATCCAGGTGACGAGGTAGAAGACCCGGAACGCCGCCGCGGCCAGGAGGACGACCGCCAGCCCGACTGGCAGCCGGAAACCCCCGCCGGACGGCGGTCCCGGGCGCCCCTCCGCGCGGGGTGCGGATTTCGTGCTCGTCGAGCTGGAGGTTCTGCCGCGATCCAAAGGCTGTCTCCGCCGCGCCACCAGGGGATGCCCGGGGTGCCTTGCCTTCACCGGAGGCGGACGCTATTGTCGCGACGGGCGCCGGGGGCGAGGACCATGGGGGCGACAGCGCGGAGGATATCGCACAGAGGCCGGACGCCGGCGCGTCCCGGGGGCTTCGCCCTCCGCACCCTCCTGAAAGTCGCACTCGCCCTCCTTCCCGGGCTGCTCGCTCCGGCGGCGGCGCGGGCGGAGGTGAGGCGGCTCGCCTTTCCTGTGAGCGGCATGCATTCCCCCCTGGCGACCCGCGGCGTGGAGGAAGCCATCCGGCAGCTCCCGGGCGTGGCGCGCGTCAGTGCCGATCTCGGCAGTGGACGCGTCGAGGTCGAGGCGGAGAACCAGAAATCGCTCAACCTGCAGGAGGTGCGCACCCGCGCCGCCCGCGCCGGCTTCCCAGTCTCGGGAGATCTGGACATCCAGGCGCGCGGCCGTTTCGACACGGGCGTGGACGGGCGCATCACCTTCAAGGTCTCCGGAACGACCTATGCCTGGCAGGTCCTCGAGTCGGGAACGCTGCTCGAAATCGTCCGCAGCCATCCCGGCTTGAAGGGGGAGTTCGTCGCCGGCTTCCGGTTGTTCGAGAAGCCCGTCTGGAACCACCCGGCGATCAGCCTCACCGGGTGGGAGGCGATCCCGGCGCCGGTCACCGCCGCACCGGGCCCGCCGGCGAAGCCCCTGCGCCCGCCGCCCGCAGGTCCGGCCGCTTCCTCGGGGAAGAATTCGGCACCGACGAGCAAGGCTTCGACGAAGCCCGCGACCAGCACGGCGAAGCCCATGACCGGCGCGAAACCCGCGACCGACAGGGCGAAGACCGCCCCGACGAAGGCGACGGCGGCGACGTCGAAGGGCAGGACGCCCGGCCCGAAGCAGCGCAAGGAACCGCAGGACCCCGAAAAACCGTGACGCGCGCGATTCGCCTCGCGGCGCTCGGCGCCGCGCTCGCCGCCGGCCTCGTGCTCGGCGGCTGCGGCCGGAATCCGGACCCGTCCCGCGTTCGGCGCTCGGGTCCCGATCCCTTCCTGCCGATCGTGGCCGAGGATCCGCACGGCCGGGCGCTCCGCTTTGCGGATTTCGCCGGCCAGGTGCGCATCATCGACGTCTGGGCCTCGTGGTGCGGCCCCTGCCGCATGACCATCCCCGAGCTGAACGCGCTGTACGAGCGCTATCACGGGCGCGGCCTCGTCGTCATCGGCGTCTCGGTGGACGACCAGCCGGCGGCGGTGCTCGAGTTCCAGCGTCACATCCCCGTCCGCTATCCCACGGTGATGTTCAACCCGAACCTCGCCCTGCAGATCGGCCAGCCGTCGTCGATTCCGACGACGTTCGTCGTGGATCGGGACGGGTCGGTGGTCAGGACGTTCGTCGGCTACGTGGACGCCGCGACCCTCGAGGCCGAGATCCTCAGACTGCTTTGACCTCCGGGGGTACGAGGGGCTACCATGACGCCCTCCTGACCCCGCCTTTGGAGGCCCCATGGAACGACGCGTCCGCCTCGGCGACGTGATCGACGACTATTGCACCCGTTGCAGGATGATCATGAACCACGGCATCGTGGGCATGGTCGGCGACGACGTCGCCAAGGTGCGCTGCAACACCTGCCAGGCCGAGCACGCTTTCAAGCACGGTCGCATCCCCAAGCGACGCCGGGGCGAGACCGATCGCCTGTTCGCCGAGGTCCTGCGCGGCATCCGGGGAGAGCCGGACGCCTCCGAAGAGCCGGCCGCTGCGGGAGATGAGCCGGAGGGCGAAGCGGCAGCGGAAGAGAAGCCCGGGAAGAAGCCGCGTGTCGCCGCGCGCGCCAAAGTCGCCCGTCACGCCCGGACCGCCGCGAGCCGAAGCGGGTCAGGCGTCGCCGCGAAACAGACGGGCGCCCGCCCTCGCGGCGAAAAGCACGACGAGGACGATCGGGCCGACTCGCCCCGCGAACGGGACGAGGAAAGGGATGACGCCGGGGACGCCGATCCCGCAGGCGTGGACGATTCGGAGCTGGCCGCGAAGGGGAGCGGGGACGAAGCAGACGAGATCGCCACGGAGGCAGAGAACACGCCCTCTCCCGAAGAACGGGAGGAAGAGGGGCCCACGCATGGTGTGCGGCGCAAGCTCTTCACCATCCGGCGTCACAGCGGCGGCAAACCCCCTGTTGCTGGTGTGACCACCGACGGCAGCGCCGAGCGCGCCGCCCGCGGCCAGGGACAGCAGCAGCAAGGCCAGGGCCGCTTCGGTCGGGGCGGTCACGGTGGCGGCGGCCGTCACGGCCACGGCGGTCACGGAGGCCATGGCGGTCACGGCCAGGGCGGCGGCCGCCAGGATCAGCAGGGACGCTGGCCCAGGCGCCACCGGCGCCGCGGCTAGAAGCCGCCACCGGCGCCGCGGATCACTAGCGCAGCTGGCCCGCCATGTGATCGATCAGGTCGATCTTGGTGATGAGGCCGCGCACCTTCCCCTGTTCCACGACGAGAGCCACCTTCCCCTCGCCGAAGATCGCCGCCAGGCGGGTCAGCGGCGTGTCGGGGGGGACGATCACGTAGGACTGATCGACCAGCTCCTCGATCGGGCGGTTGATGATCTCCGGGTCGTGCAGGAGCGCCTGCACCAGGTCCCCCTCCGAGATGATCCCGACGAGACGGTCCCCTTCGAGCACCGGCAGCTGCGAGATGCCGTGCTGCTTCATGAGGCGGATGATCGCCTTGCACTCGTCCTCGGGGCGCGCGGTGATGAGGGTCTGCTCCTGCCGCTCGATGAGATCGCTCAGGCGCCCGAAGGTCTCCTCGTCGTCGAGGAAGGAGTTCTCGCGCAGCCAGTCGTCGTCGTACACCTTGCTGAGGTAGCGCGAGCCCGAGTCGGGGAGGATCACCAGGATGGTCCTGCACTCCGGGTGCTCCTTCGCGAACTTGATGGCGCCGCACACGGCGCCGCCGCCGGAGCCGCCGGTGAACAGCCCTTCCTTGCGGGTCAGCTCGCGCGCCGTCAGGAAGCACTCCTTGTCGGTCACCTGGTAGCAGTCGTCCACGAGATCGATGTTCAGGCTCCCTGGGATGAAGTCCTCGCCGAAACCCTCGACCTTGTAGGTCTTGAACGACTTCATCACCTCGCGGGTCTTGAAGTAGTCGTACAGGATCGAGCCGACCGGGTCGATCAGCACCATGCGGATCGACGGCTTGCGCTCCTTCAGGTACCGGCCGATGCCGGTGATGGTGCCGCCGGTGCCGGTGGCGATGACCACGGCGTCGAGCTTGTCGCCAAACGCCTCCCACACCTCGGGCCCCGTGGTCGCGTAGTGCGCCGCCGGGTTGGACGGGTTGTGGTACTGGTTCGCAAGGAAGGAGTTGGGGATCTCGCGGTTGAGGCGCTGGGCGACCGAGTAGTACGAGCGCGGATCGTCGGGAGCCACGGCGGTCGGCGTGGTGATGACGCGGGCGCCGAAGGCCCGCAGCGCTTTGATTTTCTCTTCCGAGACCTTGTCCGGCATGACCAGGATGGTGCGGTAGCCGCGCACGGTGCCGGCCATCGCCAGGCCCATGCCGGTGTTGCCGCTGGTGCACTCGATGATCGTGCCGCCCGGCTTGAGCTTCCCGGCCTTCTCGGCGTCGAGGATCATCTGCACCGCGATGCGGTCCTTGATCGACGAGCCCGGGTTCATGTACTCGAGCTTGGCGTACAGGGTCGCGCCGGTGTCGCGTCCCAGCTTGTTGAGCCGCACGATCGGGGTGTGCCCGATCGCCGCGACGATGTCGTCGTAGACCCGCTCGGTCATGCGTGCCGTCCCCTCATGCGAAGGTCGCTGGTGCTGCGAAAGGCGTGGCGTTTTTCGCGGCATTCTACACGCCGGACGCCCCGGGGACGTCATTCCCGGGTGTGTCGAAGGTCCCGAGGGAGGCCTCGTGGGAGGTCAGGGCTTCCATGCGCCGATCGAGGGCGGCGTAGTCGACCGCCTCGCGCTTCTTGAACGCCTCGAAGGCGGCTCGCGTGCGCCAGCGATCGAGGGTCAGGTACCGTCCGGCGGGACCGCGCAGCAGTTCCGTCCCCAGGTAGGCGGGGTCGCGACGGAAGAGGCGCGCCCAGTCGCCGTCCGGGCCGTAGGCCCGCTCGAACTCGGCCTCTCGCCCCGCCGCCGGGGCGAACTCCCAGACGAGGACGTGGGCGCCGCAGCGTGCCGGCGCGGCGACGGATGCGACCGCGACAAGTTTCGGGAAGGGGCAGCGGGCGGCGAACTCCGCGAGGGTCACGAAGGCCCAGTCGTCGTGCTCGTCGGAGATCACCGGGTCGCCGGCCGGGGCCGCGGCGCGATAGACGACCACCAGCATGTTGCGGCCGACCACCTCGCCCCGGTACGACGCGATCGGGCGCGGGTCGATGTCGAGCTCGAGTCCCGACTCCTCGCGCGCCTCGCGCATCGCCGCCTCGAGCGGCTGCTCTCCCGGCTCGATGCGTCCGGAGATCACCTCCCACGCCCCGGGCGCCTTGTCCTCGCGCAGCGAGCGCTTGAGCGACAGCAGCCGGCCGTCGCGAAACGCGAGCACCGAGACCGCCGGGATGAACAGCCCGTCCGTCGCACTCATCGGTCCGTTGCACCTGTGGTATAGATCCGCGCCATCATGGCACATGATGACGACGACCTCCCCGGCGCGGGAGGTTCGGGCCGTCGCCGCCGCAACACCCCGTTCGACAACCTCGACCTCGGCCGGCTGGGGATACCGCACCTGGCCGGGGCGGCGTGGCTGGCTGCCGTCGCGCTCCTCGGGCTCATCGCCTTTTTGACCTCCTGGTACCAGGTCGAATCCGAGGAGGTTGCCGTCGTGCAGCGCTTCGGCGCCTACGTGCGCACGACCGAGCCGGGGCTGCACATGAAGATCCCGCTGTTCATCGAGAGCGTGACCAAGGTGCCGGTGCGCCGCCAGCTCAAGATGGAGTTCGGCTTCCGCACCACGCGCGCCGGCGTGCAGTCGCAGTTCGCCGTGCCGACCTCCGAGACGCGCGCCGAGTCGCTGATGCTGACCGGCGACCTCAACGTGGCCGAGGTCGAGTGGAGCGTGCAGTACCGCATCAAGGAGCCGCGCCAGTACCTGTTCCACATCCGCGACGTGGCGCGCACCTTCCACGACATGTCCGAGGCGGCGATGCGCCAGGTGGTCGGCGACCACAGCGTCGACGAGGTGATCACCATCGGCCGCGAAGGCATCGCCGCCGAGGCCAAGCTGGAGCTGCAGCGGCTGTGCGACCTGTACGGCATCGGCATCGAGGTGCAGCAGCTCGTCCTGCAGGACGTCAACCCGCCCGATCCGGTGAAGCCGGCCTTCAACGAGGTGAACCAGGCGATCCAGGAGAAGGAGCGCGCCATCAACGACGCCTGGGCCGACTACAACCGCGCCGTGCCGCTGGCGAAGGGACAGGCGGAGCAGGCGGTGCGGTCGGCCGAGGGGTACGCCCTCGAGCGGGTGAACAATGCCGAGGGGGACGCGCGGCGCTTCGCCGCCATCCAGGCGGAGTACAGCCGGGCTCCCGTGGTGACGCGCCGCCGGCTCTACCTCGAGGCGATGACCGAGGTGCTGCCGAAGGCCGGCCGCCGCTTCATCGTCGACGACAAGGCGAAGGGGATCCTGCCGCTCCTGAACCTGGGCGCCCCGGAGAAAACCCCATGAAATCGGCGCTGCTCCTGGGCTGGATCGTCCTGCTCACCATCGTCGTGCTGGCCTCGACCTACACGATCGGCGAGACCGAGCAGGTCCTCATCACCCAGTTCGGGCGCCCGGTCGGCGCGGTCATCGCGAGCCCGGGACTGCACCTCAAAACACCGTTCGTCCAGGAGGTGCACCGCTTCGACAAGCGCTGGCTCGAGTACGACGGCGACCCGAACGAGATCCCGACGCGCGACAAGAAGTACATCTGGGTCGACACCTACGCCCGCTGGCGCATCGCCGACCCGCTGCTGTTCTTCCAGGCGGTCCAGGACGAGATCGGCGGGCAGAGCCGGCTCGACGACATCGTCGACGGGCAGACGCGCTACGCCATCGCGTCGTTCGACCTGATCGAAGCTGTCCGCTCCAGCAACCGGGAGTTCGAGATCACCGAGGAGCTGCAGGGGATCGGCTCGGAGGAGGCGCGCGCCCGGATCCTCACCGGCCGCGCCGAGATCGAGAAGATCATCCTCGAGAAGGCGGCGAAGATCACCCCGCAGTTCGGGATCGAGCTCGTCGACGTGCGCATCAAGCGCCTCAACTACGTCGAGACCGTGCAGCAGAAGGTGTTCGAGCGGATGATCTCCGAGCGCAAGCGCATCGCCGAGCGCAGCCGGTCCGAGGGGCAGGGGCGCGCGGCGGAGATCCTCGGCGAGAAGGAGCGCGAGGTGCGCTCGGCCGGCTCCACCGGCTACAAGCAGGCGCAGGACCTCAAGGGCCAGGCGGACGCGAAGGCGATCGCCATCACCGCCTCGGCGTTCAACCGCGACCCCGACCTCTACCAGTTCCTGAAGTCGCTCGAGACCCTCAACGCCACGGTGGACAAGGACACCTGGATGGTGCTGTCCACCGAATCGGAAGTCCTGAGATTCCTCAAGACTTCGGCAAAATGAAAACATGAGCCAAACCCTCGATCCCTCCAACATCGTCATGCTCGGCGTCGGCTTCTGGGGACCCAAGGTCCTCCTGTCGGCGGTCGAGCTCGGCCTGTTCACCGAACTGGGGAAGGGGCCGCTCGATGCCGAGACGCTCCGGACCCGGCTGAAAGTCCACCCGAGAAGCGCGCTCGATTTCTTCGACTCGCTCGTCGCGCTCGGGATGCTCGAACGCAAGGACGGCCGGTACTCCAACACCCCGGAGACCGCCCATTTCCTCGATCGCACGAAGCCCGACTACATCGGCGGCCTCCTCGAGATGCTCAACCATCGCCTGTACGGCTTCTGGGGGTCGCTCACCGAGGGGCTGCGCACCGGCGAGCCGCAGAACGAAGTGAAGTTCGGGGTGGGGGACATCTTCGAGATCCTGTACAGCGACCCGGGCCGGCTGAAGCTCTTCCTGCAGGCCATGACGGGGCTGACGATGGGCACCGCGATGGCGATGGCGCGCAAGTTCCCCTGGAAGGAGCACAAGCGCTTCTTCGACGTCGGCTGCGCGCAGGGCTGCGTGCCGGTGCAGGTGGCGCTGGCCAACCCGCACATCTCTGGCGGAGGTTACGACCTCCCGGTGGTCGGGCCGATCTTCCAGGAGTACCTGAAGCGCTTCGACCTCGAATCCCGCCTGGAGTTCCGGTCCGGGAACTTCTTCGAGGATCCGCTGCCCGACGCCGACGTCCTGTCGATGGGACGCATCCTGCACGACTGGGACCTCGAGAAGAAGCTGGCGCTCCTCGGCAAGGCCTACGCGGCGCTCCCGAAAGGGGGTGCGCTCATCGTCTACGAGTCGCTCATCGACGACGACCGGCGCACGAATGTCGCCGGGCTGCTGATGAGCCTCAACATGCTGATCGAGACGCGCGGTGGTTTTGACTTCACCGGCGCCGACTGCACCGGCTGGATGAAGAAGGTCGGCTTCCAGAAGACCTGGGTCGAGCACCTGCACGGCCCCGACTCGATGGCGGTGGGCATCAAGTAGCGCACCACCTCGTCCGGCCCAAGGTAGAATCCCCGCCTCGAAGGAGGGACGATCCGTGAATGCTCGCGGCAGAAGTGTCCTCGCCATCTCCATCCCGGCGCTCGCCCTCGGACTGGCCGCGCTCGCTTTCGGCGACGACGCCTTCAACGATCTCGTCAGGCGCCTCGGCAGCGAGAAGGCGAAGTTCGCCGAGCGCCAGCAGTCGATGCTCTCGGAGCGCTATGACCTGGGCGACCACCCGGTGGCGGGCGCGAAGATGACCCGCGGCAAGCCGGTGCAGGGAGGCGTGCGCGTCAAGCTGTCGCAAGGGATGACCTGGGCGCGGCTCGCGACCATGACCCCCGACGACATCAAGGAGAAGGGCGCCTGGCCGAAAGGCTTCATGCCGCTGCCGCACCCGCACCACGAGGCGGGGGGGATGACGTTCCCGCAGCCGACCATCGACGAGGTGAAGAAGCAGACGCAGCGCGATCTGCAGCGCTTCGATCTCGACTTCGACCTGCCGCAGCACCTGCTGCCGGAGTTCCCGCCGGCGATCTTCCTGACGACGCGGCCCGACCTCGGCGACGTCTCGAAGGGGCGGCTCATCACCACGAACAATTTCAACGACACCTTCAAGGAGATCCTCAACCCGAAGCAGCTCGAGGGGCTGCGGCTGCTGCTGACGCCGTTCCCGCAGCAGCAGTTCAACGCCACCGACGACCGCCGCAGCCTGCAGCCGTCGCTCGGGGTCGCCTGCTTCGACTGCCACGTGAACGGTCACACCAACGCCGCCACCCACACGGTCGGCGACATCCGGCCGGACGACCACCGCCACCGCATCGACACGCCGTCGCTGCGCGGCGTCAACATCCAGCGCCTGTTCGGGTCACAGCGGGCGCTGAAGACGGTCGAGGACTTCACCGAGTTCGAGCAGCGCGCCGCCTACTTCGACGGCGACCCTGCGGCCGCGACGCGCAAGGGGCTCAATCCGCTGGAGCGCGGCAGCCAGGTCCACGACATGGCCGAGTTCCAGGAGCTGCTCGACTTCCCGCCCGCCCCGAAGCTCGACGTCTTCGGCCACCTCGACCCGGCGAAGGCCACCGAGGAGGAGCTGCGCGGCGAGACGGTGTTCAACGGCAAGGGGCGCTGCGCCACCTGCCACGCGGCGCCGTACTACACCGACAACCTGATGCACAACCTGAAGGTCGAGCGGTTCTACAAGGAGACGACGGTCAACGGACTCGTCGCCTCCGCCGACGGCCCGATCAAGACGTTTCCCCTGCGCGGCGTCAAGGAATCGCCGCCGTACCTGCACGACGATCGGCTGATGACGCTCGACGACACGGTCGAGTTCTTCAACCTGGTCCTGGGCACGAAGCTGACCGACCAGGAGAAGAAGGACGTCGCCGCGTTCCTGCGGGCGCTTTGATCGACTGGAACGACGTCGAACCGTACCTGCGCGACGGCGCGGTGCTCTACGGAGAGCACGTGCTCCTGTGCGCCGTCCTGGTCGTGGCGATCCTCGGGGCGCTGCGACGGCGGGTGCGGCGCGTCTTCGGTCACAAGCACCTCAAGGTGGCGCGTGGCGACAAGAGCATGACCATCCTCTACGTCGCCTACGCGCTGATGACCGTGGCGCTGACGCTGACGGTGCAGGTGGCGGACGAAGCGCAGGGCTACAAGGTCGCGCTCATCATCTTCGACTACCTGGCGCTCTGCTACCTGTTCTTCTTCAACTCCTGGTTCCGCAATCGCCTGCTGCGGCTGCTCGGCCGCGTGTATGAAGACTGAGTGACGCAGCGCCGCCAGCCGTCGCTCCTGCGCGACATCGGCACGGTCGGGCTCGCGGCCGGCATCGTCAACGTCACCATCGGCGGCGGCATCTTCCGGCTGCCGGCCGCGGTGGCCGGGATCCTGGGGACGCAGGCGCCTCTGGCGTTCGTGGTGTGCGCCGTGGTGATGGGGCTCATCGTCGCCGGTTTCGCCGAGGCGGGACGGCGGGTCGACCTCACCGGCGGACCCTACGCCTACGTCGAGGTCGCCTTCGGCCCCTTCGCCGGTTTCCTCGCCGGCGTGCTGGTGTGGCTGCTGGGCACGACGGCGGTGGCGGCGGTCTCGACCGTCTTCGCCGACCAGGTCGGCGGCCTGGTCCCGGCGCTCTCGGGCTCCGGCGGACGCATCGTTCTGCTGATCGCGACCTTCGGCCTCCTGGCGGCGGTGAACATCGCCGGCGTCGGGATGGGGACGCGCTTCAACGCCCTCGCCACCGTGGCCAAGCTCCTGCCGCTCGCCGTGCTGATCGTGGCCGGGGCCTTCGCGATCCACCCGGCGAACCTTTCCTTCCGCGAGCCGATCGCGCCCGCGAGCCTGGCGCGCGGCTCGATGCTGCTCATCTTCGCCTTCTGCGGCGTCGAGAGCGCCCTCGTCCCGAGCGGCGAGATCCGCGATGTCGGCCGCACGGTGCCGCGCGCCGTCACGCTGGCGATGGTGGTCGTGACCTTCGTCTACCTGGCCATCCAGCTGGTCGCACAGGGAATCCTCGGAGGCGGGCTGGCGTCGGAGACCGCGCCCCTCGCGGCGGCCGCCGGGCGGGTGCTCGGTCCATGGGGCGGCCGGATGCTCCTCGCGGGCGCGGCGGTGTCGATGTTCGGCTACGTGAGCGGCATGACCCTCGCCGTGCCGCGGGCCCTCTACGCCTTCGCGCGCGACGGTTTCCTGCCGCGCGCCGTCGGCGCGGTGCACCCGCGCTTCCGGACGCCCTACGTCGCGATTGCCCTGCAGACCGCGCTCGTGGTGTCCCTCGGCATCACCTCGGGGTTCGAGCGGCTCGCCATCCTGGCGAACCTGTCCACCCTGCTCCTTTACGCCGGCTGCAGCCTCGCGGCCTGGCGCCTCGCCGCGCGGGATGCCGGGACGGCGGGCGGCGCCGCCGTGGTGGCCTGCGCCGCCTGCGCGGCCATCGCCTGGCTGCTAACCAGCATCACCTGGCCGGAGTGGCGGGTGGCGTTCGTGGTGCTGGGGGCGGCGGGCCTGGTCTACGTCCTGACACGGCGCGCGCGGGGGGGGGCGGGGCGGGCGGAAGGCCCCGATCAGGACGTGCGCGCGACAAACGGGTAAGATGCCGCGGGTTCTGCGTGTTGTTCGACCTCTTCGTCTCCTGTGTCGCTCCCAGGACAGGAAAGGACCATGGCCAAAACGAGTGGGTCCCTTGCCGTCGCCGACCGTGTCCAGCACGCCGAATACGGACTCGGAAAGATCATTGCTCTGGATGATCGCTACACCACCATCGACTTCGACGAGGCCGGAGTGAAGAAGTTCGTCACGGAGCTGGTGCGCCTGACGAAAAGCGACGCTCCCGCCCCCGCCAAGCCCTCCCGGGCCAGCCGGGCGAAAGGCGCCAAGGCCGCCAAGAAGTCCTGAGCGGTCCCGCCGGGACCAGGTGTCGCGGGCGGACTCGTGCCGGAGGAACCCTGGCCGAGCCGCCTAGCGGACGCCGCCCATCATCCGGCGGACGGACGGGGTCAGCAGCATCAGGATGATCGACGCGACGATGGTGACGCCGGCGATGGCGCCGAAGATCTGAGTCAGGGGAATGGTCGCGCTGAGAGTTGCGGCATAACCCGCCAGCTTGTTCCCCGCGGCGATCGACAGGAACCAGACCCCCATCATCATGCCGACGACCCGCGCCGGCGCCAGCTTGGTGACGACGCTGTTGCCGACCGGGCTCAGGCACAGCTCACCGCACACCTGCAGGAAATAGGCGGCGATGAGCCAGAGCGGGCTGACGAGCGTCCCGCCGCTCATCGCGAAGATCGCCGCCGGCAGCAGCAGCACGAACGACAGGCCGACGAGCAGCAGCCCCCACGAGAACTTCATCGGCGTGGAGGGCTCGCGACGCCCGAGGCGCGTCCACACCCAGGCCGCAACCGGCGACAGGAGGATGACGAACATCGCCTGGATGGACACGTTCCACGAGGAGGGGATGGTCCATCCGAAAAGCACGCGGTCCACCTTCTGGTCGGCGAACAGCGCGAGGGTCGAGGCGGCCTGCTCGTAAGCGCCCCAGAAAAGCGCCGCGAAGACGAAGAAGACGCAGACGGCGAGCATGCGCATCCACTCGGCCCGCGTGAACCGCGCGGGTGAAGCGGCCGCGGCGCCCACCGACTCCGGACCGCGCTCCGGCGCGACGAATCCGATGCTGCGCGCCGGCGGCCCGCCCGGGGCGCCGGCCCAGGCCGGCCGCAACCGCTCCTTCCCCAGCACGTACTGGATCACCCCGATGAGCATGCCGACGCCGGCGCAGGCGAAGCCGGCGTGCCAGTCCACCGTCTGCGCCAGCCAGCCCGCGATGATCGGACCGATGAACGCGCCGAGGTTGATCCCCATGTAGAAGATGGAGAAGCCGGCGTCGCGCCGCTCGTCCTCGGGGGAATAGAGGGTCCCGAGCATCGTCGTGGCGTTCGGCTTCAAGAGGCCCGTCCCCATGACGATGAGCGACAACCCGGCGTAGAAGAACGGGACCTGGCGGAACGCCAGCGTGAAATGCCCGAGGGCGATGATGATCCCGCCCCACATCACGCTGCGATAGGCGCCGAGCAGGCGGTCGGCGACGATGCCGCCGCCGATGGTCGCGAGCCAGATGCTGCCGGTGTAGGTGCCGTAGACCGAGCCGGCGTGTGCGACGTCGAAGCCGAGCCCGCCCTTCACGACCTCGGTCGTCATGTACAGGATCAGGAAAGCGCGCATCCCGTAGTACGAGAAGCGCTCCCACATCTCGGTGAAGAAGAGCGTGGAGAGGCCGCGGGGATGCCCGCCCCAGCCCGCGTCGTCGCGTTCGGCCGTCATCGCGGCGGAGTCTATCCGATGTGCTCGCGCCCGGGCGCGCCGTTTACGGGCACACGGTGCTGAGGCGCGGCGCCCCTCCCGAGGTCGTGCCGTAGTTGCCGACGCCGCAGACATTCGATCCGCGGACGAGGTAGTAGAAGCCGGCGCCCACCGCGGGCGTGGCGTTGTCCACGAACTGGGTCGAGCCGCTGTCGGGCGCGAGGCAGGTCTCGGCGGGCTTGTCGCCGACCGGCAGCTGCGAGATGAGGCCGCGCATCAGGTCGTAGATGGTTCCCGGCCCCGCCTGCGTCGCGAGCGAGTTCCACGACACCGTCTGGTTGTTCGTGGCGAAGACCACGTTCGTGACTTCCGCCGGCACCGCCCAGGCGGAGGCGTCGGCCGGCGCGCAGTCCACGAGGTTGCTCACCCCGTCGCCGTCGAGGTCGGCGATGACCTTCAGGAAGACCGTGGTCGGCGTGTAGAAGATCTGCCACACGAGCCCGCCCGGCAGGATCGGCGTGTTCACCGTGGCGAAGGTTCCCGTCGCCGACGGGAAGGTCAGGATGGTGAAGGTGTTGAGGTCGGCGGGGACGAAGCCGTTGACCAGCGACACGTTGAGGGTGCCGGCGATCGTCGGCGCGGCCGAGAGGACGGCGCGATCGTGCTCCGAACCTGGAGTCAGGCCGCCGATCTCCACGTCCATCGCCGTCAAGGCCGTCTCGGTGAGAGTGCCGTTGATGGCCAGCGACCCGGGGGACGTCCCCGGCGCCAGGTGCGCGTTCGTCAGGTTGACGTTGGCGGTGATGGTGCCGGTGCCGCCGAGCGTCCCTCCCTGGATCTGCAGCGTGTTCGTCGACGAGAGCGAGGCGGGGGATTCCACCGACAGCAGGCCTCCCGTCTGGGTGAAGGATCCAATGCTGAGAGCCGTGCTCCCGGCCTGCAGCTTCATCGTCCCCGCGTTGGTGACGTCGACCGTGATGGAGGACGTGCCCGCCCCGGCGGTGCGCACGAACACCCCCCCGGACGCCTGGTTGTCGAACGCGCCGGTCCCGCCGATGTTCGCGGTGATGCCGGCATCGGTCTGAGCGGTCAGCGTCCCGGCGTTGTGGATGATCCCGCCGGTCCCGATACGGATGCTGCCATTGCCGGCCCAGGTGCTGGTCCCGGCGATGTTGAGCACGCGCCCGCCGCTGATGTCCTTGGTGCCGGCGGAACTCATGATCACGCCGCCGTTGGCGTTCAGGATGCCGGCCTCGGTCAGCGTGCCGCCGCTCCAGTTCATGGCTCCGGAGACGCTGACGGTGTCGCTTCCCTTGAGCGTGCCGCTCGACACGGACAACGTCGCAAGCGCGATCGCCTCTCCGCTGCGCAAGTCGAGCGTCCCGAAGCTCAGGGAGACGTTCGTCCCGAGGCTGGTGAGGGTGGACTCGGGAAGGAAGGCGAGGGTGCCGCCAGTGACCGTCGTCCCGGTGGCCGAGAAGGTTCCGCGCCCGGTGAGGGTGCCTGCCGAGACCTGGAGCGCGCCGATCGAGGTGCTGGATCCCGGCGCGAGCTCGTACGAACCGGCCTGGTTCTGGACCGTCGTCCCGGAGGCGCCCACGATGCTGCCGGTGCTCGTGCCGCCTCCGGAGAACGTGATCGTCCCGGTCTGGATGTCGAGGGTCCCGTCGTTGTCGAAGACCACGGTGACCATGCTGCTCCCGACGCCGGTGGACTTGCGGAACGTGGCTCCGGCCTGGTTGTCGAAGCGTCCGCTCCCTCCGATATTCGCGCTCATCAAGGCGTCGCTCAGCGCCGTCCAGGTCGAAGAGTTGTGGATCACGGCCCCGCCACCCAGGCGGACGCTCCCGATCCCGGACCAGGAGGTCGCCGCGGTGACGTTGAGCGTGCGGCCGGCCGTGACGTCCTTGTTCCCCGCCCCGGTGATGGTCATCGGGCCATTGAGGTTGGTGACGGCCGACCCGCTGAAGGTTCCGCCCGACCAGTTGGTGGCTCCCGCGACCGAGACCGTGTCGGTTCCCTGCAGCGTCCCGCCGGAGAAGGTGAGAGTCGGGAGGTTGACCGTCTCGCCGCTCTGCAGATCGAGGGTGCCATTGCTCTGGGTCAGGCTGGAGCCGAGGGTGGTGAGGGTCGACTCGGGAAGGAAGGCGAGGGTGCCGCCAGTGACCGTCGTCCCGGTGGCCGAGAAGGTTCCGCGCCCGGTCAGGGTGCCTGCCGAAACCTGGAGCGCGCCGATCGAGGTGCTGGATCCTGGCGCGAGCTCGTACGAACCGGCCTGGTTCTGGACCGTCGTCCCGGAGGCGCCCGCGATGCTGCCGGTGCTCGTGCCGCCTCCGGAGAACGTGATCGTTCCGGTCTGGATGTCGAGGGTCCCTTCGTTGTCGAAGACCACGGTGAAGAGGGTGCTGTCGACGCCGGTGGATTTGCGGAACGTGGCTCCGGCCTGGTTGTCGAACCGTCCGCTCCCTCCCAGATTCGCGGTCATGGCGGTGTCGTTCAGCGCCGTCCAGGTCGAAGAGTTGTGGAGCACGGCCCCGCCGCCCATGCGGATGCCGCCGGTCCCGGACCAGGAGGTCGCCGCGGCGACGTTGAGCGTTCTTCCGGCGGTGATGTCCTTGACCGAAGCCCCGGTGATGGTCAGCGGGCCGTTGAGGTTCGTCACCCCCGACCCGCTGAAGGCTCCGGCCGACCAGTTCGTGGCCCCCGCGACGGTGACCGTGTCGCTCCCCTGGAGGGTGCCGCCGGTGAAGTCGAGCGTGGGAACGCTGACCGCCTCGCCGCTCTGCAGATCGAGGGTGCCGAGCGCCATGGTCAGCGAGCCCAGGCCGTTCAGCGTCGCGGCCGGAAGAAATGTCGTGGTGCCCCCGGAGATGGTCGTCGCGGAAGCCGTGTAGGCCCCGGAGATGTTCACGGTGCCGGTGGTCACGGCCACGTTCGGCACGACGACACTCGATCCCGCCGAGAGGGTGAAGCTGCCGCCGGCGAAACGCAGCGTCGCCCCGGCCAGCCCGCTCGTCGGGCCATTCAGCGTCCCGCCGCCGGTCAGGGCGAGCGTGCCGGTCTCGATCGACAACGTGCCGTCGTTGGTGACCGGGAGGTTGAGGGTGGTCACGCCGGTCGCGGTCTTCTTGGTGAAGGTCGCGCCGGGGAGGTTCTCGAACGCCGGCGCCGCCCCGCCGAGGTTGAAGGTCATGGTGGCGTCGGTGGTCGATTCCCATGTGCTGGCGTTGCGGATCCGCGCGCCGCTTCCCGTCCGGATCGGGCCGGTGCCGCTCCAGGAGGTCGCGCTGTTCGCGACGAAGAGCCGGCTGTTCGTGACGTCCTTCGCCGTGGCGGCCGTAATGGTCACCGTCCCGTTCGCCGTGGTCGTGGCGGCGCCGCTCAGCTCCCCGCCGCTCCAGGCGAAAGGTCCCGACACCGACACGTTGTCCGTCCCCTGCAGCGTTCCGCCCGACAGCGTGAGCGAAGCCAGGCCGACAGCCTCGCCGGTGTTCAGGGTGAGCGTGCCCGCGGTGTTCGTCAGGCCCGCCGACCCGAGGGTCGTCACGGTCGAGGCCGCATTGAAGGTGAAGACCGCGGCGTTCGCCGTCGAAGTCGTCGCGTTGAAGACGCCGTCCACCGTGACCGTCCCGGCGGTGACCGCGACGTTCGGCACGCTGACGTTCGAGGTGCTGCTCAACGCGGAGGTCCCGCCGCTGAAGCGCAGCGTCGTCCCGGGGAGCCCGGTGATCGTTCCATTGACGGATCCGCCGTTGCTGAGGTCGAAGGTTCCGGTTTCGATCGAGATGGCGCCGTCGCTGGTGAACGGCACGTTGATCGTGGTGATCCCGGTGCCGACCGTCTTCTTGAAGGTTCGGGTGGCCTGGTTGTCGAAGGACGCGGTGCCGCCGAGGTTGAGGGTGATGGTGGCATTGTTCTGGGCGTCCCACGTTCCCTGGTTCCGGATGACGCCCCCCGTTCCCATGCGGATGCTCCCGGTGCCGGTCCAGGTGACGGTGCCGTGTGTCACCAAGATACGCGAACCGCTGATGTCCTTGACGCTGGCCCCGGTGATCGCGATCCCGCCGTTGGCGTCGGTGATGCCGGCGCCGGTCATGGCGCCGGCGCTCCAGTTGAGGAGACTGGCGATGGCGACGTCCCCCGCGCCGCCGATGGAGCCGCCGCTCATGTTCAGTGTGCCATTGACCTGCGAGGACGCCGCCAGGTTCAGGTTGCCGAGCGTGATCGTGAGAGAAGCGCCGGTCTCGACGAACAGCGTCGAGACGCTGTGCGTCCCGTTGCTGAGCGTGACCGTGGAGCCGGCCGGGATGCAGACGTCATCGGCGGCGCCCGGCAGGATGTCGGTGCTCCAGTTGGTCGCGGTCTGCCACAGCCCGGTGCCGGCGCTGTTGTCGAAACGGATCGTCCCCGGGCACCCGGCGGCGGCGAGGCCGATCGCCGACTCGGAAAGAGGCAGCGCCTCGGCGAGTCCGCCCCGCGCCGCGGCGATGAGCAACCGCGGCGGCGGGCCGCCCGCGTCCGCACCGACGGCATGGTCCGCGCCGGTGACGTCGTCGCTGTCCGGGCCCGGGTCCACGCCGGCGAGGACGATCCGCCGGTCGGAGTCGATCGCGAGGCTGGTGACGCCGCCGAGGGTCGAGCGGGGAATCGCGTGCAGGCCTTCGAGGGTCTTCTCGGCGGCGGAGACGCGCGCCATGAAGGCCGCCCCGCCGCGGTCGCCTCCGATCAGGGCGTGATCCCCGGCCGCCGCGATCGCCAGCGGCGCCGCGGCGACATCCTTCACGACGACGGGGGAGTCGGACTTCGGGCCGGCGAACGCAACGAAGCCGGCCGCCTCGGAGAGGCGGCGATTCGTCCCGGGTGAGGTCCGGCGGCCGATGACGATGGCGGAGCCGTCGTCACGCGCCAGAAGACCCGTGACCGACCCTTCGAGGTCGTCCGCGAGCGGGGAGAAGGAGAGTGCGGCCCCATCGAGTGTCGCGGCGTACGGCTGCGCCGCCGTGCCGGCGCGCCGCGCACCGGCGAAGAGAACGCGCCCGGGCTCGGTCGTGGCGATCGCGTCCACGGAGAGTGAGGCGACAGGCTCGATGGCGATCGAGCGCGGTGGCGTCTCCGTCCGGAGAGACAGCGCCGCAAGGAAGCCGGCGCCGTCGCTCGTCCCCCCCATCCAGGCGGTTCCCTGCGTGTCGACCGCCACCGCGCGCACTTCGTCTTCGCCAGGACCTCCGAGGAGGGTGGCGGCAATCGGGCCGGATCCGTCGCGCGGGAGCGACAGGGCGAAGCCGTCGGATGCGCCGAGCCGCTGCCGGCGCGGGCCCGTCTGCGGAAAGTCGTCCGACTCGGTCCGGCCGACGACGAGCAACGCGTCGTCCGACGACGCCAGCGCCAGCGCGAGGTCGCGCCCCGCGCCTCCGAAGTAGACGGTCCACGAGGGGCTCGCGGCGCCGCGGTCGATGCGCGTGACGAACGCTTCGGCCAGGGAGACCGGATCGTCGCCCGGCACCGCGAGGGTGCGGCCGGACAGCCAGGTCGCGCCGTGCGGATCGACGACAACCCGGGTCGCCTCGATCGCGACCGAGGCCGCCGGGCGGCCGTTGCGATCCAGCGTGTACGTCAGTCGCCGCCCCGATGCCTGGCGCTGCAGCCGCAGACGCTCTGCAGCCGCCCGCCCGTCGACGTCTCCCGCGTCGGTCAGCGCCAGGGGGATCGCCTCCGGGTCGACGCCCGGGGCGAGCTCGACCTCGATCCGCAATCCCCGGTGATCACCGCGGACGGTCAGCTCGGTGCCGGGAGCGAGGCCGCGGTAGCGGACCGCGGCGAAGGTCGGAGCGCCTTCAATCCAGGAGCGCCGATCGGACCCGGCGAAGTACGAGACGGTCCCTTCGAGTGGCTCGACCCCGGTCGCCGTGGGGGCCGCCTGCGCCCCGGCGAACTCGAGGCGGGAGTGCCGCCAGGTGCCGTCGCCGCCGAGCTGGTCGATGGCGATCCCGCCGGCCTCCAGCCGGAACATCAGCCCGTCGGCGCGGGACAGGAAGAGCGTTCCGCCGCCGGCCTGACCGAGGTTGGCCTCGAAGACCTGGGGGGTGATGGAAGGACCTGCCGCATCGGCCGGAGTCCGATCGGGAGCGGGGAGACCGCGGGGCGGGGCGGGCAGCGCCAGGGACGTCAGGAACACCCAGGACAGAAGCACACTGCTGCGACCCAGCCGGCTGCCAGCGCGCATGAATCCCCCCTGAAAATTGCGCGGGAACATACGACGACCCGGGGGGCCGCGCATCAATTATTTATGTGCGGGCGGCAATATCCGGGCGGCGCCGGGCGAGTCCGCGGCACGGCGCGGCTTCAGTGCTCGAAAGCTCCGTTGATCTCGTCGTACGGCAGGGCCTGGTCGAGGGTGTTGAAGGTGCCGGTGCCGGCGATCTCTCGCGCGGCCTCGAGGAAGCTGGTCCAGGCGGTGCGCGCCAGTCCGCCACCGACGCTGATGCGCCGCACGCCAAGGTAGGCCAGCTCGGCCACCGAAGCCCAGCTCGATCCCACGAGGATGTTGACCGGCTTCGGCGCGACAGCGGCGACCACGCCCGTGATCTCCCCGCGCTGCCGGATGCCCGGCGCATAAAGGCAGTCGGCCCCGGCGTCGGCATAGGCGGTGAGGCGGCGGATGGTTTCCCTGAGGTCGGGCTTGCCGACGAGAAAGCCCTCGGTGCGCGCCGTCAGCATCACACCGGTTCCCTCGAGAGCGTGCCGTGCCGCGCGGATGCGCTCGACCGACAGCTGGAAGTCGAACAGCGGCTTGTGCGGATCGCCGGTGCCGTCCTCGATCGACACGCCGGCGATGCCGGTCAGCGCGGCGGCCGCGACGTTCACCATGACGGCGGCCGCATCGGTGGCGAAGCCGGCGCCGAGGTCGGCGTTCACCGGGATGCGCACTCCGTGCACCAGGGCCTTCAGGTGCTGCAGCGTCTCCTGCAGGTTCACGCCGTGGTCGGGCTTGCCCTGCGACCAGGCGAAGCCGCTGGAAGTGGTCGCGAGCGCCGGGAACCCGAGACGCTCCAGGGCCCGGGCGCTGCCGAGATCCCATGGGTTCGGGATGACGAAACAGCCGGAGGCGTGCAGGTCGCGGAAGCGGCGGCAGAGATCGGTCTTGTCCTTCATCGTCCGTCCTTCGGCTCGCGTGCCGGGAAGCGGCGATTCTATCCCCATCCCCGGGGCCCTGGCGTAACATCGCCGCATCCGCGGGGAGAGGAGCCCATGGCCGAGCCGAAAACCAGGGAAACGAAAGCCAGCGTCGCGACGTTCCTCGGAACGATCGCCGACGCCGAGCGCCGCAAGGATTGCAGGACGGTCGCCGCCATGATGCGCCGCGCCACCGGCTGCGCGCCGAAGATGTGGGGGACGGCCATCGTCGGCTTCGGCCGCCAGCCACTGAAGTACGCGAGCGGACGCGAGCTGGACTGGCCCCGCGTCGCGTTCTCGCCGCGCAAGGGCGACCTGACGCTCTACGTGGGCCCGCCGGAAGAGAAAGCCGATCTGCTGCAACGGCTCGGGAAACACAAGGCCAGCAAGGCCTGCCTCTCCATCAAGCGGCTGGCCGACGTGGACCAGAAGGTGCTCGAGGCGGTCATCAGGAGAGCGCTCGTGGCTACCAGGCGAGGCCGGGGGCGGATCCCAGGTACGCGTCGGACGTGAGCTGGTTGAGGGCGAAGTCGGCGACATTCGCCCGCGACACACGGACGGTCCACAGGTAGCTGCCGACTCTCGAGCCGGTGTTCACCCGGTCGCGCTTGATACCGTTGTTGAGCGAGCCGGGGCGGACGATGATCCACTCGATGCCGCTCGTCGCGATGATCCGCTCCTGGCGCGCCTTGTCCAGGAAATAGATCGGCAGCAGCAGCGGGATGACGAACAGGTTGTACGGCATCCCGAGCCGGCCGGCGCTGTCGCCGAGACCGAGCGAGGTGAGGCAGACGAGCCGCCGCACTTTGTGCCGCCGCATCGCGTCCAGGATGTGGCGGGTTCCCTCGGCGTGGGTGCCCGAGAGCGAGAAGTAGCGCTTGTGCCCGAGGGCCGAGACGACGGCGTGATGTCCCGGCATGGCGGCCTCGACCGACGCGGGATCGAGCACGTTCCCCTGCGCGATGGTCAGGCGCGGATGACGCAGCTCGAGACTGGAGGGGTCGCGCGCGAAGGCGGTCACGGAGAAGCCGCGTTCGAGCGCCTGCGTGACGAGGTGCCGGCCGGTCCGGCCGGTGGCGCCGATGATGAGGATGCGCTCGGGGCGGGTGCGCGTCCCGGTGGCGGGGGCGATCGAGACCGACCGGTGCCCGCCGAACGCCAGCGCCATGGCGAGCCCGATGGCGTAGATCACCAGCAGCAGGAGGAGATTCAACGCCATCGCGTCACGTGGCGGGCTTCGAGGTGGCCTGGACGATGGCGTGCATCGCCTCCTCGCGCGTCTCTTTCCCGTCGAGCCAGGCACGCCAGTGCTGGTCGAACACGTCGCGGAAGCCTTTGAACTGCCGGTCGAACATGCCGATCCGGATGACCGGCGTGTAGGTGGTGACGCCGCGCTCCGCGAGCACCCGGCGCGTCAGCTCGCCCGAGGTGTAGAAGAGGAGCGCGTGCCAGAGGTTGTACGGGGGCTTCACCTGCAGCTCGGCGGCGGCGCGGGCGAGATCGGCGCCGATCGCTCCCGAGTCGGGGGCGACGATGCCGTGCGACGGCTCGTGCATCAGCGCCTCCAGCGCGGCGAAGCCCTGGCTGCCGGCGTCGGTGCTCTGGATGACGGCGTGCACAGCGTTGCCGTCTCCGACCGTGTAGGCGCCGAACTCCCAGCCGTACGAGACCACGTCGACGCGAATCGTCTTCGGAAACGGCATGCCATAGGCCTTCTCGTGCGCGGCGATGAGCTCGGCGGCGGCGGAGCGCAGGAGCGGCGCGGCCGTGGCGATCCAGAAGCGGTTCGCCGCGTCGTCGCGCGTCCACTGCGCCTTCTCGTAGAGCGGGCGCGCCGCGTCGAGGACCTTCGCGGCCGCCGCGGGGATCCCCTTCGGCAGGTGCACCGCGTGCGAGCCGATGCGGCTTTCCGAGAGGGCGCGGTTCACGGCGATGAGCTCGGAGTCGACGATCGGCGAGCGTCTCGGGCCGAGCCACGTCTTGTACTCCTCGACGGCGGTGTTCCACGCGGTGAGGTCGGCGCCGGCGATCCCGTCGGGAGGCGGCGCGTCGGCGAAGCGCGCCTCGTACATCAGCCGCTGGTGCAGGTTCACCCACTCGTTCGATTGCAGGTGATACCGCTCGACGTCCGCGCTCGCGGGGTCGCCGGTCGCGGCCAGGGAGGTTGCGGCGGCCAGGACGATCAGCGCGAAGGCGCGACGCATCACGCCAGGCCGAGTCCCCGCCAGCCGAGGACGCGCTCGCAGGCGGCGGCGAACGACAACAGGCGCGCCTCGTCGAACGGAGCGGCGGCGATCTGCAGGCCGATGGGCAGCCCCGACGCGGTGCGTCCGCAGGGAATGGAGATCGCGGGAACGCCGCAGGTGCTGAAGGGCACGGTGTTGCGCCAATCCACCGGATTCTCGCGGGACGAGTCGGCGATGAGGATCGCCGGGGCGGGCATGGTCGGCGTCACCAGCAGATCGATCCGGGCGAAGGTCGCCAGGATGTCGCGGCGCACCAGGTCCAGTTCGCGCCGGGCGCGAGCGTAGTCGTCCGCCTTCGTGTCGGCGAACTTCAGGAGGGCGGCGCGCGTGACATCCTGGTACTTCCCCGGCGTCTCCTGCACCCAGCGGGCGTGATACGCATAGGCCTCGGGGCCGCGGACGCGCACGTACAGTCCGGACGATCGCAACCCCGCCGTCGGCAGCTCGACGTCGTCGACCACTTCGGCCACGAGCGGCCGCATCGTCTCGATGGCCGCGGCGACGGCGCTCGCGACATCGGAGTCGAGCTCCCCGAACAAGGGGCTTCGCGGCAGGCCCAGGCGCGGCCTGGACGCTTTCGCGTCGAGAGCCCTCGCGTAGTCCTCCACCGGCCGGTCGGGCGTCGTCGGCTCCGCCGGGTCGTAGCCGGCGATCGCCTGGAGCACGAGCGCCGCGTCCCCGACCGTCTTCGTCAGGGGCCCGACGTGGTCGATGGTCCAGGAGAGGGGGATGACGCCGCGATTGCTGACGCGGCCATAGGTCGGTTTCAGCCCGACGACGCCGCAGAAGGCCGCCGGGATGCGAATCGAGCCGGCGGTGTCGGTGCCGACGGCGGCCAGGCACAGGTCGGCGGCGACCGCGACGGCCGATCCCCCCGACGATCCGCCGGCGATGCGGTCCGGCGCCCACGGATTGTGCACCGGGCCGAAGGCGCTGACGGTGCAGGTGCCGCCGTAGGCGAACTCCTGCAGATTGGTCTTGCCGAGGAGCACGGCGCCCGCCTCCTCGAGGCGCCGCACCACCTCGGCGTTTTCGCCGGGGATGCGGTCTTCGAAGAGGGCGCTGGCCGCGGTCGTCCTGACGCCGGCGGTGTCGATGTTGT
Source organism: Verrucomicrobiia bacterium (assembly GCA_035638075.1). Lineage (GTDB taxonomy): Bacteria > Acidobacteriota > Polarisedimenticolia > Gp22-AA2 > Gp22-AA2 > DASRAU01. The sequence goes on from DASRAU010000034.1 coordinate 242,004, forward strand.
CCTTCAGCGCGATCGGAATGCCGTGCAGCGGCCCGCGCCAGCGGCCCGCCTTCTGCTCGGCCTCGCGCTCGCGCGCCGTCGCGAGCGCCCGATCGGCCGTGACGGTGATGAACGCGTTCAGCGACGGGTTCAGCCGTTCGATGCGGGCGAGGCACGCCTGCGTCAGCGCGACCGGCGAGAGAGCGCCGCGGCGGATGCGATCGGCCGCGCTGCGCAGCGACAGCCGCGCCGGGTCTTCCGAAGCGGATCCCGGTCCGGACGAAGAGGCGCCGGTCGCACCCGAGGCGAGGAGGGCGCCGCGTGCGAGTCCCGCGCCGGCGGCCGCGACCCCGGCGGCGATGAAGCGGCGGCGGCTCAAGGCGTCGGCCTTCACGACTCGACCGTATCACAGGTTAGAATCCCGGCTGTCCGCAATGCCGAAACGAGCCGACAGCAGCGATTTTCTCGCAGGGCTCCTGCACGCGCTCGCCGAGAGTCTCGACGTGCGCGAGATCTTCGCGCGCATCTCCGAGGCCGCGGCGCGCGCCGTGCCGCACGATTTCCTGATGCTCGGCGTGTGGAGCGAGGATCGGCAGCGGGTGCGGCTGATGGCCCTGTCGGGGGATCTGCCCGGCATCCCGGGGGACGTGCCGGTGCCCGAAGCGATGCGCCGGGCGCTGATGGAGCACGAGTCCATCGTCACCAACGATCTCGTCCTGAAGCCCGGGGGGACCGTCTTCCGCTGCCTCATGCGCGTGGACGGGGAGACCACGGGGCGGCCGGTCGAAGTCGCCGCCGAGCCGCTGTGGAAGGAGCTGGCGACGCGCCGCGGCATCCGTTCGTTCCTGCGCATCGCCATCCGCCTGCGCGGCGGCGTCTTCGGCGGCGTGCTGTTCTGCTCGACCGCGCCGGACGCCTACCCGCCCGAGCAGGTGGCGCGGGCCCGGCAGATCGCCGACTGCGTCGCCCTGGCGCTGGCGCACCAGCGGCTCGCCGAGGAGGAGCAGCGCAGCGCCGAGGCGCGGGCGCGCGCCGCGCATCTCGAGCAGCGGGTGCGCTGGCTGACCGAGGAGCTGGAAGCGCACGGCCGCCACCGCGTCGTCGGCCGGTCGGCGGCGTGGCGCGACGTGCTGGAGCAGGCGGGGAAGGTCGCCGGGGCCGAGGCGACCGTGCTGCTGACCGGAGAGTCGGGAACCGGGAAGGAAGTCGTCGCGCGGTTCATCCATCGCGCCTCGGCGCGCGCCGAGGGGCCGTTCGTCGCCATCAACTGCGCCGCGCTGCCGGAGCAGCTCCTCGAATCCGAGCTGTTCGGGCACGAGAAGGGGGCCTTCACCGGGGCGATGACGGCGCGCGCCGGCACCGTCGAGCAGGCGGCCGGCGGCGTGCTGTTCCTCGACGAGGTGGGGGAGATGAGCCCGGCGGTGCAGGCGAAGTTCCTGCGCGTCCTGCAGGAGCGCGAATACCAGCGTCTCGGCGGCACGCGGACGATGAAGGCGGACGTGCGCGTGCTGGCCGCGACCAACCGCGATCTCAAGAGCGCCGTTGCGCGCGGCTCGTTCCGCGAGGATCTCTACTACCGGCTGGCGGTGTTCGAGCTGGGCCTGCCGGCGCTGCGCGAGCGGCCCGAGGACCTTCCGCTCCTGGCCGAGGCGTTCCTCGAGGAGATCGGCCGCGACGTCGGCCGCCCGGCCGCCGGCCTCGCCCCCGAGGCGCGCGCCATCCTCGCGGCGCACGCCTGGCCGGGCAACGTGCGCGAGCTACGCAACGCCCTCGAGCGCGCGGTCATCCTGTGCGAAGGGGGGATGATCACGCCGCGGCACCTGCCGATCGGCCTCACCTCCCCGAGCGCTTCCGCGGCGCCCGCGGCCGGAGCCTCCGCGTCGCTCGCCGATCCCGGCCCGGGAACGCTCGAGGCGGCGGAGCGCGACATGATCCTCAAGGCGCTCGCCCGGGCGGGGAACAACAAGTCGAAGGCGGCGCGCCTCCTCGGGCTGACGCGCGCCCAGCTCCGCTCCCGCATCGACAGGCACGGCATCACCGCCGAAGACTGAGGGGCTGGCTGTGCGCAGCCAACTCCGGCTGTCCGGAGCCAATGGCGCCGGTTCTCAAGCGGCTGCGCTCACCGTGGCCGCGTCGCGCGATTCCTCTGAAGTGCCTGCTCGGCAAGGCTTTCAGCGTCGGTTGCGGGCCCGCGCGCCGGCTGGCACAGCTCCTGCCTTGGGGGTCTGACGAAGGCGGTGGACGAGCCACCGCCGCTCTCGCGGAAAAAGGAGAACGTCATGACCGACCGCAGGAAGCCGCCGCACCGGATCGACGTGCACCACCACATCTTCCCGCCCGAGTGGGTGAAGGCGACCGCCTCCCACGGCATCGGCGAAGCCGGCGGGGTCGCCTTCCCCGCCTGGACCCCCGCCTCGCAGATCGAGTTCATGGATCGGCAGGGGATCGCCGCCGCCGTCACCTCGGTCGCGGCTCCGGGCGTCCACTTCGGCGACGATCGCGCGGCCCGCTCCCTCGCCCGCACCTGCAACGAGTCCAGCGCACGCCTCATCGCCGACGCCCCGTCGCGCCTCGGCGCGTTCGGCGTCCTGCCGCTGCCCGACGTGGACGGCTCGCTTCTCGAGATCGAGACCATCTACGACCAGCTCCATCTCGACGGCGTCATCCTGCTCGCCAGCATCGGGGAGCGATACCTCGGCGATCCGGCGTTCGACGCGGTGTTCGACGAGCTGAACCGTCGCAAGGCGGTGGTGTTCATCCACCCGACGGTGCCGGTGACCAGCCGGGCGCTGCGGCTGGCGATGCCGGGGGCGCTCATCGAGTTCGTCTTCGACACGACGCGCGCGGTGGCGAACCTCATCTACAGCGGCACGCTCGAGCGCTGCCCGGATCTCAGGATCATCCTGTCGCACGCGGGCGGGACGGTGCCGTTCCTGGCCGGCCGCCTCACGCTCGGCGATCTCGTGCCCGCCCTGCGCCAGAACGCGCCGCAGGGATCGACCGCGTACCTCAAGCGCCTTTATTACGACACGGCGATTTCGGCGAACCCGTACACCCTCAACTCGCTGCAGGAGCTGGTGGACCCGTCCCACATCCTGTTCGGCAGCGACACGCCGTACCTTCCCGAGCCGCTGGTGGCGGGACAGATCGACGGCCTCGCCGGCTACCGCGGCTTCGACGACAGGACCCGCGGCATGGTCGAGCGGGACAACGCGCTGGCGCTCTTCCCGCGCCTCCGGGTGCGCTCGTGAGCCGGGCGCGGCTGGCGGCGGTCCTGGGCCTCGCGGCGCTGGCGTTCGAAACTCCGGCGCTCGCGGCGGACCAGCCCGGACAGGATCCGTGGAAGGTGGTGTTCGCGCCCTATGTCTGGGGAGCGTCGATGGAAGGGACGAGCGTGGTGCAGGGACAGGAGGCGTCGATCGACCTGAGCGCCTCGGACATCTTCGACCACCTGGAGCTCGGGTTCATGTCCACGGTCGTGGCCCGCAGGCGCGACTGGGGGATCACCGGCGACGTCGTCTGGGTGGCGCTCGGCGCGACCACCGACACGCCGGTGCCCGCCGACATCGACCCGACGCTGTTCATCCTCGGTGTGTCGGGGGTGCGGCGGATCAACGACTGGGCCGACGTCACCTTCGGGGCGCGCTGGAACCGGGTCCAGGGCGACATCCACGTCAAGCCGCTCGACCTCGACGTCAGCCGCAACCGGGACTGGGTGGACCCGATCGTCGGCGTGGTGCTGCGCACGCCGAAGGATCATCGCTGGCACGGGACGCTCATCGCCGATGTCGGCGGCTTCGGCGTCGGCTCGGATCTCACCTGGCAGGTGTTCCCGACCGTCGGCTTCGACCTGACGAGGTCGAAGAACGTCTCGCTGGAGTTCGGCTGGCGCCTGCTCGACGTGGACTACGACAACAACGACGACCGTGACCCGTTCGAGTACGACGTGCGCTACCAGGGACCGGTCGCGGGGCTGGCCATCCGGTTCTGAACGTTCACCGGCAGCGGATCCAGAATCGCCCGCATGCGCGGGGCCGCGATGGTCGAAAGCCGGTCATCGCGGCCTTCGTGTGCGTCAGTCGGCGCGCAGCGCGTCGAGCGGATCGAGCCGCACCGCCCGCCGCGCCGGGACATAACAGGCGAGCAGCCCGGCCAGCACCAACACCACCGCCACGGCGCCGTAGGTCGCGAGGTCGAAGGGCCGCACGCCGAAGAGCAGGTGCGCGTAGAGCGGAGCGAGCAGCGCCGAGAGCCCGAGCCCCGCGGCGCAGCCGAGGAGCACCGGTCTCATCCCTTGGCCGAGCACCAGTCCCATGACATCGAGCCGTCGCGCCCCGAGCGCGACGCGCACGCCGATCTCGGCGGTGCGGCGCGTCACGCTGCCGGACGAGACGCCGTAGACGCCCACGACCGCGAGCAGCAGCGCGATGCCGGCGAGGGCCGCCGACAGCAGGCTGAGGAAGCGCGTCGCCCGGCGCGCCTGGTCGACGTAATGCGCCAGCGGCACCACCCGCGCCACCGGAAGATCGGGATCGAGCGCGGCGATCGCGGCCCGCGCCGGGGAGGCGAGCGCCCCCGGGTCGTCACCATCTCGCCCTGCACTGCCGCCCTGTCCGTCTCCGCGGCCGCGGGAGCGCAGGACGAAGGAGATCTGGTTGCGCGGCGCGAGCGAGTAGGGGATGTACACCTGCTCGCGCACCTCGTCCGTCAGGGAGTGGAACTGCACGTGGTGCACGACGCCGATCACCTCGGCCGGCTGCGTCTTGAAATCGCTCTCGATCATCGTTTCGAGCGCCAGGCGCTTCCCGATCGCGCTCTGCCCGGGCCAGTTCCGGCGCGCCAGCGTGTCGTCCACCACGGCGACGAGCCGCCCCTGTGCGACGTCGTCTTCGGTGAAGTCGCGTCCCTCGAGCAGGTGCGCCCCGACGGCGCGGAAGAACCCCGGGAGGACGCTGCGGTGGTCGGCCATGAGTCCGTCGCGCTCTCCTTCCTGGGCGCCCTCCCGCCAGTAGGGCGAGTACCAGTTCGGCAGGCTGGTGTCGAGCGGCAGGTTGGATCCCATCCCGGCCACCTCGACCCCGGGGATCGCCCCGAGCGCCTCCTGCGCGCGGAGCGCGAAGCGGACGCGGTCGGCGTCGGCCGGGTAGCGCGGGCCGGGCAGCGCCAGTTGCAGCGTCAGCGCGCGTCCCGCTTCGAAACCGGGGTCGACGCGGACGAGCGAGTGCATGGTGCGGGCCATGAGTCCGGCGCTCGCGAGGACGGCGCAGCCGAGCGCCACCTCGCAGCCGATGAGGATGTTCCGGGCGCGCTGCAGGCCGCCGCCGGTCTGGCCGCGGCCGCCGCGCTTCAGCACCTCGGCGATGCGGCCGCGTGCCGCCGCCACGGCGGGGGTGAGGCCGGAGAGGATGCCGGCGGCGAGCGTCGCCGCGATGGCGAAGGCGAGCGCGCCGAGGTCGAGCCGCGCCGGACCGGTGCGCGCGACCCCCTCGGGCTGCAGCGCCTGCAGCGCCGCGAGCAGCCACGAGCCGATCCCGAGGGCGAGCGCGCCGCCGGCCAGGGCGAGGACCACGCTCTCGGTCAGCAACAGGCGCGCGATGCGGCCCGGCGACGCGCCGAGCGCGCTGCGCATGGTGAGCTCGCGCTGCCTTTCTGCGCCGCGCGCCAGGAGCAGGCTCGCGACGTTGATGCAGGCGATGAGCAGGACCAGCGCCACGCCTCCCGACAACGCCAGCAGCGCCGGCCGTGCGGGACCGACGACTTCACCGTGCAGCGGCGCCACGTTGAAGCCGAGCTGCTGTGAGGCGTACTCCTTGTATTCGGCGCGCAGCGCGGCGCCGATGCGGTCCAGCTCGGCCTGCGCCTGGACCGGCGTCGTGCCGGAGGTCATGCGTCCGAGCACCCGGATGAACGACACGTCGAGCGGCCCGCCGGCCAGATCGAACGGCATGGGAATGTAGGCGTCGATGTCGGGCGGGACGCGGCTCGACTCCGGAAAGGCGATGCGGAACGAGGAGGGCAGGACGCCGCGCACCTCGACCGCGCGCCCGTCCATCTGGATGGTGCGGCCGACCATATCCGGGTCGGCGCCGAAACGGCGGCGCCAGATGGCGTCAGAAAGGATCACGAGGGCCGGCTTGCCAGGACCGTCTTCCCCGTCGGCGAAGTGCCTGCCGAGCGCCGGCTTGTCGATGAGGAGCGGCAGGAAGTTCGCGGTGACGAAGCCGGCGCGGATCTGCTCCGGCTCGCCGTGACCGGTCAGCGCCGCGCTCGTCACCCAGATGCCGCCAATCGTGTCGAACAGGCGGCTGCGTTCGCGCAGGGCGAGGAGCTGGTGTCCCGACGCGGGGGCCTTCGATTCGGGGCCGAAGTGCGCCCAGATGAGGGCCAGGCGATCGGCGGCCGGATAGGGCAGCGGTCGCAGCAGCACCGCGTTGACGACGCCGCAGATCGCCGTCGAGGCGCCGAGCCCGACGCCGAGAGTCAGGACGACGAGCGCGGTCCACCCCGGCGTGCGCGCCATGCCGCGCAGCGCCTGCCGGAGGTCGGAGAGCCAGCCGGAAAGCGCCGTGCGCGGGCGCGTGTCACGGACGCCCTCCTTGATCGCCTCGACGCCGAAGGCCGCGCCGCCGCGGCCCAGCTCGAGGCGCGCGGCGCGCCGGGCGGCGCCGCTCGAGAGCCCGGCCCGCTCCTTCTCGTCGGCCATCAGGTCGAGGGTCGCTTCGATTTCGTCGTCGAGGTCGCGATCGTCGTCGGGTCGCATGGATCGTTCTCCCGCGCCGGGCCGCCTAGGTGGCTTCGAGGGCGCGGGCGATCGCCAGCGACACGCGCCCCCACCGCTTCGACTCGTGCTCGAGCCGGCGCCGGCCGGCCTTCGTCAGGGTGTAGAACTTGGCGCGCCGCCGGTTCTCCGACTCGCTCCACTCGGACGCGAGCCAGCCCGCGGCCTCCATGCGGTGCAGCGCCGGGAACAGCGACCCGGGTCCGACCTCGAACGCGCCCCGGGTGATCTGTCCGACCCGTCGCGCGACGCCGAGTCCGTGGAGCGGCCCGGGGACGAGCGCCTTGAGGATGAGCATCTCGAGCGTGCCGCGCACCAGGTCCGAGCGGGCGTCGGCCGCCCCCGACCCCGCGCTCTTCGTCTCCGCCTTCGCCACCAGCGTCTCCTCCGCGGGAACGACTCTCCTATCGAGAATCGACAGGAGTATCCACCCGCTCCTATCGATTGTCAACTGGAGAGCGGAGCCGCGCTGGTGCCCGCGGACGGGCCGGTGGCTAGCGGACGCCGTCGAAGCGGCGGATGGCGGTGACGGTGTCGTCCGGGCCGGCGAAGAGGGCGAGCAGCTTGACGTGGCGGGTGGCGGCGTACTGCTGCACCGTCAGGTCGAGATAGCACCAGACGACCGCCTGCGTGGCGTTCTCCGGCGGGCGCAGCACCTTCATCGGACCGAACCAGTCGAACAGCAGCGCGGTCGGCAGGCGCATGCGGCCGTCGGCGGGGCCGAGCAGCTTCTCGGCGTCGGCGAGCTTCGAGCGTCCCTCGTGGAGCTGATCGGCGAGCGCCAGGTCGAAGTTGGTCGAGCCCGGCTCGAGCGACGAGGCGAAGAGGTACCCGTTGGTGACGCCGTCCACCGTCTCGACGTGCAGCTCGTGACCCTTGTTGCCGGACGCGCTCGACGTGCCCCACGCCCAGCCGAGGATGGTCGATTCGACGTCGTCGGCCTGCAGCACCCGGTGGAACGCGGGCGGTCCGAAGAAGGTCTGGAGGTCGGCCTCGGTGGTCCTGCCGATCACGAGCGCGGAGATGTTCTCCGCGGGGAACTTCGCCCCGAGCGACACGCTGCAGCCCGCGAGCGTCGCGACTCCGAGAACCGTGAGTCCGAGGACGCACGCGAGGCGTGTCTTCGAGTCTTGCAGCTGGATGTCGATGGTCGTGACCCCCGGCGGATTCTTCAGGGCTTCTTCACGAGCCGCCCGCACCCGCCCGAGTCGATGGTAGAGCGGTTGCTTTCCTGCGCCCAATCGGTCGGGCGACGCGGGTGGCGACGCGACCACTGGCCGCGCTCGCGGCTTCGCGCACGAGTCCGTCGAGGAGACGCCGCCGCTCGAGCAGTGCGAGCTTGCGGGCGCGGGAGAGACGCTTGATGCGCCACTCGACCTTCTGGGCCAGCGAGCGCGAGCCGATGGAGCGTGCCAGCTCGAGACGCAGGGGGCTCTTGCCGCGCAGCGCCTTGGCGCCGCCCGGGGCGAAGCCGGCGTGCTGCTCGAGACGGCGGCGGACGTCGAGCGCGATTCCGGTGTAGAGCGCGCCCTGCCGCGTCCGGAGGACGTACACCGACCAGCGGGCGGCACGCCGCCGCTTCAACGCGAGCCCATTGGCCACGGGCGATTCTCCCACAGGAGCCGGGCGCGCCCGTCCGGGTCGGTGCGGTCGTCAGGGCGCCTCGCCGGGTCCCTCCACGTAGCGCTTGAGGCGATCGAGCGCGTCGTCCCACTGGCGGGAGACCAGGTCGAGGTAGGCGCGCGCATCGGCGAGCCGCTTCTGCTCGACACGCCAGATGCGCTCGCGGCCGCGCCGGTCGTCGCGCACCAGCCCCGCCTGCGCGAGCACCTCGAGATGCTTGGTGATCGCCTGGCGGGTGACATGGGCGCGCTCGCTGAGGCGCGCGATCGACGCCGGGCCGCCCGAGGAGAGACGCGCCAGCAGGCGCAATCGCGTCTCGTCCCCGAGCGCCCCGAAGACCGTCGCGGCGCTTCCCGGCGCCAACGAGCCTCCGCCCGCGGACGCGGTCGAACGGCTACCCGGAGACATGACGGCGGATGTTCTCCACCTGGGCCGCCCAGCCGCCGGAGTTGAGGCGGAACGCCTCGGCGCGGCGCGCCGCCGGGATCTTGTCGAAGCCCGATTCGACGACGGTGAGGCGCGTTCCTTCGGGCACCTCGGCGAAACGGAATTCGACGAGGGTCGTCGGTTCCTTCGAGTAGTCCACCTTGGGGTCGATGGCGGCCGGGTGCCAGCGCCAGGAGAAATAGGTCTGCGGCTCGAGCTTCTCCACCGTCACCTCCATGGTGACGTGCTCGTAGCCGGGAATGGTGATGCGGCCGCGGATCGGCCGGCCGGCGGCGAAAGCCCCGTCGAGGCTCACCCCGAACCAGGCGCCGAACTCCTTCGTGTCGGTGATCGCCCTCCAGACGCGGGGAAGCGGGGCGCGCAGGACGATTTCCTTCTCGATGCGGTCGGTGGTCTCGGTCATGGTCGAGTCTCCTTGATATGCAACCGTATGGTTGCATGTTACGCAAGGCGGTCGGGCACGTCAAGGGGCATGGCTGCGGTGCTTGACTCTATTACGCGGGGCGTAATACTCTGTCCCGCGTAGTAGCGCCGTGGATGGCTCCGGCCCGCGGCGCGGAGGAACGGACGGCATGGCGAAGAAGAACGACGATCTGCTGGCGGGGCTGGGACGGTTCTCCGAGCCGGCGCTCTACATCCTGATCTCCCTGGCGGACGGGCCCAAGCACGGGTACGCCATGACGCAGGACATCGAGGCGGTCGCGGGGCAGCGGCTGGGGCCGGGAACGCTCTATGGCGCCATCGCGCGGCTCGAGGCGCGCGGCTGGATCGAGCCGCTCGCCGCGGAAGACCGGCGGCGGCCGTACCGGCTGACGGCGGCGGGGCAGCGCGTGCTGCGGCACCGCCTCGAAAGCCTGCGCTCGGTGGCGCGGGTGGGCCGCGCCCGGCTGGCCGAGACGTGACGGCACGCGGCGGGGGCAACCGATGACGGCCGAGCGGCTGCTGCGGCTGTATCCGCCGGCGTGGCGGGCGCGCTACGGCGACGAGTTCCTCGCGACGGTCGGCGAGGCCCGGTTGAGCGTGGTGAACGTGTTCGACATCGTGATGGTGGCGATCGATGCGTGGCTTTCGCCCGACGTGCGCAACGCGACGCGCGCCTGGCGGCCGGCCACGAGCGGCGGGACGGGACCGACGAATGGAGGAGGGATGCCGATGCTCAAAGCGATGCTGCGGTGCGGACGGACCGGCTCGCGCGTGACGCCGCGCGACGGGCTCATCGGGGCGGGCGTCATGCTGGCGGTGAGCTTCGCCTTCGCCGGAGCGGGCATCCTGCTGCGGCGCTCCGGGATGCCGGAGGCGGGCGAGGCCTTGAAGAGCCTGGCGTTTTCGGTGTCGTTCGTCGTGTCGATGCCGTGGTGGCTGATGAAGGGCACTCCCTGGAAAGCCCAGGGCGTCATCATCGGCGTGACCTTGTTGATCCTGATCGCCTGCACCTGGATCGCCACGAGGATCTAGCCATCGTTCAGGCGCCCGCCACCTCGAGCAGGCGCTCGAGCTGATCCAGGAAATCGCGCTGGCCCGCGAGGATCTTCTCCCGCGCGGCGGGCAGGGTGAACCAGTCGGCACGATCCACTTCGGGGAATTCCTGCTGGCGGCCTGACTTCGGCGGCCACTCCATCGCGAAACTGCTGCTGCGCAGCGCGGCCGGGTCGAAATCGCCCCGCACCGCCCAGGCGTGAACGATCTTCCCGCCCGGCTGGCGGAGCGGCAGGAGCGGACTCGCCTCCCCTTCGGCGCGACCGCCGGTCTCCTCCTCGAACTCGCGGCGCGCGGCGGCGAGCGGGTCTTCTCCCTCCTCGATGAGACCCTTCGGAATCGACCAGGCGCCGGCGTCCTTCTTCGCCCAGAACGGGCCGCCCGGGTGCACGAGGAGAACTTCGATGTCTCCCGCCGGGGTCGTACGGTAGAGCAACAGGCCGGCGCTGCGTTTCGGCATGGTCGGGCACCGCGGCGCGCGAGGCGCGCGCCGGCTGGTCTCAGGCGCCCCGTTTCTTCGACATCCCGACACCGAGGGCCAGGCCGACGGCGACGCCGATGGGAATCCACAAACCGAAGTTCTTCGTGGCGGCGCCCAGGGCGGCGCCGACGGCCACGCCGATCGCCATCCAGGTCCCGACCAGGGGAGACGCGGGCTTCCGGTCCGCTTCGGGCGGCGTGGTCATTTCTTCTCCGCGAGGGAGGCGTCGATCGCGGCGAGCAGCTCTTCGGGAGTGGCGCGCTCGGCGATGGACGGCGTGAGGTTCATCCAGCGGACGGTGCCGGTCGCGTCCAGGTAGAACTCCGCGGGACGGGCGATGTCGGAGCCGCCGGGACCGGCGCGCGGGTGCAGCAGGTCATAGCTGCGGGTGACCTCGCGCTTCGTGTCGCCGAGAAAGGTGAAGGTGTAGCCCGCCTTCTTCCGGAGATCGGCCGAGGCCTCGGGCGGGTCCACGCTGATGGCGACGAGGCGGACGCCGCGCGCGTCGAACTCGGGGAGATGGGCTTGCAGGCTCCGTAACTCGGAGTTGCAGAATGGTCACCAGTAGCCGCGATAGAAGACCAGCATCGCGCCGTTCGAGGCGGAAGGAGCCGCGAGCAGCTGCGCCAGCGAGACCGGGCGGCCGTCCTGATCGGGCAGCGTGAAGTCGGGAGCGAGCTGGCCGACGCGCGGCGCTCCGAGCGAATCGGGAACCTGGCGCGCCGCGTAGAAGAGGCCCCAGCAGAAGAAGCCGGTCACCGCGAGGCCGGCGAAAAGCGCGATCGGGGCGACCACCTTGCCGCGGTAGTCCCGTGGCGCGCGCCATGCGCGCAGCAGGCCGTGGACGAGCAGCCCCACTGCGGCGGCGAAGAGCAGGAAGGACGGCCATGGCATGGCCCGCGTGGCCGGGTTGCGGATGAAGACCGTGGCATAGAGGACCGGCGCCGCGAGGACGATGGCCAGTCCCAGCCAGATCGAGTAGGGCCAGCGGCGTTTCATCGAGGAGCCGGCGACAGGCCGGCGCCGTCGAAGGTTACATCACCTGACTTCCGGCGGAACGCCTCGTCCCGAAATGTCCCGAGGCGGCAACCCGAACATCTCCGGGGCCCGATCTGCGATCACGCGCATGGTTCGCGCGGCGATTCCGGTCCACGATGGGACGACCTTTACGGAGGAGCGGCGAACATGCGCATCGGAGAGATCATGAGCAGGCCGGTGGTCGTGACGCGTCCGGACGACAGCCTGGAAGAGGCCGCGCGGCTGATGTGGGAGTGCGACTGCGGCTTCGTGCCGGTGGTGGACCAGGAGAACCACGTCGCCGGAACCGTCACCGATCGGGACATCTGCATGGCGGCGTACACGAAGGGCAGGGCGCTGCGCGACCTGCGCGTTTCGGACGCCATGGCGCGCGAGGTGCACTCGGTGCGCGAGGACGACGACGTCAGGCAGGCGGAGCGCCTGATGGCGGACAAGCAGGTGCGCCGCCTGCCGGTCGTCGACCGCGAGGGGCGTCCAATCGGCGTCGTGACCCTGGGAGACGCGGCCCGCTTCGCCGCCCGTCAGCAGACGGGACGCGCCGGCGGGCAGGAAGTGGCCAGCAGCCTCGCCGAGATCTCGAAGCCACGCCAGCCGCAGATGCAGACGTCCGGCCAGCGCGGCGAAAACGGCCGGCAGGGCGAGAATCGTCAGACGTAGCCGAGCCGCGCTCCGGAGGCCGGAGCGTCCCTCAGCGATAGCCGACGCGCTCGTCGAGCGGAACGGTGCTGCGCGCGAAAACCCCGGATCCGTGTGCCAGCAGGCGGTTCTCGGCGTCGAACAGCTCGGACTCCGCGAGGGTGAGACGCCCCCCGCCGTGACGCACGCGGCCGCGCGCGTGCAGATCGCCGGCGGCCACCGGACGGGCGAACTGCACGGTGAACGAGACCGTGAGGACGAACACCTCGCGCACCCGCGAGTTCGCGGCGAAGAACGCGGCGTCATCGAGCATCCGGAAGTAAACCGAGCCGTGCATGGCATGGGCCGCGTGCAGGAACTCCGGGCGCACCGTCAGCCGGACCTCCGCCTCGCCGTCGCGGACCTCGAGGCGCGTGCCGAACCACTGCGTGATGGGCGCCGACGCGTAGAGCCGCTCCAGCCGGCGGTGGTGCTCCGCCTCGGGAAGGCTCTGGCCGGACGCCGTGGCGCTCATCGCAGGCCGCGCAGTGCGGCGGCGACGTCTTCGAGGATGTCCTCGGGGGCCTCGCAGCCGACGCTGAAGCGGATGTATCCCTCGCTCACCGCGTCGCCGCCCCAGCGGGCCCGGCGCTCGGCCGTCGAGTGGACGCCGCCGAACGAGGTCGCTTCGCGGACGATCGTCAGCGCCCCGAGGAACGCTTCGGCGCGCGCGCGCGTGTCGAGGTCGAAGCTGACCACGCTTCCGAAGGCGCGCATCTGGCGCGCCGCGATGTCGTGGCCGGGATGGTCCGGGAGCCCGGGGTATTGCACCGACTTCACCGTGGCCTGGCCGGCCGGGCCTCCCGTCCGGCCGTGCAGCAGCTCGGCGAGCCGGTGGGCGGTCGTGCACTGCCGGTCGAGACGCAACGGCAGCGTCGCGAGCGACCGGTGCGCCAGCCAGACCTCCATCGGGCCCGGGATGGCGCCGTGCTGCGTGCGCCAGGTGCGCAGCGCCGTGGCGCGCTCCGGGTCGGAGACGGCGACGTGGCCGAGCACCACGTCGTGGTGTCCCGTGAGCGCCTTCGTGTCGGAGGCGATGGAGTAGTCGGCGCCGAGCGCCAGCGGCTGCTGCAGGTACGGCGTCGCCGTCGTGTTGTCCACCGCGATGAGCGCTCCGGCGCGGCGCGCGGCCTCGACGAGGGCGCGCACGTCGCAGACCTCGAGCGACGGGTTCGACGGCGTCTCGAGCCACAGGAGCCGCGCCCCTTCGAGCAGCGCCGCCTGGGCTCCGCCGCGCGTCGGCGCGGTCCGCACGTGGATGCCGTTCGGCGTCAGCCAGTTCGCCGCGACGGTGCGCACCGTGTAATAGCAGTCGGAGGGCAGCACCACCGTGTCGCCCGGCTTGAGCGCCGTGCCGAGCACCGCGACGCACGCCGCCATCCCCGAGGCGAAGGCGACGGTGTGAGCCGTCGCGTCGCCGCCTTCGAGCGTGGCGAGGGCTTCCTCCCACACGGTCCAGGTCGGATTGTGGAAGCGGCCGTAGGTGAGAGGGTGCGACGCCGGATCGCCCGGTGACAGGTAGGTCGCCGCGAACTGCGGGCCTTCATTGAAGAGGCCGCGTCCGCCGGCCGCGCCGGCGTCCGCCGCCGGGTCACCCGCCGCGGAGCCGTCGACGGCGGTGCGGTAGCCCGCGTGGACGATGCGCGTGTCGAGCCGCGGTGGTGTCCGGGACGGGGGCACTTCTTTCGGCGCCATGTCTCTCGGCAGAGTCTAGCGTGGAAAACATCCGGCTCGACGGCGTGCCAAATGGGCCGAGGGCGATTCTCGAGATCGGCGCTTTTGGGCCGTTCGGCCGCAATTCACGCCGATCGGCGTGGCATGGATGCTGCAAAACCTCCTGAGCGTATCCGAAAGAATTCGGGCGTATCCGGAGGGAGACTTCGATGATGAGACGTGCGACGGTTGTGGCCGCCGCGCTGGCGGTGGTTCTGTTCTCGGGAGCACTGTCGAAGCCGGCGAGCGCCGACGTTTCGTTCAGCTTCTTCTATTCGAACCTGAGCCCGTACGGCACCTGGGCGGTGTCGGCGAACTACGGCCAGGTCTGGCGCCCGTATGAATACGCAGCGGGATGGAACCCCTACTACGACGGTCACTGGGCCTACACCGACTACGGCTGGGCCTGGGTGTCCGACTATGCATGGGGCGCCGTTCCTTATCATTACGGCACGTGGGCGCTCGACCCGGCGCTTGGCTGGATCTGGGTTCCGGGCTACGTCTGGGCGCCCTCGTGGGTCGTCTTTTCGTCGGGCCCGGATTACATCGGCTGGGCGCCGGTGCCTCCGCGGTACGTGGTCGGGGCGTCGGTGTCGTTCGCCAGCTTCGGGCCCGACCGGTGCGTCTTCGTTCCGGCGCGCTCATTCCTGGCGCCGCGCGTCCGTGGGTACGCCGTGCCGCGCGCCAACGTGAACGTCGCCATCTCGCGCACCCACATCGTCAACAACATCACCGTGCAGAACCACATCGTCGTCAACCACGGCCCGGACCCGCGCGGCATCGAGCGGGCGACCGGACGCTCCATCCGCACCGAGCCGATCGCGCGCGTCAAGCACGTGGCTCCGAACGGTCGATTCGACGCTCAGGAAGTGCGGGCGGACCGGTACGCGGGCGGCGGCGCGCCGCGCGTCACCGCGCCGGAGCCGATGCGGCGTTCCGGAGCACCGCAGCCGGTGCATCACCCGGCGCCGGCGGCCCGGCCCGAGCCCTCGCGGCACCAGGCGCAGGCGAGCCAGCCGATGCAGGCCAATCCGCCGGCCGAGTCGCACCAGCAGCAGGCCCGCGCTCAGCAGGGACACGCGCAGCCGCATGGGCAACAGATGTACGGACCGCCGGCCCACGCGCAACAGCCCGCGCACCCGCAACAGGGGCACGCGGCCGCGACGCCTCGGCATTCAGGCCAGTCTCAGCACCAGGACAAGCCGCAGAAGCAGCAGGGCGGCAAGCACGGCGGGCACTAAGCGCGTCGGCTGAAAATCGCGGCACGGAGAGCACCGCCGCCTCGGTTCAACGGGGCGGCGGTGTTTTTTATTTCAGGTGATCGGTTTTCGTGCTACTGAATCGCGGCCACCTCGATCGTCCCGGCCGATTTCCGCAGGGTGACACGCAGGACGGCGTCGCGGTCCTTTTCGATTGAAAGCGTGGACGGCACGCGCACGGCGTGCAGGTGCGAAGTGGTGCCGTAGGTGTAGCCCAGACGGGCGAAGTTGGGCGTTCCCTTGCAGCCGATGAGGAGCGAGCCGCCGCTCTGAGGATGGTGCAGGCTCTCCTGGAAGGTCACCGTCCAGGCGCCGCTGCAGCCCGCGGGCCACGATCGCGGGCGGTGTTCGACCGTGCGCTCTTCATCGCCGCTCGCCTGGAGGGATACAGCGCCATCGACCACGTCCTGCGCCAGGCGCGTGGCCGCGTCGGTCGTCAGGCTGCAGGCGGTGACGGACAGGCCGGCGCACAGGAGCAGCGCGAGTCTCATCCTGCCGCGCGGGCGGGCATCAGTCTCTGGACGAGCCGCGAGAGTGTCACGCCGATCAGGCTGGCCAGGAAGCCGATGCCGCCCATGATGACCACCTCGAACGGCCAGAGGTTGTGCGAGGTCGGATCGCTCCAGGTCTCGACCGCGACCCGCGCGACGACGGCCAGCGCATACCCCACCGGCACGGTCATCAAGGCGGCCGGGAAGGTCGGCCGGACGACAAAGGCGGCGACGAAGGCGATCCCTCCACCCAGCAGGAAGAGGAGCGATGGGCTGGGATTCCCGGGCAGGCTGACCTGACGGTAGGGGATGGGCCAGAGCATCAGCCCGCAGCCGAGGAACGCGGCGAACACCACGACCGAGCGGCGCAGGATTTCAGGACCGCGCGGCGGGCGGTCTGATTGGTGCGCTCCTCCAGGGGGAAGCGGCGGCGGACTCGTCCGGGGCAGCGGGCTCACGTCCCGTAAGTTAGTGACCCGGTGACTCCTGCGCCAGGTCCAGGAGGCGCAGCGTCTTTTCGTCGGGCTCGCCACCGAAGTACCGGTCGAGCAGGCGGTGAAAGACGGAGCCCGGCGGCGACACCCGCGCGAACAACGTGGCGCACGACCGCAGCTTCAGGTCGTCGGGGGAGCCGAAGATCTCGAAGGCGGAGCGTCCTGCCACGCCGCAGGCCGCCTCGGCGACGTCCAGCAGCCGTGCTCCGAGCACCGGGTGCGCGAGGTAGGCCTTCGCCTCCGCGAGGTGCCGGATGGCGTACCGTTGCGAGGTGGCGCTCATCCCCAGCCCGGCAAGCTGCGGGAAGACGAACCACATCCAGTGCGACTGCTTGCGGCCGCGGCGGATTTCGGCCAGCGCCCGGGCGTGAACACCTTCCTGGGCCTCCAGGAAGCGATTCAAGTCGTGCGAACGCCCCGCGCCGGTCACGTGGCCGCGGCGATTTCAGCTCTTCCCGAAACGCCGGGCGGCGTCGGCCATGGCTCTGGCCTTGACGGCCTCGCGGTCGCGCGGGGGAGCGACGGTGACGAGCGAGCGCACGAGGGTCCGCGCCGCCTCGGTCACCTGTTCGATGGCGAGGTCGAACGCCGCTTCGTTGGCTTTCGATGGCTTGTTGAAGCCGCTCAGCTTCCGGACGAACTGCAACGCCGAAGCGCGGATCTCTTCATCCGTTGCGGGCGGCTCGAAATTGAACAGGGTCTTGATGTTCCTGCACACGGGGACCTCCGACGTTCCGGGGAATCACCCGTGCATTGTGCCAGAAGCCCGGGCGCTCAGTGGACCTCGAGGGTCGAGTCGTCGTGCAGGTCGAGGCGCGGCATCGTCGTGGCGGCCTTCCCGGGCGTCATGGAGCGCGCGATGGCGGACCCCTGGGTGCGCTTCATGAAGGACTGGATTCCATCGTTGAGAGCGATCGCGGCAAAGACCATCGCCACCATGATGAAGACCGCGCGATTCGTCCGCCTGCGCTCGAATGGGTCGTTGTACTCGAGGTCGTAGTTCATCTGGCTCTGGATCATCTGCTGTCTCCCTTTTCCCGAGCCGGCTGTATTACACGCTGCATGCCAGCGTTCCTCAGGGCTCCGAGGGGCGATTTACTGTGCCGGCAAGTGTCTGAGATAAGGGCACTTGGGCCCGGCTTTGTGCCATGGTCCGCGCCGGCCGGAGTGGGGCAAGAATGCGCAGGGGTGTGCGCCGGTGCACATCCATCGACAGGTGCGCGAAACTCTTCAGCCCTTCACGGGCGGCGTGGACGTCACGAGCTCGATGCCGCCTTCGTTGGCGGTGCCCTCGAGACGCAGCTCCGGCAGGCGGGCCAGCGGACGGAAGGCCTCGATGGTGATCTCCACCAGGATTCCCGAACCCTGCAGCGGCTCGATCCCGTACAGACCCAGGCGCAGCACGCCGTCGAAGTCGCCGGTCGTAAGCGACAGGGCCGAGCCGATGCCCGCCTGCTGGACGGAGATGATCCCGAGGCGCTTGGACGGATAGGCCAGACGCAGGTCGATCCCCTCGGCGCCGTCGGCGTTGTCGATGCGCACGAGGAGGCGACGGCGCTCGCCGCGCGCCAGCCTGCCGCCGGCGGCTTCGAGCGTCAGGACCGCGGGGCCGGAGCCCGGGGCGCGCGTGGGATGCGGCCGGACCGCGCCACCGCGCCGCGCCGCCGTGTCCCGATCGAGCCGCGCCGCGGCCTGCTCCCCGGTCTCGGTCCAGCCCCGGTCGAGATCCTGCGGGCCGGGGGCCAGCGGCGCGGCGGCCTGCCAGTTGCCGGAGACGTCGCCGTAGAGGACCGCGTAGAAGTCGTCTGTCTGGGGCCCGAGCCACGGGTCGTGGGTGAAGAGCGGCGCGCCGCAGTTGTGGCTCGCCTCGTTGAAGTACGTGTCGCAGCGCAGGAAGCGCCAGTCGGATCCCGAGGCCAGGGCGACGTCGAAGTGATCGCTGAGCCCGACGGCGAACTGGGCGATGCGGGCCGCGTCGAACGAGGTCACCTGGCCGTTGCCGCTCACGTCGGCGGCGAGCTTCTGGTTGGTGGAGAGCGCGATCGTCTGCACGGCGTAACGTGACGCCAGCGACGCGTCGAACGAGCTGACGGCGCCGTTCTCGGACGCGGCGCGCGGGGAGCCGAGCCACGGGAGCGGCGCGACGTGGCTGCTGCCGGCCCAGTTGCCCGCGGCGTACACGCCTCCGCCGGCGGTCAGGCCGTCGGGGATGCCGTCGGCGTTGGCGTCGATGCCGACTCCCGGGACGCCCTTCGAGCTGGGCTCCACGCTGGTGGCGTCACGGTAGTAGCGCACCGTTCCCGACAGGGCGCAGACCGGAGAGTGCTGGCAGCCGGCCGGGCCGCAGAAATCCAGAGTGCAGACGCTCGCATCCTCGCAGGCGCAGCCGGACTGGCAGCAGGAGCCGACGGTCGTGCCGCGGCAGACGCGGCCGGAGCAGACGTCGCCGCCGGTGCAGGGATTGCCGTCGTCGCAGGCCGCCGTATTGGGAGTGGTCACGCAGTGGCCGCTGACGCAGGCGTCATCGGTGCACGGGTTGGCGTCGGCGCAGTCGGCGTCCACCGCGCAGGCGAAGGTCAGCGGAGCGCGCAGCGCCGCGAAGTTCTGGCTCGCCGCCCCGCCGCTCCAGACGTTCGGCGCGCCGAAGGTGCTCGAGGAGCCGTCGCGGAACTCCGACGCGGCGGTGGTGCCGGGGCCCGGATCGGCCTCGAGCTTCAGCACCTCGTCGTTGCCCACGCCGCTCGCCGGGTTGATTCCCTCGCCGGCGGGGCCGAAGACCACGACGCCGTCGCGGTCGAGCAGGGTGATCTGCGTGTTGTCGTTCGAGACCGAGAACGGCAGCGCGCTGATGTACTGGCCGTCCCCCGAGGCGCCCGAGCGCAGGTTGATCCAGAAATCGCCGGCCGACGGGTTGAACGACAGGTCGCTCGCGAGGTCGGCGGCGACGGTGAGGATCGTCCCCGAGCGCAGGTCCGACAGCGCCGCATTGTTGGTCAAGGTCAGGGTCTGCTGCGAATCACCGGCGATCCCGGCCTTGTCGCGGACCACGACGCGGAAGCCGCGCAGGTCGAGGTGGTCCTGGATGACGACCAGCTCGAACCAGTCGCCGCCATTGCCGGGAATGCGGCCCCAGTACGGATCGCTGGCGCCTCCCGACAGCAGGCGCGTCGGCAGCACGCCGTTGTACTCGTTGAGGATGATGGACGCGGCGTTCGCGAGGTTCGCCGTGGCTGCCGTCGGATGGATGAAGGTGCTGAACGTCGAGGCACCGTCGGGCTGGCGGCCGTACGAAACATTGGCCGGGAGAGCCGGCCGCGCCAGCGAGTTCACGAGAACGCCCGCGGAGTCGAAGAGAGAGATGGTCCCCGCAGTGGCCGACAGCGTGAAATTGGCGTGCAGCGGTCCTTCGGACGGCTCGGCGTCGGCCCAGACGAGCAACCGCTCGTGCCCGCACAGGTCGGTGCCGGCGGGGAGCTGCCACTTGTTCGGGATCCCCGCGTCGTCGGTCAGGAACATTCCGCCGAGCGCGGCCACCGCGACGGACGGGTTGTAGATCTCGATCCACGGATCGTGGTCGCCGTGCTCGTCGGCGATGGTCGAGAGATTGACCGGCAGCACTTCGTTGACGACGGCGATCGGCACCGGGTCGAAGCTCGCGTCGTTGAGCGCGCTCCAGACGCCCGAGGCCAGCGAGCGCGTGCGCACGTGCGTCGGCTGCGTCAGCACCAGCGGCCCGCTGTAAACGATGGCCGCGGGGGAGACCGCGCCGCCCGGCAGTCGCGGGTCGCTGCCGTCGAGCGTGTAGTGGATGACTCCCGTCGCGGCGGTGATCGCCAGGTTGGTCCCGATCGGGACCGGGCCGCCCGGCCGGCTGAACGCCGGCGGCGCCGGGAACTGCGCGTCGAACCAGGCGAGCCGGTCCACCAGCCACTGCCGCGTCCATGCGACGTCGTCGGCCCAGGTCGTGCCGATGTACCAGTTGGGCCAGACATAAGTTCCGAGGATCGGCCAGCGCTGGAAGTTCCGCGGCGCCGACTCCTGCAGGAGCGCGATGGCGCCGTCGAAGTTGCCGAGCAGCGCGGCGTTGGAGAACGGCCCGCGGCGCAGCTCGAACCAGCGGTCGGCGTAGCGCTGCGCGAACTCGGGGTCGCTGAACAGCCGCCTGTAATAAGGATAGTCGCCGTCCCCGAGCATGTCGTGGTACCAGCCGGTCGGCAGCCACCCCTCGAGGTAATTGGCGTTGCCGAGCGACAGGTTGTAGTCCCAGATCGGCCCCATGTTCAGCTTGCCGAGCCGGTCCTTGTACAGGAAGCTGCTCAGGCGGAAGCCGTCGATGTTCTTGGTCAGCTCGACCATGATGTGATGGTCGATGAACGAGCCGGCGTCGATGTACTTCGCGTAGCCGTTGACCGGGTCGGCGTAGCCGGGGCCGTAGAGCACCGACTCGAAGCTGTCGAGGTACCCCTTGAGCCAGGCCGCCTGCGCGGTGGTGATCTCGACTTCCTTGGGGTCGACGTACGCGAGCACCTGGCCCGTGGACGTCGAGAAGCCCGAGTCACCGGGGTCGAGGCGGTCCTTCTTGATGATGTAACCCCCTGAGATCGCCGGCTCGGTCTCGTCGGTCGGCAGCAGTTCGGTGATGTTCACCCGCGCCGGCCCCAGCTTGATCTTCTCCATGACGACGTAGATGCCGGCGTAGTCGGCGGCGGTGACCGGGCCGGTGCCGGTCTTCAAGTACAGCTCGCAGAAGCGCGTGCGGACCGCATAGCGCCCGAGGGCGTTGTACCAGGCGTACGCCATGACGTTGTGGATCAGTCCCTTCTCGGAGTACGGCGCGTAGAGGATCCAGTCGGATTCGGGGGGCAGGTCGAGCATGGCGACGTCCTTGTCCTTGTGGTCGTCGTCCCAGGTCTCGAGCGCGAACTGCTTCTTGGGGAACGAGCGCGAGCTCGATCCGCGGATGCGGATGCCGGCCGGCCCGGTGAAATCGGCGGCGTCGGTGATGGTGGCGCGCCCTCCCGCTGACGTGTCGATGACGCTCGTGAGCGTCGGCGTGAGCCAGTCCTCTGCGATGGCGGCGCCGAAGGTGTGGACCACGACGATGGGCAGGTTCGACGAGAACGACGTCACCGACGCGTCGAGCCGGCCGTAGAGCCGCTCGATGATGCGGCTGGGCGCGAGCCCCGGCTCGAAGACCCGGGCCGTGACGCGGGCCGAATCGTTGATGGCGATCGACGCCGTGTAGACCGTGCCGGTGGTCGCGGTGGGGACGCTGCCGTCGAGCGTGTAGCGGATGACCCCCGCGGGCGCGGACGAGCTGAGCGTCAGCGAGAACGGCGTCGTGAACGTGGCGCTCGGGCGCGAGAACTGCGGCGTCGCGGAGACCGCGGCGTAGCCGGGCGCGGAGTTGAGGGCGCCCGGCGTCGGCGTGGTGAAGAAGCGCGGCGACCCCAGGTCGATGCCGCCGCCCACCGAGGTCAGCTCGGGCAGGACGAGAAAGTCGGGATCGGCCGCGGCGTTGTTCAGCCCCTGCAGCGCCAGGACGTTGGTCCCCGGTTGCAGCAGTCCGGTGAAGTCGGTCAGGTCGATCCGCTCGAACGCGCCGGCGCTGGCGATCGGGCGGTCGGAGACGGCCGTCGAGTCCCACGGCACAGGCGACGGAGCATTGCGCGCCGCGACCTGCTGGCCGTTGAGCCAGGCGACCACGCCGTCTTCGTATTCCATGCGCAGGATCAGCAGCCCGACCGCCGTGGGATCGCCGACGTTGAAGTCGAGGCGCGTCCAGAGCGACGCGTTGACGCCGCGCATGGCGGCGCCCACATCGGTGCCGATCTCCGAGATCAAGCCGTTGACCGCGAGGCCGCCGGCGGCCGTGTCGCCGACGAGGTCGAAGGCGCTCGCGGTCCAGGACGCGAAGGTGCCCGGCGCCGCGAACAGCTCGACCTCCGAGCCGCCGCCGCGCTCGTACATCACCAGGCGCAGGTGATAACGGCCGGCCTCGGGGAGATCGAACGTGGCCAGGGTGTCCGCCGGCCCGCGCGGCGGCGGGAATGAGAACGAGAACAGGTGCGGCTCGCGGCTCAGCTCGAGACCGAACCCGTCGTCGCTGTTGACGCCGAAAGTCCACGGCCCCGCCGCCGGGATGATGACGTCTCCGGTGATCAGCACGACGAAGTCGTTGATGTCGGTGCCGATCGACATCCCCGGAAAAGTGCGGTCGCTGCCGTAGTGGGCCGAGCCGCCGGTGTTGAGGTAGTTGATGACGTTCGCCGCCTCGTGCGCCGTGCTCGCGTGCGTCGCCGGATCGTCGATGACCGCCTCGGCCGTGGCCAGGTCGGGCACCTGGATGTTCGCCCGGTACACCGTGACGTCGAAACCGGTCGAGCCGGCCCCGACGAAGCCCAGGCCGGTTGGTCCCGTCGGCCACGCGGCATCGTCATAGGAAGGAGCCGTCCAGCCGGATCCCAGCGAGGCATCGCCGGCCGCCGGCACGTGCCACGCGGCGGTCGCACCCTTCGAGAGCAGCGCGGTCGAGGACTGCTCGAAGCCATACGACATGTCGGTCACTTGAGGAGGGAACTGCGGCGCGAACTCCTGCGCGATGACCGTCCCGCCCGGCCGCACCAGCGCCAGGTACTCGCCGGCCGCCTCGAGCTTGAAGTTGGCGTGCAGCGGCTGACCTGCCACGGCGCGGCTCTTCCCCGAGGCGAAGACGAGGACCGATTCGCCGCGGCCGAGGTCGACCGCCGGGAAATGCCACTTGCCGGGATCGCTGGGGTCGTCGGTGAGGCTCCAGCCCGCCAGGTTCACGACGGGCTGGCACGGGTTGTAGACCTCGATCCAGTCCGAGTACTCGCCGTCCTCGTCGACCAGGCTGTGGTCGTTGGCGGCCATGAACTCGCTGATGACCAGGTCCTGCCCCGGATCGCACGCCGCACTCGCGTCCGCGGGCGCAAAGAGCCCGACCGCCGCCATCACCGCGACGGCGGAGAGGATTCTCCTCATCCACATAGAGCTCCCCGATGCCGGCAGACGGCCCGGCCCCCTTTGGCTTTCTTGTTTCGTGCGGCGGCGATTGCGGTCTCTGGGGCGGATGATACGACGGTTCGCCGGGCCGCCGTCGGGAAATCTGCGGAGGGGCTCGCCGGCCCCGGGATCTCGAGGCGACGGGCTCAGCGGCCCCGGCGGTCCCAGGTGGCGCCGCAGCGCGAGACGCGGTCCTGCGAAGAGTGGCGCTTCCGAGGAGAGACGCGGACCAGCGCGAACTTTCGGGTGGGTGCCGCGGTGCGCTGCAGCTCCCGGTCCAACCAGGAAGCCCAGGCCGAAGAAAGCGAAGAGAAGAAGCCGGCGAGCCGGGATCGTTTCAAGAGACCCTCCAACGAGAGCGTTTCGCGCAGGAAAGGAGCAGCCTGCCGAGAGCGATGTCGTCCACCGGCTTGACCAGGTGGTCGTCGAAGCCGGCCTCCTTCGAGAGGCGGCGATCGGTGTCCTGGCCCCAGCCGGTGGCGGCGACGAGCGTCAGCTCCCGGCCCCAGGGCTGCTCGCGGATGCGGCGGCAGGTTTCGTAGCCGTTCATGCGAGGCAGGCCGATGTCCAGGAGCACGAGGTCGGGCCGGATGCGCGCCGCCGCTTCGATCGCTTCGACTCCGTCGCGCGCGATGTGCACCTCGTGCCCCTTCGTGCGCAGGGCGGTGGCGAGCGAGACGGCGACGTCGTTGTTGTCGTCGACGATCAGGACGCGGCGGCTCAGTCCCGGCTGCGCCGCAGCCATGGCGTGACGCGCGACCGCGCGCGCGGGAGTGGTGGCGGCGGAGGGGACGGGCGTCGGCCGCGCCGGAACGGGCTGCGCGGCGACCTCCGCGACGGGGAGACGCACCACGAATTCGCTCCCGAGTCCGACGCCTTCGCTGCGGGCTTCGACGGAACCTCCGTGCAGCTCGACCAGGTTCTTGACCAGCGTCAGGCCGATGCCCAGTCCGCTGGCCGAGCGCTCCAGCGACGTGTTCACCTGCATGAACATGTCGAAGATGCGCGGGATCTGGTCGGCGTCGAGGCCGATGCCCCGGTCGCGCACCCGGATGACCGCCTGCGTGCCTTCGCGCTCGAGGGAGAGCGCCAGAACGCCGCCGGGGTTCATGAACTTGCAGCCGTTGTTCAGGAGGTTGCCGATCGTCTGCGTCAGGCGGGCCGGGTCGCCCTCGATGAAGATCGGCTGCATCGGCAGGGTCACCCGCAGCTCGTGCTCCAGGGAGCCGGCGAACGCGCGGATGTCCTCCACGGCCTGGTTCAGGACATGGACCAGGTCCACGCTCTGCCGGCGCAGCTCGATGGTGCCGCGGGTGATGCGGGTGACGTCGAGCAGGTCGTCCACCAGGCGCGCCATCTGGCGCACCTGGCGCTCGAGCATCCCGGTCATCGACACGCTCACTTCCGGAGCGGAGCGCGACAAGCGCAGCACATTGACCGCGTTGTGCATCGCGGCCAGCGGATTGCGAAGCTCGTGGGCGAGCATCGCCAGGAACTCGTTCTTGCGCCGGTCGGCGTCGCGCAGCGCTTCCGCCGCCCGCCGCCCTTCCTCCAGCGCGTCGGCCAGACCTGCGTCGCGCGCCGCCCGCGCGACGAGCGCCGAAGTCCGCTCCTGGGCCAGCAGGAGGTGATACGCCGTGGCCGCGAACCGGGACAGGCGCGTCATCAGCCGGAGGTCTTCCGCGTCGAAGCGGCGCGTGTCGTCGTGCGCGATGAGCCAGACCGTGCCGACCGCCTTGCCCTCGTGGTGGAAGGGGATGAGCAGGACCTCGGTGAGCGGCGGCGCCTCGCCCTCGTACAGGAAATGACGCTCCGGGTGCGACATGAGGAGCGCGCGATCGCGATCGAGGACGACGCCGCACGGACTCTCGTCGCGCGGCATCGAGCCCCCGAGGAACTTCGCCCACACCCCGGCCGCCCCGCGCCAGCGGAAGACGCCGCCGCCGGCCTGGTCGAGCAGGCTGACCCCGGCGGAATGGGCGCGGCAGAGTGTGAGCGCCGTCTCCGCGAGGGTCTGCAGGAGGGAATCCGCGCCGGCTCCCTCGGTGGCGTCCGCCAGCGCCTGCATCAGGCCGGCGAGGGCCTCGCTCTCGCTTTGATAATCGGGGGGGCGCGAAGGACGACGTTCCAGCTCGATGGTGCTGATGATCTCGTCCAGAGGTACGCGGGGAAGCTCAGAAATGGCTGCCTTCGCCGGACGAGTCGATCCCTTCTGTTGTCCCGTGGGGTCAGATGGCAATATCCGCTCCGTGGCGGGGAGGGGGCCTGACGGGTTTCCGGGTGAAGCTGTGAATTTAAGAAGTGCATGAAAATGCCACGGCCTCCGTACTCCTCCAAGACAGAAAATTCCCGACGTTTTTTGCACAAGACGGACGTCTGGTCGGAGAAAGCGGGGCGGGAGGCCGTTTTTGGCTCGGGAGTACCCCGACATGCGGGGCCACGCCATACGGGACGATACGGAAGGTCCTGGACCGCTGCGACGCAGACCGGGCCGACTCCAGGCTGGTTCCGGCGGAGGCCGGTCCGTAGCGCGCGGCATCATGCCGAGTGTCGCTTGTCCGCCCGGTAGCGGGTCGCGACGTCGGAGCGGCCGAGCCGCCAGATCAGATCGATCGGCGCGCGGCCGCGGATCGACAGGAGCCCGCCGTGCTCGCCGCGCTGATGGTGGAAGCGGCAGAGCGTGACCAGGTTCCAGCCGTCGTCGGGGCCGCCGCGCGAGCGATAGACGAGGTGATGGGCCTCGAGATTCCGGCGGGATGAGCAGCCGGGAGCGGCGCAGCGCCAGCCATCCCGGACGAAGACGGTGTCGTCGCGGCGATCGGGAGCGGCGCCGTCGGTGTCCCAGGTGAGGGCGAAATCCTCGAGCAGAGCGAGGAGGCCGACCCACAGCGGCGCCCGCCGGCCGCGCACGAACGCGATCCGGGCAACCCAGGCCGAAGGCGGCTCGGCGAGTGGGGCCGAACCCGACCCGGCGGCGCTGCCCGGCCAGGGCGAATCCCAGGGAATCGAAGCGGCCCGCGCTTCGGTTACGTTGCGGGCCGCTTCGATCGCTGCAAGGAAATCAGCCGCAAGATCCGCCGGGAGCCGCAGGCGGAGGAAAACATCCGGCTCGTGGACGAGCGAATGGAAAACTTCCGGCGCGGCGGCGGCATCACGGTGGAAAACATCCGGCGCGGCTGCGGCATCCGGGTGGAAAACATCCGGCGGGGCTGTGCACGGGTTGGACAGGCCGGCGGCGCGGAAGCCGAACTCGAAGATGCGGCGGACGGCGGAGCCGGGAGCGCGATGCAGGGAGGCGAACCACCGCTCGTCCTCGAGCGGAACCGCCGGACTCAACGGCGAGCCTACGCTTCCGGCCGGATTCACCGGCGAGCCGGACGGCCAGGCCCGGGCGCGATACCGGCCGGCGGCGCGGGCCTCGTCGCGCATCCTCTTTAATGTGGCGGCCGAGGCGTGTTCGACCCAGGCGGTCTCGATGTCGGCGCCGACCGGTTCGTCCCCCAGCATGCGGTGAATCAGAGCCGCCGCTTCCATCGAGATGCGGCCAGAGGCGCAGGCTGCCGCGACGGCGGGAAGCGGACGCAGGGCCCGGGCCAGGCGGGCGCGTTCGCCGGCGCGACTGCGCGACATGCCGAGACGCTCTTCGGCGTAGTGGCCGAGGCCGGCGAACCGCAGCCGCTGCCAGTCGCGACGCTCCGCCATTGCGGCGAGCACCTGGCCGAGCCGCGCCTCGAGCGCGTTCTCGATCTCGATGAGCGAGCGGATCTGATGGTCGAGCTCGACCGCGTCGCCGCGGTCGGCCACGGCCTCGAGCGCGGCGAAACGCTCCAGGCAGGCGCTCGCCTCGGCGACCGCAGCGGGCTCCGCGGCGAACGTCTCCGCGGCAAACGGCTCGGGCAGCGCCGCCCATTCATTGGTAGCGCGACGGAGCGCGGCTTCGATCGTCGCTTCCGGGATTCCGTGTCGGAGCGGCGCCATGTGTCCCGGCGAAATTTCCGAGCCGCCGGACTGCGCCTCGCCGACCAGCGCCTCCACGAACGCGCTCACGGAGGTCGAGCGGCCCTCGACGGCGCGGTGCAAATCGAGCGCCTCGTCGAAGGCCGCGAGGACGGGGAGCGGCACGGGAAGGCGCAGAAGGCAGCGGTCGGCATCCGGGTCATCGTCATCGATGAACGCCGGACCTTCGGAGACGCCGGGCAATTCGTCGGTCTCCCCGATTGCGGCGGCGCGATCCGTACGGATGGCGGCGCGCAGCTCGCGCACGGACTGAGCGCGTGCGGCGACGATCCATTCCTCGTCGGTGCGGGTCGTCGGCGGCGCCGTGATGGCGCGCGCGATGAGAGTGGCGGCGACGCGGCCGAGCGGGCGGCCGCCGTCCGAGCCGGTCAGCGCTGAGGCAAGTGGGCGCGAAGCGGCGAGCCCCTCGCCGAGCGCGGCGAGGTCGCGGAGCCAGCGGCCGGAGCGTCCGAAACGCTCACGCACGTGGTCGTCGAGCCGAGCGAAGCCGAAGACCTGCCAGGAGCGGAGCCGGACGAGCGCGGCGGCCGCGCGCGCCAGCACGGCGGAGAGCCGGTCGAGCGCCGCCCTGATTTCGAGGGCCGTGCGGTCGGCCTCAGCCGTCCGACCGCCGACACGCGCCGGGTCGAGACGCGCAGTCGCGGTGGCTTCAGATTGTGGTGTGACGAACTCCGGTCGCAAAGGATCCCGCCTCGGGATGCGACCGATCGGCACTTCGGAATATACGGCGACACCGGTTCGGCGCAACATCTTTTTCGCTTTTTCTCCCGACAGCGTCCGTCGTGATTCATGAGGACCTCCTGGTTGTGGAGCCGTCAGTCCGCGCTGATGGCGGAGTATTCTGGGGCATGCCCGAAGAGCCGAGCGACCCACCCGCCGCGAGACCGGGCAGCGGCGCCGGTGCGGCCGGCGACGAGTCGGAAGACACGCAATCGATGCCGTCGGCGACGGGCGCGACTTCCGCCGCTTCCGCCTTCCCCGCGCGCATCGGGCGCTACGCGATTCGCGGCGTCCTGGGCGAAGGCGGGATGGGGACCGTCTACGAGGCGGAGCAGGACCAGCCCAGGCGCGTGGTCGCGCTCAAGGTCATCCGCGCCGGCCACCTGTCGCCGCAGCTGCTGAGGCGCTTCGAGCACGAGTCGCTGGTGCTCGGACGGCTGCAGCATCCGGGTATCGCGCACGTCTACGAAGCAGGGACGATCGAGGACGCGCGCGGAAACCCCGTCCCGTTCTTCGCCATGGAGCTCATCCGCGGTGTCCCGCTCACTCCTTACGCCGCCCGGAAGAAGCTCGGCACGCGCGAGCGGCTCGAGCTCATCGCGCGCATCTGCGACGCGGCTTACCACGCCCACCAGAAGGGCGTCATCCACCGCGACCTCAAGCCGGGCAACATCCTGGTCGACGAATCGGGTCAGCCGAAGATTCTCGACTTCGGCGTCGCCCGGGCCATCGACAGCGACATGCAGCAGGCCACGCTCCACACCGAGATCGGTCAGCTCGTGGGCACCGCGCCGTACATGAGCCCCGAGCAGGTCGGCGGCGATCCCGATGAGCTCGATACGCGCAGCGACGTGTACGCCCTGGGCGTCGTCGCCTACGAGCTGCTGGCGGGCCGCCTGCCTTACAAGATCGGACACAAGACGACCCACGAGACGGTGCGCGTCATCCGCGAGACGGAACCGACACGCCTGTCGAGCCTCGACCGGACGCTGCGTGGCGACGTCGAGACCATGGTCGCCAAGGCGCTGGAGAAGGACAAAGCCCGCCGGTACCAATCCGCCGAAGCCTTCGCCGGCGACATCCGTCGTTATCTCAAGGACGAGCCGATCGCGGCGCGCCCGGCGAGCACGTGGTACCAGCTCACCAGGTTCTCGAAGCGCAACAAGGCTCTCGTGGGCGGCGTGGTCGCGTCGTTCCTCATCCTGCTGGCGGGGATCGCCGGGACCGCGTGGCAGGCGGGCGAAGCCCGGCGGCGCGCCGATGAGCTCCAGAAGGTCTCCGACTTCCAGGCCAACATGCTCAGGCAGGTCGACCCGACGCAGGCCGGAAAGCTGCTCACGGCGGACGTGCAGGCCAGGTTCGAGGCGGCGATCGCCGAGGCGGGTGTCTCCGAAGCCGCGCGTGCCGCCCGGGTCGAGACGTTCATGGGCGAGTGGGAGCGCGTCAACGCCACCGACGCGGCCCGCGCCTTGATCGTCAGCACGATCCTCAAGCCCGCCGTCGAGGCGATCGACAAGCAGTTCGCCGACCAGCCGCTGGTGGATGCGGCCCTGCGCCAGGCGCTCGCGGACCGCTACCGGGAGCTGGCCCTGTACGATGTCGCGCTGCCGCTCCAGGAGAAGGCGCTCGCGACCCGCCGGCGCGTCCTGGGCGAAGAGCACCCGCAGACCATCAGCTCGATCAACCAGATGGGCGTGCTGCTGGATTCCCAGGGCAAGCTGCAGGAAGCCGAGCGCTACTATCGCGAGGCGTTGGAAAAGTCTCGTCGCGTCAACGGCGAGGATCACCGCGAGACCCTGACCATGATCAACAACATGGGCTACCTGATGTGGGCCGAGGGCAAGCCGGGCGGGGCCGAACCGTACTTCCGCGAAGCGCTCGAGAAGCGACGCCGCCTTCTGGGCGAAGCGGATCCGGACCTGCTGGCTTCGATCGCCAACCTGGGCGGCCTCCTTCATACCTCGGGCAAGCTGGCTGAGGCCGAGCCTCTCTACCGCGAAGCGCTGGTGAAGCGCCGTCGCATCCTGGGGGAGGAGCATCCGGAGACGCTGCTCTCGATCGGCAACATGGGCTCACTCCTCCGAGCCCAGGGCAGGATGCAGGAGGCGGAGCCTTACTACCGCGAAGCGCTGGAGAAGTCGCGGCGCGTGCTGGGCGAGGAGCACCCGGACACACTGATCGCGATCAGCAACATGGGCTTCCTGCTGCGGGCCGAGGGCAAGCTGGACGAGGCCGAGCTGTACTACCGCGAGGCCCTGACGAAGTACCGCCGCGTGCTGGGCGCCGAGCACCCGGACACGCTGATCTCGATCGACAACCTGGGCTCTTTGCTGACCGCTCAGGGCAAACACGCCGCGGCCGAGGCCCTGCTCCTCTCCGAAGCCGCGGTCGCCGCGGCGACGCTTCCGACGGGACATGAGGTCAGAGTCCGCCTGACCAGGACCATCACGAAGCTCTATGAAGCCTGGAACACCGCGGAGCCGGGCAAGGGGTACGACACCAGAGCGGCGGAGTGGAATGCCAGACTGAAGGCGATGGGCAAGCCCGCGGAGCAATCGGGGCCGGAGTAGCGAGTGTCGAGCCGTCCATCGAAACATCCTCACGACCCGCGGTGCCGGCGAGCCCGCGCCGTGGCGGACGTCTTCGCCAAGATGACTCGCCGGACGCCGGAGCGGGTGATCGAAGACAGCCGCCGCCGGTTGAGGCTGTACGACACAATCGGATTGTGAAGCCGGCGTCGTTGACGAGAGGGAAGCAGCATCATGCGCAAGGAAAAGTGGGCCAGGCTGGAACGTGCGGGATGGAAGGTCGGGTCGGTCCGCGAGTTCCTCGGGCTGACCGAGGTCGAGGCAGCGATGGTGGAACTCCGCCTGGCGCTCAGCAACGTCCTGAAAGAGCGTCGGACGCGGAGCCATCTGTCGCAGGGGCAGCTTGCGCGGCTCCTCGGATCGAGTCAGTCGCGCGTCGCCAAGATGGAGGCGGGCGATCCATCGGTGTCGATCGATCTCCTGATCCGCTCGCTTCTGGCGATGGGCGCCACGCAGGAAGACCTCGCCCGAACGATCCGGCGGTCGAAGTAACCCGGGGACGACTGAGACCAAGGAGGTGACGCATGCATCGACGTGAGGCTCTCGGACTGATTGCCACCGGCACGGTGGGCTCCGTGATGACGTCAGTCGGATCTTCGGCCAGCGGCTCGTCCGCCGCGCCCGCCGTGTCCGCCACTGTTGCGGCAGGGCAGCATCGGCCGAAGCCGCTTCCTTTCGATCCGACGAAGCTGCGGGGCGTGTCCGAGCGGCTGATCGTCTCGCACCACGACAACAACTACGCGGGTGCCGTGAAGAACCTCAACAAGGTCGAGGAAGAGCTGGCGCGGGTCACCGCGGACACGCCCGGCTTCGTCGTGGGCGGTCTCAAGGAGAAAGAGCTCACGTTCACCAACTCGATGATCCTGCACGAGCTGTACTTCGCGAACCTCGGAGGCGACGGCCAGGCCGGCGGCCGGATCGTGAAGGACCTGGGAAGTGCTTTCGGAAGCATCGCTCTCTGGGAGGAGAAGTTCCGCGCCACGGGGATGACCCTGGCGGGAGGCAGCGGCTGGGCGATCCTCGATTTCAATTTCCACAGCGGCGACCTGCGCACCTACTGGTCCGGCAACCACACGCAGGCGCTGGTCGCGGGCCAGCCGCTGCTCGTCATGGACATGTACGAGCACGCCTACCAGATGGACTACGGCGCCGACGCGGCGAAGTACATCGAGGCGTTCTTCAGGAACATCAACTGGGACGAAGTGAACCGCCGGCTGGAGCGCGCCCGCGCCGCCGCCTAAGCCGGCCCGAAGATGTGGATGTTCTTCCCCTTGATCCGGACCCGGATGGCGCTGGAGTTGTTGCCGTAGTCGGCTTCGGTGATGAGGTGCGTCGCGTTCGATTCGTTCTCGAGGACGTACTCGCCGTCGGCGAGGCCGGTGATGTCGATCCACTGGCCGTCCACCGACCCGAAGAGACCGGCTTCGTAGATGTCGGCCCAGCAGACTCCGAGCCCGGCGAAGTCGCAGTCGAAGTAGGTCTGCGGGTCGAGCGTCCTCGGGCAGATCTCCGTCGCCGACCGCAGCTGTCCCATCATCACGACGTCGAAGAAACACAGGCCGAGCTTGTTCCCCTTGACGAACTGGGACTGCAGGGAGGGGTTGGCGGCCAGCACCTGGGCGGCGCAGGCGCCGGGGCCGGCGGCGCGCAGCGCCTTCCACTGAGTGTAGCCGGACGGTGTCCAGAGGCGATAGTCGGCGTAGTCCTTGATGTGGTAGTGCCCGTGGCAGGTCGCGAACTCGAACCAGTCGGGATGATCGGCGGGGTTGCCGAGGACGACCGCGCCGGGCCCGAGGTTGTTGCTCTGGGTCGAGAAGAGCAGCAGCCGGCGCGTGCCGGCCAGCGCCATCCCCTCCACCACCGCGCAGTCGGTCGGGGCGAACGTGTGCATCTGGACGATGGTCGAGTTCCGCGCGGCGAGGATCCCCGGGTCGATGGTCAGATCGGGGCAGCCGCGCGCATCGGCGCACGGCACCTGCGGAGTGCAGACCTGCCCGAAGGCGGCCGGCAGGCAGGCCAGCGTCGCCGCGAATGAGAACGTTGCCAGATGGATGGACCCGACGCGGCTTTGGAGCATAGAACACCTCCCGGCGAGACGGTCTTTTGGCGAGTTAGCCGAACCGATACGGTGAGAGGTTGCCGGGGGCAAGCAATTTGTTTCGTGGTGACCGCGGTCGATAACGACGTCTACCAGAGCGGAACGAACTGGATCGGGATTCCGGATCCGACTGGCTCAAACGGCAATATGTCCGTGGACCCTGAGTTCACAGATGACGCGGGTGGCGACCTGTCACTCAGAGCGTCATCGCCCTGTCTCGAACGCGGCCAGGAATCGACGCTCAGTGCCGATTTCGCAGGTCTGCCAAGGAGTCAGGACAGCAACCTGGATGGGGCGGCCGCGCCAGACATCGGGGCTTTCGAAACGAGCGGTGAAGTGGAGGGCGTCCGGGTCGAAGGAATGCTGCCGACTCTCCGCTGGGACGCGCACCCGTTTGCCGTCCGTGGCTACGACGTGTACGAAGGGTTGCTGTCGGTGTTGAGTGAGACCGGCAACTCGGTGCAGTCGCCGCCGATCTGCGGCTACGGTCAGACGGCGATCGAGATTCCGGTCAGCCCGCCGGCCGGCGACGGTCAGTACTACCTCGTGGTTCCGCACGGGACGGTGCCCGGCAGCCTCGGGTTCGACAGCAATTTGCAGGAGCGAGTGAACTGCCTTCCCTGCCAATAGTGCCCCGCGCCGGCCGGCGGGAACGGCCCGGGAGGCGATCGCGCGCTTCTTCAGGCCGAAGAGCGCGCCGCTTCGAGGTTCCGGATCAGCTCCTTCACGAAGGGCGTGTCGTGGCTCCACAGCACGAACAGCCGGTCGGTCGGACGCGTCAGTGCGACGTACATCAACGCCCGCCCGTCATCGCCCTGCAGATCCTCCGCCGCCGCGAGGATGACCGCCTTCGCCTGAAGGCCCCGCGCGCCATGGATGGTGCTGACGGTCACGGGCAAGCTGCGCCTGTCGAACTCGGCGGCGATCCGATCGCGTAAAGCGTTCGTCATGCAGAGGACCATGACGTCCTGGGCGGCAAGGCGATCTGCGCCATTCATGAGATCGCTGGCAATCTGCACGCAACGACTGACCTGCGCATCCTGACTGGCGACCTGGATGACGGTAGGCCAGGCCCCAAACCGCTGGCAGTTCTCGCGGCGGAGGGCGACGGCGTGGGGCAGGTCCTCGTCGCCCGAAGATTCCGCCACCCCGAAGCTCCATGCAGCTGAAACGATCTCGCGAGTGTTGCGGTAGTTGAGCGCGAACCGCTTCGTGCGACCCTGCGCCTTGACGCCGACCTTGCTCCAGTTGGGCAGTTTGGAACGATAGAGGTTCTGGCTCAAATCGTAGGCGATGATGAGCGTACCGTCCGCCGGCTCCTTGAGCGCGAGCACGGCGCTGCGGAACCAGGATGTCGGGAAGTCCTGGCCTTCGTCGATCAGCACAGCGTCGTATTTCCCCGAGTCGCCGCGGCCGGATTCGACGATGGAGAGTACCCCCCGGCCGAAAGCGTCCATGTCCTTGAGGTCAGCGGGGGCGCCCTGCATACGGCCCCAGACACCGAAGGTGTGAACCGCGACGTTCGCGTGACGCTTCAGCGTCATCGCGAGATACTGCTGCAGTGTGCGGTTGAAACAGAGCATGAGCACCGACATGTTCGCTTCGGCCAGCAATCTCGCTGCTGCGATGAGAACGATCGTCTTCCCCGAACCGGGCACGCCATAAATGATGCGGTGGCCCGAACCGAGCTGGCGGGCCACTCTTTCCTGCTCGAGGTCGAGCACGTCGACTGAGACCTTCGGAGGTGTGTCGCCGAAAAGGAAACCAGTCTCGACACGGCTTGCGGGGCTGACGACCGAGCGGAGTGCGCGCATGCGCTCCGGTGGGATCCGGAAGAGGGGGACATCCGGCGGCATCGCGGCCTCGAGCGCAGCCATCAACGCCGACGGATTGCCGGCGAGTGCATCGAACTCATCGGCGCAGAGCGTCTCACCTTCCGGAAACAGGTGCGCCCAGGGAGAGGCCTCAAGGTCCGCGCGGCGCATGGACGTCAGGATGGCGAGATGGCCGAAGGCGAACGCGAATTGGCCAGCACGCTTCAGCGCCACCGCGGACGGATGCGTGTGGCACGTGTTCATGAGATCCCGTTGATAAGCGAGCGCCTGACGGGACGGGTGGGGTTGATCCTGCTGATGGCCTCCGTGTGTGTAGACGATGTGATGCGTGTCCGCGTGAGTAATCGCGTTCAGCGGAATGCCCTTCACTTCGATGACGATGACACCGATCGTGGGGGCGATGACGATGAAGTCCGGATAGCGGCGGCGGATGACTGGCTCGTAGTAGACGATCACATCGTCGGACAGGGACTGCAGAGCGGCAAAGACGCGGCGCTCGCCCTGCGACGCTCCGTCAGGCAGGTACTCCGGAATCATTTGCGCCATGAGACAGTCCCCGATGAAGTCTACTTCGGCTGCGCGCTCTCGCCGTTCAGCGTTTGGCGCGGCGGTAGGCCGATGCCAGGGAATCCGCGTATTCGTTCCAGCGGTAGCCGGAGTGACCGGCGATCCAGCGCAGGGTGATTTCGGGACGGCTCCTGAAAAGAGCGTAGACCTCTTGGACGAGATCGAGGTTCTTAATCTCTCCGTCCTTGCGCTTCCAGCCGCGTTTCTCCCAGCCTGCGGCCCACTCGTTGATCGTGTTCACGCACAACTGACTGTCGGTGTGAATGATCGTAGGGGTGCCGTTGGGCACGAGCGCAACGCCTGCCTTCAGCGCCGAGAGCTCCATGCGGTTGTTGGTGGTCTGCTTCTCGTGGCCATCGCGTTCGGCCACGATTTCGTTGTCCACGACATAGACCACGCCCCAGCCGCCAGGGCCTGGATTTGGATCCGCGGCTCCATCGGTGAACACGCCATCGGTCGGACCGGCCGTGTACTTGGCCAGCACCTCGATCGTGGTCAGTTTCTCTTCACGCGCCGAGGCGGAACGAGTCGAGGACCAAGTGGGAGGGCGGTGCGCCGTCTTGATCCCTCCAGCGCCTGTCTGCACGTTCTTGCACGACAGGCACCGTTTCGGCTGCCAGCTCGGATACTTCGCCAGCGTGGCGTCCCGCACATCGAACGCGTTGCCGCAGACCTGGCACGTGAAACCTGGCATCAGTTGCCCCCTCCGGCTGTGAACTCGTCCGGTTCATGCCTTCGCCTTACCGCACAATTCCGGGCTCGGCCGATGTCGCGAGCGGCAGCGTTTCGACCAGAGGATAGCGTTTCGCGCCGGGATAGATGACGGCCACCCCCTCGACTGCCAGGTACTCATCCTCCTGTCGACGGGGCGACTCGGAGACCGCAACTGATAGAATACTCCGCCTAAAGAGGTGCCCCCCCTTGACGAAGAAATCGCCTAGAAAAGTTCAGAGCATCGGACAGCGAACTACTCATGACGTGCACGTAGGCGATGCTCGAGAGATATCGTTCATCCCGACCGAATCGGTCCACTTCATCTGTACCAGCCCACCGTACGGATCCCTAAAAGAGTATCCAGATCACCCAGGCCAGCTCGGCAACATCGGAGCGTATGAAAAATTCCTGGACGAAATGGACTCGGTGTGGGCGGAGTGCCTACGAGTCCTTGTACCTGGCGGTCGTGTCGCCTGCGTCGTGGGAGATGTATGCATCTCCCGGCGCAAGGGCGGCCGGCACCATGTACTGCCGCTAGCCGGCGATCTTCAGGTCCGGGCCAGAAAACTAGGCTTCGATAACCTTACTCCTATCCGCTGGCTAAAGGTTGCCAACATCAAGCTCGAAGCTTCCCGCTCCGCCCGCTATCTAGGGAAGCCGAACCTGCCAAATGGCGTCGTGAAGAATGACATCGAACACATTCTGTTCTTCCGCAAGCCAGGTGGCTACCGAAAGCCTACTGAGGACATGGAGAAGCGTTCCTTCATACCAACGGACGACTACGTGCGTTGGTTCGCTCCAGTTTGGTCGGACATCACAGGTCAACTCCGTCGAGATCACCCAGCTCCGTATCCTCTTGAGGTCCCGCGTCGATTGATCCGGATGTTTAGCTTCGCCGGAGATACGGTGCTAGATCCATTTGCGGGAACCGGTACAACGATTCTTGCGGCGACTGAATTGGGAAGGAACAGCATCAGCGTTGAGATCGAACCGCGATACGTAGATCTGATCGAGGAAAGACTGAGTGACAGGATGCCTAGCCAGGCTAGGATGCGAATCCATCGTGACCCGGCGCATAAAGAGGAAGTTGACACTCGGCGCGCATGATCGGGCCTCCGCTGCATAAGAGCAAGAAACCAGCCCTAGAGCCGACTGGGATACCGC
Organism: Verrucomicrobiia bacterium; assembly: GCA_035638075.1. Classification (GTDB taxonomy): domain Bacteria; phylum Acidobacteriota; class Polarisedimenticolia; order Gp22-AA2; family Gp22-AA2; genus DASRAU01. The sequence continues at coordinate 279,187 of DASRAU010000034.1, forward strand.
AGATTGACCGACTTGAGAGCTTGGAAACCTGCACTATCAAGGACTATCTAGAGGGAGTCAGCGCTTATGTTCGTAAGGGCTCCACGCTAGCGCCTGGTCCAAAAAAGGCAGCTCAGATCAGGCTGTCGTCTGCGCTTGCCCATGCGCTTGCCGACGAACTCGCGGTCCGGGTACCTGCGCTCAAAGGGCGCCTCGTTACAAAGGAGCAAAAGGTGGCTGGCGGTCTCCGCACCGCCAAGGCTGACGTGTCGGAGAGCCATCAACTCGATGGCCTGCGGCTGGCGGTAGAGCTCAAACCAATAAACCTGGCCGTTGGGAGAGCAATCTGGAACAGATTTGGTGATATTCGGACCTTTGCCGTGAACATCCACCTCAAGTTCCCGTTCGCCGTCGTGGGGGGCGTTCTTGTAGTCCCAACGTACGAAGAGATCGGGACGAAGGCGGCAAGGAAGGCTGAAGAAGCCGAACAACACGTAATGCTAGAAGGTTCGGAATCAGATAGTGTGGTCACTCTTTCCGAAGCATCGCTCTCGTATCAAACTGGAGAACCGCTGATTCAGCGGAAATCGACTGTGCATCTCATAGAACGAGCAGTCGAGCGGCTTTTCCGGGCTGGAGGAAGAAAGAGTGAAGCGGAGGCTGCACACCTTCTAGAAGCTATAGCAGTCGTAGCCTACAATCCCGATACCGCTGAAATTGAGCCCGAGCTGCCGAAGCCTGGGCTGGGATTACGCTGGGAGGAGTTTCTCGACTCTCTGGCTACTGCATACAGGGCGCGGTTCGAAGACTAGCATCTAGACCGAGCGTATCCTTCAGGCCAACGTTCTCTTTTATCGCATCACCTTTCCTTTCCCCTTCGGCGAACGGTAGTAGGCAAATGCCTTCTCTAGGAAACCGTGCCGTCTCTTGATAGCGTAGGATTCTACGGAAGCCTGCGACACATACTTTTGAAATTGCTCAAGAATCAAGCTGTTATCTGGGTTCTGATACTTCGCAAGCAAGCCAAGATTATGTTTCACCTCGTCAAGAAGTAATCCGTAGAAGGTAGCAAACTGGCCGATGATGCCACTCTGTTTCTTGAGAAACAGGTCCTCAACATATAGGTAGGCAGATACCGCTACGGCACGGCTCGAGACCTTCACCGCTTCTGTACCGAAATGCTTGTCCATCAAGTTAAGTACACTGCGTATGCGAACCAGATTCGGGTCGTTGACCTCTAGGTCATACTTATCTTTGAAGAAGTCACCCAAATCATCATATCGCGCCCTGACGAACTCACCATCCGCCGCCAGGCTAAAGGAATTGATGCACACTTGCGCAAGGGTAAATTGTCGCGAAAAACGTTTAAGCGACAGCCTGGTATTGCGAAGGAACGGAGCATTGCTTCCCATCTCGCGATAGACGAAATCTCGAATGGTTCCTGTATAAGTCTTCAGCAATTCTCCCGAATTCAATCTAATTCCGAGCTGAAGTCGTCGGAAGATCTCCCTTAGAAGCTGCTCATCGAGGTTCTTGTAGATTACGAAGGTGAGCTCGTAATCCTCGATCTTCTTGGCGATAGACGGGAACTCAACCTGCAGGCGACCATAGCTATACCGCTCGCCGGCGATGCGGACCGTCAGTCCATGTGTGTCGGAGTCCGGTTTAAAAAACGCGAGTAGTGTTGCCATTCTCTGCTTGCCATCGATGCACTCGAAATCGAACGTTTCGTTATCCCGCACTTCCACGAGGTAGAGCTTGGGAATGTCGATGTTCTGCATCATGGAGTCGATTAGCATTTCTTGATCTTCACGGCTCCATATCTTCTCCCGCTGATAATCGGCGTCGAGATCGATCCGATAGATATAGTCAGCGATGAACTGCTTTGCGGTCAGCGTCTCAAGCGTTCTGGCTGGCCGAGCTTTAAGAGGCGAATGTTGTTGTGCTTTTGGCATCGTTGCCGTCCTCGGGAAGCAACTGAGCAAGGGGAGAAAGCCGCAACGCCCGAGATTCTCCGAGCATTCGTAGGCTCTTGTACTTGAGCCAAGTCCTATATGGATTCCGTGGATCAGGCTCCGGCACGAGGAGGTTCTCTAGTTCGCTAAGCGTGCGGATACCTGGGAAAAAACCATAGGTTGTGCGAATGAGTTGACCAGCAGATGGCTTGTCGATGACTTGGATCTCGAATGCCTTGCTGCGTTCAAGGTGCGCCTTGAAGAGAAGGTCTGTGAGATGCGCGTCGTTGTGACTAAGCGAACAGCCTACGAGTCTCAGGATATCGCAGTCGACGAGGATCTGCAGAGCACGCGTCCAGATGAAGCCGTAGGGAGCGTGGAGATATGTCTTGTGCGAGCCCATCGGAATTATGTCGATCTCACGTCTTCGGCCCTGGATCCTTAGGTTCTTCCAAGTGAAGGAGCCGTGCAACTTAAGAAGTGGAATGTTGCGCGAGGACGGTGCTGCGTCGCTAAGCGAAAAACAGTAGTTAGGCTCACCATAGAACTTGCGATAGGCACTGTCGAGCACGCCGTCATAGTTCAGAGAAATGAACCCAATTACTTGTTCGACAGAACGAACGCGTGGGTGCCGGTGAAGTCGAAGTAATGCCCGATGAAGGTAGAATCGCTTTGTCCGTGAAGGAGTCAGAATTGCCCGGATGTCTAGGCTGACGAGCGTTCGAAGGAGCTCGGTTTTTGCGGCCCACTCCTGAACTTTGCTGCTCTCAAGTAAGCCGATGAGTAGCTCGATGTTCAGCGATCCGGCAGTTGCGGATACGGTCTCGAGATGCCTGAGGTAATTGGGGTTGGAACGAGCGCGCGCGATTACGCGTGATGAAACGTTCCCGAGCAGGAGCCCATCAGTCTCGGGACTAAGATCAGGCAGGAGCGCTGCTAGCTCGGCGTGTGTTGCGCCAGCGCCAAAGAGGTACACAATCTTCTTGGTGCTGTCCTTTGACTTGGGCAACGACGAGGATGCTCCAGCGTTGCGCACCGAATCCGATGACCGAGCAGGCATGATCCTCTCGATGTGCAATGCATGTCAATGGTTTCTGCGAGTGGTTAGGTCTCGGCATGGGATCTCGACAGAGGCTCACTATCAACAAGTCTCAGAGAGGGCACTCCCAAGATTCCCTTCAGGAACGCGCCCGTCGGCGACGTCGCAATCCGTGCCACCTTCTCCGGCGTTCCCTCGGCCACGATCCTCCCCCCCTCATCCCCGCCCTCCGGCCCCAGGTCGATGATCCAGTCGGCGGTCTTGATGACGTCGAGGTTGTGCTCGATCACGATCACGGTGTTGCCCGCTTCGACGAGCGCGTTGAGCACATCCAACAGCCGCCGGATGTCCTCGAGGTGCAGCCCGGTCGTCGGCTCATCCAGGATGTAGACGGTCCGTCCGGTCGCCCGCCGGCTCAGCTCCTTCGACAGCTTGATCCTCTGCGCCTCTCCCCCGGACAGTGTCGTCGCGCTCTGCCCCAGCTTGATGTAGCTCAGGCCGACCGCATCCAGCGTCTCCAGTTTCCGGCGCAGCATCGGGACGTTCTGGAAGAACTCCAGCGCCTCGGTGATGCTCATGTCCAGCACGTCCGCGATGTTCTTCCCCTTGTACCGAACCTCGAGGGTCTCGCGGTTGTATCTCCGGCCTTTGCAGTCTTCGCAGGTGACGTAGACGTCGGGGAGGAAGTGCATCTCGATCTTGATGATGCCGTCGCCTTCGCACTTCTCGCAGCGGCCGCCTTTGACGTTGAAGGAGAAGCGGCCGACGCGGTAGCCGCGGGCGCGGGCTTCGGGGACCTGGGCGAACAGCTCGCGCAGGGGGGTGAACAGGCCCGTGTAGGTCGCGGGGTTGCTGCGCGGGGTGCGGCCGATGGGGGACTGGTCGATGTCGATGACCTTGTCGAGCTGGTCGAGACCGCGGATCTCCTTGTGCTTGCCGGGACGGATCGGCATGCGGTAGATGCGCTTGGCGAGAGCCTTGTAGAGCGTCTCGTTCACCAGCGTGCTCTTCCCCGAGCCGCTGACGCCCGTGACGCAGGTCAGGAGACCCAGCGGGAAGCGGGCGGTGATCTTCTTGAGATTGTTCTCCTCCGCCTCGACGACGCTGAGCCAGCCCTCCTCGGGAAGCTTGGCGTTGGCGGCGGCGGTACGGCGCTTCTTCGGGATCGGGATGGCGCGACGGCCGCTCAGGTACTGGCCGGTGATCGAGTCGGGGTGGGCGGCGATCTCCTCGGGCGTTCCCTGGGCCACGACCCGGCCACCCAGCTCGCCCGCGCCGGGGCCGAGATCCACCACGTGATCGGCGGTGCGGATGGTCTCCTCGTCGTGCTCGACGACGATGACCGTGTTGCCGAGATCGCGCATGGCGCAGAGCGTGTCGAGCAGGCGCCGGTTGTCGCGCTGGTGCAGACCGATCGACGGCTCGTCCAGGACATAGAGGACACCGGTCAGGCGCGAGCCGATCTGCGTCGCCAGACGAATCCGCTGGCCTTCTCCACCTGACAGGGTGGCGGCGGTGCGCGACAGGCTGAGGTAGCCGAGGCCGACATTCAGCAGGAAGCCGAGACGCTCGCGGATCTCCTTCATCACCATGTGGGCGATCTGCTGGTCGCGCGCCGACAGCGACATCGTATTGAAGGCGGCGTTCGCCTCCTTGATGGTCAACCCGGTGTAGTAGTGGATGTTGTGGTCGGCGACCGTGACGGCCAGCGACTCGGGCTTGAGACGCGCCCCCTCGCAGACGGCGCACGGCTCGAGCGACATGTAGCGCTCGATCTCCTCGCGCAGCGACGAGGACTCGCTCTCGCGGTAGCGCTGCATCATCGACGGGATGACGCCCTTGAACGGCTTGCGGAAAAAGTACCGGTTGCGCCCTTCCTTGTATTCGTAGTCGTACTCGGTGCGGCCGCTGCCGTACAGCAGGACGCGCTGCGCTTCCTTCGGCAGGCTCTTGAACGGCGCGTTCGGGTCGAACTTCATGGCGCGGGCGAGCGCGTCCACCGCCATCCGCAGCATCGAGCGACCGTAGCCCCAGGTGCCGGAGATCGCCCCGTCGGCGACCGACTGGTTCGGGTTGGTGACGATCTTCGCCGGGTCGATCTCCTGGTGCGCGCCGAGCCCGTCGCACGTCGGGCAGGCGCCGTAGGGCGAGTTGAACGAGAACATGCGCGGCGCCAGCTCCGGCACCGAAACCCCGTCGTACGGGCAGGCGAGCGTGTCGCTGAAGATGATGTCGCGCGCCTGCTCGCCGAGGACGTTGACCGTGGCCAGCCCCTCGGCCAGCTTGAGCGCCACCTCGAGCGAATCGGTCAGGCGCTGCTTGACCTCCGGCTTGAGCACCAGGCGATCGACGACGATCTCGATGGTGTGCGCTTTCTTTTTGTCGAGGTCGATGTCCTCGTCGATCTCCATCACCTCGTCGTCGATGCGGGCGCGCACGAACCCCTTGCGCAGCATCTCGCGCAGCTCTTTCTTGTACTCGCCCTTGCGGCCGCGGACGATCGGCGCCAGCACCTGGAGGCGTGAGCCGGCCGGCAGCTCCATCACCTGGTCGACGATCTGCTGCACCGTCTGGCGGGCTATAGGCCGCCCGCACTGGGGACAGTGCGGCAGCCCGATGCGCGCGAACAGCAGGCGCAGGTAGTCGTAGATCTCGGTGACCGTGCCGACCGTCGAGCGCGGGTTGCGCGACGTCGTCTTCTGCTCGATGGAGATGGCGGGGGAGAGCCCCTCGATCGACTCGACCTCGGGCTTCTCCATCTGTTCGAGGAACTGGCGCGCGTAGGCCGACAGCGACTCGACGTAGCGCCTCTGCCCCTCGGCGTAGATGGTGTCGAAGGCGAGGGACGACTTCCCCGACCCCGACAGCCCGGTGATGACGATCATCCTGTTCCGGGGCAGGGTCAGGTCGATGTGCTTGAGGTTGTGCTCGGCGGCACCCTTGATGACGATGGAATCGGCGGCCATGGTTTTTCGGTGCGGAACCTCCGTGCCTGCGGGAAAAGGAAGGGGTGGATGTTAAGAGAAAGAGGGGGCCGAGTCAAACAGCGGATCGCGGGCGTTTCCTGGTTGACGCAGAGACGCTCCGGGCGTACGGTTCCGGACAACGCCGACAATCCCGATGAGCAAACCCTTGACCTCCATCGCGCCACCGGTGCCGGAGCTTCCCGTCGCCGATGTCGAGCGCGCGCAGCGGCACTATCGGGATGCCCTCGGCTTCCAGATCGGCTGGCTCACTCCGGACAAGGAGATCGGCGCCGTGTCACGCGGAGATGCGGCGATCTTTCTCCGGAAGCGGACGCCCCCGTTCGAGCCGGCGGTTCACTGGGTGTTCGCCCGGGACGTCGATGCGACGTACCACGAGCTGAAAGGTCTCGGCGCGACCATCGTCGAGCCCATCGAGAACAAGCCCTGGGGAATGCGCCAGTTCACGGTCGAAGACCTCGACGGCAATCGCTTCTATTTCCACCACGACCTGCCACAGACAAAGGGCGGACCACCTTAGAATCGGTTCGTGCTCCGCCGCTCCCTCGTCCTGCTGGCGCTCGTCGTGGTGTCAGTCCCCCTCGTGGCGATCGTGCTCGCCGGCATCCTCATCACCCTGCCGGGCGAGCGGCGCACGCCCTCGGGGCTGCGGCGGAACCAGGCGCTCTACGTCACCACGCACGATGGAACGCGCATCGCGGTCGATGTCTGGCTGCCCGAGGATTACCAGGGCGGGCGCATCCCGGCGATCCTGCGGGCGACGCGCTACGGCCGCGCGAAGCGAATCCAGCCGCTCGGACGACTGCTCTGGAAGCTGGGCTACCTAAAGGACGAGGGGATCAACCGCAGCTTCGGGCCGACGCTCGGGGTGCCGGCCCTGAACCGCCACGGCTACGCGGTCGTGGTCGCGGACGGGCGGGGAAGCGGGGCCTCGTTCGGCAGCCGCAGAGCGGAATGTGCGCCGGAAGAAATCGAAGACTACGGCGAGGTGCTCGACTGGATCGTCCGGCAGCCGTGGTCGAACGGGCGGGTCGGCGCGTGGGGGATCTCCCAGGACGCCCTGAACATCGAGATGGTCGCTTCACTCGGCAGGCCGGCGCTGCGCGCGGTCGCGACGCTGTACACGACGCTCGACAGCCAGTTCACGACGGCCGGGTTCGGCGGCCTCTACAACCGCGAGAACGTCCGGCGCTGGGCCGATCACAACCGCATCGTCGACGCCAACGAACCTGCCTGCCCTCCCGGGATGAACTCGTGCCGGTTCATGGCCCGTCACGTCTTCGCCGGCGCCAAGCCGGTGGACGGCCCGGAGGGATCGGCGCTCCTCGACGAGGCGGTGGCCGCCCGCAAGAACTACGACGTTTTCGAGTCGTGGGGCACGCTCCTGTACCGCGGGGACCCGCTCGGCCGCTCGGGCCTGTCGATGGACCAGATCATGCCGTACGGCGCGCGCGCGGCGATCGAGGCGAGCGGCGTGCCGTTCTTCTCCATGTACGGATGGCTCGACGCCGGGCTGGCGATGAGCGGGCTCATCCACGACACCAACTTCAGCAATCCCCAGGAGGTCTACATCGGGCCGTACTCGCACGCCGGCCTCTTCGACGCCGACCCGTTCAACCCGGCGGAGGCGCCGGCGCAGCCCGACCACGAAGGCCAGATGGAGATGGTGGCGGATTTCTTCGACCGTCACCTCAAAGGGGATGAGGCGCCGCCCGAGCGGCTGGTGCACTACTACACCCTCGGCGCCGGGACGTGGCGCACGACGCCGGTCTGGCCGCCGGAAGGGCCGAAGCCGGTGGTCTACGAGTTCGGCGAGCAGGGGACGGCCCGTGTGCCACAGACCGGCCCGCTCGGAGAGAGCGGCGCCGACTCGATGGAGGTCGACTTCTCCGCGGGGTCGGGCCCATGGTCGCGTTATCGTTCCATCGTGCAGGCGACCGACATCGTCTATCCGGACCGGGCCGCCGCCACGGCACGGCTGCTCCACTACGATACGGAGCCGATGACCGCCGACATGGAGCTGACCGGCAGCCCGGTGGCGACCCTCTTCGTCTCGAGCACGCGGGAGGACTGCGCCTTTTTCGTCTACATCGATGACGTGGCGCCCGACGGCAAGGTCACCTACCTGACGGAAGGGGTGCTGCGGGGCCTCTTCCACAAGACCTCGTCCCGACCGGGACCGTACCGCACTCTCGCGGTGCCGCGCGCCTACTGGAAAGAGGACGCGGAGCCGATGGAGCCCGGCCACGTTTACCGGATGGAGATCGAGGCGTTCCCGGTCTCGGCGCTGGTGCGCCAGGGGCACCGGTTGCGCTTCTCGCTCTCTGGGGCCGACAGCGATGCGTTTCCGCGCGTTCCCGAGACGGGGCCGGCGCCGCGCGTCACGGTGCACCGCTCCGGCGCGGCGCGCTCGAGCGTGACGGTGCCGCTCGCGCCCTTCACCGCGCCCGCGAGACCCTCATGAAAGAGGTCCCCTGCCGGGCGGCCGTCGAGCAGCTCGTGGCGGAGCTCTTCTGGAAGATCGATCGGCGCGACTTCGCCTGCATTCCCGACCTGTTCACCGAAGACGGCCGGCTGATCATCCCGAACCTGGCCGACGGCATGAAGACCACCATCACGGCGGCGGGACGCGATGCTCTGGCGAAGCAGTGGGCGGGCCGTCCCCTCGACCTCGTCTCGCGCCACGTCTTCACCAACCTCCACGTGCACCAGACCTCGGAGACCGAAGCGGAGGGACGGTGCATCGGTCTCGGCTTCCGGCACCAGGGACCCGGTCTGGGACTGCCGGAACCGGTCATCGTGAACGACCAGGACGATCTGTACGAGCGGGGCGCGGACGGCCTCTGGCGTTTCAAAGAGAAGCGCATCACCGTGACTTTCATCGCGCCGGAGCTGCTCGGCCGGTGAAGCTGGTCTCGTACACGCCCCGCGGTCCGAAGCGAATCGGAGGATCCTCCCGTGGCCGCCGGCCCTGGACGCTCGGGGCGCTGACCGGGGACGGGACCTCCATCGTGCCTTTGAAGCGCTCGGTCGAGGCGCTGACGGGCGCGAGCCCGGCCGGATTCGGCTCGATGCTCGCGCTGGTGCGGGCCGGCGGCGCGGCGCTCGAAACGGCGCGGGAGGCCCTGGAGTTCGCCCGGGCGGAAGGGGGAACGTTCCTCGTCCCTCTCGACACGGTCGTCCTCGGGCCGCCGCTCCCGGACCCGGTGGCGCTGCGTTGCTGCTCGGTGTTCACCGGGCACCACCGCAACTGCGCCCGCACACTGCGCAAATGGCGAACCGGCGAGACGGCGGGAGAGGTCACCATCCCCGAGGTCTTCTTCCAGATCCCCGGGTACTACAAGGGCAACCATCTGAATCTCATCGGCCCCGAGGAGCCCATCACCTTTCCGGCCGGAGCGACGCACCTCGATTTCGAGCTGGAGCTGGCCGCGGTGATCGGGGGTGCGGGGCGGGACATCCCGCGAGGCGACGCCACGCGGCACATCTTCGGCTGGTCGATCTTCAACGATGCTTCGGCGCGCCATCCGCAGCTCGAGGAGATGGCCCTCGGCACGGGACCCAACAAGAGCAAGGACTTCGACGGCGGGAACGTCCTCGGCCCGTGCCTCGTCACGTCCGATGACTTCGACCCGCGCGCCGCGGCCGGCATCGCCCGGGTGAACGGCGTCGAGTGGGGGCGCGGAGAGGCCGCGGACATGGCCCATGACTGGGGGGCCATTCTCGAATACCGCAGCCGCTCGGAGAGGCTCCATCCGGGGGAGGTCATCGCCTCCGGATGCTTCACGAACTGCAGCGGCGTCGAGCACGACCGCTTCGTCGAGCCCGGAGACGTCGTGGAGCTCGAGATTCCGGGAATCGGGATCCTCAGGAATTCCATCGCGCAGGCGGCCGAATGACCCGCCTGGAACGTCTGTACACCATCGAGGACCTGCGGCTCGCCGCGGCCCGTCGCCTGCCGCGCGCGGTGTTCGACACCATCGACGGCGGCGCCGGGGACGAAGCCGCGGTCGTGCGCAACCTCGAGGCCCTGCGCGCCATGACGCTCGTGCCGCGTGTGCTGACCGACGTCTCGACGGTCGACACCGGGGCGATGGTGCTCGGCGGCAGGATCGCCTTCCCGCTCCTGCTGGCGCCGGTCGGCTTCAGCGGCCTGTATTTTCCGAACGCGGAGCGGTGCACCGCGGCAGCCGCGGAGGGGACCATCCACGTGCTTTCCGTCTTTTCCACCGTCTCGCTGGAGGAGGTGGCGGCGTCGGCGCCGGGGCGTCGCTGGTTCCAGCTCTACCCGTTCGGTTCGCGCGACATCATGAGAGACCTGATCGGGCGGGCCCGGCGGTACGGGTACGAGGCGCTCTGCGTCACGGTGGACGTTCCGGTCATCGGTGGCCGGAACCGCGATCTGCGCAGCGGCCTGCGCTCCACCGGAGCGACCCTGCCGTTTCTCCTGTCGGCTGCGGCGCATCCGGGTTGGTCGCTGCCGTATCTCATGGGGCACCGGCCGCGGTTCAAGACGCTCGAGCCGTACCTGCCCGAGAACGCGCACCGATGGCTGCCGCTGCGGGCTCCCGACCTGAACCCGGCGTTCGGGTGGAGCGATCTCGAGTGGGTGGTGCGGGAGTGGCAGGGGCCGGTGATCGTGAAGGGCATCCTCCACGCGGACGACGCCGAGCGGGCCCTGCAGGCGGGGGCCGCGGCCATCGTCGTCTCGAACCACGGCGGCCGCCAGTTCGAGCCGGCGCCGTCGGCGCTCACCGTCCTGCCGGGGATTCGCGAGCGGCTCGGCGACGATGCGGAGGTCTACGCCGACGGCGGCGTGCGCACCGGGGCCGACATCCTCAAGTACATGGCCGCGGGAGCCAATGCCGTGCTGGCCGGCCGCGCCTTCGTGTACGGGTTGAGCATCGCGGGGGAGGCGGGCGTCCGCAGGGCGCTGGGCATCCTCCGGAGCGAGCTCGAAACGGCGATGCGGCTCGCCGGAATCACCGCGTTCCCATGAAGGGCGCGCGGTTCGCGGTGATGGCGTTGTCGCTGGCGTACCTGCTGGCGATGGTGGACCGCCTGGTGCTGAGCCTGCTGGTCGAGCCGATCAAATCCGACCTGGCGCTCAGCGATGCGCAGATCGGGGCGCTCGCCGGCCTGGCCTTCGGATTGTTCTACACGGTCATGGGGATTCCGATCGGCCGGCTGGCCGACCGGGTGCACCGGCCGAAGCTCATCGCCGTCGGGGTTCTCCTCTGGAGCCTCGCAACCATGGGCTGCGGCCTGGCGACGACATTCGGCCGGCTGTTCGCGACCCGTGTCCTGGTGGGAGTCGGAGAGGCGAGCATCTCGCCCGCCGCCTACTCGCTCATCGCCGACCTGGTGCCGCGCGACAGGCTCGGACGCGCGCTGAGCGTGTACATGCTCGGGACGGTCGTCGGGCTCGGGGTGGCCTGGATCGCCGGCGGCCAGGCTCTTCACCTCCTGGCCGGACCGGGCTCGCTGTCCGTCCAGCTTGCCGCGGGGCTGGCCCCCTGGCAGATGGTCTTCATCCTGGTGGGGCTGCCGGGTCTGCTCGTGGCTCCGCTGGTCCTGCTCATCGCCGAGCCACGGCGCAATCGCGGATTGTCGCCGGCGCCGGCCGGGCTGGCCGGGCTCGTGGCCGTCCGGGATCAACTGAGAAAGCACGGAGCCGCGTACACCGCGCACTTCATCGGCATGGCGGCCATCAATACCTATGGGTTCGCACTCGTCACCTGGGCCCCGGCGATGTTCCGCCGGTCATTCGGATGGCCGGCGGAAAAGGTCGGCACGGTGCTCGGCGGCGCCGTCCTGGTCGCCGGCGTCATCGGGATGCTGGCGAGCGGCCAGATCGTCGATGCGCTCACCCAACGCCGGACGCCGGACGCACCCTTCCGGATCCTGTTCCTCGGGACGGCTCTCCTGGCGCCGGTCGCGATCGCCGGCCCGTTTCTCGCCGGCGGTTGGGCACGGACATTCCTGTTCGTCGCGCCGGCGATGGGACTCTTCTTCGCGGTCGTGGCGTGCGCCCCCACGTCCCTTCAAGTCATCACTCCCGCTTCGCTGCGCTCGTCCATTTCCTCTGTCTACCTGTTCATCGTCAACCTCGTCGCGTTCGCCGTGGGTCCTCTGGCGGTCGGCTGGATGTCCGATCGGCTGGGACGTTCCGACGGCAACCTCGCTCTGGCGCTCGCGGTCCTCGGCGCCGTCTGCCTCCCGGCCGGAGCCCTGGCGTTCGGAGCCGGCCTGGCGCCATTCCGTCGCGCGGCTCTCGCTTCTCCGGCGGTCGTGGGTGTCGCGACCGTCGAGGCCATTCCTCTGGATTCCAAGGTGACCACATGAAAACTTCGCCGCGCATCGACGCGGCCAGACTCTGGCAGACCCACCTCGAGCTCGCCCGCATCGGCGCGCTTCCGGACGGAGGGTGCAGCCGCGCGGCGTTGACCGACGAGGACCGGCAGGCGCGGGATCTGTTCGCCCGGTGGTGCCGCGACATCGGCTGCCGCGTCTCGGTGGACCAGGCCGGGAATCTCTTCGCCCGGCGCGACGGCGTTGACAAGGACCATGCGCCGGTCGCCTGCGGCAGCCACCTCGACACACAGCCGCACGGCGGCCGCTTCGACGGCATCTCCGGAGTCCTGTGCGGCCTCGAAGCGTTCCGCACGCTGCACGATCACGGCGTGGAGACCCGCCTGCCTCTGGAGCTCATCGACTGGACCAACGAAGAGGGAGTGCGCTTCCGTCCCGGGCTCCTCGGGTCTTCCGTCTTCGCCGGGAAAATCCCCATCGACCGGGTGCTCGCGACCCTGGGGACGGACGGCGCCCGCTTCGGGACCGAGCTGCGGCGGATCGGCCATGTCCCCGCCGTGCCGGATGCCGGGCGCCCCGCCACGGCGGCCCAGCTGCATTCGGGCGGGCCGCATGCGCTCGACTCGTTCTTCGAATTGCACATCGAACAGGGACCGATCCTCGAACGCCGCGGGGCGCGCATCGGCGTCGTGACCGGCGTGCAGGGGATCCGCTGGCTGGAGATCGAGATGGAAGGCATGGATGCCCACGCCGGCACCACGCCGCTGCCGGATCGGCACGATGCGCTGCTGGCTTCGGCCCGGCTCGTCGATCGGGCGCGCGCGGTCGGGCTGGAGGCCGGCGAAGACGCGCGCGTGACCGTCGGGCGCCTGGACGTCCTTCCCAATAGCCCGAGCACCATTCCGGGGGGAGTGCGGCTGGTGATCGATTTCCGCCATCCTGAAATCGCCATCCTGGACCGGCTCGAAGAACGCCTGCGTCAGGCGGCGACCGATGCGGCCGCCTCGGACCACGTCCGGGCTCGCATCGCGAAAACGCTCGAGGTCGCGCCGGTCGCGTTCGACGCGGACTGCATCGCTGCCGTGCAGGCGGCGGCCACCGCACGCGGCCTCGCGTCGATCCGGATGCTGAGCGGCGCGGCGCACGATGCGATGCAGATCGCGTCGGTCGCGCCGACGGCCATGATTTTCATCCCGTGCAAGGACGGTCTCAGCCACAACGAGGCGGAGTCGGCGACCCCCGAGGACCTGGCGAACGGCTGCCAGGTCCTGCTCGACGTCCTGCTCGCCCGGGCCGGATAGGCGCGCCGCGCGCGTCACGGCGCATCTGACGGTCAGGCGGCCGGGATCACCGTCGAGGGGACGTCGCGGAAGACGAGGCGGCGCGCCAGGGCCAGGGCGCGGGCGCGCAGGGCGGAACGAATCCTCTTCGGCAGGCGGGTGCGGGTGGAAGTCCGGCCCGGATGCCGCGAAGGAGGAGGCGCGTCGGCGATCAGCCGGTTGGCGAAGCCGGACGGCTCGGGCATGAAGGCGTTGGTGCCGTAGATGCGTCCCACCTGGGGATTACGGCGGGCGATGTCGGCGAGCAGCGTCCGGTCGAGGCCGGTCAGCGAGAACGGAACGGCGAACGGGACCTTCTCCTGCAGGGTCACGGCGCGCACGGCGTTGCAGGACTCCACGATCTGACGCTCGATCTCGGCCGAGTCGAGCGCCTGGAACTCGCGGTGGTCGAGGCCATGGGCGCCAATGGTGTGCCCCTCCTCCATCAACCCGCGCACCTGCTTCCACGTCAGGTAAGGCCTGCGCTGCTTGAGGTACGCGTCGACGTCCACGCCGGTCACGACGCACAAAGCGTCGGCGCGCATGGCGCGGTCGGCCTTGACGCTGAGGATGGCGCGCCGCAGCGTGGCGATCTCGGCAGGATACGGGACACCCAGGAGATCCGCGACGCGCTTGCGCAGCACCTGGGCTTCGTCCTGGCCGCCGCTCGCGAGGGCGCGCGACGGATCGGGCGCGCCTCCGCCCGCGCCGCTCCGGGCGCTCGCGCCGCGGTAGCCGAGGGCGGCCTGCTCGATGCGGTCGATGGCGAGGGCGAGCTTGTGCCGGTACATCATCAGCTTGTTGTCGATGACGTCGGTGTTGATGAAGAAGGTGGCGCGCTGGCCGTAGCGGGCGAGGAGCGGTGCCACGACCGTGCTGCACTCCGCGAGCCCGTCGTCGAACGAGACCTGGGCGTCGCCGCCGGCGAGGAACTCGAGATCCGAAGAGAACTGCGCCGGGTTCTTGTACGCGTGCAGCGGGCGGACGTGCGGCAGCGACTCGTGCGACACCACGGTGTAGCAGAGCGCGATCTCGGTGCGGGGCATCATCGCCCGCCACGCCAGGGCCGGAATGCTGTCCACGGCTTTCAGCACGAAGCCGCGGGAGTACTCGCTAATAGTAGGGGGCATCTCCCTCGAATCCACTCCAGTCCATCGCGTCGAGGTACTTGCCGAACGGGCCGTTCTGGTCGCGTGTGTAGACCAGCGAGCCGCGCTCGTCGGCGGCCAGCAGCACGCGGCCCGAGAAACTGGACCGCAGCAGCGGCTCGTACTCGGCCGGGCACTCGATGACGTCGGCCCCGATGCGCTGCGCCTCGACCAGTGCCCGCGCCAGCGCCGGAGCGCGCGTCTCGGCGGTCATCGGCCGGCGATCGAGAATGCGCAGCGTCGCCTGGTGATTGTGCTGCGTGACGTTCAGGACGACGTAGCCGCCGCGATTCGCCTCGAAGACGAGGTACTGGAACTTCTCGCGCCGGTACGGAAGCGCGTAGGGCAGGTTCGAGCCCGCGTCCTCGCCGATCCAGGGGTTGCGCACCATCCAGTTGATTACCCCTTCGTCGCGCACGAAGCGCGGCCGGTCGGAGGGGGTGAGCGCGTCGGCCGCGGCGCCGAGCCCTGCGAGACCCGATGCTGCGGCCGCCCTCCGCTCGTCGGCGGCCGCGGCCTTGGCGGCGGCCCGAGCCGTGATCTTGGGAACGTCGTCCACCCAGACGGCGGTCATGGGATTCCGCGCCTCGGCGACGAGCTGCCAGGCCTCATTGACGTCCGCGCCGGCGGAGACCGACCGGACCAGCGCGCGCAGCGGAATTCCCTTGAGCTTCTTGAAGCGCGGCAGCCGCAGCCGGAGGATCCGCTGTGGCCGGGTGGCCCAGAAGCCGAGCTGGGTGAACAGGTCGCGCGCCTCGTCATTGATGCGCGTGACGTAGAGGTCGCGGCCGAGATTCATGGCTTCGACCGGGAGCCTCGTGACCAGCCCGCTGGTGCGATCGCCGGGGGCGACGTAGAAGCCGGAGAGACAGGACACCTTGTGCCGCCGGCCGCGGAAGTCGACCGCGCTCGGCAGCAGCCCGAGGTAGCCGGCGCACCGGTCGCCGACATAGCCGACGATGAGGCCGATGTCGTCCGGCTCGGCCAGAGGATTGAGCGCCTGCGCCTCGGCCCGTCTCGGCGCGATCGGCAGCACCGAGTAGCAGACCGGGTCGGCGCTCGCGGCGCGCGCGAACTCAGGCAAGTCACACACCCGAATCCTCTGGATGAGGACCTGAGGCTTTGCGGCCGCCTGGAGCGCCGGCGCCGCCTGAACGGCTTGCACGGCCTCCACCGCGGGGACCGGCGCGTCGAGGATCGGCGACGCTTCCAGAATGGGAGCGGCCTGCGGGATTGCCGCCTCCTGCGCGACGGGCGCCGCCTGCGGGATCGGCGCCGGCTGCGCGACCTCCGGCTCGGGCAGCGCAACCGGAGGGACGGCGACCAGCCTGGCCGGCGGCAAAGCATTCAGTGCCGGCGGCAAGGCGGCCGGCTCGGGAGCCTCCGTCAGGATTGCCGGCGAAGCGGCGAGCGGCCGCTGCTCGCTCGCGGCCTGCGCCGCGGCTGCGGCGGCTGCAGCGGTCGCGGCAGCCTGCGCTGCGGCGGTTGCAGCCGCTGCTGCCGCTGCGGCCGCGGCGGCGGCCGCCGCTGCGGCCTGGGCCAGCGCCATCGGATCGCCACAACCAGGGAGTGTGACCGAGACTTCGGCGACGGCGGGCCTTGGCGCGGGAGCAAATGGTGCGAGCGGGGCGAGTGGTGCGATCGGTGCGAATGGCGCGGCCGATTCGGCCGGCGCGGGCCCGGTGGCCGGTTCGGCCGCGGCGAGCGGAGGCGTCGACGCCTTCAAGCTCTTGGCCGACTCACGTTCCGGGTACAGCCCTTCGAGGATGGGCATTTGTCACCCTGTCGAATTGGAATCGTCGGCAGAGATGATCCTCCCGGGGCCGAGGTCAGGAAACCGGGTTTTCTCGGTAGGACTGTGTCAGGAGCAGGAGGCGTCGCCCTCGAAGCCGCTCCAGTCGAACGCTTCGAGGGGCTTGCCGAAGGGTCCCTCGGGATCGCGCGTGTAAACCAGCGCCCCCGGATCCTCCGAGGAGAGCAGCATGCGGCCGGCGGATGACCGTCGCAGCAGCGGCTCGTACTCGACAGGGCACTCGACGACGTCGGCGACGAGGCGCTGCGCTTCGACGAGCGCGCGGGCCAGCGTCGGCTCGCGCCGATCGTCGGTCATCGGACGCCGGTCGAGGATGCGGAGCGTGGCGCAGCGCCGGTCCTGGGTGAGGCAGACGACCACGAAGCCGCCCTCGGTCGCCTCGAAGGTGAGGTAGCGGAACATCTCCCGCCGGTACGGCAAGGGGTAGCGGAGGACCGCGTGCGAGTCCTCGCCGATCCAGGGATGCCGGATCATCCAGTTGATCACGCGCTCGTCGCGGACGAAGCGGGGCCGATCTGCGGCCGGCGGCGCCTCGTCGGCCCCGTGCGCGGACATCGGCGCGCGGGCCTCGGTGACGAGCCGCCAGAGGTGCTCGATATGGCCGCCCCCGAGCGATCGGACCATGGCGCGCAGCGGGATCCCCTTGAGCCTGCCGAGGCGGGAGAGCTGAAGGCGCAGGGTGCGCTGCCCGGGCGCCGGCCGGAAACCGAGCGGCGTAAGAAGCGCGCGGGTTTCGGGGCTGACGCGTGAGGCATGGAGGTCGCGTCCGAGCTCGATGGCGGAGCGCGCCAGCATCGTCGCGAGGTCGCGGCCGTGGTCTGCGGGAGCGACGTGGAAGCCGGTGAAGCTGGAGACGGGGTGGCGCCGCCCGCGGAACTCGACGGCGCCCGGCAGCAGCCCGAGGAACCCGGCGCAGCGATCGTCGACGAAGCCCACGAGCAGGCCGACGTCGTCCGGATTCGCCAGCGGGTTGAACGCCTGCGCCTGGGCCCGCATCGGCGAAATCGGCAGCAGCGGGTAGCGCACCGGATCCGCCATCGCGGCCCGCGCCAGCGCCGGCAGGTCGGCGACCCGGACACGGTCCACCCGTACCCCGGCCCCCGCCGCGATCACGGCGTCGCTCGTCCCGGGGAAGGCCATGCGGCCGCCTGTGACGGCGGCGTCGATCGCCGGCTGCACCTGACCGGTGGTTTCCATCTGGAGTCCGGAAGGATATCCCGGAGCGAAAGTATATCCAACGGGTCGTCGTAGAATGCGCGGCCTGACGCGTCGCCGAGGAGCAGCCATGCCCCCGAAGGCCATGAAAAGCCGCAGCCGGATGGTCATCTACCTGCCTCACCCCCTGCCCATCTGGCGGCTCCCCCAGGGAGCGGTCGAACGCATCCGCAAGGCGGCCGGCCGCCACTACGACGTCGAGCTGCCGCGCGACGAGCGCGAGCTCGAGCAGGTCATCCCCGGGACCGAGATCCTCTACGCCTGGGGGCTGACCGGGCGCCTGGTGGGGGCGGCGACGCGGCTGCGCTGGATGCACACGCCGCTGTCGGGCGTAGACCGGGTGCTCAACCCCGAGCTGCTGAAGACCTCGATCCGCATCACCTCCTCCCGGGGTGTCAATTCGGTCGCGGTGGCGGAGCACGTCTTCGGCATGGTCCTGGCGCTGACGCGCGGCATCGCGCAGGCGGCGCGGGCGCAGGCGGACCGCCGCTGGATCCAGGGCGACCTCTACGGGCGCACCCCGCCTCTCTCCGAGCTGCACGGCAAGGTGATGGGTCTCTACGGCTTCGGCGAGATCGGCCGCGAGCTGGCGGTGCGGGCGCGCGCCTTCGGGATGAAGGTGTGGGCGGTGTCGCGCTCGGCGACCAGCCGCACGAAGCCGCCGCACGGCGTCGACCGCCTGCTGCCGGCGAAGCGGGTCGAGGCGATGGTGCGGGCCTCCGACGTGCTGGTGCTGGCGCTGCCCTTGACCGAGGCGACGCGCGGCGTGGCGGGGGAGCGGCTGCTGCACGCGATGAAGCCGACCGCGATCCTCGTGAACATCGGCCGCGGCGCGCTGGTGCAGGAGCCGGCGCTGTCGCGCGCCATGCGCGAAGGCTGGATCGCCGGCGCCGCCCTCGACGTCTTCGTCCACGAGCCGCTTCCGGGCGAGAGCCCGCTGTGGAAGCTGCCGAACGTGCTGATGACCCCGCACGTCGCCGGCACCCATCCCGACTACATGGCGCGATCGGCGGGGATCTTCCTCGACAACCTGAAGCGCTACCGGGCCGGCAAGCAGCTCCTCAACGAGATCGACCTCACCGCCGGTTACTGACCGGGGCGGTCCGCAGCCTCGCGCGCCCGGCGAACCAGGGCGATGACCTCGTCGAAGTCCTCGATGGCATCGAGGGCGAACCGCTTCCCCTGGGTCGTCACGAGGAACAGGGCCCGAGGCGGGTCGGCCGGGCCTGAGCCGAGACGGCGATGCTCCTGCACGCGCACGATGTCTTGCCATTCGATCCGGCGCGCGCCGACGCGGACGAGGCCCCCCGTCATCCGGGTGAAGGCGCCGTTGCGGATGGTCACGCCTCCGGAGTCGATGACGATCCGGTCGCCCCACGCGCTGATGACGCCGGCAAGGGACGCGAGGGTCAGGGCCGCGAGGACGACCCAGCCGAAGCCGATCTCACCCGTCGCACGCGACGCGAAGGCCAGTCCGAAGGTCAGGAGCGCGACGACGCTGACGGCGCGCGTCGAGAGGCTGCGGCGGAAGGTCCGGCCTTCGAGAGCCGGCACTTATCCGGGCGGCCAGGCGAAGCGGCGGCCGCCGAGCAGGTGCAGGTGGATGTGGAAGACCGACTGGCCGGCGCTCTCGAGGCAGTTGGCGACCAGGCGGAAGCCTTCCTTGTCGAGGCCTTTCTCCTGCGCGATGCGCGACGCGACCACCATCATGTGACCGAGCAGCGATTCCTCGCCGGCGCCGACGTCGTTGAAGGTCGCGAAGTGGGCCTTGGGGATGATGAGGGTGTGGTGCGGCGCCTGCGGGCTGATGTCCTCGAAGGCCACGACCTGCCGGTCTTCGTAGGCGATGCGGGCCGGAATCTCCTTCCGGCCGATCTTGCAGAACAGGCAATCCGCGTTGGCCGTCATGCCCCGTTTCCCCCCCCTCAGTTCCTGACGCGGTCGATGCGCGCCCCCAGGTTCCGGAACTTCTGCACCACCTGCTCGTAGCCGCGGTCGATATGGTACGCGCGGTCGATGAGCGTCTCGCCCTCGGCCAGAAGGCCGGCCACGATGAGGCAGGCCGAGGCGCGCAGGTCGCTCGCCATCACCGGCGCGCCGGACAGCGGCGTCGGGCCGGTCACCGTGGCGGTCTCGCCGACCACCTCGATGCGCGCCCCCATGCGGCGCAGCTCGCCGACGTGCATGAAGCGGTTGTCGAACACCGTCTCGGTGACGGTCGAAACGCCGCTCGCCGCGGTCAGCAGCGCCATGAACTGCGCCTGCAGGTCGGTCGGGAAGGCGGGATGCGGCAGCGTCGTCACGGACGTGGCGCGCAGCGGCCCGCCCGGCACGACCGTCATCGAGGTGCGGCGCTCGTCGGGCTGGCTGCCGCCCGGGTGCAGCTCGACGCGCGCCCCCGCGGCGCGCATCACCTCGAGCAGCGCCGCGAGGTGCTCCGGTTCGGCGCCTTCGACGGTGACCTCGCCGCCGGTCGCGGCCGCGGCGATGAGGAACGTGCCGGCCTCGATGCGGTCGGGGATGGCGCGGTGCTCCGAGCCGCGCAGCTTGCTGACACCGTCGATGGTGATGGTGCCGGTGCCGGCGCCGGCAATCTTCGCGCCGCAGCCGTTGAGGAAGGCGGCGAGGTCGCCGATCTCCGGCTCGAGGGCGCAGTTGCGCAGCACCGTGCGCCCCTCGGCGAGCGCCGCCGCCATCATGATGTTCTCGGTGCCGGTGACGGTCGGCTTGGCGAACTCGATCTCGGCGCCGCGCAGGCGCGGGCACTCCGCCAGGACGTAGCCGTGCTCGATGACGACGCGCGCTCCCATCCTGCGCAGCGCGTCGATGTGCAGGTCGATGGGACGCGCGCCGATGGCGCAACCGCCCGGCAGCGAGACCTTGGCTCGCCCGAGCCGGGCCAGCAGCGGCCCGAGCACCAGGATCGACGCGCGCATCTGGCGCACGAGGTTGTACGGCGCTTCGGGCTCCTTCGGCTCGCACCCCGAAGCGGAGAGCACGCCCCCTTCGAGCACGAGGTCGCGGATACCCAGATGACGGAGCACCAGCCCCATCGTCGAGACGTCGCGCACCGAGGGGACGTTCCTGAGGGTGACCGGACCATCGAGCATCAGGAACGCGGCCATCTCCGGAAGGACGGCGTTCTTGGCGCCGCTGGCGCGCACCTTCCCCGCCAGACGGCAGGGGCCCTGGATGAGGATCTTGTCCATCGCCGCCGGCGATTATAGATGGGGCGGCGACGACCGCCTCGGCGGAAGCTACTTCCTGGCCGGTGTGCTCGGTCCCGAACCCGGCGGCGCCGGGGGTGCGCCGGGACAGCCGGACTCGCAGTTCACCGCGACGCGCGGAAGCGGGGCGCTCTCGGTGCCGTAGCCGGCCGGGCCGTGCGCCGTGCGCTGCTGGATCAGGTAGAAGAAGGCGCGCCCGACGGGCGGGTTCCCGGCGCCGACGGGTTCGCTCAGCGACGTGCTCGCGGTGTCGCGCGCGAGTGCCCGGACCGAACCGACGTCGAGCGCGCCGTTCGCGACGCGCCAGCCGCCGAGATCGCCGGTGATGAGGTCGTACCCGGTCGCGCCGGACACGGCCGGCCAGAAGATCCGCACGGCGCCGTTGCCGCTGACCACGGGCTCGAGCTGCATCACGAGCGGTTCGGGTCCCTGGCCCAGGTCATGAGGCACCGTGACGGTCGCGACCGCCGTCGTGCCGTTGCCGCTCGCGTCCACGGCGCGATAGGTCAGGATGTAGACACGCCCGGAGCCCTGGCCATCGCGCTCGGCGCGCAGCAGCAGCGACGCATCCGCAGTGCCGATCTCTGCCCCTTGCACGTCCGAGGTCGTCGCGCCGTCGGCGCTGCCCGCCGCGTCATCCCCTTCGCTGCTGCTCACCGAGACCAGGCTGACCACGACCGATGCGGGACTGCAGGCGTCGGTGGTGTCCCAGGCGACCTGCACCGGAACCAGACCGTGGTTCGGGGGCCAGAGCGAGCCGGGATCCGTCTGGAGCGTCAGGGTCGGTGGACGGGTGTCGCGGACGACGAACGTGGCGCTGGTCGTTCCGGTGTGCCCGGCGCGGTCGGTGACCTTCAAGGTGATGACGTGCGTCCCGAGCGGCAGGTCGAGCGTCAGCGTCTCTCCCGAGCCGAGCAGGCGCTCGGCGGCGCCGCCGAAATCCTCGTACCAGTCGAACGCCGCGATGTCGTCGTTGGTCCCGGGGGTGGAGTCGGCGTCGGTCGAAGCCGTGCCGTCCAGCGTGACGGAGCCGCCCAAAGGTCCGCTGCACTCGACCGCCGGCTGGGACGCGATGGCCGCGGCCGGCGCCGAGCCGGTGACCAGTGCGAGAACTCTCTCGGCCGTGTGCTGGAAGATTCCCGAGCCGGTGGCCGGATGCGTGTTGCCGTCGCTCGCGGTGATCTCGAGCCTGCAGGGCGTGGCCGGGAGGAGCGCCGTGATGTCGAGCGTGCCCGGCAGAACCGACGCGTACGGAATGTCGATCACCGGCGGCGTGCCGGGAACGAGGATCATCGCAGAGGCCGGTCCGACCGAGACGATCATCCAGTCGGTGCCCTCCCCGGGCCCGCCGGACACGGCGGATTGCACCGGCCGGACGCAGATGGGATAGGGCAGCGGCAGATCCGCGAGCGGCAGGAACACGTCGAACCCTCCATCCGGCTGGCGGCACGTCCCCAGGGCCAGCTCGAAGTCGGGGGCGCCGTCGTCGCAGGAGAGCATCGAGTCGAGGTCGAACAGGTACGGCTCCGACCCGTTCGCGACGCCGAAGGCGACGCCCCGGCCCGGCTGCCCGTCGGGGAGGTAGCCGCGCCCGCAGTCCATCGTCTCGAACACGTCGAGCAGCTCCCTCGGCGGCACGACGGTGACCCGCCCCGAGAGCGCCTCCCCCTGCGGGTCGTGCGCCGAGACGGTCGTCTCGATGCGATCCGGGCCCGGGTAGCGGAAATCCCCGACACTCACCGTCGGCTGGCACGCATCGCCCGAGCCGTCATCGTTCATGTCCTCCTGTCCCGGATTGGCGCTCGCCGGGCAGTTGTCGCAGACGTCGCCCGCTCCATCCCCGTCGAGGTCCTGCTGGTCCGCGTTTGGGGTCGACGGACAGTTGTCGCAGATGTTGCCGCGGCCGTCGCCGTCGTTGTCGGGAAAGGTCGTGCCGAAGTGATTGGGACACATGTCGCAGGCATCTCCGGCGCCATCGCCGTCCTGGTTCTCCTGTCCCGGGTTGGCCGTGAACGGACAGTTGTCCTGATCGCCGCAGACGCCGTCCCGATCGAGGTCGTTGTCCGCGTCGTGCGGGCAGACATCGCACGCGTCCCCCGGCCCGTCGCCGTCCGAGTCCACCTGGCCCGGGTTGGCGGCAAGCGGGCAGTTGTCGGGAAGACACACGTTCTGCGGGAAGCCGGGATTGCCGAAGCCGTCTCCGTCGCTGTCGCTGCAGGCGTCGCAGGCGTCGCCGAGACCATCGTGATCGAAGTCGAGCTGGTTGTTGGGCACCGTCGGGCAGTTGTCCAGCCGGCAGGTATTGGCCGGGAAGCCGGCGTCACCGGCGCCATCGTGATCGAGATCGGTGCAGGTGTCGCACACGTCCCCCCCGCTGTCCCCGTCGGCGTCTTCCTGCGCCGGATTCGCGACCGTCGGGCAGTTGTCGCAGACATCTCCGATGCCGTCGCCGTCGAGATCCGGCTGATCCGGGGTGTAATTGAACAGGCAGTTGTCGTGACAGTCGGTGACCCCGTCGTGATCCTGGTCGAGGGCGCACAGGGAGGACGCCAGGAACAGGTCGACGCGGCCGGCGTACCCCACGATGCCGCTGGTGAACCCCGGTGAACCGAGGAGCACGTCGGCTGCGCCGTCGTGGTCGAAGTCTCCC
Source organism: Verrucomicrobiia bacterium (assembly GCA_035638075.1). Taxonomy (GTDB): domain Bacteria; phylum Acidobacteriota; class Polarisedimenticolia; order Gp22-AA2; family Gp22-AA2; genus DASRAU01. The sequence goes on from DASRAU010000034.1 coordinate 302,828, forward strand.
GCGCCGGAGACCGCCGCGCCCAGGTGAGCGTTGATCTGCGTTCCGTAGCTGGTCCAGAGCGGAGCGAAGTCAAGCCCGCCCGCTCGCCCCAGGTAGAGGGAGGCTTTCCCTTCCTCGTAGGGGCCGTACAGCTGGTCGCCGACGATCACGTCGGCGTAGCCGTCGGCGTTCACATCCCCCGCGGCCGCGAGCGACGCGCCGTAGTCGTTGCCATAAGGACCGGGGATGCTCCACGCCGGCGACGTCCGCAGTCCCGCCGCCGAACCGAGGTACAGAGCGGTGGTGCCTCCCCAGCCGACGAGAATGTCGCCGTACCCGTCCCCGTTCACGTCGCCGAGGCCGGCGACCTCTCCGAGCCGCCCGTTCGTCACCGGCCGCACGATCTTCAAAGAAGGAACGTCGTCGATCCCGCCTGGTTTGCCGTAATAAACGCGCACCTCCGAGACGGAGACGCCGAGCACGGAATGAATGGGCAACGTGATCAGGACGTCGTCGAACCCGTCCCCGTTGACATCGGGCGCGATCGCGACGGCGGGTCCGACAAACGAATCGACATCGCTGAGGAGGGTTTTCTGCACGGTCCCTCGGTGGGTGTAGACGACCACGCGAGGCCGGACACCGGGGTTGAGAGGGTTCCCATTGCCGGCGACGAGGAAATCCGGGAAGCCGTCGCCATCGATGTCCCCGCCGCCGGCCACGGCGCTGCCGAATTGGGCGAACGGGTCATTGCCGAACTGCGTGACCGTCGGGCCGGCGGGCCCTCCGTGGAACAGGTACGCCGCACCATACGAGCCCGCCAGCGTCTGGAACGAGTAGGAGTAGTAGCCGGGGGCGCCGACGATGAAATCGTCGTAGCCGTCATGGTCCAGATCGCCGATGCCGGCGACGGCGGCTCCGAACGCGGCCTTCCTGGGCGACGAGTTCGACCCGGCATAAACCTGGGTCCCGGCGTACGTCCAGTCCGGCGCGCGGAACGCGCCGGCCGGCGATCCGTAATAAAGATTGATACGTCCTTCGACGTCCCCCGGCGCTCCGGCGACCACGTCGTCGATCCCGTCGCCGTTCACGTCTCCCACGTTCGCCAGGCTCGTGCCCAGGCTCCCTGACTGAAGCGATGACGCGATGCGGCAATCGACGGGGAGGCCGTCGTCGATTTCGCCGTCGCAATCGTTGTCGACACCGTCGCAGATCTCCGGGTTCCCGGGCAGGGGCGGAGGCGCGTTGCAGAAGGCCGTTCCGTCAGCGGCGCAGGTGACGGTGCCGAGCTGCCGGCAGAGTCCCGACCCCACGTAGCAGAAGGTCCCGACCGAGAAGCCTTCGTCGATGAGGTGGTTGCAATTGTCGTCGACGAAGTTGCAGAGTTCGGCGGCGTTCGGATGCCTCGAGGGGACGCCGTCGTCGCAGTCGGCGTTCGGCCCGGTGGTGCAATAACCGTCGCCGTCGGCGTCGGTCCCGCAGGGGACGACGACCGGTCCGAAGAAGAGAAAGGCGGCCCCCTGGTCCGCCTGCGCGAAATCCTGCAAGGGCGTGCCCACCAGGACATTGGCGCGATGGTCGCCGTCGGTGTCCCCGGCTCCCGCGAAGACCTGGCCAAATCCCTCGGTGTTGACTCCATTCGCGATCCATGCCGGCCCCGTCGCCAGCCCCGCGGCTCCCCCCAGGTAGATCTCGACGCTGGGAGAAGGGGTCGCGGTCGGGATCGTCCCGCTGGTGATGACGTCGTCGAAGCCGTCCCCATCGACGTCTCCGGCGTTTTTGGCCGTGGTCCCGCCGCGCCATGACGTGGCGACGGGGCCCGAAGGGGAGCCGCGCAAGAGCATCGATCCGCCGTAGGCGCAACCGACGACGAGGTCGCTGTACTGATCGCCGTCGAAGTGTCCCGAAGTCAGCGAGCAGCCGAACGTGATGGCCTGGAAGCCATCACAGAACGGAAGCTGCCCCATCATGGTCCAGGCGGGCGTGGTCGAGAGGAATGTGGCGGAGCCGTAATAGAGGTAGACCCTGCCCGTGTGGCAGTTTTCCTGATAGCCCGGCTCACCGACGATGAAGTCGTCGTAGCCGTCCCCGTTGACGTCTCCCGCCCCCGACACCGTCGAGCCGAAGGGACCGCTCGGGCTGAATCCGCCCGACACGACCGAGACCGGAGTCGATGTCAGCCCCGCCTGGGAACCGAGATACAGGAAGGCCCTTCCGGCGCTGCCCCCGAGCCCGGGAGCTCCCACGATCAGGTCGTCATAGCCGTCATTGTTGACGTCCCCGGCCGGCGCGACCGCAGCTCCGAATCGATCCAAAACGCCTGCATGACCGACCCACGCCGGAGTCGCGGCCGGCCCCGAGGCGGAGCCGAGATACAGGGAGGCTCGCCCGAGAGAATCCGGCCTGCCGATGGCATCCGGGAAGAGCGAGTCAGGCTCTCCGACGATAACGTCATCGAAGCCGTCCCCGTTGACATCGCCGGCCGAGGCCACGGCCGAACCGAATCCACCGATGGCGCCGTCGGCAGTCCAGACGGGGGTGGTGGAGGGACCGAGCGGGGAGCCGAGATAGACGAGCGCGCGCCCTTCGTGCAGGTTGGCGCTGGACGGGCTGTCATAGCCCGGTTCGCCGACGATGACGTCGTCGATGCCGTCGCCGTTGACGTCCCCGGCGGAGGCCACGCTCGCTCCGAGATGGCCCGCGGCCTGGCCGCCCGCCACCCTCCAGGTCGGGGAGCCTCCCGGAAGCGGCGCTCCTCCCAGGGCGAGACCGCAGATGGCGAAGACCGCGACGCGAAGAAAGAGCCGGCCGGGCCCGGACAGTCGATTCGACATTTCGTCCTCCCGCCTGCGGCGCGATGCTGGAGCGGACGTTCCCTGCCTGGACACGGACGAGCGAATGCCTAGGAATACCGCGAAGCATCCGGTCTGTCAATCAATTACCCCCGGGCGACCGGCCGCTATTTCACGTCCGGCGCGGCGGCTTTGACCTTGGCCAGCAGGTCCTTCGCGGCGGCGGCGATCCGGTCGTCGGGCTTGTCGTCGAGCACCTGGTGGAGCAGCGCGGCGGCCGCCTTGAAGTCGCGCTTCTGGTACTTCTCGACCGCCTGGTTGTATCGGGAGACCTGGCGGTCCTCCGCCTGCGCCTGGCGCGCGGTGGCGAGGTACTCGCGCGCCTGGCGGCCGACCTCGGTGTCGTTGCCTTCCTTCGCGACCTGGTCGAAGGCGGCGATGGCCTCGTCGAAGTCCCGGGCGTTGAAGCGGGCCACGCCGTCGTTGAACAGCGTGATGAGGCGGTTCGTCGAGGTCGTCCCCTCCATCTCGGCGAGGATGCCGTCGATCTCCTTCTGCTCTTCGGTGGACGGGGCGCGCGCGCGCAGCTTGCGGAGCGACGCGAGGCCTCCCTCGATGTCGCCCTTCTGCACCCGCGCTTGCGCCTCGGCGACGTCCGCGCGCAGCAGCACCGCCTCGCCGGCGGCTCTCTCCTGAGGGTCGCTGCTGTGGCGGACGACGCGCTCGATGAGGTCTTCGGCGCGCTGCCGCTTGCCGGAGCGCACGTACAGCTCGGCGAGATCGACCGCGACGTCGACGCGTCCCGGCGCGAGGGTGAGCGCTTTTTCGAGCGCGGCGATCCCCGGCGACACGTCGCCGCTGTCGAAGGCCCAGGTGGATCCGAGCCCGGCCCAGGCCTCGACGATGTCGGGAGAGTCCTTGAGCGCGCGCCGGAACAGATCGCGCGCCTGCAGGAGCGCCTTCGGCACGTCCCCGACCTCGCGGCGGACCATGACGCCGGGAGGGAAGGTGCGCTCCACCAGGCTGTAGGCGTAGAGCAGCGCGATCGACGGGTCGTCCGGAGCGAGCTTCAGCGCCTTGTCGAAGAGCGCGCTCGCCTCCTTGAAGCGGCCGCGCGTGTGCTCGAGCTGGCCGAGCGCCGCCCAGGCCGGGCCGTGCTTCGGGTCGAGGGCCACGGCGCGGCGCAGGTGCCGCTCCGCCTGCTTCTCCCGGCTCGGATCGAGATGGAGCAGGTAGTCGCCGAGCCGGTAGAGCAGCTCGGCACGCGGAACGGGGGTCGCGGCCGGAAGCCGCACCGCGTCCAGCGAGCCGAGCTCCTCGTCGACACCCGTGTAGCGGTCGGCCTTGACGTAAGCGCGCAGCCGCTCGAGAAGCGCCCGCCGGTCCTCCCCGAGCATCGGCTGAATGTGCTCGCGCAGTGATCCCCCGCGCTTGATGCCGCGCAAAAACGAGCCCCCCTCGCCGCCGTTCCCGAACGCCAGGAGGTGAACCAGCGCCCATGACTCGGCATAGAAGGTCCCCAGGCGCGACCCTTCCTGGTAATCGCGCGAGCCGGTATCGATGGCGAAGAGCTGGTCGAGCGGCATCAACGGGTTGTGCGCCAGCCAGTCGCGGTGGTGATCGAGCGGCGCGCCGAGATGGGCCGACGTTCCCTGCAGCGCGAACGTGCTGAAAGTCTCGGCCATGCCCTCGTCGAGCCACAGGGGGATGTCGGTGAAGTTGTTGTTCAGGAAGAAGTGCAGGTACTCGTGGAAGACCACCTGCCACGGGTCGCCCCCGGTCACGCCGGCGTTGACCGCGATGCTGTTGCCGTCGCGATGCTTCACGAAGAACCCGGCGATGTCGGTGCGCAGGCGGTAGGGGCGGTAGTGCTCCTGGTCCTTGAAGATGAAGACGACGGTTGGGACCGGCGAACGGGCTTCGAGGTCCGTGCCCAGCCTGAGCAGCGCGGCACGGAAGGTCTCGATCTGGCGCGCCAGCTCGGCGGTGCGCTCGGGGGCCGCATCGCTGAAGATGAGGAAGTGCGGCGCCTGCAGACGAATCCACCGGTCGGACTCGGCGGGCAGCCCTTCGGGGACGACCTCGGCCCGGGCCGGCGCCGCCTGCCCCAGAAGAAGGAAGGCCGCCGCCACGAGGGCCAGGGCCCGGGACAGGGTGGCAGGCGCGCTCACGCAGGGATTCTGCACCACGTTGCGTATAATCCCGCCCGGTTCAGGAGGAGTCGTGCCGCTCTACGAGTACGAATGCAAGCGCTGCCACCATCGCTTCGAGCGGATCCAGAAGTTCAGCGACCCGCTCGTGAGGAAGTGCCCGAAGTGCAAGGTCGGGCGCGTCGAGAAGCTCATCTCCGCCCCGGCGGTCCAGTTCAAGGGGACCGGCTGGTACGTCACCGACTACGGCGGCAAGAAGGGGGGCGGCGAGAAGTCCGGGGGCGACAAGGGGGACTCGGGCGGCAAGGACAGCTCCGAGAAGAGCGCCTCGTCTTCCTCGGACAAGAAAGACTCCGGGAAATCCTCGGGAAAAAGCGGCGACTCGGGGAAATCGTCAAAGAGCTGACGCGCCGTTTCGCTTGACTCCGCAGCGGGCCGGAACCCACATTCCGGCTGTCATGAGCGCCAAGCCGCCGGCCGCCGCCAACGCTGTCGAAGCCGAACAGACCGAGTCCCTCGACTTCGAAGCCGAATACGCGCTCGAGGCGCCGGTGAAGTGCCCCCTCTGCAAGTCTTCGGTGAAGACGCTCAACGTGCTGCGGATGCTGCGTTCGCGCGTGAACTTCACGTCGAACCTGCCGCGGCGCGGCTGGGTCGCGACCTGCCCCTCCTGTCACGGCATCGTGACGGTCGGCGTGGCGTCGCTGCTGACCTCCTAGTTTTTTCCTTCAGTCTCGCGGCAGGCGCCGCGCTCCGCGGAACAGCTTCTTCCAGTACGGGTCGGCGAGGCGGTCGATGCGCACCTCGGGCCGCCTGCGGGTCGTCGCGTTGACGAAAGCGCGGCGGCCGATGGCGATGCCGACGTGCGTGATGGTGCCGCGGCGCGGACCGAAGAACACCAGGTCGCCGGGGCGGATGCGTCCCGGCGGCACCGGGGAGAGCCGCCGGTCGGCCCATTGCAGGTCGGCGTCGCGCGGCAGGATGACGCCCACCGCCCGGTGCGCCAGCTGCACCAGACCCGAGCAGTCGAGACCGAACGTCGTGATGCCGCCCCACAGATAAGGAAGCCCGACGAAGCGCAGCGCCGTCGCCACGACCTCGGCGGCCCTGCCGGTCGTGCGCGAGATGGCGTGCCTCCCGGCGATCCCGACGGGAGCATGCAGGTCCGCCGTCTGCGCCCACCCGGTGCGGCCGTCGGGGAGGTGGATGCGCTGCCAATCCGCCGTGCCGACGGCGCCGCCGCGGGCCTCGTGGGCGGCGCCGGCGACGCGCCCGGCGCGGCGCGCGCGTGTCCCGGCGCTGCGCAGAGCGGGAGCGGCCGTGCCGGAGATCTCCACCCGCGCCAGCATCGGCAGGACGGCGATCGGAGCGCGCGTCGTCACGTCCTGGCCGGCGTAGACGTTGGCGAGAAGGCTGCGGACTTCCACGACCGGCATGTGGCGCCGGTCGTGGCGCAGCGCCGGCGAGCGCATCCAGCCGCGGTAGCGGTCGGGCGTCTCGACGAGCGCCCAGCCGCTGCGCCGGCGGATCACCAGGACCGAGGTGCCGAGAATCGCCTGGCTCACGACCGGGGACGTCGGCCGCGGCGCCGCGTGCATGTTGACGACCGGCGGCAGGACGACGAAGCGGCGGCGCGAGCGACGCTGCGGCGGAAGCGAAGGGACCGCCCCGGCGTCGCCGGCCGAGCGCCTCAGGACGGCGCGCCGGACCGGCGCGAGGACGCGGCGCTCCGGGTGGGCGCCGAGCCGGGCGGATCGCCGGCGTCGATCGCGAATCAAGGGCGGAGGTTCACCCGGCGCGGCGGCGGCGGGCGGGAGCGGTGCGGCGCCCGGCGGCCTTTGCGGGGCGCGCCGCGCGGGACGGCCGCGACGCGGCCGCCGACGGAGCAGGCCGCGGCATGGCGAGCGTCTTCGGATCGGGGCGCACGGCCGCGCCGTCGAGCGACAGCGACTCGAGGTAGGCGCGGAACGGACCGCCGAGGTCCGGCCGGCGCAGCGCGAACTCCACCGTCGCCTTCAGGAAGCCGAGCTTGTCGCCGGTGTCATAGCGGATGCCCTCGAACGCGTAAGCGGTCATCGGCTGCACCTTCAGGAGCGAGCGCAGTCCGTCCGTGAGTTGGATCTCCCCGCCCCGGCCGGCGGCGGTCTCCTCGAGGTGAGGGAAGATCTCCGGCGTCAGGATGTAGCGGCCGATGATGGCGAGATCGGACGGCGCCTCCTCGGGCGGCGGCTTCTCCACCAAGTCGGTGATGCGGTACGTGTGGCCGCGGCCGGTCGCGCCGCTGGTGGCATCGGATTCGTCCACGGCGACCATGCCGTAGTCGCGCGAGCGCTCACGCGCCACGCGCTCGACGGCGATGACCGACGACCCGGTGCGTGCGTAGACCTCGATCATCTGCTTCATGACCGGCACCGCGGCGTGGATGACGTCGTCGCCGAGGAAGACCGCGAACGGCTCGTGCCCGACGAGGTCGCGCGCCACGAGAATCGCGTGGCCGAGGCCGAGCGGCTCCTTCTGCCGTATATAGGACACGTTGATCAGGTCGGAGATGGTCCGCACCTCGCGCAGCGTCTCGTGCTTGCCGCGCCGCTCGAGGAGCGACTCCAGCTCGAAGGCGATGTCGAAGTGGTCCTCGATGGCGCTCTTGCCGCGGCCGGTGACGATGATGATCGCCTCGATCCCCGACGCGACCGCTTCCTCGATGACGTACTGGATGACCGGCTTGTCCACCAGGGGCAGCATTTCCTTGGGGAGCGCCTTGGTGGCCGGCAGGAAGCGCGTGCCGAGGCCGGCGGCCGGGAAGACCGCCTTGCGGACGCGCTGCGGGCGCGCCGGAGACCCGGAGGCCGGACCGTCGTGGCTTCTGTACACCGAGCGGGGACTCATGACGCGCGGATTATAGGCCAGCCCAATCGCTCAGGTGGTCTTGAACAGGGCGAGAAGCGACGAGAACAGGCCCGGCTGCTTCGGCTCTTCACGCTGGGGCGGTGTCTTGCCGCGCCTGCCGCCGGCCGCGCGCCGCCGCCGCGAGACCGATCCGGCCAGGGGGGAGAGCGGCTCGCGGCGCCCGCTTCCTTCCGACGGCTCGATCTGCGAGCGCAGGTCGCGCAGGCGGGCGTAGAAGCCGGCGGTGTGGAACGAGCGCCAGAGACCGAGCGCCTCGGCATCGTGGTGGTGGCAGAACTCGTGGAGGAGCGTGTGCAGGAACGCTCCAGCCTTGACGACGTCGCCGCGCGCGGGCGTGCGATGCGGGACCCGGATGCGGCCGAGCGGCTTGCCGCCGCGCGCCACCTTGGGGTCGGCGGGCGATGGCTGGCGCCGCCGGTAGTCCCCCTGCAGCGAATAGACGATGCGGGTGCCCTTGCGGCGATGCGGCTGGCGGTCGTCCGGGACGACCAGCTCGGGCGTCGGGATGCCGGCCTGGGCCGAAAGCAGATCGAGAAGCCGCTGCCCGGCCAGGGCTCGCCCGTCGGCATCGTCGGCCTCGAGGACGAGCAAGGCCGCGCGCGCCGCGGCCTCGGGGTCGGGCAGCGGCAACGACGTGACCTTCAGGCTCCGCCGGTAGTCCGCCCGGGCCGTACGCGCCATCGCCGCATCATAGATTAGACTGCGCGTCATGCTCGACAGGACGTGGGTGCGGGACCACCTCGACGAGGTGGAGGCGGCGATGAAGAACCGCGGCGCCGCCGTGGATATCGAGGCCATCCGCCGGCTCGACCAGCAGCGCCGCAAGGCACTCCACGAGGTCGAGACCCTGAAGGCCCGTCGCAACGCCGTCTCCGGCGACATCGCCCGGCTCAAGAAGGAAGGCAAGGACGCGACGGCCCTCATCGAGGAGATGCGCGGCGCCGGCGACCGCATCAAGGAGCTGGACGCGCGCGCCGGCGAAGCCGACGAGAAGCTCGAGGCGCTGCTGCTGGACGTTCCGAACCTGCCGCACGCGTCGGTGCCGGTGGGGAAGACGGCCGACGACAACGTCGAAGTGCGCCGCTGGGGCACCCCGCCGAAGTTCTCCTTCGCGCCGAAGGCGCACTGGGACCTGGGCGAGGCGCTCGGCATCCTCGATTTCGAGCGCGCGGCGAAGATGACCGGCGCCCGCTTCACCGTCTACCTGGGAGCCGGCGCGCGCCTGGAGCGGGCGCTCATCAACTTCATGCTCGATCTGCAGACGAAGGAGCACGGCTACACCGAGGTGATGCCGCCGCTCATGGTCAACACCGAGTCCATGACCGGCACCGGCAACCTGCCGAAGTTCAAGGACGATCTCTTCAAGCTCGAAGGCTTCCCGTACTGGCTGATCCCGACCGCCGAGGTGCCGCTGACGAACCTGCACCGGCAGGAGACGATCGAGGGAGATCGGCTTCCCCTCTCGTACACGGCATACACGCCCTGCTTCCGCAGCGAAGCCGGTTCGTACGGCAAGGACATGAAGGGGCTCATCCGCCAGCACCAGTTCAACAAGGTCGAGCTGGTGAAGTTCACCCGGCCCGAGGACTCGATGCAGGCGCTCGAAACGTTGACCAGCAATGCCGAGACGGTGCTGAAGCGTCTCGGTTTGTCGTACCGCGTCATCGCGCTCTGCACCGGCGACATGGGCTTCGCCTCGATGAAGACCTACGACATCGAGGTGTGGCTGCCGTCGTTCGACGCCTACCGGGAGATCTCATCCTGCTCGAACTGCGGCGACTTCCAGGCGCGCCGCGCCGGCATCCGCTTCCGCCGCGGCCCTTCCGGGAAGACCGAGCTGGCGCACACGCTCAACGGCTCCGGCCTGGCGGTCGGCCGCACGCTCGTGGCGATTCTCGAGAACGGCCAGCGCGAGGACGGATCGATCGCCATCCCCGAAGCCCTGCAGCCGTACTTCGGCGCCGCGGAAATCACCGCGCCCGCCCGATAGGGGACTCGAAATGCTGCGGCCGCGGATGATCGCGTTTGCGGCGGTCGCCCTGTTCCTGATGTCTCCCTGTGCCTCCAGCACGGCTTCCACCCGCGGAGACCGCGCGGCGGCGCGGGGCGCCGTGGACTACCCCTATCTGGGGATCACGGTGTTCTCAGCCGCGGGCAAGCGGATCCATCGGTGGGAGCCCGAGTTCGTTCACGAGGGGGCTTCGATCCGGCAGGTCGGCTACTCGTCTCCGCATTTGCATCCCGGAGGGGGGCGCCTGGTCAGCGTCAAGTGCGACGTTCGCTTCTCGGAACAGAAACCGCGGACGAATCCGGACTCGGTCGCATGCCGGCTGACCGAGCTGTTCGTCGACGGGAAGGATGAGCGGGCCTTGCTGGACCTCTCCGGCGCTCACGGCTTCTCATCGCCTGCCTATTCTCCGGATGGAAAAACCATCGTCATCGTCCAGGACGACGGCGTCGTGCTCTATTCCGTGCAGGACAAGAAGGTGGTCAGGACGATCGCGGGCGTCGTAATGCCGCCGTTTGCGCGGCTCTCCCCGTCAGAGGCGCGCTATTTCTCCCTGCTGACGCCGGACACGCACGTCCAGTGGGCCGCCGATGGAGCTTCCGTCTTCGTCTCCGGCTCCAGGCCGCGGCCCGTCGAGGAACTCGAGGAAGCCCTGCCCGAAGGGTCCGAGGTCAATGGCGTGGCGAGAGTCGAGCTCGAGACCGCCCGGGTCACCTGGTTGAACTTCTATGATGAACGCGCCGGGAACCACTTCGAGATTCAGTCGGGGCGGTGGACCGAGGTCCACGGGACACTTCCGTCCCGGGAGTCCATCGCGGCTTTCTTCGGCTCCGAGCCATTTCCCTGGCCCCGGGGTCAGCTCACGACCGACGGCAAGTTCTATCTCTATGTCGATCCTGGCAGCGGCTTGTTCTGGCGGGATCGATTGATGCGCTACGACATCGCCGAAGACGATCTCAGGTGCGTCAAGACCCTGAAGCGCGGGCTCCTCAAAGAGTGACGCCTATCCCTCGGTGGTCGCAGGGCGCGCCACGACGCCGCGCTCGACGATCTCCTCGACGTGCGCGACCTGCTCGGCGGCGCCCGAGACCAGGATGGTGTCGCCGGCCTGCAGGGTGAACTCGGCGTCGGGCGCGTGGATGATGGTGTCCTCGCGCGCCACGGCCAGCACCAGCGCGCCGGTCGCCTCGCGGATGCCGGCGTCGCGCAGGTGCTTGCCTGCGAGCGGGGAGTCCTTCGGGATCTCCAGGAACTCGACGCGCAAAGTGTCCAGGGCGCGGCGCACGTCGGCCAGGGGCAGAGCCTCGAGGTCGCGGCGGCGGAAGACCTCGTAGCGGCCTTTGCGCACGTGTCCGACCTCCCGCTCGATCCGCTGCTTGGGGACGTTCAGGTGGCGCAGCACGCGCGCGATGAACTCGATCCCGACCTCGAAGGTCTCGTGGATGACCTCGTCGGCGCCTTCCTGGTAGAGCGGACCGTCCTCGACGGCGCGGCGGCCGCGGGCGACGATGAAGAGGTCCGGGTTCATGCGGTGCGCGGCGCGGATGGCGTAACGGGCCATCATCGGATCGGGAAGGGTGACGAGGGCGATGCGCGCCTCCTTGATGCCGCAGCGCTCGAGCAGCTCCTCGCTGCCGGCGTCGCCGTACAGCACCGGGTGGCCGCGCCGGCGTGCCTCGCGCACCAGGCTCGGGTCGATCTCCAGCCCGACGAACGGCACCTGGTGGCTGCGCAGCACGTCGCCGAGGATCCGTCCGACGCTGCCGTAGCCGAGGATGACCACGTGGCTCCGCAGGCCCGGCAGGCTGCCCGTGGAGACCTGCACGTCGAGCACGCCGCTCTCGTAGCGGCGGGCGAGGCGCTCCCACTTCGGCAGGATGCCCCCGGTCGCGTTGGCGACGCGGGTGGCGAGACGCGGTGACCAGCGGGTCATGATCGGGGCCAGGAGCATCGAGATGACCGAAGCCGCGATGGCGACCTTGTAGATCTCCTCGGACATCAGCCCGGATCGCGCCCCCATGATGGCGAGCAGGAACGAGAACTCGCCCACCTGCGCGAGGTTCAATCCCACTTGAATCGCCACGCTCGCGGGGAAGCCGAAGAGGGCGATGGCGGCGGCGGTGATCACCGTCTTGCCGATGACGATGACGCCGATGACCGTGAGCACCTCGCGCCAGGCGTGCAGGGCGTAGGCGGGGTCGAGCAGCATCCCCATGGCGACGAAGAAGACGCCGGCGAAGATGTCGCGGAACGGCACGATGTTGGCGCGCATCTGGTGCGCGTACTCGGTGCCCCCGAGGACGAGCCCGGCGAGGAACGCCCCGAGCGCGTACGACACGCCGAGCAGATGGCTGATCCAGGCGAGCCCGAGGCACAGCGTCAGCGTCGCGAGCAGCACCGTCTCCTGGCTGCGCGAGTTCGCCATCATGTGCAGGAAGCGCGGCATGACGCGGCGGCTGAGGATGAGCGTGACCGCGAGCAGGAAGCCGGCGCGGCCGAGCGCGGCGACGAGGTTCAGCAGCATCGTGCCGGCGGTCCCGCCCGACACCGGCAGCAGGATCATCATCGGCACGAGGCTCAGGTCCTGGAAAATCAGGATGCCGAGGGAGAGCCGGCCGGCGAGGGAGTCGAGCAGGCCGAGGTCCATCAGGCTCTTCAGGACGACGGCGGTGCTGCTCAGGGCGACGATGCAGCCGATGGTCGCGCCGGTGCGCGCCGGCCAGCCCAGGAAGGTGCCGGCGAGCATGGCGGCGACGATGGTCAGGCCGATCTGCAGCGCCCCGCCGCCGATGGCGACGCGCCGGATGCGCAGGAAGTACTGCGTGTCGAACTCCAGCCCGATGGTGAACATCAGGAGGAGGACGCCGATCTCGGCGAGCGAGGAGATGGTCTCGCTCTCGGTCAGGTGCCCCATGACGTGCGGGCCGACGAGCACGCCCGAGACGAGATAGCCGACGACCGCCGGCAGCCGCAGGCGCGTCGTGATCAGCAGGACGGCGCAGGCCACCGTGAGCAGCACGACCAGCAGCCCGATGAGGTCGAAGGTCTCTTTCATGGGACCGGGCTTCTATAATGACCAGCGGAGGGATGGCCGAGCGGTTTAAGGCGGCGGTCTTGAAAACCGCTGACCCCTCGTGGGTCCGTGGGTTCGAATCCCACTCCCTCCGCCACTTCTCCTGCCGTCAGCCCGCCTTGGCGAGCGGCGCGTCCTTCGGCGGGAACTCCTTCTTCGCCACCGCGGCGTGGACGATGAAGATGCGGGAGTTGTTGCTCGCCGGATCGGCCGGCAGGACGAAGAAGCCGACGCGTCCGGCGAGCGAACCGGTCGAGAAGCCGGCGATCTCCTCCTTGTCCTTGAAGGTCACCTTGATGCGCCGGCCCGGCTCGTTCCCCGGGCGGAAGCTCTTGTCCTCGACGTGATAGCGGTTCCCCTGGTAGGTCTTCACGAAGAAGACCGCCTTCAGGGCCGCGACGCGGATGGTCGCCGCCGGCTTCGACTCGTCGCCGTCCACGTACACGTGGAAGACGTCCTTGTCGGGGGCGAAGTCGTGCGTCGTCCCCTTGATCGTCTTGCCGTCGGTCAAGCGGGCGACGATGGCACGGGCGTTGGCGGGGTTCAGTCCGGGCATGGGGTCGGCCTCCCCCGGGCGCGCCGCCCTGCGGTCGGCGCAGACGGACCCGGGCCCGGATCAAGATGGTGCCCCGGCGCGGCGGCGTCAAACGGGTGTTACGCTTTCGCGATCGAGGGGGGGGAGCGATGCGAAAAAGCGCGCGACGAGGCGGGACCGTCCTACTGCTGATGACCGCGGCGATTCTCGCCGCGGCCCCCGCTGCGGCGGGCGACCTCGCGGCCCGCGCCCGGAAGCTCCAGGCCGAAGCGATCGTCGTCGACACGCACGAAGACGTCCCGGACGCCCTCGGTGAGAAGTGGGCCGACATCGCCGAGCGCGGCGCGACTCTGCACTTCGACATCCCGCGCGCCCGCGAAGGGGGGCTGACGGCGCCGTTCTTCGCCGTCTACGTCCCGGCGACCTTCGCCGAGGCGGGCGGCGCGGCGAAGAAGACCCTCGAGGTCATCGACCTGGTCGGGCGCGTCGTCGCGGCGCACCCGGCCGACCTCGTCCCGGCCGCATCCGTGGCCGGGATCCGCAAGGCCAAGAAGGACGGGAAGATCGCCGTGCTCATGGGCATCGAGGGGGGACACGCCATCGAGGACTCCCTCGCGGCGCTGCGGCAGTTCCACCAGCTCGGGGTGCGCTACATGACCCTGACGCACGTCAACACCAACCACTGGGCCGACGCGACGGGACCGTTCTTCCTGCCCGACTTCGACCCGGCAGCGGCGCGCGTGCACGGCGGCCTGACCGAGTTCGGCCGCGAGGTGGTGCGGGAGATGAACCGCCTGGGGATGATGGTGGACATCTCGCACGTCTCCGACGACACCATGGCCGACGTGTTCGAGACCAGCCGCGCGCCGGTGTTCGCCTCGCACTCGTCGTGCCGGGCGCTGTCGGACATCCCGCGCAACCTGACCGACGACGAGATCAAGCAAGTCGCCGCGAAGGGCGGGGTCATCATGATCAACATCGGGTCGTACTTCCTCGACCCGGCGTCGGTCGCGGCGCAGAAGGCGGAGCTGGCGAAGATCCGGCCGGAGTACGACCGCATCAAGAAGGAGCTGGCGGGGGACGTGAAGGCGCGCGACGCCGCCATCGGCAAGCTCATGAAGCCGATGCCGCGCCTGCGAACTCAGTGGACGAGGGCGGTCGACCACATCGAGCACGCGATGCAGGTGGGGGGGCCGGGCTGCGTCGGGCTCGGCACCGACTTCGACGGCATCCAGGACCCGCCCGAGGGCCTCGACGACGTGTCGATGCTGCCGAAGCTCACCGAGGAGCTGCTGCGGCGCGGCCACTCCGAGGCCGAGGTGAAGGGCGTGCTCGGCGAGAACTTCCTGCGGTTCTTCGGCAAGGTCGAGGAGACCGCGGCGCGCCTGCGCGGCGAGCCCGCCTCGACCGCGACCTCGAGCCTTTCGGTCGCTGATCGTCGCCGGCGCGGATCGCGTCCCGCGATCGGCGCAAGGCTCGGACCGCGCGCGTCATCACATCCCAATGACGATCGTCTTCGAATCGGGGCACCTTCCTGTCCACACGCCGGTGCGGGCGCGAAGTCGGAGGCCCCGCCATGAAGCGCAGCCCGCAGTTGAAACAACCCTTCATCGAGCTCCTGATCGCCGCACTCGTGTCCGTGCTGGCGAAAGGACAAGTCGCGGTCGTGCCGGCCGCACCGGTCGCGCCGCTCGCTCCCGCCTGGCCGGCCGCGCTGATGGCGTCGGCCATGCGGCCTGCCTCGGTCGCGCCGGCGGCTCTCTGGGATCTGATGGAGAGCGCCCAGTTCGTGGTGCTCGCCGACATCGAGGCGGTCACCGACTGCCTCCTCTGGAAAGGGCTGACGCCGCCGCCGGTTTGCCGGGGCGAGACCGGTCACCTGGTGGCCGAGCTGCAGATCCGGGAGATCTGGAAGCTCGACGAGGCCTGGGTCCTGAGCAGCTCGAAATTCGTCGAGGTGAGCTTCGGCCAGGGATGCGCCCGCCCGGAGCCGCCGCCCTGGGGGTCAGGCGATCTCGTGGTGGCGTTCCTGCGCGGCGCGGGCCCGGTGAGCACCTGGTGGGAGTGGAGGCCGGTCGACACGGGACCGGGACTGCTGTTCCCGGCGGAGACGGATCTCCAGGGATACCGAACGGTTCTCGGCGAGGCGCTGAGGCTCCAGTCCGGCTGGCCGTTCCCGCAGCCGGCGCCGGATCCGTGGCTGACGCTGGCCGGGGCCTGGCTGCGGCACGCCGGTCAGAGCGGGCCCGGGAGTCAGGGAGCGCGCAACGACTGAACCGGGCTGTACTGGCCTTCTTCCGTGCGGACCCACCAGGCGCCGGTCTCGCGGCGCGTCTTGAAGTCGGAGAAGCGGTAGTCGTAAGCGATCGAGCGGATGTAGCGCGGCGGGTGATCCGGGAACGGGTTCTTCTCTAGCAGCGCCAGCACGTCGGGTGAGCCCTGCAGCAGCCGGGCGAGGAACGCCGCGTACCACGGCTGCTGCCGGTAGCTGGAGAGCGCCGCGAACCACATCTGCCAGTCGAGGCGCGGCTGGTGCGGCGCCACGAACGCCGGGCGGCGGTTCACCTCGCCCGGCTTCCATTTGAACTCGTAGGCGGACCAGGTCTGGCCGTCGTCGCTGCCCTCGACGATGATCTCCGCGCGCGTCGTCGTCATGACCGCGAACAGGCCGTAGGCGTTGACGATGCGCAGCGGCCGGATCGCGGCGAGCGCCTTCTCGAAGGGCGGCGGCCACCACACGTTGAAGTCCCAGCGCTCGGTCATCGCCACGCACCCGAGGGTGAGGAACAGCGTCAGCACCGGCACCGAGAGCCAGAGGGGCCAGGTGCGCGCCGGCACCGGCGGTGTGCCGAGCGCCGGGTCCGGTCCCCCCGCCCCCGGATCCAGCGAGGACACCAGGGTCGCCGCCGGTGAGGTCGGCACGGTCGGCGCCGGAAGACGGCGGCGCAGGAAAGCCGGCCACATCCCGTCGTCGAGCGACGCGATGCAGAGCGCCATCGTCAGGTAATTGAAGAAGGCATAGTTGCCGGTCGCCGCGATGAGCGCCTGGAAGCCGAGCAGGATGAGGGCGGCGGCGCGGCGCACCTGGCGCGGCCCGAACAGCCCGAACGGCACGATCAGCTCGACGCAGAACATCACGCCGCACTCGAAGGTGTGGTACCAGGCCGGCAGCTGGTGCACGAACCAGGCGGTCCAGGTGGGGAGCGGCTGCGTGAAGTAGTGCACGTCGAGCGCGCGCAGGTTCCACCAGGTCGGATCGCCGCTCGCGAGCTTCACCACCCCCGACGAGAACATCAGCCGGAAGAGCAGCCAGCGCACCAGCCACAGCGCCGTCGCCGGGGGCGCCGGGATGCACGGCACTCTCATCCGCAGCCGCATCGGCGCGACGAACAGCGCGATGAAGCCCGTCTCGGTCAGCAGGATGTCCCACTGGAAGTTCAGGAACGTGCGCGTCACCGACGACAGCGACAGGTAGAGCGCGAAGCAGGCGACAAGCCCGGGGAAGGGGAGGAAGCCGCAGGCCACCATCGCGCCGACCAGGGCTCCCAGCCAGCAGCCGCCCACCAGCAGGCCGTCCGGCGCTCCGGTCAGCCAGTAGAGCGACGGGACCGCGAAGAACCGCTCCGGCCCCATCTGCGTGCGCAGCGCTTCGAGGAGATTCGCGGCCGGGAGGATGCCGTTCGCCCCCGCCAGCCCGCGGATCTGCACCGCGAGCGACACGAACGCCATGACGTAGACGACGCCGAGGGCGCGCAGGAACAGCGAGCCGGCGATGGCGTAGGAGCTGCGCGCGCGCGGAATCGGTAGCCACGACATCGGCGCGCGACGATAGCATGCCGTTGCGCGGAGGGGCGACTGCGTGCAGGATCCCGGCTCGTGTCGTTCTCCCTCGCCACCGTCGCCGCCCTCCTCCTGAGCGGGCTCATCGGCATCTCCCTCGGGCTGCTCGGCGGGGGCGGGTCGATCCTCGCGCTGCCGGTGCTGGTGTTCGTGGGGCGGGTCGATCCCCGCCAGGCGGTGGCGATGTCGCTGGCGATCGTGGGCGCGACCAGCCTGACGGCGAGCCTGCTGCACCGGCGGAGCGGCCGCGTCGACACGCGCACCGGCGCGCTGTTCGGAGGGATCGGGCTGCCGGCGGCCTTCCTCGGCGCGCGGCTGACGCACCTGCTGGAGCCGCGGACCCTCCTGCTCTGCTTCGCGGTGCTGATGCTCGTCGTCGGCAGCGTCATGGTCCTGCGGGCCCTGCGCGAAAAGCACGCCGGCGAGCCGACGAGGCAGCGGCACCCGGTGGCGGTCGTCGCGGCGGGGGCCGGCGTCGGCTTCCTGACCGGCTTTCTCGGCATCGGGGGCGGCTTCCTGATCGTGCCGGCGCTGACGCTCTTCGCCGGGCTGGCGATGCCGGTCGCCGTCGGGACGTCCTTGCTCGTCATCGCCTTCAACTGCGCCGCCGGGTTCATCGGCCACCTCAACACCGCCACGGTGCCGATCGTTCCGACAATCCTGTTCACGCTCATGGCCATCGCCGGCGGGGTTTTCGGCGAACGGATGGCGGGAAAGACCTCGCCGCGGCGCCTGCGGCGCGCCTTCGGAATCTTCGTCATCCTGCTCGGCATCTACGTGCTGGTGCGCAACCTCCACGCCGTGGTGCCGTGACATCCCGGCGGGCCGCGGCGGCGCTCCTCCTCGCCGCCGGGATCGCGCTCGTCCTGCCGTGGGGGCGGATCGACCCGGCGGTGTCGCGTCTCTTCTATCAGCCGACGATCCCGTCGGGGCCGTGGCAGGATGCGGCGCCGATGCCGTGGGGCTTCCTCGCCGGCCTGACGACCTGGGTCGCCCTCGCGCTCGCGCTGACAGGAATCGGATTGGTGATCCGTTCGTGGCGGGCCCGCCGGTCGATGCGGGCCGCGCTGGTCGTTCTGCTGGGGCTGGCGCTGGGCCCCGGCCTCCTCGTCAACGTCATCCTCAAGGATCACTGTCACCGGCCGAGACCGCGACAGACGCTGGGGCTCGGTGGCGATTTCACCTATGTTGCGCCGCTGCACGTCGGTCCGGTCGGGAAGTCGTTCCCGTGCGGGCATTCGGCGGTCGGGTTCGCGTGCATCGCGCTTGCCGGCGTCGTCGAGGCGCGCCGTCGCGGGGCGCGCGCGGCGTTCGTCGCCGGTTCGCTCCTGCTCGGGGTTCTGCTCGGGCTGGGCCGGATCGCCACCGGGGCGCACTTCGCCTCGGACGTGCTCTGGAGCGGGATCCTGACGTGCGGCACGGTGATGCTGGTCGATGCCGCCCTGACCCGCTGGCCCGCGCGGCGGATCGCGCCGGCGCCTGCCGCGCGGGTCTCGTGGCTCGTGGGCGGAAGCGTTCTCGGTGTCGCGGCGATGGGAGCGGCGGTGCTTTGTTATCCCTTCCGTCACGATGCCGCGCCACATGCCCTGGCGGTTCCGGCCGGGCCGGCGACGACGCTCGAGGCGCGTGTCGAGGTCGGGCACGCGCGCGTCATCCTGGTTTCGCCCGGCGAGACGGCGGTATCGATCGAGTCACATCACGACGGGTTCGGCGTGCCATGGGGCCGGATCGACGAATCGATTCGTCAGGAAGGTGGAACGGCGCGCTACCGGCTGGCGCCGCGCGGCTGGTTCGCCGACCTCGAGGGCACGACCATCCTGCGCGTCCCGGCGTCGTCGGTCGCGCGCGTGTCGATCTTCGTCGAGGACGGGCACCTTACGGTGGACGACGAGAGCGGCGGCGCCACGCTTCCGGCGATTGCCTGCAACATCCGGCGCGACGCCCTGCGGCTGCGCGGCGTCCGCCGCGATCAGCTCGAGATCGTCGAGCGCTGACGCCCGCCCGGAGCGGGCCGCTTCCCGCTGACCGCGCGCCGGACGATGGGGCGGCCGGCGGAGCGGCGCGCGACCTCCGCGAAACCGGCGCGCTGGAACGAGGTCAGCAGTCCGTGCCAGGCGAAGGCGTCCGGCAGCGGCGCGCGCCCGCGATCGTGCGGGTAGCCCTCGAGCAGGGTCGCGCCGCGGCGCGCTGCATACGCGGCGGCCGCCTCGAGGAGCTGCGACGAGAGGCCGCGCCGGCGGTGCGGCCGGCCGATGTAGAAGCAGACGATCGACCAGACCGGCCGGTCGTCCACGGGCGCGAGCACGCGCGATTTCGCCAGGCTGATGAAGGACTCGCGCGGACCCAGCGAACACCAGGCGGCCGGCTCTCCATCCACGTAGGCCAGTACGCCATGCACTTCGCCGCGGCTGACGAGCGCGCGGAGGCGCCGGCGGTTCACCGCCCCCTTGCCGGCCACATAGTCGCGATGCCGGAGGCGCGGGTACATGCACCAGCAGCCGGCACAGCCTCCGTGCTTCCCGAAGAGCCGCACGAGGTCCGGCCACCTGGCCGGTGTCATCGGCCGGATCACGACCTTTGGCTTCGCCGATACTTTCGCGGGCCTCGGCACGATGGAATTCTGCCATGCGGGCAAAGAGATGCGCTTGCATCATTCAGCAGCCGTCAGTACGCTCTCGGGCATGCGAATGAGATTCGGCATCCGTGAGCTCCTCCGGCGCGTCAAGCTCAAGATTCCAGCGGCCCGAGCGGCCAGGAACGAACCCTACCGCCTGCGTTGGCGGACCGAACGTGGACGTCTGTTCGACCGCATGGACCATCGCCTGTGAGCCCGTGGTTCGAGCTGCCGCCGCGCCACGCGCGGGCATGAGCGCAGGACGTCTCTTCAGGGTCCTGCTTCGGGTTGTGCTCGTTGCGGGGGCCTTCGTCGTGGTCCTCGCGGCGGGAGCGGGGTTGTGGGGCTGGTGGGCGCTGCGCGGCAGCCTGCCGGCGCTCGAAGGTCAGCGCGCGCTCCCGGGACTCTCCGCCGAGGTGCGCATCGAGCGCGACGCGATCGGCGTGCCGACGATTCGCGGCGCGACGCGGCTGGATGTGGCGCGCGCCACCGGGTTCGTGCATGCGCAGGACCGCTTCTTCCAGATGGACCTGATGCGGCGCTCCTCGGCCGGGACCCTGGCGGAGCTCATCGGACCGGCGCTGCTCGACGCCGACAAGGGCGTGCGGCGCAACCGGTTCCGCGCCTTTGCCGAGCGGGCGCTGGCCGACACCCCGCCGGGTGACCGGGCTCTTCTCGACGCCTACGCCGCGGGGGTGAACGCCGGGCTCGCCGCGCTGCGGCAGCCGCCGTTCGAATACCTGATGCTGCGCTCGAAGCCCGCGCCGTGGCGCCCCGAGGACACCTTCCTCGTCGTCTACGCCATGTTCCTGCGGCTGCAGGACGACACCGGCCGTCGCGAGGCGACGCTGGCCGTCATGCACGACACGCTTCCTCCGCCCGTGTACGCGTTCCTGTCGCCGCGCGGGACCGAGTGGGATGCGCCGATCGCAGGGGATGCCCTCGTACCGCCGCCGGTGCCGGCCGCGGACGACTTCAGCCTCGAGCCGAAGGAAGGGATTGCCCGCCACCCGGACCTCGAGGGTGCCGGAGCGGTGCTTGCGCGGGCGACGGCCCGGGACGAACCGCCGCACGCGGGGTCGAACAACTGGGCGGTCGCCGCGTCACGCACCGCCGATGGGCACGCGCTCGTCGCCAGCGACATGCACCTCGGGCTGTCGATTCCGAACACCTGGTACCACGCGTCCCTCGTCTGGCGCGAGGGAGAGCGGGAGCGGCGGGTGACCGGGGTCATGCTGCCCGGGGCGCCGATCATCGTCGTGGGCAGCAACGGCGACGTCGCCTGGGCTTTCACCAACACCGAGGGGGACTGGAGCGACCTCGTCGTGCTCGACGCCGACCCGGCCGACGCCGAGTCCTATCGCACGCCGGACGGCATGAAGCGGCTCGAGCACATCCACGAGTCGATCCCGGTGAAGGGCGCGGCGCCGGCGGAGATCGACATCCCCTGGACGATCTGGGGCCCGATCGTCGACCACGATCCGTCGGGGCGTCCGCGCGCCCTGCGCTGGACGGCGCACCAGCCGGGCGGCGTCGATCTCGGGCTGCTGCACATGGAGGACGCGCGCGATCTCGAGGGAGCGCTGCGGGCCGCCTCCTCGAGCGGCATCCCGGAGCAGAACGCCGTCATCGCCGACGCGTCGGGGCGGATCGGCTGGACCATCGCCGGCCGCATGCCGCGCCGGGTCGGGCTCGACGGCCGGCTGCCGGAGTCCTGGGCCGACGGCAAGCGCCGCTGGGACGGCTTCCTCGACCCGGATGAAGCGCCGCGCGTGATCGATCCGCCGGACGGGAGGCTCTGGACCGCCAACGCCCGCACGGTTTCGGGCAAGGCGGCCGATCTCATCGGCGACGGCGGGCTCGACCTCGGCGCGCGGGCCAGACAGATCCGCGACGACCTGCGCGCGCTGCCCCGCGCGACGCCGCTCGATCTCCTGCACGTGCAGCTCGACGACCGGGCGCTGTTCCTGTCGCGCTGGCGCGACCTGCTCCTTGCGACGCTGACACCGGAGGCGACCGCGACTTCGCCCGACCGCGCCGCGGCGCGCCGGCTGGTCGACGCGTGGGGCGGGCGCGCCGCGATCGAGTCGGCCGGCTACCGGATCGTGCGCGCCTTCCGGACCGAGGTGACCGGAGAGCTGCTCGACGCGCTGACGACGCGCTGCCACGAGGCGGACCCTGATTTCGACACGTCGTCCATGCCGATGCGCGAAGGGCCGGTGTGGCGCCTGGTCAGCGAGCGGCCGCGGCACCTGCTGCCGCGCGCCTACAAGACCTGGGACGAGGCGCTCCTCGCGGGCCTCGACCGGGCGCTGACCGCGGTGACGAAGGACGGCACCCCGCTCGACAATGCAACGTGGGGGAAGCGCAACGTCCTGAAGATGCAGCACCCGCTGAGCCGCGCCGTGCCGCAGCTGGCGACCTGGCTCGACATGACACCGCGGCCGCTCCCGGGCGACAACAGCATGCCGCGTGTGCAGGCTCCGGAGTTCGGCGCCTCGGAGCGCATGGTCGTTTCCCCGGGCCACGAAGAGCAGGGACTCTTCCACATGCCGGGCGGGCAGAGCGGCCACCCGCTGTCGCCCTACTACCGCGCCGGCCACGAGGCGTGGGCGACGGGCGAGGCGACCCCTTTCCTGCCCGGCAAAGCCGAGCACGTGCTGCGCTTGACGGATTCCGCAGGGGCATCGTAGCGTCTGCGGTTCAGGTGAAGGATTCCCGATGAGCGACATCCTCAACTTCATCGACGGGGCGTTCGTCCCGCCGATCGGCGGGCAGCGCCTCGACAACGTCGAGCCGGCGACCGGGCGCGTCTACGGCACCGTCCCCGACAGCGATGCGCAGGATGTCGAGGCGGCGGTGCGGGCGGCCGAGCGGGCCTTCCCGGCGTGGTCGCGGCTTTCGGCGGAGGCCCGGGCGCAATTCCTGCTCGCGCTGGCCGACCGCATCGACGCGTCGCTCGAAGACCTGGCGCGCGCCGAGTCGATCGACACCGGCAAGCCGCTGGCACTGGCGCGCAGCCTCGAGATCCCGCGCGCCTCGTCGAACCTGCGCTTCTTCGCGACCGCCGCGATCCACTTCCACTCCGAGTCGCACTCCACGGGGACGAAGGCGCTCAACTACACGCTGCGCCGCCCGCGTGGCGTCGCCGGCGTCATCTCGCCGTGGAACCTGCCGCTCTACCTCCTGACCTGGAAGATCGCGCCGGCGCTGGCGAGCGGCAACACCGTGGTGGCGAAGCCGACCGAGCTGGCGCCGATGACCGCGGCGCTGTTGGCGCAGCTCGCGAAGGACGTCGGCTTCCCGAAGGGTGTGCTCAACATCGTGCACGGCCGGGGTGCTGCGGCCGGCGCGGCCATCGTCGCGCACCCCCGGGTGCCGGCCATCTCCTTCACCGGCGGCACCGTCACCGGCAGCGCCATCGCCACCGCGGCGGCGCCGCTCTTCAAGAAGGTCGCCCTCGAGATGGGCGGCAAGAACCCGAACATCGTCTTCGCCGATGCCGACCTCGACGAGGCGGTGACGACGAGCCTGCGCGCCGCGTTCACCAACCAGGGGGAAATCTGCCTCGCCGGCTCGCGGCTCTACGTCGAAGAGTCGATCCGCGATACGTTCGTCGAACGCTTCGTCGCCGGGGCGCGCCGGCTCGTGGTCGGCGACCCGCTCGAGGACAAGACCGACCAGGGGGCGCTCATTTCGTCGGCGCACCGCGACAAGGTGCTCGGCTACCTCGACGCGGCGCGGCAGGAGGGCGGACGCTTCCTGTGCGGCGGCGGCGTGCCGGAAAGCCTGCCGGAGCGCTGCCGCAACGGGTTCTTCGTCGCGCCGACGGTCGTCGAAGGCCTCGCGCCGATGAGCCGCGTGAACCGCGAGGAGATCTTCGGGCCGGTGGTGACGGTGACGCCGTTCAAGACGGAAGAGGAAGTCCTCGGCTGGGCCAACGGCACCGACTACGGCCTGTCGGCGACCCTCTTCACGAGCCACCTCGGCCGCGCGCACCGCGTGGCGGAGCGGCTGGCGTCCGGCACCGTCTGGGTGAACTGCTGGCTGCTGCGCGACCTGCGCGTGCCGTTCGGCGGCATGAAGCGCAGCGGCCTCGGCCGCGAGGGAGGCGAAGAGGCGCTGCGCTTCTTCACCGAGCCGAAGAACGTCTGCGTCAAACTGAACGAGGGGGAGGGGGCGTGAGCCGAACGAAGCCGAAGAGGGAGGATGGGGAGATCCTGAGCGGCCGCGCCGCCGAGCCGGTCGGGCCGTATCCGCACGCGCGTCGCGTCGGCAACCTCCTGTTCGTCTCGGGGACGGGGCCGCGGCGCCGCGGCCAGAAGGACACCCCCGGCGTGACGCTCGACGCCCAGGGGAAGGTGGCCTCGTACGACATCACAGCGCAGTGCCGCGCCGTCTTCGAGAACCTGCGCTTCATCGTCGAGGACGCCGGCTCGTCGTGGGACCGCATCGTCGACGTCACGGCATTCCTGACCAACATGGACGACTTCCCGGCCTACAACGCGATCTACTCCGAGCACTTCCCCGAGAATCGTCCGACGCGCACCACGGTCCAGGTGAGCCGCCTCCCTGGCCCGATCGCCGTCGAGCTGAAGGTCATCGCGACGATCGACTAGGGCAGGTCGCGGAGGATGGCGCGGACGGGGCTGCCGTCGGCGCCGGCGATCGGCAAAGGCAGCGCGATCAGCTCGTACAATCCTTCCGGCACGTGCGCCAACACGAGTCCCTCGAGAATCGCCATGTCATGGCGCAGGCAGGCCTGGTGCGCCGGCAGATCCTTGGAGGTGCAGGGGTCGAGGCTCGGCGTGTCCACGCCGACCAGGCGCGCGCCGCGCTCGTGCAGGAAGTCGACGAGCCAAGGCGACAGCGCGGCGAAATCCTCGTTGAAGACCGTCGGGTCGGGGAAGGTGCCGGTCGCGAGCAGGATCCGTGGCGCCGCGATCGACGCGCCGCGCAGGTCGTCCGGTTCGAGCACGGCGCCGCGCCGCGCCGCGAGGCGCAGCACCTGGCAGGGCCCCAGGTAGAGGTCGAGCGGGCGCTTCTCGATCGACGCGGCGCCGCGGGCGTAGTGGCTGGGCGCATCGGCGTGGGCTCCGACGTGCACGGTGGTGCGCAGCGTCGAGAGCGTCAGGTGCGCCCCCGCCTCCATGTCGAGGAGGATCTCCCGCTCCGGCGGCGTGTCGCCGGGGAAGACCTTCAGGGCCCGGTCGATCGGCGGCGTCAGGTCGTAGATCAAAGCCGGTTCCGGATGAGCCAGAGGTCGGGGAAGATCGGGGCGAAGAGCGTCTTCCGGAGGTAGTCGACGCCGAGCGAGCCGCCGGTGCCCATCTTGTTGCCGATGGTGCGCTGCACCATCATCACGTGCCGGTAGCGCCACTCCTGCAGTCCCTCGTCGAAGTCGGTCATCAGCTCGAGAAGAATCGCGACATCCGGGCGCTGGCGGTAGAGCTTCACGAGCGCCTCCTGGATGTCGGCGTCGGGCGCGTTCGGCGTGCGCACATCGCGCTGGCGCAGCGCGTCGGGGATCGCCACGCCGAGCTTGGCAAGGAAATCGTAGAAATGATCGACGAGCGAGCGCTCGTTCAGCCGCCGCTCGAGCGCGACGCGCGCCGGGTCGCCGGCCGGGAAACGCTCCAGCATCTCCGGCCGCTTGTGACCGAGCAGGAACTCCATCTCGCGGAACTGCGTCGACTGGAACCCGGAGGCCGCCTCGAGCCGATCGCGGAAAGTCAGGAAGGACATCGGCGTCATCGTCTCGAGCACGTCGATCTGCGCCACCAGCGTCTTGAGGACCATGCGCACCCGCTTCCAGGTGGCGATGGCCTCGAACAGCTCGCCCTGCGTGAAGTCGCGCCGGATCTTCTCGAACTCGTGCAGCAGCAGCCGGAACCACAGCTCGTACACCTGGTGGATGACGATGAACAGCGTTTCGTCGTGCTCCGGCGGGTTGGAGGCCGGCTGCTGAAGCCCCAGGAGCGTGTCGAGCTGCAGGTAGCGTGCGTAGGTGAGCGGCAGCGCGCGCTCGCCGCCCGCGGCGTCGCCGCCGGCGCCGCCGCGCGATCCCGACTTCGGCTTGGTCATCGGCTTCTCCACCACCAGGCGATCGACAGGACCGCCGCCGCGCCCACCGCGGCGGCGACGGATTTCAGGAACAGGGCCTGGCGGTGCGCCCGGCGCACCGTCTCGGCGTAGGGGATGCGGGTGAACGAGATCATCATGTAGAGCGGCATGAACAGGCGCGGGAAGAGGCGGTAGAGCGCCTTCTCGGTCGCCTTGCGGGCGCGGAACAGGCGCGATGCGGTGTGGTCGCGCATCTCGACGAAGTTGTGCACCGACAGCTGCGCCAGCGCGTCGGTGTGCTCCTTGCGGCCCGCCTCGAACGCGGTGAAGACACGATCCCAGTCGGGGGCGTGCGCACGCATGCACTCGTCGAGCACGACCGCGTCCTCGAAGGCGCAGTTCGCGCCCTGCCCGTGGAACGGCACCACCGCGTGGGCCGCGTCGCCGAGAAGCGCCGTCCGGCCGCGCCAGTGCCACGGCCGGCATCGGATGGTGACCATGGAGCCGACGGGGTTCTGCGCGTACTGCTCGGCGAGGTCCGGCATGAGCGGCACCGCGTCCGCGAACCAGGTCTCGAAAAAGCGCCGCACCGCGGCGGCCGACGTCAGGGCGTCGAACGAGTTCGGCCCCGTGTGCGGCCAGAACAGGGTGCAGGTGAAGGAGCCGTCGCGGTTCGGCAGCGCGATCATCATGAAGCCGCCGCGCGGCCAGATGTGCAGCGCTTTGGGCTCGAGCCGGTGCGTGCCGTTCGACCCCGCCGGGATGGTCAGCTCCTTGTAGCCGTGGCTCAGGAACGACTGGTCGTAATCGAAGCGATCGAGCCGCTGCATGCGGCGGCGGACGACCGACCAGGCGCCGTCCGTCCCGAGGAGCACGTCGCCCTCCACGGTCTCCGTGTCTTCGAACGTGGCCGAGGGCGTGTCGAGGTCCACGTCGGCGCAGCGCCGGCCGAAGGAGAAGCGGACGTTGCGCTCGCGCTCGGCCGCCTCGAGGAGCAGCACGTTCAGCTCGGCGCGCGACACCGAGTGGTTGGCGTGGCCGGCTTCGGTGCCGTAGGGCTGGAAGACGGTGTGGCCGCGCAGGTCGTGGATCATCCGGCCGCGCATCGGCACGGCCAGGGCCAGGACCTGCTGGAGCAGTCCGGCGCGCTCGAGCGCCCCGAGCCCGCGCGCCGACAGGGCGAGGTTGATCGAGCGCCCGCCGACGAGCGGCCCGCGCCGCGGGTCCGGGCGCATTTCGAAGCCCTTGACCGTGTGCCCGGCGCGCCCAAGGAAGATCGACGCGAGCGTCCCGCCGAGCCCGGCGCCGATCTGCACGATGGTGCTCACGCCAGCGACTCCTCGAGCAGGCGCGCGAAGCGGACGATCTCGCCGAACGTGTTGTAGAGCGGCACCGGCGCGAAGCGGAGCACATCCGGCTCGCGGACATCGCAGACGACACCGCGCGCCGCGAGCGCGTCGTGCAGGCGGCGCGCACCGCCGCCGCGCAGGCGCAGGGAGACCTGGCAGCCGCGCTCGTCCGGGTGGCGGGGCGTGAGGATCTCGATGCGCCCCGCCGGCAGGCGATCGAGGAGCGCCACCAGGGCCGAGGTCATCCGCACCGAGCGGGCGCGCAGCGCCTCGATTCCCGCCTCCTCGAAGATCGCCAGCGACGCGAGGAGCGGAGCCAGCGCCAGGATCGGCGGGTTGCCGAGCTGCCAGCCATCGGCGCCTTCGCGCGGCACGAACTCGTCGCGCATCTCGAACCGGGTGGCCGGATCATTGCCCCACCAGCCGGCGAAGCGCGGCAGCGTCCGGTCGCGGCCGTGCCGCTCGTGCACGAAACAGCCGGCGACCGCGCCCGGGCCGGAGTTGAGGTACTTGTACGAGCACCAGACGGCGAAATCGACCTGCCAGTCGTGCAGCCGCAGCGGCAGGTTGCCGGCGGCGTGCGCCAGGTCCGCGCCGAAGACGCAGCCTTTCCGGTGCGCCGTCGCGGCGAGACGCTCCAGGTCGAGCGCCTGTCCGGTGTAGAACTGCACGCCCGGCATCAGGACGACGGCGATCTCGTGACCGCGCTCCTCGATGAGGCGCTCCAGGTCTTCTGTGCGCAGGTGCGGCTCGCCGGGGCGGGCGCGCGCCACGAGGAGCGATTCGTCGGGCGAGCCGCCGTGGTGCCGGATCTGCGATGCGACCGCATAGTGATCGGACGGGAAGGCGTGCTCCTCGATCAGGATGGCGCGGCGGCCGGCCGCCGGACGGTAGAAGGTCGCCAGCATCAGGTGCAGGTTCACGGTGAGGCCGTTCATCATCACGACCTCGCCGGGTTGCGCGCCGACGAGCCGCGCGCCGCTGTCACGGAACAACTCGTGGTACGAGTACCACGGCCGGCGCGACCGGAAGTGCCCCTCGACCCCGAGCGCCTCCCAGTCGTCCATTTCTTCGTCGACGATGGCGCGCGTCGCCTTCGGCATCAGCCCCAGCGAGTGGCCGCAGAGGTACAGGAGCGGCCGGCCGTCAGGGCCGCCGGGCAGCGCGAAGCGGGAGCGGAAGCGCGACAGCGGATCTTCGAGGTCGAGCCGCCGCGCGTCTTCCTCGTCGATCACGCGAAGTCCTCGCGGCGGCGGCCGAGGAAGGCGAGCGCGGTCCCGCCGAGCATCCGATCGCGCGCGGCCGCCGGCAGCTCGGTGAGCGACTCGATCAGGCGCCCGGGCTCCGCCTCGCCCAGCGGGAAGGGGAAATCCGATCCCAGCGCGATGCGCTCGGGTCCGAGCTGGCGCACGAGGAAGCGCAGCGCCTCCGGGTCGTGCACGAGCGAATCGACGACGATGCGGTCGAGGTAGGCGCCGGGCGGCTTCGGGCTGTCGAGGGCGCACAGATCGGGGCGGGCGCGATGGCCCGCGTCGATGCGACCGAGCGTGAACGGGAAGGCGCCGCCGCCGTGCGCGAACGCCAGGCGCAGGCCCGGCAGCCGCTCGAGCACGCCGCCCATGGCGAGCGAACACAGCGCGAGCGACAGCTCCGCCGGCATGCCGACGAGCCACGGCAGGAAATACTTGCGCATCCGCTCCGAGCCGAGCATGTCCCAGGGGTGCACGAAGATCGCCGCGTCGAGCTCCTGGGCGCGGCGGAAGAACGGGAACAGCTCCTCCTGGTCGAGATTCCAGGCGTTGACGTGCGTGCCGATCTCGACGCCGGAAAGACCCAGCTCGCCGACGCAGCGCTCCAGCTCGCCGATGGCGAGGTCGGGATCCTGCAGCGGCACGGTGCCCAGGCCCGCGAAGCGGCGCGGATGGTCGCGCACCGTCTGGGCGATGTGATCGTTGAGGCCGCGCGCCACGTCGAGCGCATGCTCCGGCTCGGCCCAGTAGCAGAACATCACCGGCACCGTCGAGAGCACCTGCACGGCGACGCCGTGGCGGTCGCACTCCTCGATCCGGCGTGCCGCATCGAAGGTCGTGGCGGGCACGTCGCGGAAGAGCGCCCCGTCCACCATCATGCGGGCCCCTCCCTCGGCGGGCTCGAGCGACACGAAGCCACCGTAGCCGAAGCGCTCGCGGACGTCGGGCAGGCGCGGCGGCAGGATGTGCGTGTGGAGATCGACCCGGAAAGGGGTGGTCATGCCCGCGCCCCCTCCGCGCCGGCGTTCAAGCGCCGGCGGGGGGATTGACCGCGCCACAGGCGCGGCAGGTGCGCAGGCTCGTGTCGGTCCGGTACGCCTCGAGCACCGGCTTGAGCTGCGTGCCGAGGTCGGAGACGTGCAGCGCCGCCTCATGCACGACGGCGTGGCAGCGCTCGCAGTACCAGCGGAAGCGGTCCTCCTCGTCCGGGGTCCGCCTGCGCTCCAGCACCATGCCGACGGTGTTCGGGCCGCGCTGCGGCGAGTGCGGGACGTTGGGCGGGAGCAGGAGCATCTCCCCCTCGCGGATCGGGATGTCGCGCGGCACCCCGTCCTCGACCACCTTGAGGACGATGTCGCCCTCCAGCTGGTAGAACAATTCCTCGCCCGGATCGAGGTGATAGTCGTTGCGCTTGTTGGGGCCGCCGACGATCATCACCTGGAAGTCGGCCTCCTCGAAGACGAGGGCGTTGCCGACCGGAGGCTTGAGCCGATCCCGGTGCGCGTCGATCCAGCCTTTCAGACTGAAAGCCGTCAGTTGCGCCAAAGGCGCACCCTCCCCAGAATGTCCCGCGCCACAATGTCCCGCGAATGAAGGAGCGGAGCGTTTTGTTATCACGATTCCGGGCCTGGATCAACGTCACGGCGCCGGCCGCGGTCCTGGCGGCCATCGCGGCGCTCGTCCTGACCTGTCCGCTCGACGACCGCCTCTTCACCCACCTGGCGGCGGGAGACCGCATCCTCGAGCGGCACGGCGTGCCCCACACCGAGGAGTTCTCCTACACGGCGTACGGGCTGCCGTGGACCGACCTGTCGTGGCTGTACCAGGCCGGCGTGGCGGGAGTGCGACGGATGGGGGGCCTGGGGGCGGTCGGCGGTCTGCACGCGGTGGCATGGGTGGTTCTCTTTGCGGCCCTGTTCGCGCGCGGCCGTCGGTTCGTTCCGGCTCCTTGCCGGGCAGCCCTCGTGCTCGCTGCGGCGGTCGGGTGCGCGCCATGGCTGCGGCCGGGGCCCGAGGTGGTGTCGTGGGGGCTGCTCCTCCTGGCCTTGCTGCTCCTCGAGCGCGCCGGCGACGAAGAAGCACTGAGGCGGCGCGTGCTGGTGTGGGGAGTCCTGCCGGGTCTGGTGCTCCTGTGGGTGAACCTGCACCAGGCCTTCCTCCTCGCGCTCCTCGCGACCGCCTTCTTCGCTGTCGACCTGGGCCTGGAATCCTTCGGACGCGGGGCGCGGGCTTCCGGGCGATCGACGGCTCTCATGGTGGCCGCCGCCGACCTCGCCTTCAGCGTGGCGCTGCAGTGCGGCGCGACGCTCCTGAATCCCTTCGGGGCGCGGGCCCTGAGGCTGCCGTTCGACACGGTCCTCGATCCGCTCGGCGCCAACGCGCTCCTGGGACGGATCTTCGACGACTGGCGCCCGTTGCTCAGCGGTGGTCTCGGGACGCCGCAATGGATCGCCTTCGGCCTGCTGCTCCTCGCGGCGGCCGCGGTGATCCTGTGGCGAAGGGGTCCGGGAAGCCTCGCCGAGGCGGCGCTGTTGCTGCTGCTCCTCGCGATGGCGCTGCGATCGCGGCGGCACCTGCCGCCGTTCCTGATCGCGGCCGCCTTCATCGCCCTGCGTCGCCGGCCGGCGCGGCGTTCCGAGGCGCCCCCGACCGCTCCGGGCGACAACGCGGGCGCCACGGCGACGGGCGTCATGGCGGCGGCCAATGCGCCGGCCTGGGTGGGCGTGGCCTGCCTCGTCGTTGCGATCGGCATTTCGGTGACTGCGCTTCGCCCATCCGGCTGGCCGCCGGCGACGCGTCCCACGCCCTCGTTCCTGCTTGCCACCGACGAGTTCCCCGACGTCGCCGCGCGGTTCGTGGACGGGGCCAACCTCCCCGGGCAGGTGTTTCACAGCCTGAACGTGAGCGGGTCGCTGCTGGACACCTGGAAGCGGGACCGGCACATCTTCGCCGACGAGCGGCGCGAGCCGTTCCAGCACGGCGTGCTGCGCTCGTGGCTCGAGGCGGTCGGCGACGCCGAGGAGTTCGAGCGGGCGGCGGATAAGTACCAGATCACCACCATTCTCTGGCCGCACCGGGATGCCGGGCGGGGGGCGGTTTTGCTGCGGCACCTGGCGGCGGGGGGACGCTGGCAGCTGGCGTCCATCGACACGGCCGCCTCGGTGTGGGTGCGCGAAGACGCCATGAGCCCGGCGCTCGCGCGCGACGCGCCGGTGGGCCGCGGGGCGCCGCTCGCGCCGCTGGTGCCGGCCCTGACCGCGCAGCTGGCGGCGCGTCCGAGGCGGGGTCCGCCGGTGCGGGAAGCCGATCTGGCCTCCTTCTTCGCTGCGGCGGGGGATCCGGCCGGCGCCGAGGCATTCTTCCGGCTGGCGATCGACAAGGCTCCGGGCGCCCCGCCGCTGTGGCTCGGGCTGGGGGAGGCGCTGGCGGCGCGCGGCGATCGCGGCGGCGCGCGGGACGCTCTCGACCGGGCCGACCGCCTCGATCGCCGCGACGGTCGCGCCTCGGCGGCGCTCGGAAGGCTCGCTCTCGAGGACGGGGATCTGAAAGAGGCGCGGCGCCGGCTGGACGCGGCAGCACGTGCCGGCGACGAGCGCGCCTCGACCCTCGCGGCGCGGGGACGACTGAGCGAGCGGGAGGAACGGCTCGACGACGCCCGCGCGCTGCTCGCCGCGGCGATCCGATCGGACGGGACCGACCCCGAGGTGCTGCTGGCGGCGGCCGGCTTCGAGGGCCGGCACGGCGATCTCGAGAAGGCGCTGTCGCTGTACGAGCGGGTGAGAAGCCGGCGTCCGGACGATCCGGTGGCGGCGGCCGGGGCGGCGACACTCCTGGAGGGGGCCGGGCGGGCGGCGGAAGGGCTCGACATCGCCCGCGGCCCCGCGCAGGGGGCGGCGTCGCGGGCGGCGGTGTCAGGGCAGGTGTCGCCGGAGGACCGGCGACTGCTGGAAGTGGCGGCGCGACTGGCGCGCCAGGCGGGAGAAACGGAACGGGCGGAAGAATGGCAGAAGGCGATGGGAGCCGTCGGGGGCTCCCTCACACCAGAGCGTTGAGCACTCCCTTCGGGAGGAGCCGGCGATGCTCGAGCCAGGCGGTCTTCAAGGCGAATTCCTCGATACCCGCCCACTGATCGGCCGCCGGGCTTCCGGCCACTTCGATCCGCACTTCGTGCATCTCGTCCTCGATCTGCACTCTGAAGAGAAGGGTCATCGTCCGACTCCACCGAAAACGTGCGCCAAGGATGCGGCGCACTCTTCCGGGCGTCGAGCGAACACCCCGGGCCGGCGCTGCAACCGCGCAGCAGGTTGGGATAGCATCCTCTTTGTATGCGCCTCGCCGGGCCCGCCGCCGGATTGGCCCTTCTGCTCGTGGCCGCCACGGTCTGCGCCTGCTCCGGGAAGGAGGCCGCGCCGCCGGCGGCCCCGCCGGCCAAGCATTTCCCCGCGCCCATCTTCGACGGCCTGTCCCTCGGCATGACCCGGGCGGAGGCGACACGCGTGCGCTCGATGCGGTCGAGCCTCACCGCCGGCGGGAAGAACCCTCGCGTCTGGATCTATGACGCCGGGGATTACATCGTGCACCTGACGTTCTCGGGGCGGGACGAGTCGAACGAGCTGGAGCGCATCGACGTGCACTACGGCCACGAGACCGGCGGCATCGGGCCGTTCCTGGCCCGCCTCGAGGAGCGCTACGGCGAGCCGGATGTGAAGCGCCGGCAGGCGGTCATCAACTCGTACGGTGACAAAGCGCACGAAC
Organism: Verrucomicrobiia bacterium; assembly: GCA_035638075.1. Classification (GTDB taxonomy): domain Bacteria; phylum Acidobacteriota; class Polarisedimenticolia; order Gp22-AA2; family Gp22-AA2; genus DASRAU01. Next base: position 336,140 of record DASRAU010000034.1, read on the forward strand.
AGTACGAGACCATCTGGTCCGACGCCGAGCAGTACGTCTTCCTGACCGAGCGGCTGCCGCCGCCGGGGAAGAACGGCACGCCCGCCTACTTCGTGACCATCAAGAAGAGGCAGCTCAGCGCCAAGGGCCCCCCGACCGGCTACGTGCCTCCTCCCGCGGTGGATGAGAACGGCAACCCGGTCGAGGAGCAGGTGTTCTGAGATCCTCCCTGCGATGAGCCTCCGCCGGGTCCTCGTGCTCGCGCTGCTCGTGTGCGTCGCGGCGCCGGCATTCGCGCTGACGCCGCTGCCGCAGCGCGACACGCGGTCGGTCTACGACGAGGCGCACGTCATCCGGGCGGAGGACGTGCGGCAGATGGAGTCGTGGCACCGGGCCCTGTTCGACTCCACCGGCGTCGCCATCGTCGTCGTCACCGTGCCGCGGCTCGAGGACGAGACCATCGAGGAGTTCGCCAACCGGGTCGGCACCACGTGGGGCGTCGGCAAGAAGGGCGACGACCGCGGCATCGTCATCGCGCTGTCGCTCGATCCGCGCAAGGTGCGCGTCGAGACAGGGTACGGCGTCGAAGGGTACCTGCCCGACGGCAAGGTCGGCGCCATCATGGACAGCGAGGTGATCCCGCACCTCCGGAAAGACGACTTCAGCCGCGGGCTGCTGCAGGCGAGCGCCGCCTTCACCTCGATCGCGGCGCAGCAGTCGAACCTGACCATCGACGGCATCCAGGAAAAGCGGAACCAGGGGCGCACGACCGGCCGGGGCGGGGGAGGCTTCTTCGGGCTGCTGTTCCTCATCTTTCTGTTCCTGTTCGTCCTGTCGCTGGTGCGCAGCCCGCTGCTGACGGCGCTCATCCTTTCGGGGGCGGGGCGGCGCCGGCGCGGCCCGGGCGGCTGGGGCGGCGGCTGGGGAGGCGGCGGCTTCGGCGGGGGT